>NZ_NNBP01000007.1 GCF_002803155.1 Streptomyces sp. CB02959
TCTTCATGAGCCTTCTAGGACCGATCGACCGGCCAGGTAACGAATGCCGATGACGGCGGGCTCGGTCAGCTGCGCTCCCGGTAGTTCATGAACCAGTGGGTGTCGAAATAGCGGGCCATCGTGTACGGGTGGTGCGGGTCGACGAGGATCCGGCAGACGAACTCCGCGGCCTGGCAGTCGAAGGAGGTGTCCCTGTTGTCGAAGGACCGGACCACCACGGGCCAGCGGTCGGGTTCGTCGCCGTCGACCCGCCAGCAGTACAGGTCCTCGTGCTCGGTGCCCGCCCAGATGAGCAGACCGTCCGCCCTGCGCCCCGGCCAGGGCTCCTGGTCCAGGTCCAGATATCCGTCGAAGGCGCCCGCGCCGAACGTCTCGACCATCCGCTTATAGTCGCTCGGCAGCGCGGTGCCCAGGCGCGACTCCACCTCCGTCCAGTCCACGTCCGGCCGCCGGGCGGGCCACGTCCAGCCGGTGATCTGTCTGAGCCGCTCCATCCAGTCGACGTCCTCGTCCGGAGCGACCGCCGACGGTTCCGGCACCTGCCGGTGAGCTACCGTCAACACCGGCCGCTCGGCCCCCTCGGCGTCCCGCGCGGTACCCGCGCCGATCCACTGATCGCCGTACGCCCAGGCCCGTATCGTCACGGCCCGGCCCTCGAAGGGGACCAGGAGAGCCGCACCCCCGGACTCGTCGACCGTCGGATCGGTGAAGCCGTCGAGGACGAGGGTGCGCGAGGCGCCGTACCTGTCGTGGAGCAGGTCGGTCAGGGCCTGCGGGTCCAGGTCGTCGGGCAGGTGCGTGTGGCCGTCCCGCGGGCCGAGACGGGCCACCAGGTCGTTGACGTTCGCTTGCGTGAGTTCCATGGCGGACAGTGAAGCGCACGGCACTGACAAGGGATGTGCGCACGGTCGTGTACGGCGTTGGTCCGGGAGCTTCCGGACCGACGTCGGGGCCGACCCGACCGCCCCTCCGAAGGCCGCTGTTTCCCCGTTTACCCCATGGCCGCCAAGTCGTAGGGTGCCGTGTCGTGAACAGTGAAACGGTTGGCGGACGGCTCCGCGCACCGGCCGGTACCGACGGATACGGTGCGGCGGCCGAGGCCCTGGTCGACCAGTACGAGAGCGTCACCTTCGCCGAGGTGCACCGCGAGGTCCTGCATCTGTTCCCCTCCCGATCGAGCTCGGTCCTGGACATCGGCGCGGGCAGCGGGCGCGACGCGGCGGCCCTGGCCCTCCAGGGGCACCGGGTCGTCGCCGCCGAACCCACCACCGAACTCCGCTCGTTGGGGCACTTCTCCATGCCGACCAGGAGATCGAGTGGGTCGATGACGCGCTCCCCGAGCTGCCGGTCCTGAGCGCACGGCGGCGTCGCTTCGACCTCATCCTGTTGACCGCGGTCTGGATGCACCTCGACGAACGGCAGCGCGCCTCGGCCATGGCCCGCCTGGTCGGTCTGCTGGATCCTGCGGGGCGCTTGATCCTCTCCCTGCGCCACGGTCCGGTGCCGGCCGGCCGCCGCATGTTTCCCGTATCGGCGCGGGAGACCACCGACCTCGCCGCGCGGTGCGGGTTGGACGCCGTCCATGTCGCGGAGCGCGAGGACCCGCACGGACGCCCGGGAGTGGCCTGGACCTATCTCGGTTTCCAGCGCGCCGCAGGCGACACCGGCATGGCGGCGACGCGGACGGCTTGGACACCGGTCGACGAACGGTGACGTAGCGGTGGTGCGTCCACGGGCGGATGGGCGCGGTGAGCGGACCCCAAAAGGGAGGTCGGGGGGCGGCTTTGGGTGAGGCGCGTCTGCCCGCCGTGGGTGTTCAGCCGGTGTGGGCCTCCATGGCATCGATGATCTCGGGCCAGAGCTCGCGCGGCCGGTCGTGCCCCATGTCGGGGATCAGCAGCAGCTTGGCTCCGGGCACCAGGTCCGCGGTGCGCTGCCCTCCGCTGGGGTCGATCAGCGTGTCGTCCAGGCCGTGGATGACCAGGGTCGGTACCCGGAGCTCTCGGAGCGCGTCCGCGCGTGAGCCGTTGAGGATCATCGCTCCGAGTTGACGCCCGACCCCGGCCGGGTAGTAGGCGCGGTCGTAGCTGCGAGCGGCCAGTTCCCGAAGGAGCGCGGTGTCGCCGTAGCGCTTGGAGGCCCAGACCAGGTCCCGGTCCGCCGCCGCGATGTACCCTGCGCGGTCGGCCGGCTTCGGGGCGAACAGCACCGCCTGGGCCTCGGGGGTGGACTGGCCGTATGCGGTCTCGCCGGTCGAGGACATCATCGACGTCAGGGTCAGCACCCGCTCCGGGTGGGTGATGGCCATCGTCTGGGCGATCATTCCGCCCATCGAGGCTCCGACCACATGGGCTCGTTCGATACCGATCGCGCTGAGCAGGCCCAGGCCGTCGGCGGCCATGTCCGGCAGCCCGTAAGGCACCATCGCGAGGGCGGAGGGCAGGTCTCCCGAGCTCACGGCGGTGATGAACCGGCCCATGTCGACGGGGTGGTCGTCGAACTTGGTGGACAGCCCGCAGTCGCGGTTGTCGTAGCGGATCACAAAGCGGCCACGAGCTGCCAGCGCCCGGCAGAAGTCCTCGTGCCAGGAGAGCAGTTGAGCGCCGAATCCCATCACGAGCAGAACCGGTGGGTCGCCGGGGTCGCCGAAGCTCTCGTAGGCGATGGACACTCCGGGCGACACGTCGACGATCGGCATATGTGGACCCTGTCATGATCGGCTGCCGGAGCGCACCCGGTTTGCTCGTGTCGCTCGCGGCCGACGGCGGAGGTGGCGCGCTGAGCCGAGGGCCCGGCTTGCCATCCCACTATACGTTGCATGTATACATACAGATCATAGTCGGCGGGTCCGTTGCTCGGCGACCCTTGCCATCCGGTCTGGAGAATCCACCGTGCGCAAAGACAGTTCGACGCTCGCCGTCCGACCGAGACCCGGCCTCGACGAGGTTCCCGCAGGTCGGAGCGGTGAGCGCAAGCGGAAGCCGAGCGGGCCGGTCGGGCGGACCCGGTTGGCCGCCATCGACGGACTGCGCCTGGTGGCCGCCGTCGCGGTGGCCGCCTTCCACTACGTGGGCACGACGACCCCGCACTTCTGGGGCGAGAACGACCCGAGGCAATTCGCTCCGGTGCTGCACGAGATCAGCCGCTACGGCTGGTTGGGCGTGGAGTTCTTCTTCATGATCAGCGGATTCGTCATCTGCATGAGCTGCTGGGGACGTACCCCCGTGCAGTTCGTCGTCTCCCGGGTCTCCCGGCTGTTCCCGTCGTACTGGTGCGCCGTGCTGTTGGTCGTCGGCCTGGTCCTGATCGCCCGACTCGGCCATTTTCGGGCCGCCACACCGATCGACCTCCGAACGGTCCTGGGGAACCTGACGATGGTCCCGGGGCCGCTGGGCCTCCAGTTGATCGAAGGCGTCGCCTGGACGCTCTGGGTGGAGGCCCGCTTCTACCTGCTGATGGCGGTCATGCTGTTCTTCGGGCTCACCTATCGCCGCATGATCGCCTTCTGCGGGACCTGGCTCACCCTCGCGATCGTCGCCCGCGAACTCGACTCGGCCGTACTCGACGAGGTCTTCGTCAGCCAGTACACGGGCCTCTTCGTCACGGGAATGGCGCTCTACCTGATGCACCGCTTCGGGCAGAACCTCGTCCTGTGGCTGCTGGCCGGATTCGCCTGGTGCTACGAACTCACGGTGCTCGACGACCGGGTGGCCGCCCACGCCGTGCGGCCCGCTGAAGGGGGCGCGCTCTCCTGGGCCGTCTGCGCCGCGGTGCTGACCTTCTTCCTCGCCGTCCTCGCGCTCGCGGGATTCGGTCCGCTGGCCCGGCTCCGGTGGCGGTGGCTGGTGACCGCCGGCGCCCTCACCTACCCCTTCTACCTGGTGCACCAGAGCATCGGGATACCCGTGGCCAAGGGGCTGCTGCAGAAGGTCCCGGTGCTCGGCGTCCTCCCCTCGATGGCCGTGGCGGCAGTGTTCTCCCTGCTGCTTTCGGCAGCCATCCACTACGTGGTCGACGGCCCCCTCGGTCGCGTGCTGCGCCACCAGCTGACGCGCGGTATGAGCCCTCAGCAGCGACCGGCGGCCACAACGGTGCGGAACCAGGGCGAACGGACCGACCTGCGGAAGTCCTGACGGTGCCGCCGGGAAAGAGATTGCGCCGAGATCGGAGGTCACGTTGGCTGGGCGGCATGACCGAACTGCATACCGATCGCCTCACCCTCCGCCGATGGCGTGACTCCGACCTCGAACCATGGGCGGCGATGAACGCCGACCCCGAAGTCCGGGAGCACTTGGGCGACTTGCTCACCCGTGAACAGAGCGATGCCTCCGTGGCGTATTTCCAGGCCGAGTTCGACCAGCGAGGCTACGGGTGGTGGGCGGTCGAGGTGCAGGCCACCGGCGAGTTCATCGGCTTCGCGGGCTTGGACCGGGTGGATGACGACATGCCGTTCACCGGAGTGGAGATCGGCTGGCGGCTCGCCCGTTCGGCCTGGGGCCGGGGCTATGCCACCGAGGCCGCGCTGACCGTCCTGGCCTACGGCTTCGACACCCTTGGGCTTTCCGAGATCCTCGCCGTCACCACGGCCACCAACCTCCGTTCCCAGGCGGTGATGCGCCGGATCGGCATGACCCGGGACCCGGCCGACGACTTCGACGACCCCGCCGCGCCCGAGGGGCCGCTACGTCCCAACGTGCTGTACCGCATCGCCCGTGGTGCGAGGAGCTGACGCTCTCCGAAGGGTGCCCGGTCGGGCTGTGACTGCGAGGTGGGAGCAGGCCCCCGATAACCCGTTGCGAAGGGCCGGCGGAACCGTTACGTTCTCGGCCGCCGGGTGGCTCCCGCCCGGCGTCGTCGACAAGGAGGTGTAGAGCGCATGCGCAGGACTGTCCAGCGACTGATCTCGACCACTGACCGCTTGCACCTCCTCACCACGGAGACACCTTGTCCCTGCGCATCACCCCACTGACCGACCCCGACAGCGGCCCGTACAGCCGGCGCCTTGCCTGGCTGGCGTCCGACGCCGCCGGCAGCCCTGTCGGGACGGCTTTCCTGCGTCTGTTCACCGATGGTGGACAGGACCACCTTGCCGAACTGGCCGTCCACGTACACCCGGTGGAGCGGCGGGGCGGCATCGGCTCCCGGCTGCTCGACGTCGCCGTGGCGGCGGCCCGGGACGACGCCCGACGCGCCGTCATCGTGCAGACCGAGGCCGGCGCGCCCGGCGCATCGTTCCTGTCGGCCCGGGGCTTCCGCACAGTCCTCACCTTCCGGTACACCCGCCTGGCGCTGGCCGACGTGGACGTCGCCGCGCTCGCGCGGATCGTTGGGCGGGCGCGTCCCGGCTACCGGCTGGAGTCGTGGCACGGCACCGTCCCGGACGGACTCGCCGAGACGTTCGCCGCCTCGCGCCGTGCGATGGACGACATGCCGATGGACGACACCGACTACGGCACCATGACCTGGGACGTGGACCGGGTCCGGGCCGTTTCCCGTGCCGTCGAGGAGCGCGGAGACCACCTGCACACGGTCGTCGCCGTCGACACGTCCGACGGTTCGATCGCCGGGTTCACCGAACTGGTCGTGCCTGGCAAGGGCAAGGGCGACGGGCAGCACTACGGCACCGCCGTGCTGCCCGAGCACCGCGGCCACGGCCTCGGACTGTGGATGAAGGCGGAGTCCATCAGCCAGGCCCGCACCCGCTATCCGGACCTCGCCGGCCTCCTGACCGACACCGCGGACAACAACACGCACATGAGGCACATCAACGACGGCCTCGGCTACACGCCGACGCACGAGGCGCTCATGTACCAGCTCGATCTGTAAGGACGGATCGACGGGCCGGATCCGGACCTCCTCCGGGTCCGGCCCGCAGGTCGTGCCGTCCGGCTTTCTGAACCGATCCTGGACGGAGCGATGAGTTTTCCCGGCCCGGAGAGTCTCACCACCGTCACCGACAACACAGGAGGAACACGTGACGCAGCTACTGAGAGTCCAGAATTTCAATGTCTCGATTGACGGAATCGGTGCCGGTGAGGACCAGAGCTTCGAGAGGCCGTTCGGTCACGTCGATCCCGAGAGGCTGTTCGCCTGGGCGGGCGCCACGGCGAGTTGGCCCATGCGCACCGCCCCCGGTGGGAGCCGGGGTCTCGACGACTACCTCACGCGGGACTACGCACGCAACATCGGCGCCGAGATCATGGGCCGCAACAAGTTCGGGCCCCAGCGCGGCCCCTGGCTCAACGAGGAGTGGCGCGGCTGGTGGGGTGAGGAGCCCCCGTTCCGCACCCCGGTGTTCGTGATGACCCACCACAAGCGTCCTTCGTTCACGCTCTCCGACACCACGTTCCACTTCGTCGACGGCGATCCCGCGACGGTCCTGGAGCAGGCGCGGGAGGCGGCGCAGGGCAAGGACGTCCGGCTCGGCGGCGGGGCGACCACCATCCGGCAGTTCCTGGACGCCGACCTCGTCGACACCCTGCATGTGGCGGTCTCGCCGGTGAAGCTCGGGTCCGGGGTGCGGCTCTGGGAGTCCCCCGACGAACTGCTCGACCGGTTCCACCTGGAGGTCGTGCCCAGCCCGAGCGGCGTGGCGCACCATCTGTTCTGGCGGAAGTGACACGAGGGCCCGCCCGGGTTCGCCGGCACGGCTGATACCGACGGTTCGGTAGACGATCGCGTAGTCGCGGGCGAGTTGCCGATACGGGCGCCGTACTCGTCCGCCACTACCGGACAACCGCACGGGCGGGCCCTACGCGGTCAGGCGTCCTGGGTGTCCTCGGCCGTCAGCAGCGCCAGCAGGCCGGGGAACCGGCGCTCGATGTCGGCTCGGCGGAGCGTCGCCATCCGGCTGTTGCCGCGGTTGACCTGGCGGATCAGGCCCGCCTCGCGGAGCGTGCGGAAGTGGTGGGTGACCGTCGCCTTGCCGACCGGCAGCGCGAAGGAACTGCAGGTGCGTTCCTCGCCGTCGGGCCCGGCCGCCAGTTCCCGCACGACGCGCCTCCGCAGCGGGTCGGCCAGCGCGGACAGCACGGTGCCGAGCTCGATCTCCGCACGTTCGGGGTGCCCCTCGTCGTCGGGCATCAGCACCACCTCCAAGGTACGGCTTGCATCGTACCTTGGTGTGCCGTTAGCGTTCCATAGGTACGACGCACGTCATACCTATGGAAGGGAAGCCACTGATGCACCAGCCGTTCACCCTCGTCGGCACCGCCCGACCCAAGCCCGAGCGCGCCGAGGACCTGCGGCAGCTGCTGCTCTCGTTCGTCGAACCGACGCGACAGGAGCCCGGCTGCCTCGAATACCACTTCCACGAGGACCGCGACGAACCAGGCGTGTTCGTCTTCTACGAGGCATGGCGGAGCCGGGACGACCTGGACGCCCATCTGGCCCTCCCGCACCTCCGGGACTTCTGGGAGCGCCGCATGGACTACCTGGAGCGCGACCTGGAGATCCGGTACCTCACGATGCACAGTCCCTACGAGGTAACGGCAGCCTGCGCGTAACCCCGTTGGGCCTCGGCGGTGTCAGGACGGCGTCTTCCCCTCCTCCTGCGCGGCCTGCAGGTCGGCGAGGAGCTCGGCCTGTCCGGCCAGGACTCCCGACAGGATGGTGCGGGCCACCCTCAGCAGCTCGGCGACGTGCGGGCTGGTCAGCGAGTAGTACACGGTCGAGCCCTGTTTGCGGGTCGTGACCAGGTTCATCCTGCGGAGCACGGCCAACTGCTGGGAGAGGTTGGCTGGTTCGACGCCCACTTCCGGCAGCATCTCGGCCACCGCGTGCTCGCGCTCGCTCAGCAGCTCCAGGACCCGGATGCGCACGGGGTGGCCGAGCGTTTTGAAGAACTCGGCCTTCAGGCGGTACAGCGGCGTACTCATCGTGCCGTCGCCTCCCCGATACGGCAGCACAGCCCCACCGCCCGGATCCCGGCGCCTCGCGTCCACCCACTCGTCAAGAACATGCGGACCATCCTCGCCTGCGCAACCGGGTCGAACCGAATCCGCACCGGCGAACCGCGCCGCTGCGTCCAGCACTGAAGGCCCCGGCAGTTGCGTACGGGGGCACTGACTGGACGTGTGAGGGGAGGAAGATCGCGCAGGTGTCGGGTAACAGGCGTCACCTGGCGGTGCGGTGGCGGCGTCCCCCCGGGTCGCAGGCTGCCTGTGCCCGCCGTGCGCCGCTGCCCGGCCGTCGCCCTGGACGGCCGCGACCGCTGCCCTTCACCCCCCTCCACCTGCGGCTACGCCTGCTGATCCGTCGGCCACCCGCTGGTGCGCCACTCGTGGCGTTCGGCCCCGTGCCCGTTGCGTTGCGGCGCACCGTGGGTGGCGAGCGCGGTGTCGAGGTCGGCGTGGACCGGAATGGGCGGGCAGCCGCCGGCCGGGGCGAGGGAGCCGTCGGCGGGGACCGCCGCCAGTTCCATGCGGCGGCCCGCCTCGGTGAGGCGGCGTGCGGCGTCGGTGAGGGCCAGCTGTCCCTCACCCGACCAACCGCGCAGTTCGCTCAGGTCGACGATGACCGGGCCGGTGCCCCGGGCCAGCACCCAGCCGACCGCGCCGGTGAATCGACGGGCTGCGTCCGGGCCCAGATGTCCGGCGACCGAGAGGATGCCGAGGTCTTCCTCGACGGTGTAACGCCATTCGATGGTCACGGTGAACTCCTTTGTCCGGACGCTCTGTCGGGGTCAGAGCGGGAGAGTGATCCAGATACCCTTCCCACCGGCGGTGGAATCCGCACGTACCACCGCCGTGCCGCCCAAATCGAGGACGAGTTCCATGACCGTGGCGAGCCCGCCGCCCCCGGTTCCGGCGCGCGACCCGTACAGCGAGGGCTGATGGGGGTGGGAGTCGTGGACGGCGAATACCAGACAGTCCCGGCCGGCCGCGTAGATCACTGTGACCTGCGGGGAAAGCGCGGCGGCGTGCCGGATGCTGTTGGTGACCAGTTCGCTCAGGATCAGCAGTGCCGGGTCCACCGTGGGATGGCGCAGCGAGATGCCCCATCCGGTCAGCACCAGTTCGGCGGTCTCGCGCGCTACCCGGACGGCGGACGGTTCGCTGGGCAGCGTGAGCACGTGCCGGTAGGGCAGCGCTTCCAACGGTGCGAGCATCACGCCTCCGTACCGGTGGGCGCGCGGTGGCAGTGAGCGGTCATCGCGCCGCGCCCCCGGCATCCCGCAACGCGGCGAGCAGTTCGTTCCGCCCGGCCAGCATCTCGGTGAGAATCCGGCGCGCGGCCTTCAGCAGGTCGGCGACGTCCCCGCCGGCCAACTCGTAGACGACCGTGGAGCCCTCCCGCGTCGAGGTGACGATCCCGGAGCGGCGCAACACGGCCAGTTGCTGGGACAGGCCGGAGGGCTCCACCTCGATCTCCGCGAGCAGGTCCCGTACCGGCTTCGGTCCGTCCTGGAGCAGCTCCAGGACCCGTATGCGCACGGGGTGCCCGAGCATCCGGAAGAACTCGGCCTTGGCCTGGTACAGCGGAACGGACATAACCCCTCAGGCTTCCCTGACTGCACCCCGCCCGGGACGCACGCGCAAGACGGTGCCCGCGGCGCTGTGCGGACACAGTCGCAACGGCAACAGCATCTAGCCAATTGCGAAATTTTGCAATTCAGCATCCGGGAGCTGCCGGGACGCCCCCCCACGTGGGGTTTCCTGCCGCGGACCGCTGACGCCCTCGCGCGCACTGCATCGCGCAGCGTCCCGTGCGCGGTCCGGCGCCCCCTAGACTTGCAAAGTTCTTTAATTCGCCAGATGCCGCAACAGACAACACCGCGCCGGTCGACTGAGCCGGTCGGGCCGGGCGCCGTTCCGCCTCTGCCCCGCCCACCAGACGATCGAGACCGGACACCGGATACCAGAAGCTCCGAGGAGTGCAGTCGTGCCTGACGCCCCGGCCGGCAACCAGTCGCCGCCCACCCCGTCCTTCGGGGGCGGGATGTCCGAGGAGCGGAAGGAGCGCGGCGCGTCCTGGCGGGTGTTCATCTACATCGCCGGAAGCCACCTCCTGCTGGGCTTCCTGGCGCTGCTGTTCTACGTCGGCAGCCACGCCGGCAAATAGCCGGCCGGGCCCGGAGCGGCGTCCCGGCCAGGGCCGTTGCGCGTCCCGACGGCCCGACTTCGGTCAGCGCCGGACACGACCTAGGCCCAGGCCGGTGCCCACGTCCCGGCGTCGGAGTGGTTGCCCCGCTCGGCGCGGAGGTGGTCGCGGAGTGCGGCGAGCGTCGGGTGCGGATTGTCGCGGTGCCACAGCAGCGAGTGCGGGTAGACCGGTGCCGGGTCGCGCACCGCGATGCGTCGCAGGCCGTGGTCGGCGGGCCAGACGAGGCGGGTCTGCTCGCCGACGAAGGTCGCCAGCGACCGGGAGTCGGCGATGGTGTCCAGAAGGGGCTCGGTGCCGAAGTCGGGGCCGGTGCTCTCGATGGTGAGCGAGAACTCGGCGGCGAAGTCACCGTAGTAGGCGGCCCACTCGGTTCCGGGAACGATGCCGGGCATCCAGATCCGGTGCCCGACGAGTTGGGCGGGCGTGACCGCGCGAGCGGCGGCGAACGGGTGCGCCGGTCCGGTGAGCAGCTGGATGGGCTCGTCGAAGACCCGGGTGGCCTCGATGTCGTCGGGGAGTTGGCGGCCGGGCATGGTGACGGCGCGGAAGGACGCGTCGATGGTGCCGGACCGGATGGCGCCGACGGCCGCGTCGGCATCGAAGAGGGTCACGACATCGAGCTCGACCTCGGGGTGCGCGCGATGGAAGTCGCGCATCAGGGCGGCCGGAGCGAGCCGCCGGCCGATCACGTCGACGCGCAGCGCGCGGGTGCCGGGGGACACGGAGGCGACCGCCCGCGCTTCGGTCTGCAGGAGGTCGCGGGCGTGCGGCAGGAACGCCTGTCCGTCGATGGTGAGCTTCGCCCCGCGCGGGGCACGGGTGAACAGTCGCACGCCGAGGATCTTCTCCAGCGTGGCGATGCGTTTGGAGACGGCTTGCTGGGTGATCGACAGTTCGGCGGCAGCGTCCTGGAACCGCCCGGCGTCCGCGGCAGCCACGAAGGTGCGCACAGCATCAAGATCCACGCCGCCCATGGTAGCGACACAACGAAAGGTTGTGCTGTCGCGGTCGATCGGTTGTTTGAGCTCGCTGTCGTCCACCCGCTTTGATGCCGGGGGGCAGCAGGTGGTTGTTCGGATCGGCGTGAGGTGCGGTGGGTATGACACGCAGGCGGGCGCTGGGCAGGCCGTTCGGGTGGCTCGGGTGAGTTCAGGACTGCGGACAGAGCTGGATCTTGCGGCCGGAGCCGTCGCGGAACGTCTGCAGGGCGGTGCCGAAGTCGTCCAGGGGGTAGCGGTGGGTGATCATCGTGTCGGCGTCGATGACGCCCTTGGCCATCAGGTCCACGGCGCGGCCGAAGCTGTGCAGGACGGCCATCGACCCGACGATGGTGATCTCGTCGTTGTAGACCCGGAACGGCGAGAAGGACGCCTTGGCGGCGGACGGCGCGACGCCGAACTGCTGGAAGGTGCCGCCGCGTCGGACCCGGGTGAGCCCGTCCTCGATGACGGGGATGACGCCGGTGCAGTCGATGACGGTCTCCCAGCCCTGCGGCCGGTTCAGGGCGGGGGCGTCCGTGGCGGTGGCGTCCGCGCCCAGCCGTTCGGCGATCTCCAGCCGGTCCCGGTTGATGTCGACGACCGAGAGGGACGCCGCGCCGGCGGCCTTGGCGAGCTGGAGCATCATCAGGCCCATGGTGCCGGCGCCGTAGATGAGGTAGTGGTCGCCGAGGCGGCGCGGCAGGACGTCGAATCCGCGCACCGCGCACGACAGCGGCTCGATCAGGGTGCCCTGGGCGACGTCGACGCTCTCCGGCAGCCGGTAGCAGTTGGCGGCCGGCACCTTGACGTACTCCGCCATCGCGCCGTCCACGGTGTCCCCGATCGCGCCCCAGTTCTCGCAGAGGTTGCCGTGGCCGTTCGCGCAGTAGTGGCAGGCCCCGCAGAACAGCGACGGGTCGACGGCGACCTGCTCCCCGGTGCGCAGCCCGGTCACGCCCGCGCCCAGTGCGACGACCTCGCCGGTGAACTCGTGGCCGGGGACGATCGGGTACGGGGTGGGGGCGAACTCCCCCTGGACGATGTGCACATCGGTGCCGCAGATGCCGACCGCGGCGGGCGCGACGACGACCTCGCCGGGGCCGGGGGCGGGGTCCTCGACGTTGGTGACCTCGTAGTGCCCGGGGGTGTGGATGACGACAGCACGCATGGCCGGGGCCTCTCTCGGGGGATGCGCCGGGGCGGGGTGGGCCTCGGCTCGAATCGGGTCAGCTCTGGGAGGCGTCGGTGCGCACGTCCACGGTGCGGACCTCGACGCCGAGGTCCCGGACGGGCTTCAGTTCGCGCTCCGGGGTGTCGGAGTCGGTGACGAGCAGGTCGTAGCCGCCGACGTCGCCGTACGGGTAGGTGGCGGTGCGGCCGAACTTGCTGTGGTCGACGGCGAGTACGGCGCGGTCGGCGGCCTGGAGGTACGCCCGCTTGGTCTCGGCGTATTCGCGTACCGGGTGGTAGAGGCGGCCGTCGCGGACCGAGGTGGCGGTGACGAAGGCGACGGTGGCCCGGATGTCCTGCAGTTGGCGGCGGGACTGCGGACCGGCGCAGGACTCGAAGTCCTCGTAGTAGCGGTCGCCGAGCAGCGTGACCTCGGCCGCGGAGCCGGCCATGAGGGCGGTGACCCGCAGCGAGTTGGTGATCACGCGGAGCCCTTCGACGGAGGTGAGCCGGCGGGCGAGCGGGAAGAGTGTGGAGCCGCAGTCGAGCAGCACCGTGTCGCCGGGGGAGACCTCTTCCGCGAGCGCGTCGGCGAGGGCGGTCTTGAGCGCGGCGTTGGCGTTCTCCCGGAAGCGAAGGGCGCTCTCCATGGTGACGTCGGAGAAGGCCGTCGCCACTCCGCGGCCCTTGCGCAGCAACTGCCGCTCGTGGAGGTTGTCCAGGTCCCGGTGCATGGTCATCACGCTGACCCGCATCCGCTCGGCGAGATCGGTGATACGGATCTCGCCTTCCTCGGCGACGTGGCGCAGGACCGCCTGCCGGCGCTCCTCCACCTCGGCCTCGGAGCCGCGACTCGCCCGCATCGTGGGCACCCCCGTTCGTCTTCGCGGCGGTCTTCCGTCGCGCCCTCACCCTAAGAGATCACACACTTTATGTGAAGCTCTCGAAATTCTCTGTGAGGTTGTTCGGTTCCGCCGCTCGCTCGCCCCGCTTCACCCCTCCAGCCCGGCGGAATGGTCGGGAACGTAGGTCTGCAGGTCACGGGGTGGCCGGCGGTAGCCGGTGCCCGGTGGCCGGGGCGGCACTTCGAGAACGGGCGGGGTGACGTCGTGGTACGGCACCGTCGACAGCAGGTGGGCGATCATGTTGAGGCGGGCCCGGCGTTTGTCGTCGCTCTCGACGACGTACCACGGTGCCTCGGGGATGTCGGTGTGGACGAACATAGTGTCCTTGGCCCGTGAATAGTCCTCCCAACGGGTCAGTGATTCGAGGTCGACCGGGGAGAGTTTCCAGCGGCGCGTGGGGTCGTCCAGCCGCTGCCGGAAGCGCAGTTCCTGGACGTCGTCGCTGACCGAGAACCAGTATTTGCGCAGCAGGATGCCGTCCTCGACCAGCATCCGCTCGACGACCGGGCACTGGTGGAGGAAGCGCTGGTACTCGGCGGGCGTGCAGAATCCCATCACCCGCTCGACACCGGCCCGGTTGTACCAGCTGCGGTCGAACAGCACGATCTCGCCCGCCGCCGGCAGGTGCTCCACATAGCGTTGGAAGTACCACTGGGTGCGCTCGCGTTCGGTGGGCCGGGGGAGCGCGACGATCCGCGCCACCCTGGGGTTGAGGAGGGCGGTGACGCGCTTGATGGTGCTGCCCTTGCCGGCCGCGTCGCGCCCTTCGAAGACCACGACGAGCCGGGCGCCCTCGGCGCGGACCCACTCCTGGAGCTTCACCAGCTCCGTCTGCAGTCGGTACAGCTCGCGCTCGTACCGTGCCTTCGGCAGTTTCCCGGGCTCCCGGCTCCTGCCTTCGTGGTCGTCCGCCATGCGTCGACGGTACGGAGTCCGGGACCCGTCCGGGCGGGCGTGGGGGCCGAATGGGGGCGCAGACGGGGCGGCGGCCTCACCCGATGGGGGCCGGACGGCCCTTTCCGATCGGCGGGCCGGGACGCAGGCTGAGGAGTGCTGTCCGACCGGGCGCGCCGTACGGCCCCACGACGACCGTGCGGCGCGGAGCTGCTCCCGAGGAGGCCCGCCACCATGCCGAACACCCCGCACCGCGTCGGCGACGTGATGACCCAGCCCGTGGCGGCCGTCGACCGGGCGGCCGGCTTCAAGGAGATCGTCGAGACCCTGCGGCGATGGCAGGTGAGCGCCCTGCCGGTGGTCTCGGCCGAGCGGCGGGTGGTCGGCGTGGTGTCCGAGGCCGATCTGCTGCCCAAGGAGGGGTTCCGGGAGGCGGACGCGGACACCCTCGAACGTCTGCGGTTGGTCGACGACGTACGCCGGGCGGAGGCCGTGACCGCCGGGGAGCTGATGACCAGCCCCGCGGTGACGGTGCACCGCGATGCCACGCTGGCCCAGGCGGCGCGCACGATGGCGCGGGCATCGGTCAAGCGGCTGCCGGTCGTGGACGGCGGCGGACTGCTGGTGGGCATCGTCAGCCGCTCCGATCTGCTGAAGGTGTTCCTGCGGCACGACGACGACCTCGCGCAGGAGGTGCGGGGGGTGCTCGCAAAGCTCTTCGCGGTACCGGCGAAGGACCTGCACGTCGTGGTCGCGGACGGCGTGGTCACACTGAGCGGGCACTTGCGGGACCGGTCGTTGGTGCCCGTGGTGGCGCGTCTGGTGCGCAGCATCGAGGGGGTGGTCGATGTGGAGTACGACGTGACGGGCGGTGCGTCGGTACCTGTCGTCCCACCGACGGAAGGCTCGCTTCCGTGAACTCTCAGACCTTTCCGACCGCGGCCGATCGGCGGGAGGCAGGGCCGGACGGCCCCTGCCGGGGGCCGGTGGGCGACCGCACGCTGAAGGTGTCACGGCCCTGGGACAACCGCAGCCGTGGGGAGGAGGCGTCATGACGCACAACCCGCACACCGTCGGCGAGGTGATGACCCGGACGGTGGTCGCCGTCGGCCAGGGAGCCCGCTTCAAGGAGATCGTCGCGACCATGGAGCGGTGGAAGGTCAGTGCCCTGCCGGTGCTCGCGGGGGAGGGGCGGGTGATCGGCGTGGTCTCCGAGGCCGACCTGCTGCCCAAGGAGGAGTTTCGGGACGCGGCACCGGAACGGGTGGAGCAGCGGCGGCGGCTGGACGACCTGCGCAAGGCAGGCGGACTGACCGCCGCTGACGTGATGAGCGCCCCGGCAATGACCGTGCACGCCGACGACACCCTCGCCCAGGCGGCGCGGACGATGGTGCGCAAGTCCGTCAAACGACTGCCCGTGGTCGACGGCCGCGGAATGCTGGAGGGCATCGTCAGCCGCGCGGACCTGCTGAAGGTCTTCCTGCGCTCCGACGAGGAACTTGCGGCGGAGGTGCGGACGGAGATCGTCGACCGGCTCTTCACCGGAACGCACCCGAAAGTCGAAGTGAGCGTCAGGGACGGCGTGGTGACCCTGCACGGAGCGGTCCGCGACAGTGCGCTGCTGCCCGTCGCGGCCCGCCTGGTGCGGGCGGTGGAGGGCGTGGTCGACGTGACCTTCGACGTCCGCGTCGCTCCGGCGGCGGAGCGGCGCACGGTGGCCGGCTGAGGCGGCGGCACCGGGTGCGCGGAACGCCGGCGTACGGCGCGCCGCGCGGGACCGGTCCGTCGCGAGGTGGGGCGATGTCTGGGGAAGGACGAAGCGCGATGACGGAAACGGCCTCCGCGGTCCGCACGGTGTGCGCGCTGCTCGCCGACGGGAGCACGGTCCGGTTGCGTCCGGCAGGTCCGGAGGACCGCGAACAAGTCCTGCGGTTCTACCGTGAGATGTCCGCCGACAGCCTGCGGAACCGGTTCTTCATGGTGAGCCGCCGCTCCGGTGAACGGGCCGCCGACCGGCTCTGCACACCCGGCGGACCCGGGCACCGCACCCTGATCGCACTGCACGGAGACCGGCCGATCGGCGTCGCCGAGTACGAGACCGGCGACGACCCGGCCGCCGCGGAGATCGCCCTGGCCGTCGCCGACGACTTCCACCGCCGCGGTGTGGGCACCCTCCTGCTGGAGCACCTCGTGCACATCGCCCGCGAGCACGGCGTCACCGCCTTCACCGCCGACGTACTCGCGGACAACCACCCCCTCCACCGCGTCCTGGCGGACCTCGGACTGCGCGTCACCCGGCGGTACGACGGCACCACGGTGCACGGCGTCATCCGCCTCGAACCGGACGAGACGTACCGCTCCGCCGTGGACCTCCGGGGGCGCACCGCCGGGACCGCGAGCCTGCGGCCACTGCTGCGGCCCCGCTCGGTCGCCGTCATCGGAGCCGGAACCAAGGCCGGGTCGGTGGGCCGGGCCATCCTGCACAACCTCCGCGAGGGACACTTCCGCGGACTCCTCCACGCGGTCAACCCGCACGCCCGCGCCGTCCTGCGCCTCCCGGCGTACGGGTCCGTCGGCGACCTGCCGCACCCGCCCGACCTCGCCGTCCTGGCGGTGCCGGCCGCCGCCGTCCCCGGGGTCGCCGAACAGTGCGGCCGGGCCGGGGTGAAAGCACTGGCGGTGGTGGCCTCCGGACTCGACGCCGCCCGCACCGCGCAGCTGACGGCGGCCTGCCGCCGCTGGGGCATGCGGATGGTCGGACCGAACTGCCTGGGCATCGCCAACACGGAGCCGGACGTCCGGCTCGACGCGACCTTCGCCGTCGGCCGGCCGCTGCCCGGCACCGCCGGTGTCGCCGTCCAGTCGGGCGGCGTCGGGATCGCACTGCTCGACGGGCTGTCCCGCCTGGGCATCGGCGTCTCCAGCTTCGTCTCGCTCGGGGACAAGCGCGATGTGAGCGGCAACGACCTCCTCCAGTGGTGGGAGTGCGACGACCGCACCGGGCTGGCCCTGCTGCACCTGGAGTCGTTCGGCAACCCGCGCGCCTTCTCCCGTACGGCCCGACGCGTCACCCGGCAGATGCCGGTACTCACCGTCGACGCGGGGCGCTCGACGGCCGGGCGCCGGGCCGCCGCCTCGCACACCGCGGCCGCGGCCACACCGGCGATGACCCGGCGGGCACTGTTCCGGCAGGCCGGGATCACGGCCACCGACACCCTCGGCGAACTCCTGGAGACCGCGGCGCTGATGCACTCCCAGCCGCTGCCCGACGGCGTCCGGGTCGCCGTGGTCTCCAACGCGGGCGGGGTCGGCGTACTGGCCGCCGACGCCTGCGCGGACGCCGGACTGGCCGTCCCGGAACTGCCCACGGCACTCACCGAGGAGCTGCTCGCCATGCTCCCGGCGGGCGCCGGCGCCGGAAACCCGATCGACACCACGCCGGCGGTGGACGCGGCCACGCTGGCCGCGGGCGTGGACCGGATCGCGGCGTCGGGGGCGGTGGACGCGGTCCTGGTCGCCCTGGTACCGACCGCCCTGACCACCGCGGTGGGCACGGACCTGGTCTCCGCACTCACCTCCTCGGCGCACCCCGCCCGCGCCCGCTGCCCCCTCGTCGCGGTCCTGCTCGACCAGCCGGAACGCGTCCGGCTGCTGCACACCGACGAGGGGCGGGCCGTCCCGGCGTACGGCGAAGCACAGTCGGCGGCCCGCGCCCTGCGGCACGCCGCGGAGCGCGCCCACTGGCTGGCCAGGCCCCCGGGCCGTCCCATGCGGCCGGCCGGTACCGACCCGGCGGCAGCCCGCACGCTGATCGCCGAGTTCCTCGCCGAGAACCCGGCCGGCGGATGGCCGGACGCCCGGCAGACCGCCCGACTCCTGGATTGCTACGGCATTCCCCGGCTGCCGCAGACGTACGTCACCACCGAACGGGAAGCCGCCGAGGCCGCCGCCCTTCTGGCGGGCCGGGCCGGCGCGGTGGCGCTCAAGGCGCAGGGCCCCGACCTGATCCACACGCCCGAACGGGGCGGAGTACACCTCGACCTCCGCGGCGAGCGCGCCGTGCGGACCGCCCACCGCGAGCTGACCGCCCGACTCGGCGCGGCGATGACCGGGGCGCTGGTCCGGCCCATGGCGCGGCGGGGCACGGAACTGCTGGCCGGGGTGGTCCAGGACGAGGTCTTCGGAGCCCTGGTGGTCTTCGGGTCGGGCGGCACCACCAGCGAACTGCTGGCCGACCACGCGGCCCGCCTCGCCCCCCTCACCGACACCGACGTCCACGACCTGCTCACCGCGCCCCGGTGCGCCCCGCTGCTGTTCGGCCACCGAGGCGCCCTGGCCGATTCGGCCTCCTTGAAAGACCTGTTGGCCAGTCTGTCGCAGATGGCCGACGACCTTCCCGAGTTGGCCGAGGCCGAGTGCGCCCCGCTGATCGCCCGCCCCGACGGCTGCACCGTCGCGGACGCCCGGGTCCGTCTGCTGCCGCGCCGCGCGAGCGACCCGTATCTGCGCCGGCTGCCGTGAAACCGGCGACGGTCGGCACACCGTAGGGAGAAGGGAACCGAGATGAAGCGCCGACGGGTCGGGGCGGTCATGACCGGCGACGTCGTCCGCGCGTACGGCGGGACGCCGGCGGCCGAACTGGGGCGCTGGATGGCCGAGTTCGGGATCAACGGCGTGCCGGTGGTGGACGCCGACGACAAGGTGATCGGGGTCGTCTCCGCGACGGACCTGGAACGGGCGCGGCGTGCGGGCGACAGTTCCCCGGGCCGCTGCGCGCAAGCCCTGATGTCCGCCCCGGCCCGTACCGTCCGCGCCGACGACTCGGTCGTCCGGGCCGCCCGCCTGATGACCTCGTACGGCATCGAGCGGCTCCCGGTCGTGGACGAGGAGGCTCGCCTCGTCGGCATGCTCACCCGGCGCGATGTGCTCCGGCTCTTCGCCCGCTCCGACGAGGAGATCCGGGACGAGGTCGTCGACGAGATCGTGGTGCGGATGATGTGGCTGGGGCCGCGGAGCATCGACGTCGCCGTCCGCGACGGTGTGGTGACTCTCGCGGGATGCCTGGACAGCAGTGGCCAGGCGGCCGTCCTGGTGCGGATGACACGGCAGACCGACGGGGTCACCGCCGTCGTCAGCCGGCTCACCCACCGCTACGAGGGCAGGTATACGGGACCCGAGGAGACCGCGGGCCGCGGCGACCCGCTGCCGTGACTGCCGCGGGCCTCTGCACGGTCACCGACGGTCCCGGGCCGGGTCACTGGCGGTGGTGCCGCCCTTCCGCGTCCAGCGCGGCCCACTCCCGCTCCCACTGGGCCGAGCGCCTGCGATCCAGCAGGTAGCCGCCGGCCCGGTCCGCGCCGAAGACCAGCAGACCGGCGCCGCACGCGGTCACGGTGCCGGCCGCCAGGCTCATGGCCATGGTGTCCGCCGGGGTATGGGGGTCCCGGATCAGTGCTCCGTTCCGGTCCAACCACACCGCCGTCCGGTCTCCGACGCGCACACCGGGCGACACGGCCGCTTCACCCGTCCGCGCCGTGTGGTCCGGGGCCACCCACCGCACCGTCGTGTGCACCCGGCCACCAGCGCCGCCCCCGGTGTCGAAACCGACGCGGGCAGGCGGCTGCCGGGTCACCACGGCGGTGACCTGGTGCCACTCGGCGCGCTGCTGTTGGGCCGCCGTCGCGACGGCACGTCCGGCCGCCACCCCGGCGGTCGGCGCTCCCAGGACGATCAGCAGCCCGGCGATCAGCGTCATCCAGGACTGCGCCACGTCCGTGCCCCGCCGCATGGAGTCGTGCCGCCACGGCGGGTGAGGCTTCGGCAGAGGCATCGCGCACCCCTTTCGACTGCTGCCCCGAGCCTGCCACCCCGGGCAGCGGCGGGAGAGGGCCGAACGGTCCCGGAGCGAGGGCCGGTGTGCGTTCGGCGGAACCGGGCCGGGCCGTTCGGCCCTGGCACACCACCCCGGGTGGAGCCACGATGGAGCAGGGGCCCGGTTTCACGGACGGAGGGCCTCATGAGCGAGCCGGCTGCCTTCTCGCCGCGGCGGCCGATCCGGGTGTTCCTGGTCGACGACCACGAGGTCGTCCGACGCGGCGTACAGGACCTGCTCGACGCGGAGCCGGACATCGAGGTGGTGGGCGACGCCGGGACGGCCGATCACGCGCTGGCCCGGGGACCGGCGCTGCGGCCCGACGTGGCAGTGCTCGACGTCCGCCTTCCGGACGGCGACGGCGTCTCGGTCTGCCGTGAGCTGCGCTCGCGGCTGCACGGGGTGGCCTGCCTGATCCTCACCTCGTTCGACGACGACGACGCGTTGCTCGACGCGATCATGGCCGGCGCCTCCGGCTACGTCCTCAAGGAGATCAAGGGAGCCGACCTGGTCGCCGCGGTGCGCACCGTCGCGACCGGGCGTTCGATGCTCGACCCGGCGACGACGGCGCGGCTGATGCGCCGCCTGCGGGGCGAGGAGGACGACACCCGGCCCGAGGAGGACGCCCTGTCCGGGTTGTCGGCCCGGGAGCGGGAGATCCTCGAACTGATCGGCGAAGGGCTGACGAACCGTCAGATCGGTGCCCGGCTCTACCTGTCCGAGAAAACCGTCAAGAACCACATCTCCCGCCTCCTGGCCAAACTGGGCGTCGAACGCCGCATCCAGGCGGCGGTGCTGGCCACGGAGCACGACGCACGGACCGGCCCACAACGGGCCGGCTAGGGATTGTCCCGCAAACCGCCTGGTCAGGCCTGGTGACGTGATCGACTCGTGATCGGTGAACCCGGCGGCCCAGGTGCGATGAAGTATGTCCTGTTCGGAGTATGCCCCGTTCGATGTCGATGTCGATGTCGATAAACAAGGGGCATCCATGGGCATCGGCCGTGGATCGAGGTTTAGTCTCACGGGAGTTGAGTTCCTCAGCTTCGGGAGGGTGGCCTATGTCAGCCGTGCACGTGACCGTGTGGGATGACCGCGATCCGGGCGGAGGAGGCCGGGCCCCGACAGCTTCGAGGGCCCCGGTGACCCCGGCGGCCGCTGCTGCCCCCGCCCTCTTCATCCACAACATCTTCACCTGGGGCAGCGACTCCACGTACGGGTTTGCCGGGCAGCGGACCCTCGCGGACAGCCGGCGGCTCCTCCTGCTGGATCGCCGGGGGTACGGCGACAGCCCGGACACCGCGCGCAGCGACTTCGACGTCGACGCCGAGGATGTCGTGGAGGTTCTCGGCGACGGGGCCTCCGCCGTGGGGCCCGGCGGCGCCCACCTCGTGGGGCATGGGAACGGCGCCGTCGCCGCGCTCATCGCCGCCGCGCGCCGCCCCGACCTCGTCCGCTCCCTCGCCCTCATCCAGCCCTCCGCCTTCACCGCCGCCGCGCACCATCCGGTCGTCGCCGACCTCCTCGACCGGGTGCGCGACGGTGCCCCGGGCATCCCGGACAGCGTCACGCCGGAGCAGTATCTGCGTGCTTCCACCGAGGGGTTGGGGATGGTCATGCCCGAGCCCACGTCGCGCCGGCTCCGTGCCGTTGCCACCTCCATGAGGGAGCGGCCCATCTGGGAGGCGGAGATCCCGCTGGAGGCGATCCGGGACGCCGCCCTGCCGATTCTGGTGATCTGCGGAACCTGGGAGCGCGCGCCGGCCGCGTACCGCGAGCACGTGGGGCTCCCTCTCATGGCCGTGGCCGAGTCCCTCACGGACTCCCTCGGGGGTCGCCTGCTGCGGGTGCCCGGGTACTACCCGCACACCCAGGAGCCCGCCGCCGTCAACGCCGCCCTGCGGGAGTTCTGGGGCTGACCCGGCTCGGCCAGCCGCATCACCGGGACCAGCCCGGCCTGCGCGATCGGATTCGGGCTCAGGCGGCGGGCACTTTCTGCGTTTCGAGGAAGCAGCTCCCGAACAGCGATCCCGGCTGCCTCGGATGTGTGAGGCAGCCGGGACCAATCAGCCCGCCGGGTCAAGGACCATGTGCCCGTCAGGTGCAAACAGCCTGTTCAGTCGGCCTTCAGCTCACGGGGGCGTGCGGATGGGCCAGGAGCCTCCGCGGCATTCGCCGGCGACGGAAGGTTCGACCGGATGCTGCAAGCGGCGCAGGCGAAAGCGGACGCGGCGGGCGGGCGCCGCCTCCCTTCAGGACGGGCGCCCGCCGAACTGCCAGTCGTGGACCTCGATGTCGGCGTACCGGTCCGCCGTCAGGACGGCGCGTGCCGCGTCCGGGTCCGGCGCCCGGACCAGGGCCGCGGTGCCCAGCCAGGTGGCGCCGTCGTCGGACGACAGCGGGCCGTACGCGATCAGTTCGTCCTGGTCGGGCGGTGCGGTGACGTCGGCTGCCGGTCCCGTGCCGAGGCCGAGCACCAGGTAGCGGTTGCCGCCTGTCCGACCGCCGGGGAAGTCCCACATGGTGCGCCCCAGCGTGTTGTGCCATCGGCGCAGCAGCACGTCCCGGTACGCGCCTGCCTGGTAGCCGGGCTCGTCGAAGGCGAACGCGCGAGCGGTGGCGGGATCGGGCAGGTCGAGGATGTGCACGCTGCCGGTCGGGGGGCCGTCGTCGCGGGCGAAGGTCGGGCCACGGGCGATCATCTCCGCCCCGTACCGGTCCATGTAGGACCAGTGCTCCTCCAGCAGCGCCTCGCGCAGCGCCAAGGAGCCCGGTCGGTCGCGGTGGTAGCAGAAGAACTCCATGACCGAAGTCTCCACCAGTACCTGCTGCCCCACCAGGGGTTTCGTTCGCCCGACGCGCCTGACGTGGGCGGGAGTTCAGGTGACCGGTCACCGGCCCGCGTTGCCGTCAGGGGCGGCCCGCAGTGCCTTGCGCACTGTCAGGCGGCCCCTGCCCGCAGGCGCTCCGCTCTGCCGAACCTCCGAGCGGCCAGGCCGAAGGCGAGACCACCGGCCAGGAACCAGGGGTTCCACAACACCAGCGTCCAGAACCGCTGATCCGCGCTCACGTTCACCTCGCCGCCCGCCGCGTCGGTCAGCAGCAGCGCCTCGACGGCGACCCCGCGCACCAGCAGTACGGCACAGGCACACCAGGCCAAGGCCGCGACCGCGCGTCCGGCCGCACCAGGCCACCGCGGCCTGGTGAGGAGCCATCCCAGCACACCGCCGGCAAGGCACAGCATCCCCACACCCCACAGGCCCACCGCGACGAACCATCCGGGGCGGTCCTCGGCCAGCGGCCCCGCCGAGACATCGAGGCCCCAACTGCCGCCCAGCGCCCAGTAGAAGTGCAGCACGCCGAAGGCGACCGCCCAGGCACCCGCGACGCGCCCCCACAATCCGGGTGTCGGCTCTCCCCGGAGGTCCTCATCCATAGGGGGAGCATGCCACGGTGCCCGAGCTCACTCCGATGCCGGGCCCTGGGCCTCGCGGCCTATGGAGGTGAGTGACATGTCCGAGTACCGGTCGCCCGCCACCTGGCCGGCGATCGGCTCCAGCAGCGCCAACTCCTCGGCGCTCAGCGTGATCCGGGTGGCCGCGGTGTTCTCCAGCAGGCGGCTGCGCTTGCGGGTCCCGGGGATCGGCACGACGGTCAGGCCGTGCACCTGGGCCCGCTGCTGCACCCAGGCCAGGGCGATCTGCGCGGTGGTGGCGCCGTGGTCGGCCGCGATCCTGTGCAGGGGGGCCAGGAGGGCGGCGTTCGCCTTGGCGTTGTCGCCGGTGAAGCGCGGCAGGAGCTGCCGGAAGTCGCCGCCGGAGAGTTCCTTGCCCGCGTCGGTGAAGGTGCCGGTCAGCAGGCCGCGGCCGAGCGGCGAGTACGGCACGAAGGTGACCCCGAGTTCGGCGGCCGCGCCCACCGCGCTGTGCTCGACGTCCCGGCTGAAGACCGACCACTCCGACTGCAGGGCGGCGATCGGGTGGACGGCGTGCGCCTCGCGCAGCTCGGCACCGGTGACCTCGCTCAGGCCGAGGTGCTTGACCTTGCCCTCCCGCACGAGTTCGGCCATGGTGCCGACGGACTCGGCGAGCGGCACGTCGGGGTCGCGGCGGTGCATGTAGTAGAGGTCGATGACCTCGACGTCCAGGCGGCGCAGGCTCGCCTCGACGGCCTGCCTGATGTAGGCGGGATCGTTGCGGATGGCCCGGTGGCCCGGGTCGTCGGCGCGGAACTCGAAGGCGAACTTGGTGGCCAGGGTGATCTCGTCGCGGTGCGCGGCGACGAACGGCGCGAGGAACTCCTCATTGGCGCCCATGCCGTACATGTCGGCGGTGTCGACGAGGGTGACGCCCGCCTCGACGGCGGCCTCCAGGGTGTCGCGGGCCGCCGCGTCGTCCGTTGCCCCGTAGGCGGCGCTGATGCCCATGGCGCCGAAGCCCTGGACGCCGACGAGGGGGCCGCCGGTGCCCAGTTCGACCTTGCTGATCTGCTCGATGGCGTTGCTCATGATGGCGCTCAGGCCCCTTCCGGCGCCCGGTGGGCGCCCGTGTAAAAGTTGATCTTGGCGTCGAGGACGGTGAGGGTGTCCTGCAGTTCCGCGATGTGCGCGGCGACCTTGTGCCGGGTCTGTTCCAGGATTTCCCGCCGTTCGCCGAAGGTGACCTCGCCCTGGTGGACCAGCTCCGCGAAGCGCACCATGTCGGCGACCGGCATCCCGGTCAGCCGCAACCTGCCCACGAAGGACAGCCAGTCCAGGTCCCTGTTGCCGAAGAGGCGCTGGCCGTTGTGCGACCGCTCGACGTGCGGCATCAGGCCGATCTGCTCGTACCAGCGCAGCGTGTGGGCCCTGAGCCCGGTGAACGCCGCGACCTCGCTGATGGTGTAGCGGTCCTGGCCGTCCGGTCGCGGGTGGGTCTGACCCGCGGACACACAGGCGTCCACCGGGGGCGACGTCGTAGGGGAGCTGTCGATCACCGTCATGCGGCACACGCTAGAGCCTTCAAGTGCACTTGAAGCAAGTGCCCTCCGCGCGGCGGCGCCTCCGTACCGCGGCTCCGTACGGTGTCAGGCGGGCAGCGCGGCCGACCACACCAGGCGGGTGCCGCCGTCCGCCGGCGTCTCGACGGTCAGCCCGCCGCCGGCGCCCTCGGCCCGTTTGGCGAGGTTGAGCAGACCGCTGCGTCGGCCGTCCTCGGGAATCCCCACGCCGTTGTCGGTCACGGTCAGGGTGAGTCGACCGGCACGGGCGCTCAGGGACACGTCCGCCGCGCTCGCCCGGGCATGCCGGGCGACATTGCTGAGCGCCTCCCCGAGCGCCGCCAGGACGTGCTCGGCGAGGGCCTCCGGTACGTCCGTGTCCAGCAGGCCCTCCATGTGGAGGGACGGCGTGAATCCCAGTGTGCGGGTCGCTTCTTCGAGTGCGGCGACCGTCCGGGCCCGGAGCCCCTGCCGCTCGCGGGACGCGTCGCGGGAGCGCAGTCCGAAGATGGTGGACCGGATGATCTTGATGGTCTCGTCCAGGTCGTCCACCGCGCGCAGCAGCCGTTCGCTCGCCTCCGGGTGATCGACGAAGCGCACCGCGCTCTGCAACGTCATGCCGATCGCGAAGNTCGCGAAGAGCCGCTGAATGGCCAGGTCGTGCAGGTCGCGGGCGATGCGGTCACGGTCCCTGAGCAGCCGCACCTGCTCCGCGGCCGCTCGTTGCTCGGACAGTTCCATGGCGAGCGCGGCCTGCCCCGCGAACGTCAGCAACGGCGCGGTCTCGGGTTCGGTGAACGGGGCGCGCCCGCGGAGCCGCGCCAGGAGCAGCACCCCGCGGACCTTCTTGCCGGTCGCCATGGGCACCGCCACGGCCGGCCCCAGCCCCCACCAGCGGGGCGGGCCGGTGGTGATCCTGGGGTCGTGCTCGACGTCCGTGCTGATCAGCGGGCGTCCGGCGGCCAGCGCGGCGCCGGCGAACGATCCGAGGCGGGGCAGGACCAGGCCGCGGTGTGCTTCGGAGTCGACGCCGCGGGCCAGTTCCATGCGCAGGCAGTCGCCCTCCGCCGGCAGGGCGAGGACCCCGAGGTCGGCGGAGAGGATCCGCACGGCGTGGTCGACGATCGTGGGGAGCACGTCCCGCTCCTCCGCGCCCGGGAGCAGCCCGGCCACGATCTCGTGGTTGGCCTCCAGCCATTCCTGGCGGTTGCGGGCCTCTTCGAAGAGCCGAGCGTGCTCGATGGACACCCCGGCGGCCACCGCCAGCGTCGACAGCAGCGTCTCGTCGTCGTCGGTGAACGGCTCGCCACCGCGCTTCTCGGTCAGGTAGAGATTTCCGAACACCTCGTCCCGGACCCTGACCGGCACCCCCAGGAACGAGTGCATCGCCGGGTGGTTCGGCGGGAATCCGTAGGACGCGGGGTGGTCGCCCAGCTCGCTCAGCCGCAGCGGCGCGGGGTGGCGGATCAACTCGCCGAGGATCCCGTGGCCGGCCGGCAACGGGCCGATCGCCTTGAACTGCTCCTCGGTCAGCCCGACGGGCAGGAACTGCGTGAGCCTGCCATCCGCGCCGATCACGCCGAGCGCGCCGTACGTCGCGTCCGTCACCACGACGGCAGCCTCGACGATATGGCGCAGCACCTGCGGCAGCTCCAGCCCCGCGCCCACCGTCAGCACCGCTTCGAGCAGCAGGTGCTGCGACCGGCTGCTCGCCTTCTCCACCGCACGCAGCCGCTCCACCAGCTCGTCCGGCAGTCCGTGCGGGAGCGGACGCATTCCCTCCTCCGTACGGCAGTAGTCCTCGCCCACGGCAAGCCTCCACCACGGCCGGCATCCGTGGCCCGGCCACACCACCCACGGTAGTGCGAGGAGCCGAAGCGCACCTCGCGAGCGGCGGCCCCCGCGGGCTGCCGCCGGGGCGCGCCACCGCCGCGCCACGGACTGTGAGTTCCCGCGCGATCCGTGCGCCGATCGCCGGGAACCGGGCCGCGATCGAGGGCGACCCGCGGTGTGCCGTGCGGCACCGCCCGTGCTCCGGCCGTCCGGGGCTGTTCCTGGCGCCGGCCGATGTAGCCGTCGGGGCGGATGAGGAGGGAGGTGCCGTCCGAGGCGTGGTACGCGCGGTAGGCGTGGCCGTGGGTGTCGATGATGTGCGGGCCGGGCGCGGTGTGGCCGGGGCGCAGGACGGTGTAGGCGTGAGGCCGGTCCGGGGCCGGTGCGCCGAACGTCAGGTGGGTGGCATGGGGGCCGCGGTAGAGGTCGAAGAGTCGGACGGTCTTGCCGTCGGCGCCGGTGACGGGGCGTCCGGCGCGCGGTCGCCCGCGACGATCCGGCCTGCGGTCGTCCGGTAGGTCACGTCCAACTGGCGGGTGTTCTCCCCGCGTTCGTGGGCGTCCGCGGCTCCTTCCTGGTGCCGTCGGAGAAGTTGGGAGCTGACGTCGAGGACCTTGGCGGCCGTCGCGCGTCGTTCGGTCCCACGCCGCCTGAAGCCCCGGTCGTGCGCTCACCCCCGCGGAACGATCGCCACCGGGCACCGTGAGTGGTGCAGCACGGCGAGCACGGCCGGCCCGAGGGGCAGCGGGGTGCGTTGCGTCCGGCGCCCGATGACCAGCAGCCCGGCCCGCGCACAGGCACTCAGCAACACGGGCACGGCCCTGCCCCGGGCCACCTGCTCGATTACCCCGACGCCGGGGAACTCCTCCCGCCACGGGGCGAGGCGTGTGGAGAGCAACTCCCGCTCGCCTGCCGCGTACTCCACCTCGTCCAGCGGACGGGCGGCGTCCGCGCCGAGGACGGTCGCGGACCGCCAGGCGTGTACCGCGCGCAGCCCCGTGCGGTGGGCCGCAGCCGTCGCGAACGCGTAAGCCAGCACGGTGTCGCCTTCGGCGCCCGGCTCCTGCACGCCGACGACGATCTCGGGGCCGGGGCCGACGGACGACTCCTCCTCGCGGACGGTGACCACGGGGCACTTCGCGCGGCCCAGTACGCGCAGGCTCACCGAGCCCAGCAGGAAGCCGGCGATGCTGTCGTGCCCGCGCGATCCGAGCACCAGCAGCGTGCACTCCCCGCTGCGTTCCGCCAGCGCGTCCGCGGCCTCCTCGGCGACCTGCTCGGCCTTCACCGGGATACCGGGGTGCAGTTCCTCGACCATGGCCTCGGCCCGGTCGAGGATGTCGGAGCCGTACCTGCGCCGGTCGGCCGCCTCCCCATCGGAGGACGCCGGCCAGGGCGGGGAGACCCAGGAGTGCAGGAGGTGCAGCGGGAGGTTGCGGACGGCCGCCTCCTCGGCGCCCCAGCGCACCGCGGGGACGCTGTTGCCGGTGCCGTCCAGCCCGACCAGGACCGGGCCGCCCATGTCACACCTCCGCCGGAGTCGCGGTCCGCAGCGGTGCGGCCCCCGAAAGGCAGGCGGTGTGGCGGACGAGGGTGCCGGGGCCGGGGAAGAAGAGCCAGATCTGATCGGTGTCCGACCAACGGACGTCGTAGGGCGGGGTCCCGTCCTCGTGGTGCAGGCCGACGACCTCCCCGTCCCGCCGGGTGGTCCCCGTGGTCGGGCAGCCGACCACGAGCTGATCGCCCAGGTGTGCCTGCACCGCCCTCACCTCGTTCGCGCACGGGTGTCCAGTGCCGAACCTGCCACCGGCGGCGTCGGCGGGGCATGGGGCGAATCGCCTGGTTGAAGGGTCGTTCGGCCCATGGGGACGGGGCCGACCGGGACTCGTCCCCGGCGTCGCCCCGCGCTTCCCTGAAGGTGACGAGGAGGGCCGTCATGGCCACCACACCGCTGCTCCAGCAACTCCCGCCCAACGGACGGGAACGCCTGCTGGCCTTCGCCCACGAGGTGACGTTCCCGGAAGGCACCCACCTCTTCGAGGAGGGCGGGGCCGCCGACCAGTTCTGGATCCTCCGCACCGGTTCGGTCAACCTCGACGTGCACGTGGCGGGCCGGCGGCCGGCGGTCGTCGATCTGCTCGGCCCCGGGGACCTGCTGGGCTGGTCGTGGCTGGTGCCGCCGTACCGCTGGCGGATGGGCGCGGAGGCGTTCACCCTCGTCCGGGCCCACGAGTTCGACGCGACCGCGGTGCGTGCGCTGTGCGAGGCGGACCCGGTGCTGGGGCTGGCGGTGACCCGCCAGGTCCTCGACGTCGTCGCCCGCCGGCTGCAGGCCACCCGGCACCGGCTGATCGACCTGGGCGGCGCGGGCGCGAGCGTCCGGCCCGCACCGCCTTGAACGACCCTGCGGTGCACGCGGCCCTGCGGTGCACGCGGCGGGGCCGGGCCGTTCAGGCGCCCGCGCCGTGGTCGGTGCTGCCGGTCGGCTGCGTCGGCGCCCCCGGCACGCGGATCCGCCGCCCGCTCAGACGGGTCGGCCGGATGGCGATCCACTGATACCGGCCACCACCCACCCAGGGAGCCGAGTACGCCTGCTCCTCGAACTTGCGGGACGCGTAGAAGCCGGTGACGACCTCGGCGGGCCCCACGGCCAGCACACTCCACCCCTGGCTGAACGCCTCGTCGATGCGGTCCACCTCCAGCGCGACCTCGTGCCCGGCGGCCGCGGCGGGACCGGAGCCCGCCTGGGTGCGGTAGGCGATCACGTCGTCGACGACGGTGTAGTTGACCGGAAACACAGCGGGGGCCTCGTCGAGCGTGACGGCCACCCTGCCGACACCGTGCGTGGCAAGCAGTTCCCGGCATTCGTCCGGGCCGAGCGCCAACACCTCGGGGTGCGCGCCGGCCTTGCCGAGGCCCGGCGGAAGGTCGGCGGTACCGCCCGTGAGTTCGGCGACCGTGGTGTCGAGCGCACCGGCCAGACGTAGCAGGAACCCGATGCTCGGTTCGGCCCCGTGCTCCTCGACGTACTGGAGGTAGCCGGGCGAGGCGGCGGCCCGGGACGCGACCTCCTCGCGGGTCAGCCCCAGTTGCTGCCGGCGCAGTGCGGCGCGTCGGCCCAGGTCGCTGCGGTCCCGTGCCGGCTCGGCGCCGGATCCCGTTGCTCGGTCGGTTGTCATCGCGTACACGTCCTTTCTGCCGGCGGGGCCGGCGTGTCCGTGCGCAGTCGCCACCCGTGCGCAGTCGCCACCCGTGCGGAGCGGTCACCCGTGCGGCACGATCGCCACGGGGCAGGGCGCGTGGTGGACGGCCGCGTGGACGACATGGCCGATGCGCGGGACCGCACGGCCGAGATGCCGACGGCCGACGATCAGCAGCTGCGCGCCCGCCGCGCCGTGCAGCAGGGCGGGCGCCGGACTCTCCATGACCACCTGCTCCTCCACCCGCACGTCCCGGAACTTCTCCCGCCACGGGCGCAGCGCCTCGGACAGCTCCTCGCGGGCGATCCGGGCGGCGTCGTCCGCCGCGTCCCGCTCCGCGCCACCGCCGCGGTCGTAGGCGAACGGCGGGGAGGTTCCTGCCGTGTACGGCGCAGAGCGGGACGGCTCGCCGGGCGGCGGTCTCGAAGGCGAAGGCCAACAGCCCTTCGCAGGGCGCGTGCAGGCTGACACCGACCGCGACGCTGCTGCTGCTCTCGGCCGCGGGGCTGTCCTGCCGGGAGCGGACCAGGACGACCGGGATCGTGATCCGCGGCACCAGGTCCAGGCCGGTCTCGCCCAGCGCGAAACGCGCCGCCGGGCCCAGCCCCCGCGACCCCAGGACCAGCAGATCAGCCTGCGCGGCGGCCTCGACCAGGGCCTCCAGCGGCTGCTCGCGCACCAGAGCCACGTCAACGGGCACCCCCGGCTCCGTCGACTCGACCGTCGACCTGGCCTCCTCGATGATCCGGTCCGGCCAGTGCGGCGGCTCCGACGACCGCGGTGCGCCGCGCGGCCCTGCGGCGAGGGGCGGCCAGGCGGTCAGGATCCGCAGCCGGGACTGCCGCAGCCGCGCCTCGTGTGCCGCCCACCGAGCTGCCGCCAGGGCCTGCGACGTCCCGTCCACACCGACGGTGACGAGGTACTTCATGACGGCGACCGGCTTCGCCCCGACCGTCCTTCGTCCGCCCCGCCGGCCCGGCCGCCGGTGGCCGGAGCGGCCCTCAGGTCATCGGAGCCCCGCACGTCGTGGGAGACCGACACCACGCCGTCGACGCTCGCGGACATCCGCACCAGCACGGGGATGAGCACCGGGTCCGTCACCCTGCCGTGCAGGGTCACCTGTCCCCGTTCGACGTCGGCGGTCACGTCCCACGCACCGAGCCGCGCCGTGCGCCCCAGCACTTCCCGGGTGATCTCCTCCCGGATCGCCTCGTCCTTGCGCAGGAAGACGCGCAGCAGGTCGCTGCGGCTGACGATGCCCAGCAGGGCATCCGCCTCGTCGACCACGGGAAGCCGCTTGAGCTGCTGCACCTCCATCAGGCGCGCCGCCTCCACCACCGTCCATTCCGGGTGGGCACACACCGCCGGAGCGGACATCAGCTCTCCGGCGGTACGGCCCTCCGCCCGCGCCTTCTCCCACGCCTCCAGGTGCGGCAGCGGCGTCCGCCCGGACAGATCGGACCGGTCGGCCGCCTTCCGCAGCAGATCGGCCTCCGAAACGATGCCGGCCGGCCGGCCGAGGCTGTCGAGCACCGGGACGGCGCTCACCGCGTGGTCGGCGAGCGTCTGCGCGATCTCCTTGAAGGGGGTGTCGAGCTGCACGCTCACGACCTTCCGGGTCATCAGCTCACCAATCGTGCGGTGCTCCATCTCCGGCTCCTTCCACCACGGCGGCCGGCGGCGCGGCCGCACTCCCAGCGTGGCCCGGCCGGCGAACGGACCGCTATGAGCCACTCGGCCCCGCCCCGTGGCCCGGCCGTCCCCGGCAGGCCGACCGGCCCCCAGCCGGGGCCCTATGGCCCCTGATGCCGCCGACGGAGCCCCGCGACCCTGGAGGAACCCGCTGACTCCACCGTCCGCGTCCGGATCGGACGCGGTCCGATCCGCCCGGGAGGCCCCCGGTGCTCACCCACCGCACCCTCGACGACACGGCCGTCAGGTCGCTGGTCGCCGAAGCCACCACCGCGCCCTCGATGCACAACGCCCAGCCGTGGCACTTCGAGTACTCCCGGGCGTCGCGCACCATGCTGCTGTTCGCCGACCCGGACCGCGCGATGCCGCTGGCCGACCCCACCACCCGGGGACTGCACCTCGGCTGCGGGGCGGCCCTGCTGAACCTCCGCGCCGCGGCCGCGCATGCCGGCCACCGCACCGTGACCACCCTGCTGCCGGCTCCCCACACCCCGACGCTCCTGGCCTCCGTACGGCTCGACGTGCCGCACGAGCCGCTGGACGTGGCGCTCTCCGGCCTCTACTCGGCCCTCGCCGACCGGCACACCAGCCGCCACCCCTTCACCGAGCGGCGCATCCCGGACAGCCTCCGCGCCGCCCTCGTCGAGGCCGCGGCCAGGGAAGGGGCCCGGCTGGCCTTCCTCACCACTCCGCACCGCGAGGCGGTACTCGACCTCATCCTGCACGCCGAGGGCTACGACCGCATGGACGACGGCCGCGAAGCCGAACAGCGCGGATGGACCCGCGACGCCTCCACCGAAGCCCCCGCGGACGGCATCCCGGAGTACGCCTTCGGTCCGGCGAAACGCGGCGGCACGGCGCCCGTACGGGACTTCGCCGGTCGGCGCACGGTCCCCGGACGCGCCTACGCCGACTTCGAGAAACGGCCGCAACTGGCCTCCCTCAGCACCGCCCACGACGATCCTGCGGACTGGCTCCGCGCGGGCCAGGCGCTGGAACGCGTCCTGCTGCTGGCCACCCGCCAGGGACTCGCCAGCTCCTTCGCCACCCAGGCCCTGGAATGGCCCGACCTGCGCTGGCTGCTGCGCGACCCGCTCTCCGGCACCGGCTGCGTACAGATGATCCTCCGCCTCGGCTACGGCCCCGACGGGCCGCGCACACCGCGCCGACCGGTGGACGAGGTCCTGACGATCACGTCGTGAGCCCCGAAGCGCGAATCGGCCACGGCCCGCTGCGCCCGACCACCTCGCCGCCCGAGAAGCCGGGGCGGCCGTCCTGGAGGACGCCCGCTCCGGCAGCGGAGGACCATTCCGCGTACATGCCATCGTCGGGGCAACGGGCACCCCGGGCCAAGGTCCGGACGGGGTAGCGAGGGGAGGGCCATCCGGTCCCTTGCGGAGCGTGTCCCGGTGGGGAACGTCGGACACCCGGTGTGGTTGCCCACCGAGGAGGACGGCCGAGGCAGGACCGCGACCTGCCTCGGCCTGCGTCTGCGCGACGACGTCCAGGCGCCTTACTGCACGCTGGTCGCACGACGCGTCGCCGTTTTCCGGCGGTCCGGTCCGGTGTCAGCGCCTTCCGGCCAATCCCTCGGTCGTGAGGGGGAGTTTCCAGGTGTTTCGGCGGTGCACGGCGTCGAGGGCGCGGTGGAGGGGCGAGGGCGGCACGGCCAGCACCGGGCAGCAAGCGCGGGCGAGGCAGTACCGGGATACGGAGGGCCACAGCGCCCGGCGCAGTGGTCCACGGGCGCCGGCCCCCACCACCAGCAGATCCTCGGGCCGATCGGCGACCTCCAGCAGGACCGTGCCCGGCTTGCCGTATACGACGAGCGGCTCCACCGGTACCCCGGGCCCGGCACTTCCGAAAGCGGTGTCGAGAGCGTCGGCGAGACGGTCGACGGCCATGCTGCGCCAGGCGGTCCTGGGCGCCGGGCAGACCCCGCCGCGATGGGGGATGTCGCCGCCCGGCGGTTCCCAGGCCAGCACGGCCCACAGCGCGGCGCCGGTGGCGCGTGCCTCGGAAGCGGCCCGATGCAGAGCGGTCAGACTGCCCAGCGAACCACTCACCCCCGCCACGACGCGGTTGCCAGGTCTGTTCATGGGGTCAACTCCTCGGCCTGTGCCACATCACCTCGTTCCATCGAAGCGCCTTGGACGAAGCGATCGCGAGGCGTTGGCGCTTCCCTTGCGCGGGGAGGGGAGACCCTGACGATTCCATGACACCGCCACCCACCACAGAGGCGCAGACACCGGCCCGCGCTCCCCGGCCGTCGGCCGTACCAGGTCCCGATCGTCCGCTCACAGGAGGCGGATTGAGATACTCCGCCCATGGATGCGGGGACGACGGGCAGCGGTACGCGACCGGACGGGGCGGTGCCCGCGCGGGCCGCAGGCCGGCTGTTGCGTTCGGCGGTGCCGGCGGACGTCGAGGTGATCGCGGAGTTGTGGGCCACCGTCATGCGTGCGGACCTGGAACGCCTCGGGCGCTACGACGAGCACCGGGTACGGCAGCGGCTGCGGGACTCGTTCTCCCCACGGCACACGTCGGTCATCATGATCGACCGCGAACTCAGCGGGTGCGTCACGATCCGGCCCGCCGACGGCGGACAGTGGCTGGAGCACTTCTACCTTGCTCCGCACCGTCAGGGCCGAGGACTGGGATCCGCCGTCCTGCGCCACGTACTTGAACGGACCGACGCGCAGGGCATGACCGTGAGCCTGAACGTCCTGCAGGGCAGCGCCGCCCGTCGGCTCTACGAGCGCCACGGTTTCGTAGTGGAGTCCCAGGACCCGATCGACGTCTTCATGGTGCGCCCGCCGGGGACGTCGGCGGGCGGCCCCGCGAACACCCCGGCGTCCGGCCGACTTTGAACACGTGCCGTATCTCGCCGGTACGTAACGGGTCACTCCTCGCCGAGCCCGGCCTCCTCCAGATCCAGACCGCGTTGCAGACGGCGCCGGGTGGTGTCGCTGATGTGGTTCTCCGCGTACAGCCGTTGCAGCTGGGCGGATTCGGCGGCTATCACGGTGCGGCGCAGGGCCCGGTAGGTGGTCGCCGGCGCCCAGGGGGAGGAGGCGGTGCCGTCGTCCTGGTCGGCGTCGGCCTGGTCCAGGCGGGCCAACAGCCCCCGGCGCAGCTGGTCGAGGAGGGGAGTGGGTGCGGCCTCGGCGGCTTCGAGTTCGTCCAGGCAGGCCAGTCCCGCCGTGGCGAGACCGGCGCGGGCCCGGGCCTCTTCGCGGGCGGTGTGCTCCGGTTCCAGGGCGATCTTCGACCAGCGGACGACCGGGGCGAGCGTGAAGCCCTGGAGGACGAGGGTGAAGACGACCACGCCGGTGGTGAGGACGAGGATCAGCGAACGGTGCGGCAGCGGACTGCCGTCGTGCGCGGCCAGGGGGATGGACAGCGCGGCGGCCAGCGGCATCACGCCGCGGGTACCGGCCCATGAGACCACCGTGGGGATGCGCCAGGTGACCGCCCCGTTGCCGCGGCGGCGCTGCATGACGGCGGAGAGCGGAAGGACCCCGAGGAGCCGGACGGCGATCACGGTGCCGGCCACCGCCAGCACACCCAACGGCCAGGTGTCCTCGTCAGCAGTCAACTGGCCGACGAGCGCGGGGAGTTCCAGGCCGATAAGGGCGAAGACGACGCTCTCCAGGAGGAAGACCACCGTGCCGTAGACGGCATGCACCTGGAGGCGGATGGCGGCGTTGGTGAGCCTGTGCCCGGTGCTGCCCAGCACCACCCCCGCGACCACCACCGCGGTGACGCCCGAGGTGTGCAGATCCTCGGCGAGGACGTACGACGCGTACGGGGTGACCAGGGCGATCACCGTTTCCAGGATCGGGTCCTCGGTGCGCCGCCGGATCAGCGCCACCACGGTCGCGACGGCGCCGCCGACCAGCGCCCCACCGCCGCCCAGGAGCAGGAACTGACTGCCGGCCGCGGGCAGGCTGACCGCATGGGCGGCTATGGCGGTGCCCGCCGCGACCTTGAACAGCACCAGGCTGGTGGCGTCGTTGAAGAGGCTCTCGGATTGGACCAGCACCTGAATGCGCGGCGGTAGCGCGATCTTGCGGCCGAGGGCGGTGACCGCGACCGGGTCGGTACTTGCCAGCACCGCACCCAGGACGAACGCCATGGTGGGGGAGAGCGGGGTCAGTGCGGCGGCCACGGCACCGACGGCGGCCGCGGTGGCCAGTACCAGGCCGAAGGCGAGGACCGTCACCGGCCGCCACACCAGCCGCAGTTCGCGCCACGGGATCTCCTCGGCGGAGGCGAACAGCAGGGGCGGCAGCACGAGCACACTGATCGTTTCGGGCGCGACCCGGACGGCCGGTATCCCGGGCAGTACGCCGATGAGGAGGCCGCCGACGACGAGCAACGAGGGAGCGGGGATGCGCCAGTGGCGAGCGCCGGTGGCCACCAACGTGGCGAACACGACGAGAAGGAGCAGGGCAGTAAGGTCGGTCACGGGCTCGTCTCCGGTGGCTTCGGTGTCGCTGAACCGCCGCCGACCAGACTTCCCGGCACTCCGTCAGGAAACCTACCGTGTGTTGTCGCGTCACTGCCACGGTCTTGACGCACCATGCTGAATCCGCCCCGGGCGACCGCTGCCGCGAGCAGCCGTGAGGCGGGCTCGCGTGGCATCTGCGAGTCCGCCTCGGGTCGGGCGTCAGGTCCCTCGAACGGGCAGTGGAGACTTGCCGCAGAGACCTGTCAGAGAGGGGATGCGACGCGATGCGATGCGACGCGATCCCAACGGGTCAGGCCGTTATCCGAAGATGATGACGACGTTGCCACGGCCCCGACCGCGGTAGCCGTATCCGTAGTCACCCCAGTCTCCGTAGTCACCCCAGTCTCCGTAGTCGCGGCCGTGACGGGCCCGGTCGCTTCTGCGGCTGCGGGGGAAGAACACCTTGAAGGTCATCTTCGCCTCCTGTGCGTGGAGTTGCGCCGCGGCTTCCCCGGATCGATGGCGATACGGCGCGCTCGTCGGGGCGGCCCCTCGGGGGTTGTGCCGGCGTGCGCTGCGGCCGCGACGCTATCGACACTACGTCGGGCGCATACCACTAACAAGGATTTTATGTGAAATTTCAGACAAAAATGAACTGTCGGGCAAAGAGGGCTGATGGTGGCGCGGTGCGGCCCCAGGGCGGCGGCCGCCGTCGCCCTGGCGCGACCTCCGGGCGTTCCGCGGGGGTCAGTTCGCGGAGGCGGGGTTGGGCGGCAGGTGGACCGTCATGATCAGGTCGCAGGTTCCGGTGCCCGAGCCGCGGTAGGCGTGCGGGGCGTCGCCGTCGAACGTGGCGGTCTGGCCGGCTTCGACGGTGTGCTCGATGCCGTCGACGACCAGGGTCATCCGGCCGGAGGTGACGCTGACGGTTTCCACGACTCCGGCCTGGTGGGGGTGGCTGGGGTATTCCTCGTCCGGCTCCAGCTGCCAGCGCCAGACCTCGACGGGGGCCGGGCCCGAGGTCGTCAGCATGAGCCGGGCCTGGCTGCCCCGCGCTCCGGTCCACAGGGGCGCCACGGCGTCGGCGGCCGTGATCCGGACGCGGCCTTCGGGTGGCCCCTGCATCAGGGTGGATACCGAGATGCCCAGGGTGTCGGCCAGCCGTACCAGGGTGGCCAGGTTGGGGTTGCCCTGGGCTTTCTCCAGTCCCACGAGCGCGCCCTTGCTGACCTGGGCGCGCCTGCCGAGCTCGTCCAGGGACAGGCCCGCGCGGAGGCGGGCCGCCTTGACGTTGTGCGCGACCGCCCGCAGGGCTGCGGCTGTCTCGGCCACCAGGTCACCATCCTTCGAGCTGGATCATTTGAATGCACCGCCCGGTCGTTTGGTTGACATCGCCCGGTCGTTCCATTGTACGGTGTGGTCGCTCCAATGAATAGCAAGGGATGTGCCGTGATCGCTCTGCTGCTTGCCCTCGGCAGCTCACTCGCCTACGGGTGCGCCGACTTCCTCGGCGGCCTCGGCTCCCGCAAGGCCCATGTGCTGCGCACCGTGATGGTCGCGGCGCCGGCCAGTCTCACGGTGGAGCTGCTGTTGTGGCCGGTGCTCGGCGCGTCGTTCAGCGCCGGGGCCCTCGGATGGGGCGCCGCCTCGGGGGTCGCCTCGGCCGCCGCGTTCGCCCTGCTCTACCGCACCCTGGCGATCGGTCCGATGAACGTGCTGTCGCCGGTGACCGCGCTGGTGTCCGCCGCACTGCCCGTCGGCGTGGGGCTGCTCCAGGGCGAGCATCTGGCCGCCGCCGGACTGGTAGGACTGCCGCTCGCGCTGGTGGCGGTGGTGCTGGTCAGCGCCGGACACGGCGCGGGTTCGGCGCGTCCCTCCCGCGCCGCGCTGCTGATGGCGTTCGGTGCCGGCGCCGCCATCGCCCTTCAGCTGGTCTGCCTGCACCAGGCACCGTCCGACAGCGGGGTGGCTCCGCTGATCGTGGGCCGGGCGGTCTCCTCCGCCGTCATCCTGGCCGCGGCGGGACTGATGCGCCGCAGACTGGGCTCCGAGCGGCCCGCGTACGGCATCTCGGCAGCCGCCGGTGCGCTGGACTCCGTGGCCAACCTGCTCTTCCTGCTCGCCGCTCGCAGCGGGGACCTCACCGTCGTCGCGGTGATCACCGCCCTCTACCCGGCCGGCACGGTCCTGCTCGCCCGCGGCGTACTCGCCGAACGCATCCACCGCGGCCAGCTCGTCGGCCTGGGCACCGCCGCCGTCGCGGTCAGCCTCCTCGCCCTGACCTGAGCAAGCCCGCGGCAACGGCCTGCCCGGCCGCCCGCCCCTCGCCGTCCCCCTCCGCGTCACCCGCGACGGCCACCGCCACGTCACCCACGACGGGCCCCACCTCCTTGCCCACGAAAGATGCCGCCTCGGCCCCTCAAGGCCGCGCCGCCCGCCCGAACACAGGAAACGGAACGCCGCCCATGCCTGCCTTCCACCTCACGCCCGCCGTTGCGGACGCCTTCCCCGACGCCCGCATCGCCCTGGTCACCGCCACCGGCCTGCGCGGCCACGAATCCTGGCCGCACGCCGCCGTCGCCCTGGAGGAACTGGAGCGGCGGCTCGCCGACGGAAGCTGGAGTCCCGCCGACGAGACGGACCCCCGCATCGATGCCTGGCACGCCGCCTACCGCTCCTTCGGCACCAACCCCCGCCGCATCCGCCCCAGCGTCGACGCGCTCGGCCGCCGCCTCGCCAAGAAGGGCACCCTGCCGCGCATCAACCCGGCCGTCGACGCCTACAACGCCGTCTCCGTCCGTCACGGCCTGCCTGCCGGCGCCTTCGACCTGGACCACGTCACCGGCGACATCGTCATCCGCCACGCGGACGGCACCGAGTCCTTCACCCCGCTCGGCGAACCCGGCACCGTCGAGAACCCCAAGCCCGGCGAGATCATCTACGCGGACACCACCGATGTCCTGACCCGCCACTGGAACCACCGCGACGCCCACCGCACCCGCGTCACCGAGGACTCCACCCACGTCACGTTCGTCCTCGAAACCCTCCACGCCACCCGCGACGGCCATCTCCTCACGACCGCGGCGGAGGAACTCCAGGCCCTCCTCACCCCGCACGCCGAACGGACCGCCGTGCAGTACCTCGACCCGGCACACCCCCGGACCACCGTCTGAGTCGCGGTCGCGGGCGGCCCCCCGAGCTCAGCCGCCTGCCGTGAGGACCGCCTTGCCGGTGAGGGCGCGGCGTTCGAGGTCGGCGTGGACAGCCGCGGCCTCGGCCAGTGGCGCAGTGGTGATCTGCGGCGCGGTCGTGCCGGCGTGCGCCAGGGCGAGGAGCTCGGTCAGCGCGGCGCGATAGCGGGCGTGGTCGGCGCGGATCTCCCGCGGAACCATCGCCAGCGCGGTGCGGCGGCCCGGGCGCAGGTTCATCAGAGTCACCCGGGCCGCCGCCCGCAGGTTCATCAGAGTCACCCGGGCCGCCGCCCGCAGTGTGTCGGCGACCATCCGGCCGGGCCGGCCGCTGGCCGCGTAGCTCACCAGCACCCCGCCGGGGGCCAGCACGCGGTAGCCCTTGCGCAGCGTCGGGCCGCCGATGTGGTCGAAGACGGCCTGGACGCCGCCCGGTTCGCGTTCGTTGAGGACGGCCTCGAAGTCCTCGCGCCGGTAGTCGATGAACTCCACGCCGTTTCGGGCCAGTGCCTCCCGGGCGCCCGGCGCGGAGGCCGTGCCGTACATCCGCAGGCCGCGCGCCGCCCCCAGCGCGCCGACCGCCCGGCCCACGCCGCCGCTCGCGCCCTGGATCAGGACGGTGTCGCCGGGGCGGAGGCGGCCGTGGGTGTCGAGCAGACTGAGCGCCGTCAGTTGGTCCAGGGGGACGGCGGCGGCTGTGTGGGGGTCCAGGCCGTCGGGTAGGGGGACCAGCTGCCACAGCGGCAGGGTGACGTACTCGGCGTAGCCGCCCATCCGGGTCAGCGCGGCTGCCACCCGGGCACCGGGCCGCAGCCAGGAGGGCGCGGGCGTGTCCGCGGTCGCGAAGTCCAGGACCTCGCCGGCGAGTTCGTACCCGGGGGTGAACGGGGTCCTGCGCTGCAGCAGGTAGTCGCCGGAGCGGGCCATCAGGTCGGTCAGGCCGACGCCCGCGGCCAGCACCTTGACCCGGGCGTGGCCGGGGGCCGCCGGCCACGACCTCGACGCCGTCCGGGGCTTTCTGCGCGCCCTCGTTGCCGACCAGGGCGCGGGCCGGGCCCTGGCCCGCCGTTCCGGCCGCGAGGGGTGACGGACGCCGACGGCGGAGGGTGGCGTCCTCTTCGGCGTCGGTGCGGGGGCGGGGGACGCATGCCCTACGAGAGTGCCGCCGCGTCCGGTCCCGCGTGCTCCACGTCGGGGGCGTGCCTGGCTTCCGGGAGACCGGGGTGCACCCGACCGTCCTCGGCGAGTACCACGATGGAGTCGCCGTCGCTCAGCGACAGGGGTGCGGTCTTGGACGGGTTGAGGACGACTCCGTACCGCGGCGGAACGTCGCTCTGGCCGGCGAGCCGGTAGCCGAGGGCGGTCTCGCCGCGCTGCCGGGCGGCCTCGACGACCGTCGCGAAGTTCACCGTCGCGCCGGGCACGACGTAACTGACGGCCGGCTTGAGGTAGATCTCCGAACCTGCCGGGTCGAAGAGGTCGCTGAAGACGGCGTACAGTTCCCGGTCCTCGGTCAGCTGGGTCAGCAGGAGGCTGATGATCTTGGTGCTGACGATGAAGTCGTCCGCCTTGGTCACCTGGGCGATCTCACGGTTGGCGTCGCTGTTCATCTCGGTGACGATCGAATAGGGGCAGTCGGACCGGGTGGCGATGTCCCGTAGGTGAAGCAGCGTCACCAATGTGCGGTCGTCCGACCGTTCGGGGTGGATGTCGTCGTCGGTCAGGACGATGATGTGCCGGTAGCCGCCCAGGTCCAATGCCTCCAGGGACGGGCGGAGCGTCGGCTCACAGGGTTTGAAACCCACCGTGAGGTTCTGCACGCCGGCGTCCCGGAAGTCCTCGGCGGGGCGGCGCGGGGCGGCGATGTCGACCAGCGAGCCCGGCTCCACCAGGCGGTCCAGCAGCGTGATGATCTTCGCCCCGCGGGAGTTCCAGCCGATCACCAGGGTGCGGTCCGATTTCGGCGAGCGGCCCGGAGTCGAGGTGATCGCCGACTCGGTCAACGCGGGCCGGGCGTTCGCCAACCGGATGACGAGGTCGTCCTCGGCGAGCACCAGCACCTGGTCGCCGGGGCCGATGACCGTGTCCATCGGTGGGTTGACCAGGGTGTCGCCGGCGGCCGTGCGCAACCCCACCGGAGCGCCGAGGTCGAACCTGTTGAGCGCCTCCCCGTAAGTGGTGCCGTGCAGTGCCTTGGCGGCGAAGGGATAGATCTCGTTGCCGGTGAAGCTGAGGATTTCGTCGAAGACCGTGGACAGGCCGGACTGGCGGTGCGACTGCACGATGAGCCGTACGGCGATGTCGTCGGCGTCGATCACCAGCGCGGTGTCGCCCGCCGCCAGCCGGGCCGCGGCCAGGTTGGGGGAGTTCTGCACCGCGGCGACGACATGCGGCCGCCGGGTGCCCTTCCAGGAACGGCTGTTGAGGAGCAGCAGCACCTTGATGACGTCGGTGTCGCTGTCGTCCCCGACCGGCGGCAGCACCATGACCGACTTCGCCGAATCCAGGCTCGTCAACTCCAGATCCGCCCGCTGGAGGGGGCTCCCGGACCGGCAGACCACCCGGGTGCGACCGGTGTCCGGGACCCGGCGGCGGATCTCGTCCTCCATCTGGACCTTGTCACGGTCGGCGAGGATGACCACGCACGACCGACGCTCGCTCTGGTTGGCCTCGACGAGCTCCGCGATCACCGTGAACACCTGCTCGGACCAGCCCAGGACGATGGTGTGGCCGCGCTCGATCAGCCGTGATCTGCCCTTGCGCAGCTCCTGGATCCGGGCTTCCAGCCCCGTCGTCAGCACACCGATGAGCGCGCTGACGATGAAGATCCCGCCGATGGTCACCAGGAGCATCAGCGCCAGGAACACCGGCCCGCCCGAGTCCCCGCCCATCGTGCCGGGGTCGAGCGTCCGCAGCAGACTCATCCAGGCGATGCCCGGCCAACCGCCGTTCTCCCCGGCGTCCTTGCGGGCGAACAGGGTCACCAGCGCGGTCACCGCGACGATCAACACCACCGAGGCCAGGCCCAGCCAGCCGATGAGGGCCGGCGTCCCCCGGTCCATCGTGGCGTCGAACCAGTACCGTAACCGGTCCCGCAGCCTCGTACGTGCCACCGAAATCCTCACCCTCCGCCGTAGACGTGCGGCCTGCCCGCACGCGTTCCTCGTCATCCACGAGGTGAACAGCATTCAACCGTGGTGCGTGACGTCGCCGGCGCGTGGGTACTGCCTGTCGTCCGGTCGGCCCGAAGCCAAGTGCGGTGCCGTTCGGGTGGAGGGGGCTCCGGCCCGGCGCGTCGGCGGCGCCGGGCCCGAGCATCGGGGCTCAGCGCATATCGGCCGGGCGTTCCGTGCCGGCGAACGGGAAGCGGCGGCGGAAGTCGTCGGCGGCGTCCTCAAGTGTGCAGAAGGTGACGCCGTCGTGGGCGCCGACGTACTCGATGAAGCGCTCCAGCATCAGCAGGACCTGGGGGCGCCCACTGACGTCGGGGTGGAGGGTGACGGGGAGGACGGCGTAGTCGAGTTCGCGGTGCACCCAGTCGAACTGGTCGCGCCAGGTCTGCTCCAGCTCGCGCGGGCTGACGAAGCCGTGGCTGTTGTGGGCGTGCTTGTTGAACATCATCGGAGGGAGGTCGTCCACGTACCAGTTGCCGCAGAACTCCACCAGGTCGACCTCGCTGCCGTGGACGAGCGGCTTCATCCAGTCCTTGGCGTCCCGCGAGTAGTCGATCTTCGTCCAGCTGTCGCCGACCCGGGCGTAGAAGGGCGTGAAGTCCCGGTAGTTCTGACTGTGGTCGTAGGAGAAGCCGTACTTGTGCAGCAGCTCCGCGGTGTGGGGGGACATCTCCCACCACGGCGCCACGTAGCCGCGCGGGCGGCGGCCGGTGTACTCCTCGATCAGCTCGACGCACTTGGCCAGGACGTCCTCCTCCTGACGCGGCGTCATCGCGATGGGGTTCTCGTGCGAGTAGCCGTGCGCGCCGACCTCGTGGCCGGCCTCGACGATCATCCGGGTCTGCTGCGGGAACGTCTCTATCGAGTGGCCCGGGATGAACCAACTGGTGCGGATCCCGTAGCGCTTGAAGAGGGTGAGCATGCGCGGGATGCCGACCTCGCCGGCGAAGACGCCGCGCTGGATGTCGTTCGGGGAGTCCGCACCGCCGTACGAGCCGAGCCAGCCGGCCACGGCGTCGACGTCGACGCCGAGGCAGATCTTGATGTCCTTGGTCATGGGGTGGACCTTTCGGTAGCGCGATGAGCCCCCGCCGCCGAGCGGGGAGCGGGCGTTGACGAGCGAAGAGCAGATGGGAGGGAGGTCAGGAGGAGGTGTCCAGGGCGCTGTGGACCCGGGCGGTGGCCGCTGCGAGCGCGGTCCGGTCGCCGTCGGTCCACGCGCGCTCGTGGAGGCTGTGGACCGACAACCAGCCGGTCATGGCCTCTCCCCGGACGACCGGGCCGAGCAGCTGGGCATGCACGCCGTACCCGTCGACGAGTGCCTGCGGGGGGTGCGGGGCCGCCTGGAAGTGCGGCTGGACGAGCGGGGTCCGGTGCCGTTCCAACCACTCGACGGTGTTGAGTCGCCGCTGGTCGAGCGAGGCGTCGCGACGGATGGGCCGTACGCCGGGGCGCAGCGCCTCGGCCGCGGTGAGGTCGACGTGCAGCCCGTGTTCCGGCACGTCGAGGCGCAGTGTGGTGCGGTCCGCACCGGTCGCGGCGAGCAGCTCGCGCACGGCCTCCTGCAGCCGGGCCCGCAGGCTGCCGGTGCGCAGCAGGGTGCCCCAACCGGGCAGGGCGGGCGCGGCACCGACCAGGTCCAGGGTCTTCCACAGCGTCGCGGTGACACTGTCGAGGACCGGGAGGTGGAGGGCTTCTTCGAGGCCCGCGGCGAGGTGGGCGCCGTGGACGTTGGTGCACACGACGGCCACCGCGTGGGTGTCCTGGGCGGCCGCCTTGATCTGCCGCGCGACCCGCTCCGGTGGGACGCGGGCGAAGGATGCGTTGTCGTCGATGCCGAGCGGCTCGGCGACCAGGCATTCCACACCTTCGGCGGTGTAGGTGGCGGCGATGCGGTCGGCCACGTCCTTGGTGTAGGGCAGGGCCAGGCCGAGCCGGGTCACCCCGTACGCGGCGCACGCGTCGAGCAGCGCGAGCGTGGATGTCGTGGCGGGGATGCCGGTCTCGGCGGTGATGGCGGCGCACAGGGCCCGGTCGCGGTCGGGGCCGAGCCAGGATCCCGAAGTGCCGTTCCAGGCGATCACGTCGGCCTCGGCGTCGCGGAGCAGCCGCGCGGCGGCGAGCATCGGCTCGGCGTCGAACTGGGCGACGGAACCGTCGTCCAGGGCGATCCGGGTGACCGGGACCCTGGCGAAGTGGGCGCTCGCCAGTCCGCTGCCGTGCAGCAGTGCGGCGGTGACCGGTTCGAGGCAGGTGTTGGAGGACGGGGTGAGCATTCCGATGCGGTACATGTCTGGGGTGTTCTCCGTGTCTCCGGCGCTTGTCTGTGTGTCGGTGTCGGTGTCGGTGTCTGTGTGTCGGTGTGCCGGTGTCTGCGCGGCGGGGTTTCCGTGCCGGTGTGCCGGTGGCTCGGAGTCGGTGGCTCGGAGTCCGGGTCTCGGTGTCAGACGGCGAGTCGCCTGCTGTAGTCGATGAGCAGGGAGGCGGCCGTGAACAGCACTCCGGCGCCGACGAAGTAGAGCAGCGCCCAGGTGTAGGAGCCGGTGCCGCCGACGATGAAGCCGACCACGATGGGTGTGACGATCCCGGCGATGTTCCCGGCGAGGTTCATCGCGCCGCCGACCACACCGGCGTTGGCCCGTCCGGCGAGGATCGAGGGCAGCGACCAGTAGAGGCCGGCCCAGCGCAGGAAGAACAGCACCACGGAGAGCAGTGCGACCGCGGTCATCGCGTCCGGGACCAGGACGACGCCGAGGATCCCGGCGACGACGGCGCATCCGGCGATGCCCATCAGGGTGCGCATCACGGTGTTGACCCGTCCGCCGCGTGCCTGCCAGCGGTCCGAGAGCCAGCCACCGCAGAGTTCTCCGACGAACCCCGCCCCGAAGATCACCAGCGTGGACCAGCCAATGGTCTGGATCTTGAAGCCCTTGCTCTCCGAGAGGTACAGCGGGCCCCAGGTGAGCAGTCCGTAGAAGACGCCGTTGAAGCCCATCCAGCCCAGGCACATGGCCCAGAACGAGCGATGGCGCAGGTACGGCAGCAGTCCGGTGCGCCGGTCGGTGGGGGCGGTGGTGTCCTCCTCGGCGTGCGCCTGCTCGACGTACTCGGCCTCGGCGCGGTTGACGCGGGGGTGGTCGGCGGGGCGGTTGCGGATGAAGTGGGCGGCGTACAGGCCGACCGCGACGGTGGCGGCGCCCACGACGAGGAAGCTGATCCGCCAACTCCCGGTCCAGGCAATCAGCGTGGAGATCGTGATGCCGCCGATGGCGGCGCCGAGCGGGGCGCCGCCGTCGAGCAGTACCGCGCCCCGGCCGCGCTCCCGGGCAGGCAGCCACTGCGCGTTGAGCTTGCCGCCGGCCGGCATCACCGGTGACTCGGCCGCGCCCAACAGCAGCCGGAAGCCGAGCAGCGAGCCCATACCGGTGGCGGCCGCCGTCAGTGCCTGGGCCGCTCCCCAGCCGACGCACGAGGCGGAGACCATGACGCGTGGGCCGAAGCGGTCGATCAGCCAGCCACCGGGGATCTGCATCAGCGCGTACGTCCAGAAGAACGCACTGAGGACCAGGCCGGTCGTCTCCTTGGACAGCCCGAGGTCCTTGGTGATCAGGGGGAGCGCGACCGAGACCGAGCCGCGGTCGATGTAGTTGAGGGCCACGATGCCGAGGAGGAGCAGGAACATCGCCCAGCGGGTCCGTGTGGGGCGGGAGTCATCGTGTCCGGTGCTTCTGGTGGCGGCCTTTCGCGCCGTGAACATACTCATGCCAAGCCCTCGATTCGCCTGGTCAGAAGGGTGAGCAGCACACACGGAGGCAACGGCTCCGCGTTTTGGTATACCAAAGAATGCGGACGCCTCAGGGGCGCGTCAAGGGTTTGGTATACCGTGATGCTTCCGCAACATGGCGGCACCGCAGACCTGGAGGGAATGTGGACCGGACCGAATCGGGGGCGCAGAGGACGGACGCCGTGCCCACCAGCCCGATGTGGTTGCGCGATCAGGTCCTGGAAGGGCTACGCGACGGGATCGCCACCGGGCGGTTCAAGCCGGGCGACCGGTTGGTGGAACGGGATCTGGCCGACGGCTTCGGGGTCTCCCGCGTGCCGGTCCGCGAGGCGATCCGCATTCTGCTCAACGAGGGCGTACTGGAGGCCCTTTCGCCACGCCGCATCGTCGTCAAGGAGATGTCCCGACGCGACGTGGAGAACCTCTTCGACATGCGCGAGGCCCTGGAGGTGCTCGCCACCCGGCGCGCGGCCGAACGCGCCTCACCGGCAGGGCTCGACCAACTCGCCCGGCTGCTGGAGTCGGCCCACAGGGCCACCTCGACCGGCCGGGCCGACCGCATCAACCGGGCCAACCTCGCCTACCACCACCAGATCGTGGAACTCGCGGGCAACGAACTGCTCGCCGCCACGCTGGAGTCCCTTGAGGGGCGCCTGCGTTGGCTCTTCCAGCAGATCGACGACCCGGGCGCCCTGTACGAGGAGCACCGTGCCCTCACCGAGGCGATCGCGTCCCGGGACGTCGAGGCGGCGGCCGACGCGTCGCTGCGCCACGTCCGCCACTATCGCGCGGTGGCCCTGCGCCTGCTGTTCGGCGAGGGTGAGGGCGAGAGCGGGGACGGCTGACAGCCGGTTCTGTCAGCTGCGCGGGCCCCAGTGCCCGCGGTGGGCGACTTCGGCCTCGGCGCGCCGGCGTTCGGCGACCCGGGCACTCTGCGAGGGGAGGTCCGCGGCGCGGTCCTCCCCTCCCTTGTCGGGCTCGGCGTAGCGTTCCAGATCGGCCTGCGGCCCCGCGGTTTTGTCGTGCGCATGCCTTCGCTACCATCCGGTAGGCCGGTCAATGATGCTCCGCGAGAGGACAGATGATGGACGTTCACGATCGTCTGGCACAGGAGCACGCCGAGGTCGCTGCCCCAGGCACCCAGGACCCCTCGGACGAGCAGGGCGCCCAGGCCGGCGTCGGCCGCCGGAGGTTTCTCGGCTACATCCTGGCGGCGCCGACCCTGGCGGTCGCCGCGCAACTGGGCGAAGCGGCGGTCGGCCCCACTCCGGCGCACGCCGCGGCCGGCTCGCTCCCCGAACTGACCGAGCTGTTCGACCTCAACGACATGCTCACCGCCGCGGCGCTGCCGACGGCCGCGCTCATCACCATCCACGTGAACGCCGACGGCACGGCCTCGTTCGCACTGCCGCGCGCCGAGGTGGGCCAGGGCATCACCACCTCCACCGCGATGCTGATCGCGGAGGAACTGGACCTGCCGCTGGAGAAGGTCCGCGTCACCCTCGCGGACGCCCGCCCGGAGCTGCTCTTCAACCAGCTCACCGGCGGTTCCAACACCACCATCTCCACCTACACGCCGATCCGCGTCGCCGCCGCGATCGCCAGGAAGCGCCTCCTGGAGGCCGCGGCAGAACTTCTCGGCGCCGAGATAACCACGCTGACCAGCAAGGCCGGTGTGATCACCGCCCCGAACGGCCGCACCGCGACCTACGGTTCGCTCGCGGAGAAGGCCGCGAGCCGGACGACGGTACGGGTGGCCGCCGACCTCAAACCGCGCTCCGACTTCACGGTCATCGGCACCGCGCGCAACCGCGTCGACGCCCTGGCGAGCGTGACGGGCCGCAAGCAGTTCGCGATGGACCTGCATGTGCCGGGCGCCTCGCCGGCCATGGTGTGCCGGCCGCCCACGATCAACGGCACGGTGCGGTCCGTGGAGAACCTCGCGGCGGTACGGGCGATGCCGGGCGTCACCGACGTCGCGACCATCTCGACCGGCGTGGCGGTACGCGCCCGGACCTTCGGGCAGTGCATCGACGCGGTGCGCGCGCTCAAGGTGGACTGGGGCCCGGGGACGGCGGAGCGGGCGTCCGACGACACCGTCCTGCGGGAGTTGAAGGCGGCCGAAATCCCCCTGGTCGTACCGAAGTTGGGCCCGCTGGCCAAGACCGTCGAAGGCTCCTTCACCTTCCACTTCGCCAGCAACAGTGCGCTGGAGCCCAACTGCGCGGTGGCCGACGTGCGGCCGGGCCGGGCCGAGATCTGGGCGGCGCTGAAGTCACCGATCGTCGCCCAGGAGGCCATCGCGGCGAAGCTGGGCCTGCTGCCGGGTGCGGTCACGGTGCATGTCACCGAAGGCGGCGGCTCGTTCGGCCGCAAGCTCTTCTCCGATGCCGCACTCGAAGCCGCCGAGATCTCCAAGGCGATGGGCAAGCCGGTCAAGCTCATGTGGCACCGCACCGATGAGTTCCGGCAGGGGCGTACGCATCCGATGGCCACCTCGCGCGTACGGGCGACGTACGCCCTGGGCAAGGTGCTCACCTACGAACAGCGGCACACCTCCGTGTCCACCGACTTCGGCCACGGCCTGGGAGAGATCATCACCGCGTCGGCCGCCAAGCTGCCGGTCGGCGACCTCACCTTCTCCGAGACCATGTTCACGCTCACCCAGCAGTCGCCCTACGACCTCGGCCTTACCACCCAGCTCCTCAACGAGGTCGACAAGGGCTTCAACACCGGCAGCATGCGGAACATCTACTCGCCCAACGTCCGCTGTGCGCAGGAACTCATCATCGACCGGCTCGCGGACGAGATGGGCAAGGACCGCCTCCACTTCCGCCGGCAGCTCGTCAAGGGCGACCGGGCCAGGGCCGTACTGGACAAGGTCGCGGAACTCGGTGACTGGGGACGGCAGTTGCCGGCCGGTGTGGCGCAGGGCATCGCCGTACACCCCGAATACCACGGGGTCGTCGCCGTACTCGCCGAGATCGACTGCCGCCCGGAGACCACGGGACGGCACATCCCCGACGCCTACACCGGGCCACGCGTCACCAAGGTCGTCTGCGCCGTCGACGTCGGCCTGGCCGTCAATCCGAAGGGCCTCCAGGCCCAGATGATGGGCGGCATCATGGACGGCATCGCCATCACGCTCACCTCGGGTCTGCACCTCAAGGACGGGAAGTTCCTGGAGGGCAGCTGGGACAACTACTTCTACACCCGCCAGTGGAACGCCCCGCCCGAGCTGGAGATCGTGGTCATGCCGCCGACCAGCGGTGAGCCCGGCGGCGCGGGGGAGTTGGCGGTCGGCGCCGCCGCGGCCGCGGTCGCCTGCGCGTACGGCGCGGCCACCGGCACCATGCCGACGACGTTCCCCCTCAACCACTCCGGCCCGCTCGGCTTCGAGCCGCTGCCGGCCGTCCCCCCGATCCCGCAATCGCCGACCGACGGCCTGGACCGCGCCTACTAGAAGCGGCCCGTTGGAAGTGGCCCACCAGGAGCGCAAGGAGCAACCGTGCCCGAACACACCTTCATCCTCAACGGCAAGCCCGTCACGGCGGACGTCGAGGACGATGTGCGGCTGCTGTGGGTGCTGCGCGACGTCCTGGGCGTCACCGGGCCGAAGTACGGCTGCGGCCTGGGCGTCTGCCAGGCATGCACCAGCCACATCAACGGCAAGGCGTTCAACCCCTGTTCCGTACCGGTGAAGAACGTCCGACCGGACGACGAGATCACCACCATCGAGGGACTGCCCGCCACCGTCGGCAAGGACCTCCACCCCATGCAGGAAGCCTGGCTGGAGTACGACGTCGCGCAGTGCGGATACTGCCAGCCCGGCCAGATCATGGCCGCGGTCGCCAAGGTCAAGCAGGCCCGTGCCGCCGGCCACGAGATCACCGAGGCCGACCTGGACGAGATCCGCAACGTCTGCCGCTGCGGCACCTACCACCGCATCCGCGAGGCCATCGCGGAGGGGGCGAAGCACTTCTAGGGCGCCCCTCGCTTCGCTGCCGCTCCGGGCAGGGGCCGCGGGGCGGGCCCGGAAAAGGCCCTCAAACACAGTGAAGGCCCGGTGGAAACCGGGCCTTCACTTTCGAGTAGCGGGGACAGGATTTGAACCTGCGACCTCTGGGTTATGAGCCCAGCGAGCTACCGAGCTGCTCCACCCCGCGTCGGCACGCTGAACTCTACGGCATCGATCCGGCAATGCCGAATCGACGGTCGCCCGGCGCCGGCACCGCTTCGTGACGGTGCACCCTGTTGCTCACTCCTGGTGTGCGGGATGATGCGGAACGCAATCAACAGAGGGTGGGGTGCGCGTTGACGGTCGATGCGATGGGGAATGCGGTGGTGGTGGGAGCCGGGGTGTCCGGTCTGCTCGCCGCCGAGGTGCTGGCGAGGCGTTTCGAGCGCGTGACGGTGGTCGAGCGGGACGAATTCGCCGAGGGGGCGGCCGCGTTCCGGGGCGGGGTTCCGCAGTCGCGGCATGTGCACGTGCTGTGGTCGCGCGGTCTGGCGGCGTTGGACGCGCTGCTGCCGGGCGTCGTCACGGACCTCGAAGGGGCCGGAGCGGTCGTCATCGAGGCTCCGGAGCAGATGCGTTGGCTCTCGCCCGCACAGTGGTTCACCGGCGTGCCGGGAACGCACTTCCTCTCCGCCTCGCGCGAGGTGCTGGAGTCGACTCTGCGCCGCAGGATCGCCGAACGGTCCACGATCACGTTCCTGGCCCGGCACGAGATGACCGGACTCGTTGCGGGGCAGGGCGACAGGGCGGTGCGGGGCGTACGGCTGCGCGAGCGGGGCAGGGACGGGCGGGAGATCACGGTGGACGCGGGGCTGGTGGTGGTCGCCACCGGCCGCAGCTCCCGCGCCGCTGACTGGCTGCAGCGGCTCGGCTACCCGACGCCGGCCACGGACCGGTTCGACGCGCATCTCGGCTACTCCTCCCGGTACTACCGCCGCCCGGCCGCCGAGGGCCGCTGGAAGGCGATGTACGTGCAGGGCAACCCGGACGTGCCGCGCGGCGGGGTGATCGTGCCGATCGAGGGCGGGCGGTGGTTGGTCACGCTCATCGGGCAGGGCGAACACCAGCCGCCGGTCGAGGAGAAGGACTGGCTGGCCTTCGCCTCGTCACTGCGTTCCGATGAGCTGTCGGAGGCGCTCACGGACGCCGAGCCGTTGACGGACGCGGTGGCCTTCCGGGCGACGGCGAACGAGTGGACACACTTCGAGCGCGCGAAGCGGTGGCCGCGTGGGTTCCTCGTGATCGGGGACGCGCTGTGCCGGTTCAACCCGGTCTACGGGCACGGCATGACGGTTGCGGCGCTGCAGGCCCAGGTGCTCGCCGAGCAGATCGCGGTGCGCGAGCCGGTGGAGATCGCCGCCCGGGCGCGGGAGATGCAGAAGGCCGTGGCGAAGTGCCCACAGGCAGCCTGGGCGATCGCGACGGGAGAGGATTCCCGGTATCCGGGCACGGACGGTCCGAAGCCAGGCACGTTCGGCAGGATGCAGCAGGACTACATGGCCCGGGTGGTGGCTGCGGCCAATACCGACCCGGTGGTGTCCGAAGCGTTCTTCGCGGTGCTCTCGCTCAACCGTCGCCCCGAGACGCTGTTGGCGCCGCGGATCGCACTGCGCGCCACTCGCCGTCGGACGTGATCCCCCGCATCCGTACGCACCACCGCCTGTGGGGGAGGGGGCGGTGACGTCCTACTCGCCGGGCGTCAGTCGCAGCGCATGCAAGGAGACCGCGAGGTCGGCGACCGCCCGGGGATCGCGCAGCGAGCGCCCCGTCAACTCCTCCAGTCTGTGCAGCCGGTAGCGGACGGTGTTGCGGTGGCAGTACAGGAGCCGCGCCGCCGCGGCCGCCGAGCCGGCCGCGGCGAACCAGCACTCCAGGGTCTCCAGCAGGCGGTCCCGCTCGCCGGCCGGCAGTCGCAGTACCCCGTCGAGGACGGCGCGGGCGATCCGCCCCGCCTCGTCCGGAGCCGCCGCCACCAGCAGGGCGGCCGGGCTGTTGTCGAAGCGCGCGATGCCCGTGGGGCGACCGCGTGCACCGGTGAGCGCCAGCCGCGCGAGCCGGAGGGCCCTGGGGGTCTCCCGTAGGTCGTGGTATGCGGGGCTGACGCCCACCCGGACGGCGAGCGAGCGCTCCAGGACGCGCAGCACCGCCTCGTCGGATTCCGGATGCTGGACGGCGACCACGCCGACGTGCAGGTCCGGCAGGAGGCGCCAGGCCGACCGCAGTCCTTCGGCATGGAGGCGTGCCTCGATGCCGGGCAGCGCCTCCCGGCCGGGGCCGGGGACCTCGGCGGCGACCACGACATAGGGTCCGCCGGTCGGCAGGCCCAGGACGTCGCCGGCTTCCCAGAGCGTCGTACGGTCGGTGAGCAGGCCGGTGAACAGCGCCTCGACCAGGGCCGACCGTTCCCGCTCGCGTTGCAGCACGAGTTCGGAGACCTCCTCGCGGTACGCATCGCTGGCCGCCGCCGCGAGACCTCCGTTCACCCACCAGGCGGCCAGAGACATGATCGTTTCGGTGGTGAGGCCCTGGGCGGAACGGGCTTCGGCGGCGATTGCGGACCACAGGACCTCGGACCCGACGCGGTAGGCGTGCAGCAGCTCGGCCAACGGGGTTCCCCGGCGCGCTCGTTCGCGGCCGGTCTCCTGCGCCGGTGCCATGTCCCCGCCGCGTCCGTCGACCAGCTGCCGGAGCACCTGCTCGCAGTTGCGTCGGTACGATGCGGCCAACTCCTCGAAGGGGACGTGCTCGTCACCTCGGTAGTACGTCACCTGGGCGCGGATACGACGGGCCATCCGGGTGCCCAGTTCCTCGCTGCGGGTCAGCAACGAAGCCGCTATGGGGGCGATTTCGGCAGGTGCCTGGGGCGTGCGGCTCATACCCGCAGGTTACAAAGGGCCGGTGGCGGCGCGGGCGAATTGTGCGCCGGGACAACAGGGGCAGGTGAGGTGTTGTGCGTCGGCACATGGCCCGTGTGGTGCCCGAACGCCACGATACGAGGACGTTACCGGCCGGTATCGAACCGTCTTCCCTCGTCCTGCCGCCCCAGGAGGAACCGTGCCCAGAGCCGCGACAACCCGCACCGCAAGCACTGCCGGGACCGCCGACGCCGTGCGCATCACAGGCACCGGGAGGTGCGCGTCCGTACTGACCGGCGCGGCGCTCCTCGCGTCCGCCCTCACGATGGCCACCACCCCCGCCGCCGCGCACGCCCCGGCCCCGGCCGGGACCGGGAAGTACGTGGCCCTCGGGGACTCCTACGCCGCCGGGGCGGGCGTCCCCCGGCAATCCGCCGGACTGTGCCTGCGGTCCGACCGCAACTACGGCCACCTCGTCGCCGCCGCGCTCGCCCCGTCCTCGTACGTGGACAAGACCTGCGCCGGCGCCAAGGTGAGCGCGCTCACCACGCCCCAGACCGACGCCGGGATCGTCGTCAACGGCCCCCAACTCGACGCCGTCACGCCCGACACGTCCCTGGTCACCCTCACCCTCGGCGGCAACGACCTCGGCACCTCCGACGTCGGCTTCGTGGACGTCGTGGTCGCCTGCACGGCCCTGGCCGTGACCGATCCCTTCGGCGCGCCCTGCCGGAACTTCTACGGCGACACGCTCGGCAGGCGGCTCGACGCGGGGACGGCGCGGCTGACCGACGGCCTCCGCAAACTGTCCGCCAAGGCCCCCAAGGCCAAGGTGGTGGTCGTCGGCTACCCTTCGGTGCTCCCCGACGACCCGAAGAAGTGCTTCGGCAAGATGCCCGTCACGACCGGCGACCTCCGCTTCCTGCGCTCCGTCATCGGCGAGCTCAACGACAAGGTGGCCAGGGCCGCCACCGCGGCGGGCGCCGCGTACGTCGACACCCTCGGACCGACCAAGGACCACGACAGCTGTTCCGCGTCCCCCTGGATCGAGGGGCTCGTACCGACCTCACCGGCCGCGCCGCTGCACCCCAACGCCACCGGTGAACACGCCATGGCCCAAGCGGTGTTGAGGGCGCTGGGCCACTGAACCGCCCGCGGTCGGCGCACTCCGCCCGGCCGGATCTCATCCGGCGGGGCGGAGTGCCGCCCGTGGTATTCCGCCTGTTTGGCGGGTCCGGGCGGGCCCTGCGAGCGAGCCCGCCCGGTACGCCACTCCCGCGCCGCCGTCGCCCGGTGCGGCTCGGCTCGCCGTCAGGCGCCCGGGATGGCGGCGCGGAACTTCTTCGTCAGATCGGCGCCGCGGATCACCCCGCCCTCGTGGTACTTCAGCCCCCAGGCGTCGATCACCGAGCCGTCGGCGAACATGCAGGCGGAGATCGCCTTCGACGGGTCGGTCTCGTTCTTGGGGCCCCAGCCGCCGCCGTCCGTGGGCTTGTTGCCGAACATGGCGGTGCCGTTGATGCCCTGGCAGTAGGCGATGGACGGATTGCCGGGGCTGCTCGGGCCGCTGGGCTTGCGGACGTAGGCGAGCGCCGCCAGGGTCGGCTTGTCCGCGGCCAGCGTGTCCGCGGCGATCATGATCTGGCTGCCGTCGCCTGCGGTGAAGAGGCACATGTCGCGCGCACCGCCCAGCGGGGTGATCTTCTCGCCGGTGCCGGTGTAATAGGGGACGCGGGTCTCCGCCTTGCCGCCCTGCTGCGCGCACCAGGCCGCATCCGCGGACAACGCGTGCCGTGGGGGAGCGGCGGCCGGGCCGCTGTGCAGCGTGCCGGCCGCGTTGGCGGCCACGGCCGTACCGGAGACCAGGGCGAGAACGGACACGACAAGGGCAGGGGAGCGCTTCACGCTTCCTCCTCAAGGACGGTTGGTGGGGGCGACGCTGCCTGGCCGGGCGCTGTGCACGCGCTCATCCTCAGCAACCCCTCGTCACCCCGTCAACGCACGCCACCCGACCTCTCGGCGGGTCGGCCGATGTTGACGCGTTCCCGCAGGCGCACCCTGGGCGACGTGCCCAGGCCACCGATCAGATCCGGCCAGTAACGCCGGTGTAACTCCCGTCCCTGCCGGCCAGGTTCGGAAGCGGTTAGAGTGTCCGGCTCATGAATCCCCCACTGCTGCGCATTCGCCTGCTCGGCGGCTTCGGGCTGGTCCGCGAGGCCGGGGCCCCGCTCGCGGCGCGCTGGTCCCGGCCCGGCGCCCGAACGCTGGTCAAGCTGCTGGCCCTCACCCCGGATCATGCGCTGCACCGCGAGCAGATCATGGCCGTGTGCTGGCCGCACGCCGAACTCCGCGCCGCCCTGGGCAGTCTCCGCGTGGCACTGCACACCGCCCGGCACACGCTGGAGCCCGAACTGCCGCCGCGCGGCTCCTCCGCGTACCTGACCGCCGACGGCGACCTGCTGCGACTGGTACCCGACACGGTACGCGTGGACACCGACGAGGCCGAAGCCCTCGCCCGGCGCGCCCTGCACACCGGCGGCCGCCGCGAACTGGCCCATGCCCTGGAGGCGTTGACCGGCGAACTCCTCCCCGAGGACCGCTACGCCCCCTGGGCCGAACCGGCCCGCGAACGGCTGGCACGCCGACGAGCCGACCTACGGCGCGCACTGGCCGCGAACCCCCGGCCCCACGGCGGCCCGACGCTGCGGCCCGAGGCGGACGCGGCGCGGGTACGGCTGGACTGGGCGCTGCATCTGGACCGGTCGGGACGGTACGAAGAAGCCGTCACCGTGGTGCGCGAGGCACTGCACTCCTACGAACGCCAAGGGTTGCGCGATGCCTGTACCCTCGCCGCCGCCCGACTGGCGGAGGTGCTCGGGCGCGGCCGCGGCGGCGGCGAGGCGCTGGCGGTCCTGGACGCCCATCCGCCCGGCGCCGGCGCCTCCGACGACATCCGGGCCGCACATCACATGGCCCGCTCGGCGGTCCTGTCCTACCGCGGCCGCTACGAGGAGGGCCTGGCGGCCGCGCGGGCGGCGGAACACTGCGCGGAGGCCGCGCGGGGGGCCGACCATCCGGTGCTGCTGGCCCGTTCGCTCGCGCAGCAGACCGTCTGCCTGGGCCTGTCCGGCCTCGCCGACGAGGCGGCGGGCCCCGCCGAATCGGCACTGGCACCGGCCGAGGAGTCCGGAGACCGGGCACTGCTGGCCACCGTACTGTCCGTCCTGCGCGAGACCGAGCGCCGCGCGGGGCGGCACGGGGACGCGCTGGCGTACGGGCGTCGCGCGCTGGCCCTGGCCGAACAGGCGGGCCGTCCCACGGCCACCGCCTTCGAGCGCGCCAACCTGGCGGAACTCCATCTGCTGCGCGGTGAACAGGCGGACGCCGAGCGGCTGGCGCTGGCCTCGGTCGAACTGGCCGAGCCGTTCGGCGGAACGGCGCTGGCGTTCGCACTGACCGCGCTGGCCCGCGTACGGGTCGCGGTGGCGCCGAAGGAGACCGCACGGCTGCTGGAACGGGCCGGGCGCTGTGCGAAGGACGGCGGGCACCTTCAGGCCATCGACGAAGTGCGGACGGCCTGGGCCGAGCTGGTGGCGGTGCGCCAGGCAGTGCCCTGACGACGTCGGGCGGCGGTGACGGCCGGCTGCCCCGCGGAGTGCGCGGGGCAGCCGACCGACGGAGTTCGAGCTCGTTCAGCCTTGCTGTTCGGGGATGACGGAGAACACCCGCGCGGGGGCGAGGCGGTCCGTGCCCCCGAGCCCGTCGATGGTCGTGACGACGCCGTACCCGGCGATCTCGGCCCGGCTCTCGGCGATGAGCGCGGCCGCCGCGGCGAGGGTGCCGCCGCTGGCGAGAACGTCGTCGACCACTAGGACCCGTTCACCCGGCGTCAGGGTGTCCTGCTGGAGTTCGAGGGTGGCGGTGCCGTATGCCAGGCGGTACTCGGTGCGGAAAACGGGACCGGGCAGCTTGCCCTTCTTCCTGGCGAGTGCCAGGGGGCGGTCCGCGACGGCCGCCAGGGTGGTGCCGAGGATGAACCCGCGGGCTTCGACGGCGAGTACCCGGTCGAACTCGCCGTCGAAGGCCGCGCCGATGTGCTCGGCTATCCGGCGCACCAGCCGGGGCTGTGCGAAGACGGGTGTGAAGTCCTTGAACTGAATGCCTGGTTGGGGGAAGTCGGGGAAGATCCGGATGGCGTTGCGGAGGTCGTCGGCGAGCGTTAAGGGCTGCGGCATGTGGTGTCCTCTGCTGAGTGCGGCGACCTGCTGTGCGGGTGCGCCAGGGAGCCGGGTGGGGTCCGCTTCGAGGTGCTTGTGCGTAGTGGTGAGGTCACTGTGCCAGATGTCCGCCGTCGACCGGCAGGACCGTGCCGGTCAGGCGCGGATCGAGGGTTCCACCAACTCGTCGGGTACGGCCGAGCGGCCTGCCGGACGTCGCCGTCCAGCAGGCCGCTCAGGGCGTAACCCGGGGTTTCCCGCCACGAGTTGTCGGTACAGACAGTTGGTGCGGAGGGTCAGTGCTGCGGGTGGGGGTGTGCATGGAACAGGGACCGCCGCTGCTTGGGGGCGGTGCCCTGGGTGAGCCGACCGACCTGGATGCGCAGCTGGATCGCGTGGAACACCTCCACGGCACCCAGGATGATGGCCATGATGCCCGCTACCAGCGTGAGTGCCGCGATCGAGCCGAACGGCGAGACGATCAGCACGATGCCGGCGAGCAGGGTGATGATTCCCAGGAACAGCTGCCAACCACGTGTGGGCATGCCCGGCGACGAACCCGCGGCCGCCGTGATCATGATGCCCCGCATCAACCAGCCGAAGCCGATCCAGAGGGCGAGCAGCAGGGTCGACTGCAGGGGGCCCCGGAAGCAGACGAGCCCGAGCAGCACGAAGACCGCACCCGCGATGAAGTGCAGTGCCCGCAGATGTCCGGGAACCTGCGTGCCGAAGGCCGCGGCTAGCTGGAAGACACCGCTGACCACCAGGTAGATGGCGAAGACCACCCCGACGACGTGGAGCGTCTTGCCCGGCCACGCCAGGACGACCACGCCCAGTGCGATCGATGCCAGGCCGAGGGTGATCAGGGCCTGCCAGCCGAGGTTCGCCATGGCGCCGAGGACTTCGCCTCCCGGAGCGGTCTCCTGGGAGTGTGCCGGGCCGTTGCCCGAGGAATCGGAGGGGGATGACATGCCGCCCACCTTTCTCATGGAACAACACGATCAAGTGAGGACACCTTCATCGTCACCCATTCGGCTCCGTTTCGCTCGGGGAAGGGCACGGCCTTACGGTGACCGCTGCCCGGCCACCGCTGCCACGGAAACGCGCGAACCGTCGGGCACGGCCTCGCACGCCAACCGCTGTTAGTGAGGCGTTATCGGTGCGCTAGTGATCTCCAGCAGAGTCATGGGTGTCCAAGGGCGTTGGTCGAGGGCCGCTGCGGCCCTCGGTTTCCTGTCCGCCCATCGATCGGGGGAGCACGACATGCGGAAGACGGACCTCGACGGTTGCGCCGGGAAGACCGCGAAGGACGAAGAGGCGAGATCGTCGGCGGCCGGCACCGAGGAAGTGCCGGTCGCCGGTAGCGGACCACGGCAGGAGCGCACGCGGCGCAAGCCCGCTTGTCGCCTCCGCGCCCGCCGCCCGCGGGGCGGGGGACGGCGTGACGCCCCACGACTTGGCGGACGCATGCCGTAGTCGACGGCGACGGCGACTGCAACGGTGACGTCGACTCGGACTCCGACTCCGACTCGGACTTCGACGTCACGCACGGGCATTCCAAGGAGATTCGGAGCGTAACCCTCCGTCGACCCTCCGTTGCGAATTCCCTTCCCGGGGCCGAAGCGGAACATCAAGTGTCCGCCTCCCCATCTTTCGGAGCTTCCCACTTCCCGGGGCGCCCCTCACACCAGAACTACGAACGAATGCGATGGGGACCGTCATGCGTGAAATCAGCCGCCGGCACATAGTCGGGCTGGGCCTGGGAGCGGCTGCCGCGCTCTCCGTGACCGGCTGCTCGTTGTCCGGGGCGGGGGCCTCCGACACGGTCGGAACCCAGGTCGGAAGGGGCAAGCCGATCGGAGACGGCTCGACCGAGTTCACCGGGAAGCAGCCCCACCAGCCGCCCGCGCCGGAGAAGCTGGAGCCGGGCCAGAAGCCGCCGCAGTTCGTCGTCTTCTCCTGGGACGGCGCGGGCGAGGTGGGCAACGGCCTCTTCCCGCGGTTCCGCAAGCTCGCCGAGGACCACAACGCCTCGATGACGTTCTTCCTCTCCGGGCTGTACCTGCTGCCCGAATCGAAGAAGCGCATGTACCGCCCGCCGAACAACCGCGTGGGCGCCTCCGACATCGGCTACCTCAGCGACGACCACATCAGGGCGACGCTGAAGAACGTGCGCGCGGCGTGGCTGGAGGGCCACGAGATCGGCAGCCACTTCAACGGCCACTTCTGCGGCACCGGTCATGGCTCGGTCGCGCACTGGACCCCGGCCCAGTGGGACGACGAGATCGAGCAGGCGATGTCCTTCGTCACCAAGTGGCGGACCAACACCGGCTTCACCGACCTCGACCCGCTGCCCTTCGACTACAGCAAGGAACTGGTCGGCGGCCGCACGCCGTGCCTGCTCGGCCAGGACAACCTGCTGCCCACGGCACGCAAGCGCGGCTGGCGGTACGACGCCAGCTCGCCCGGCGGCCTCCAGATCTGGCCCGACAAGAAGCACGGCGTGTGGAACTTCCCGCTCCAGCAGATGCCGTTCCCCGGCCACTCCTTCGAGGTGCTCTCGATGGACTACAACATCCTGGCCAACCAGTCGAAGAACTCCACCAAGGCGCCGCCGGCCAACTACCCGGGCTGGCGCAAGCAGGCCGCGGAGGCGTACATCTCCGGCTTCCGCCGGGCCTACGAGACCAACCGCGCGCCGTTCTTCATCGGCAACCACTTCGAGCAGTGGAACGGCGGCATTTACATGGACGCCGTCGAAGAGGCCTTCAAGCACATCGCCGACGACAAGCGCAAGGACGTCCGACTGGTCTCCTTCCGGCAGCTCTGCGACTGGCTGGACGCCCAGGACCCGCAGGTCCTCGCAGGTCTGCGCCGACTCGGGGTGGGTCAGCAGTTCACCGGACGCGGCTGACGGACCCGGGGCTGTCCGCACCGCTCCACCCGGTCACGGGCAGATCCGGCGGTACCGCACTCCGGCGGGTACCTGCTGTTCCCATTCGCGCTGGGTCATGGACCGGCCGGCGATCGCGCAGACTCGGTCGACGAGGGTGCGGGGGTCGTGGAACGCGGCGGTGTCCCACAGCCGCACCGTGGCGTCGTCACCGGTGGTGGCCAGGGTCTGCCCGTCCGGGCTGAAGACCACCGACCACACGATGCCGGTGTGGCCGGTGAGGGTGGCCAGCGCGCGGTGGGTCCGGACGTCCCACAGCCGCGCCGTAGAGTCTCTGCCGCTGCTCGCGAGGGTCTGCCCGTCCGGGCTGAAGGCCACCGACTGCACCGAACCGCTGTGACCGGTGAGAGTGGCCAGCGGATGATGGGTGCGGACGTCCCACAGCCGCACCGTGGCGTCCCAACTCCCGGTGGCCAGGGTCTTCCCGTCCGGACTGAAGACCATCGAGCTCACCATGCCGGTGTGGCCGGTGAGGGTGGCCAGCCGACGGTGGGTCCGCACGTCCCACAGCTGCACCGTCCGGTCGGAGCTGTCGCCGGCGGTGGCCACGATGCTTCCGTCCGGGCTGAAGTCGGCGCGTCCCAGCGAGCTGCTGAGGGTGGCCAGCGGACGGTGGGTCCGCACGTCCCACAGTCGCACCGTCCGATCGACGTAACTGCCGCTGGCCAGGGTCGCGCCGTCCGGACTGAACGCCACGGACTGCACCGAGCGGCTGTGGCCGGTGAGGGTGGCCAGCGGACGGTGGGTGCGGACGTCCCACAGCCGTACCGTGGCGTCCCAACCACTGGTCGCCAGGGTCTTCCCATCAGGGCTGAAGGAGACCGCGCTGACCGCGTCGGTGTGGCCGGTGAGGGTGGCCAGCAGGCGGTGCGTCCGCACGTCCCACAGGCGCACCGTCCGGTCGTCGCTGCCGGTGGCGAGCGTCTTTCCGTCCGGGCTGAACGCCACGGACTGCACCGAGCGGCTGTGGCCGGTGAGGGTGGCCAGCGGACGGCTGGCCCGCATGTCCCACAGCCGCACCGTGGTGTCCGCACTGCCGGTGGCGAGGGTCGTGCCGTCCGGACTGAAGGCCACCGACAGCACCGAGTCGGTGTGGCCGGTGAGCATGACCAGCGCACGGTGGGTCCGCACGTCCCACAGCCACACCGTCCGATCGTCGCTGCCGGTGGCCAGGGTCTGCCCGTCCGGGCTGAAGGCCACCGACCACACCGAGCCGGTGTGTCCGGTGAGGGTGGCCAGCGCACGGTGGCTCCGGACGTCCCACAGCCGCGCCGTAAGGTCGCTCGCGCCGGTGGCGAGGGTGCTTCCGTCCGGGCTGAAGGCCACCGAGTCGACGGGGGCGGTGTGGCCGGTGAGCGTGGCCGACTGCCGGTGGGTCCGCACGTCCCACAACCGCACCGTCCGGTCCGTGCTGCCGGCGGTGGCGAGCGTCCTTCCGTCCGGACTGAAGGCCACCGACAGCGCCGAGGATGCGGTGTGGCCGGTGAGGGTGGCCAGCAGACGGTGGGTTCGCATGTCCCACAGTCGGACCGTCCCCGAACTGCCGCCGGTGGCAACGGTGTTGCCGTCCGGGCTGAAGACCACGGGGCTCGACGAACCGGTGAGGGTGGCCAGGGGCCGGTGGGTCCGAATGTCCCACAGGCGCACCGCGCCGCGGTCACCGCTGCTGCCGGCCAGGGTCGCGCCGTCCGGGCTGAAGGCCACCGATCGCACCGACGGGCTGCTGCCGGTGAAGGTGGCCAGTGAGCGGCGGGCCCGGACGTCCCACAGCCGCGCTGTGCTGTCCTCACTGCCGCTGGCCAGGGTGTTTCCCTCCGGGCTGAACGCCACGGACTGCACCGAGCGGCTGTGGCCGGTGAGGGTGGCGCGCAGGGGTGACGCGAGGGTGGCCAGGAGTCGGACGCGGGTGTCGGCGGTCGGGTGGATGCGTTGTGCGGCCAGGGCGAGGCGGGCGGCCTGGGCGGGGTCGGTGGTGGCCTGGAGTTGGCTTCGGGCGGTCAGTTGCTGGGCGGCGGCCAGCTCGCGCTGCTGATTTCCGGTGCGGGCGTTGAGCGAGGCGAGGACGGACACGATGACGACGAGGGTGGTCAGGAGGGCGAAGCCGGCCAGGACGAGGCGGCGTCGGCGGGTGCGGCGGTGTTGGGCCTGGACGCTGGCGTCGACGAATTCGGCTTCCTCGGCGGAGATCTCGGCCGCCCGCTCGCCGAGCCATCGCTCCGCGTCGTCGATCCGGCGCCGGTCGAGGGTGAGTTCGGCTGGTCGGCCCTGTTCCTGCCAGGCCCGCAGGGTGTGCCGGAGCGCCTCCTGCCAGCTGCGGAATTCGCGGTTGCGCTCGACCCAGTCCTGGAGCCGCGGCCAGCTCTCCACCAGTGCCTGGTGCGCGAGTTCGGCCGTGTCCAGTCCCGTCGGGCGGTGGGTCACGACGACCAACCGGGTGCTGGCCAGCCGGTGGATCAACGACCAGTCGTGCTCGGAGAACTGCGTACGGTCGGCAACACGGCGCGTGTCGGGGCCGCGTTCCCCGGCGTCCAGGCGCTCGGCGGGCCGGACCAGCTGGATGAAGATCCGCTCCAGCGCCGCGTGCTCGGAGTCGTCCGCCCACTCCCACAGGGTGCGTTCCGCGTTGCCGACCAGCGCTCCCTCGACCCCGCCGAGCTCCTGGTAGGCGGTGGCGGTGAGCACGCCGCGGTCCTGCCGCGCCCACAGCTGGCTCAGGGCGTACTCCAACATGGGCAGTGCGGCCGCACCGTGCGGGGTGTCCTGCAGCAGTCGCTCGACCAGACCGTCGGCGAAGCGGACGCCCACGTGCCCCTCCAGCGGGCGGGTGATGGCCTCGCGCAGCTGATCCCGGGTCATCGGCGGCACCACGACGTGGGTCGCCTCCCAGGCAGCGCGCAGGACCGGGAGCCGCTCGATCTGCGGCAGGAAGTCGATCCGGGCGACCACCACCGCCTGGGCCGGCCGGCTGCCGTCGGTTCGGCGCATCGTCAGGGCGCCCAGCATGGTGTCCAGCCTGCGGGCGGTCTCCGGCGCGTCCGCAAGCAGGGTCTCGAACTGGTCGACCACGAGCAGGAGCCTGGAACGCCCTTCGTGCCGGGCCAAGGTCTGCTCAAGCGCGGTGCGCAACCCGTGTTCGTCCCCCAGCCGGCGGGCCAGGGCGGACCAGCGGTCGTGCCAGTCGGCCTTCCGCGTGTCGCCGTCGCCCGCGGATGCCAGCGCCCAGGCGAGCAGCTCCTGCGCGGTCAGTCGCAGCCCGTGGGGCAGACGAGCGATCAGGTAGGTGCCGTGGTCGACATGTGCCAGCAGGCCGGCGCCGGTCAGCGAGGACTTGCCGACACCCGAGGCGCCCAACACCGGGAGTACCGGGACGTGTTGCTCCGCGAGGAGTTCGAGCAGCCGGCGTGTTTCGTGGGCACGCCCGTGGAACACCGCACTGTCGTGCTCGGTGAACGGCCACAGCTCGCGAAAGGGACTGTCGGCGAGCAGCCGCGAGCGCAACTGCGGCCATTCACGAGCGAGCGACTCCACGGTCAGCGCGTAGCCGGTCCGGCGCCGCTGGTCCCCTTCGACGGCGACGACGACACCGACCACACCCTCGTACTGCTCGTCCCACACGGGTGCCCCGCTGAAGCCGCCGGCCAGCGGGAAACCCGCCCGTTCGTCGCAGGTCAGCTGCCACCAGCCGGTTCCCTCGCGGCCCTCGATGGTGCCGCGGGTCCAGATCCCGGCGTCCTTGCTGCCGCCCGGCCCCGGATACCTCGGGAAGCCGAACGCCCGCCAGCGGTGCCCGGCAAGGTCGTCCGATTCCACGATCCGCAACGGAACCGCGTCCGCCGGCGGCTGATCGCCCAACCGCAGCACGGCGACGTCACCGCTGTTGTCGGCGGCGACCGGCACGCTGAAGTGCACCGTGGCCGTCGCCACGGGACGGCCGGGCAGCAGCGGGAAGTCGACAGTCACGGGGAAGCCGGCGGGCAGCGGCTGGTCGTCCGGGAGGCCCGCGAGGGTGGAGACGACATGCGAGCAGGTGAGCAGGGACCGACCGGAGATCAGGAAGGCGACCCCGACCGGACGCTCCCCGTCAAGTACGCGTGCGGTCCCGCGCTCCCAGGCCAGGCTGCTCGGCCTGCCCGCCGGCCGACTCACTCGTCGCCCTCGTGGCGATTCCACTCGGGCAGTCCCACGACGAACGACTCACCGTTCTCGAACGGCACACGTAGGTACACGCGCGATGCCCTCCTTGATCAACCGTCAAGTCAGTGCAACTGCAGATAAGTTGATCGAATCTGCACGTGTGGTCATTTTAGCCTCGATGTTTCATGACCGACCGTCGGTTTCCCCGACGCGTGGACGTCCACTCCAACTCCAACTCCGGCTACTCCTCTGCCTCTGCCTCTGCCTGTGCCTCCGCCTCTGCCCGGAGCTTCTCCACCCGCGCACTCGGGTCATACTCCGGTCCAACGCCCTCGATCAGTACTGCGTCCCCCTCGGTGTGGTCGGTCCGCAGCCGCAGTATCTGCTGGTACGCGGGGGAGTCATACCAGGCACGGGCCTCGGCCAGGTCGGGGAACTCGATCAGCACCATGCTGCCCGGCCAGGCTCCCTCCACCACCTCGGCCGGCGGGCCGTGGATGACGAAGCGCCCGTGGAAGGGGTCGAGGGTGGCCTGGATACGCTCCAAGTACTCCAGGACATCGGGGTGATGGCGATGGTTGTACAGATGCGCGAAGCCATAAGCAGACATGTTGGGTTCCTCCACCGGCTCGTCCGAGTCCCCGTATGGGACGACGAACCGAACGTAGAGGTGAGCGTCCGCGCAGGCGATTCCCTGCGAGGTAATCGCCACAGCCGCGGGTGTGATGTGCCGGCAGCGGCGCTCGTAAGTCCGCGGCCCATCGACACGAAGCGCCGCAGCGCCCCGCCCTCCGTCACCGGTCCGCGATTCAAGCGTCAACACCACGCCCGCGGTCACGCGGGTGTTGCCGCAACACCTCCACCGGCAGTGCGGCCCTGAGCTGCGCGTTCGGAGTGTTGCGGGATGCCGGGCGACGCCGCAACGGGTACCGGGTGTTGCCGGTTTGCCGGTTGCCTGGCGCAACGGGTTCACCTGGCGCCATTGTGTGGCGCATGGCAAGGCGGGTCCATCCGGGGCGCGCCGTTCCGACCGCTCTGTGGCGGGTGAAGGAGGGCAGGTGCGATGGATCGTTCGCTTGTGTCGGTGTGGGTGAAGGGCGGAAGCATCCGTGGGTGAGCTGCGCCCCCTCGGGCAGAGCCTGACACCGGAGTCCCGTGCGTTGGCGATGGCGCTGCGGGAGGTCTTCGAGGGCATGGAAGTCTCGGTACGCCGCTACGCGGCCCGGCGGGTGCGGGACGCCGGCACCTTCTCCCGCTACCTCAGCGGCACCCGCGTACCGCCGTGGGAGGTAGTGATGGATCTCTTCACCGACGTCGCCGAGCACCGCGGTTTGGCCGCCACCCCGGACGCCATCGAACTGGTGCGGCGCCTGCACCGGGAAGCGGTCGAAACCAGCACCTCACCCCGCCACGCGGTCGAAGTCCTCGAACAGCAACTCGCCGAAGCCGACCGCGTCTCACGCCGCTCAACCGCCCACGGTGACGCACTGGGTGACGCCCTGCTGGACCGCAAGCACCGCATCGCCGACCTGGAAGTTCGGCTGAACCAGTTGGAAGCCGAATGGAACGCGGAACGGGAACGGGCCGAGCGCCTGGCCGCGGCCAGCTCCGACGTCACCGAGCTGCTGCACGAACGCGATCAGCTGCGGCACGAAGTGACCCGCCTGTCGGCCCGGTTGCACGAGGTGCAGAAGCGGCGCGAGGAGGCCGAACAACGCTGCGACCTGTTGGAACGGCAGTTGGAGGCGGTCGAGCAGGTGCAGAAGACCGCCGTCGCCGTGCCCCCCGTGGTGCCCCGGGCCATGCCCAAGGTCCTCATCGTGGACGATCAGCCGGACAACCTGCTGGCCATGACCGCCGTCCTGTCCACCCTCGACCAGGAACTGGTCGCGGTCTCCTCCGGCCGCGAAGCCCTCAAGGCCCTTCTCGACCACGACGACTTCGCCGTGATCATCATGGACGTCCAGATGCCGGACATGGACGGCTACGAAACCGCCGCCCACATCAAACGACGCCCCCGCACCCACGACGTGCCCATCATCTTCCTCACCGCCATGGGCACCGACCCCGAACACTCCGCCCGCGGCTATGCCGCCGGTGCGGTCGACTACATCGGCAAGCCCTTCGACCCCTGGGTCCTGCGGGCCAAAGTCGCCGTCTTCACCGGCATCTACCTCGAACAACGGCGCCTGGCCGGGGACCAGTAGCGGCCAACCGCGCACCGCGGGAAAACCTCACCGACACCCGCACGCCCTCGCCGCCGGGGTACCCGGGCAGCGGCCTCGACGAGCCGCCGCCGGGCAGCAACGAGCCCCGGTGCCCAGCCAGAGGCTCGGCACCGGGGCTGCCTGTCCCTACTTCTGGAAGGCGCCGTTGTTGCAACCCATGTCGGAGCCCAGCTTGGTCTGCTGCGCACCAGCGGAGCCCTCGCCGTTGAGTGCGTTCCCCAGCGCGCCGTCGAGGGCACCGACCGCACCGAGGATGTCGATGTTCAGGTCGTGCGACCGGCACTGGGTGGTCTGGGTGATGCCGAAGAGCGCATCCTTGCCACCTCTCATGCCACCCCTCATTCCGCCGTCCTCCTCTTCGCTGGAGAAGGAGTTCGTCCCGCCCTTGCTCCCGCCGTGGGCGACTGCGGTGCCGGCGCCGAGGAAGCCAACGCTGCCCAGTACGGCGATCACAACGGCGGCCTTACGAAGCTTGCGCATTTCATCTCCGGATAGGTCGAACGGAAGCGATCAGTAGGCGATCGACTTCGTACGGCTATGAAAACTAATGCGGAATACGCCCCAACTCCTCAGTGACACGCTGAATTTCGCGACTTCCGCAACCCGGATCCGCCCCGCTTATCGGATAACCCGTACCCTTGCCGGTCTCCGGGCTGTCGGCGGCAGTACCTGCAACGAGGCGAGAGACCGGCCGCCCGCCAGGAGTATCGAATTCCAGGACTCGCTGAGCTCGACTGTCGGCACCGCGAGATGTTCATGCGAGATTCCGGCCGAAATTCGATGAGCCGGCGTACGGGCCGATTCACCAGGACCGAATTTCCAAATAGCGTGACTGCCACCGCAACTCGATATCGATCGAGCCTCAACTCCTCATAGGAATCGGCCGCACACCAAAGGCACCAGCACCACGCCAGTCGGTCACCTGTCGAGGGCTGTCGGTCGGCTGTCGGTGGCTCGTCGGCGGTGCCTGGCACCTTGGGCGGCTCGCCCTCAAGGCGGCCGGTCTGATGGACGAGTTCCATGCCATCGTCCTGGAAGGCCGCCAGGCAATCCGGGGCCTCGACCGGGACGGGCGCGTGCTGCTGGACAAGCCCGACGAGGGCACGGGCGGACGCCCCGAGGTGCAGCGCGGCGAACTGCGGCAGATCCTGCTCGGCGCACTCCCGGCCGGCGCCGTCCGTTGGGAGCGGAAGGCCGGCAGCACCCGCACGCTCGGCGAGGGCCGCCACGAGGTGACGTTCACCGACGGCGGCACCGTCGTCACCAACCTGCTGGTCGGCGCGGACGGCGCGTGGTCAAAGGCCGTTTCGTCCGCGTTCCACGACTGCCCGCCCACCTCCGCCTGAGCGGCCGGCCCTGCTGCGCAACGCCTCCGCCCACCGTGGCCAACCGAGGCCCTGCCGGGTGGAATACGCGACGTCGCAGGCCGCAGTTCCGCCGGCCGTTCAGGTCGTATGGGAGTGCCTCGTCGCTACGCCCGGTCCCTGAGTCGGGGCGAGCGCCTCCAGCCGTCGCCCGTGGCGAACGCCGCCACCAGGTCGGCACCGCGAGCTGCCAGGAGGCGCCTTCGCTCCCAGCGCGAACGCGGCCGGAGGCTTCCCCGGGTGCCCTGTGACGGGTGCGTGAGAGCGGTAAGGCGCCGACCGGCCTGGGCGAGGTCGGCCAGAATGCGTTCCCGGTGCCGCTCGTTGCGCGCACCGCGCAGCGCGGTGTACAAGCCCTCGATCTCCGCCACGGCCGCTCCGACGTGCAGATTGGTGCTGGCCATCGACGACATTTCGCCCCGCGCCACCTAAGACCTCCTTGACATGAACCAACGTCTGGACACTTTCCCAGCTGCGCAACTCTGCAACCCTTCTGTGTGTCACGAAGGCGTACGGAGAACATCCCGGTGCGGTGCGGTGGCTATGGGTGTGGGTGTGTGCCCGGGGTGCCGCGCCGGGATGGAAATCCGTTGCCGCCCGGACGACTTGGGCCGCGATGGAGCTGGTCATTGTCGTCCGAGCTGCGGTAGGAAACTCAGATGACTCGTATCCCTGCCTGCGGGCCGGAAGGGCCCATCCGTGCCATGACCACCTCGTGGGCGCCGCCGGCCGTGCGGGCTGTCCTCTTCGACTTCTCCGGCACCCTGTTCCAGATCGGTACGTATGCAGACCGGATCCGAGCGGCGATGGCGCAACCCGTGGACGACGCGGCGATGGACGTCATGCTGAGCGGGCTCGAAGCCGGCCTGTCGGACCCCGACGTGATCGAGGCCCAGCGTGGCCGCGACGTGTCCTCAAGCGCACATCGCCATGCCTTCACCGCCTGGTACGCCTCGGTTCCCGAGTTGGCGCCGGTCGCCGACGTGCTCTATGGGCAACTGCAGGCCCCCGAGTACTGGGTGCCCTACGCGGACACCGGGTCCACACTGGTCCGACTGACTCGGAGCGGGGTGGCGCTGGGGGTCGTCAGCGAGGACGGCGGGGCGGCCGCGGCGGGACTGCGCTCGTATGTGCTGCCCGGTCGAGCCACTCCCGGTTCGTGTCGCGGACTGGATGCGGTGCTCCGCCTGGCCCATCGAGTGTGATCGAGAAGAGGACCCGTGCGGCTTGGAACTCTCAACAAGAGTGGGGGACTTGACCTAGTGACCTGAGCATTGGTGATGGTCTCGGGCATTGCGCGCGCCCTGCCGTCATCTCCTCAAGTCCCCGCCGGCCAAGGACGGCTACCGGGAGGCCGTGCCTCGGGCCCGCTTGGGGACTGGCGAGGAGCCGCGGCCAGGATGGTGACGGCGGTGATCCCCCGGAGCCCGTCATTCGCCGGGTGTGCGCTGTCGAGCGGGCACACCCAGGGCACAACACACCGAAAAGCCCTGTGAACCAGTGAGAACCGCCGAGCGTAGTTTTCCCTGTTCCGCAGGGCTTTCGCGACAAAGCAGCAGGTCATCCCCAGCCTCGTGCCATTCGAAGTTGAAAGACAACCGGTAGACCGGCGCATAGGTGACCTGAGTACCCTCGGCCTTCGCCGAGAAGGCCGACCGCCGAATGACCTCGCTCAGCCGCGGATCCACCCGCCCATCCGGCGAGACGAGAATCGGCTGCCGGTCGCGCAACCCAAGAGCACGCTCCCGCTCGGCCAAATCCCCCCACCCAGCCGCCGGACCATCATCCGCCGGCGTACCGCCATCACCGACCCAGCAGCTGGTCAAGGCGCTGTTCTTCCTCGCGCTGATGCGGCCCACCGACCCCGCGCGCACCGACAAACGCCTCAAGTGGCGGTACCGCCGGCACCTGTTTCAGGAAAGTAGCGCGTCGCGTCTTCGATGACGGCTCCTTCGGTGGGTGTGTGCGGAGTGGATGCGGACCGGTCGTACGGATGAAGGCGCGCCGCGCGGGCGCAGCGCCCTGCCGGATGCTGCTCTTCGGTGTCCGTCAGTGGCAACGGTGGGGCGGGTCCGCTGGTGGCTCTGGGGTGCCGAGGTCGTCGGAGCGTCCTGCGTGGAGTCGCGGCCACTGGGCGGCAGGGCGTCCGCCCGGCCACGTCGGTACGGGTCGCCACTCGGGCGAGCCGCCATTGGTCCTGGTATTGGAGCAATATTGCGGCCAGTTGGGGGGTGAGTCCTCCCACGGCTCCTGGCGTCCGTACGCGGTGAGGTCCATGAGCGCGTAGCTGTAGTCCATCGCCTCGACGCCGCGCCGGGTCGTCCAGTAGGTCTCGAAGACGCGGTTGCCGTCGCGGAGGTAGCACACCAGGTGGAACAAGCCGACGGTGCGCCCGACCAGGAGCGCGTCGAGGGACGGTTGCGCCGAGTACCAGGGCATGCGCCAGTCCATGAACGCGCGGTAGCGCAGGCTCTGCTCGTAGGACGCCTGGGGTTCGGCCCCCTCGACGGCGCCGTTGCGGCCCTGGCAGAAGACCGCGTAGGTGATGTCGCGGGAATGAAGGTAGGACAGCTCGGCGACCTGGGTGGTGTAGAACGTGCAGCCTTCGCACTGCTCGTCTGCGGGCCGCCGGGGGTTCCACATGAAGTAGTAGGCGATGAGCTGTCGGCGTCCTTCGAACGCGTCGAGCAAGGTCACCGGCCCGTGCGGTCCGAGCAGCTCAAGGTTCGCGTCCACCTCGACCATGGGCAGGCGCCGCCGGGCCGCGGCGATCTGGTCCGCTTCCCGGGTATGCGCCTTCTCCCGTGCGCGCAGCCGGTCCAGTTCGGACCTGCGCGTTGGTCGAAGCCGACCGCGCCCGCCCCGGCACTGCCGAGCACCTGGCTGCGCTGCCCGGCATCACCGTCCTGGACCTCGACCTGCCGGCCGCACTCGCGGTGGCTCAGCAGCCGTCATGGGCGGCAGCCCACTGCCGGCACGCGGCTCAGCCCACACCGGACCGGCCCGAGGGCGCCATCGTCGCCACCACCGACCCCGCACGGTGGCACGGGCAGCCCGTCCGAGTCCTCGACCTCAGCCCGTGAACCTCCGGCCGCCGGCACCGCGCCCACGGGGGGAGCACGTCCGCGCCTGGCAGACTGCCGCAGTGGCGCAGGTCGCTGCCCGACGCCGTTGCTGTGGGGCTGTCGCTGTGGGGCCGTCGCTGTGAGGCTGGTCGAGGAAGCGGATTCCTGACCGGGAATCAGCTGCCGTGCCGCACATCGGCACGGGCTTGAGCACAGCGGACCGCCATCGGCGATGTCTCCATCAAACCTGGGGTTCACCCCGATGTGAGCCGAAGACGTGGCCTAGCGCCACTGGAGCGCAGCGGACCCGAGTGGGGAACGCCGGCCGGGCTGGGGGACCGTGCGCCCGCTGTATGCGAACGGTGTCGCCGGTTCGGTGAGGGGGCCGAAGTCGGTCCCGGTGGTCGACAGCGCGGCGAGCGGCGCGCGCCCGGGTCGGGGCAGGTCGATGACGTCCTCCCGCGCCAGCAGCCCAAGTTCCTGCACCCAGTGACACACCCCGGCCAAGGTCACGCGGATCCGCCATGAGCCGCCCTCCGTCGCACGTCGGCGCAGGACCGTTGCGACGGCGGCGGCCCCGAGGTAGGCGGCGAGGTAGTCGTTGAGCAGGTACGTCGGCGGCAGCGACGGCCGGTCGGTCCACTCCTCGGTGGCGAATCCGCTTGCCGAGCAGGCGAGTTGGTCGAACCCACCGCGTTCACTCCAGGGGCCGTCGGCGCCCCAGGCATGGTATTCGAGGGTGATGAGTCCGGGGCGGCGCCGGACGAGTTCCTCGGTCGACGCCCCGTGCCGGGCAAGTCCCCGGTAGGCGTGCACGAAGACGTCCGCGTCCTGGAGCGCGTCGTGGAAGGCCGCACGGTCGTGACCGTCGCGCAGGTCGCAGTAGGCGTTGCGCTTGCCGCCGCCGGTCATCGCGATCATCGGGATCGGGTCGGGGCGGTCGGGACGCGACAGGTGCAGCACGTCGGCGCCGAACTGGGCGAGGAGTCGCGCCGCGACGGGACCCGCGATGACATGGGTGAGATCGAGCACCCGTACGCCCGTGAGCGCCTCATCGGCCTCACCGATCGGCTCCAGAAGCCGGACCGGCCCGTCACCGACACGTTCGATCTCGACGACCGGGCGCTGCGCCACATACCGCCCCGCGGGGTGCGCAAGCCACTCGTCCCGGCTACGTACCACGCAGGCGACGCCGCCCCGGGCGCAGATGGCCTCCTCCAGCGTGAAGGCGTCCCAGTCGGCCGCGGCCTGTGCGATCCCCACCTTGTCGAGCCCGCACCTCAGCACGGAGCAGACCGCGTCCCGCAGATGCGGGTAGGTGGTGATGATGAAGATCCAGCGGCCGTCGCGCCCCCGGTAGAAGTCGTTGCTGCCGAGCAGCGACGGATCGTCGAGGAGAGCATCGAGCGGGCGCCCCGAGAGCGTCGTGTGATACGTCGCCATCAGCTGGTCGATCGCGGCCCCGGCCGGTACCTCCACCTTCTGGTGCCGGTGACCGCGCTGTTCGCCGAGCTTCGCCGTCTGCCGCCCGAAGACACCGATCGCGGCAGACATGGCATCGGCGAGGCGGTGCACCGAGGGCACCAGGGGATCGGCCCCGACGACGGTGATGTCCTCGGCCCCCCGGGCCGGATCAGGGTCGCCGAGAGTGTGCAGCAGCCGGGAGACGATCTCGCCGGTGGATGTCGTCGGCGTCGGCTTGGTCGTGGTCAGTGTGTTCGAGGTCATGCCGGGATGCTCGTTCCCAGTACTGCATGAGCGCGCGGATTCACGGATATCCGTGAACCGATGCGGACGTCACGTCCGCCTCTCCTGGATGTGCGCGAGGAGCCGGGCCGCCGCCCGGTCCAGGCACAGCCGCTCCGAGCGACCGCGACGCCGGTGCATCAGAGCGAGGGCCCCCGTGACGACGGAACCCTCGGTGACGGGGATCGCCAGTGCGCTGACCTCGGGATCGGCCAGACCCTCGCTGCGGCTGATGCGCGATGTGCGGATCGCCGGAAGAGCACGGTGGAACTCGGCGACCGCCTCGGGGTCGTGGCGGGCGAGCTCGTCGAGCAGCCCACCGCGCTCCGCCTCGTCGGTGAAGGCGAGCAGCAAACGGCCCGCGGCGGTACGCAGCAGCGGCCGGGCGACGTGCCGGTCAGCGAGCGGCACAAGGCGGGGAATCTCGTCCTCGCCGCCGCGCGCGAGGTACACGGCGTCGAGCCCGACCCGCACCGTGAGCAGCACCGGGGTACCCGCGACGCGGCTCAGTTCGCCGAGCTCGGCCTGACTGATCCGCGGGACGACCCGGCCGGCGATGAGGTTGAGGACGTGCGGGGCGGGCCCGAGCCTGAAGCGCCGGTGCTGTTCCAGCAGAAACCCGGTCGCCACAAGGCCGTTGACCAGATCCTGCACCGAACTTGCCGGCGCCCCGACCGCCCGCGCCAACTCGGCCACGGTCACCCCGCCCGGCGCCCGCGCGGAGGCCTCCAGGATCCACGCGACCCGGTCCACCGTACGGTGGCGCCGCCGTCGGCCGTGCTCGCTCATCCCGCCCACCTTGACCTTCTTGTGCGTCGCCGGCCGCTCGCGCCGACACGGCCCGCCGATCCTTTCCCGCACCACCCCGACGAGCAAGTCGTCCCTGCCCCCCCCGCAGACGTCACCAGCCCGGCAGCAGAAGGTGCCAACACGGTGACGAGGGAGCAGTAAGTCACGTCGGGCAAGGTCACTGCCGTCCGGTGCTTCGAACTGCTCGCAAGCCCGGTAATCGTCGCCCCCAGGGGCTCGGCGGAGAGCGCCGGGCCGCCACCCCCAGGTGGTGATCACGTGGCTGGGAAAAGGATTGGACGAAACGATGCTCGGGCTTATAGCTTGCGGTCGACCGTGACACCGCCCGAGGAGGTGAGACCCATGAACGCAGTTTCGACGTGGGTGCTCCCCCTTTCGGTCACGGCCGGCGATTGATGTAGGTGTCGCCGGGAGCGCCTCGCCAACAAGGCTCTCCTGAAAGGCAACACCCATGAACTCTTCGCATTTCTCCGCCGACCCGTCATCGAACGGCGCGGTCGAGCACGACTTCACCGGGGGCGACGTCCCCGGACTCCAGCCGTCGGCCTCCGGCGCCGATCATGCGCTCCTCGACTTCGATGTGATCGTTGCCGGGTGCGGGCCGACCGGTGCGATGCTGGCCGCCGAACTGCGGCTGCACGATGTGCGGGTACTCGTCCTGGAGAAGGAAACCGAGCCCGTGTCGTTCGTCCGCCTGGTCGGTCTGCACATCCGCAGTCTCGAGCTGATGGCCATGCGCGGACTGCTGGACCGCATTCTCGAACACGGAAGGCGGCGTCCGGCCGGCGGATTCTTCGCCGCCATCCCCAAGTCCGCGCCCAAGGACCTGGATTCCGCGCACGCCTATCTGCTGGGCATCCCGCAGCCGACCATCGAGCAGCTGCTCGAAGGCCATGCGGTCAAGCTGGGTGCGCAGGTCCGGCGCGGTTGCGCGGTGGCCGGTTTCGAGCAGGACGACGAGGGCGTGACTGTCGAGCTGGCCGCCGGCGAACGGCTGCGTGCGCACTACCTCGTCGGCTGTGACGGTGGGCGCAGTACGGTGCGCAAACTGCTCGGCGTCGGCTTCCCCGGCGAGCCCTCGCGGAACGAGACGCTGATGGGCGAGCTGGAAGTGGGTGTCCCGCAGGAGGAGATCACCGCCAAGGTGACCGAGATCCGCGAGACCGACAAGCGATTCAGCCTCGCGCCGTTCCGTGAAGGGGTCTATCGCGTCGTGGTCCCCGTCGCGGGAGTCAGCGATCGTGCGGAACCGCCCACCCTCGACGATTTCAAGCAACAGCTGCGCGCCATCGCCGGAACCGATTTCGGCGTGCACTCCCCGCGCTGGTTGTCCCGCTTCGGGGACGCCACCCGGCTGGCCGAACGTTATCGGGTCGGGCGGGTGCTGCTGGCCGGCGACGCGGCACACATCCATCCGCCCACTGGCGGCCAGGGCCTCAATCTGGGCGTCCAGGACGCCTTCAACCTCGGCTGGAAGCTGGCCGCACAGATCCGCGGCTGGGCACCGGAAACACTGCTCGACACCTACCACGCCGAACGCCATCCGGTCGCCGGGGACGTGCTGGACAACACCCGCGCCCAGATGGAACTGCTGTCCACCGAACCGGGCGCACAGGCCGTGCGCAGGCTGCTCACCGAACTGATGGACTTCGATGAGGTGAACCGCTACCTGATCGAGAAGATCACCGCGATCGACATCCGCTACGACGTCGGCGAAGGCCCCAACCTGCTCGGCCGCCGCCTGCGCGACATCGACGTGGCACAGGGCCACCTCTACGGTCTGCTGCACCGCGGCCGCGGCCTACTGCTGGACCGCACCGAACGCCTGACCGTCGACGGCTGGTCGGACCGGGTCGACTACCTCGCGGATCCCACGGCGGCACTGGACGTTCCGTGCGTCCTGCTACGTCCCGACGGCCACGTCGCCTGGATCGGTGACGACCAGCGGGACCTGGACGACCAGCTCTCCCGCTGGTTCGGCGAGCCCGCCGGCTGATTTCGCCTGACCAGCCGAGAAGGCCCGTGAGAGGAGCGAACGGCCGGAAGCGACTGGCCGGGCGGTGAGCTCCTCGTCCGCCTTGTTGGGACCTTCTCGAGGTACATGGTCTGGTCGTGGAGGCGGTCCACGAACGCGCACCGGCTGGCATCGCCCGCGTCAGGTACCGAGTACAAGCTCGTGCACCGGGCGCGGGCGAAGTCCTCGGCGGCCTGGCGCAGGCGCGGCCTTCGCGCCGCCCAGGCCCCGGCCGACCGGGCGACGGACGGCGCTGCTCCGCTCGCACCGGACCTGGCGGCGGAGCTCGTCGTGGACGCGGTCCCAGGTGCCGCCCGGGGCCACTTGGTGAACCAGCGGTGGGCCGCGTACCAGGGCATCAGATCGCGCGGAAGCATCCGCCACCGGCAGCCCGACCGCAGCACGTAGAATTTCCACCCCCCTTCGCCCGCCCGGCATCGCGGGAGCGTTCTTTCGCGATGGCGTCGATCCGGGGGCGCAGTGCGGCCGAGCGGCGTGGGGGGAATGCGGCGGTGACCAGGCCGCGCAGGCGGCGGTGGTTGCGCGGCACGGAGCCGGAGATTCTGCGGTCCCCTTTTACGTTCTCACCATGTGCCCATGGAGGCGCCGTCATACGGGGCCGGAACAGTGACGGGCATGAACACGAGCATTCGTGTGAACACGAAACCGAACACGAGACGGCGGATTGTCTCCGTACTCCTGGCCATGTCGGCTTCCGCCGTGGTCGTCCCCGCCGCGGCCGCCCAGGAGCCGTCCGGTGCCATGGGCGCTCCCGCGCCGATCAGTTGGGGCGCCTGCCCCAAGGCCGAGCCGCCTGCCCCCGCCCCCAGCCCGAGGGCGGAGTGCGCGACGGTCGAGGTTCCGGTGGACTGGTCGAAGCCGGAGGGCCCGAAGGTCGGCATCTTCGTCGCCCGCCACCGGGCCACCGACCCCGCGCGGCGGATCGGCGTCCTGATGTCGAACCCGGGCGGCCCCGGGGCGTCCGGGGCCGATGACGCGTTGTACGCGGACGATCCCGTCGAGGGCTACGACCCGGCCATGCTCCAGCGCTTCGACATGGTCGGATTCGACCCGCGCGGCATCGGTCGCAGCCAGAGCGCCGACTGCGACGAAACGATCGCCGCCTCGATCCCGACCCGCCCCCACAATGCGGCCGAGTTCGAGCGACTGCGCACCCTGAACGGCCAGCTGGCGGAAAGCTGCCTGAAGCGGACAGGTCCGCTCGCCGCTCACATGGACGGCGAGAGTGTGGCCCGCGACATGGACGCCATCCGCGCCGCGCTCGGCGAGAGCAAGATCAGCTTCATCGGCCACTCCTACGGCACGTTCCTCGGCGAGCGTTACGCGCGCCTGTTTCCGGACAGGCTTCGCGCGCTGGCCCCCTCGGCGTAGTGATCGGCCCCTCACCACCCGGTGAGGGGCCGTTTTGCGACCCGCGCCATGAGCGGCGCCGGTCCGAGGGCAACCTGCGGAGTGCAGCGGACGCCCGCAGGTTTCTTGGGACCGTCGCATTTCGGGTGCGGTTGTCAGTAGCCAGTCGCATCATTCGCTCCTGGCGTACTCCGTGGGCAGGCGCTATTGCCGTGCGGTGCCGGCTTCGATCGGCCGGGTGCGCAGCAGTGCGAGGGTGGGCAGGCCGGTGGCGGCGAGGGTGAGGAGGACGGTTCCGGCGGCCAGTTGCCATGCGGTGGCGGCCGGGATGTAGGGGGCGGCTCCGGTGAGGCCGCGGGCGATGGGGACGAGGGTGATCCAGGCGATGGCGGCACCGAGGACGAGGCCGGATACGGCGACGAGGAGTGCTTCCCAGCGCATCATGGCCCGCACTTGCTGGCGGGTGGTGCCGGAGAGGCGGAGCAGGCCGATTTCGCGGCGGCGGTCGAGAACGGTCATCACGAGGGTGTTGGCGGCGGCGACGGCGGCGAATCCGCCGAGCACGGCGGCCATGACGGTGTTGGCCCAGGAGTTGAGTTCCTGGTTCCGGTCGGCCTGCGCGCCGTATCCGGCCGCGTCGGTGACGGTCGTCCCTGGAGCGAGTGTGCTCAGTTGCCGGGCCGTGGCGTGCCGGTCGGCGCCGGGGGCGGCGGCGACGAGCACCTGGCTGTCCAGGTCGGCCGTCACATGCGTGGCGACCGCGGTACGGGGCATCACGACCTGTCCCAGTCCGAGGCCGCGTTCGTAGGTGGCGACCACGGTGGGCCGGACCTTGGTGCCGTCGCCCAGCCACAGGGAGACCCGGTCGCCGGTCCTCACGTCCAGGTCCTTGGCGATCGTGGTGTCCAGCGCGACCGTGTTCCCGGATCCGAGTGCGTGCAACGACCCGCTCTTCACGCCGAGGTCGAGCACCTTGGGCAGGGTGCCCGGGTCACCGGAGACGCCCAGGACCGTCGTGGGGACCAGCAGGTTGCCGGACCGGTAGACGGCCCCGGTGCGCAGTACTCCGGTCGCGGAATCCACGCCCGGCACCCGGGCCGCCTGTTCGGCGGTGGCCGCGGGCAGACCGGGACCGGTCGAGCCGAGGACGTGGTCGGCGACGACCGCGCGTTTGACGTTCTCGCCGGAGGCGTGGCCGATCGTGCTCTGGATGAAGAGCAGCGTGCCGCAGAAGGCGATGACCATGATGATCGGGGTGATCGCGGAGGCCAGGCGGCGGGCCTGGGCGCGCGTGTTGTCGGCGGCCAGGGAGCCGGCGGCTCCGGCGGCTTTGGCCCGCAGGGGCAGACCGAGGACGGTCGCGCACAGGCGCGCCAGCAGGGGACCGAGCAGGGCCACGGCGAGCAGGAAGCACATGATCACGCCGAGCGCGGTGTTGGCGGCGTCGCTGCCGCCGAGCCGGGCGGCTTGGGCGGCGAGTACACCGCCGCCCGCGAGGGCGACCAGACCCGTGACGATCCGGATCACGCCGGGCCGGGCGCGTTCCACGGCGGCTTCCCCGAGCGCCTGACTGGGGCGAAGCCCGGCGGGTCGGCGCGCGGCCACCCAGCCGGCCGTCAGCGCGGCCAGCACGCAGGCGGTCACCGCGGCCAGCATCGGCAGCACGCCGACGTCCAGGGACACCTGCCCGGGTACGGCACCGCGGTCGACGAGTTCACCGAACCACCAGCGGGCCAGTATCAGGCCCGGCAGCACCCCGAGGGCCGACGCCACGGGCGCCAGGATCACTGCCTCGGTGGCGATGGTGCGGCGGATCTGCCGGGGTGTCGCGCCGATCGCACGCAGCATGGCGAACTCACGGGCTCGCTGCCCCGTGGCCAGAGCGATCGTGCCCATGACGACGAAGACGGCGGTCAGCGCCGCGGTGCCACCGAAGGAGCCACCCAGCCCGATCAGAACTTCCTTGCTCCCAGCGAAACCTGCCACTTCCGCGGCCCCGCGCGCGTCACCGGTGGCAACCCGGGCGCGGCCGTCCACGGCCTGGCGTACCTGCCCGGCCAGGGCGGAGGCGGTCACGCCCTGACGGGCGGTCACGGCGATGGCGTCCACCGTCCCGGGGTGTCCCGACAGGGTCTCGGCCACACCGTCCGCGAACCACACACTCGGGCCATCAGCCTTCGTGGAGATCAGCCCGGAGATCACGTAACTTCCGCTGCCCCCCGGGGCGGCCAGCGAGAGCCGGTCTCCCGGCGCAAGGTGTGCGGCCCGGGCGGCGCTCTCCTCCAGCAGGACCTGCCCGGCCCCAGGTGCGCCTCCCTTCGGCACGGCGTCGGCAGAGGTGAGGGCGGTTGCCGAAAAGTTCCGTCCTGTCAGCGCGGTCGGCGTGCCCGCCTTCTTCACCACCTGTACGGGGAAGGACAGATCCGGAACGGCCGCGGCGACTCCGGGGTGGGTGGCGATCTCGGCCGACAGCGCCTTGTCGACGCGGCTGCGCTCCGGCAGGGGGCTTTGCATCGGTATCTTCTCCCCGCCCTCCTGGTAACTGATCCGGGCGTAGGGATCACCGGAGACCACTACGGGGGAGTCCGCGTAGCGCACCGTCTGCACGCGCGCGGTGATGCCGGTCTGCAGCAGCGTGCCACAGGCGGTGATGATCACTGCTCCCAGCAGCAGCGCGACGAAGCTGCCCACGAAGGACGCGGGTCTGAAGCGCACGGAGGCCCGTGCGAGACCGTTCGTCACGCGGCCACCCCCGCAAACCCGTCGGTCGCAGCGGTCAGGCTCACCATCCGGTCGGCCACCGTCTGCGGGTCGGGACGCCACAGATTCCCCACCAGCGCCCCATCGGCCAGGAAGAGCACCTGGTCAGCATGGGACGCGGCCAACGGGTCATGGGTGACCATGACGATCGTGGCACCCATCGCGTCGACCGCGCCACGCAACAGCCGCAGGATCTCCCGGGCGGACCGGGTGTCCAGGGCGCCGGTCGGCTCATCCGCGAACACCACCTCCGGCTCCGTCATCAACGCACGGGCGATCGCCACACGCTGCTGCTGCCCGCCCGACAACTGGCCGGGCCGCCTGCTCCCGAGGTCCGCGAGCCCGACTTCGGCCAGGAGCTGCTGCGCCCGCCGCCGGTCCTGTCGTTCACCCGCAAGCCGCTGGGGCAGCAGCACGTTCTGCAGCACGGTCAGGGAAGGCAGGAGGTTGAAGGACTGAAAGACGAACCCGACACGTGTGCGCCGCAGCTTCGTCAGCCGGTCCTCGCTCAGGTGGGTGATCTCTTCCCCGCCGAGCAGCACCTGCCCCGAGGTCGGTCGGTCCAGACCGGCGGCGCACTGCAAGAACGTGCTCTTCCCCGACCCCGACGGACCCATCACGGCAGTGAAGCTGCCCCGGTCCAGCGCCACGTCCACCCCCTGCAGTGCCTGCATGGCCGAAGCGCCCCGCCCATAGGCGCGGGTGACGGCGCGCAGCTCGATCGCGGGGGGCCTGCTCCGATCCCGCTCGGTGTTCATGGAGTCGCGGCGCCAGGCCATGAAGGTCCTTTCTTTGCTGATCAACTGCCTTGTCGACGGTAATCGGGGAGCCATGTACCGACGATGGAGCCAGCCAGGCTCTTCTTGGTGGGGATATCCCCCGGCCCGGTGGGCGCGGGCCCCCACCGCGGCGTTTCGTGTCACACGGTGATCGACTCCTCGGGGGGACGCTTTTGAGCGCGGCCGTCGGCCGGGTCGGAGGTGGTCGGCCGCCCGGGCCTGGGTGAAAGTGGACAATGACGTCGCACGTCTGGCCGATGGCGAGGGCCGCGTCCTTCTTGCACACCGTGCCGACGCAACAGGAGGCGCGGTATTCAGCCCCCGACATCACCGCGGCCATCGCCCTGTAGATGCCACGCCGCTACAGCGGAGGCTCTCCGAGATCTGCGCCCGCGCCGAGGAGATCCTGGGCATCAACATCGAGGAGCTGGACCTCGCCGGGCAGCCATCTCCGGCGAAGGCCGCAGTCGGCCTGCCCGTCGCCCGCGCCGGAAGGACGGCTGCCGCGCGGGAGGCCGCACGGCATTCCCGTGCAACCCCCGGTGGACGGCCGCCAACGGACATCCAGAACGCCAACTACACCCCTTTCGGTATCAGTTGACTCCCTCCCTGCGCCACTGAACCGACACGGCCCGACGCGTCACAGTGCAACGTCGACCTGAACAGTTCCCGCCAGGCACCTTCAGCCAGCCACCGCGCTTCCGGAACCCACCACGCCCCGGGCGACGACGAAACCAGGGGTGGCGATGCATGCGGACCTCCGAGCAGCGGAACCGCGCTCCACCGCCAGGCGTGTGAACACATGAACTACGGAACTGCGCGGGGCCCTGACCCTTGACCGGCAGGACTCCGCAGGCATGAAGCGACAAGGAACCACACTCTTGCTCAACCGAATACGGACCCACGCCCGCGGGTTGCAGCGCGCGTCGGCAGTGACAGCCCTCGCCGCGGCAATGACGTCGACCCTGGTGGCCGCTACCCCGGCGAGCGCAGCACCGGTCTCGACGAACGACCAGGCGGGCCCGCAGGTCGTCTGCACCTCCGCCAAGCCCGGCCTCGCCGACCGACTCACCCAAGACATCACGACGGTGGTGACTTCCCCAGGGGTGACGGGAAGCACCTCGATCGCCCTGTACGACCGGACCACCAAGACCAGTTGCACCTACGACGCCGACCGGCAGCACGACTCGGCCAGCGCCGTCAAAGTCATCGTGCTGGGCACACTGCTGCGCCAGACCCAGGACGAGCACCGTGCACTGACGGATGCCGAGCGCACCCTCGCAACAAAAATGATCACCGAGTCCGACAACGACTCCACCACCACGTTGTGGAAGCAGCTCGGACTCGACCGGATCAGGGAGTTCCTGCGCCTGGCAGACATGCAGCGCACCGTCCCCGACCCGGACGGCCACTGGGGCCTGACCCAGATCAACGCCACCGACCAGCTCACCCTGATGAAGCTCTTCACGGCCTCGAACTCCGTCCTGGTCGACGACTCCCGGACCTACGCACTGGACCTGATGAACCAGGTCATCCCCAGTCAGCGCTGGGGGGTGCCGGCCGGCGCGCCGAGCGGGGCGACGGTCCACGTGAAGAACGGCTGGCTGCAGCGCACCGGTGGTGGCTGGCGGGTGCACAGCGTGGGCGCCTTCACGGGGCAGGGCCACGACTACGGGATCGCGGTCCTGACCTCGGACCACGCGAGCATGCAAGCCGGCGTGGACGTGATCGAGAACGTCGCCCGCAAGGTCCACGCGGACCTCAACGGGACCCAGGTGATCACCAGCCAGAAGCTGCGCAGCCAGGCACTGCCCACCACCTCGGACGGCTCGCTCGTCCCGGAGAACGCCCGGTAGCCCACCTGCCGCGCCTCGCGTGAGACCGAGCGGTGCGACGGCCCCGCCAGCCCCAACGGCCGGCGAAACCGCACGCCCCGGTCCCACACCTCCTGGTTGGCGCCCTTGCCGGCGCCAACCAGGAACCGCAGTGCCACGCCGCCTCGCGCGCCAAGTCCTCGGCGGAATCCCGCCCAAGGGCCTCCACGGGCAATCACCTCTCGGGCGCCGCGGTCGCGGAGGCCTCAGCCCGGGTGTCCGGTGCGGCCGGAGGCTGTATTGCCGGGCGCGAATGACCAGCGGAACGAAGAGTATGTATTCACAGCAGGTGTCGAGGTTGCGCAGACCTACCTCGCGTCGTCGGCAGACAGCGGCTAGTCCGGCTGCCCTTCCATAGGGGGCCGGTAGCAACGGACCCGCTCGGTGTCGGTGAGGTTCTGTTCGAACAGAGGGATGGCTCGGCCCAGGTCTCCCGCCGACCGGTAGGCATGGGCGAGGTTGTTGCGGGAGGCCAGTGTGGAGGGGTGGTCCTCGCCCAGCACCCGCACCCGGTCAGCGAGCGCGCGTTGGAGGTGGCTGATGGCGCGGGCGGGCTGGCCCTGTCGCGAACGCCTGGCGGAACTGAAGGGCCTCTGGCCCAACCTACCCAGGGCTGAGCAAGAGCGCCCCCGGCTTCCGTCGGCGGCGCTGAGCCCGCACCAGGTGGTTGGCGGCGCCTTCGCCGGGCCGGCCACCCTCAGCCTTGCATCTACGAAGGCCCCGGTGCCCACGCGCAGGGCGTGGCACCGGGGCCTCAGGGTGTGCGCGGACGGGATCAGCACGCGCCGGGTGACGCGGGCGAGACCGGCCGCGGCGACCGGGGCCGCCCAGACCAGCAGGGCCAGCGCGGCCCGCACTTCGTACGGGGCGGAGCGCCACGCCAGTGCTGGAAGCGCGGCGAGCGGCAGCAGCGGAGCGCTCGCCATCGCGCCGAGGGAGGTGAACAGCGTGCCCGAATAGGTGGAGTCGCGCAGGAACGGCGAAAGACCCCTGGTCATAGTCGGCAACGGCAAGTATCGCTTCCCGGCGCGCGGGAGACCTCCCTGGATCGGGGGAGGAACTTCTCCCGCCTTCTCGCGATGTGCGCCCGTGCCCCCGCAACTCATGATCCTTTCCTGCCCAGTTGTGGACACGGGAGGATGGCGGATGCACACGCAAGGAACGGTAAGCCTCAGTACACGGCCTGCGGTCGGCAAGGACGGGACGGCCACCGCGGCCATGGTGCTGGGCGTCACCGGCCTGTGCACCTCGGTCGTCCTCGTCGGCGGAGCACTCGGCCTCATTGGCGTGGCCCTGGGCGCCGTCGGCCTGAAGACGGCCGGGCGGACCGGCACCGGTCGTGGCAAGGCCGTCACCGGCGTGGTGACGTCGCTCCTCGCCATCGTGGTCGCCGTCCTGGCCGCCTTCTTCCTGGCCTGGTACGCGAACCGGACCCAGGCGTGCTACCAGCCCGACACCCTGCGGCAGTACGCGCAGTACGCGCAGTACGCGCAGTGCGTCAGCCGGCACCTCACCAAGAGCTGACCGGTTCGACCACGCGATCACCCCATCACCCGACAAGGACCCGCTTCATCTTGCGCAATACACGCATAGCCTCTCTTCTGGCCGCCAGCACGGCGGCGGCCCTGGCCACGACGCTGACCCCCGCGACCGCCTTCGCCGCCACCGGGGCCCCCGCCACGGACCCCCTGCGGCCGTACACACAGCAGAAGCTCGACTGGGGGCACTGCGACGCGAAGACACCCGCCGCCTTCCAGTGCGCGACGCTCAAAGTGCCCCTGGACTACGGCGACCCGGGCGGCAAGAAGCTCGACATCGCCGTGAACCGGCTACCGGCGGGCAGCGCGAAGGAACGCCGCGGCGTGCTGCTGTTCAACCCCGGCGGCCCCGGCGCGCCGGGCCTCGGCCTCCCGGCCGCCATGGAGTCGCACCTCCCCCGGGAGGTGAAGAGGCAGTACGACCTCGTCGGGTTCGACCCGCGGGGCATCGGCCGAAGCTCCCCCCTCAGCTGTGGGCTGACCCCCGACGAGCTGAACTTCGACCGCCCGTACCACGCCGGGACCTTCGCGAAGGACGTGCGCTGGGCACGCACGGTGGCCGGCAAGTGCGCGGCCGCGGAAGGGGACACGCTGCGGCACATCACTACCCGCGACACCGCACGCGACATGGACCTCCTGCGTGCCGTCATGGGAGAGCGGAAGATCTCCTACTACGGGGGCTCGTACGGCACCTACCTCGGCGCCGTCTACATGCAGATGTTCCCCCGGCAGGCCGACCGGTTCGTGCTGGACAGTGCGGTCGACCCCACGCGGTACGGGCGGGGCACCTTCCAGGAGATGGCGGAGGCGACCGAGCCCGCCTTCACGAGGTGGAGCGAGTGGACCGCCAGGCAGGACGCCACGTACCACCTGGGCACCACGGCGGCCGAAGTCCGCACGACCTTCTGGGACATCGTCGCCCAGGCCGACCGCAAGCCCCTCGACACCGACGAGGGGCGCCTCACCGGCGACGACATCCGCTCCGTGCGCGACGTCTTCTTCCGGGAGCGACAGGCCGCCGAGTGGGTCGCCAGGCTGAAGAAGGCCGCCGAGGGCGCCAAGGCCACCACGCCGGCGCCCGACCCTGAACTCCCCCCGGAGAACGAGGTCGTTGGGCTGTGGGCGGTCCTGTGCGGCGACACCGCCGCTTCGTGGCCGCGCGTCCCCGAGCAGTACCGGCGCGACGCCGTCCGCGACAAGGCCCGGTACCCGCTGTACGGCGACTTCGCGTCCAACATCAAGCCGTGCGCCTTCTGGAAGCCCGCCGCCGAGGCCCCGACCACGGTGGACAACAACGTCGACGCGTTGATCCTGCAGAACGAGTGGGACTCGCAGACGCCCCTGACGGCCGCCCGGCAGATGCACCGGTCCCTGCACGGTTCCCGGATGGTCACCGTGCTCGGCGGAGAGGGGCACGGCGTCTACGGCGCCGGATCCTGCGCGGACGAGCCCGCCACGGTCTACCTGACCACGGGCAGGCTGCCGGAGAAGGACATCGCCTGCCAGGCGCCCGCCGACAGCCGATGAAACAGGGGCGGCCACGTGATCGTGGCCGCCCCTCGTGGGGCAGGCGGAGAGTTCCGCCGCCACCAGTTCCGCCAGCTGGACGGCATTGAGCGCCGCGCCCTTGCGGAGACTGTCGTTGGAGACGAAGAGGGCGAGGCCGTTGTGCACCGTCTCGTCGGCCCGGATGCGGCCGACGTACGAGGGGCCCTGGCCGGCCGCCTGGAGCGGGGTCCGGATGTCGCCGCTGGCACCTACGCTCGATCAGCACCAACCCGTCCTCCGGCCGCCCTACCGCCGCGAGCCGGGTCGACAGGTTGTTCAGCGACTCCACGAGGACGGACTCATAGGCGTTGCGATCGATGTGCGCGAGGCGACGGTGGATCCGCGCGGTGGCGCGGCTGGCTTCGAGGGCCTGTTGGTGGAGTTCGGCGCGGGCATGGCGCAGCGAAAGGTTGTGATGGTGGCGGGCGTGTTCGGTTGGTTCTTCGGTTGTGGTGAGGCGGTGGGGGAGGAGTCGGGCGGCCAGTACTGCAACCGTCACGCCAAAGACCGTTGCCTGAGCGGCGTGGCACGCGGAATGCGTCGTACGTCGTAAGAGGTCACTGGGGGGAGACCTTGTGGACGGTGGTGTCGTCGGGGTCCAGTCGTCGCCCGTCCGCAGACCGTACTTCCAGTGCGCGGAGGGGATGTCCCTGTCGGCGGTCGACCAGCTGTGAGTGCGGTTCGCCGGGGGCGAAGAAGTTCTGCTCGCCCCACTGCCGCAGCGCCACGATGACGGGGAAGAGTGCCTTGCCCTTCGGGGTCAGGACGTACTCGCGGTAGGCGCTGCCGTCCGAGGCGGGGACGGATTCGAGGACGCCGCCGGCGACGAGGGTGCGCAGGCGCGCGGTGAGGATGTTCTTCGCCACGCCGAGGCTGCGTTGGAACTCCCCGAAGCGTCGGCTCCCGTCGAAGGCGTCCCGCACGATCAGCAGGGACCACCAGTCGCCGATCGCGTCCACCGACCGTGCGACGGGGCAGTCGCTGTCGTCGAAGCGCGTCCTGGTCACCATGGCGTCCCTCGCTCACTCTCGCATTGGTTGCAACATGCTACCAAAGGGCGTTACCGTCGCCACTGGTAGCAAGATGAAACCAGATCTGGGGGGTAGCGCTGATGCCTGGCAATGGTGAGACTGCGACGCGACGGACCGAGGCCCGAAGCGGGGAAGGTTCCGCGTTCGTCCTGTCCCGTGGCGTCGTCATACTGTTCGCCGTCGCCTGCGGGGCCGCGGTGGCCAACGTCTACTTCTCCCAGCCGCTCCTGGTGACCATCGGTCACGACCTCGCCATGAGCCCGGTACTGGTCGGCGGCGTCGTCACCCTCACGCATGTCGGATACGGACTGGGACTCTTCTTCCTCGTGCCGCTGGGCGACGTGGCCGACCGCAGACGGCTCATCGTGGCCCAGTTGCTGCTCCTGGTGGTGGCGCTGGCCGTGGTGGCCGCCGCCCACACGGCGGCGATCCTGCTCGTGGGCATGGCCGCGATGGGGCTTCTCGCGGTCGTCACGCAGACGTTGGTGGCCTTCGCGGCATCACTGGCCGCTCCCGCCGGGCGCGGACGGGTCGTCGGTCTGGTCACCAGCGGCGTGGTGATCGGAATCCTGCTGGCCCGCACCGCATCCGGCCTCCTGGCCGACCTCGCGGGCTGGCGCTCCGTCTACCTCGCCTCGGCGTCGCTCACCGCTCTGCTCGCCCTGGTCCTGTACCGAGTGCTGCCGCGCCGCAGCGACGCTCCGCCGACAACTCTGCGCTACGGACAGCTCCTGCGCTCCACGATCACCCTGTTCGCACGGGAACGACTGCTGCGGCTCCGGGCCCTGTTCGGTCTGCTGATCTTCGCCGCGTTCAGCACCCTGTGGAGCAGTGTCGCGCTGCCGCTCAGCGAGGCCCCGTACTTCCTGTCGCACAGTGCGATCGGGGCGCTGGGGCTGATCGGTGTCGCCGGTGCCCTGGCCGCGACCATGGCGGGCCGCCTGAACGACCGCGGACTCTCCCGGCGGACCACCGGCATCGCCCTGGCGCTGCTCGCCGCCTCGTGGCTGCCCCTGGCCTTCACCCGCAGCTCGCTCTGGGCCCTGGTCGCCGGGGTGATCCTTCTCGACCTCGCCGTGCAGGCGGTCCACGTCACCAACCAGACCCTGATCTACGCGCTGCACCCGGACGCGGGCAGCCGGCTGATCGGCGGATACATGGTCTTCTACTCGATCGGCAGCGCCACCGGCGCCATCGCCGCGACCTCCCTCTACACGGCGGCCGGCTGGGGAGCCGTATGCGCACTGGGCGCCGCGTTCAGCTGCCTCGGGCTCGTACTGTGGGCGTTCACTCGACACGGCGCCCCGGACCCCGCCGCCGAGGTGACCTCGCGCGGCGAAGCCTGAGGGAGTGGGCGCCCGTCGGCACCTGCCCGCACCCGTCGGCGTCCGCCGGCGGAGCGGAGCAATGCTCGGATCCTGTGGATCGGCTACGACGGCGCTACCGGCAGCGGATCCTCCTTGATCTACGAGGTCGTCCGCGAGTGCGCGAGGGCGCGAATCGGGCACGTCCTGGGCCGACCTGCCGCGCGACTACGCCCGCCGGGGCATCCGCGCCCCTGTCCTAGCGGTCGGCGACGGAGCCCTGGGTGAACGGCCCGAGCTCACAGCCGCCCGATGGCGTCCCTGGCAGGACCGTGCACTCGGGGCAGGGCCGCCCGGGGGGCGACGGTGTCAGCCGGTGCCCGCTGCGGGGGCGAACGGTCCGTCCAGGGCTGCCCATTGCAGCAGCAGGATGGTCTTGCCGTCGGCGATGCGTCCGTCGCGGGTCATGGCGAGGGCCTCGGCGAAGGGCAGCTCAAGGACCTCGATGTCCTCGCCGTCCTCCTCCAGCCCGCCGCCGGTTCCGGTCCGGTCGGCCGGGGTGTAGGGGGCGGCGAAGAAGTGCAGGCGTTCGGTGACCGAGCCGGGGCTCATATAGGCGTCGAGGACGCGGGTGAGCGGACCGAGGGTGACGCCGAGTTCTTCGGCGCTCTCGCGCCGGATGGCGGTGGGCGGGTCGTCCGCGTCGAGCAGCCCCGCGGCCGCTTCGATGAGCATGCCGTCGGGATGGTCGTTGACATAGGCCGGGTAGCGGAACTGGCGGCTGAGCAGGACGCAGCCGCGTGCGGTGTCGTAGGGCAGGACGACGGCACCGTTGCCGCGGTCGTAGGTCTCGCGCGTCTGGGTTTCCCAGCGTCCGTCGCGGCGGCGGTAGTCGAAGGTGGTGCGCCGCAGGACGTGCCAGCCCTGGGAGGTGAGTTCGACGTCGCGGACACGGATGTCGGGGTTGCGGTCCAGGTCGCGTCCGGCCTGGTTGAGGCCGGTGCGGCCGCGGTGGTCGGGAGTGTCGATGCCGGGGCGGGGTTTCACACAGTCTCCTGCGGGGTGCGGCGGGGGATCTCGGTCACGTCGTGGTAGACGGGCAGGCCGCGGCGGTGGGCGATGGCAACGTCCTGGTCGGCTCCTACGGAGTCGCCGGGCAGGCGCAGCACGGCGTCGCAACGGGCGAGCAGGCGGTCGGCGACCGGGTAGAGCACCTGGTCGGCAAGGGGGTCGGTGGGGCCGGCGCCGGCGGAGCGCAGGACGGGCAGGGCGATCCATTCCCCGATCACGGGGAGGTGGCCGGCGGCGAAGACGGGCCAGGCGGCGGCTTCGAGGCGGGCGAGATTGGCGGCCATGGCATCCGGGTCGCCGTTGGTGCCGGAACGGTAGGGCCCGGCGATCAGGATGAGCATCGGCTTGTCGGTCATGGCGCGCTACGATACACGCAGAAACGTGCAAGAACAGGAGAGAATGCGGATGCTGGCTGCTGAACGACGCGATCACCTGCTCGGTCTGCTCGCGACCGAGGGCAAGATCGTTGCCAAGGACGTCGCCGCAGGACTGGGGATTTCCGAGGACAGCGTGCGGCGCGATCTGCGCGAGCTCGCCGCCGAGGGACTGTGCCAGCGGGTCTACGGCGGCGCACTGCCCGCCTCACCGGCGGTGGTGGACTACGCCGCCCGGCAGACCGTGACCCCGGACGGCAAGCAGAAGGTCGCTTCGGTGGCCGCCAGGCTGGTGCCGCCGGGCGGCACGCTGATCCTCGACGGTGGAACCACCGCCCTCGCCGTCGCCCGCGCACTCCCGCAGGACCTTGCCTGCACCGTGATCACCCACAGCCCGACGATCGCCACGGCCCTGCTCGACCATCCGCGGGCGGAGCTCTTCCTGCTGGGGGGCCGCGTCTTCAAGCACTCGGCGGTTGCCTGCGGTGCCGCCGCGGTCGAGGCGGCGCAGAACATCTCCGCCGACCTCTGCCTGCTCGGCGTCACCGGCGTACACCCCGAGGCGGGACTGACCACCGGAGACGCCGAGGAGGCGGCGATGAAGCGCGCCCTCGCCGCGCGGGCCGCGGACACCTACATCCTCGCCTCGTCCGAGAAGATCGGCACGGCTTCGCGATTCCGCGTCCTGCCCTGGGCCAAGGTCAGCGGACTGATCACCGACGCCGACCCCCACGACCAGGTCGTCGAGCAGCTCAAGGCGCTCGACGTGGAAATCTTGGCAGCCGACTGACAGTCATGCCCCGAACACGGTGATCTGCGACCGGCCGGCACGTCATCGCTGCTCGCTCTCCCGGGTCTCGGCGATGAACTCCACTACGGAGACGAGTTCTTCGATCGGCCCGCTCGGGTCGGGCCCGCCGGTCGCGGCGCGGACGAAGAGCGTGCCGAGGAAGGCGAGAAGGATCGCGGTCGCGCCACGAGTACGGAGTGGGGCGGGGGAGTGCTCGGCAGTCCCTGTCGGTGTCTGCGGATAGGGTCGGCGCAGGTCAACCAGAGGGGAACAGCAGCATGGGAAGACGTCTCAGACAGAGCGCGGCGACGCTGGCCGGGCTGGTGCTCGCCGGCACCGGCCTGACGACCGTGAACGCCGCTTCCGCAGCCGCGGACGCGTATGCCTGCCCGGCGGGCTACTTCTGCGGCTGGTCCGGTGAGAGCGCGACCGGGCAGATGTACAAGACGAACAAGAGCGTCGCGGATCTGGGCAGTTGGGACAACAGGATCCGCTCGTACGTCAACCGCACGTCGTCGATCGCCTGTGTCTACGAGGACAAGAACTACGCGGTGTCGGGCGGCTACTTCCCCGACCGCCCCGCCCGTGCCGGCGGATACAGCTCGTATCCCACCGCGACGACCAGCTCGATCAAGTTCGTCCCCACCGAGCGCGAATGCAGCCAGTCCGCGTATCCCCTCTGGTTCTCCGAGACCTCCCCCCACGTCTCGGGATTCGGTGACATGAACGGCGATCGCAAGGCCGACGTGGTCGTGCGCGACATGGCAGGACGGCTCTGGTTCAGTTCGGGCGACGGTACGGGCCGCCTCATAGGCACCGGCGGCTGGAACGGCATCAACGCCCTGACCCGGCACGGCGACTTCAGCGGTGACGGCCGCGAGGACCTCATCGGCCGCGAGGCGTCCACCGGTCGACTGTGGCTCTACCCCGGCACGGGCAGCGGCTCCATCGGCACCCGCAAGCTGATCGGCTCGGGCGGCTGGAACGGCATGAGCAACATCACCGCCTTCGGCGACCTGACCGGCGACGGCCGTTCCGACCTGATCGCCGTCGAGAAGTCCACGGGCAAGCTGTGGCTGTATCCGGGCACCTCCACCGGCACGCTCGGCTCGCGCAAGCTCATCGGCAGTGGTGGCTGGAACACCATGAACGCCCTCGTCGGCGTCGGCGACATGAACGGCGACGGCCGCCCCGACCTCTACGCCCGGGAGGCATCCACCGGCAAGCTGTGGCTCTACCCCGGCCGCTCCGCCGCCCTCGGAGGGCGCGTCCTGGTCGGCTCGGGCGGCTGGAACGCCATGGCGAACCTCATCGCGAACGGTGACTCCTCCGGAGACGGCCGTCCCGACCTCATCACCGTGACCAACGAGAAGTACGCGATCGACGGCTTCCCCGGCAACCCCGGCTGGCTGATCAGCTACCAAGGACTGGGCAACGGCCTGCTGTCGCGCGGTGAGCGGACCAACGGCGAGTGGTGGGGCCTGAACGGCTTCTGCTAGGAACCGTCCGGCCGATCACGTGACGCCGCATGATCGGCCGGGCCGCTGCGCAGCCGTTCGATGAGCAGGTGACCCGGCGTTCACGGCCGGGCCGGTCGGCTGCCGAACTCCACCGTCGACACCCGCTCTCGCGACCCGCGGTCCAGCAGGACCACCGACGCGACCTCGCGCACCGGACCGCGGGTCGGGGCCACTTCCCCGGATCCGGAGAACGTTCGGAGCAGCCGGTCGAGGCCCCTGCGATGCCTGGCGAAAGCGCTTCGCGGCGCCCACCGGCCTCGGGCCGCCTGGCCCGCCAACGCCTCGGCCACTCCAACGTCCAGCAGGACCAGGTGCAGTTCGCGTCCTCGCGGCCCCGCATGTCCGGCAAGCCAGCGGCGCATCCACGGCCTGCCGCCGCAGTCGTGCACCAGCAACGGCTCACCGCCGCGTACCGCGGTGCGCAGCCAACGGAAGTACCTCCACCGTGCCCGGGGCCGGTACACGGCGTAGGGCAGCCATGTCGGCATCACCGCCTCGCAGGCGACATGGACCACTCGCGGATCGATGACCAACGCGGCTTCCGCCCAGCGCCGCAGCAGCGTGCTCTTGCCGCTGCCAGGCAAGCCGGACACCATCACCACCGCATCCGCGGGATACGACAGCACGGCTGGGACGTTGCCCGAGTCCCGCAGATCCACCAGCCCGCGCGGCCGGAGTTCCGCCCCCTCGCGTACGGCAACGGGCGTCTCCGCCACCCGCGGCCCGACTGAATTGCCCACTTCCCGCCCTCTGACCTGACTTGCCGTCGCCACGGCGCAGCCGTCGACCGGCCACCACAACGCCTGCCCGAACTCGGCGGGGACGCCTTCTCGTTCAAGCCGCGGCTGACGCTCGTGCATTCACTGTAGAGGCCACATTTTCATGTTCGGGTCGCCGAGTGGAAACGGTGAGCCCGCGGGGTGGCCCAACTCGGCTGTGTGGTGGGCCGGTGCGCGGTCTGCCGGCTGCCGTCATGCCTCCAGGACCAGTTGCAGCAGTTCACGCAAGGTCTCGCGCTGCTGCGGGGTGAGCCGGGCCAGGGGTTCGGCGGCGAAGGGCATCCGGGCGCGGAGGTCGGCGGCGACGGTGCGGCCGGCCGTGGTGGCGGCAACGCGCTTGACGCGGCGGTCGCCCGGGTCGGGGCTGCGCTCGACCAGGCCGCGGGACTCCAGCCGGTCGATGATCACGGTCACGTTGGACGGCTCGGCGTGCAACCGGTCGGCGATGCGGCGGGTCGGGACCGGGCCTTCGGCGGCGAGCAGTGCCTTGGCCTGGAGCGGGGTCAGGTCGTGGGTCGCCGCGGCGGCCTCGGACTCCTGGGTGTACCGGCGGTTGATGGCCGCGAAGAGGCCGACGATCTCTCGGGTGGGCTCATCCGGTGACTTGGACATGGCGCCCAGCGTACCGAGCTGTTTGACATATGAAATATCCCGGCACATAGTTATGGCTCATATTGATTATGATCCATAACCAAGCTGGGGATGCTGAGAATGAGCACCAAGACCGCCCTGATCACCGGTACCTCCTCCGGTATCGGCCTGGCCACCGCCGTCGCCGCCGCACGAAGCGGCTGGCACGTGATCGCCACCATGCGTGACACCGCCAAGGCAGGCGCGCTGCTGGCGGCGGCGGAGGAAGCCGGAGTCGCCGTCGACGTCCGCGCCCTGGACGTGACCGACCCGGCCTCGGTCCAGGCATGCCTGGCCGGCCTGGACCGACTGGACGCGCTGGTCAACAACGCCGGCGCGGGCCACGTCGGCACCTTGGAGCAGGAGAGCGTCGCGGACGTGCGTGCCGTCATGGAGGTCAACTTCTTCGGTGTGCTGCACGTGACGAAGGCCGCGCTGCCCCTGCTGCGGGCGAGCAAGGGCCGGGTGGTGACCGTGACCAGCGTCGGAGGAGTGATCGGCCAGCCGTTCAACGAGGCGTACTGCGCCGCCAAGTTCGCGGTCGAGGGCTTCATGGAATCCCTCGCGCCGGTCGCGGCCACGGCCGGCGTGCACGTCAGCGTGGTCGAACCGGGCGCGGTGGCCAGCGAGTTCGTCAGCAACGTGGGCCTCGCGGACAACGCACTGGAGCAGGCCGGACCGTATGCGCCGGCCCTGTCCGCCTACCTGGACCGCACCCGCGGCGCCTTCGCCAACGCACAGACACCGCAGGACGTGGCGGCGCGGCTGGTCGATCTGCTCGCGGCCGAGCGGCCTGCCTTCCGGGTGCTCACCTCGGACGCCGCTCGCTCCTTCGCCGGGACGAAACTCAAGGACCTCGACGGCTCGGCCGTGCAGACGCTGACCAACGCCTGGGTCGCCTAGCCGCGGTCCGGCCGGCACGCGGCCCGCTCCCGAAACCGTTCGCCCCAAGGCGACTGTGAGCTGGAACACGGTTGAGGTTGACCTTGGGGCAGGGCGGAAGCTCGTCGCAGCGGCCCGGCACGGAACCGGGCGCAACGGATGCGAAGGAGCAACATGTCTCTCCCCCTTTCCGACCCGCGGCAGGACCGTCCGGAGCTGCAGAAGGCGATCGAGGAGATCGTCGAGGCCGGTTTCCTCGGGGTGCAGCTGCGGGTGAACGACGAGCAGGGCGAGTGGGTCGGCAGCGCCGGGGCACGCGAGCTGGGCCACGGCGCCGCACCGCTGACCAACGGGCACTTCCGCACCGGCAGCAGCACCAAGAGCTTCGTCGCCACCTCGGTGCTCATGCTGGTGGCCGAGGGCCGGATCGACCTGGACGCCCCGGCCGACGGCTACCTGCCCGAGTTCGGACTGGACCGGCGGATCACGGTACGGATGCTGCTGCAGCACACCAGCGGGATCTTCAGCCACACCGGCGAGCTCTACGAGGACGGGACGATCGCGCCGGGGATCCCCTGGCAGGGCAGGGAATGGGTGGACAACCGATTCCGCACCTACCGGCCCGAAGAGCTGGTGCGGCTGTCGCTGTCCAAGCCGCCGCGGTTCGCGCCGGGGACGGACTGGAGCTACGCCAACACCAACTACGTGCTGGCCCGGTTGGTGATCGAGAAGGTCACCGGCCGTCCGTTCGCCGAGGAGCTGCGGCGGCTGGTCCTGGGGCCGCTGGGGATGACCGGCACCGTGGCGCCAGGCACCTCGTCGGAGCTCCCCGAGCCGCACAACCGCAGCTACTACCGCTATGAGGACGCCGGGCAGGAGAAGACGATCGATGTCACCCGGCACAACCCCTCCTGGGTTGCGGCCGGTGGCGACATGATCTCGACCACTCAGGACCTGCACACGTACTTCTCCGCACTGATGGGCGGCAGGCTCCTGCCCGCCGAGCTGCTGGCCGAGATGCGCACGCCGGAGGCGAAGGCCGGCTACGGCCTGGGGGTGTTCGCACAGGACGCGGGCCCGGGCGGCGGCACGCTCTTCCACCACAACGGCGCCACGATCGGCTCGGCGGCGCTGATGTACAGCACACCCGACGGCGGCACGACCCTGACCGCCGGACTGAACTATGTGGACGACGCCGACCTGTCCATTGCGGCAGCATTCCAGATAGCCCAACAGCGGCTCGTCAACGAGGTGTTCTGCGGCGGGCAGGACGGTCCGGCTCGGCCGACGGACTGAACACCCGTGTCCCGTGGCCTCCGAGGGGCGAGCCCTTGCGCTCGTGCATCATGTGCCTCAGGGAGAACGCGAACCGGCGCCATGCCGAGCCGGGCGAGCTCGGCGTGGCCCGTCCACCTGCTCGGCCGTGGTTGCGCAGCCGCCGAGCCCGAGCACAAGGCAGGCCGAGCAGATGACGAACGGGGTCACGATCGGGCAGGCGGCGGCATTCGTCGGCGTCACGGTGAAGACGTTGCGGCACTACCACAAGCTCGGCCTCGTCGAGGAGCCGGAACGCGACGGCTCCGGCTACCGGCGGTACGGATCGGCCGACCTGCTGCGGCTGGTGCAGGTCCGGACGCTGGCCGCCGCCGGGGTGCCGCTGGCCGAGACCGGGTCCCTGCTCGACGCCGACGCCGAGCAGTTCACCGCCGCCCTCGCCGACGTCGAGCGGCGGCTGACCGATCGGATCGCCGACCTCCTCGCGCGCCGCGACACGCTGTACCGGCTCGCCGACGGTGACCGGGCCCTGCTGCCCGACCGCGCCTGCGCGCTCCTGGACCGGATGCCCGGCCTCGGCTTCAGCCCCGAGTACGTCGCCGCGCAACGCGAGGCCCTGGTGCTGGCCAAAGCGCTGGTGCCGGAGGGCTTCGACGGCTTCCTGACCCAGCTCGAACACGGGCTGGACGACCCCGAGTACATCGACCTGGCCAAGCGCGGCTGGGAGGCCGAGACCTGGGAACCGGACGACCCGAGGATCGACGAACTCGCCACCGCCATGGCCGACCACTACCTCGCCAACCCCGCACTGCTGGGAAATCCCACCAGCCTCCAGGCATGGAGCAGGGCTTCCACCCAGTACCGGCTGATCAACAACCACCGCGGGGACCAGGCACCGATCTCAGCCCGGCTGACCGCACTCACCGAGACCAGGCTCCGCTCCGCAGGCGTACCCGTCCCACGCCGATGAGGAGAGCCGTCCGGCGGCACATCGGCCCTGCGTCCGACGGCGGGTATCCGAGGCCCGTGTGCCAGGCATCAGTCGGGTCGTCGAAGGGCGCAGGCCATTGCTGACCTGGGCGCCCCGCATGTGTGCGTTCGCACGGGTGCGGGGCGCCCGGCGATCCGGTCGGCGCGTCAGTACCCCCCGATTTCGAAGCTGCGCAGCACATCGGCGGCGACGCTCACGGCAATGGTCGCGGGTTCCTTGCCGGTGATGTCGGACAGCCCGATCGGGGTCTTGATCCGATCGATGGTGGCCTCGTCGTGACCGCCCTCGGTGGCGAGGCGTTTGCGGAACCGCACCCACTTGGCCGCCGACCCGATCAGCCCGATGAAGCCGAGGTGGGTGGTGCGCAGGGCGGCGTCGCACAGCGCGGCGTCCTCGGCGTGGTCATGGGTCATGATCAGGATGTGGGTGCCGCGCGGCAACTCCGCCAGCACCTCCTCCGGCAGCAGCGGCGTGTGATGCACGTGCACCTGCGCCACCGCGTCCGCCAGCACGCCGAGCCGCTTCTCGGTGAGGATGTCGGAGCGGCTGTCGATCAGATGGAGGTCGAGGTCCTGACGTGCCAGGATGCGCGCCAGTTCCAGCCCGATGTGCCCGACGCCGAAGATCGCCACTGCCCGTAGTACCGGCAGCGGTTCGAGCAGTACCGAAACGGTGCCGCCGCAGCACTGCACGCCGTGCTGGTTGGTCACCTTGTCGTTGAGGGCGAAGTCGATCAGCTCCGGCTCCGGCTTGGACGCGGTGATCATTTCCCGGGCCCGATCGATCGCGACGGCCTCGACATTGCCGCCACCGATCGAACCCCATGTCTCGGTCTGACCCACCACGAGTTTCGCACCGGCGTCGCGGGGGGCATGGCCGCGCACGGTCGCGACGGTCACCAGTACGCCGGGCTCCCGGCGCGCCCGCAACCGTGCCACCGCGGTGAGCCACGTCATGTCAGGCACCGCTCAAGGCTTCCGCGTCGGTTCGGACCGTGCCGTTTGCGGCGTGTCCGATTCCGGCGCGGTCGTCGGTGGCGAAACCGTTGCGGGCGTGACCGTTCCGCGGGCCGTCGCCCCGGCGAGCCGCCTCGACCGCCCAGTACACCGCCTCCGGCGTGGCGGGCGAGGCCAACTCGACGCTGACCCCGCTCGGCCCGAACGCCGCGGCGGCCTGCCGCAGCGCCTCGCGCACCGAGAACGCCAGCATCAGCGGAGGTTCACCCACCGCCTTGGACCCGTACACCGCGCCCTCCTCGGTGGCGTTCTCCAGCAGCGTGACGTTGAACTCCTCGGGCATCTCCGAGAAGCTCGGCAGCTTGTAGGTGCTCGCGGCCTGGGTCAGCAGCCGGCCGCGGTTCGGCCCGTCACCGGCGTCCCAGCGCAGATCCTCAAGCGTCAGCCAGCCCGCGCCCTGCACGAAGCCACCCTCGACCTGACCGATGTCGATCATCGGGGACAGGCTGTCGCCGACATCGTGCACGATGTCCACCCGCCGGATGCGGTACGCGCCGGTGAAACCGTCCACCTCCACCTCGGTCGCGGCGGCGCCATGGGCGAAGTACTTGAACGGTGAGCCGTGGAACGCCTTGGCGTCCCAGTGCAGACCCTCGGTGCGGTAGAAACCGGCCGCCGACAGCTGAACCCGCTGGAAGTACGCGGTCCGCACCAGGTCGTCCCAGGCCAGCTCCTTGTCGCTGCCCAGCGCACGGGCGACGCCCTCGACGATGCGCACATCCGAGGCATGCGAACCCAACTGGGTGGCGGCCACCTGCAGCAGCCGTTCGCGCAACTGCTCGCAGGCGTTCTTCACCGCGGCACCGTTGAGATCCGCCCCGGCACTGGCGGCGGTGGCGCTGGTGTTGGGGACCTTGTCGGTCCGTGTCGGGGCCAGCCGCACCTTGTGCAGGGGGATGCCCAGGGTGGTCGCGGCCACCTGCAGCATCTTGGTGTGCAGGCCCTGGCCCATCTCGGTGCCGCCGTGGTTGATCAGGACCGAGCCGTCCTTGTAGATCAGCACCAGCGCGCCGCCCTGGTTGAAGGCGGTGAGGTTGAACGAGATTCCGAACTTGAGGCCGGTGATCGCAACCGCCCGCTTGGTGTGCGGATGCGCGGCGTTGAAGGCGGCGATCTCGCGGCTGCGATCGGCGATGCCGGCGTTGTCCTTGACCTGCTGCCAGACGGCGGAGATCCGTTCGGGCCGAACGACCGGCTGTCCGTACGGCGTCGACTGGCCCTGCCGGTAGAAGTTGCGCTCCCGCAACTCCACCGGATCCAGGCCGAGCAGCGGCGCGCACCGGCCCATGATGTCCTCGATCACCAGCATGCCCTGTGGTCCGCCGAAGCCGCGGAAGGCGGTGTTGGAGACCTTGTTGGTCTTGGCGATGCGACCGGCGATGCGCGCGTGCGGAATCCAGTAGGTGTTGTCGATGTGGCACAGCGCGCGGGCCACCACCGGCTCGGAGAGGTCCAGGCTCCAGCCGCCGTCCGCGGTCAGGGTGGCGTCCAGTGCCTGGATGCGGCCGTCGGCGTCGAAGCCGATCTTCCACTCGGCGTGGAACCCGTGCCGCTTACCGGACATGGTCAGATCCTGGGTCCGGTTGAGCCGCAGCCGGACCGGCCGACCGGTCAGCTTGGCGCCGAGCGCGGCGACGGCCGCGAACCCGTGCGGCTGCATCTCCTTGCCGCCGAAGCCGCCACCCATCCGCAGACACTGCACGGTCACCTCGTGGCTGTGCAGACCGAGCACGTGCGCGACGATTTCCTGCGTCTCCGAAGGGTGCTGGGTGCTGCTCTGGACGAAGACCTGCTCGGCCTCGTCGAGATAGGCCAGCGCCGCGTGCGTTTCGAGGTAGAAGTGCTCCTGGTCGGAGAACTGGAACTCGCCGGTGAACACGTGCGCGGAGTCGGCGAAGCCCGCGTCGACGTCGCCGGTCAGCATCACGGGCCGGGCGCCGTGGAAACTGTCGGCCGCGATCGCGTCCCGCAGCGTGACCAGGGAGGGCCGTTCGTCGAGTTCCACCTCGACGGCCGCCGCACCGAGCCGGGCCGCCTCCAGGGTCTCGGCGAGCACCCAGGCGACCGCGTGGCCGTGGAACATGACCTCGTCGGGGAACAGCGGCTCGTCGTGCTTCATCCCGGCGTCGTTGACCCCGGGGACGTCGGCACCGGTCAGCACGCGGACCACACCGGGCACGGCGAGCGCGGGCTCGGTGTGCAGCGCGGTGATCCTGCCGTGGGCCTTCATCACCTGCACCGGGTGGGCGTGCAGCACGTCCTTGGTGCGGTGGACCAGGTCGTCGGTGTAGAGCGCGGTGCCGGTGACGTGCAGATGGGCGCTCTCGTGCGGCATCGAGACGCCGACGACGGGCTTTTCGGGACGTTCGGACAGATGACTCATGACGACACCGCCTCGGTGGTTTGCGCGTACAGCTTCAGCAGGCTCTGGCCGAGCATCGCGGAGCGGTAGTCGGCGCTGGCGCGGTGATCGTTCATCGGCGTGCCCTCGGCGCGCAGTACCGCGGCCGCGGCCGCGACGGTCTCCGTCACCCACGGCTCGCCCTCCAGGGCCGCCTCGGTGGCCAGGGCGCGCACCGGAGTGGCGGCCACACCGCCCAGGCCGATGCGTGCCCTGCGGACGGTCCCGTCCTCGATGTCGAGGGCGAAGGCGACCGCCACGCTGGAGATGTCGTCGAAGCGCCGCTTGGCGATCTTGTGGAAGGCCACGGTCGGCGACAGCGGCAGCGGAATGCGTACCGCGCGGATCAGCTCGCCGGGACGGCGCACACTCTGCCGGTAGCCGGTGAAGTACTCCGCCAGCGGGACTTCGCGTTCACCGTCGGCGTCGGCGAGCACCACCGACGCCTCCAGCGCGAGGAGCGCCGGCGGACTGTCACCGATGGGGGAGCCGGTGCCCAGGTTGCCGCCGAGGGTCGCGCTGTTGCGGATGAGCCGGGACGCGAACTGCGGGAACAGTTCGGCCAGCAGCGGGACGTCGCCGTCGAGGCGGCGTTCGATCTCGGTGAGCGTCAGCGCCGCCCCGATCTCGACGGAGTCGGATTCGACGCACAGCTCCCGTAGTTCGGACAGCCGGTCGACGGCGACCACGCAATCCGCCCGGCGGGAACGGATGTTCACCTCGACGCCCCAGTCGGTGGAGCCGGCGACCACCACCGCGTCGGGCCGCTCGCGCAGCACCTGCAGCGTTTCGGCCAAGGTGCTCTTCCGCAGGAAGACGCTGCCGTCCCGGGTGTACTCCGTGGCGACCGGAGCGGGCGGGGACTGCTCGCGGCGCTGTGCCAGCGGGTCCTCGGCGGTGGGCGCACCGACGGCGAAGGCGGCATCGCGAATCGGGCGGTAGCCGGTGCAGCGGCAGAGGTTTCCGCTCAGCGCGTGCAGATCGAAGCCGTTCGGACCGTGCTCGGAGTCGGTGCTGTCGGCCGATCCCGACGCCGAGTCCGATCCCGACGCCGAGTCCGATTCCGCGTGCGCGCAGCGGTCGGGCCGGTAGTACTCGGCGGCCATGCTGCAGACGAATCCCGGCGTGCAGTAACCGCACTGGGAGCCGCCGCGGACCGCCATCTCCTCCTGCACCGGGTGCAGGGTGGGCGGCTTGCCGGGGCCGCCGTCGGTGGCCAGGCCCTCGGAGGTGACGATCTCCTGGCCGTCGAGCGCCGCGGCCGGGACCAGGCAGGCGTTGACCGCCACCCAGTCGGTGGGCCTGTTCACTCCGGGACGCGCGACCAGGACCGAACAGGCGCCGCATTCACCCTCGGCGCAGCCCTCCTTGGTGCCGGTGAGGCCACGCTCGCGCAGGAAATCCAGCGCGGTGGTGTGGGGCGAAGCCGGTGAAATCGGTGTTTCTTTCCCATTGACCGTGATGCGCGCTTCTACCATGACAAACCTTCATTTCGGTACGCGATCGGTCGATTCAACATGTTCGCCAATTTCAGGCAGCTTTCTGTGTTCAGACGCGCCACATGAGAGGAACGGGCGCACAACGGCACGCGTCAGCGACGTGCGGGAGTCGGTGAGGAGAAACCCGGAATGTGCCACGGACGGGCACATCGGAACGGCGTGCTCAGCAGCCGTGCGCGATCCGCCCCGGAACCCAGGCCGTGCACTGGGCGAGGCGACCAAGATCAGAGCTGGTGTACATCCGCTGGTCGCCTCCTTTCGGTGGTCATGGATCGGCTTCTACCGCAAAGTAGTGGCTGGGGCCATCGAGAGCAAGAGGCTGACCTCGGTCTTTCGGGTGCGCGACGGCATCGGCCGCCGGCCGCACGTGCGCGGCCTTCCGCCCCACTGGTGATCACCGCCCCCGGGGTGCGGCGGGTCGGTCAGCTTGACTTCTCCGTCAAACACGATGAGTTCCGGTTCCTCCTGGGATCTTGTGGCTGCCGTGGTGACAGTTGCCGACCCTTCAGGAGGAGCCATGACAGCTGCGCCGGGTGTGTCGCTGATCGTTCCGACGTTCAACGAGGCGGGGAACATCGACGAGTTGCTGGATGTGGTGTGCGCGGCGATTCCGGCGGGGTGGGACGTCGAAGTGCTGTTCGTCGACGACTCGACGGACAACACGCCGGAGGTCATCGAGAAGGCGGCCGGGCGGGCACCGGTACCGGTGGCGGTGCTGCACCGGGAGGCTCCCGAAGGCGGTCTCGGCGGGGCGGTGGTGGCCGGGATCGCGCGGACCGGCAAACCGTGGATCGTGGTGATGGACGCGGATCTGCAGCATCCGCCCCATCTGATGCCGGAGCTGGTCCGGGCCGGCGAGCAGGCCGCGGCCGAGCTGGTGGTCGCCAGCAGGTACGCGGCGGGCGGCAGCCGCAGCGGACTGGCCGGCGGGTACCGGACGGCGGTGTCGGGGGCCTCGACGGCGCTGACCAAGGCGCTGTTCCCGCGGCTGCTGCGCGGCGTCTCCGACCCGATGAGCGGGTTCTTCGCGATCCGGAGGGAGGCGGTCGAACGCGCCGTACGGGAGGGCGAGGGGCGGCAGGAGGGCGGGCTGCGGCCGCTGGGGTACAAGATCCTGCTGGAGCTGGCGGTGCGCTGCCGCCCGCACGGCGTGACGGAGGTGCCGTACGAGTTCGGGGAGCGGTTCGCCGGGGAGTCCAAGTCGACGGTCCGGGAGGGGCTGCGGTTCCTGCGCCACCTCGCGGAGCTGCGCAGCAGCGACAAGCGGGCACGGATGGTGGCCTTCGGACTCATCGGGGTCTCCGGGTTCGTCCCGAACCTGCTGGCGCTGTGGGCGCTGACCGGCTTCACCACACTGCACTATGCGGTAGCGGAGGTGCTCGCCAACCAGCTCGGGGTGGTCTGGAACTTCGCCCTGCTGGACTTCCTCGTCTACCGCAGCGGGAAGCGGGCGCACTGGTCCGGCCGGCTGGCCGGGTTCGCGGCGCTCAGCAACCTGGACCTGCTGGCCCGGATCCCGCTGATGGTGCTGTTCGTCGAGTGGGCCGGGATGGCGCCGGCGCCCGCCACTCTGCTGGGCCTGGTGGTGGTGTTCGCCGCGCGGTTCCTGCTCGTGGACACGCTGATCTACCGGCGCAGGCAGCGCAAGGGGACCGCGGCGGTGCGCACCGCACGGAACGGGCGCACCGTCTGACGAGCCCGCGCGAGCGGCCGTGCCGGGCGGGGCGCGCGTGCTGCTTAGCTGACAACGCAAACTCATGGCGGTCCGCCCCGGCCCGACAGGAGACTCCAGGCGATGATCCCGCCGACCGCACCGGACGGCGACGTGGACGACGGCGTGGCCGACGACGACGGATGGGGCGATGGACGTGGGGGCGGTCGCGGTGGACGGGCGGGCGGAGCCCGGTGCGGAGCCGGATGCCGGGCCGGATGCGGGGCCGGCCGTGCGGCCTGCCTGGCGGACGGCGGCCGGTGTGGCGAGCGCCGTCGTCGCCCTGCTGCTCGCCCTGTCCGGCCGGTACGGCTACAACGTGGACGAGCTGTACTTCCGGTTGCTGGGCGAGCGCGGCTGGGCCTGGGGATACACCGACCAGCCGCCACTGGTGCCGGCACTGGTCCACGCCGCGACCCGGGTGCTCGGCGACTCGGTGTGGGCGATCCGGGTGCCGGCGGCGCTGTGTGCCGGTGCCGTGGTGCTGCTCGGGACGCTGATCGCCGCCGAACTGGGCGGCGGCCGCCGGGCGCAGACCCTGGCCGCCCTGGGCCTGGGCAGCTCGTTCCTGGTGCTCAGCGTCGGGCACATCATGGTGACCACCACCGTGGACCTGCTCGCCTGGGCCGCGGTGCTCCTGTTCGTCGTGCGGGCACTGCTGCGTGGCGAGGGCCGGTGGTGGGTGTGGGCCGGGATAGTGCTGGGCCTGGCGCTGTACGCGAAGTACATCGTGGCGCTGCTGGCGGTCGGACTGCTGGTCGGGCTGGCGCTGGTGGGGCCGCGGAAGGTGTTCCGGGAGCGGTGGCTGTACGCGGGTGTCGCGGTGGCGCTGGCCCTCGGGTCGCCGAATCTGATCTACCAGGCCACCCACGACTTCCCGCAGCTGCAGATGGCCCAGGCGCTGGGCGCCACCGACGGCCAGCTGAACCGGTTCATCTTCGTGCCGAGCCTGGTGATCCTGCTCGGGCCGGTGCTGACCGTGGTGTGGGTGTCCGGGCTGGTGAAGCTGGTGCGTGATCCGGTGTGGCGGCCGGTGCGGGCGCTGGCGCCGGCGTTCGGCGTCGTGGTGGTGCTGACGATCTACGGCGGGGGGCGGCCCGACTACGTCGGCGGTTTCCTGATCGGCCTGTTCGCGGCGGGGGCGGTGGCCACCGACCGGTGGCTGGGCCAACGCCGTTTGCGGAAGGTGCTGTTGGGCGTCGGACTGGCGGCCGGTGCGGTGCTGCAGCTGCTGATGGCGCTGCCGCTGCTGCCGGAGAACTCCCCGTTCGTGCCGTTGAACAACATCTCCCTGGAGAGCGTGGGCTGGCCCCGCCTGGCCGAGCAGGTGCGCACGGCATACGTGGCGCTGCCGCCCGAGCAGCGGAAGCGGGCCGTGGTGCTGGCCGGCAACCTCGGTGAGAGCGGCGCGTTGGACCGCTACGGGCACGGGCTGCCGGCGGTCTACAGCGGCCACAACGAGCTGTACAGGTGGGGACCGCCGCCGGAGTGGGCCGACGTCGTGGTCGCGGTGGGCGTCGAACGCCCCCGGTTGGCCGCCGACTTCCGCAGCTGCACCGTCGTCGGCCACCTGGACAACGGCGTCGGCGTGGACAACGCCGAGCAGGGCAGACCGGTCACGGTCTGCCAGGGGCGCAGGGGCCCTTGGGCCCGGCTGTGGCCCGCCTACCACTACTTGAGTGGCTGAGCTGCCCGGCCGGACCGGGGGAGAAGCGACAACTCGGCGGGAGATGAGGCGTGATGACGGCGTCCCTCGACAGGGAGAGCAAGACCACCAGGACGACGGCGGCCGGCGCACCGGCGTTGCGGCCGGCGCCGGTGGCGTGGGGCCCGATCGCGGTGGTGGTGGCCGCACTGGCGGTGCTGCTGTTCGCGTTCGCGGGTGAATACGGCTACCACGCCGACGAGTTGTACTTCCGCCTGCTCGGGAAGCACGGCTTCGCCTGGGGGTACGTGGACCAGCCGCCGCTGCTGCCGATGGTGGTGCGCGCGGCGATGGCGGTCTTCGGCGACAGCATGTGGGCGATCCGGGTCCCGGCGGTGCTGTGCGCCGCGGTCGTCACCGTGCTCGGCGCGATGATCGCCGCCGAGCTGGGCGGCTCCCGGCGGGCCCAGACGCTGACCGCGTTCGGGGTGGCCACCTCGACCATGGTGCTGAGCTTCGGCCACTGGATCCTCACCACCAGCTTCGACACCGTGGCCTGGGCCGCGGTGCTGCTGTGCGCCGTGCGGGCGCTGCGGCGGGGCGAGGGGAGGTGGTGGCTGTGGGCCGGCCTGGTGGTCGGCGCGGGGCTGTACGCCAAGTACATCGTGCTGCTGCTGGCGGTGGCGCTGTTGCTGGGGCTGGCGCTGGCGGGGCCGCGGAAGGTGTTCCGGGAGCGGTGGCTGTACGCGGGTGTCGCGGTGGCGCTGGCCCTCGGGTCGCCGAACCTGATCTACCAGGCCACCCACGGCTTCCCGCAGCTGCAGATGGCGGAGGGGCTGGCGGGGACCGACGGCGAGGCCAACCGCGCGATGTTCGCCACCAACCTCGTCCTGCTCTTCGGCCCCGCGCTGTTCGTGCTCTGCGTGATCGGGCTGGTGAAACTGTTCCGGGTGCCGGAGTGGAAGCCCGTACGGGCCCTGGGAGTCGGCTATCTGGCCGCCACCGCGGCGTCGTACCTGATCGAGGGCGGCCGGCCGGACTACACCGGCGGACTGCTGATCGTGCTGCTGGCCGCCGGATGCGTGGCGGCCGACCGGTGGGCCGGCCCCCGCAAGCTGCGGCTGTCGGTGCTCGCGGTCTGCCTGGTGCTCAGCGCCGCCGCGCAGATGCTGCTGTCGCTGCCGGTGATCCCCAAGAGCGCGCTGCGCGACTTCCAGGTCGCGAGCATGCCGCTGGAGACGGTCGGCTGGCCCCGCGTGGTCGAGCAGACCGAGGCCGCCTACCGGGCGCTGCCCGAGGCGGAGCGCGCCCGCGCGGTGGTGCTGACCGAGAACTTCGGTGAGGCGGGGGCGTTGGACCGGTACGGGCACGGGCTGCCGCCGGTCTACAGCGGCCACAACGAGCTGCACAAGTGGGGGCCGCCGCCGGAGCGCGCCGACGTCGTGGTCGCGGTCGGCATCGACCGGGCCCGACTCGACGCGGGTTTCCGCTCGTGCACGGTCGTCGACCACATCGACAACCGGCTGGGCATCGACAACCCCGAGCAGGGCGTGCCGATCACGGTCTGCCGCGGTCTGAAGCTGCCCTGGTCCGCGCAGTGGCCCGGCTACCGGCACTACAACGCCTACCTGTAGCGGGCCCCGCCCGCCGCGGTCGGCTTCCGCCCCGCGGCCCGGTGCGGAGCCTGGCTTCCGGACCGGGCCGCGGGGCGACCTGCTTCGCTGCACGGGAAAAGTCGTGGATCAGTCGGGCAGTTGACCCGAGACTGGAAATCGCTGGATTGCGTACGCCCAATCGAATTGCGGACGAGCCCCTTTGGGGTGGAGGCGTGATATGAGTACCGAGGTTTCCGAGTCGCAGGCGCAACGCGCCGTGGCAGACATCTTCAACTCGACGCTGGCTTCGTCGGCCATTGGCGCCGCGTGGGAGCTCGGAGCTCTTGACGAGCTGCGGGAGAACGGCAAGTTGGACGTTTCCGATTTCGCCGTGCGGCGGGATCTGCACCGGCCGGCGGTGGTCGGCATGTTCACCGCGCTGGCCAGTGTGGGAATTGTGCGGCGGGACGGTGAAACGGTCGTTCCCGGGCCGTACTTCACCGAGGCCGACCAGCACCGTTCGCTGTTCCACTGGCTCAATCAGGGAAGCGGTGAACTCTTCCGCCGCATACCCCAGGTGCTGCCGAACGCGAACCGCGTCGGCGACTTCTACCAGCGGGACGCGTCGGCGATCAGCTACGCCTGCCGCGAGATCAGCGAGCGCTACTTCGACCCGGCGTTCTGGGCGGCCGTCGACGGCCTGGGGTACACCCCCACCACCGTCGCCGACCTGGGGTCCGGCAGCGGCGAGCGGCTCATCCAGCTCGCCCGGCGGTTCCCCGGCGCCCGCGGGCTCGGCATCGACATCGCCGACGGCGCGATCGCCATGGCGCAGCAGGAGGTGGCCGCCAAGGGATTCGGCGACCGGATCTCCTTCGTCCGCGGCGACGCCCGCACCATCGACCAGGTGCAGGCGTCCGAGGAGTTCGCCGAGGTGGATCTGCTCACCTGCTTCATGATGGGGCACGACTTCTGGCCCCGGGAGAACTGCGTCACGGTCCTGCAGAATCTGCGGAAGTCCTTCCCGAACGTCCGCCGATTCCTGCTCGGCGACGCGACCCGAACCGTCGGCATTCCCGACGGTGAACTCCCGATATTCACCCTGGGATTCGAGTTCGGACACGACATGATGGGCGTCTACCTGCCCACTCTCGACGAATGGGACGGAGTATTCGAAGAGGGCGGCTGGCGGTGTGTGAAGAAGCACCCCATCGATTCGCTGTCGGTCTCCGTGGTCTTCGAACTCGAATAACCGCGCAGGCACCGTAGACCATGTCGGCTGAGGGGGGTTTCCATGGGTGAGGGGCGCGCACGCCGCCTGGATGAATTGTTCGCCGAGCAGGTGTCGAGGACACCGGACCGCACGGCGGTGGCCTTCGAGGGCCGAGCGGTGAGTTACCGGGAACTCGACGACCGGGCGGAGCGGTTGGCCGCCGTGCTGGCCGAGCGCGGCGCGGGACCGGAGCGGTTCGTCGCGCTGCTGCTGCCCCGCTCCGCCGACCTGGTCGTGGCGATCCTGGCCGTGCTGAAGTCCGGCGCCGGCTACATCCCGATCGACCCGGAGTACCCGGCCGACCGCATCGCCTACATCCTCGGCGACTCCCGCCCGGTGACGACCGTCACGACCGGCGCCGTCCGGACCGGCCTGGCCGATGAGCCGGCCGCGGCCGGGACGGACTGGCTGGTCATGGACGCCTGGGAGCGGGCGGCGGCCGAGGCGGCGGCCCGGCGCGGGACCGGAGCGGCCACGACGCCCGCACCGGCCGCCCCCCGCTCCCCTGAGAACCCCGCCTACGTCATCTACACCTCGGGCTCGACCGGCCGGCCCAAGGGCGTGGTCGTCCCGCACGGCAACGTGGCGCGGCTGCTGTCGTCCACCGCCCACTGGTACGGCTTCCACGAGCGCGACGTCTGGCCGCTGTTCCACTCGTTCGCCTTCGACGTGTCCGTCTGGGAGATCTGGGGCGCGCTGCTGCACGGCGGCAAACTGGTGGTCGTCCCGCACGCCACCACCCGCGCGCCCGCCGACTTCCTGCGGCTGCTGGTCGAGGAGCAGGTCACCGTCCTCAACCAGACGCCGTCGGCGTTCTACCAGCTGATGGCCGCCGACCGGGAGAACCCCGAACTCGGCGCCCGGCTCGCCCTGCGCTACGTCGTCTTCGCCGGCGAGGCGCTGGACCTCGGCAAGCTCGCCGACTGGTACGAGCGGCACGACGACGGCACCGCCGACGGTCCGACGCTGGTCAACATGTACGGCATCACCGAGACCACGGTGCATGCGTCCTTCCTGGCGCTGGACCGCGAGCGGGCGGCCCGCGCCGAGGGCAGCGCCGTCGGCGTCGCCCTCCCCGACCTGGCCTTCCACGTGCTGGACGAGGAGCTGCGGCCGGTGCCCGTGGGGGCCGGGGGCGAGCTGTACGTGGCCGGGCCCGGTCTCGCCCGCAACTACGCGGGCCGGCCGGGGCTGACCGCGGAGCGCTTCGTGGCCTGCCCGTTCGGCCCGCCCGGCGCCCGGATGTACCGCTCCGGCGACCTGGTGCGCAGACTGCCCGACGGCGGCCTGGCGTACCTGCGGCGCAGCGACGACCAGGTCAAGATCCGCGGCTTCCGGATCGAGCTGGGCGAGATCTCCCACGCGCTGACCCAGCACCCCTCGGTCGATCAGGCCGCCGTGGTGGTGCACGACGACGAGTCGGGGGAGCGCCGGCTGGTGGCGTACCTGGTGCCGTCCGGCGACGGACGGCCCACCCCGTCCCGGCTGCGCGCCGCGCTGGCCACCCGGCTGCCCGGCTACATGATCCCCACCGCCTTCCACACCATGGCGGCCTTCCCGCTGACCGCCAACGGCAAGCTGGACCGCCGGGCGCTGCCCGCGCCGACCCGCGAGGACCGCGTCGACGCCGCGTACACGGCACCCGAGGGCGCCACCGAGGAGGCGCTGGCCGGCATCTGGCGGGAGGTGCTCGGCGCCGAACAGGTAGGCGCCGAGGACGACTTCTTCGAGCTGGGCGGCGACTCGCTGTCCGTGGTGCGGGTGCTGTCGCGGATGCGCACCGCCCTCGGGCTGCGGCTGACCGCCGCGGAGTTCTTCGCCGCCCCCACCGTCCGCGCACTGGCCCGGCGCCGCCCGGCGGCCGCCGCACCGGAGGCGACGCGGATACCCGCCGCGCCCCGCACCGGCGCGCTGCCGCTGTCCTTCACCCAGCAGCGGTTCTGGCTGTTCCACGAACTCGACCCGGACGAGGTCGAGTACAACGTGCACGCCGCCCTGCGGCTGCGCGGCCCCCTCGACACCGCGGCGCTGCGCACCGCCCTGGCCGGGCTGATCGCCCGCCACGAGCCGCTGCGGACGACCGTGGTGTCCCGCGATGGTCGACCCGCCGCGGTGATCGCCCCGGCCGAGCGCGGCCCGGTGCCGCTGTACGTCCACGACCTCACCGCGCTCCCCGGCGAGGAACGGGACGCCGCGCAACGGAGGCTGCTGGCCGAGGAGGTGGCCCGGCCGTTCGACCTGACCGCCGGGCCGGTGCTGCGGGTGCTGCTGATCAACCGCGACGACCGCGATCACGTCCTGGTGGTCGGGGCGCACCACCTCGCCACCGACGGCTGGTCGATGGGGCTGATCACCGACGAGCTGAGCACCCGCTACCACGCCGCGCTCCACGACGCCCCCGTTGAGCTGCCGGCGCTGCCGGTCGGCTACGGCGACTACGCGGCCTGGCAGCGCACGCTCGCCGCCGACGGCCGACTGGAACCTCAACTCGACTACTGGCGTGGCCAGTTGAAGGACATCACGCCGCTGCAACTGCCCACCGACCGGCCCCGGCCCGCGGTGCGGACCTCGGCCGGCGCCGTGTACCGCTGCACCCTCGACCGCCGACTGGTCACCGGACTCAAGGAGCTCGGCGCCGCCCACGGCGCCACGCTCTTCATGACGCTGACCGCCGCGCTGCAGATCCTGCTCGCGCGCTGGTCAGGGCAGCGGGACATCGCCCTGGGCACCGCCGTCTCGGGCCGTGACCACCCCCAGGTCGAGCACCTGGTCGGCGCGTTCATCAACACCGTGGTGCTGCGCTCCGACGTCCGCGGCGAGCTGCCGTTCGACACCTTCCTCGGCGAGGTGCGGCAGACCGTGCTCGGCGCCTTCGCCCACCAGGACGTGCCGTTCGACCAGGTCGTGGACGCGCTGGGGGTCGAGCGCGACCCGAGCCGCACTCCGGTGGTGCAGGCGATGCTGCTGCTGCAGAACGCCCCGGCCGCCGCGGAGGAGTTCGCCGGGCTGCGCACCGAGCCCCTCGCGCTGCCGAGACCGGCCGCGATCTTCGACCTCACGGTGGACGTCACCGAGCGGGCCGGCGCGCTGGAGGTCGCGGTCGAGTACAACACCGACCTGTTCGACGCGGCGACCGCCGAGCGGCTGGCCGGCCACCTGCGGGTGCTGCTGGACGCCGTCCGCACCGCCCCGCGGACCCCCCTGCACGACCTTCCGCTGCTGACCGCGGAGGAGCGCCGGACCCTGCTGCACGGCTGGAACGACACCGCCACCCCACTGCCCACGATGCTGGGCGTGCACCGGCAGTTCGCCGCACAGGCGCGCCGCACCCCGGACGCGCTAGCCGTGACGCACCGCACCGAGTCCCTGAGCTACGCCCAACTGGAGTCCCGCGCAAACCAGTTGGCGCACCACCTGATCGGCCTCGGGGTGGGCCGGGGCACCCCGGTGGTGCTGAACCTGGACCGCCGGCCACAGCTGATCGTGGCGATGCTCGCGGTGCTCAAGGCCGGCGGCGCCTACGTACCGACCGCGCCGGACACCCCCGCGGCGCGGCTCGGCCGGCTCCTCACGGAGACCGGCACGCCGGTGCTGCTGACCACCGGCGAGCGGGCCGCGGGGCTCCCGGACACCCGGACGGCCGTCGTCGACCTCGACGCGGCGGCGCCGGAGATCGCCGGCCGCCCCACGGACGACCCCGGCGTCGCGACCGGCCCCGACGACCTCGCGTACATCGTCCACACCTCCGGCTCCACCGGCCGCCCCAAGGGCGTGGCGGTGCCGCACGGCGCGCTGACCGACTACTGCGCCTGGCACAACGACGCGTGGGACATCCGCCCGCGCGACCGCGCCTCCTCGGTGGTCGGGCTCGCCTTCGACGTCGCGGTCGGCGAGGTGTGGCCGTATCTGTGCGCGGGTGCCCGGGTGGACCAGCCCGACCAGGAGACGCTGGACGACCCGACGGCGCTGGTCGAGTGGTTCACCGAGCGCGGCACCACCGTCGCCTACCTGCCGACACCGCGCATCGAGTCGCTGCTGGACGTCCCGGCGATCACCGGGACCCGACTGCGCACCGTCCTGGTCATCGGCGACACGCTGCGCCGCAGGCCCCCGCCGGGCCTGCCGTTCACGCTGGTCAACGCCTATGGCCCGGCGGAGGCGACGGTGGCCGCGACACAGGCCGCGGTCGAGCCGCTCGGCGCCGACGCGCCCGCCGGCCTGCCGTCCATCGGCGCACCCCTGCACAACACCGCCGCCTACGTCCTCGACGACCGGCTCCACCCGGTCCCCGTCGGGGTGCCCGGCGAGCTGTACCTGGCCGGCGCGGGGCTTGCCCGCGGCTACGCCGACCGCCCCGACCTGACCGCCGAGCGGTTCGTGGGCTGCCCGTTCGGGCCGCCCGGAACGCGGATGTACCGCACGGGCGACATCGTCCGCTGGCTGCCGGACGGCACGCTGGACTTCCTCGGCCGCGCCGACAACCAGGTCAAACTGCGCGGATACCGGATCGAGTTGGGCGAGATCGAGAGCGTGCTGGCCCGCCGCCCCGGGATCGCCCAGGTCTTCGTCACGGTGCGGGAGCCCGCACCGGGCCGCCGGGCGCTGGTGGCCTACCTGGTGCCCGACCGGGGCGCGGCACCCGACCCGGACGAACTGGCCGGGCACCTCGCCGCCGTGCTGCCGGAGTACATGGTCCCGTCCCGCTTCGTGGCGCTCGACGCGCTGCCGCTGACCGCCAACGGCAAGATCGACCGGCGGGCGCTGCCCGACCCGGAGCCGCCCGCGGGCGGCAGCGCCTACGCCGCGCCCCGCAACGCGGTCGAGGAGACCCTGGCCGCCGTCTGGGCCGAGGTCCTCGACGTCGAACGGGTCGGCGTGCACGACAACTTCTTCACCCTGGGCGGCGACTCGATCGCCGGACTGCAGGCCGCGGTCCGGGCCCGGAAGGCCGGTCTGCGGCTGGCGTCCAAGGACCTGTTCCGGCTACAGACCATCGCCGCGCTCAGCCCGGTCGTGACGGTCGACCGGCAGCCCGCCGAACCGGACCGGCAGACGACCGGCCGGGCCTTCGCGCTGAGCGGCCTCGACGCGGCGGGCATCGCGCGACTGAGCGCCGCCGGAGCCCCGGCCGAGGACGCCTATCCGCTCACCCCCATGCAGAGCGGGCTGCTCTTCCACAACCTGATGGACACCGAACGCGGCCTGTACGTCGAGCAGTTCCGCTTCGTACTGGACGACATCCGCGCGCCGGAGCTGCTCGCCGACGCCTGGCAGCGGGTGGTGGACCGCACCCCGATGCTGCGCACCGACCTGTTCTGGACCGGGCTCGACGAACCCCTCCAGGTCGTCCGGTCCGCCGCGCGGATACCCGTGGCGCACCTGGACTGGACGGCGCTGGACGAGACCGGGCGGCGGGCGGCGCTCACCCGCTACCTGGCCGAGGACCGGGCGCGGGGACTGGACCTGCACCGCGCACCGCTGATGCGGCTCGCCCTCGCCCGGCTCGGCGCCGACCGGGTCCAACTGGTGTGGACCTTCCACCACCTCCTGCTGGACGGCTGGAGCGCGCTGCAGGTGCTCGCCGAGACGATCGGGGAGTACGCCGCGCTCGCCGACGGCATGCCCTACACCGCGCCGGAGCGGCACGCCTACGCCGAGTTCGTCGGCTGGCTCGCCGCGCAGGACGGCGCCGCCGCCGAAACGTACTGGCGGGCGGCGCTCGCCGGACGCCGGTCGCCCACCCCGCTGCCGTACGACCGGCCGCGCACCGCCACCCACCGGACCGCCTCCGACGCCACCCGCACGCTGCGGCTGTCGGCAGTGGAGACCGCCCGCCTCGGGGAGGTCGCCAAGCGCGCCGGGGTCACGTTGAACACCGTGCTGCAGGGCCTGTGGGCACTGCTGCTCGCCCGCTACGGCGGCGAGCGGGACGTGCTGTTCGGCGCGACGGTCGCCGGCCGGCCGGACGAACTGGCCGGTGCCGAGTCGGTGATCGGGCTGTTCATCAACACCCTGCCGGTGCGCATCGAGGTGGACCCGGACGCCGACCTGGCGACGTGGCTGCGCCGGGTGCAGGACGAGCAGGCCGAGGCGCGCGCCCACGAGCAGGTCTCCCTCGCCCAGGTGCAGGGGTGGGCCCCGGAGCGCTCGGGCGGCGCCCTGTTCGACAGCGTGCTGGCCTTCGAGAACTTCCCTGCCGACGTGGGCGTCGCCGGCCGGTACGGCCTCCGGCTCGACGCGATCGAGGCCGGCAACACCTCCAACTACCCACTGAGCGCCATCGTGTACGCCGGCGACGAGCTGTCCGTGGTGCTGGTCCACGACACCGCGCTGTTCGACCCCGGCACCGTCGAGCGGCTGGCCGGGCACCTGCGCACCCTGCTGACCGAGACCGCCCGGGACCCCGACCGCCCGCTCCGCGCGCTGCCCTGGCTCACCGCCGCGGAGCGGCACACCCTCCTGGACACCTGGACCGACACCGCCTCGGCGTACCCGGTCGACCGCCGACTGGACGCGGTCATCGCCGAACGGGCCGCTGCCCAGCCCGACGCCGTGGCCGTCGTCGACGGACAACGGCACCTCACCTACGGCGAGTTGGACCGGCGGGCCAACCAGTTGGCGCACCACCTACGGGCCGCCGGCGTCGACCGGGACGCGCTTGTCGGGATCGCCGTGGAGCGCAGCGCCGAGGTCGTGGTGGCCATCTTGGCGACCCTGAAGGCGGGCGCCGGGTACGTACCGCTCGACCCGGAGTTCCCGGCGCAGCGGCTGGCCGCCATGGTCGCCGAGTCCCGGCCCGCGGTCCTGCTCACCCAGGAGCACCTGCTGGCCGGGCTGCCCCCGACGGACGCCCGGGTGGTGTGCGTGGACCGGGACCTACCGGCCGTCGCCACCCACCCGGACACCGCGCCGGAACTCCTCGGCGACGCCGGTGACCTGGCCTATGTCACCTACACCTCGGGCTCGACGGGCCGCCCGAAGGGGGTGATGGTGGAGCACCGCTCGCTGTTCAACATCGTCACCGAGGCCATCCGGCTCTACGCCCTCGGCCCCGACAGCCGGATGCTGCAGTTCTACACGATGAGCTTCGACGGCGGCGTCTGGGAGGTCTTCCTGACACTGACGGCCGGAGCCACCCTCGTCATCGCGGCGCCCGAGGCGCGGCAGAGCCCGGCCCGGCTCGCCGAGCAACTGCGCGCGGAGTCGATCACCGCGCTGACCCTGCCGCCCGCGGTGGCCGCCGTACTGGACGCGGCGGCGCTGCCCGGCGTACGCAGCCTGGGACTGGCCGGTGACGTGCTGGCGCCCGAGCTCGCCCGTGAATGGGCCCGGGACCGGCGGCTGTTCAACATCTACGGACCCAGCGAGGCGACCCTGTCCGTGGCACTGCACCGCGTCGACCCCGCGGTGACCGGCCGCCGGGTGCCGCTCGGCCCGCCGGTGCCCAACACCCGCTGCTACGTGCTCGACGAGCGGCTGGCCGCGGTGCCGGTCGGCGTCACCGGAGAGCTGTACCTCGGCGGTGCCGGGCTGGCCCGCGGCTACCTGGGCCGCCCGGACCTCACCGCGCAGCGCTTCGTCGCCGACCCGTTCGGCCCACCCGGCAGCCGCCTCTACCGCACCGGTGACCTGGTGCACTGGACCCCCGAGGGGCGGCTGGAGTTCGCCGGCCGGGTGGACGACCAGGTCAAGATCCGGGGCTACCGGGTGGAGCCCGCCGAGGTGGAGAGCGCCCTGCTGCGGCAGCCCGGCGTCGCGGAGGCGGCGGTGGTCGCCCGGGACGACGGCAGCGGGCACAGGCGACTGGTCGGCTACGTCGTGCCGGACGGGACCACCGCCGAGGGAGACGGCCCCGAACCCACCGCGCTGCTGCGCGCCCTGCACGGCGAACTCCCCGGCTACATGGTGCCGTCGGCCCTGGTCACCTTGGCGGCGCTGCCGCTCGGCCCGACCGGCAAGGTCGACGCCCGGGCACTGCCCGCACCGGACCCGGCCGGCCTGACCACCGCGGAACCGATCGCCCCCCGGACCCCCACCGAGGAGGCCCTGGCCGCCATGTGGGCGGAGCTGCTGGGACTCCCGCGGGTCGGGGTCGAGGACGACTTCTTCGACCTCGGCGGCGACTCCGTCACCAGCCTGCGACTGATGGCGCGGATCAGCGGTGCGTTCGGCGTGGAGATCTCCCCCCGCGACTTCTTCGACGCCCCCACCATCGCCGTACTCGCCGAGCGCCTGGAGGACACGATCCTGGCGCAGTTGGAAGAAGCCGTCGGAGGCGGCGCCCTATGACCAGCTCTGCAGCGGACCTGCCCGAGAACCCGACCACCGTCCCGCAGTCGCGCGCCGCACGCACCGCCGCGCTGCCCGCACACGCACAGGAACTGCTGCGCGCCCGGCTCGCCGGACAGGCGTCCGCGGCGCCCGGCGCCGAGGAGGTCCCGCGCCTCGGGCACGACGGCCCGGCGCCGCTCTCACCCGCCCAGGAACGCCTGTGGTACCTGCACGAACTCGAACCGGACAGCAACGAGTACAACACCCTGCGGGTGCTGCGCCTGCACGGCCGGCTCGACCTCGACGCGCTGACCGCGGCCCTCACCGGGATCGTCGCCCGGCACGGTGCGCTGCGCACCACCTTCGACTCCCGTGACGGCCGCGCGGAGCAGACCGTGCACCCGGCAGGGAAGCCGGAGCTGCCCCTCGTCGACCTGTCGGCGGCGGCCGGCGACGAACGGGACGACGCGCTGCACACCCTGCTGCTGGCCGAGGCGCGGCGCCCGTTCGACCTGCGCCGCGGACCGGTGCTGCGGACCCAACTGATCCGGCTGGCCGCCGAGGAGCACGTCCTGGCGCTGGGCCTGCACCACATCGTCACCGACGGCTGGTCCACCGGCGTCCTCCAGGGCGAGCTGACCGCCCTGTACACCGCGGCGGTGCGCGGGGAACAGGCCCGGTTGCCCGAACTCCCGCTGCGTTTCGCCGACGTCGCCGCCTGGCAGCACGACCGGCTGACCGCGGAACGGCTGGCCACCGGGCTCGACCACTGGCGGCGCACGCTGGCCGGGCTGACACCGCTGGACCTGCCGACGACCCGGCCGCGGCCGCCGGTGCGCACCAGCGCCGGCGCACTGCACACCTTCGAGGTCCCGACGCCCCTCACCGCCCGGCTCAAGGCGCTCGGCCGGGCGCACGGCGCCACCCTGTTCATGACGCTGGTCGCCGCGGTCCAGCTGCTGCTGGCCCGCCGGTCCGGGCAGCGGGACCTGGCGGTGGGTACCGCGGCGGCCGGCCGCGGACGGCCGGAGACCGACCACCTCGTCGGCTTCTTCGTCAACAACCTGGTGCTCCGGGCCCGCATCGCGGAGGAGCGGCCGTTCACCGAGCTGCTGACGGCGGTGCGCGGCACGGTCCTGGACGCCTTCGCGCACGAGGACGTGCCGTTCCAGCGGGTCGTCGAGGCGCTGCGCCCGGAGCGCGACCCCAGCCGGCCACCGCTGGCCGAGGTCGCGGTGAACCTCCACAACACCCCGCGCACCGGGACACCGCCGCCCGGGCTGCGGATCGAGGAGGTGCTGCCGCCGGTGGTCACCTCCAGCATGGAGCTGGCCTTCGACTTCACCGAGCGGGACGGCCGGCTCGACGGGCACCTCACCTACAACACCGACCTGTTCGACGCCGACACCGCCGCGCGCACCGCGGCCCAACTCCTCACCCTGCTCGACGACCTGACGCTGCGGCCCACCGCCCCCGTGGCGGAGCTGGCCGTGCTGCCGGCCGGCGAGCTGCGCGAGGTGACCGAGGAGTGGCCGCACTCCGGGCCCGGCCGACCGGCCCGCACCGTCCCGGAGCTCTTCGCCGCGCAGGTGGCCCGCACCCCCGGCGCCGAGGCGCTGGTGTCCGACCGGGAGACCCTCAGCTACGCCGAACTGGACGCCCGCACCAACCGGTTGGCGCGGCTGCTGCTGGCCCGCGGGGCCGGGCCGGAGGCCCTGGTGGCGGTGGCGCTGCCACGCTCCGCGGAGGCCGTCGTGGCGACCCTCGCGGTCCTCAAGGCCGGCGCCGCCCATCTGCCGCTGGACCCCGGGAACCCGGTCGAACGGAACCGGCTGATGGTCGAGGACGCCCGGCCGCTGCTGGTGCTCACCGCGGCCGGCTTCGACGGCGGGGCCGACCTCGGAGCCCCCGCACTGATGCTCGACGGGCCCGAGGCCCGCACCGCCGCCGCCCGGCACTCCGCCGCCCCGCTGACCGCCGGTGAGCTGCCCGCCCCGCTGCTGCCCGGCCACCCGGCGTACGTCGTCTACACCTCCGGCTCGACCGGCCGCCCCAAGGGCGTGGTGGTCACCCACGCCGGTGTGCACGGCCTGGTGGCGGCCCAGTCGGCGCACTTCCGTACCGGCCCCGGCGCCCGGGTGCTCTCGTTCGCCGCGCTCGGATTCGACGCGGGCGTCTCCGAGTTCGGGATGGCACTGCTGTCCGGGGGCGCGCTGGTGGTCGTCGACCAGGAGCGGATCCTGCCCGGCGCGCCACTGGCCGAACTGCTGCCCGCACACCGCGTCACGCACGTGACGCTGCCGCCCGGCGCGCTGTCCGTGCTCACCCCGGGAACGCTGCCCGAGGACCTGACGCTCATCGTGGCGGGCGAGGCCTGCCCGGCCGCGGTGGCCCGCGCCTGGTCCGCCCACCACCGCATGATCAACGCCTACGGTCCGACCGAGTCCACGGTCTGCGCCAGTATGAGCCGCCCGCTGACCCCGGACACCGTCGGCGACACGGTGCCCGTCGGCCGTCCGCTGTCCGGCGTCCGGGTCAGCGTCCTGGACGACCGGCTGCGCCCGGTGCCCGCCGGTGTCCCCGGCGAGGTGTACCTCTCCGGCACCGCGCTGGCCCGCGGCTACTTGGGACGGCACGCGCTCACCGCGGAACGCTTCGTCGCCGACCCCTACGGCCCGCCCGGCAGCCGGATGTACCGCACCGGCGACCGCGCCCGCTGGCTGCCCGGCGGCGACCTGGACTACCTCGGCCGCACCGACGACCAGGTCAAACTGCGCGGCTTCCGGATCGAACTCGGCGAGGTCGAGGCCGTGCTGTCCCGCCACGACGGGCTCACGGCGGTGGCCGCCGCGGTCCACGAGGACGAACGGGGCACCCGCCGCCTGGTCGCCTACGCCGTACCGTCGGCCCCGACCGGCCCCGCGGACGCCGAAACCGGCGCCCGGCTGCGGGAGTTCGCCCGCGGAGCGCTGCCCGAGCACATGGTGCCCTCGGTCGTCGTCCTGCTGGACCGGCTGCCGCAGAACGCCAACGGGAAGGTCGACCGGCGGGCACTGCCGGCGCCCGACCTCGGCCGGGCGGGCCACGGCCCCCGGGTCGCACCGCGCACCCCGGCGGAGCGGACGCTGGCCCGCATCTGGTCCGAGGTCCTCGGCGTCACCGACATCGGCGTCGAGGACAACTTCTTCGACCTGGGCGGGGACTCCATCCTCAGCCTGCAGGTGGTGGCGCGGGCCCGGGCCGCCGGGCTGCGGGTGACCGCCAAGCAGACCTTCCTGCGGCAGACCATCGCCGACCTGGCCGCCGAGGCCGGCACCGCGGCCGCCCCGCCGGACGCGCCGGACCACGGGCCGGTCACCGGCGAGGTCCCGCTCACCCCCATCCAGCACTGGTTCTTCGACACCCTCGGCGCCAGTCTGGGGCAGTTCAACCAGTCGCTCTACCTGGAGCTGGGGGAGGAGCCGGACCACGGGGCGCTGCGCACCGCGCTGGCCGCGCTGACCGCGCACCACGACGCGCTGCGGCTGCGCGCGGCGCCCGACGGCGACCGGTGGCGGCTGCACAACGCCGCCGCCGAGACCGGTGAACTCCTCGTCCCGGTCGACCTGTCCGACCGGTCCCCGCAGGCGCAGGACGCCATGATGGCGGCCGCGATCGACGCCGCCCAGAAGGGGTTCGACCTCGCCGGGGGCCCGCTGCTGCGCGCCCGGCTGTTCGCCCTGGGGGCCACCCGGCCGGCCCGGCTGTACCTCGTCGCCCACCACCTCGTCGTCGACGGAATGTCCTGGCGCATCCTCCTGGCGGACCTGGAGACCGGCTACCGTCAGGCCCTGGCGAGCCGCCCGGTCGACCTGGGCCCCCGCACCACCTCGTTCCGCGACTGGTCGCGCCGACTGTCCCGGCACGCCACCGAGGGCGGTCTGCACGACGAACTCCCTTACTGGGAAGCCGCGGTGGAGGCGGCACGAGAGGCCGCGCCGCTCCCGGTGGACATGGCCGGGGCCGCGGACGGCAACACCGCCGGAGCGGCCCGCAAAGTCACCGCCCGGCTCTCCGCCCGGGCCACCGACGCCCTGCTCCGGCAGGTGCCCGAGGCGTACCGCACCCAGATCAACGACGTGCTGCTGAGCGCGCTGGGCCGGGTGCTGGCCGACTGGACGGGCGGCGACCGGGTCCTGGTCGCCCTGGAGGGCCACGGCCGGGAGGACCTCTTCGACGACGTCGACCTCACCCGCACCGTCGGGTGGTTCACCACCGTCTACCCGGTCACCTTGCGGATGCCGGACCACCGCGACTGGGGGACGGTCCTCAAGAGCGTCAAGGAGCAACTGCGGGCGATCCCGCGGGGCGGCCTGGGCCACGGCGTGCTGCGCCACCTCGCCGGCCCCGGCACCCGGCTCCCCACGGGCCCGGAACCCGAGGTCGGCTTCAACTACCTCGGCCGGCTGGAGGCGGACACCGGATCCGGCGGCCTGGCCCGGGCGCTGCTGGACAGCCCGGGCGCCGAACGGGCCGCGGACCAGCGCCGCCCCCACCTGCTGGAGATCAACGGACAGGTGACCGGCGGCCGGCTGGAGTTCGACTGGACGTACTCGGCCGACCGGCACCGCACCGAGACGATCGAACGGCTCGCGATGGCGTTCATGGCCGCGCTGGAGGCGATCGTGGCGCACTGCGCCGAGCCCGGCTCCGGCGGCGCCACCCCCTCCGACTTCCCGCTGGCCGCCCTCGACCAGGCCACCGTGGACCGGATCGCGGGCGATGGCCGGGCGGTCGAGGACATCTACCCGCTCACGCCGATGCAGAGCGGCATGCTCTTCCACGCGCTGAGCGAGTCCGGACGCGACCCGTACACCGGGCACTTCGGCGTACGGGTCGACGGGGTCACCGACCCCGGGGCGCTGGCCGCGGCCTGGCAGCAGGTGGTGGACCGCACACCCGCGCTGCGCACCGCGATCGTCTGGCAGGACGTCGCCGAGCCGCTGCAGGTGGTGCACCGCACCGCCCGGGTGCCGGTGACCCACCACGACCTGCGGGCCCGGACCGCGGCGGACCGGCAGACCGCCCTGGACGAGCTCTGGGCGCGGCGCACGGAGGCCGCCATCGACCTCGCGCGGCCGCCCGCGCTGCGGCTGACCCTGGTCCGGTCGAGCGACACCGCGGTGCAGATGTACTGGACCTCGCACCACATCCTGATGGACGGCTGGAGCTTCGCCGGGCTGCTGTCGGAGGTGTGCGCCCGCTACGCCGCGCTGACCGGAGGCCCGCAGCCGGTCGTCCCGGCCCGCCGTCCGTACCGCGACTACCTGCGCTGGCTGGCCGCACAGGACCAGGAGGCGGCGCGGGCGCACTGGCGGTCGGTGGTCGACGGCTTCACCGTGCCCACCCCGCTGCCCTTCGACCGGCAGCCGGTGAAGGCGCACGGCACCCGCTCCTCCCGCGAGGTGCGGTGTGCGCTGTCCGCCGAGCGCTCCGCGCAGCTGACGCGGGCCGCCCGGGCGGCCCGGCTGACCGTCAACACGCTGGTGCAGGGCGCCTGGGCGGCGTTGCTGGCCCGCTACTCCGGCACCGACGACATCTGCTTCGGCACCACCGTCTCCGGCCGCCCGGCGACCCTGCCGGGCGCCGAAGCGATGGCCGGCCTGTTCATCAACACCGTCCCGGTGCGGGCGAGGATCGACGGCACCCCGGCCGTGACGTGGCTGCGGCGCCTGCAGGGCGAGCAGCTCGACTCCCGGCAGTACGAGCACGTGTCGCTGGCGCAGATCCAGCGCGCGAGCGGCGTACCGGTCGGCACCAACCTCTTCGACAGCATCGTGGTCTTCGAGAACTACCCCTACGACGGCGACGCCGCCGCCGCGCACGGACTCGGGCTGGGCACGTTCCAGGGCGACGAGGTCACCAACTACGCGCTCACCCTGACCGCGTACGCGGCCGACACCCTGCACCTGAACCTGGGCTACGACCCGGACCTGTTCGACGAGGCCACCGTGCGTGCGATGAGCGGGCACCTGGCGACGCTGCTCGACGGCATCGCCGCCGCCCCGGACACCCCGATGGACGACCTCCCGCTGCTGGACGCGGCCGAGCGGGCGCGCCTGTTGGTGCAGTGGAACGACACCGCCGTCGCCGTCCCGCCGCCCCGGCCGGTGCACGAGGTGTTCGCCGAGCGGGCGGCCCGCACCCCGGACGCGGTGGCGGTCACCGACGCCGAGCGGCGGCTGACCTTCGCCGAACTGGAGTCCCGCGCCAACCAGCTGGCCCATCACCTGGTCGGCCTGGGGGTCGGCCCCGGCACGCTGGTCGGGGTCTGCGCCGACCGCGGGGTGGACGCCGTGGTGGCGCTGCTGGGTGTGCTGCGGGCCGGCGGCGCGTTCGTGCCGCTGGACCCGGCCTATCCGGCGGAGCGGCTGGCGACCATGCTGGCGGACGCCGCGGTTCCGGTCGTGGTGACCGAGGAGCGGCTGCTCGACCGGGTCGCCGGGCACGGGGCCGCCACGGTCTGCCTGGACCGCGAACAGCCGCTGCTGCGGTGCCTTCCCACCGATCCGCCGCACACCGCGGTGACGCCCGAGGACCTGGCGTACGTCATCTACACCTCCGGCACCACCGGCCGGCCCAAGGGCGTGATGGTCGAGCACCGGCACGTCCACCACATGGTGCACGGCTGGGACCGGCGGTACGGGCTCACCGCGTTGCGGCCACGGGCGCTGTCCGTCTCCAGCATCTCGGTCGACCTGTTCTTCAGCGACTTCCTGCTCTCCGCCCTGTTCGGCGGGACGATGGTGATCTGCCCGCAGGACGCGGTCGCCGACCAGGTGGCGCTGACCGACCTGCTCCTGGAGAGCCGGGCCCAGCTGATGGTGACCGTGCCGACGCTGGCGCGGGCGATGGTCGCCGAGCTGACCTGGCGCGGGGTCCGGCCGGAGGCGCTGCGGGTGCTGATGGTCGGGTCCGAGGGATGGCCGGCCGACGCCGCCGCCGAGATCCTCGCCGGGCTGGCACCGGGCACGGTCCTGGTCAACGCGTACGGCTCGACCGAGACCACGGTCGACTCCACGGTGTTCCAGCTCGGCCGGGACCCGCTGGGGGACGCCGCGTTCGTCCCGGTCGGCCGGCCGCTGGCGAACACCCGGATCCACGTCCTGGACGCCCGGATGCGCCCGGTGCCCACCGGTGTCGTCGGCGAGTGCTACATCGCCGGCGACGGTGTCTCCCGCGGCTATCTGGGCCGCCCGGAGCTGACCGCCGAACGATTCCTCGACGACCCGTTCGCGCCCGGGCCGGGCGCCCGGATGTACCGCACCGGCGACCTGGCGCGCTGGCGCGCCGACGGCAACCTCGAATGCCTGGGCCGGGTCGACGACCAGGTCAAGGTCCGTGGTTTCCGGGTCGAACTCGGCGAGGTGGAGGCCGTGTTGGCCCGGCACCCGGACGTCTCGGCGGCAGCCGCCGCGGTCCGCCGGGACGACGGCGGTCCGGCCCGCCTGGTGGGCTATGCGGTGCCCGCCGCCGGCCGGGTCCCCGACACCGCCGAACTGCGGGCGTTCGCCGCCGAACGGCTGCCGGCGCCGGCGGTCCCCACCGCGTACGTGGTGGTGGACGCGCTGCCGATGACACCGAGCGGCACCGTCTCCCGGCGCGCCCTGCCGGCCCCGGCCGGCGGCCAGGAGCCCGCCCGCCCGTACGTCCCGCCGGCCAACGGCACCGAACTGCTGCTGTGCGGCATCTGGCAGGAGGTCCTGGGCGTCGAACGGGTCGGCGTGCACGACAGCTTCTTCGAGCTGGGCGGCGACTCCATCCTCAGCATCCGGGTCATCTCCCGGATCCGGGCGTCCCTGGGGGTGGCCCCCTCGCCCCGCCAGCTCTTCGACACCCCGACGGTGGCCGCGCTCGCCGCGGCCCTCGACCGGCAGGCACCCGCGGACGGCACCGTCCCGCCGCTGGTACCGGCCGACCGCACCGCCCCGCTGCCGCTGTCGTCCGCCCAGCAACGCCAGTGGTTCCTGCACGACTTCGACCCGGACAGCAGCGAGTACCACATCGTCACCGGCCTCCGGCTCGGCGGGACGCTGGACGCCGCGGCGCTGCAACGGGCGCTGACCGGTCTCGTCGCCCGGCACGAGGCACTGCGCACCACCTACGAGGCCGTCGACGGCGGCGCCCGGCAGGTCGTGCACCCGGCGGCCGAGGTGCCGTGTGCCCGGACGGACCTGTCCGGCGTCCCGGCGGACCGGCGCGAGGACGTCCTGCGCGGCCACGTGGAGCGCGCCGCGGCCCGGCCGTTCCGCCTGGCCGAGGGCCCGGTGCTGCGCGCCGAACTGTTCCGGCTCGGCGCCCGGGACCACCTGCTGCTGCTGGTCATCCACCACATCGCCACCGACGGCGGCTCGATGGCGGTGCTCTGCGAGGAACTCGGCGTTCTCTACACCGCGGAGCTGACCGGCACCGCCCCCGCCCTCCCCGAACTCCCGGTCGGCTACGTGGACTACGCGGTCTGGCAGCGCCGGCTGCTGTCCGGTCCGGCGCTGGACGGGCACCTGGCCTACTGGCGCGAGCGGCTCGCCGGGGTCCGCCCGCTGGCGCTGCCCACCGACCGGCCCCGGCCGACGGTGCGCAGCTCCGCCGGCCGGATGCTGCTGGTCGACATCGAGCCGCGGGTGGCCGCCGGCCTCAAGGAGCTGGCGCGCCGCCACGACGCGACGCTGTTCATGGTGCTGACCGCCGCGGTCCAGCTGCTGCTGGCCCGCTGGACCGGGCAGCGGGACATCGTCGTCGGCACCCCCTCGGCGGGCCGCCCCCGGCAGGAACTCGAAGGCGTCGTGGGGCTGTTCGTCAACACCGTCGCGATCCGCTCCACCGTCGCCATGGACCGCACCTTCGGCGAACTGCTCGACGCGGTGCGCGGTACGGCACTGGAGGCGTTCGAGCACGCGGACGTGCCGTTCGACCGGCTGGTGGAGGTGCTCCGGCCGCGCCGCGACCCGAGCCGCAACGCGCTGGTCGAGGTGTTCGTCGGGCTGGAGACGGACCGGTCGGCACCGCCCGCACTGCCCGGACTGACGGTGGCCGAGGTCCCGTTCGTCAGCGGGGAGGTCAGCCATGACCTCAGCTTCGACTTCGTGGACCAGCCGGACGGGCTGCGGGCCGCGATCGGCTACAGCACCGCGCTGTTCGACCCGGAGAGCGTCGAGCGGCTGGCCGACCGGTTCCTGGCACTGCTCGCCGGGGTGCCGGAGGACCACCGCGAGGCGGCCGACCTGATTCCGGCGGACGAGGCGGACGACGCGGACGAGGCATACGAGGCGTACGACGCGGACCCGGTGACCTCGCCGACCGGCCGCCGTCCCGAGCACGGCGCTCGGGACGCGGAACCGGACGACCCGGCCGACGCGCCGGCCCCCTACCGCGCGCCCGCCACGGACGCCGAACGGACCCTGGCGGAGATCTGGGCCGCCGTACTGGGCGTGTCCCGGGTCGGTACCGACGACAACTTCTTCCAGCTGGGCGGCGACTCGCTGCTGAGCATCCAGACCGTCCAGCGGATGCGGCAGGCGGGCCTGGCGGTGACCACGAAGGACCTGTTCGTGCACCAGAGCATCCGGCCGCTGGCCGCCCTGGCCGGTGAACGGGCCCCGGCGCGGCCGGCGGAGCCCCTCCCGGCCCCGGCCGCGCACGACGACCACGAGGGCGGCCCGATCCCGCTCACCCCCGCCCAGCACGACTACTTCGCCGCCGTACCGCTCGCCCCGCACCACTTCACCCAGTCCGTCCTCGTCGAACTGCACGCCGAGACGGACGAGGCGGCCCTGCGGCGGGCGCTGACCGCGCTGGTCGACCGGCACCCGGCGCTGCGCCACCGCTTCGTCCGCGAGGCCGGCGCATGGCGGCAGGACGCGGCCGGCGCCCAGGACGCGGACGTACTGCGGCGGCACGACCTGTCGGCGGTGCCGGGACGCCGACGCGCCTCCGCGATGGACGAGTTGGCAGCCGAGGCGGACGCCGGGCTGGCGCTGGACTCCGGCCCGCTGCTCGCGGCGCTGTTGTTCACCTTCGGGCCCGGGGAGCGGCCCGCGCTGTTCCTGACCGCGCACCACCTCGTCGTGGACGGCGTCTCCTGGCGGATCCTGCTGGCGGACCTGGAGGACGGCTACGTCCAGGCCCGCGCCGGCGCACCGGTGTCCCTGGCGGCCCCCGGCAGCTCCTTCGGGCAGTGGGCGCACCGGCTCGCCCGGCACGTCGCCGACGGCGCACTGGACGGGGAGGCCGCGTACTGGCAGGGGCTGCCGCCCGGGACCGAGGTCCCCCGCGACGGCGCCGGACCCGCGGTGGTGGAGTCCGTGCAGACCGTCACGGTGGAGCTGGCCGAGGACCTCAGCGAGGTGCTGCTGCGCCGGTCCGCCGGGGCGTTCCGCACCCGCTTCCAGGAGGTGCTGTTCGCCGCGCTGGCCGGTGTCCTGTCCCGCTGGACGGGCGAGCGCCGGGTGGTGTTCGACACCGAGGGGCACGGCAGGGAGGAGCTCTTCGAGGACCTCGACCTGTCCCGGACGGTCGGCTGGTTCACCACGGAGTATCCGGTCGCGCTCGACGTGGGCGACGATCCGGACGACTGGCCCGCGCTCATCAGGGGCGTGCGCCGGCAGCTGCGCGCGCTGCCCGGCAACGGGTTCGGCTACGGGGCGCTGCGCCGGCTGGGCCCGCCCGGCTCACCGGGCGCCGCACTGGCCGAACGCCCGCCGGCGCAGGTGGTGTTCAACTACCACGGGCAGGCCGACGAGGCCCAGCGCGCCGGGGAGAGCCGGCTCTACCACGCCTTCGGCGACCCGATCGGGCGTGAGCAGCGGCCCGACGAGGTGGCCCGGCACCCGGTTGAGGTGGTCGGCGCCGTACAGGCCGGGCAGCTCCGCTTCACCTGGTACTTCTCGCGCAACGTGCATCACCGGGCCACCATCGCCAAGGTGGCCGAGGACTTCGCCGACGCGCTGCGCGCCCTCGCCCGGCACATCCAGGAGCGGTGACCCCATGGACCCCGAGAGCCTCCACCACGACCTGGCCGAGCTGGCCGCCCACCACCGGGTGCCGGGGGCGCAGCTCGCCGTCCTGCACGGAGCGGACCGGCTCGTGGTGCACACCGGTGTGGCCGACACCGGCACCGGTGTGCCCGTGGAGCCGGGAACGGCCTTCCCGGTGGGGTCGCTGACCAAGCCGTTCAGCGCCGCCCTGGCGATGATCCTGGTGGCCGACGGGGACGTGGACCTCGACGAGCCGTTGGTCGGGCAGCTGCCGGAGTTCGGCGCGGGCCACCTGGTCACCCTCAGGCAACTGCTCAGCCACACCTCCGGCCTGCCCTCCGACGTTCCGGAGGGCACGGCCGGGGCCGGTGACCGTGCCCGGTGGGTGGCCCGGCACTGCCGGATGGCGGACCTCGCACACCCGCCCGGGACGGTCTTCTCGTACTCCAACGTCGGCTATGTCGTCGTGGGCCGGCTCATCGAGGCGGTGACCGGGATGACCTGGCAGGAGGCGGTCGGCGCGGTACTGCTCGAACCGCTGGGCATCCGGCCGGCGTTCGTCGCGGGTCCGGAGCGCACCGGCCGCCCGGTGGCCGCCGGGCATGCCGTCCAGGCGGCCCGCGGCCGGGTGCTGCCGATCGCCGAGCAGGACCTGCCCGAGGTGGAGCTGCCCAACGGCGGGCTGGCGCTGAGCGCCGAGGACCTGGTCTCCTTCGCCCGCCGGTACTTCGCGGGCTGCCCGGACCCCGCCCCGCTGGACCGGGCGACCGCCGACGACATGTGCTTCGACCAGCTCGCCTCGATCGCCGTCGGCCCGTACGGCATGGCGGACGGCTGGGGCCTGGGCTGGGCGCGGTACGACGACGACGCGGCGGACGGCTACGGCCATGACGGCACCGGCGACGGCACGCACTGCTCGCTGCGGTTCGACCCGTCCAACGGCAGTGCGGTGGCGCTGACCGCGAACGCCAACACGGGCGCGCGGCTGTGGGCGGACCTGGCGCCCCGGTTGCGGGCGCGCGGCCTGCCCGTCGGGGACCTGCCGGAGCCCGCGGCGCCCGCCGGGCCGGCTCCGGTGGCCGTCCCGGCCGGCTGCCCGGGCCGCTACGCCAACGGCGACACCGCGTTCGAGGTGTCGCACGGGGAGGACGGCGGGCTGCTGCTCGGCTTCGGCGGGGCGCCGCACGCGGAGCTGCTGTGCACTCCCGATCTGCGGTTCACCATGCGGGAGTTGGGCAGCGGCGCCTGCTCCCCGGGCCGGTTCCTCAGCGACCCGCTCACCGGGCGGATCGACTACCTCCAGATCACCGGGCGAGTGGCCGCCCGGGCCTGGGACGAGAGGGATCCGCGATGACCACCGCTCCCACGGACGACGTGGCGGTGCACCGCCGCCCGGCCGTCCCGCTGTCCCGCAACCGCGACTACAACGTCCTGTGGTCGAGCCAGCTGCTGTCCGAACTGGCCCTGGAGATGGCCGCGGTGGCCGTGCCGCTGCTGATCATCGCCCGGCACGGCTCCCCGGTGCAGCTCGGGCTGGCGTCCTCGGCGCTGGCCGCCGCGCACCTGGTCGCGGTGGTCCCGGCCGGGGTGCTCGCCGACCGCTGGGACCGCCGCCGGCTGATGCTGGGCTGCCAGCTGCTGCGGATGCTGGGGACGGCGAGCCTGGCCGGGGCGCTCCTGATGGGCCGGTACGCGTTCTGGCACATGCTGCTGGTCGTGGTGGCGGACGGTTTCCTCGGCTCGGTCTTCGACCCGGCCGAGCACGCCGCGCTGCCCCAGGTGGTGCCGCCCGGCCAGCTCTCCACGGCGGTGGCCCGCAACGCGGCCCGCCCCTATGTCGCCACCCTGGTCGGGCCGGCCGTCGCCGGTTTCCTGTTCGCGGCGCTGCCACCGGGACCGTTCCTGGCCAATGCGGTGATGTTCGCGCTGTCGTCGGCGGCACTGTGCTTCCTGCGACTGCCCCGCCGTCGGGCCGGCGGCGGGAAGGAGGGCGCGGGGGAGAGCGGCGACGGTCCGGCGGCCGGTGCGGACTTCGCGGCCGGGTTCCGCTGGGTGCTGGGACAGCCGGTGATCCGTACGACGATGGCCTGGATGCTGGTCACCAACCTGGTGTTCAGCGCGCTGCTGATCGTGCTGCTGGCGCTCTCCGGGGAGGACCGGGTCGGGCCGGGCGAGATGGGCCTGACGATGGCCTGCTTCGGTGTCGGCGGGGTGCTCGGCGGGCTCTTCGCCGCGCGGCTGCACGCCGCCGTCCGGCCGCCGGTGGTCCTCCTGGGCTTCGCCTGGACCGCGGCGGCGGCCACCGCCGTGATGGCGCTGGTGCCGGCCGGTCTGCCGCAAGGAGGGCTGCTCGGGGTCCTGGCCTTCCTGGCCCCGCTGGCCAACACCACGGTGTTGACGCATCAGTTGACGGTCACGCCGGACGCGCTGCGCGGCCGGATGAGCGGCGTTGCCGGGTTCTGCTCCGGGGGAGCGGGGGTCCTGGGCCCGGCGCTCGGCGGGGTGTTGACCGGGGTGGCCGGCGGGGGCGGCGCCGCCGTGCTGATCTGCGCCGGCTGTCTGTCGGCGGTCGCGCTCGCCGCGACCCTCAGCCCCACCCTGCGCCGGTTCCCCGCCCCGGTGCCGGCCGGGTCCTGACGACCTGGGCCCTGCCGTCGACCGTCCGGAAGCCGCGCCGGGGCCGTCGCGCACGGCCGTTTACCGGCCAACTTGACTCCACGGTAAAGAAGGTGGAACGCCCCTGGGGTTCCGACGATGCTCGGAGATCACCTCATGAGATGCCCGCGCGACCTCGGTGCAGGGGCCCGGGCCGGTTCGTGGCACCCGCCCCGGCCGCCTCGGCGTGCGCCGCGCGGCCAGGCAAGGGCCCCGCATGCAGACCACCCCGCACACGCCGAGCCAGGCACCGCCCTCGTCGGTGGACCCGCCACCCGGCAAGGCGCCGAACCCCAACCTGGGGTCCCTGACCGGGATACGGTTCCTGGCGCTGTTACCCGTCTTCCTCACCCACGCGGCCTTCGAGGGGGTGTTCAGCGACGCGAAGCTGAGCTGGGGGTTCCTCGACGGGATGGGGAGCATCGGCTACACGTCGGTGTCGTTCTTCTTCGTGCTGAGCGGTTTCGTGATCACGTGGTCGTTCCGGCCCACGGACACCGCGCGGAAGTTCTGGCGCCGGCGCCTCTTCCGGGTCTTCCCCAACCACCTCGTGGCCTATGTGTTCACGGTCGTGCTGATGCTCGCCGCGGGCTCCGCCTTCGACGCGTCGGGCATGGTCGCCCAGCTGTTCCTGTTGCAGGCGTGGGTACCCGATCCGCTGTTCATCGACACCGGGAACACCGTCACCTGGTCGCTCGGCGCGGACGTCGCGTTCTACGCGCTCTTCCCGCTGCTGCTGGCGGCGGTGCAGAAGATCAGGCCGAGCCGCCTGTGGTACTGGGCCGGTGCGCTGGTGCTCGTGGTGATCGCGCTGCCGACCCTCGCGCTGACCGTGCTGCCGGACAGCCCGGCGATGTCGGTGGGCGGAGTCTCCCGCAGCCAGTACTGGTTCACCTACTTCTTCCCGCTCTCCCGCGCCGTGGAGTGTGTGATCGGCATGGTGTTCGCGCGGATCGTGCTCAGCGGGAGGTGGATCCGCCTGCCGGTGACGGCCGCCGCGGCCCTGGTGGTCGTCGGGTACGTGACCGCCCAGCAACTGCCCTTCCTCTACCGGCCCAGCGCGGTGCCGGTGGTGCCGCTGGCGCTGCTGACCGCCTCGCTGGCGGTGGCGGACGCCGAGGGCCGCGGCACCTTCCTCGGCGGCCGGCGCATGGTGTGGCTCGGTGAACTCTCCTTCGCCTTCTACCTGGTGCACCAGCCGATCCTGGCGTACGGGCACGTGCTGATCAGTCCGCGGGACGCCGGGGGCGAGGTGGTGCCGCGCACCTGGGACGCCCCGGCCGGGATCACGCTGATCGTCGTGGCGTTCGCGGTGTCGATGGCGCTGGCCTGGCTGATGCACAACGGGGTCGAGAAGCCGGCGATGCGCCGCTGGTCCCGCCCCCGGCGCCGCGCTGCTCCGCCGGGGCCCGCCGGGGCCGCGGCGGCATAGCCGAGAGCGCCCGCGAAGTCACCGCGGGCAACGTCGACTCCGTGCGAGGCGCCGCAATTTAGCTACCAAGTGAAAGACATGGAGCGGGCGTCTGATCCTGGCCAAACTTCGGCTCAACGGGGGAGTGAGGCAGACCACTGCCAGAGGTCGGCATGCGCCGCGGAGGTCCGGTGCCGGCGACCGCACCCGGGTCATTCAACAGCAGACGGTGGTGCGGCCGCCGCGGGCACGCGACATCCGCACCGTCTGTCGCCCGTCCGGCGAGAGGTCCGCATGCAGACGAGTTCCGAGCCAAGTACCCAGCCGAGTACCGGGGCGGCGCAGTCCAGACCGAACCTCAGGTCGCTGACCGGTCTGCGCTTCCTGGCCACGCTGCCGGTGTTCCTCACCCACGCGGCTTTCGAGGGGGTGTTCAGCGACGCGAAGTTGAGCTGGGGGTTCCTCGACGGGATGGGGAGCATCGGCTACACGTCGGTGTCGTTCTTCTTCGTGCTGAGCGGTTTCGTGATCACGTGGTCGTTCCGGCCCACGGACACCGCGCGGAAGTTCTGGCGCCGGCGCCTCTTCCGGGTCTTCCCCAACCACCTCGTGGCCTACACGTTCGCCATGGTGCTGATCGTCTCGGTCGGGCTGAGCGTCGAGCTGCTGCCGTCGATCACCCAGGTCTTCCTCGTGCAGTCCTGGGTGGACGACCCGGCGTTCACCGACACCGGCAACAGCGTGAGTTGGTCGCTGGCGGTGGACGTGCTGTTCTACGCGCTCTTCCCGGCACTGCTGGTGCTGGTGAACAAGATCAAGCCAGGCCGGCTGTGGCTCTGGGCGGCCGGTGCGGTCCTCTGCGTGGTCGCGGTCCCGACGATCGCGCTGACCGCGCTGCCGGACACCCCGAAGATGCCGCTCGGCGGGGTCTCGGTCACCCAGTACTGGTTCACCTACTTCTTCCCGGCCTTCCGGATGCTGGAGTGCGTGCTCGGCATGCTGATGGCGCGGATCGTGCTCACCGGCAAGTGGATACGCCTGCCGGTGCTGCCGGCCGCGCTGCTGCTGGTGGTCGCGTACTGGATCGGCCAGCATCTGCCCTACCTCTTCCGGCTGAGCGCGATGACGGTGGTGCCGGTGGCACTGCTGACCGCCGCGCTGGCGGCGGCGGACTCCGGAGGCCGCGGCACCTTCCTGGGCAGCAAGGCCATGGTCTGGCTCGGCGATCTCTCCTTCGCCTTCTACCTGCTGCACAACCTGGTGCTCAAGTACGGCCACCTCCTGCTCGGCAGCTCCGAGCAGGACGGCGAACTGGTGGGCCGTACGTGGGGCACGCCCCTGGGGATCACACTGATCGCCGCCGCCTTCGCGGTGTCCCTGCTGCTCGCCTGGCTGCTGCACAACGGCGTGGAGAAGCCGGTGATGCGCCGCTGGTCCCGGGCCAGGACGACTCCTGTGAAGGGTGTGACCGGTGGGTTCCATGTCAAGGACGGGGCAATTTAGCTAACGAGTAAATGTCATGGAACATTCGCTCGAAAAGGTAAAAGATTTCCACTGACCGGCCGTTCGGTACCGGATTCAACCCGTCCGGTGCCCTATCTGGGGGGACGTGCACGTGCTCACGCACCATCTGCAGGATGACGACGTCGCAGCGATCGGCGCTGCGGCCGACGAACTCAGCCGGCGCTACGACACCGTGGAGTCCGCGGAGTTCCAGGCCGAGAGCCGCCTCCACGCGGACGAGCTGCCGCGGCGGCTGCGCCAGGCGCTGCACACGTACCGCAGCACCGAGAAGTCCGGCATCCTCGTCGTCACCGGACTGCCCGTGGACGACGCCGCGCTGGGACCGACACCGGCCGAACGCCGGCACAAGCCGGTGCCGTCCTCCTCCCTCCGCCAGGACATCGCCTTCTACCTGATCGCCAATCTGCTCGGCGAGCCCATCGGATGGGCCACCCAGCAGGACGGCCTGATCATGCACGACATCTACCCCCTCCAGGGCTTCGAGCACGAACAGATCGGCTGGGGCAGCGAGGAGACCCTCACCTGGCACACCGAGGACGCCTTCCACCCGCTGCGCACCGACTACCTCGGCCTGATGTGCCTGCGCAATCCGGACGGCGTCGAGACCACCGCCTGCGACATCGCCGACGTCCGGCTCGACGCCGCGACCCGGGAGATCCTCGCGCAGGAACGCTTCCGGATCCTGCCGGACGACGCGCACCGCATCTCCGGGCGGGCACCGGCGGACGCCGGCCCGCGGGAGACCGCCCTCCGCACGAGCAGCCGGCAGCGCGTCGACGCCGCCCTGGAGTCGCCCGACCCGGTCGCCGTGCTCTTCGGCGACCCCGACGACCCCTACCTGCGGATCGACCCGCACTACATGCAGGGCGTCCAGGGCGCGGCCGAACAGCAGGCGCTGGACACCATCGGCGCCGCGATCGACGACGCCATGTCCGGTGTCGTGCTCACCCCCGGTGACATCGTCTTCATCGACAACTACCGCGTCGTCCACGGACGCAAGCCGTTCCGCGCCCGCTTCGACGGCACGGACCGCTGGCTGCGCCGCCTCAACGTCGCCCGCGACCTGCGCACGTCGCGAGGGGCGCGGCTGGCCGCGCACACCCGCGTCATCTACTGAGCCGCCACCGCTGCCGCGGTACGGCCGCGCGGTGGCGCCGGCTGACCTCCGGCCGCCGCCACCCGCATCACATCGCGTCGTGCGCACGGCATCGCCCGGGAGGGCTCCCGCCCGGCGACGGCCGCCGCCGACCCCGTCATCCCGCAACCGGGAACACCCACGTCTATGCGAGGTACACCTGTGTCCGGAATGCAGCAAGCACACGCCGCTCGGGGGAACTCCGAAGGTGCTACCGGAAACCTCACCCAACTGGAATTCCTGGCGCTGAACAGCGAGTTCAACCTCGCCGACGGCCACGCCCGGCAGTCGCTCACGGCCGGCCAGAACCAGATCGTCGCCGAGCTGCCGCTGCTCTTCGCCGAGGGCGAGAAGCGCCCCGTCGAGGAGCTGGAACGCGAGGCGCACGCCGCCTTCTTCACCGCGCTCGGCCAGCACAGCTACCCCACCGCCCCCGGCCGGGTGCTCAGCTGCTACTCCTCGTCGGTGGCCATGGAGATCCTCTCCCGCGCGCTGGCCGAGACCACCGAATCGGTGGCCCTGGTCCACCCGACCTTCGACAACATCGCCGACCTGCTGCGCGGCAACGGCCTGAAGCTGGTGCCGCTGGCCGAGGACCCGCTGCACGGCGACGACCTCCACACCGACCTGCTCGCCTCCGTGGGTTGCGTCTTCGTCACCACCCCGAACAACCCCACCGGCCGGGTCGTCTCCAAGGAGCGGCTCACCCGGCTCGCCGAGCAGTGCGCCGCCCACGGCGTGGTCCTCGCGCTGGACACCTCCTTCCGCGGCTTCGACACCCGGGCCCACTACGACCACTACGAGGTGCTCCAGGCCAGCGGCGTGCGCTGGGTGGTCATCGAGGACACCGGCAAGCTCTGGCCGACCCTGGACCTGAAGGTCGGCATGCTGGTCCACTCCGAGAACCTCGCGCTGCCCGTGGAGAAGATCTACTCCGACATCCTGCTCGGCGTCTCCCCGCTGATCCTCGCCATGGTCCGGCGCTTCTCCGAGGACGCGGCCAACGGCGGCCTCGCCGACCTGCACCGCTTCATCGCGAGCCATCGCGCCATGGTGCGCGAGGAGTTGGCCGGCCTGCCCGGCGTCACCGTCCCGGACCCCGACAGCCGCGCCAGCGTCGAGCGGATCGGCATCGAGGACCTCACGGGCACACAGGTATGGGAACGCCTGCGGGCGCACAACGTCTACGCCCTGCCGTGCCGCGCGTTCCACTGGGCCGACCCGACCCAGGGCGACCACACCCTGCGGCTCGCCCTGGCCCGGGCGACGGACCCGCTGACCCAGTCCGTGCGCGCGCTGCGCCACGTCCTGCAACAGCGTTGACGGTGCATCCCGCCGCGGCCGTGCCGCCGCCCGACCCGGCGCCTGCGCTGTCGCACGCCCGACGGTGGCGGACCGGCGTCGTGCAGGAGGCCGCCCCGGACGGCGTAGTCGATCTGGGGCCCGGCTACATCGAGCCCGCGCTGCTGCCGGTGTCCCTCCTCCGGGACGCGTACGCGCAGGCGCTGGCGGAGTACGGCGCGGCGGCGCTGGGCTACGGCCACAATCCGGGCGCGGAGCCGCTGCGCGCCCTGCTGGCCGCCCGCGCCGCCGCGGCGGACGACCGGCCCTGCGCCCCCGAACAGGTCGTGCTGACGTCCGGCACCTCCCAGGCCCTGTACCTGCTCGCGACGTCCCTGGCGGCCCCCGGCGACACGGTGCTGACCGAGCAGCTCAGTTACGACCTGGGCCGGCAGATCTTCCGGGACTGCGCACTGCGGGTCGACCCGGTCGCCACGGACGAGTCGGGGATGGTGCCCGAGGCGCTGGACCGGGCCCTGGCACAGGCGGCGTCCGCGGGCACGCGAACGGCCTTCGTCTACCTCACCCCCACCCACCACAACCCCACGGGCCGCACCATGCCGCCGGAGCGCCGCCGCCGGCTGCTGTCGGTGGCCGCCCGCCACGACGTACTGATCGTGGAGGACGACGCCTACGCGGAACTGCCGCTGACCGACGACCACACCCCGCCGCCGTCGCTGGCCGCCCTGGCCGGCTACCGCGGTGTGGTGCGGCTGTGCAGCTTCTCCAAGACCCTCGGCCCGGGGCTCCGCCTGGGCTGGCTGCTCGCGGACCGGGCAGTGGCCGACCGGCTGGTGTCGCACGGCCTGTTCGCCAGCGGCGGCTCCTTGAACCACACCACCTCCCTCGCCGTGGGTACCCTGCTGGCAAGCGGCGCCTACGACCGTCATCTGGCCTCGTTCCGGGGGCAGTTGAGGGACCGCAGGGATGCCCTCGTGGGCGCCCTGCGCGAAGCGGCGGGGGAGCGGCCGGAATTCCGGGTGCCCCAGGGAGGCTTCTTCCTGTGGCTGCGTTTCGGGCCCGGATCGGACGAGTCCGCGTTGCTCGCCGGCGCAGCCCGGGCCGGCGTCGGCGTCGCCGCCGGCTCGCGCTTCGGCACCACGCAGGAGGGCGCCGTCCGACTGGCGTTCAGCTACCACCCGCCCGCTGTGCTGAAACAGGCCGCACAGCGCCTGACCACCGCATGGGCCGGCAGCATGCCGCGGCCCCGGATCGGAGTGCGATCGTGACGACCGGCATCGGCACCAACGGCAGGCCCACGGCGGCCGGTTCGGGCAACGGCGGTCCCGTCGGCTACAGCCTGCCGCTCTCGCCGACCGGCGAGTCGGCGATGCTCACCCCCCCGCCGTGGCACTTCTCCGGCGAGGTCGTCATGGTCGAGTACCGCGTCGATCCGGACGCCGCGCGGCGCTTCCTGCCGCCGGGGCTGGAACCGGGCGCCGACCCGGGCGCCGCGGCGGCGGTGTTCGCGACCTGGCAGTGGTGCTCGCAGGACGGGGCGGAGCTGGCCGAACCCGGCCGGTGCCAGTTCGGGGAGTTCCTGATCCTGCTCGGCTGCGAGTTCGAGGGCCGCCCCATGGCCCGCTGCCCGTACGCGTGGGTGGACCAGGCCGTGCCGATGATGCGCGGCTGGGTGCAGGGCATGCCCAAGCAGTTCGGCGTGATCCACCAGAGCCGGCCGGTCACGGTCGGCCGGGCGGGCTCGCGGCTGGCGCCCGGCGGGCGGTTCGACGGCGCGCTCTCCGTCCACGGACGGCGGGTCGTCGAGGCCACGGTCACCGTGGAACGGCAGACCGACCGGCGGCCGGTGTTGCACGACGTCCCCCTGGCCCACACCCTGATGTTCCCGGAGTGGGTCCCCACAGCCGCCGGGCCGCGGGCGCGGCTGGTCGCCTCCGAGGTCGGCGACGTCGAGTTCTCCCCGATCTGGACCGGATCGGGCGACCTCGCGTTCTTCGACGGTCCGGGAGGTGACTTCGAGACGCTCACACCATTGGAGGTAGGGAACGGCCACGTGTTCTCGTACGGAGAGACCCTGCACGGCGGCCGGCTGCTCGACGACTACTCACGTGCGAACGACAGCAGTGATGACAACGGGGGAGCAAGTGCTGAGGATCCACTTCACAGTTGAAGACCTGTCCCAAACACGGATGTTATCGACCCTGGGGCCGCTCGCGGAGAGCGCCTTCGCGCTCTACCTGTTCGGCCGTAACGGCGACGTCGCCTTCCACGAGTGGCGACGCACCGTCCGCGCCGAACTGGGCAGGGACGCGGCGCGGTTCACCGCCCTGTCCCAGCAGTTCCGCACGCTGGAGGAGATACCGGGCGCCTTCTGCGACGCCTTCACGTCCGGCGCCGATCCCGACCAGATCACACCGGGCGAGGAGCGCGGCACCCGGCTGCTGGCCGACCTGTGCCGGGTGGCCGTGCTGCCCCACTGGAGCCTGATCCGCGGCCATCTCGACGGCGCGCGGGAGTCCTGGGGCAGGGTGGTCATCGCGCACGGCGTGGAGCGGCTGCTGAGTTCGCTGCACCCGAAGGTCCGCTGGCGCGCGCCGGTGCTGGAGGTGCGCAACGGTCCGCACCGCGATGTCCAACTGGACGGCCGCGGGCTGCAGTTGTGCCCGTCGTTCTTCCTGTCCGAGCAGTCCTGCGCCTTCGTCCCGGCCGTCGGCAAGGACGCCGTGCCGGTGCTGGTCTTCCCCGTGAAGATGTCGTCGCGGGGCGACATCTGGGGCACGCCCGAACACGACGAGCAGGCGCTGGGCGCACTGGTCGGCCACACCAGGGCAGCCGCCCTCGAAGCGCTCAGGGAGGGCTGCTCCACGGGCGAGCTGGCCGAACGACTGGGCATCTCGCTGGCCGGCGCCAGCAAGCACGCGGCGGTGCTCCGCAGGTCCGGGCTGGTGACCACCTCCCGCAACCGCAACACCGCGCTGCACGCCCTCACTCCGTTGGGCACCGCCCTGCTGCGCCACAGCGGCACCGACCGCCTCCCGGTCCGGTCCCCCTTCCCGATACCCTTCCCCGCGCAGCGCGTGCGGTCGCTGCCGCTCAAGCCCGTCGGCCCCGGCGCCAACCGGGAAGTCGTCTGACCTCCCCGGCGGCGGCCCCGTCCCTCGGGGGCCGCCGCCGGGGCTATTCGGACCCCGAACAGGAGAGGACACATCAGTGGGCGCAAACCCCTTCGACGACCCGGACGGCCGCTTCCTGGTGCTGGTCAACGACGAGGGCCAGCATTCGCTCTGGCCGGCCTTCGCCGAGGTGCCCGAGGGCTGGACGGTGGCCCTCGCGGAGACCGACCGCCAGTCGGCCCTCGACCACATCACCGCGCAGTGGACCGACATGCGGCCCCGCAGCCTGGTGAAGTCCATGGAGGCAACGGCGACCTGACCGGACGGGGCGGGCGGCGGCCGCGGCCGGGCATGTCCCGGGGAAAGGCGGCCCCCGTCCCTCCCGCCGTACGGCAGAATCCCCGCTTGTGACTATTCGTTTATTGATCGCCGACGACCAGGAGATGGTCCGCCGGGGAATGCGCCGCATCGTGGAGAGCCAGTCCGACATGGAGGTGGTCGGCGAGGCCGCGAACGGCGTGGACGCGGTGGAACTGGGCCGCACGCTCGCCCCGGACGTCGCGTTGGTGGACATCCGGATGCCGCGGATGGACGGCCTGGAGGTGACCCGCCGGCTGGCCGATCCCGCCTTCCCCCATCCCGTCCGGGTCGTCATCGTGACCACGTTCGATCTCGACGAATACGTCTATCCCGCGCTGCGCTTCGGCGCCTCGGGCTTCGTCCTCAAGCGCTCGGGGCCGGTGCTGCTGGTCGAGGCGGTCCGCGCGGCGATGGCCGGGGACAGCCTGATCAGCCCGCAGATCACGGCGCGGCTGCTGCAGCACGTCACCGGCGCGGCGCCCGGCCGCCGCCCCCGGAAGCAGCGCGACACGGCACTGACCGGGCGCGAGGCGGAGATCGCCGGGAAGGTCGCCGAGGGCAAGTCCAATGCCGACATCGCCCGCGAGCTGTTCATCTCGGCGGGCACGGTCAAGACGCATGTCGCCAGCATCCAGCGCAAACTCAACGTGCGGAACCGGGTCGGGATCGCGGTGCGGTCCTGGGAACTGGGCTATGCCACCGGGGAGATGCCCGGCTGACGCTCCCCGGCGCCGGGCCGGGCGCCGGAATATCTGCCGTACGGCAGATGCCGCACAGTCCGTTCCGTGCTCACCGCCGTCCGCACCCGGGAAGGTGCGTAGCCTCGCCCCATGGATGACGAATCTCTTCCTCCCCGGCAGCGGCAGCGGCAACGGCGCCGCCGGTGGGCCGGGTTCGCGGCGTGCGCGATGCTCGTCCCCGCCCTCGTGTCGCCCCCGGGCGCCGCTCCGCTGGCGGTCGTGGCCGCGCTGACGCTGGCCGTGGCGCTCCTGGTCTGGCCGATCGGCCGGATCTCGCTGGACCAGGCGGCGGGCGGGGCGGCGCTGCTCTCCCTCGCCGTCGACGCCGCCTACTTCGGGCCGCCCGGCCTGGTGATCCTGTGGTACCCGTTCGAAACAGTCGCACTGCTCGTCCTCCTGGAACGGGTGGTGCGCCATGTACCGAGCCCCCGGGTGGCCTTCGTCGCCCCGCTGACCGGTGCCGCCGCGGTGCTGCTGCCGCTGCGGTTCACCCTGCACGCGCCCACCACGGGTCTGAAGGAGTCGGTCGCCGCGGCCCTGTTCTCCCTGTTCCCGGTCGCCGTCGCCTCGGGCGTCGGGCTGTATCTGCGGTCCCTGGACAACCGCCGGGTGCACGCCGTGGCCCTGGCCCGGCGCGAGCAGCGCCTGGAGGTCGCCCGCGATCTGCACGACTTCGTCGCCCACGAGGTGACCGGCATCGTCCTGGAGGCCCAGGCGGCGCAGCTCAGCGACGTCGTGGACCTGGAGGAGTACCGGGCCCTGCTGCAGCGCATCGAGCAGTCCGGGCTGCGGGCCCTGGACTCGATGGACCAGACGGTGGCCGCGCTGCGGGAGGCGGAGAACCGCAAGTGGGGCGAGCCGCCGCCCACCCGGCTCCACGGCCTGGCCGACCTGCCCGAGCTGGTCGGCCGCTTCTCCTCGATGGCCGCCGCCGAGGTGGCGCTGTCGCTGGAGGACGACGTGGCCGGCATCCTCTCGCAGGAGGCCGAGGACACCGCCTACCGCGTGGCGCTGGAGGCCCTGACCAACGTACGGCGGCACGCGCCGCAGGCCGGCCGGGTCGAGGTGTTCGCCGGCCGTACCGCCGACCGGGCGGTGGAGGTCTCGGTCGCCGACGACGCGGGCCCCGCGGCACCCGCCGGCACCCGGCAGGGCGGCGGCACCGGCCTGGCCGGCCTGGACGAGCGGGTCAGCGCCCTCGGCGGCACGTTGCAGGCGGGCCCGCACGGCCCCGGGTGGCGGGTCCAGTGCCTGCTGCCGGCGCCCGCGGTTCGCTGAGCCGATATCTGCCGATCGGCAGATGTGGCGGCGGCGGGGAAACGGGATGCTCTCACCAGTGCCCAGCCCCGTAACCCTGGAGGAACCGATGTTCGCAAGCCCCCGTGCCAAGCGGCCCGCCACATTCGTCGCCGCGGCGGTGGCCGTCGTCGCCGCCGTCGGTCTCACCGGCTGCTCGGTGGACGCCTCCAAGGTGAAGCCCGCGTCGAAGACCTTCGAGTACTCCGGCAAGTCCCTCAACATCACCACGCATGAGGTCGCCACCAAGATCGTCGCTGCCGACCGCAAGGACATCAAGGTCACCCGCTGGTTCGACTCCGCCGCGGGCACCGAGCACCTCAAGTGGGTCCTCAAGGGCCACACCCTCGACATCGACGCCGGCTGCAGCGGCATCGCCATCTGCGACGCCAAGTTCCAGGTCGAGGTCCCCAAGGGCATCACGGTGTCCAAGGACGGCGAGCAGACCCTGAGCGGGAAGAACTGACCGTGCTCGACCTCATCGACATCACCAAGGTCTACAAGGGCGGCAAACACGCCGTCGACAATCTGACGCTGCGTCTGGAGCCGGGAATGGTGGGCCTGCTGGGGCCCAACGGCGCCGGCAAGTCGTCCCTGATGCGGATCGCCGCCACGGTCACCCGGCCCACCAGCGGGACGGTCCACTTCCACGGCGAGGACGTGGTGTCCCGCCCCAACGCGCTGCGCCGGGCGCTCGGCTACCTCCCGCAGGACTTCGGGGTCTACCCGAACCTGACCTCCCGTGAGTTCCTCCGGTACATGGCCGCGGCCAAGGGCGTCTCGGCCCGGACCGCCAAGGCCCGCATCGACGAGCTGCTGGAGCTGGTCAACCTCACCGAGGCGGTCAAGCGGCCGCTGGGCAAGTACTCCGGCGGCATGCTGCGCCGGGTCGGCATCGCCCAGGTGCTGCTCGCCGACCCCCAGGTGATCATCGTGGACGAGCCCACCGCCGGCCTCGACCCCGAGGAGCGGGTCCGGTTCCGCAACCTGCTCAGCGACCTGGCGGCCGACAAGGTCGTGATGCTCTCCACCCACATCGTCTCCGACGTCGAATCGGTGGCCTCCGACATCGCGGTGATGGCCGGCGGCCGGCTGCAGCGCCGCGGCACGCCCGAGGACCTGCTGCGCTCGGTGGCCGGCCAGGTCTGGGAGGTGCTGGTCGACCCCTCCACCGTTCCGGCGGTGCAGGCGCGGTACACCGTCAGCCGCCTGGTACGGACCACCGAAGGCGTCCGGATCCGGCTGCTGTCCAACGAACGGCCCTATGAGGGCGCCGTCCAGCTGACGCCCGACCTGGAGGACGCCTACCTCGGCATCATCCGGTCCGCCGACGGCGGCCGGCCCGCCCGCGGCTTCGGCGAACGGCATCTGCCGGCAGGGGCGGTGTGACGCAGTGCTGCACATGCTCACCGGTCTCGCGATGGCCGACTTCCGCGACCGGATCCGCCGTCCCGCGTACCTCGTGGTGCTGGCCGCGGCCGTCGCCCTGGGGTACGTGGCGGTGCCGGAATCGGACGCCAAATGGATGATCATGCAGGTCGGTGATCACCGAGGGATCTACAACAGCGCCTATGTCGGCATGGTGACGGCACTGGCCGCCGGTCTGTGGATCACCCTCGGCGGCTTCTACATCGTCCGCAACTCCCTCGCCCGCGACAGCAGCACCCGCGTCGGGCAGCTGCTCGCCGCCACCCCGATGCGCACCTCCGCGTACATGGCCGGCAAGTTCCTCAGCAATCTGCTGCTGCTGACCTCCATGCTCGGGGTGCTCGCGCTCACCGCCCTGGTCATGCAGCTGGCCCGCGGCGAGTCCCGGGACATCGATCCGGTCGCCCTGTGGCAGCCGTTCGTCCTGATCGCGCTTCCCCTGGTCGCGCTGACCGCCGCGTTCGCCCTGCTCTTCGAGTCGCTGCCGGTGCTGCGCACGGGTCTCGGCAACATCCTGTGGTTCTGTGCCTGGCTGGTCGTCTCCACCGCCGGACAGGGTCCCGGGCTGCCGCTCGACGGTATCGGCGTCAACAGTGTCGTCCGGTCGATGTACACCGACATGGTCGCCCAGCACATCGACGTCACCGGGGCGTTCAGCCTCGGCCTGACCTACCTGGACAAGCCGCTGGGGCTGTTCACCTGGCACGGTTTCACCCCCACCGCCGGCTATGTCCTCGGCCGGGTGGCGCTGCTGCTGATCGCCGCCCTCATCGCCCTGCTCCCGGCGCTGTGGTTCGGCCGCTTCGACCCCGCGCGCAGCCTCCGGTTCCTGGCCGCCGGCCGGCCGACGCAGGACCCGGCCGACGACATCGTCCAGCCGGTCTTCATCGACGAGGTCGGGCCCGCCGCCGCGTCCCGGCGCACGGTCGGCAGCGTGCTGCGCACCCGTCCGGAACCGGGCGCGATGACCCTGCGGCTGTGGGCCGGCGAGGTCCGCATCCTGCTGCAGGGCGTGCGCTGGTGGTGGTGGCTCGGCGCCGCCTTCCTGATCATCTGCGGGCTCAGCGCCCCGACCCTCCACGGCATCACCCGCGTGATGCTGCCGCTGGCCTGGATCTGGCCGGTCCTGATCTGGTCCCGGCTGGGCACCCAGCGCCACGAGCACGGTGTCGAGGGCATGCTCGCCGCCTACCCCGCGGTACGCCGCCGGGTGCTGGCCGAGTGGGCGGCGGGCCTGACCGTCACCGTCGTGGCCGGTATCGGCCCCCTCATCCGCGTGATCGCGGCCGGGGACTGGCTCGCCCTGGCGGGCTGGTTCGGCGGTGCCCTGTTCATCCCGTCACTGGCCATGGCCCTGGGCTCGCTCAGCCGCACCCACCGCCTCTTCCAGGCGGTCTACGTACCGCTCTGGTACTCCGTCGCCAACGGCCTGCCGATCTTCGACTTCATGGGCGCGCTGCGCGACAGCAGCGAACTGGCCACCGTGCAACCGCCGATGACCGTCATGGTGGCCGCGGCCCTGATGGCCGTCGTCTTCATGACCACCGTGCTGCGTCGCTTCAGCCGCGACTGATCCCTCCTGCCCGGTCGGCACCGCCGCGTCGGATGCCGGCCGGCCGGAGCGCGCCGCATCCGGACCCCTGGAACACGTACCGCACGCGCGAGTGGCCACCGAGTCCCCAAGCGAGGAGAGAGTCCATGCCCGACCCCGCCCGCACGCAGCACAGTCACTCCGGCCAAGCCGTTCCCGGCGCCGACCCCACCCGCCCCGCCGACCCGCCGCAGGCCGAGGCCCGGATCGCGGAACTGGAGAACGAGGTCGACGAACTGCGCAGCGCCAACGTGATCCTCTTATCGGTCGCCACCTACTTCAGCAACGGCCAAGTCCCGCCCGACAGCGTGGCGATACCGGTTCCACCCGCCGAGAGCTGACCACCCGTCAGCTGCTCGGCGGATACGCAACGGGGGTGATGTCCGCACACGAACCGAACCGACCACACCCAAGGAGCTTCGATGCGACGGTGGCGCCGACACCTCAGCGCGCCCGACCCTGCCCGCCGGCACCCGCACCGCGGCGTCCGCCCACTGCCCGCGGCGGCCGTCAGCGTGCTGGCCACCGCCCTGGCCGTGGCGCTGACCGGCGCCTGTTCCCCCGCCACCCCGGCTCTGCGGACGGAGGGGGCCCCGCCCCCCGCCCCCCGCACCCCCCAGTGGACGGCTTCCTGGGGAGCCGCGATGCAGCAGGCGACGGACGACACGGACAACGCCGACAGCGCGGACGGCACGGACAACTGGTCCCGGGAGGGATTCCGGGACGAGACCCTGCGCCAGGTGATCCGGCTGAGCGTGGGCGGCCCCTCACTCCGGCTCCGCTTCTCCAACGCGTACGGCACCCGGCCGCTGCACCTCGCCGGCGCCACGGTGGCCAGGTCCGACGGAGCCGCCAAGGCGCGCCCCGACACCCTCCGCACCCTCACCTTCGACCATGCCCGCTCCGTCACCGTGCCCACCGGTCGCAGCACCGTCACCGACCCGGTGGCCCTGCCCACCGCCAACCTGGAGAAGCTCACGGTCACCCTGCGCTTCACCACCCCCACCGGCCCGGCCACCATGCACCGCTTCACCACGGCCACCACCTACCGCGCCCCCGGCGACCGGTCGCACAGCCTCGCCACCGACGCGTTCGACCAACGGGCCTCGCACGCCTGGTACTACCTGACCGCCGCCGAGGTGGGCGGGACCACGGCCGGTTCGCCCTCGTCCCTCATGGTCTTCGGCGACTCCCTCATGGACGGCGTCGGAACGAGCCCCGGCACCGACGACCGCTTCTCCGACAAGCTCGTCGAACGCCTCATCGCCACCGGCCGCCCCAAGGGCCTCACCAACGCCGGACTGGCCGGCGACCAACTGCTCCACGATTCCCCCTGCTTCGGCGAGAAGGGCACCGACCGCTTCGTCAGGGAGCTGCAGAGCCGCGCCCGGCTGCGCACCGTCTTCGTCCACCTCGGCGCCAACGACCTCTCGCTGCTCCGCGACGGCGACGCCTGCGGCAGAGACCGCGCGCCGGCGACCGCCCGCCGGCTCATCGACGGGCACCGCGCCCTCATCCGGGAGGCGCACGCCCGTGGCATCAAGGCCATCGGGGTGACGATCCCCCCGCTCACCGGCGCGGTCTTCCCGTTCATCACCCCGGCCGGTGACACGGTTCGCCGGCAGCTCAACGACTGGATCCGCACCAGTCACAGCTACGACGGCGTGCTCGACGCCGACCGGGCCCTGACCGACCCCCAGCACCCCGACCGCATCCGCCCCGGCTATGTCTCCCAGGACGGCCTTCACCCCAGCGACGCCGGCTACCTCGCCATGGCCTCCGCCGTCGACCTTTCCACGCTCTGATCCCCCCCAGTCAGCCCCGGCCAGGAGTCCCCCGTCCCTGGCCGGGGCGCACCCCACACACCTATCCGAGCCGTGACCCGTGGATGTACTGGTCGGCCCAGGCACTGATGATGTGGGCGGCTCGCTGTGCCTGTCCCCGTGCGGTCAGGAGATGGTCCGCTCCTTCGAGCGAGACGAAGCTTCGCGGGTGCCGTGCCTCGCGGAAGATCTCCCCGGCGTTGTCGATGTCGACGGTCTGGTCGGTGGGCGAATGCAGGACGAGCAGCGGCCGGTTCAACTCCCGTATCCGGTCGCGCAGATGAGCACGGCGGACGTCCTCGACGAAGGCGCGCTTGAGGACCAGGGTCCGCCCGCCGACGAACCACTCGTGCGAACCTTCGCTGAGCACGCGATCCATGACCGCGTCGTACTGCCGCTCGACGTGACTGGGCTCGACCGGCGCCCCGATCGTGGCGAGCGCGCGGACGCCGGGTGCGTCGACCGCTGCGGCGATGGCGGCGGCGCCTCCCCACGAGTGCCCCACCAGCAGGTCTGCCGGAGTCCCTCGCTCCGCCATCAGGGCTGCCGCACGGACCGTGTCCTGGACCTTGACGGTGAAGGAACCGTCCCCCCAGTCGCCGTCGGAGTCCCCGATCCCGAGGTTGTCGAAGCGCAGCATGCCGATCCCCTCGCGCGCCAGCTGCTTGCTGACACGCGAGGCGGCCGGCGAGTCCTTGCCGAGCGTGAATCCGTGCACGAAGATCCCCCAGCCTCGGATCTCGCCTTCTGGCAGGTCGATCGATCCGGCCAGTTCGGGGCCGACGACGCTCTGGAATCTCACTTTTTCGGGCATGTTGCGCTCACCTGGGCAGGGACTGTTCGTGGGCGGGGGGACGGGGCGACACCCGGCCGGCGCCACGCGCGTGCTCCGAGCAGGGGAGCGGTGCGCGCGGCGCCGGCCGCGGTCGGCGGCGGCTCAGACGGCCGGCTTCCGCTCGGGCGTCGGCTCGCCGGCGAGCAGTGCGGTGATCTCGTCGGCGAGGTGCGGGCCGAGCTGGCCCCAGCCGTCCTTGTAACCGTAGACCCCGGCCAGGGTGCGGGCCTCGTAGTCGCCGTTCATGATCTCGATGTCACCGGCTGTGATGAGTGCCGGGTGGGCGACGCCGACGGCCGACGAGACCTTGATCAGCTCCTTGCGCAGGGTGCGCAGGTAGACGGCGGCGCGGGTGGCCTTCGAGGTCGGGTCGAGGCCGCGGGCCAGCCACGGGTTCTGGGTGGCGATGCCGGTGGGGCACTTGTCGGTGTGGCACTTCTGCGCCTGGATGCAGCCGATCGACAGCATCGCCTCGCGCGCCACGTTGATCATGTCGGCACCCAGCGCGAAGGCGACCGCGGCGTTCTCGGGCAGGCCGAGCTTGCCGGAGGCGATGAAGGTCAGGTCGTCGGTCAGCCCCAGCTCGGCGAAGGTGCCGTAGACCCGGGAGAAGCCCATCCGGAACGGCAGCGACACCGAGTCGCTGAAGGTCAGCGGCGCCGCCCCGGTGCCGCCCTCGCCGCCGTCGATGGTCACGAAGTCGACACCGCGGTCACCCCGCGCCATCAGCGTGGCCAGCTCCTGCCAGAACTCCATCTCGCCCACCGCGCTCTTGATCCCGACGGGCAGACCGGTCTCGGTGGCGATCAGCTCGACGAAGTCGAGCATCGAGTCGACGTCGCTGAACGCGGTGTGCCGCGACGGGGAGGCACAGTCCTGGCCGACCGGTATGCCGCGGATCTCGGCGATCTCCTCGGTCACCTTCGCGCCCGGCAGCATCCCGCCCAGCCCGGGCTTGGCGCCCTGGGAGAGCTTGATCTCGATCGCCTTGACCGGGGCGCCGGCGACGACGTCCTTGAGCTTGTCGATGTTGAAGGTGCCGTCCTCGTTGCGGCAGCCGAAGTACGCCGTACCGATCTGCAGGATGAGGTCACCGCCGTTGCGGTGGTACGGGGAGAGGCCGCCCTCGCCCGTGTTCTGCATCGTGCCCGCCAGCGCCGCCCCCTTGTTGAGCGCGGAGATCGCCGCGCCGGAGAGCGAGCCGAAGCTCATCGCCGAGATGTTCACCACGCTCGCCGGCCGGAACGCCTTGGCCCGCCCGCGCGGCCCGCCCAGCACCTTGGCCGAGGGCAGTGGGGCCTGCGGGTCGTGCGCGTCGGGCAGCGTGGCGGCGAACGTGCGCTGCTTGAGGTACGCGTGCCCCTGCATGTGCTCGACGTCGTTGTCGGTGCCGAACCCGAAGTAGTTGTTCTCCCCCTTCGACGACGCGTAGATCCAGGTGCGCTGGTCGCGACTGAACGGGCGCTCCTCGTCGTTGGAGGTCACGATGTACTGCCGCAGTTCCGGCCCGATCGTCTCCAACAGGTACCGGGCGTGCCCGATCACCGGGAAGTTCCGGAGCAGTGCGTGCTTCTTCTGGACAAGGTCACGAGCGGCCACCAGTGCCAGTGCTGTTGCGGTGGCCGTGGCGATGCTCCGGGCGCGCATGAACGTTCCTCTCCTCGATGATCGACTCCATCGCCGTGCGGTGGATGTCGTCGTGTCGTGTCGGGCGTTGGGCGGCGGGCAGGACCTAGCCGGCGTCAGCGTCCGCCGGAGAACGCGCAACGATAGTAGGGGCTCGTTCGGACAGGTGCGGGGGCAGGGTCGTCGGGTGGTACGCCGAGATCGTCCAGCAGGCCCAGGGGCGGGGCGAGCGGTGGCCGGAGCCGGTGCGAAGACCAAGAGGCGTCGGCGACGAGCGTTTTCGGGTCGATGACGCAGATGCCCGGATATGCACTCAGCAGTCGAACACCGACCAGCAGATGTCGTTCCGCAGTCGCTGGTCGTCCCTCACCAGCTCGGCAATCGCCTCCGGGAGCCGGTCGCGCTGCCACTGGCACTCCAGTCGCCCCGCGGCCTCGCCCTCGCCTTCCGGTGCGGCAGCACGTACGGCCTTGATCGCATAGGCGGCCGCGCCGAGCTCGTGCGCGGCGACGTGTGCGACGACCGCGGCCTGTCCGGCGGCGTACGCGGCATGTCGTGCTGCGCCACGCAGGTCTCGGGCCGCGCCCATCGCATGGCCGCCCGCCGCGCGGGCCTGCATCATCTTGACCTCGCCGCGCACCCAGGCGCGAGCATGCTCGATCGCCTGACGTGGCCGGGGGTCCTCGGGCCGGGCCGACTCGAAGAGGTCGAGGACGTGCTCCGCGCATGACGCGGCCCAAAGAGCGAGCAGATGGTGATCCGCATCGGTGAGGGTTCCACCGCGGCGGATCGTCACGAAGCGAGGGTCCCGGACCTTCGGGAGGATCATGGTTGGCACTCCTTGCGCTGGTATCCGCCCCACACCCGAGGGCGCGGACCCGTGGCCAGGCACCCCCGCGGGCAAGCCTGCAATTCCGGTGGTCGGTCCGCAAGCTCCTCGACGACCGGCTCGGCGGACGGCCCTGCCCGCCCTGCCCGGCTAGGACTGCAGCGCGGGAGTGTTCCGGATGAGGCTGTCGAACCCCAGCGGAGGGCGTCCCAGCAGCTCGGCGAGGTCGTTCGTGGCACGGTCGTAGCGGTTCTCGCCGTGCAGCCGAGCCATCGTGGCGATGTGCTCGAAGACATGGGGTGGCAGGTCCTGCGTCTTGAGGTCGTGCTCCAGCCACTCCTCGTACGGCACGTCGACATACGTCACGGCACGTCCCAGGGCGGTGGAGAACTCGGCGGCGATGGTGGCCATATCGCGGGAGCGCGCCCCGGTCAGCTCGTAGACGCGGCCGGACGTCGGGGCCGGGTCGAGCAGGAGGGAGGCGATGGCCTCCGCCACGTCCGCCGCGGCGACCGGGGAGGTCCGGGCCGAACCGAACGGAAGGCGGATCGTGCTGTCCCGCAGGATCGAGGCGACGGCGACCCGGGCGAAGAGCGGGTTCTCCATGAACACCGTGGGCCGGACGTGGACGACCGGCACCCCCGACCAGTCGAGGACGTGCTCGGCCAACCAGTGCAGCCGCTGCTGGTGGGACTCGGTATCGCTGGTGAGGTCCATCTGCGAGACCGTCATCTGCGAGATGCTGACCAGCAGCTCCAGCCGGCCGCCCGCCCTGGCCGCCGCGGCGACCGTCGTTGCGGCCTCCAGATACACCGGCGACACACTCATCCCGAAATAGGCCCGGCGGCAGTCCGCCAGCGCCTCCACCACGTCGGCGCCACGGGTGAGGTCGCCGACCACCACCTCCACGCCCGACATGGCCCGCAGGGCCGAGGCCCGTCCGTCGTCGTGGTGCACAAGGGCCCGGACCGGTACGCCCTTCGCATGCAGCCGTTCGAGGACCGCTCGCCCGACTCCGCCGACGCCGCCACCAACGCCGGTGACCAGAACGGGTTGGACGTTCACCACAATCGCCTCCTGCATTCCGCACCGGGGCGCCCGGCCCACCCGGGTCGGTCCCACCGTAAAGGGCCGCCCAGGGGATCGCCCACCCGGCCACCGCCCGGCTGGAGGGGCCTTGCGGTGCGGTCGCGTGACCGGTAGCGCCCGCGTGATCCGGCACGCAGGCTGGGGACATGGACACCCTTGCGCTCGGCGATGTGGAGATCACCCGCGTCGTGGAGTTGCCCGCCAAAGGCCGCCCCCGCGACTACGTCTTCCCCGATGTGCCCGTCGAGCACTGGCAGGCGCACGAGAAGTGGCTCACCCCCACGTTCCTGGACCTGGCCGCCGACGAGGTTCACATGACGATCCAGACCTGGCTCGTCCGCAGCGAGGGCCGCACGATCCTGATCGACACCGGCGTCGGCAACGACCGGGAACGCCCGGCCATGCCGTCCTTCCACCAGCTGCACACCGACTACCTCGGACGGCTGGCCGCCGCCGGCGTCCGCCCGTCCGACGTGGACACGGTGATCTGCACCCATGTCCACAGCGACCACGTCGGCTGGAACACCTGCCTGGCCGACGACGGAACGTGGCAACCGACCTTCCCCCACGCCCGATACGTCATCCCGCGCGCCGACTTCGACTACTGGAACCCGGCCAACGGCCACCGGACCCGCGCCGGCCGCCGGATGGCCAACGTCTTCGAGGACAGCGTCGCCCCCGTGCACCGGGCCGGGCAGACCACGCTGTGGGAGGGCGACCACCACGACATCGACGCCCGACTCCGCATCGAGCCCGCCCCCGGCCATACGCCCGGCTCCTCCGTCGTATGGCTGCGGTCCGGCACGGAACGCGCGGTGTTCGCCGGTGACCTGCTGCACAGCCCCCTGCAGATCGCGGAACCGGACGACTGCCCCGGCTTCGACGAGGACGAACCCCGCGCCCGGAACAGCCGACGCCGGGTGCTGGGGGAGGCCGCGGACAGCGGCGCCCTGCTGCTCCCCGCCCACTTCCCCGGCCCGGGTGCAGCCGAGGTGCGACGCGTCGGAGACCGTTTCGCGGTGAAGGAATGGGCAGCGTGGCACTGAGCGCGCCACGCCGCATTGCGTGACGGGCGGTGCGTCACGGACCGGGGACGGCGCCGGTGTCGAGGGCAGCGGTCCGCAGGGCGGCGGCGAGGCGGCGGACCGGTTCGGCCGGGGGCTGCGGCAGCCGGGCCAGCAGCAGGCGCCGGGTCTCCTGCGGGCCGCCGCGCACCGGCAGGACGCGTACGCCGGGCGGTGCGACGGCGGCCATCGCGGCGGACACGGTGGTCAGACCGCAGCCCGCGGCCACGAGATGCAGTTTCGCCAGCAGGTCCCGGGCCGTGTGCGCGATCTCGGGCCGCTCGTCCAGGCCCGGCCACACCCCCAGAACCAGGTCCGAGCTGTTCGGCGAACCGGCGATCCACCGCTGCCCGCGCAGGTCGTCCACGTCGATGAAGTCCGCGCGGGCCAGCGGGTGTTGAGCGGGTACGGCCAGGCACAGGGCGCGCTCGGTGAGGGTCTGCAGCACCAGTGGGGGCGACTCGGTGTCCGGTGCGCGAAACGGCGGCGCCGAGGAGAGCAGGGCGAGATCGATGCTGCCCGCGCGCAGGGCTCGGGTCAGCGCCGGGGTGCCGCCTTCGCGGCTGATGACGTGCACGTTCGGGGCGCTGCGCCGCAGCGCGGCAAGGGCGGGCGGCACCAGTGTCGTACCGGCGCTGGGCACCCAGCCCAGGCGTACGGTGCCGCCCGGTTCGGGCAGGCCGGACAGCTCGCGGGCAGCCTGGTCGATCTCGTCGAGCACGACCGTCGCACGGCGCATCACGATGCGCCCGGCCGCGGTCAGCCGCGCGCCGTCGCGCCGCCGCTCCAGCAGCTCCGCGCCCGCGGCCCGCTCGATGGCGGCGATCTGCCGGGACACCGCTGACTGTGTGTACCCCAGCGAGGCCGCGGCCGCGGTGAAGGTCCCCTGCTCGGCCACCGCGCGCAACACCCGCAGCGCGGTCAGTGACACATCCGTGAAGTCCATGACGTTGCGCAAAAGGCGGCGATGGACGCCGGGTCCTCGCCGCCACCTCACCCCTTCTGGAGGGCATCGGCGGACGCTACTTCGCCGACTGCAACGAGGCCGAGGCCCTCGACCGCCGAGGCGCCCCCCTGCAGGGCGTGGCCCGCTACGCCCTCGACGCGGCGGGCGCCCGGCGCCTGTGGACGCTCTCCGCGGAACTGCTCGCGGACTCCGACTGAACCGCCGGACCTTGCATAGCAGACCGGGACAGCCACCCATAAAATGGGAACTGGTTCCGCACCGGTGTGCCGGACGGGCACATGAACTCGGTACGGAAAAGACGATCGACCGGGGACGGGATGCCCAGAGAGCAGGCTGCCAGTCCGTCGCGGACCGTCATCCTGACCGTGGACGACGACCCGGGCGTATCGCGCGCCGTCGCCCGCGATCTGCGGCGCCAGTACGGCCAGTCGTACCGCATCGTCCGCGCGGAGTCCGGCGCGTCCGCCCTCGCCGCGCTGCGTGAGCTCAAGCTGCGCGGCACCCCCGTCGCGGTGATCGTGGCCGACTACCGCATGCCGGAGATGAACGGCATCGAATTCCTGGAGCAGGCTCTCGACATCCATCCCGGCGCGCGGCGGGTGCTGCTGACCGCGTACGCGGACACCGGCGCGGCCATCGACGCGATCAACGTCGTCGACCTCGACCACTACCTCCTCAAGCCCTGGGAGCCACCCGAGGAGAAGCTCTACCCCGTCCTCGACGATCTCCTGTCGGCCTGGCGGACCACCGACCACTGCCCGGTGACCGTCACCAAGGTCGTCGGGCACCGCTGGTCGGCGCGATCCTCGGCCGTACGGGAGTTCCTGGCCCGCAACCAGGTGCCGTACCGCTGGTACTCGTCCGAGGATCCCGAAGGCCGGCGGCTGCTGTGCGCCGCGGGCCAGGACGGTCTGCGGCTCCCGCTGGTCATCGTCCCGGACGGCACGGCCCTCGTAGAGCCCGCGGACCGGGAACTCGCCGCCCGGGTCGGCCTCGCGACGACACCGGCGACCGACTTCTACGACCTCGTCATCATCGGCGGCGGACCCGCTGGTTTGGGCGCGGCGGTGTACGGGGCCTCCGAAGGTCTGCGGACCGTCCTCGTGGAGCGCTCCGCGACCGGAGGCCAAGCAGGCCAGAGCTCGCGCATCGAGAACTACCTCGGATTTCCGGACGGGGTGTCCGGGGCGCAGCTCACCGACCGGGCCCGGCGCCAGGCGGCGAAGTTCGGTGCCGAAATCCTGACGGCGCGCGAGGTCACCGGGCTGGAGACCAACGGTGCGTCGCGCGTCGTCCGTTTCTCGGACGGCTCTGCTGTCGCCGCGCACGCCGTGATTCTCGCGACCGGCGTGTCGTACCGGCAACTGGATGCACCCCATGTGTCCGAGCTGACCGGCTGCGGAGTGTTCTACGGCTCGGCCCTGACCGAAGCGTCCGCCTGCCGGGACCAGGACGTGTACATCGTCGGCGGCGCGAACTCCGCCGGCCAGGCGGCGATTTACCTGGCCCGGAGCGCCAAGTCGGTCACCGTCCTGGTGCGTGAGGCGTCCCTGGCGGCGTCGATGTCGCACTACCTCGTCCAGCAGGTCGACGAGACGCCCACGATCCTCGTTCGCGCCAACACGGTCGTCGACGCCGCCCACGGCGCGAGTCATCTGGAACAGATCACCGTCCGCGACACGGTGACCGGTGACACCGAATGCGTCGACGCCCAGTGGATGTTCGTCTTCATCGGCGCGGTCCCGCGGACCGACTGGCTGGAGGGCATGGTGCTCCGGGACTCCCGCGGCTTCATCCTGACCGGCCCCGACCTGACCACGGACGGGAGCCCGCCGGACGGCTGGGAGTTGAACCGGCCGCCCTACCACCTGGAAACCAACGTCCCGGGTGTGTTCGTGGCCGGGGACGCCCGCGCCGAGTCCGCCAAACGTGTCGCTTCCGCAGTGGGGGAGGGAGCCATGGCCGTCATGCTCGTCCACCGCTACCTGGAACAGTCATGAACGGCCGGCCGATGCTGTGCAGGCAGGAGGAACTCGGCTCGCTGTTCCTCTTCGAGAAGCTGGCCCCCGACCAGCTCGCCCGGCTCTGCCGCGAAGGCCGGGTGGAGGAGTTCGCGCCCGGGCCCGTGTACGAGGAGGGCGAGGCGGCCACGTGCTTCTACGTACTGCTCGAAGGGACCCTCGTCCTGTCGCGCCGGATCGGGAACTACGACGTGGAGACCAACCGGAGCTCCAGCCGCGGGGTGTACGCGGGCGCCTTCCAGGCATACCTGGGGGACCGCCTGCGGCAGGTCTACAACAACTCCCTCCGCGTCCTTGAGCCCACGCGCTTCTTCGTGCTGCCCGCGGAGACCTTCGCCGCGATCATGCGGGAGTGGTTCCCCATGGCCGTGCACCTGCTGGAGGGCCTCTTCTTCGGCGTCAAGAGCACCCAGGAGGCCGTCGGCCAGCGCGAACGGCTCCTGGCCCTCGGATCGCTGTCCGCCGGGCTGACCCATGAGCTGAACAACCCCGCCGCCGCTGCCGTCCGAGCCACCTCCGCACTCCGCGAACGGGTCGCCGGAATGCGCCACAAGCTCGGCGTCATCGCGGCGCGCCCGTATCAGCGCGACACCCTGGAGACGCTCATCGACATCCAGGAACGCACGGCCGAACGCGTCGCCAAGGCCACCGCCCTGAGCCCGCTGGAAGCCGCGGACCGCGAGGACGCCCTCTGCGACTGGTTCGACGACCACGGCATCGGGGACGGCTGGCAGCTCGCGCCGACCTTCGTACAGGCCGGACTCGACACCGACTGGCTGGACCAGGTCACCGCGGCCGTGGACGACGACACCCTCGAAGGCGCCGTGCGGTGGCTCAACTACACCGTGGAGACCGAGCTGTTGATGAACGAGATCGAGGAGTCGACCACCCGCGTCTCGGCCCTCGTCGCGGCAGCCAAGCAGTACTCGCAACTCGACCGGGCGCCCTACCAGGTCACCGACGTCCACGAACTCCTGGACAGCACCCTGCTGATGGTCTCCGCGAAGATCGGCCCCCGCATCACCGTCGTCAAGGAATACGACCGCAGCCTGCCGAAGATCCCGGCCTACCCCGGCGAACTCAACCAGGTATGGACGAATCTGATCGACAACGCCGTCTCGGCGATGAACAGTACGGACACCGGCGGCACGTTGACGGTGCGGACCACACGCGACGGCGACCATCTGCTCGTCGAATTCCGCGACACCGGCCCCGGAGTCCCCGCGGAGATCCGCGATCGCGTCTTCGATCCCTTCTTCACCACCAAACCGGTGGGTGAGGGCACAGGTCTCGGACTGGACATCTCCTGGCGCATCATCGTCAACAAACACCACGGGGACCTCAGGTTCGATTCCGTCCCCGGCGACACCCGCTTCCAGGTACGCCTGCCGCTGGCCTCCGCCGACCCCCGTTCCCCACAGGAGCCGTCATGAGTTCCACCAACGGAATCGACCCCGCGGTCCCGCCCAGCGGAACCGGATGCGCCGAATGCGATGCCAAGGGAGGCTGGTGGTTCCACCTGCGACGCTGCGCGCAGTGCGGTCACATCGGCTGTTGCGACGACTCGCCCGCCAAGCACGCGACGGCCCACGCCCGGGACACCCGGCACCCGGTGATCCGCAGCTTCGAACCGGGCGAGACATGGTTCTACGACTACGAGACCTCGCAGACGTACGCCTCGGGCCCGTCCCTGGCTCCCCCTGAGAACCACCCGCTCGACCAGCCGACCCCCGGCCCCGAGGGACGGGTCCCGGAGGACTGGGCCGACCGCCTGGGATAGACGGGCCCGAACTCCCGCCGCCGCTCTCGCACATTCTTCCGGTCGCCATTCTCCGGGCGCTCGGGGGCTATTGCGCTCCCGATGAATGCCAGGGATTTGCTGGTGGCGCCGAGACTCCCGTGGATAGAATATCGCGCGCTGCTCACGATGGTGGTGGGTCAGGTCGGCGGTGGGGCGGGGGCGGGGATACCGTGATTGAGCTGCAAAAACACACAACCCAGGGTGTTCCTGCCCGAGGCTCTGAACGCGCGTTCGCCTTTCCTGGCCTGCGACGCTTAGGGCTCGCGCGCAATATCGAGAAGCGATCATCGCAAAGCGGTCCACGCAACAGCAGTGGGCCCTTTTTCTTTTCCCTTGTGCTCGCGACCGGCGTCCGCGTCCGCGGTCATGCGGTGGACGTGCGGTGAGCAGCGGGTGCTTCGTTTTCCTGACGAGAGAAGTGTGGAGTGTGATGCCATGAACCGAGTCGGCAGAGACTCGCGCCGGTCGGCCCGGAGGCTTGTGGAGCCGCTGGCGCGCATGGGGTTGTCCGTCGTTTTGCTGGCGGGCGGCGCCGTGGGAGCGACGGCTGGACCGGCCGTCGCTTCGACCGCGGATGGCACGTTGACGGTTTCGGTGCTGCGCGACTTCTTCGGCACCGGCGTGATCAACGCGACGATGGATGTCCCGCAGCGTGGCATGAAGGTGGAGGTCTCCGACCGCGCCGGGCACCATGTCACCGGCGTCACGGATGCCACCGGAAAGGTCGTGGTGGCGCGGTCGACCGTGCTGAGCGGCGGCCGGTACCGCGTCGACGTCAGCGTCCCGGCACCGTACAGCGACTACCTCCAGGCGGCGCCCGCGTCGACGGTGGAGAACCACTTCGACAGCTTCACGTCGTTCGTGGATGTGTCGGGCGGAAAGAACGCCTCGGTGGTGACGGGGGTGTGGGATCCGGCCGACTACACGCTGCCGGACTCCCGGTACTTCGTACCGGTCCAGAACGGCGCCAACGGAACCGACACCCGGGCCTTGGTGGCGTTCGGGACGAAGACCCGGGGCACGTGTCCCACCGGTGTGTCGTGCCCGGACACCTTGGCCACGCAGGCCCAGGTGGGCACGACGTTCGGGTTGGCGTACGACAAGTACCGGGGCCGGTTGTTCCAGAGCGCGTTCGCCCGCCGGTACGCCCCGTACGGGCCGAAGGGCGGTGGCGCGATCTATACGGTGCCGGTCAACGGCTCAGGGGCGCCGGAGCTGTTCGCGCAGATGCCGGGTGCCACGGCAACGCAGCACGACACCGGCAACATGATCAAGGACCCCGGATTCACCGACGCACCGGGCAAGGAGAGCATCGGCGGCCTGGCCCTGTCGGAGGACGGCTCCACGCTGTACGCGGTGAACCTGCTGACCCGCAGCCTGGTGAGCTTCAACGCCGCAGGGGCCAGCGCCTCGGGGCCCAAGGCGACGGCGCGGATCCCGGACCCGGGGTGCGCGAGCGCCGGTGACTGGCGGCCGTTCGGTCTCGCCGTCCACAACAACACGCTGTACGTCGGCGGCGTGTGCAACGCGGAGAGCACGCAGCAGCGCGCGGACCTGAAAGCCGTCGTCTACACCTACGACGGCAAGCGGTTCAGCAAGGTGCTGACCCACGCGCTCACCGACAAGCGCGGCACCGTCTTCACCGGTGCCGGCAACGTCGCCCAGGCCACCCACTGGAATCCGTGGAACACCACCCTGGCCACCTGGGACGAACGGAAGCTGGGCGGCGCCTTCATCGATCCGCAGCCGGAGCTCGCCTCCCTCGCCTTCGCCCGCGACGGTTCGATGATCCTGGGCTTCCGCGACCGGTTCATGGACGTGCTCAGCGCGAAGGGGCTGGACCCCCGCCCGAACAACAACGCGCCGGAACTCGGCATGTCCGGTGGTGACATCAACATGGCCTGCGCCGATCCCGGGGGCGGATACGCGTGGGAAGGCACCGGAAGCTGCCCCAACCACGCCACCCCCGCCACCAATGGCGGTCAGGACAGCGGAGTCGTCGAATACTTCCCGGGCGACTTCTTCGGCGGCGGGCACCAGGAGACCGCGCTGGGTTCGGTGGCCTACATTCCGCAGCAACAGTGGGTCGTCAGCACGGAGTTCGACCCGACCGTCAACATCGAGACCGCCGGTACCGGTTACTACGACATCACGACCGGCCAGGGCCCGGGCAACAGTCCGACCGCCAACGCGTACCAGTTCGTCGGCCAGGAACAGAACGGCTTCGGCAAGGCCGGCGGGCTCGGCGACATCGCGTACGCGGCGGCGAACGCGCCGATCCAGATCGGCAACCTCGTGTGGTTCGACGGCGACCACAACGGGATCCAGGACCCGGCGGAGCCGCTCCTGCCGGGGGCGACGATCAACCTGCTGGACGCGAAAGGCAAGCAGGTCGCCACGACCAGGACCGATGCCGCCGGCGAGTACTACTTCGGTGGCGTCGGCGCCGCGTACCAGCTCACACCGGGTGCGAAATACACCGTGCAGTTCAACGTGTGTACCGCGGACACCAGCAAGGTGCCCGGTCGGCCCGCGGCAAGCGAGTTGCGGTTCACGCTCCCGCGAGCCGGTGCCAACCGTGCCCATGACTCCAACGTGACCCCGCCGACCACCGGGAAGTTGTGCAACGGCTACGCGCCGGTCACGGCGCCGCACAGGCCGGGCGGGGTCGATCACACGATCGACGCCGGGGTGTACATCCCGAAGGCAACGCCAACCCCGACGCCGACCCCAACCCCAACCCCGACCCCGACCCCGACCTCGCCACCGTCCTCCGCACCGCCTGCCAACCCGGGTCAGGCCGGTGGGGACACGGGTTCACTGGCGCACACCGGTACGTCCGGGCTGCCGACGATGATCGCCCTCGCCGGTCTGCTGGTGGCGGCGGGCCTGGGCGTCGCGTTCCTGAGCCGTAAACGTCGCGCCCGGAAGCACTGAACCAACCGAACAACAGTGATCTGCCTGCCCGCGGCCCGGACGGCGCGGGCAGGCAGATCACTTCCCGGCCGGTCCACGAGGGCCGGCCTCGACGTCGTCCGCCACTGGACTGCCGAGTGCCGCCGCGACCGCACGGCGGCCGAGCAGTGTGGTGGCTGAGAGGGTGAATCAGCAGAGTGTCAGCGTCGAGCCGCGTACGGAGCGGGAGAATCCGGCAAGCGCAACCGGGCCGTGCTGCTGCCCGGCGCCGATGGCTGCGGCCACGCTGGGCGGCAGCCGTCCTCGGCATGGCGGTCGTCGCGGTGGTCGCGTTCCTGGTCGCCGGCGGCGGCTCCGGCCCCGGCGTTCCGCGCGCACTGACGTCCGACGAGGCGAACCGGCTGGCGATCACACGGTTCCGCAACTACGCGGCGCACGGCCGCGCGTTGACGATCACCGTGCCGGGCACCGCCGGTGGGCTGACCGTCACCGGGTCCGTCGACTACCGAGGCAAGCTCGGTTACGGCGTGGTGCACGGCACCGGGCGCGACACATCGAGCGACGGGCTGATCCAGTGGACGGCCACCTCGGTGTTCGTCCACCCGATGGCGAACGCCCCGGCGCACGCACCCGCGTCGCCGCCACGCTCGGGCTGGTACGGCCGCCCGCTGCAGTCGTCCGGCAGTTCCCTGGACAGTTCGCTGGCCATCGCGCTCAGGCTCGGCAGCGACCGGCCGGACAACGCCCAACTGCTGCCGCAGAACGGCGCCGCCTGGTGGGGACGAGAGCAGGTGGACGGGCATCCGGTGGACGTCATGACCGGGCCGTCCTCCCGTGACCGCTCCGGTACGGCGGGCAGTGTGCGCTACGGGGTCGGCTCGGACGGCACCATGTACCGGGTCCGCGTCAGCGTGGGTTCCGAGCCGCGGCCGGTGGTCATCGATTTCGACGCCCGGAAGTACGTTCCGGTCAAGCCGCTGCCCGGAGTCACCCCGACGCGGTAGCCGCTGTTCAGGACGTCTGCACCCGCGCGTTCGCGGCGAGCAGGGACCCCGACGGCAGCGGGATGCCTGCCGGGTCCGGCAGAGCCGGAACGGCTGGCACAGCGGTGGCGCCCGTGGCGACGGCGTGGGGGAACTGCGGCTGTGGACCAGGCGCCGCGACCTCGGTGAACGGGATGCCACCGGGTGCCGTCGGCATCGCCCAACTGCCGCCCGGCGAGGGCGGTCCGGCCGGAAGCGGGCAGGACGCGGTGGTCGCGAGTCGGGCCGGCACTGTGGTTCGCAGATCGTTGCCTCGCAGGCAGTTGCCCCGTCCCCGCGTGGCGGTGGGGAACGTCCAGCCGACGTCGAGGCCGTTGCCGGTGAACGTGTTGTCCACGATCTGGTTGCCGACCGGAGGCAGGTCGGCGGTTGCGGTGATCACCAGCCCGGCGTTGCTGTTGCCGGCGATGCGGTTGCGGATGAACTGGTTGTCGCCGCCGCCGTCGACGCCGATACCGGTACCCCACCCGCCGTCGGCCTGCTCCGGGGTGGCCTTCTGCTGGTTGGCGGCGATCAGATTTCCCGCGATGACGGCGCCCCGCTGCGGGAGCAGCTTCTCCTGGTGGTCGGAGTCGGTGGTGAGCCCGACCCGGTTGCCGACCAGGCGGTTGCCGACCACGTACATGTCGCCGCCGGCGTTGGTGCCCTCGTAACCGACCGCGTTGAGTTCGGCGATGTTGTCCCGCACCACGATGTGACAGGGCTTGCACTGCCCGACGTAGATCCCGGAGTCGGCCCCGCCCGAGGCGTACGAGTGCTCGATGACACCGTTCTGCGCGGAGAACGCGTAGATGCCGTACAGCCCGTTGCGGGTCGCGGTCACATACGACACCAGGAACGACTTCAGGAAGGTGACCGGCTCGTCGCCGGTGTCGTAGCCGCCGGAATGCCCCGGCAGCCCGGCGGCCGCCTTCGTCGAACCGGTGACCAGGACCCCGTTCTGCGTGTTGTTCCGCACGGTGAGGTTCTGCACGGCCACCCCGGGCGCGGTGACGACGATGCCGTTCGGCTGCTGCAACCGCCCGTCGAGGACGACCTTGTCCCGGGACTCGCCGCGAAGCGTGACACGAGGCGTGGCGACCTTCACCGACTCGTGGTACACGCCCGACGCGACCAGCACCAGGTCACCGGGCCGAGCCAAGGACACCGCATCCGAGATCGTCGGGGCGTCGGCGGGAACCCGGATCGTCACATGCGCACCGGCCGGTCGCCGGCCCTTGCCCGATCCGTCGTCGCCACCGCCGCAGCCCGCCACAAGTGTCAGCGTGCCCACTACCGCAGCCAACACGCGAAGAGCTAATCGAGGCATGATCCCAGTCTGGCAGGTGGCGCCCAATTCCACGCCAGAATCCGGAGGTTGACCGGCAGGCGCAATGCGGGTGTGGCACTCTGCACACCATGCACCGAGCCGATCACCATCCGTCGCGCCGCGCGTTCCTCGATGCCACCGGCGCCATGATGGCCGCCGGGCTGGCCGCCGGGTGCACATCGGACTCCGCCCGGACCGACCGGAAGGCCGCTACCGCAGCGGCCACGCCGACGCCGGTTGCGGCGACGGGCCGGCATCAGGCCGGCATCACGCTGCCCCAGCCGGCCCAGCGCAACCTGTTGGCCGTGGCGGCCGACCTCGATGCCACCGCGGCTCCCGGCCCGCTACTGGCCGAACTCGGCCGAGCCATCCTCACCCTCACCACAGGGACCGACCCGCGGCTGATGGGCCTGCCGCCGGGCGACCTCACCGTGACCGTCGGCGTGGGCCCCCGGCTGGTGCGTACGGCCGGTGCCTCGCTGCCCGGCGCGGCCGACCTCCCGACTTTCTCCCGCGAGCGGATCGCCCCAGGGGCACGCGGCGGAGACCTGCTGATACAGATCTGCGCCGACGACGCGCTGCTCCTACCGGTCGTCGCCGCCGCGCTCCTTCACCAGGCCGGCGACCGCATCCAGGAACGCTGGCGGCAGTCCGCACGCCGTGGAACGAATGTGCCCATCGGCGACGGCCTCACCGCGCCACGAAACCCGCTCGGCTTCATCGACGGCATCGTGGGCCCGCACACGACCGCCGAACAACAACGCGACCTGTGGCTGGCCGGGCCCCCAGCGGTCGCCGGCGGCACCCTTGCCGTAGTGCGGCGCATGGAACTCGACCTGCCGCGGTTCGCCGCCCTGTCCGTAGCCGAGCAGGAAGCGGTCTTCGGGCGGCGCCGGGCCAGCGGCGTCCCCCTCTCCGGCGGCGACGTCGCCTCGGGCCCGGAACTCGGCGCCAAGACACCGGACGGACGCTATCTCGTCCCCGCGGACGCCCATGTGCGCCGGGCGCACGCCGCCGTGGTCGGCGCCGGCCTCATGCTCCGCCGCTCCTACAGCACCGACGAGCCCGCCCCCGGTCTGCTCTTCATCAGCTTCCAGAACGACCTGCGGACCTTCACCGCCACCCTCACCCACATGGACACCGCCGACGCACTGCTGCAATTCACCACCACCACCGCCAGCGCCACCTTCCTGATCCTCCCCGGCTTCGACCGGCAACGCCCCCTCGGTTCCCAGCTGTTCACCTGATCACTCCGGGCGGCCCGTCCCGCCCGGGGCGCGCGGCGCACTTCCCCGCGGACGGCGCACACCCTGGGGTGCGGGCCGAATCCGAGCGCGGAACCGTCATCAAAGGCAGTCCTACTGCCGCACCACTGTGTCCTGACGCCTCCAACCCCCTCGAAATCCCGCCCTTTTGGTCGTCGGTTTCGACTCCTATGGTGGAGAGATGGTGAATGGGGTGTGGCACACCAAATACCGCATTGAGATCAACTTGTCGCTGCCGAATCTCGGGCACCCGGACCGCCCTGATCTGCTGGGCGAGATCACGACCAGCGTCGCCGACCGTGATCCCGGGCTGCTCGAATGCCTGGCCCACCACGAAGGCCGCGAGTGCCTCTCGGAGACCGGCGGCAAATCACCATGGATGTTCGTGCGCCGTGGACGAGTCGGTGGTCGCCGGCCCCTGGTCGCCTCCCACCTGCCGGTCACCCACCGGGCGACCCCGGCCGAGAGCGAGCAGCACAAGGCCACCAAGGAGCGGATAGTCGAGACCGCTTCGGGGTACGGCCTGGACGCGAGGACCGAGGTGGCCACCGCGCATCGGCGGAGCGTCTCGGACGCCCTCGTCACCGGGCCCGGCGGAATCCGCATCGGCTGGGAGATCCAGTACCACCACCTCGGCCCGAGCAGTGTCCACCGCCGATCGGTCACCGCCATGGAGAACCGGATCACACCCCTGTGGGTGACCAAGGACAAGACGGCCGCCCTCATCGACCGTGCGCCCTGGGCGCGGGTGGACGACATGCCGTGGCGGGAGATCGCCGGAGGCAAGGAGATGGTGATCCGCGGCGGGTACCGCTACCTCCAGGTCTGGAAGTGCGTTCCCAGCAGTCCGCGGCACTGCCCGCGTACCGAGGGCGCCGGGCACTGCGAGCAGATCCATGCCGAGTGGTTCCTGCCGGCCCTGTGCCACCCGGAGAAGAACCCGGTGCACATCGAGGACCTCGTTCTGTCGAGCGCCACCGGGGAGAGCGTGCCGGTCTACGTGCCCAACAGGGGGCGCGGACGAGCCGGGCGCCACATGTGGGTGCCCGCCGCCGACTGCCGGATCTGGCGGGAACTGACCGCCCAGACGGCATCCCTCCCCGAGGCGCCGCCACCGGAGGAGGACGACGTGACCACGTTCGCCGAGCAGGAGATCGACAGGACCTGCCGGGCGGGCGAAGAGGGCCGGCACGCCTGCGACGCGCGGCCCGTCCGAGACCTCGGCCAACCGACAGGTGGCTTCACCCTCGGCCGGTTGCCGACGAAGAGGGCCGACCGCCCCATGGTGATCACGCCGGTCGAGCGGGCTGCTGCCGCTGCCGCGCTCGGTTGCCCGCCGTGGGAGGTGGGCCCGTGCAGCCAGTGCAGCCAACTGATGCGGCGCTACGGCCGCGATGCGGCCATGACCTGCGACCTGTGCCGCATCGCCCTGAACCAGGGCCCTTGAGGGACCAGGGCCGTTGAGCGGCAACCGAGTCCTGCCCGACCCCGGCCAGAACCTCTCCGAGGCGCCGGGTCCACCTGCGCGAGGCGATCCCGCACGGCCTGGGCAACTCGGGCGGCCGGGCTCCGTCGAGATCGACTTTGAAAAGGCCGGGGCGCCGCGTGGGCGCCCCGGGTATCTCGCGTTCGCCTTCGTCACGCGGTCGAGGGCCACCGAGGTAGGTGCCCACCTCTGGCGAGGCCGGCAGCGGCGTGCTCATCGCCGGGATCAGGACCCCGGCCCCGGAGCCCGTCAGCCACCCGAGCGGATCCGGTAACTGACGGCGGCGTAAGGGAAGTTGCCCTGTCCGAGGGTTCCCGTGCGGAAGTACAGGTCGCCGGTCTGGCCCGGGGCGCCGGTCGTGCAGTCCTTATTGAAGAAGACGTCTACGGACTGGTTCGACGCGGCGTAGAAGGAGCGGACCGGGGTGGTGAGTTCCTGGCACACCCCGACCTTTTCGAGGTCGAGCTGGACGGCGGTCCCGGTCCGGTCGGCGCCCGTGTAGAAGGTGACGCTGCCGAGCGTGGCAGCCTGTGCCTGGCCGGCTGCGGCCAGGCACAGCGCCGCCGCGGCGCAGGCGACGGCGGCTCTGCTCACACGCCGGCGGTTCGTCTTCATCCGTGCTACCTCACTTCTCGTCACATGTCAGGAATGCCAGGAAGGAAACCTGTAAGCCCGGTGATCCGGATCAACTCGAGCCACTTTGCTTCATCATTCAACGAGGAGAAAGAGGTAATCCAGTCAGGAATGCTCACCGACGATCAGCTTCCGGGGTCAGGTTCCGGTGACCGCCTCCCACGCCTGCCGCGTGCCGATCAGGGGCGCGAACTCCTCGAACGCAGCCAGTCGTCCGTGTCGCGGTGACGGCCGAGGGCGACAGCATCGAACTCGTCGACATGGTTGCCTTTGGCCACTCCGAGTCGCCGAAGCGCTTGAGAGATCGGGGTGCCGTCGGAGGGGTCCGGTTGTCCCTCTGCCAGGCACACCGGGCCGAGGACCACCTCCCCGCCATCCCATACCTGCGCGGACTGCGTCCCAACCCTGCCGAAGTACTCGGCCTCGACGTAGGCCACCGGACCGTGCGCGGAGCAGGCGGCCAGTGCGCGGTCGAACCTCGCGGGCGTCTTCCGGAACCCGTCGAGCTCGGGTGCTCCGGCGACGGTCAATGCGTCGAACAGCACGTCGGTCATGGGCAGCAGCGACAGCTGCTGGCCGAGTGGGGCCACATGCGCGTCCTCGACGGAGCCGATCAATTCGCTGAGCACGGGCTTGGCGGCGATGACCGCTTGCAGGCAATACATGCCGTCATTCTCGCCTGGACGCTCGGGCCGACGGGGTACTCGGCAGTGCCTGTGTACGTCGTACGTGGAATCCCACGCGAGACCTTATCCGGCCAGGTCCGGCCAGGTCCGGCCAGATCCGGCCGGACAGGGCCCTGGGCTCAGGTCACTTGCACTGACCGGTCTGCGGTCCGTTCACGGTGTTGCCCGACTGCTGCAGGGTGGGGGTGTTGCCCGTGCAGCGCAGTGATGCTCCGACCTGGTTGCCCTCGAACTGCGGGGCGAGGGCCTCGGGTAGCAGGCCGCTGCCACTGTTGTCGTTGATCCGCACTGGCGCAGACATCGTGTTGGACGAGACCTTCATGCCGCCGGTGTTGCCGTCCAGGGTCAGCGGGGCCTTGAAGGTGTTGCCTGTGCAGTTCGTCCCCTCACCCTCGCCCAGCAGCACGAAGCCGCTGGTGTTCTTGAGGGTTACCTCGGCGTCGAGGGTCGAGTGGCAGATGGTGATGGCGAGGGCGCTGTCCGAGGTCACCGGGCCGTTGACCTCGGCACCCGACACTGCCAGTGCCCCGCCGGGCTGCACCTCCACCGGGCCGTTCTGCGTACCGCCTGGGGCGATGCACAGTGACTGGTCCGCGGCCACGGTCAGTGGGCCGTCGTGGTTCGTGACGCACGGCTGGGTGAAGCCGACGCGGACGTCGGTGGGCGTGGGCGTGGTGGCGGCCGTGAAGGTGGGGTCGCCGTTGTAGGTGGCGGTGAGGGGGTGGGCACCCGGCTGGAATTTGGTGGTGGTGAACGTGGCCTTGGCGTCGTTGAGCGGCACGGTCGCCAGCGTGGTCGTGCCGTCCGAGAAGGTGACCGACCCGGTCGGGGTGCCCGCACCCGGGTTGGCCGAGGCCACGGTGGCGGTGACGTCGACGGCGTGGCCGAACAGCGGGGATGTGGTGTCCGCGTCGAGCGTGACGGTAGTCCCGTACTGGAACGTGACGATGGCCTTGCCGTTGCCGTGGTTGACGCCTTGGCGGAGCGCGACGTCGGTCGCCGACGGGTCCGCGTAGCTGCTGCCGCCGCCACCGCCCGCGCCCGGGAAGTAGCCCGGGTTGCCGCCGCCGGAGCCGCCGCCCCCGCCGTGCCAGCCGCCCCCGCCACCGCCGCCGCCGGGGCCGCCCGCGCCGCCGTTGCCGCCGGTGCCGCCGCTGCCGGGGTTGGGCTGGCTGGTGATGGGGTCGAGGTCGATGCCGGGGGTGCCGGGGCCTCCGTACAGGGTGTTGGGGTTGCCGTGACCGGCCGCGGTCCGGCTGCCGCCGCCGCCCGCGAGCCCCGACCCCAGCGGGCCGTTGCTCTGACTGCCGTCCTGGCCGACCAGTCCGCCGCCGGCGCCGCCGTGCAGTTCGGGCCCGCCGTTGCCGGCGCCACCGCCGCCGCCGGCCACCAGGACGCGGTCGGAGCCGTCGAACGCGGCGGTCCGGACGTCCGAGCCGCCTCCGCCCGAACCGCCGCCGCCGTGCGCGCCACCGCCGCCGGACCCGTGGCCGGTGCCGCCGGGCCGGGACGAACCGGGTATTCCTGCCGCGCCCACGGTGAGCTGGAGGGTCTGACCGGACGTCACAGGCAGGGTCGCGCGGGTCTCACCGCCCAGTCCGCCGGGGGCGCCGGATATCACCGGGTGGGGGTCGATGTAGCCGGCGGCGCTGCCGCCCTCGCCGCCGTACAGGTCGATGTCGACCGCGGTCACACCGTCCGGGACGGTGAAGATGTCCGTGCCTGCGGAGTCGTAGGTGCACGTGGGCCGTGGAGCTGTGGTGAAGACGCCGCCGGCGCCGCAGGGCTCGGCCGCACTCGCCGTGGCGGCGGCCGCGGTGAGGGGCACGATCGCGGTGGCGACGAGGCCGGTGGTACCGATCACCGACATCATCCTGGATCTGAAGATGCTCCGACGGGAGGTCGGGCTGCTGTTGCTCATGGGTGTTGACACTGTTTCTCCGGCCCGGTGGGCAGGCAAGGTGAGGGAACGGGTGGTTCGCAGACGGGTAGGGCCTGTCTGCGGATCGGGATCGACTGGGCAATCAGGTGCCGTCGTTGGCGCAGAGCGCCCAGACGTCTGCGTAGGTGTTGGTGGGGCCGGCGCCGCCCGCGTGGGCGTCCGCGGACCAGTACGAGGCGGTGGTGGTGCCGTTGCCGGCCGGGTTGCCGCCGGAGTCGCTGAGGGAGCTGCCGTTGAGGTGGTCGCCGCCCGAGCCGGGGCCGGTGTAGTCGGTGGTCGTCACGTTGCCGCCGCCGGGGCCGCCCGCGCCGCCGTTGCCGCCGGTGCCGAGCCAGTGCGTGTTGTCGGTGCCGACCACGCCGGTGGTGCCGGTGTATTCGGTGGAGCCGTCCGAGCTGGGCTCGGTGCCCATCACATGGTTGCCGTTGGACGACGTACCGGTCCCGATGGCCTGCTGGAGACCGCCGCCGGAGACGAGACCGCTGTTGCAGTCCGCGTGGGTCGAGATCTCGGAGAAGGTGATGCCGGGCCCGGCGGTCGCGCCGGGAGTCTGGACGGTCACGCTCACGGTGTTGGCGTAGGCGACCCCGGACATCGCCGGTGCCAGCGCCAACAGAGCGCCGATCACCAGCGCCCTGCCGGCCGATCGGCGCGGCAGGAATGTGGCCTTCATCGGACTCTTCCTCTCTGATTGCAGTGCTGCACACGCGGGCAGCGCGGAGAAAAGCCGTGCGGGAGAAGAACCGACCACTTCGGGGGGAGCGGTCGCCACGGGCCCGAGGCGGCTGGGGAGCCTTCGATGGCAGGAGACGGAACCCGTACGAGCCGGCACTCAACGCGGCTTGCAGACGCGGACAGTAACAGCCCGTCGGAAGCCGCAGCTACAGGCAAATCACACAGGTGAGGCTGGCAGATGCTACAGAGAATGCTTGTTTGGCCTTGAACTTGTGGGACGGTGTCGCTGCCCTCATCGCCGCGCGCCGCTCCGTGGACTGCCGGCCTGGGGCAGGCCGGGGCTGCTGGGCCCCGGTCCTCGCCGGGGCCCCTCGTGAGATCGACCGCTGAACGCCCTGGGTGGGGGTTGTACGACGGCGAAGAACGCGCTGCCCGTGCCCCCAGGCCGGGGGAGTGGAAGTACGCGTTGATCGCGTGGCTCAGATCGCCCTGGCTGAGGCAGCCGTCGCCGTTGGTGTCCGGCTGGCTGGCCCAGCACGCGCGAGGCGTCTCGGGCAAGGTCCCATATTTCGAGGTCCCGCGACCCTGACGGGGCCTGCGCAAAGCGGAGTTGGGAGCACAAAGGCGCGGTCGAATCCCGCGTGGAAACGAGTTCAGTGCCCAGGTCGGAGCCTCGGGTGCCGAACTCTTCTCCTTGGTGCGGCCGCGCAAGGGGCACGTCGTGGTGCGGTCTGAAGCCAACAGGTTGGAGCGTGCCTGGTCGGCAAGGTGAACGCGGGCGCCTGCTGCCGGGACCCTTCCCGGTCGACGATGCCGCGGCTCTCGGGCAAGCCACCGAGCGTGCTTCGGATGGTGAGTCCGTTTTGTCCGTGATATCCGCAAATGCGGCGCGCCGTCCGGTGCCTACGGCATATTTTCCATTAGGGTCCTGTGACTGTACGAAGTCGCTATATCACGGATTGCATCCGTTCAACCACTGGAGGAGAAATGCGCAAGCTTCACAGCGCCGCTGTCGTGGCTGTTGTCCTCGGTAGCTTCGGCTTCCTCGGCGCCGGCACCGCTTACGCCGACGGAGGGAGAGGCGGCATGGGTGGCACCGACTTCATGGTCAAGCAGGGCAGCCAGTGTCGGTCGCACGACACGAACGTCGACGTCCTCGGCGAGGTCGGGATCCTCAACGGCGTGCTGGGCAACGCCATCGGCGGCGAGGGCTCGCCTGGTGCGCAGAGCACCCGCATGGGCTCGTCCATGGGCTGCGACAACACTGCCGACCTCATGGGCGGCAAGAAGGGCGGCGAAGAGCGGAACGGCGGGGAGGGCCACGAGGGCAAGGGAGGCAAGGAGGGCGGAGAGCGCGGAGAGCACGGGGAGTGACACCGGGTCCGGCGTCCGGGCCGGGGTCGTTTCGGCCCCTTCGGTGCCAGGCCGCGGGACTTCGCTCGATCCACAGCTGGAACGAAAGGCGGCTGGCCAGGCTTCTCGGGGAAGCCCGGCCAGCGGCCGCGTTTCGGGGCTGGTGCGATGCGCCCGGCCATGTGTGTTTCAAGATGCATCTCGCGGAATGACCCGGCGGAACGGTACTGAGCGCTAAGGCGCCAGCAGGCTCCCCAGCTCCGTGCGCCGGTGCACCACGGCCCGCCCGGCGCGGACCGTGGTGATCAGGCCCGCGCCGCGCAGCGCGGCGGTGTGGGCCGAGGTGGTGGCGTTGCTGACGCCCAGCCGCCGGGCGAGCCCGCTGGTGGTGTGCTCATCGGCGAGGAGAAGCAGGATGTCGGCGCGAGTTCGCCCGAGCACCCCGGCCAGTGCGTCGTCACGGCCCCCCGCCCCGGCCGGCGAGAGCGGTAGGCCGGGCCCCGCCGGGTAGCTCAGGTACAGCGGGCGGTCGGACAGGTCGGCGATGAGGGGATGACCGGTCCAGTGGAAGGTGGGCAGCAGCACCACGCCACGACCGCCCAGCTTGATGTTCCGCGCGACGGGCCCCTCCAACTCCCAGACCTCGCCGTCGCGCAGTCGGGCACCGGGTACGAGTCCGACGAGTACGGCGCCGATGCCCTGCTCGGCCACGGCCACCGCGTGGCGGGTGAACTCCCGCTGGTGCAGGTCCTGCACCACGGGCCATACCGGGCGCAGCACCGTCTCGAAGGCGGCGTGCTGTGCGCGGCGGAGGAGTTGCCAGGCATGCGCGTCGCCCCGGTGCAGGTGGTGGATCCACAGCGGAGGCCGGGCCGCATGCCTGGCGTAGACGCGCTCGATCTCGGAGCGGACCAGGTCCGGGCACGAGGCCCGGACGGTGTCCAGCCCCTCCTTCAGGGTGTCGCTGAACACGTCGATGAAGGCCGGGGCCTCTCCGGCGGGGACCAGGTCCCCGAACGGCTCGGCGACGGACGGCAAGGAGCGGAGCAGCCGCCGCCTCCAGCGGCCGAAGACCAATGCGTCGTGGTGAGCGCACAACATGCTCAGGGCCGCGTTGAGTTCCTGCAACGGCGCCGGCCGAGGCGCGAACCGGACACGGGCGAAGTCGGCGGCCGTGAAATGGATCCGGATCACTACCCTCCCGGCCGGCGCAACGCCATCGTTTCGGCGAGACACTGAAGCATGGCCGCCCTTCCCTCCGGGCGCCAGCATTCAGGGCATGTCTTCTTCTGCCTTCACTGTAGACCGGCGGACCGTCACCAAGTCGGCCATGGCGGCCATCGCCGCACTGCTTCTCCCGGCCCTCGGTGGCGTGGCGCGAGCCGATACGGGGCGCCTCGCCCTGAGGCTGCCCCCACCGACCGGCCCACACCGGATCGGCGTCACCGCACTGCACTTGACCGACCGCTCCCGGCGCGACCCGTGGGAGCCGGGCATCGTTCGCGAGCTGATGGTCACGGTGTTCTATCCGGCCTGCGACGTCCGCGGCTACCCGGTCGCGCCCCAGATGACGGTGGGGGCTGCGCAGCATTTCCAGGAGTTCGCCCCGCTGTTCCACCCGGAGTTGCCGCGGGCCGGAGTGGACTGGGCGGCCGCCCTGGGCCACGCGCACACGGGCGCACCCGCGCAGCCCGTACGGCGGCCGGTGGTGCTGTACAGCCCGGGTGGCGGCGATCCGCGCACACTGGGCACCGGGGTCGCCGAGGAACTGGCGAGCCACGGGTATGTGGTGGTGACCATCGACCATCCCGGCGACGCCTCCGAGGTCGAGTTCCCCGACGGCTCCATCCGGGAGAGCGTTTTCAGGGGGGATCCGCGGACGGCACCGACCGTCTTCCGCACCGCGATCCGCACCAGGATCGCGGACACCGGATTCGTACTGGACCGGCTGGAAGCCCTGGCGGCCGGGCGAGACGGCCTCGGCCGTGCGTTGGATCTGAGGCGGGTGGGCATCTACGGCCACTCGGCGGGTGGAACGACGGCGGCCGAGGCGATGCACGAGGACCGCCGCATCAAAGCGGCGATCAACCTGGAGGGCTTCCTGGACTACCCGGACGGGAAGTTGTTCCCGATTGCCGAGCACGGGGCGGACCGGCCGCTGCTCCTCCTGGGCACCGACGGCTTCTCGCAGAAGGAGGAGCTGGAGCGTTCCTGGTCGCTCATGCGGCATGTCCACCGGCGGCAGCTCGATGATGCCGCGCATGGGGTTTTCACGGACTATGCGTCAATGGTGCCCCAGTTGCAGTCGGCCGGGCTCGTGACGGCCGACAACCGCAAGGAGCTGATCGGGGCGATCACCCCGGAGAAGTCGGTGCCGCTGGTGCGCGGCTACGTGCGCTCGTTCTTCGCCCGGCACCTCCGGGCGTAGCTCTCACGGCGCTGCGTACGGCCGGGTCTGTCACAGGATTGCCCGGACGAGTCCCAGCCTGCGAGGTTCCGAGGAAGGCGGTGGCGAACCGGATCGGCCGCTAGGGTGACAACCAGAGGCCGATACCTGTGCAGTCGGCCAAGACGACGGCCAGGTGGGCGAGTTGGGGACTGCGCAGAGTGTGGTGGCCGTGACGATGCCGTTTTCGAGCTGCCCGCGGGAGCCGAGGTATGACGGGACATATAGGCCGTGGCGTGCCCGGACTTACGGGCGCAGGTACCTCGGGTCGACCGGACGCGGTGGGCGGGTGACCGGCCGGCATGCGCCCGCGGTGCTGCCCTCGTCGCTGCGCGGGCGGCTCGGGCTGATTGCGGCCCTCGCCGCACTGGTGGTCGTCGTGCTCGGGGTCCTGTATGCCGACGACCACAAGGCCGGCATGGTGGATGGGCGGATCCGGGCGGCGGTGGACGGTGTGGGGCCGCCGTGGCGGTATGTCGCACTGGCCATGGACTTCTTGGGGGAGCCCGCCGGATCGGCGACGCTGGTCGTGGCCGCCGTGGCGGGCTGCCTGCTGCTTCGGCGTCCTCGCGCGGCGGTGTTCGTGGTTGCCGGGGCCGGCATGTCCGTGGGGACGGCGACGCTGATCAAGCCCCTGGTGGGACGCACCATCCACGGCGACAACCTGTCCTACCCGAGCGGGCACACCGCCTTCTTCACCGCGCTCTCCCTCGTGGTGGCGCTGCTCGCGACCGGCCGCCTCGGCCTGGGCAGGGCGGCCGGCACGCTGGTCGTGCTTGCCGCGGCGCTGGTTGCGGGTGCGGCTATGGGATGGGCGCAGGTCGTTCTGGGCGCGCATTACCCGACCGACGTCCTCGGCGGCTGGTGCACCGCGCTGGCGGTGACATCGGCGACCGCGTGGCTGGTCGACCGGGTGGCCGACCGGCTGGCCGATCGGATGGCCGACGCCGGTCGGCGACAGTGTTGCTGACGTTGCGTCAGGTCACGTCGGTCACGCCGTGCGGCGGAACACGGGCTTCACGGGGCGTCCGGCCAGCCAGGGGGTGGGGTCGGCGGCGTCCAGTGCCTTCCGGTACACCGCGCATGCCTGGGCCACCACCTCGACGGTGCGGTCGATGTCGGCGTCGTCGAGCGCGCTGCTCACCACGAACGACGGGGCCAGCACTCCGCCCGCGAGGAGCCGGCGCAGGAACAGGGTGCGGTACTGCTGCGACGGCTGCCGGTTCTCGTCGAGGGTGGCGAAGACCAGGTTGCTGGCCCGGCCCCGGACGACGACGTGGTCGCCGACGCCCATGCTCGCCGCGGCGTCGCGGACACCGGCGGCCAACCGCTCGCCGAGGGCGTGCAGCCGCGCGGTGATGCCCTCCTCCGTGTAGGTGGTCTGTACGGCCATCGCGGCTGCCAGGGAGTGGGTTTCCGCGCCGTGCGTGGTGGACAGTAGGAACACCCGGTCGCCGGAGTGGCGCAGCCCGCCCCGCTCCATCAGGTCGCGGCGCCCGGCCAGTGCGGAGACGGCGAACCCGTTGCCCAGCGCCTTGCCGAACGTGGAGAGGTCGGGGACGACGCCGTACAGGCCCTGGGCGCCCGCCTCGGACCAGCGGAGGCCGGTGATCATCTCGTCGAAGATCAGTACGCAGCCGTGTCGGTCCGCTAGTTGGCGCAGGCCGGCGAGGTAGCCCGGCGGTGGCTCGGTCTGGCCTGCGGGTTCGAGGATCAGGCAGGCGATCTCGCCCTGATGACGGGTCAGCAACTCCTCCGTTGCGGCCAGGTCCCCGTAGGGGAACGCCACGGTGAGTTCGATGGTCGCCGACGGAATGCCGGCGGACATCGGCGTGGTGCCGATGAACCAGTCGTCGACGGAGAAGAACGGATGGTCGCCGCAGACGGCCACCCGCGGGCGCCCGGTGGCGGCGCGGGCGAGGCGCACCGCGGCGGTGGTGGCGTCGGAGCCGTTCTTCGCGAACTTCACCATGTCGGCGGTGGGCACCGTGGCCAGGAAGCGTTCCGCGGCCTCGACCTCCACGAGGGACGGCCGGACGAAGTTGCTGCCGCGGTCGAGTTCCCGCCGCACCGCCTCGATCACGCGTGGATGGGCGTGCCCGAGGCTGACCGACCGCAGACCGGAGCCGTACTCGATGTAGCGGTTGCCGTCGATGTCCCATACGTGGGCGCCGCGGCCGTGGCTGATGACCGGGGTCAGGCCCTCGGGGTACTGGTCGTCGCCCTTGGCGTAGGTGTGCGCGCCCCCGGGGATCATGGCGTGCAGCCGCTCGTTCGCCTGCCGCGACCGGGTCAGGCGGAACTCTTCGGTGTCTTCGATTTCTTCGGTCTCTTCAGTGGCCACGCCTGCCTCAACTCTCCCTTTGCTGAAGGACCTTGGCGAGACTCGGCGCCTGCCGGTCCCGCTGGGACATCGATGCGGCCGGCAGCGGCCAGGGGATGGCGAGCTCCGGGTCGTCGAAGGCGATCGTCACGTCCTCGGCCGGATCGTGCGGGCGGTCGATCCGGTACGAGGTGTCGGCGGTCTCGGTCAGTGCCTGGAAGCCGTGCGCGCACCCCGCCGGGATGTACAGGGTCGTCTGCGTCTCGCCGGACAGCTCGAAGGAGGCCACGTTGCGGTAGGTCGGCGAGTCCGTCCGCAGGTCCACGACGACGTCGAAGATCCTCCCGTACGAGCACCGCACCAGCTTCGCCTCGCCGGCGCCGGAGCGCAGGTGCAGGCCGCGCAGCACGCCCCGGACCGAGCGGGACACGCTGTCCTGGACGAAGGCGTCCGGGTCGAGGCCCACCGAGCGGACCACGTCGGCGTCGAAGGTGCGGCAGAAGAAGCCGCGCTCGTCGGCGTACGGCGTCGGTTCGAAGAGGTAGGCGCCGGCTATCGCCGGGACTTCGGTCGCTTTCATTCCGGGCGCATTCATGGAGCCTCCCGCAAGGCGTGGGGGTGGTCGTTCGTCGGGAACACGGCCCTGGTCAAGGCGGTGAACTGGTGGTCGAGTTGTCGGGTGGCGTCCGCGTTCCTCTCGGCGAGGGTCTGCCGCAGTTCGGCCGAGCGCTTCTCCAGCGCCCGGAACTGTTCGAGCAGCCGGTCGGTGTCGACCTCGCGGGCCGGGTGGCAGTACGCGCCGAGGCCCATCCGGTCCATGAGCGCGTCGCTCTTCGCCGCGTAGCTGAGGGCGAGCGTCGGTGTGCCGGTCCGCAGCGCGCAGATCAGGTTGTGGTAGCGGATCGCCACCACGGTGTCGGCGGCCGCCGTCTCCTTCATCAGGTCGGCCAGTGAGGCGGTGTCTGCGGCGGTGACCAGCGGCGAGTCCACCGCGTCGAGGATCGCGGCGACCACCGGCGCATCGCACCCGTCGCCCGTCAGCAGCCGGACCGGCCTGCCGTCCTCGACCAGCGCGCGGACGAAGAGCGTTGTCCCGTCCAGGTAGCGGCGGTGGATCTCCTCGGCGCGGGCCCGGTCGTCGTTGCCGCCGTGGAAGTCCATGACGCCGACGCAGACCGGGCCCGGCGCGTCCGAGGCGGCGCTCGCCTCCGGCGTCGGCAGGGCGAATGCCAGGTCCGGGTGGACCGCGTCGCCCGCGGTGTCCACGCCCATCGCCCGTATCGCCTCGCGCGACTGGGCGTCCCGGTACGAGCGGTACGCGGCCAGCCGCGCCGACCAGCGCACCAGGGCCCGGGTCGGCCGGTTGCCGATCGCGGCGGCGCCGACGCCGACCAGCGCGACCGGGGTGCCGAACAGTCGGCCGCTCGCACAGAGCAGGAACAGCGAGTACGGGAAACCCCACGGCCGCAGCGGCAGCGTGGCCTCCAGGACGCCCATGCCCGGCACGATCACCACATCGTGCCGGCGCACCCAGGCGGCGGTGCGGAAGACGTCGACGAGTTTGCCCAGACCCTTCCCCGCGACCGCGCCCGCACGTGACGCGGTCCGGTACTCCCCGCGGTACCAGTGCAGCCGCGTCGCGGGAATCCCGAACCGCGCCGAGACGACTTCGGGTCCGCCGCACAACGCGTCCACGGCCGCCTCCGGGTGCTCGGCGCGGAGGTACCCGAGCACGGCCTCCAGCGACCCGTCGTTGCCGAGGTTGCCGGAACCGAGCAGGCCGAACACCCCGACGCGCAAAGGGGTTTCGTCCGCGGACGTCATGCCTGCCTCCCCTCACGGCCGGCGACGAGGGCGTCGACGGAGACGGTGAGCAGCGCCGGGTCGACCGGGGCGCGGTCCTCGACCCGCTCGCCGGCGCCCGGCCGGACCCGGCTGGTCATCCACGCGGCCAGGTGGCGGAAGCACGCGCGCCGGTCGGCCTGGGACAACGGCGCCCGCCGGATCGCCGAGGCGAAGCCCCAGACGTACTCGGCGAGCAGCCGGGGCGTCGGGTGCAGCGGGCCCGCCCGGCGCGGGTCGAGGTTGACGCACCGGGCGCGCTTGCCCGGGTTCGCCCGCTCGGCGCGGGTGGGGTGGTCGCGGCGGAAGTACATCAGCTCCGGCACCTGGTGGAAGGGCCCGTGCAGGGTGATCTCGGCGACGAACGCGCGGTCCGCGTGGTGGTAGCTGTCGAGCGGCTTCACCCGGCGCAGCACGTCGGCCCGCAGCACCCCGTAGAAGTCGTCGCCGCCCGGCTCGAACAGCAGACTGCGGAAGCGCTCCGGCGCGTGCGGGGAGTCGGTGGCGAGCCCGTACTCGTACGGGACTTTCACCTCGCCGTCGCCGTCGACGACCGCCTGGCCGGTGTGCGCGAGGATCACATCCGGCCGCTCGTCCAGCGCCTCCACACAGCGTCGCAGCAGGTCGCGGGCGTAGAGGTCGTCGTGCGAGGCCCACTTGAACAGCTCGCCGCGGCACTCGTCGAAGACCCGGTTGTGGTTCGGCGTGGCACCGATGTTCCGGGGCAGCCGGAGATAGCGGATGCGCGAGTCCCGCGCGGCGTACTTGCGGCAGATGTCCTGGGTCCCGTCGGTCGAGGCGTTGTCGGAGACGACCAGCTCGAAGTCCTCGTAGGTCTGGCCGAGCAGGGCGTCGAGCGACTCGGCCAGGTACTCCTCGCCGTTGTAGACGGGCAGGCCGATGCTCAGCCTGGGTTGGGCGGTCATGGAGTCCTCACTTCGGGGGTGGGGTTGCGGTGGTGCTCGTCCAGGGCGGACCGCAGTTGCAGCCACCACACGGCCGAGCCGCTGACGGTCGCGGCGGCGACGCCCCAGGCCGAGCCGACGGTGCCGGCGACGGCCGCCCCGCCGAGTCCGCCGCCGACGTAACAGGCCGAGGCGAACAGCTGGCAGCGCAGGCTGCGCCGGGCGGCGGCGAGTGCGCGCAGCCCGGCCGCCGCGCCGGTGCCGAGGCCGGCGCCCGCGACGCCGAGCGTGATCGGCACGATGAGCTGCGAGGCGGCGGGCCAGACGCCGCCGAGCACCAGCTCGCCGAGCCGGTCCGGCATCAGCAGCAGCGCCCCGCCCCAGAGCAGCGCGGCGGCTGCCTGCCCGCCGCCCAGCAGCAGGCAGAACGCGCCGAGGCGGTTCGGGGCCCGGCGCAGTACCCGGGCCGCCTCCGGGACGGTGACCAGTGAAAGGCCCATCAGCACCGCGAGGAACGGGCCGAGCAGGAGCTCGGCGCCCCGGACCGCACCCACCGCGCCGACCCCGACCATCGCGCCGAGCCCGTAGGCCCGGAGCTGGCTCGCGCCGCTGAGGGCGACGTTCTCGACCAGGTACCGGTAGCCGAGGTCGCGCTGCTTGCGCAGCCAGCCGCGCGCTTGCGACACCCGGGGCCGGATGCCTGACTGGAGGCAGCCGAACCCGGCGGCGACCGCGGCGGACCCGCCCCAGGCGAGTACGAAAGCGGCCACGCTGCCCACCCGGGCCGCCAGCACCATGGCCGGGACGAGTGCGACGCCCCACACCAGGTCGTTGACGAACGCCTTCCGCCCGGTGCCGGCGGCGAAGAACGCGTACCGCCAGGCGTCCTGCAGCAGCAGTCCCGGCAGCACGACGCCGAGGCAGGCGAACGCGGGCCCCACGGGGCCGCCGAGAGCAAGCCCGACCAACAGGCACGCCGCGCCGAGGGCGGAACCGAGGCCGAGCGCGGTACCCGACGACCGGGCCACCGCCGCGCGCCAGGACGCGGTCGGCACGCCGCTGAAGCGCACCACGAGCGGGTCGGTGGCAAGGCCGCGGGAGACGTTGAGCACCACGCCGTAGGTCACCCAGGCCAGGCTGAAGACGCCGAACGCGGCCACCCCCAGCGAGCGGGCCACGTAGACCCCCACCACGAAGTTGGACAGGCTGGAGGCCGCCTGGTCGGCCAGTCCCCAGGACAGCCGGCCCGCTACGGCCCGCCGGGCGGACCGGGCGGGTGTCGCCATGGTCTGCGGATTCCCGCCCTCGATGGCCATCGGCGTCATGCCTTGATCAGCCCGGCGCCGCACAGGGCGTCGGCCGCGGCGGCGACGGTGTCGAACGGCAGCGCGGACCGCTCGGCGACGTCCAGCAGACTGTGCTCGCCGTCGGAGAGGCTGAGCACCCAGAGCATGGCCATCTGGGCCTGCTTGGTGTCGCTGCGGCCGCCGAGCGCGTCGTACAGCCCGCGCCGGCCCAACTGCGGTTCGCCGTAGGGGCTGAGGTTGAGGTACCGCCGGTTGCGGTCCAGCACGGCGAAGGCCTCGCGGCAGACGGCGAGCGTGTCCGCCATCGCCTCGGCGGAGACGAAGTCCGGGTTGTCCGCCGAGGTGTGGTACTCGGGGTAGCCGGCGTACGGGGTCCGGCTGAGCGAGCCCACGCCGAGATCGAACCCGGGTGAGCAGAACTGTCGCTCGTCGTAGCCGTACGGAGTGAACTCGGCGATGTGGTGCGGGCGTTTGGAGGCGGTCAGCACGTGCCGCAGCACCCGGTCGATCTCCGCGTCGCCGCGCCTGCTCTGCTTGTACGTCAGCCGGCCCGGGTCGCCGGCGCAGGCCAGCACCAGGCCGTGCTTGACCCTGTGGATCCGCTCCGCGTTGCGGGCCAGCCAGGTGATCGCCCCGATGGTGCCGGGCGCGAAGATGAACCGGTACGTATAGTAGGGCGTCAGCTCCGCCAGCGCCCGCGCCAGGAACGTCGCCACCGCGATACCGGCCAGGTTGTCGTTGGCCAGCGACGGGTGGCAGACATGGCAGGAGACGATCACCTCGTCGGGGACCTGGCCGCGGACCACGTGCTCGGCGTAGGTGAGGTGGCCGTCCGCGAGGGTCGAGTCGATGCGGACCTCGTACTCGCCGTCCGGCAGCGCGTCCAAGGTCTCCTGGGCCAGGCAGAACCCCCAGTCCGGCTTGTAGTAGCTGGTGCGGTACGGCACCCAGGCCGGGTGGTCCGGCAGGGTGTGCAGGTGCGCGCGCAGCTCGGACAGCGGCATGGTCGCCGACACCGGCACGCTGTAGCCGAGCACGTGCAGACTGGACGCGGCGAAGTCGACGACCCGGTGGCCGGTGGCGTCGGCGATGTACGCGTCCCGGATGTTCCACTCCTGCGGCACCGTCCAGTCGAGCACCTGCGTCCCGGTCGGCACCTCGTGCACCGTGAGCGGGACGTACTCGCCGACGATGTCCAGGGTGTCGCGCACCCCGTCGCCGGTGATGCTCCGGCACAGCGGGTACAGCCGCTCCACCAGCGCGTGCATCTGTTCGCCGAGCTCGGTCATCGGCGCCGCCGCAGGGTGCCGTCGACGGCGCCGGCGTCGGACGCCGCGCGCAGCACGGCCAGGCGGGTGAAGCGCCGCTCGAAGTCCTCCTTGGTGAGTCCGAACTTCCGGTAGGCGTCGGCGAGTTCCAGCGCGCCCTGCTTCACGGTCCACTCGCAGTCGAAGCCGGGGACGGCCGCGCGGAACCGGGAGAAGTCCACCCGGTACGAGCGCGGATCCGCGCCGTTCTCCCCGGTGATCCTCACCCGCGCGCCGGACACCGCCTCGGCGACCTGCTCGGCGATCTCGGCCACCGTGACGTTGTTGGTCTCGCTGCCGATGTTGAACGCCCGGTCGTGCACCGCTTCCCGCGGCGCGACCAGCGCGGCCGCGAAGGCCCGGGCGATATCGGCGGCGTGCACCAGCGGGCGCCAGGGCGTGCCGTCGGAGAGCACCAGCACCTCGCCGGACAGCAGCGCATGGCCCACGAGGTTGTTCAGCACGATGTCGGCGCGCAGCCGGGGTGAGTAGCCGAAGGCGGTGGCGTTGCGCATGTACACCGGGCTGAAGTCGCCGTCGGACAGCGCGTGCAGGTCGTCCTCCACCCGCACCTTGGACTCCGCGTACGGCGTCACCGGGCGCAGCGGGGCGTCCTCGGACACCAGGTTCGACAAGTCGGGGTCGCCGGCGGCGCCGTAGACCGAACACGTCGACGCGTACAGGAAGCGCCGCACCCCGGCGTCGCGGGCCAGTCGGGCCAGGCGGACGGACGCGTGGTGGTTGATGTCGTAGGTGAGCTCCGGCGCCAGTGATCCCAGCGGGTCGTTGGACAGCGCGGCCAGGTGGATCACGGCGTCCACCCCGGCCACGTGTTCGGCCGTGGCGTCGCGCAGGTCCACCTGGTGCCCCGGCGGGTCCGCGGGCGTCGGGCCGAGGACGCAGTCGGCGAACAGGCCGGCGTCGAGGCCGACGACCTCGTGCCCGGCGGCCGTGAGGACCGGGGCCATCACGGTGCCCAGGTAGCCCAGGTGTCCGGTCAGCAGTACGCGCAAGGTTCATTCCCCCAGGTCGAGAGTGAGTTTGGTGACGGCGAACGCCTCGGCGTAGCGCGCGTGGCATTCGATGCCGCGGATGCGGGCGAGACCGAGGAAGGCCTCCCGGTCGTACCAGGGGCGGTGCCGCTGCGAGGGGTAGTGCTCCTGCAGCAGCCGCACCTTCTCTTCGGCGATCTCGGGCGACAGCGGCTGGTACGCCGTCGGACGGCCGAGATCGCCGTCCCACTTGACGATCTCGTAGCCGAGCACGAGGTGGTCGCGGAACGCGGTGGGGATCAGCTGCGCCAGGCCGCGGTGGTCCTGGTGCGCGTCATCGGCGCGCGGGGCCAGCACGAGACCCGGCTCGGTCCCCGCGCGCAGCTCCTCGACCGCGGCCTTGGCCTGGTCCCAGTGCGCGGGCAGTCGGCCGTCCGGCAACTTGTCCACGGTCAGGTGCAGTTCGGCGCCCGGGCAGAAGGCGGCGAGCGCGGCCTGCTCCTCCTGCTCCCGCTCGCTGCCACCGCCGGAGAGCACCAGCGCATCGATGCGGATACCCGGCCGTGTGCGGCACATCGTCAGCAGCGTGCCGCCGGCGCCGATGGCGATGTCGTCGCAGTGCGCGCCCACCGCGACGATCCGGTCCGGGCGCCCGGCCCCGAGCCGGATCACGCCCGCGCTCCGGCGCAGTCCCTGCCGCCGGTCGCGCCCGCCCCCGCGCCGTCCCGTTCCCACACGGCCCACGGGCGGTCGCCCCGGGCGTAGGCGGCGTCGAGCGCGGCCCGCTCCTTCACGGTGTCGGTCGGCTTCCAGAAGCCGCGGTGCTGGTGCGCCACCAGCCGTCCGCGCTTGGCGAGTTGGGCGCATCCGTCGGCGACCAGGTCCCCGTTCTCCGGTATGTGGTCGAAGACCTCCTGGCGGAGCACGAAGTAGCCGCCGTTCTCCCACAGCGGCAGTTCGCTCACCGCGGTGATGCCCCCCACCAGACCGTCCTCGCCCAGGTCCACGCAGTGGAACGAGGACTGCGGCGGCACCACCATCATCGACGCGCCGGCGTCGCGCCGGGCGAAGGAGTCGATCATCTCCGGCAGGGGAGCGTCGGTGAGCACGTCGGCGTAGTTGGCGAGGAACATCTCGTCGCCGTCCAGGTGGTGTCGCACCCGGCGCAGCCGCTCCCCGATCGGCGACTCGACGCCGGTCTGCGCGAACGTGATCGTCCAGGAGGCGATGTCGGTGGACAGCAGCTCGGTCCGCCCGCCCCGCAGCACGAAGTCGTTGGACGTCGTCTCCTCGTAGTTGAGGAAGAAGTTCTTGATGTGGTGCGCCCCGTACCCGAGGCACAGGATGAACTCCGTGTGCCCGAAGTACGCGTAGTAGCGCATGACGTGCCAGATCAGCGGCCGCGGGCCGACCATGGCCATCGGCTTGGGCATGTCGTCCGCGGCTCCGCTGCGCATCCGCAGCCCGTAACCGCCGCAGAACAGAACGACCTTCATGCTGTGTCCTCTTTCAAAGACGTGACCTCGACAATGCTCAGTTCAGGGATGGGAAAGACCAGCCGGCCGCCCCAGGCGTGCACGAAGGACAGCTGCTCGACCAGTTCGGCCCGCAGGTTCCACGGCAGGACTAGGACGTAGTCCGGTCGGTCGGCGGCTATCTGCTCGGGCGGCAGGATCGGGATGCGGGCGCCCGGGGTGAACCTGCCGTGTTTGTAGGGGTTGCGGTCGACGGTGTACGGGAGCAGGTCGGGCCGGATGCCGCAGTGGTTGAGCAGGGTGTTGCCCTTGCCCGGGGCGCCGTAGCCGACGACCGTCTCGCCGCGCTCGGCCGCCTCGATGAGGAACTTCAGGAGGTCCCGGCGGACCTTGGCCACGCGTCCGGAGAACTCGGTGTACCCGGACAGCTCCTGCAGCCCGGCGGCCTTCTCCCGGGCCAGCACGTCGGCCACCCGCTGTGTCGGCTCGCCGGCCACCTCGGCCGGACGGGCCCACAGCCGGATGGAGCCGCCGTGCGTGGGCAGCAACTCGACGTCCACGAGGGCGAGTCCGCCGCTCTCCAGCGCCCGGATCGCGGACGCGACCGTGTAGTACTGGAAGTGCTCGTGGTAGATCGTGTCGTACTGGTTCTCCTCGATCAGGGTCAGCAGGTGCTGCACCTCGATGGAGACCCAGCCGTCGTCGGCGACCAGCGCGCGCAGCCCCTGGGTGAACCCGACCACGTCGGGGATGTGCGCGTACACGTTGTTGGCCACGACCAGGTCCGCCGGGCCGTGCTCGGCGCGGACGGCCGAGCCGGTGTCCGGGTCCAGGAACTCCGTGAGTGTGGGCACACCCTTCTCCCGCGCCGCGGCGCCGACGTTCACCGACGGCTCGATGCCCAGGCAGCGGATCCCCCGGTCCACCATGTGCCGCAGCAGGTATCCGTCGTTGCTCGCGACCTCGACCACGAAGGCGTCGGGGCCGAGCGCAAGGCGCCGCACGGCGTCGGCGACGAACGTACGCGCGTGCTCCACCCAGGACGTCGAGTAGGAGGAGAAGTACGCGTACTGGGTGAACGTCTCCTCCGGCGTGATCAGCGGTGGGATCTGCGCCAGCCAGCAGTCGGTACAGACCCGCAGGTGCAGCGGGTACGCCGGCTCCGCCGTGTCCAGTTGGTCCGCGGCGAGAAAGCTTTCACATGGTGGCGTCGCCCCAAGGTCGACGACGCTCGCCATCGCTTCCGAGCCGCAGAGTCGGCATCGTGTCATCTACTTCCCCCCATTGATTCCGTCCGACCCGCGATCGCGGTGCGGTACGCATCCACCAGGCGCTCAAGGCCGACGGCCGGGCTGAAACCCCGCTCGTAACGGCGCCGGGCCGCCTGGCCCATCTCCCGGTTGCGGCCCGGTTCGGCCGCGATCCGGCGTATGCAGGACGCGAGCGAGGCGGCCTCGCCCGGCCGGTGCAGCAGGCCGGTCACCCCGTCCTCGACGAGTTCGACGAAGGCGCCGTGACCGGCGGCGACGGTCGGCACCCCCGCCGCCATCGCCTCGACGACCACCAGGCCGAACGCCTCCAGCCACGTCGAGGGAGCCACCACGGCGACCGACCGCGCGATGGCCTGCCGGCACCGGGCCGTGTCGTACAGGCCGACGTACCGCACGTCGTCCCGGTCCGCCGCCCAGGCGGTCACCTCCCGCTCCAGCGGCCCCGTGCCGGCGATCACGAGTGGTACGCCCAACCCGCCGCTCCCGGCGATCTCGTCCCACGCGGCCATGAGCAGCCGCACGCCCTTGGCCTCCGCGAGCCGGCCGAGATAGAGCAGATGCTCGCCGGCACCCGCTCGGCGGACGTCCGGTTCGGGCACGAAGTTGTGCTTCACCGCCAGTCGTTCGGCCGGCATGCCGGCCCGCACCAGGACGTCGCGCTGTGCCGCGGAGATGCAGAAGAACCGCTCCACGCCGGACCACCACCGCCGCCGGTTGACCGACAGGCTGACCGCGAGCGGCACCGTCGCCAGCCGGGAGCCGCGGTAGCAGCCGTGCCGGACGGCGGGCAGCGGCGTCGACCCGACGCACTCGGTGCACGGCCGGCCGTCCCGCTGCAGCGTCCCGGGCGGGCAGACCTGGGTGTAGTTGTGCAGCGTGGCGACGGCGGGCACGCCGGCGTCGGCGCAGGCGGCCAGCACCGCGGGGGACAGGAGCGGGAAGACGTTGTGGACGTGCACCACGTCCGGCCGGTCGGCACGGAGTCGGGCGGCGAGTTCCGCGCGGACCGCCGGGTTCCACGGCACCAGCAGCGGCAGCGCGGCCTTGCCGAGCAGGGACCGGGCGGCGATGTCGTCGCTGCGCCGCTCGAACACCTCGACCCGGTGGCCGGCCGCGCGCAGCAGCGCCGCCTCCTGGTCGACGACCTTGTTCTCCCCGCTCGGCTGCGCCGAGGCGTAGCGGTTGTGCACCACGAGGACGTGCATGGTCAGGTCACCTCCGATCTGCGGGCCCATCGCGGGATGTGCCGTCGAGGAACTTCGGGCGTCGGGACGGGCGTGGCCGCGGCGGGCACCGTCAGCAGCGAGGCGGCGACCGTCAGATGCAGCAGATACGGCGAGGCGTCGCCCAGCCCGGCCTCGGTGTACGACGCGATCGCGCAGTAGCTGATCAGGAAGATCGCGCAGGCCCTCGGCAGCGACGGTGGCCGCAGCAACGCGACGCCGCCCAGCACGAGGATGATCGCCGCCACGAGGGCGATACCGATCAGACCCTGCTCGTTGTAGACGGCCAGCCAGCTGTTGTCGATCGGCAGCCCGCCGAACGACTTGTCGCCCAGGCCCACGCCGAACATCTGCTCCGTGGTCGTCCGGGGCGCTGCCAGCAGGGCGTCCCAGACCTTGGCCCGACCGGTGAGATTGGAGAAGTTCTCCTGGCTCTGCCCGCGCAGGAACCACGTCTGCAGCGCGGAGCTGAACGCCACCGCGGCCACCGCGGCGCACAGCACCGCCCAGGTGAAGAACCGGCGGGCGGCGGCGCTGGTCAGCATGAGCGAGCCGATCGCCAACGCCAGCCCGATGAACAGGCCGAGCGTGGCCGTCCGGGTATGGGTCAACGCGAGCAGGACGAGCGACGGCACGATGACGACCGCCGCGCCGGCCCGGTCGGTCCGGCGGCCCAGTACGAGCAGCACGGTGAGCCCGATGATCACCGCCGCGTACTGTCCGATCTGCGGCGGGGTGAGCGGCCACAGCGCGCCGACAAGACGCCCGCCGTACAGGTCGGGCATGGCCGCACCCGGCGAGACCACCAGGCCGGCGGCCACCGACCCGAGGACCGCGAAGTACATCCGGATGTGGTGCCGGACGAACGTCGGGCCGCCGTCCCACCAGCGGCTGAGCAGCCACAGCGTGCCGACGAAGAGAGCCAGCCGGGCGCAGCGGAACAGCGCGCCGAGCCCGGACTCCAGGTGCGCACTGGAGATCACGCTCGCCACCAGCAGCAGGGTGAGCAGGAACAGGAAGGCGCTGGGTCGGATGCGCAGCCGGACATTGAGCGCGAGCGCCAGCGCGAACGCGGCGACCAGCGCGCCCATGGTGACCAGCTGGATGAGTGAGCGGGGCAGCGGAATGATGGTCTTCGCCCCGGCGGAGCCGAGCGTGTTGAGGACCAGCAGCCCCCAGACGATCCCGACCGTCCTCGGTGTGCCGGCCGGGCGCGGTGCCGCGCCGGGCCGCGGTCCCGCCGTGTCCGGTCCGCCCGGCAGCCCACCGCGCGTCAGATCCCCGACCATCTCAACCACCGGCCCGTGGGTCGAGGGTGCTGCCCGCGTCCTGCCGGTACGGCGTGCCCTGCCACTGCCCGGAGTCGAGTACCTGGCTGGGATCGTGGGCGACGAATTTCCACGGCCCGATGTAGACGTTGTCGTGCCAGCGGTTGTGCTGCTTGCTGGTGATCGCCTCGGCCACCCGGTCGCCCTTGTACGGCGACCAGTCCGGATAGGTGCCGTAGTTGGCCAGCACCGCCATGCGGTCGCACTTCGCCGCGCAGGTGACGACGGACTTGTCCAGCACGAAGCGGTTGCCGTGGATGTCCACCCGCTGGGTCTTCCAGCGGCAGTCGGCGTAGAGCGGTGCGCCGGCGATCGCCGGCTCCGCGCAGCGGTCGGTGTCCCGCACCAGCAGGGTGCAGACACCGGACGAGGTGTTGGCCGGGCTGTTGCAGAACCGGTCGGCGTTTTCCCACAGGGTGATGCCGGACCAGTTGTTCTCCAGCACGTTCCGGTAGATCTCGATCTTGTCGGTGCGGGCTCGGATCCGTGGTTCGCCACCGGACTCGGACAGGTAGACGGTCGCGAACGGGAAGTTGTCGCCGCGGTCGGCCGCCTTGCGGCCCTCGACCCAGTTGTTCCGCCGGATCGTGTTGTTCCGGATGACCGCGTTGTAGCTGGTCTCGTAGATCAGGGCGGCGCCGTCGTTGGCCTCGATCACGTTGTTCTCGATGCGGAAGTCGTTGTTGTTGGTGTCCGCCCACAGCCCCGTTCCGCGGTTGTCGTGCACCCAGTTGCCGCGTATGTCGGCGCCGTTGACGGCCCAGAACTTCACGCCTCCGGTGCAGCCGCAGCCCGGCTGCCGCCGTTCCCAGTCGCCGGTGTTGTTGCCGACGATCTCGTTGCCCTCGACCACCAGGTCGCCGACCCGGCCGCCGGTCGTGTAGGCGTTCATGCCGTACTGTCCGTTGTCGCGCAGGCAGTTGGCGCGGACCCGCTGGTGGGCACCGGCCATCAGCCCGGCCCCGGAGTTGTTCCGGATCGTCGCGTGCTCGACCACCCACCCGTCGGCCGAGTCATGGTTGACCACTCCCTCGTTCTGCGGCGCGACGAAACCCTGCACGGTCAGGTAGCGGATGGTGACGTTGCGGGCGGTACCGCCGAAGGCGTACTGGTTCTTCTGCCGGCCGTCGAGCACCGCGCCCGGCGCACCGAGGTAGCGGTCCCCTTCCTTGGGGATGACCTGGGCGTAGCGGTCCGGGTCGAGCCTGTGGTCGCCCGGTCGAAGCCAGAACGTCGTGTTCGGGGGGTTGCTCTTGGTCTGCGCTGCCAGGTCACCGACCACCGCGGGGTCGACCGTCACCGCGCCCGCCGGTGCCTTCGCCGGCCCGGCCGCGGGCTTGGCGCACACCCGGGCCACGGACGTGGACAGCGCCCCGGACGTGGTCGGCGCGGTGGTCGGCCTTGCCTGGGCGCCTTGCGTGCCCGCACAGCCGGTCGTCGCCAGCAGGGCCAGCGCCAGCGGTGCCGCCGCCCACGCCCAGTGCCGCCTCTTGATCCCCACCCGCCCCCCTAGCCGTGGAACCTGAGCACGGTGGTGAAGCCCTCCGCGCCGTCGGCGAAGCCGGTGCCGACCAGAGTGGTGGTGGGTTCCTTGCGCCCGAAGCCCGCGGAGTACCAGCCCAGCGGCGGATCGGTCTCGCCGCGGTGCGCTCGCCAGCTCAGCTGCCCGGGCAGGTCGAGCACCGCGGAGCGGTCCTCGCCGTCGCGGGTCCAGGTGAGCACCGCCTGGTTGTCCGCCAGGTCCGCGGTGATCGCCGGGCCGAGGTGGAACGCCAGGTGTACGTCCCGGCGTGGGCCGCGCACCTCGTCGACCACCCTCAACTCCTGGCTTGCAGGCGTCAGTTCCACCCGGCGGCGGTGCACGGACTGCTGGTAGCCGTCGTGCTCGGCACACCAGCGGGCCACACCGTCGTCCGGAGTGTCCGCGACCAGGACGCGGGTGCGGGCATGCCGGGTCCACAGGAACGGGCCGCCGGAGACCGACTGGTCACCGCCGTCCAGCCGCAGGGTGTTGTGGCCGAGCGTCGACCGGAAGTACTGCCGCCACTCGGGCTGCCCGTGGTAGCAGAACGTCCCCGGGTCGGCGAGCACGTCGACCCCGTCGTGCCGGACCTCCACGGACAGCGCGTCCGCGTGGGCGTGCGCGGCGATGGACAGGAAGCCGTGCGGACCGCCGTCGCAGCGGCACCAGATCTCCGCCGGCCCGCGCAGGATGGTCATGCCCGCGTCGGCGAAATGGTCAGGTCGGCGCGCCGGGCGGGTCACGCCCCTTACGCCGGGTCTGATCAGCGCGGCCAGCAGCGGGGTGCGCACATCGGTGCCGGTCACCGTCGGCCACCAGGCCAGTCGGCCGAACACGGCGTCCCCGGTGGTCAGCAGCGAGGCCCAGCGGTCGGTGCCCGCGCCGTCCACGACCAGGCCGTGCCCGTCGTCCGCGTCCCCCTGGCGCGGCGGCCGCAACCGGCCGTCCACGACGGCCGCGAGCGCGTCGGTCATCCGCAGCAGCACCAGCCGGACGGTCGAGGGGACCGGCACGTCGGCGGCGTCCGCCTCGGCAACTGCGGCCAGGCCGAGCTCCAGTACGAGTCCGTGGTACTCGGTGGCCAGTTCGCGGTTGAGGCCGGAGGCGAAGGTGTTGCCGCGCAGGTGCCGCTCCAGCGACCGCAGCGCGCCCGCCCGCCAACGCGCCGAGGAGGGGAACCACCCGAACGCGCAGGCCGCGGCGAACTGCCCGGCGGCCTCGGCGATGACGTGGTTGTTCGCCGAAGACCCCCGACTGGGGAAGGCGGCCAGCCAGCGCTGGTGGTGCCAGATCTGGTTCAGCGCCACCGGGTTGCCCTCGAACAGCCCGGCCGCGCCCGGCCAGTCGTCGAGCAGCCGGCGGATCCACACCCAGGAGAGCAGCCGGATGCTTAGCTCGATGCCGCTGATCCAGTGCACGCCGCGCAGCGGTGGGTTGGCCGCCCACCACGACCGCAGGTGCTCGGCCACCCGCTCGGCGTACCGCTCCTGCCCGGTGATCGCGTAGGCGGCGGCGAGCACGGTGAGGTACTGGTGCCGGGACGGTTCCCAGATCTGCTTGATGTCGCCGACCGCGTCCTCGTTCCGGTACGGCACGTCGAAGGCGTAGCCGTACGGAGCCCGGCGGCCGGTCTTCGGGTCGTACCACCAGTCCGGGTCGGCCAGGTCGTCGCGGACCACCCCGAAGTACTCGGCGTGCCCGTACATCAGCCGGTCCGCTTCGGCGAGGAGCCGTTTCGCGGCGTCCGGAGGTATGCCGGCGATCGTCCCGGCGGGCAGTACCGCGGTGAACCGGGCGCCGGTCACGCTCGGGCAGTGCGGCCGCGCCGACCGCCACCGCCGCCTGCGCACCGCGTCTCCCACCCGGCCGCCGACCTCCGCCGGTCCCATCCGGGACAGCCGCCGCAGGTACCAGCCCGCACTCCCCGAGCTCACCGTCATCGCGCCCTCGCCAACGTCACCGGCGCGCCGCCGGCCAGACCGGCCTGCACGGCGAGGGTGGCCGCCGTGGTGGCGACCAGCGACTCCAGCGGCACCGGCATCGGCCCGCCGGTCCGCACGGCCTTGACGAACGCGGCCAGTTCGGCGGACTGGCCCTTGTCCCGGGCCTTGGGCAGCCGCGAACTGACCCACCGCTTGCGGCTGTACACCGAGGCACGGACGAAGTCGTCGAGCCGCAGCACCTTGCCGTCCGCGACCAGGTCCAGCGTCTCCTTGGGGAAGCCGGGCGAGCCGGTGGTGACGTAGCTGATGGTGGCGGTGGACCCGTCCGGGTAGCGCAGCACGATCTGCAGGTCCTCGTTGCCGGACGTGGCGACCGCGTACACCGAGACCGGGTCGGCCCCGAGCAGCCAGCTCGCCGTGTCGATGAAGTGCCCGCCCTCGCCGGCGAACCGCGAGCCCTCGGCGCCCTGTTGGAGGTACCAGCTGCCGTGCTGGAGGCGTCCCGCATTGACCAGGTAGCGCAGGCTCGCCGGACCGGAACGGGTGCCGAACCGCTGCCTGGCCTCGTTCAGCAGCGGCGCGAACCGGCGGTTGAAGCCCACCTGCAGCCGGTCGTTGCCGGACTCCTCCACCGCCGCGAGCACACCGGCCAGCTCGTCCTCGGTGAGCGCCAGGGGCTTCTCGACGAACACCGCCTTGCCGGCGAGGAGTGCCTTGCGGGTCAGCTCGGCGTGCGACCTGTGGCGGGTGACCACGAACACCGCGTCGACCGACTTGTCGCCGAGCACGGCGTCGAGGTCGGTGGTCGCCTCGGCGAAGCCGAACTTCCGCTGGGCGTTGGCCGCGGACAGCGCCGTCGTGGTGACGACCGTCGACAACTCGACGCCGTCGCGCTGCGCCAGGTGCGGCAGCAGCATCGACGTCGCGTAGTTCCCCGCGCCGACGAACGCCAGGCGCACCGGTGTCCTGGCAGCCCGGACCGGACTCCGCCGCACGTTCACCGCGGGCACGGCCACCGCCGGGGCCTCCGCCTCTCCGGCCCCCGCGGGTTCGGGGTACCGGAACAGCACGGCCACGGCCTTCAGGTCGCCGTCCTTCAGCCGCTGGTACGTCTCGACGGCGTCGTCGAAGGCGGCGACGTGGGAGACCAGGGGCTCCACGTCGACGCTGCCGCGGGCGACGAGATCGAGGAAGCACGCCAGGTTGCGGCGCTCGGTCCAGCGCACGTAGCCGATCGGATAGTCCCGCCCCTCCAGCTCGTACTCCGGGTCGTAGCGCCCGGGGCCGTAACTGCGGGAGAACCGGACGTCGAGCTCCTTCTCGTAGTACGCGTTCCACGGCAGGTCCAGGCGGCACTTGCCGATGTCGACGACCCGGCCGCGGTCCCGGCACAGCCGGGCGGCCAGCTCGACGGGTTGGTTGCTGCCGCCGCCGGCTGCCAGGTACACCTGGTCCACGCCATGGCCGTCGGTGAGCTCGGCGACGACGGCCTCCACCGCCGCGGACGCGGGATCGCCGCAGGCCGCGGCGCCCAGGCGTTCCGCGAGGTCGCAGCGCACCGGGTCGGGGTCGACGCCGACGACGCGGACTCCCGAGGCGGCGAGGAGCTGCACCACCAGCTGCCCGATCAGCCCGAGGCCGATGACCAGCGCCGCGTCGCCGAGCTGTGGCTCGCCGCGGCGGACGGCCTGCAGCGCGATCGACCCGACGGTGCCGAAGGCCGCGTGCCGCGGTGCGAGGCCGTCCGGCACCCGGGCGTAGAGGTTCTTCGGCACCCAGTTCAGCTCGGCGTGCAGCGCGTGCTCGTTGCCGGCGCAGGCCACGAGGTCGCCGACCTTCACCTCGTCGATCCCGGGGCCGACCTGCTCGACCACCCCGCACAGCGAGTACCCCAGCGGCGTGTAGGAGTCCAGCTTTCCCATCACCTTGCGGTAGGTGGCGGGCACCCCGTTGGTGGCCACGCTCTGCATGACCTTCGCCACCTGGTCCGGCCGCGAGCGGGCCTTGCCCAGCATCGACATGCCGGCCTCGGACACCTTCATGAGCTCGGTCCCGGTGGATATCAGCGAGTAGGCGCTGCGGACCAGCACACCGCCCGGCTTGCACCCCGGCACCGGCACGTCGAGCACCGCCAGCTCGCCGCTCTTGTAGTTCTGCACAACCTGTTTCACCCGAAGTCCCCTTGTTTCTCAGCCGTCTTCTACGCCGACAAGCGAGCGTTCGGCCCGGACCCGGAGGTCGCGCCGCGATACCAGTACTCGAGGGTCAGCACATGCCACAGATGCTTGGAGTAGTCCCGCTGCCCGGCGGCGTCCTCGGCGACCATGCGCGCCAGGGCGTCGCGGCGCAGCAGCCCGGAGGTGACGAGCACGCCGTCGTGCACCACCTCGCGCACCAGCGGTGCCAGGTCCCGGCTCATCCAGGCGCGCAGCGGGGCGCTGAACAGGCCCTTGGGCCGGTAGACGATCTCCCGGGGCAGGATCGAGGTGGCCGCCTCCTTGAGGACGGCCTTGCCCTGCCGTCCGACGATCTTGCGGTCGCCGGGCACGGCGAACGCCGCCTCGACCACCTCGACGTCCACGTACGGCACCCGCACCTCCATCGACGCGGCCATGCTCGACCGGTCCGTGTACGCGAGGTTCAGGCCCGGCAGGAACATCCGGGCGTCGCCCAGGCACATGCGGTTGACGAAGTCGTCGAGGTCGTTGTCCTGATAGATGTCCGCGTGCTCGGTCAGCACGTCGTCGACCGTCCCGGCCAGGTCCGGATCGAGCAGGGCGAGCAACTCGTCCTGGTCGTACATGGTGTAGCTGCGCCGGAACGCGGTCTCCTCCGGCAGATCGGCGAAGGAGAGGAACCGCTTCGCGAAGCGCACCGACCGGTACCCCCGGCGGGCCGTGGCGACCGGCAGCCGGTCCACGGCCCGGGACAGGCCGCGCCGCAGGGGTCGCGGGACCCGCTGGTAGCGCAGTGCGATCAGGTTGGCCAGGTGCTTGCGGTACCCGGCGAACAGCTCGTCGGCGCCCATCCCCGAGAGCATCACCTTGACCCCGGCCTCCCGGGCGGCCGAGCAGATCAGGAACGTGTTGATCGCGGCGGGGTCGCCGATCGGCTCGTCCAGGTGGTACGTCATCTGCGGCAGCAGGTCGAGCACGTTCGGAGCGATCTCGATCTCGTGCAGGTCGACGCCGAACCGCCGGGCCACCTGCCGGGCGTAGCGCAGGTCGTCCGGCATCGCCTCGAACCTGGCGTCCTCGGCGCGGAACCCGATCGTGTAGGCGGAGATCCCGGGTCGGTCGCGGGCCGCCAGCGCGGTCAGGTAGCTGGAGTCCAGACCGCCGGAGAGGAACGTCGCCACGGGTACGTCGGAGCGCAGATGGCGCCGGGTCGACTCCTCGACGACGGCAGCGACATCCGGCCGCTCGCCGGCCCGGGCCCGCTCCCGGCCCTCGGCGGCGACGTCCCGAAGGTGCCAGAACCTGCCGCGTTCCACCCGGCCGTCGGGCCGGCACCTCAGCCAGCTCCCCGGCGGCAGCTTCTCCACTTCGCGGAACGCGCACCGCGAGTCCGGCACCCAGTAGTAGAGCAGCGAGGCCACCAGCGCCGCATGGTCCACCCGCAGCGACCCGCCGGCCGCGGCGGCGAGTGCCTTGAGCTCGGAGGCGAACGCCAGGCCCGCACCGCGCCGGAGCAGGAACAGCGGCTTGATGCCCAACTGGTCGCGGACGAGGGTCAGTTCACCGCTGCGCTCGTCGAAGATCCCGAACGCGAACATGCCGCGCAGCCGGGGCAGGCAGTCCGTGCCCCAGCGCCGCCACGCCTCCAGCACCACCTCGGTGTCGGAGGTACCGCGGAAGCGCACCCCGGCCGCTACCAGCTCGGCACGCAGCTCGGGCGCGTTGTACAGCTCACCGTTGTACGTCAGGACCAGGCCGCCCGAGACCATCGGCTGGGCGCCGGTCCCGGACAGGTCGATGATGGCCAGCCGGCGGTGCCCGAGGTGCACTTCGCCGTCACCGACGGGGTGGCTGTACCGGCCCGCCCCGTCCGGACCGCGGTGGGCGAGGGTGTCGGTGAGCCGGTCGGTCACGACCTTCCCGTCCGGCCATCGGTAAGTCCCTGCGATGCCACACATGTCCTACCGAGCCTCCTGGTCGTTGTCCGCTACCCGTCCCCGAGCTCTCAACTCCTCCCCCAGCCTTCGGCCGGGAGGTGCCCCCAGAGCAGGGGAGGCCCCACTGGCCCACAGCGGCTGCCGCTCGGCCCGCCGCCGGCCCTCCCCCACTGCCTTGACGGCGGGGGAGGTACCCCCATCGTTCTGCCGCGCCGGCCGCTCGTTCCGGCCGCGCAGCGCGGTCTGCAGCCCGTCCCACAGCGTGCCGTCGGTCCGGTCCCGCGGATCGGGGTCGATCAGCACCACACCGATCACCGGAATGCGCTGGTCCGCGAGTTGCCGCGCCACGGTGTGCAGCCATGCGGCGCTGCCGTGCCCGGCACGCACGACGAGCACGGTCCGGGTGCCGAGGTACTGGAGGTCGGTCCACGCGGTGCCGGGCGCGACCGAGCCGACGCCGAACCGGCGCTCGTCATGCGTCAGGGCCGCGGCCCGCTCGCCGCCGACCACGCTCGGGCCTCCCGGCTTCTGGCGGCGGCCCGCGAGCTGCGAGCCGGGCAGACCATCGACGATCACCACCGGCCCGTCCGGTGCCAGGGACCCGGCGAGGTCCAGGGCGATCTCGCTCGTGCTGCGCGCACAGCCCAGTTCCAGCAGCAACACCGGTTCCGCGGAGCCGCGCACGGTGCGGGCCAGGGACCCGACGAGCCGTTCGCGTGCCGCCCGGATCCGCCGGCGGCGCCACGGCCGGCCCGACCGGCGGGGCAGCTCCGCGATGACCGAGGCGCCCAGGTTCGCCGCGATGTCCCGGCGCAACACGGGGCGGTCCGCCACCACCGCGCCGACCGCGGCCAGCGCGAGCCCCAGGACGAGTCCGAGGGCGAGCCCGATCGCGGCGTCGGTGGCAGCGGCCTTGGGCAGGGAGTGCCGCACCGCGTGCGGGGCGTCCACGATCTGCGTGCCGGCGATGACCCGGGGCGTGCCGGTGCGCGCCTCCTCGGCGCGCTGGTCGAAGTCGGCGATCCGCGAGTTGAGCTCGGCCCGGCGGGCGAAGCGCGACTCGACGCTCGCCGAATCCTTCGGGTCGCTGTTCGATGCTCGGTCCCCTATTGCCTTGTTGATCTGGGCGAGTTCGTCGCGCATGCGGTCACGCTGGTCGTCCAGGGCCTTGGCCTCGGCCTTCGCGGCATCCCACATCCGCCGCACATGGTCCGCGACGAACGCGTCGGCCAGCGCCTTGGCGCGGGCCACCGCTTCCGCGTCGCTGCCACCTGTCACATCGATCTGCAGCAGGTTGTTGGTCAAGCCGGTGCCGCGGTAGTCCTGCATGAAGTCCGCCGGCTTTTCCGGGGACTTCAGGGACTGCAGGGCCTTGTCTGCGATCTGGGTGGTCCCCAGCAGCGCGACGTCGGTGCGGATCAGCGTCCCGGGGTCGTTCGGCTGGTCCTCCTGGTGCGCGACCAGCACCTGGGTCACCGCGCTCGGCGGCGTCGGCAGCAGGACCGCCACCACCGCGCCGACGAGCAGCCCCAGCAGCGCCATCGAGCACCAGAGGCGGCGCCGCCTCCGCACCGCCGCCACCAGCGCCTGCAGGTCCAGCAGCGGAGCGGCGGCCGACGACTCCGACGTCGTACTCGTCGTCACCCGGAACCCCCCGTCGCGTCGTCGCCCACCGCGAGCGCCGGCGTGGCGGCATCCCGGGGACGGTCGGCAGCCCGCGTCGGACGGGCCCGGATCGTGCCGGCGAGGACGATGCCGACGACCTCATGCCTGGCGTCCGCACACGCCTCGGCGAGGCCGGTGAGCTCCCCTGCGGTCCAGCTGCCCGCGCTGAGCACGACCAGGGCACCGGACTCGTCGTCGCGGTCCGGCACCATCGGACGGTCCACCGAAACCCCCACCACTCGCAGCACGGGGAATCCCCTGCTCGAAGAGGCCGGGGAAGGATCGCTCCCGGCCTCGGTGACGAGCTGCCCGGCGGCCCGGCGGGCGGTCTCGTCGCCGTCCGGGACGACGACCAGCAGCCGCCGGGCGCCCGGCAACTGGTCCCGGAGGCGGGCGCACACCCGCCGGTAGCGGATCTGCCTGCCGGTCTCGTCGCCGGACATGCGCGGGGTGGGGACGTCCCACCGGACGTCGAGGCCCAGCAGCCGGCGGATCCGGGCCCGCGGGCCATGGCCTTCCGGCCGGTGCGCGGGCCGTTCCTCGGGTACGTCGACGGTACCCAGCAGCGCCGAGCCCAGCGCCGCGGCGATCTCCGGTTCGGCGCGCAGCCGGCGACTCATCCGTGCGGCGGTGAGATGGCCGATGACCGCGAGCAGGAAGAACAGCAGCGCCCCGGCGACGACGAGCTGCGTTCTGGTCGGCGGTGCCTCGCCGACCGGCCGGGCCGCCGGCCCCATGACGACCATGTTGGCCTTGTTGGGAGCCGGGGCGGCCTGGTCCAGCTTCTTGACGGCCTCCTGCAGCGCGGTGCGCAACTTCGCGAGTTCGGTGCGGGTCTGCACGCTCTCCACGGTCCGCCCCGGACCGGCCGCATCGGCCAGCTCGGTGATGCGGCGGCTGGTCTGCACCACCATCTGCCGCAGTGCCTCGGGCCGGGCCGCCGCTTCGGGGTCGGTGTTGTCGCCCACGAGCCGTGCGGCGAACGCGACGAACTGCTGGACCATCTGGTCGGAGAGCTGCTGTGCGCGCTCCGGGGTGTCGGCCGTGCCCGAGATCATGATGATGTTCCCGTCGGCGGCCTTGGCGCTCACCCGATCCCGCAGGTCGCGGCCGCTGACCCCGGTCCAGCCGAGCGTGGCGGCCGCACGGTCGACCACCGTCGAACTGGTCGCGATATCCACCTGGGTGAGCAGCTCGCGCTCCTCCCACTGCCCCGGCAGCAGCACCGATGCCGACGCCGTGTAACTCGGCGGAAACAGCAGCGAGGCGCCGTAGCCGACGAGCGCACCCACCACGGCGAGGACGGCGAGAAGCCGCCGGCGCCGACTGATGATCCGCCCGATCGTGACCAGGCGTATCGTGTCATCGCTCAACGGCCGGGCCTCTTCCCTGCCCGGTACGGGTCGCCCGCCGCCACCGGAGTGCGGTCACGGCAGGCAGCGGCGTACGCGGCGAGCAGCGACGCCTGCGAGTTCCGCCAGGAGAGCCGCCCGGTGACCCGCTCCTGGCCGATCTCGCCCATCCGGGCCCGCTTCTCCGGATCGTCCAGCAGCACCGCGATCAGCTCGGCGAACGCGGCCTCGTCGTTGGCCGGCGCGTAGACGGCGGCGTCACCGGCGGAGACCCGCGCCTCCCGGAGGTCGAAGGAGACGATGGGCCGGCGCATCGCCATGTACTCCAGGACCTTGTTCATGGTCGACACGTCGTTGAGCGGATTGCGCGGGTCGGGGGAGAGGCACACGTCCGCGGTGGACAGCTGGCGCACCAGGTCGGCGTCCGGAATGCGCCCGGTGAACTCCACCTGCTCGGCGAGCCCGAGCCGCCGGGACAGTTCCACCATCGCGTCGAAGGCGTCGCCGCCGCCGACGAACACCGCATGCCAGTCGGTCCGTCCGAGCTCGTCGCGCAGCTTCGCGAGGGCCCGCAAGGCGTAGTCGACGCCGTCCTGCGGGCCCATGACGCCGAGGTAGCACAGCAGATGAGGCTTGCCGCGCTTCAACTCCGGCTCAGGCGGCACCGGTTGGAACCGCTCGACGGCGGGCGCACTGCGCACCACGAAGACGTCCTCCGGCCGCTTTCCGCCACGGCGCACCGCGACGTCCCGGTAGCTCTCGTTCGTGGCGAGCACGATGTCCGAGGCCCGGTAGGTCCGCCGTTCCAGTGCGCACACGGCGCGGTAGAGCAGGTCCTCGCCGCGGTCGAACCGGGAGAGGTACAGCTCGGGCACCAGGTCGTGCTGGTCGAAGACGAACCGCGCGCCGCGCCGCTTCAGCCACAGTGCCGGCAGGAACAGCAGGTCGGGCGGGTTGCAGGCGTGGACCACGTCGACCGGGCCGACCTTGCGGGCCAGCCTGGCCGTATGCCACAACGCCGATCCGTACTCCCGCAGGTAGCCGGCCGGTCCTCCGGTGGCCGCGCGCAACGGGTAGCGGTGGATCCGCACCCCGTCGATCTCCGCCTCCGGCTCCGTGTCCCGCTTCTCCCCGCGGGGGCAGATGACGTGCACCTCCCAGCCCGCGTCGCGCAGCGTCGTGCACTCCTGCCACACCCGCCGGTCGAACGGCACCGACAGGTTCTCCACCAGGATCAGCGCGCGTCGGGCCGCCCCGTCGCCGCCGGCCATGTCACCGAACGATGTGTCACCAAACGACGCGTCACCAAGCAAGGCCCAGGTACCCCGGTTCGGCCCGGCGCGCTTCGGCGTCGGGAAGGCGGATGAGGTCGACGATCACCGGGCCGTCGCCATGCGGCAGCGCCGACACCACGGCCGGATCCCTGGTCCCGACCAGGCACACCTCGGCGTGTTCGAGCACCTCGTCCACGGAGTCCGCGAGCAGCTGCGCGAGGTGCGGCAGCCGGGTCTCGATGTACTCGCGGTTCGCGCCGAGCAGCCGGGAAAGGCTCACGTTGGCGTCGTGGATCCGCAGGTCGTAACCCTTGCCGAAGAGCACCTCCGCCAGTTGGACGAGCGGGCTCTCGCGCAGGTCGTCGGTGCCGGGTTTGAAGGACAGTCCGAACAGGCCCACCCGGCGCTTGCCGGTGCGCTCGACCAGGTCCACCGCGCGCTGCAGATGGTCGGAGTTGGAGGGCAGCACATGGGCGAGGATGGGCACCGAGACGTCGGCCCGCTGCGCCGCGTGGACCAGGCTGCGCAGGTCCTTGGGCAGGCAGGAGCCACCGAAGGCGAAGCCGGGCCGCAGGTAGGCGGGGCTGATGTTCAGCTTGCGGTCGGCCAGGAACACGTCCATCACCTGGTGCGAGTCCACCCCGAGTGCCTGGCACACCGCGCCCAGCTCGTTCGCGAAGCCGATCTTGAGGCCGTGGAACGCGTTGTCCGCGTATTTGATCGCCTCGGCCGTCGGGATCGGCACCCGGAACACCTCGCCGGGCAAGCCGTCGTACAGCGCCGCCACCGCATCGCCGCTTGCCGGGTCGAGCTCGCCGATGACGGTCTTGGGCGGGTCGAAGAAGTCCCGCACGCTCGTGCCCTCGCGCAGGAACTCCGGGTTGACCGCGACCCCGATGTCCACCCCGGCCGTGCCGCCGACGGACTTCTCCAGGATCGGTACCAGCAGGTTCAGGCAGGTGCCCGGAAGCATGGTGCTGCGGAACACCACGGTGTGCCGCCCGCCGCGCCCACCGCGCTCACCGCGAGCCGCCAGCGCCGCGCCGATCTGCTCGGTGACCCGCTCCAAGTACGTGGTGCACAGGCTGCCGTTGGGCTCCGACGGCGTGCCCACGCAGACCAGCGACACCTCGCTGCCCATGATCGCCTCGCGGACGTCGCGGGTGGCGCGCAGTGCTCCGGTCCGCACGACCTCGGCGATGAGCTCGCCGATCCGCTCCTCGACCACCGGGGCCTTGCCGTCGTTGACCAGGTCGACCTTCACCTGGTTCACGTCCACCCCGATGACCTCGTGCCCCATGCTGGCCAGGCACGCGGCCGACACGCAGCCCACGTAGCCGAGCCCCAGGACGCTTATTCGCATGACTCGTTCCTCCCCCCAGGCAGGCCCCTGCGGCCTGCGGTCCATGCGCCCGCCGTACGACGGCGCCGCCCCCCCCGCATCAGTAGGCCCCCTGCCCTTGGAGCACCGCACGCAGCGTCTTCCACAAGATCACTGTGTCCAGGGCGAGCGACCAGTCCTCCACGTACCGCAGGTCCAGGCGGACGGCCTCCTCCCACGGCAGGTCGCTGCGTCCGCTGATCTGCCACAGACCGGTGAGTCCGGGCTTGACCAGCAGCCGCCGCCGGATGTCCGGCCCGTACGCGGCGGACTCCTCCGGTAACGGAGGCCGCGGACCGACGAGCGACATCGATCCGGTCAACACGTTGAAGAGTTGCGGGAGTTCGTCGATCGAGTACCGGCGCAGCACCGTTCCCACCCGGGTCACCCGCGGATCCCGGCGGACCTTGAACAGCAGGCCGGCGCCCTGGTTGAGGGCGGCCAGCTCCGCACGTGCCCCGTGCGCCCCCGCGACCATGGTCCGGAACTTGAGAATGGTGAACTCGCGGCCGTCCTTGCCGACCCTGCGCTGCCGATAGAACGCCCCGCCCCTACTGTCCACCAGCACGAGCAGCCCGACGAGCACCATCAGCGGCGCGAACAGCATCAGCAGGATCGCCGCGCCCATCCGATCGACGACCTCTTTGACCGCCCGGCGGCCCCCGGTGAAGGTCGGCATGCTGACCCGCAGCAGGGGTATCCCGAGCACCGCGTCGACGTGCAGCCTCGGGCCGGCCACCTCCATCAGCACGGGGGCCACGACCATCTCGGCATCGCTGCCTTCGAGGTTCCAGGCCAGCCGCTGCAGCCGGTCCGGTGACCAGTACGGGTCCGGCGTGACCGCGACGACACGGTAGCCGTCGCGGTGGACGTGGCCCGCGACGTCCGCCAGCCGGCCGACGACCGGCACTCCGTCCAGTTGATCACCGTCGAGCCCGAGACCGTCCGTCGTGCACACCGCCTCCACCCGCCAGCCGAGGTGCGGGAACTTGCGGGTCCGGGTGATCAGGTCGTGCACGGTGGCCAGGCTCCCGGCAGCGAGCACCGGTCGCAGGCACCGCCCTTCCTTCCGCTGTCTGTGCAGCCAGAGGCGCAGCAGATACCGCGCTGTCATGGTGACGAGCGCGATCGCGGGGATCGCGACGAAGATCCAGAGCTTGATGTTGCGCGAGGCGAGGGCGATCCCGCCGAGCGCCAGCACGACGGTCGCCGTGAACAGTGAGCGGCCGAGCCGCCGGAACTCCTCGGCGCCCTGGCCGAGCACGGCCGGAGTCCACGACCGGCTCACCGCGAGCGCCCCCAGCACCAGCAGCTCGGTGCAGAACGCGAGAATTCCCCACTTCTCGTGCCAGTTGGCCGCGTCCCGGGCCCCGAAGAACTCGCCGATCGCCGCCACCACGAAGGCGGTGGCCACGGTATCGCTGGTGATCACGGTACGGCGGTACCGCTGCTCCCAGTCAGTCGCGGACTGGCTGATTTCCCCGCTCGCCGGACGCCCGCGCTCCGACAGCAACGGGCTGACCAGTTCCCCCTGCTGCACAGACCCCCCCAGGTCGTCAGTGGGCTCGACGTATTCGCTCCACACGGTTCCTCCCCCCGGGAGGCCCCCGCCCCCCGCGCATGACATCCCGGCTGTTGCGGCGCTACTTGGACACCCCACCCAGGCGGCACCGGACTTGCATGTCTTGCCAGGCTTTCGAGGTGCGCGGAAACCCGTCGAACCTCGGGCTCCCCGCACCCAAGGCCCCGTCTCGGGTTCCAAGAATTGATCACCCCCACGTCTGGCGCCGGGAACACGACTGCTGGCTGCCCGTAGCGCCGGACCTAAAGATCACGATTTGTCGCCTCGTGTCATGTGAAGCAGGGTCAATGTAGACCATCGGGGGTCACCTGGAGAGGGGAATGTGTGCAACTTGTGCTCAAACTTTGGAGCTGAATCCACCAAACGGTCACCACCTGCGGTGTCTTGACGGCGGGGACGTGCCTCGTGACCTGTGATGACAGGAGTTCTCCGAGCGCCGGCACTGGCAATCCCGAGACGTTCCGGCACTGCCAACTAGCCTGCGCCTACTGGTACTTCGCCAGGATCCGGCTCGGTGAGGTTCCGGCCACCGGCCGTGCAGGCGCGGGCCCGGCACCGCGGCAGGCCCTGCACGCTATCGAGGACCCGGCAGAGAGTCAGGACGGCGTGCGGGCATTCAGGCCAAGCCTGTGAATGGTGGGACAGGCATGGACGGAAGTGACGAGAGTGACTGGTGGTGCCAGCCATGTCGGCTTCGGCCCTCGAAGTGGCCCAGGCCCAGGCCGCGTTCCAGCTCCCGGTGGTCGTGCCCGACGCTGCTATCGCGCCGGGCGATCTCGCCGAACTCTGCGTCGATGGTGCGGAGTTCGGGCGGTGTCGGTGTCGGTGTCGGGCTCGGTGCCGGACGCGACAGCGCGGCAGGCTGGGCGGCCTCCCGGGTCGCCGTACTCCGGCAGGTGAGGCACCGTGCCGCCGGGGTGGGTGGTCTCCTTGGGCCCCGACCGCCACCGCACAGGACAGCCTCCGAGCCTCCCCTCGGAGTTGAACGACTCGGCAACGCCGTACGCGGATTCGTCGGCGAGGAAGTCCTGAAAGATACGGGTGACGGACCTGACCGTTTTGAGCCACGGAGAGGTGCTGGTGGGAAGCGCGGCGCGCGGTGCCCTCGGATGACTTGAGCGCCATCACGCGTATCACGTACATCATGCGTATCACGTACATCACGGGAATCACGCACATCATGCGGGCCATGTGACGGTAAGTCTTCCTCGGCGTCACCACCGCGGCAGACGTGATCATCTGGCTCCGCACACGATCGCCCGGACAAGTCCTTGGGGTTACCACCACCGCGGCGGACAGCATGTGGGGGCCGACCACCCCCGAGCTGGTCGAGGCACTGCCGGCCGGACACAAGATCATCGACCGCAGCACGGTCAATGCCTGGCACGACGACCGGGTCCGCGAGGCCATCGAGGCCACCGGCCGGCGGAAGCTGATCTTCGCCGGGGCGTCACTCGAATGTTCGTCCAGGAGATGTGCCCGGCCGCCGCGTCGACGGCCACTCCGTCGGGGATCGGGCACCCGGTGACGAGGAACGTCTTGTCGGAGCCGTCGGGGTTCACGCGGAACAGGCGACCGCCACCGCTCGCCTCGCGCACGAACAGCCTGTCCTGGCGCTCCATCCTGATTCGTTCGCAGGGCTGCGGCCGCTCTCACGGCCCTTGCCGGAAAGATCCTCAAACTGGAGATCGTCCCGCCGCCCGAGTCGGAGGGGCGATGAGGCGACCGGGCGGGCACGGAATCCGGACCCGTGAGCGCGGCCGGTCGACGCCCTGCCCCTGGGAAGAGGTGGGGCGCACGCGGTGCCCTTTGGCGTCGCGAGTGCCCCTGCATCCGTCTCGCCGCTGCTCCTAGGACGTGGCCGTCCGCTGGAGCACGGTGTCGATGATGAGGTCGATCTCCTGCGGGCTCGGTGGCTCGCCGGTGAGCAGGAAGGTCTGCAGTATCAGGGCGGGGCCGGTGCGAGCCGCCAACGGGTGCGCGGCCTCGTGGCCGTTCTCGCTGCCGGGCGCGCCCTGGTGCAGGATGGCTTCGATGCGCTGAAGGCGCGGCGCGATGATCTTCTCGGCGAACAGGGTGCGCATGTCCGGCTCGTGCAGCACGCCGACGATGAACTCGATGCCCGGCACGAGGGTTTTGCCCGCCAGTACATCGCTGAACGCGGTGAGGGAGTCGGCGAGGTTTTCCCGCTGCGACCGCTCCGGGTCCGGGTCGGGCAGTGGGGGCAGGGCGTAGCGCAGGGCGTCCAGAACCAGGGGCTGCTTGCCGGGCCATCGCCGGTAGAGCGCGGCCTTGCCGGTGCCGGCACGCGCGGCGACGCCCTCCATGGTGAGTCGGCCGTAGCCGTTCGCGCTCAGTTCGTCGAGCGTCGCGACGTAGATCGCGTGCTCCAGTTCCGCCCCTCGGCGGCGGCCGGGTGTCGCACTCTCTGCCATGGGCCCAACAGTAGACGCTGGCGTTCCTTCGTGCCTACACTCCATTTAGGGAACGATCTCGTCTACTAGAAGAGGTGAGAGTTGGATGGCCGATCTGCATCCTGCGCGTGACCAGTCGGGCGGCTGGGAGCCGGCGATGGACTTCGAGGCGGTATACCAGGGGCGCCAGATCGCCTACGGAGCGGACGACCGCAGGTCGGACCTGATCCCGTGGCGACTGGACGCCCCTCAGCCGTTGGTCGTCGAGTTGGAGGCGGCGGGTGAAATCGCCGGCCCGGTCCTGGAATGCGGCTGTGGGCTCGGGGACAACGCCTTGTTCCTGGCGGGGCGCGGCCATGAGGTGACAGCCTTCGACGCCGCACCATCCGCGATCGAGCGCAGCCGGGCCAAGGCCGCCGCTGCCGGAACCCCGGTGACCTTCACGGTCGCCGACGCGACGGAACTGCGCGGTATCGCTGTCCCGGGAGGCTTCCGAACGGTCGTCGACAGTGCCATGCTGCACTGCCTGGACGCCGACCAGCGGCGGACGTACCTTGCTGGACTGCGTCGGGTGTGCGCACCCGGCGCGAAACTGCATGTCCTGTGCTTCCGCGGCGAGTTGGCCGCTCGCCTGGTGATGCCGGCCGACATGGACGAACGCAGCCTGCGCGAGGCCTTCCCTGACGAATGGACGATTCGGCGCATGGCGCCGCGCCACTACACCACCGGCCTGACCCGGCAGGAATGGCAGAAGCTGACGCCCGCGGTGCCAGGCGTCCCGGAGTCGGACGACACGGTGACCGTCGACCAACACGGCAGAGTTCTGCTGCCGTTCTGGCAGATCACCGCTGAACTGGCCTGACTGGCTGGAGTCGAGCGGCGGGCCTTTCCCGGTATTCCGGGGGAAGCCACCGTGATTTCGGTACGCGAACGTGTCGTGCAGCTCGTGATGGCCGACGCACCACTGATGCACCAGGCGGTCTCGGTTGACGAGGAAGCCGCCTGGTGTCCTCGTGCCTGGCTCTGCGGCCTACGACATCAGGCGGGCCGACGTCGTTCTCAGACTGCGCTGCGCCCGCCATCGACGGGCAGTACCGCGCCGTGGACGAAACTCGCGGCGTCGCTGGCAAGGTAGGCGATCGCTTCGGCGATCTCCTGCGGTGCAGCCGGGCGGCCTGCCGGGGCCTGGGCTGCCAGAGCGTCGAGTTCCTCGCCCATGCCGGCGGTGCCCTCCGTCCGCACGGGGCCGGGCCGGACGGCGTTGACCCGTACCCCGCGCGGGCCGTACTCGGCGGCCCATGCCCTGGTCAGCAGTTCCACGGCCGCTTTGCTCGACCCGTACAGCGCCATCCCCGCGATACCGGTCTCGGCGGCGATCGTGCTGAGGTTGACGATCGCGCCGCTGCCTCGCTCGGCCATGGCAGGGGCGAGCGCCGCGACCAGATGGAACGGAGCCTTGACGTTCAGGGCGTAGACGGCGTCGATGTCGTGCTCCTGCGCCTGTTCGGTGGGGCCGAACGGGTAACTGCCCGCGTTGTTGACCAGGATGTCGACCCGGCCCCCGCCCAGGGCTGCGGCCTTCCGCGCCAGCTGCCGCACTGACTCTGTCCCGTGGAGGTCCGCGGGGGCGAACCCGGCCTTGCCGCCGCGGTCCTGGATGGCGCCGACCACGGCCTCGCCGCGGGCGTGGTCCCGGCCCGCAACCACCACCTGCGCACCACGCTCGGCGAGCAGTGCTGCCGTCGCGGCGCCGATGCCGCTGGTCGCTCCGGTCACCAGGGCCACGCGCCCGGCCAGATCAAAAGAACCCATGAGTCGTCCTTCGTGTCGGAGGGGAGAGAGCCGCGGAACGCGGCTGTGCCGTGGCCGCTTCTCCCGCACCCCGTTCGTGAGCCGACAGCATCGAAAAGCGAAGTTCCGTGTGGTGGATTCCGTTCCGTCTTCGTCGTACGTGATGCCGGGAGCCGCGGTCGGTTCGAGGATTGTTGCGCGACCGGCGGGCTTCGCGGCCTCCGCCGCGCGGGGGGCCGCGCGGAAGGGTGGGCGGATGTGACTGCCGCACACACCCCACTGTCCGTGCCCGCTGTGCGCCGGGTTCGTCAGGAGAACGAAGGCCCCTCGGTCCGTTTCCGTGATGTGCCAGGTTGTCAGGCCGCGTGGAGCGCGACCGTGGGGTCGAGACGGGAAGCCCGGATCGCCGGGTACAGACCGGCCAGGACACCGATGCCGAGCGTTGCGCCCAGGCCGCCGCCGAGCGACCAGAGCGGCACGACGACGGCCCAGCCCTGCGCCGTGGCGAAGGCGAACGTGGCCGCCGCGCCGAGCGCCGCCCCCGCCACCCCACCCAGTGCCGACAGCAGCAGCGACTCGGTGAGGAACTGGAGCCGGATCGCGCCCCTGGTGGCACCGATCGCCCGACGCAGACCGATCTCCTGGCGGCGCTCCAGTACCGAGATGACCATGGTGTTGGCGACACCGACGCCGCCCACCAGGAGGGCGACCGCGCCGAGGCCGAGCATCAGGCCGGTGAGTCCCTTGTCGGCGGCGACCTTCGCCGCCAGTGCGTCGGAGGGCCGGGACACCTTCACGGAACCCTCGTTACCGGGCATCACCGTCCGCGCCAGCACCGCCCGGACATCGTCGACCGAGGCGTCCGGAGACCTCTCGAAGACGGTCGTGGGGTGGCCGTCGAATCCCAGGTACTTCTCGGCGGCCGGGAAACCGACCAGGGCCACGCGGTCGAGGTTGGGGACGAGCTCGACGGGGCTGAGGATGCCGACGACCACGACGTACCGGTTGTTCATCATGATCTTCTCGCCGGGCTCGGTGATGCCCATCCGCTCGGCCGCGACGGCGCCGAGGACGGTGACCGGGAGCCGCTCGCCGGCACCGTCCAGCCAACGGCCCTTGGCGATCCTGGCGTTCAGCGCGTTCAGCAGGTCCGCTCGGGCTGCCTGTGCGGTGACTCCGGCCGGCTGCTCCTCGGGAACCACGTCGCTGCGGCGGATCCGGGCGTCCACCTGTGCGGTGGCCGTGGCCTGTTGCACCGGGCCGATGCGCTCGACCATGGCCACCGCGTTCTTCGGCAGCTTCACATCCTGGCCCAGGGCGTCCTTGCCGGCCTCGGCGGTGAGCAGATTCGTCCCGAGGCGGTCGAGTTGGGACATCAGGTCGGCCCGGCTGGAGGTGGAGAGGCCGACGACCGCGACCATGGTGGCGATGCCGATCGCGATGCCGAGGGCGGAGAGCACCACACGGGCACGGCGGGCGCGCAGCCCGACGGCGCCGACCCGCAGGACGTCGGCCGCGGCGAGGCGGGCGGGTTTCAGCGCGGGGCCGGTCATGAGGCCGCCTCGTCGGAACCGGAGTCGGAGACCACGGCCCCGTCCCTGAACCGGATGCGGCGTGGCAGGGAGGCGGCGATCTCTTGGTCATGGGTGATCACGCAGATCGTGGTGCCCATCGCATGGAGTTCGTGGACGAGTTGCATCACGATCTCGCCGGACGCGGTGTCCAGTGCGCCCGTCGGTTCGTCGGCGAGCAGCAGGTCCGGTTCGCCGACCAGGGCGCGGGCGATGGCGACGCGTTGCTTCTCACCGCCGGAGAGCTCGCTGGGCCGGTGCGAGAGCCGGTGACCGAGGCGGACCCGCTCCAGCGCGGCACGGGCCCGTGACCGCCGCTCCTTCAGCGGCACGCCCGCGTAGAGCAGACCGTCCGCGACGTTGTCGACCGCGTCCCGGCCGGGGGACAGGTGGAAGTGCTGGAAGACGAAGCCGATGTGCCGAGCCCGCAGCGCGGACAGCCGGTTGTCGCTGAGCGCACCCACGTCGTGGCCGGCCACCCGGACCGTGCCCGACGTGGGCCGGTCGAGGGTGCCGATCAGATTGAGCAACGTGGACTTGCCCGACCCGGACGGGCCGACGATCGCGACGAGTTCGCCGCGGCCGACGCGCAGGTCCACGTTGCGCAGAGCGTGCACACCGCCGGGGTAGGACTTGCCGGCGGCCCGCAGTTCGATGACGGTCATTGCTTGGCCACTCCGACCTTCATGCCTGCGGAGATGCCGCCGCCGCTGACCTCGATACGCCCGTCGGCGGTCATGCCGGTGGTGACCCGGACCATTCTGGTGGTACGGCCCTGGACGATCTGGAGGCCGTAGCCGCCGTTCTCGCCGCGCAGGGCGACGACCGCTTCGACGGGCACGGCCAGCACGTTGCGGCGACTCTCGCTGACGAACTTGACGCTGGTGGTGGCCTTGGAGTCCTCTGCGGCAAGGGTGGACCGGGGGCCGTCCAAGGTGACCTCGACCGTGATGCCTTCCTGGCTCGGCCCGGCGGACCCCTCCGGCGCCTCGGGCCTGACGGTTCCCGCCACCTTGCCGCCGACGGTCTTGCCGCTGGGCAGGGTGACCTCGACCTTGGTGCCCCGGGAGGTCAGGGCCGCGTCGTTCTGGTCGAGTCGGGCCCGCACGACCGGTGTGGTCGAGGCGACGGTCAGCACGGTCTTCTCCGGGCCGACCTGGTCGGCGAGTGCGGCGTCGGCCGCCACCACCCGCACCGCGCGGGGCTGGAAGACGACGTCTCCCCTGCCGACCTTGCCGTCCGCGCTCTCGATGCCGACCGACTTCTGCCAGCTCTTGACCGCGGCTTCGGTGCCCTTGTCGTAGCGGGTGTCGACGTAGAGGCTCGCGCCGAATCCAAGGTCGCGGAGGTTGCGCTCCAACTGGAGGACGTCGGGCCCCCGGTCGCCGACCTTCATCGCCCGGAACATCGGCGTCGGCCCGTACATCAGGATCACCGGCCGCGCGTCCCGCTCGTACAGCCGCTGCCCGGCCGTGACCGTCCTGCCCTCCTGGGCGGCCTTGGTGACCGTCCCCGCGACCGGAGACTTGACGGTGCGACGCTGTGCGTAGTCGAGGTGCCCGTCGACGGTCTTGCTCTGCACGAGGTCGGTGCGGGTGATCTCGGCCGTGGCGGGCGGAAGGTCGCCCTGCTTCTCGGCCCGGGTGTCCTGGTTGCCGCCCCCGATGGCAAGGGCTCCGGCTCCGAGCGCGGCAACTGCGGTCACCGCACCAGCCGCGACCAGTGCTTTGCGTCGGGTCACTGCATGCCGTCCAGACCGTCGAGCAACTTGTCCTTGCACGCCTGGCGGGCCTGCTTGTATGCGGGGGAGCCGGGGTCGAGCTGCGGCGCCGCCGGGTTGGGATCACCGCCGGGCATCACGTTGCCGCCCGACAGCGTGGGGTTGGTGAATTTCGAGACGCCGTGCTTGCGCATGCACGTGGCGTGCGCCAGCATCGACTCGTACTCCTTCTGCACATCGCGCTTCGGCTCCAGCTCCATGGCAGCGGACATTTCCTTGAAGCACACGGCGTTCTTGCCGCCCTTGGACACCTCCTCGTTCCCGGGCTTGTGGGCGATTTCTTCGATCTTCGTCCAGTCGAGATAGCCGCTCAGCTTCGGGTCGGGAAATTCTGTGATGCCGGCCTTCCCCCGCATGCACTGCACGTACTTCATCTGCGCGTCGTAGAAAGCGCCCTTGTCGCCCGAGCCGCCCTGCTTGCCGGAACTCCCGGTGCTCTTGCCGTCGTCGGCGGTGTCCCCGGGAACGGAGGCGATGTCCTTGCCCGTGTCGAGGGCGTCGCGCCCGCTGCCGCAGGCGGCTGAGAGGACCAGTACGGGAAGCGCGACGAGTGCCGCCAGACGAAGACGGCCCGCGGCGCGGGATGGGGTTCGTATGTCCATGCCGTCAACGCTCAGCCCCTCACATGATGGGCGGTGGATGCCCGGATGATGGGGACGTAACAATCGGTCGCGCTGTGCGATTCTCCTGGCCCACCCGGTCTGACATGGGCAAACGCTCCCGCATAATCAGGACCATGCCGCATGTGCTGCTCATCGAGGACGACACCTCCGTGCGCGACGGGATGGAACTCGTACTGCGCCGACACGACTACGACGTATCCGTGGCCGGCGCCGGAGAGGAGGCTCTACCCATGCTGGACGGCCTTCCGGGCAAGCCCGTCGAGCTCGTGGTCCTCGACCTGATGCTGCCCGGTATGGACGGCTTCGAAGTCTGCCGCGCCATCCGGGCCCGCAGCACCATCCCGGTGATCATGCTCACGGCACGTGGCGACGACCAGGACATCGTCACCGGCCTCGAAGCGGGCGCCGACGACTATGTGGTCAAACCGGCCACGGCCCGCGTACTTGAGGCTCGTATCCGGGCGGCACTGCGCCGGGCCGAGCCGGCGCCCGGCTCCGCGCCGGGAGAGCAGCACGCCGGGCTGGTCGTCGACCGGGCCGGCCTGACCGTGACCAAGCTGGGTACGCCCGTCCCGCTGCCGCCGATGGAGCTGCGGCTGCTGCTGGAGCTGTCGGCCGCTCCGGGCCGGGTGTTCAGCCGGGAGCAACTGCTGGCGTCGGTCTGGGATCTCGACTATCTGGGCGACTCGCGGCTCGTGGACGCCGCCGTGCGCAGGCTGCGCACCAAGATCGAGGACCTTCCCGGCAAGCCCCGGTACATCCAGACCGTCCGGGGCTTCGGCTACCGCTTCGGCCCCCTGTGAGCGACTGATGAGCCGCCTCCGGGCCCGTCTGGGCGGGCTGCGAATCCGCCTTGTGGTCACGTTCGTCCTCGTCACCCTGATCAGCGCGGTGACCTCGACCACGCTCGCCTACCGAGAATCCCGCGTCGCCGTGCTGGAGCGGGCCCAGAACGCGCTGCAGACCGATTTCCGCAACCGGGTGGGCGATGTGGCGGCCGACCTCGACATACCCGTCGATCAGAGCACGCTCACCCGCTTCGCCGTGAGCGTCTCGCGCGGGCTCGGCGATGACATCGTGGTCGCCCGGTACCACGACCTCACGGCCACCTCGGACTCACTGGCGGACCAGACGCGGATCACTCCCGAACTGCGGACCGCGGTCAGGACCACCGGCCGTATGCGGTTCCAGCGCGTCGAGTGGCACGGCAAACCGTTCCTGGTGGTCGGCGCGTCCGTGGCCTTCGACACCGGGCGCACCTCCGACCTCGACGTCTTCACCATCGCCCCGCTCAGGGCCGAGGAGGAGGACATCGCCGTACTGCTGGCCACGGTCCGTGCCGGAACCGTCCCGGTCGTGCTGCTGGCCGCGGCACTCGCCCTGCTCGCCGCGCGTACGGTGCTCCGCCCCGTACGGGACCTCGGCCGGGCCACTCGGATGCTCGCCGCCGGTGAACTCTCCACCCGTGTCACGGTGAGGGGGCGCGACGAACTCGCCCAGCTGGCCGCAACGTTCAACGACACCGCCGCGAGCCTGCAGACCTCCGTCGCCGAGCTGCGTGAACAGGAGGCGCGTGCACGCCGGTTCGTCGCCGACGTCTCACACGAACTGCGCACCCCGCTCGCCGCGATGACCGTGGTGTCCACCGTGCTGGACGAGGACGTCGACCAGCTGCCGCCGGACTCCGCGATGGCCGCCCGCACCGTCAGTGCGGAAATCGCCCAGCTCACCCGACTCGTCCAGGACCTCATCGAGATCTCGCGCTTCGACGCCGGAACCGTGTCGCTCGACGCCATGGAGACCGACCTGGCGGAGCTGGTCCGCACGACGCTCACCCGGCGAGGCTGGACCTCCCAGGTACGCACCGATCTCGCCGACGGGGCGCGAGCGGTGGTCGACCGGCGCCGGATCGACATCGTGGTGGCAAACCTCGTCGGCAATGCGCTGCAACACGGGGCCCAGCCCGTGAGCGTGGTGCTCCGCGCCACGGACGACGAGATCACCATCGAGGTCAAGGACCGCGGCCCCGGCCTGCCCCCCGAGGTCCTGCCGCATGTCTTCGACCGCTTCTACAAGGCTGACACCGCCCGCAGACGGTCCGAGGGCAGTGGCCTCGGCACCGCAATCGCCCTGGAGAACGCCCAGTTGCACGGCGGCACCGTCGAAGCCGCCAACCGCGCCGAGGGCGGCGCGGTCTTCACCCTCCGGTTTCCCCGCAACCGCCCGAAGGACGCGCAGTGAAGACTCCAGGACGTGCAAGAAAGACTCCGCGCATGTGCGCCGTCGTGGCCCTGCTCCTGCCGGCCGTTGCCGGCTGCGGAATCCGGCCCACAGGAGTGATCGACGCCGGTGAACCCATAACGGGTCTCAGCAAGGGAATGCGGATCTACTTCGCCTCGGACACGGGCCTGCGCGGCGTCTCGCGGCCCGGCTTGCAGGTGCGCCAACTCGACTCCGTCCTCAAACTCCTCCTCACCGGCCCGAACGAGTCGGAGCAGAAGAGCGGACTCACCAACCTCGTGCTGCTCGACGGCTCATATCATGCCTCTGCAAACGGCAACCGCGTCACCCTTGACGCACCGGACACCTACCTCTCCGCCGACGACCGCCTCCGCAACGGGCAACTGGTGTGCAGCCTGGCCCGCGCCCAGGCGGTCCTCCACCCCACACTCCGTCCGGACGACATCCAGGTCACCCTCCGCCCCAAAGACGAGCCACTCGGCCCGTACCAGTGCTCCTACTTTCTGAGCAGTTGAGGCAGTTCCGGGTCCGCGCCAGCCCTTGAGGCCCTTCAGGGGCGTGCGGCTGCACCGTCATGGCGCGCCGTGCCGCTACGGCGTGCGCTGCTCGCGGGCTGCGCGGGCCCACTCGCCGAGGACCGGGACGCAGACCTCGGCGAAGTGCTCGTAGTCGGCGGCGGTGTTGTAGACGTGTGCGGACAGCCGCAGATAGCCGGTGCCGCCGAAGCTGGTGCAAGCCACCTCCGCGCCCAGCTCCCGGGCAGTCCGGTCGCGCAGCGCGTCGGCCTCGACGCGGCTGGTGACCAGGCCCGTAGGCAGCCGCACCAGCCGCATGCCGGGGACCGGCATGCCGACGTCCACCCTGCTGCTGACGCCGGTCAGTTCGGCCAAGGCCCCGCCGACGACGTGCTCGGCGTAGCCGGCCAGGTCGTCCATGTAGCGGCGGGCGGTCTGCCAGCCCCAGGCGCGCTCGATGAAGTCGAGCGCCTTCCCCGCCGCCAGATAGCTGGTGCCGTCCACCGTGCCCTGCTGGTCGAAGCGGTCGGGGTACGGATCGGCCGCGCCCCACGAGTCGATCAAGGGATAGAGCCGTTCACGCAGTGGGCCGCGGGCGACCAGCGCCGCGCTGCCGCGTGGCGTGCAGCCCCACTTGTGCAGGTTGCCGACCCAGAAGTCGCACGTCACGCCGGCGAGCGGGGCGGCGAGCAGGCCGGGGGCGTGCGCGCCGTCCACGAGCAGCGGGATGCCGAGCCGCCGCGCCTCCACGCCGATCCGCTCCACCGGCATCCGGCGAGCGGTCGCCGAGGTGATGTGGTCGAGCACGATGAGGTCGGTGGCCTCGCTGAACTCGGCGGCCACGGCCTCGTACGCCTGCTCCTCGGTTGCCTCCAGCGGCACCCGGGCAGTGCGGACCCGGCTGCCCCAGCGCCTCGCCAGCCGCTCGGCGCCCATGGTTACGGCCCCGTAGCCGTGGTCCGTGACGATGATCTCCCCGCCGCGGCGGGGGGTGAGGCAGGCGTACACGACGCTGATGCCGGCGCTCGCATTCGGCACCAGGGCCAGGTCGTCGGGGGCGACCTTGAGGAAGTCCGCGAGCTCGACCCGGGCGGCGGAGATCCGCCGCGGCAGCGCCGGGAACCATACGACCGGGGCGCTTTCCATCTCCGCGCGCAGCTGGTCCTGCAGCTTCTGCGCCACCAGGGGAACCGCCCCGAACGAACCGTGGTTCAGGTGTCTCAGGGAGGGGTCCAGCGACCACGCCGCGGCCGCGGGCCGGCCGTCGGCCAGCAGCAGGGGGCGCGGAGCGGTGGCGACCTCGGTCTCGTTCATACGACCCCACATCTGCCGGACCTGAGCGCCTGGGGACATCAGACAGGCGCCAAGAGACATATGACGAATCGTCATCCTGGCACGTGTCTGTGGGGCGAACAAGAGACATGTGGGCAGATTTATCGGATGAATTTCAGCTTTCGCCTTTAAGTATCTGATGACTCGCTAAGGTGATCGAGGGTCGGTGGCATCGCCGCCCTGTCAGGGGAGGAGTCGGATGTCCGCAGTCGACAAGGCGTTCCAGGGCCTACGGCACATGATCGCGACGGGCCGCCTCGGCGCTGGCGAGCGCATCCCCTCGGAGGGTGAACTCTGCGAAGAACTGGGCGTCTCGCGGGGGTCGTTGCGCGAAGCCGTGCGGATGCTCGCCGCCCTGGGCGTCGTAGAGCCGCGGCAGGGCTCCGGCACATATGTCTCCCAGCTCAGGCCCGAAGACATCATCGGCAGCTTGTCGCTGACCTTCGAACTTCTCCCGCTGACCGGCCTGTTGGAGGTCTATGAGATCAGGCGCGTCCTCGAAGCCCACGTCGCGGCGCAGGCCGCGGCACGCTGTACGCCGGAGACGGTGCGGACGCTGTTCTCGCTCATCGAGGCCATGGAGGCAATCGACGACCCCGCCGAGGCCACCGAACTCGACCACCGCTTCCACGCGGAGATCGCCCTGGCAGGCGGCAACCCCACCCTGGACTCCCTGCTGTCGGTCTTCCGCGCCCGCTCCCGCAAATACCAGGTCTTCACCCTCCCCGAGGGGCCCGAGCTGCGCCGCAAGAGCGACGAGGACCACCGCATTCTGGCCACCGCCATCGCCGATCGCGACCCCGTCGCCGCAGCCGGCGTCGCACAGGCCCACATCGCCCAGACGGAGCGGTGGCTGCGTGCCTTCATGCCTCCTGCAGAGGAGGACACCCTAACTGACCGCACGGAGGGTCGTGCGTGAGCTCGGGCCGGTCGTCGTAGGCGAGGAGCCGTCGGCGGCAGGCGATGCATCGGAGGTCACCGCCAGGAGACCCCCTCAGGTGCGATGACACGCATGGCCATGCAAGATCTGTGCCATAGTTCCCAGGCGAGCGAAAGGGCCCAATCGGCCACCTTTTGTGGTCCCATCGCGCACATCTGCGGTGGGGGCCTGTCGCCAGAGGCAATGCAGCAGAATCGCCCTCGACGCCGAGAGAACCTCGCTTTAATTGCCGGTGCATTCTGAGTGACCTTGCTGGTTGTCTCCTCTCGGCACATGTGACGTGAGACCCGCAACCCACAACCGAACGTTCAGAATGGCCCGGCCCCGAAATCCGATGCGGTCCCGCCGGGCCTGAGACAAGCCTCCGCAGTTGACTCCGGACCAGGAGAGAACACGCAATGCAGATCACCCGTCGTCGCCCCACCCACGCTGTCGCCGCCGTGCTCGTCCTGGCAGCGTCCGCCACTGCCTGCGGCGGCGCCAGCGATAACGCAACCGGCTCAGGCGTCGACAAGAAGCCGGCCATAGGCATCGACCTGCCGCGTTCCGATTCCGACTTCTGGTATGCCTACGCGCAGTACCTCAGGAACGACATCGGCTCCAATGGCGTCAACGCCCTGTCGCTGAGCAACTCGCAGTACGACGCGGCCAACCTGGCCGCCGACGTCCGGGCGTTCGAGAACCTTGGGGCGAAGGCCATCGTCATGGCCCCACAGGACACCGCCATCGCCTCGATCCTCGAAAGGCTGGCGGCGAAAAAAATCCCGGTGGTCAGCGTCGACACCCGGCCGGACAAGGGCCAGGTCTACATGGTGGTCCGCGCCGACAACCGGGCCTACGGCACCAAGGCCTGTGAGTTCTTGGGCAAGCAGCTGGGCGGCAAGGGGAAGGTCGCCGAGTTGCAGGGCGCGCTGGACTCGATCAACGGCCGTGATCGCTCCGAGGCGTTCGCGGAGTGTATGAAGACGAAGTTCCCGAAAATCCAGATCTTCGAGCTCGCCACGGACTGGAAGGGCGACGTCGCCGCCGCCAAACTGCGGACGCTGCTCACGGAGAACCCTGACCTGGACGGCATCTACATGCAGGCCGGCGGCGTGTTCCTCCAGCCGACGCTGGCACTGCTCCAGGAGAAGGGGCTGCTCAAGCCGGCCGGCAAGGACGGGCACATCTCCATCGTCTCCAACGACGGCACCCCGCAGGAGTTGGCCGCGATCCACACGGGGAACATCGACGCAACCGTCTCTCAGCCCGCCGACCTCTACGCCAAGTACGCGCTCTATTACGCCGAAGCAGCAGCCGCGGGCAAGGAGTTCAAGCCGGGGGCGACCGACCACGACTCCACGATCACCAAGCTCCCCAACGGGCTGGAGGACCAACTGCCCGCCCAGCTGGTGACCAAGTCGAATGTGAACGACAAGTCGCTGTGGGGCAACAACGTCGGCTAGGACCGCGACCGGGGGAGCGAGGCCGATCCTGGTCGGCGTGCGCGACTACCCGCCGGCCAGTTGGCTTTTCAGCCACCGTTCGACCCCTGCCACGTGCACGGAAGCCGCGACGCCCGCCGCTTCGGGATCGCGGTCGACCAGGGCTTCGTAGATCCGTGTGTGTTCGATGTGGGTCCGTTCGAAGGCGCCCTCCTCCTCGTAGCCGCGCCACACCCGCGTGCGGAGCGTCTGCGAGGAGAGCCCTTCGAGGATCGCCGCCATCGACTCGTTGCCCGCGGCCCTCGCGATCACTCGGTGGAAGGCGACGTCGTGCGCGAGGATCTCCTCCGGGTCGGTGCTCACCCGCATCGCCTCAAGGTGCTGCTCCACCTCGGCAAGGTGCTCCGCGTCGATGCGCGCGGCGGCGAGGGATGTCACGCTGGACTCCAGTACCCGGCGCACTTCCAGGAGTTCGAGCAGCCGTGGGCCCGGCGAGAGGACCGCGACGGCACCGAAGGTCTCCAGGAGGTTGCCCGCCTCAAGCTGGGTGACATAGATACCCGAGCCGTGTCGGGCCTCCAGTACGCCCATGGCGGTCAGGGCGCGGACCGCCTCGCGCATCGAGCTGCGGGAGATCCCCAGTTGAGCCGCGAACTCGCGTTCCGTGGGGAGGCGTTGCCCCGGCTCCAGGAGCCCCTCCCCGATCATTGATTTGATCTGGTCGATGGCGCGCTGCGTCACCGTTTCCTTCGGTGCATCCGTCCGCTTCGCATCTGTCTCCACTTACGCCTCCCTGGTTCGCTGCGCGGAGTCTAGCTCCACGAGTGGTCGGACCACTACGGCTTCTTCTGGCTGAAAAACCGTCAAGATCCTATTGACAGCGCTGAATGGTCCGATGAATAGTCGTGCACTGCCGGTGAAGCGACCCGGCCGTTCATCTCCTTTGCATCCTGCAAATCCCCATGACTCAGCGCAGTGCCATCGGTGAGGAGCCGCAGCTATGGCCGGCAAGACTCTGAGAATCCCTTCGCGGGCAGCCCGAGCGGCGGCCACGGCCGCCTGTGCCGCTCTCGCTCTCACGGCGTGCGGAAGCACGAAAGACGCCGCCTCGTCCGGCGGCGCAGGAGGCGGGGAGGGCAAGGTCGGCGTAGTGCTGCCGCTGCTCACGTCGCCGTTCTGGCAGGCGTACAACGATTACGTGCCGAAGATGGCGACGTCGCAGGGTGTGGACGCGCTGAAGACGGTGAACTCCAACAGCGACCCGGCCCAGCAGATCACCGACATCAACAACCAGCTCAACCAGGGTGTCAAGGGTCTTGTGGTGGCCCCGCTGGACAGTGCCGCGGTCTCCGCGGGCCTGGACCAGGCCGAGCGCAAGGGCGTCCCGGTGGTCGCCGTGGACGTCGCCCCGGACAAGGGCAAGGTCGCCATGGTCGTACGGGCGAACAACAAGGCGTACGGCGAGAAGGCCTGCGAGTACCTGGGCAAGACGGCCAAGTCCGGCAAAGTCGTGCAGATCATGGGTGATCTCGCCTCGGTCAACGGGCGTGAACGCTCCGAGGCGTTCCGGGCCTGCGTCCAGAAGAACTACCCCGACCTGAAGGTCCTGGAGATTCCCGCGAAGTGGGAGTCCGACACGGCCGCCGCCAAGCTGGACACGCTCCTGAACGCCGACCCCGACATCAAGGGCATCTACCTCCAGGCCGGCGGCGTCTACCTGGCACCGACCCTGCAGACCCTCAAGTCCAAGGGGATGCTGAAGAAGGCGGGCGAGCAGGGGCACATCGCGATCGTCTCGAACGACGGCATCCCGCAGGAGTTCGAAGCCATCCGCCAGGGCCAGATCGACGCCACCGTCTCCCAGCCGGCGGACGCGTACGCCAAGTACGCCATGTTCTACATCAAAGCCGCCATGAAGGGAGAGACGTTCAAGCCCGGACCGACGGACCACGACTCGACCATCGTCAAGCTGCCCAACGGCGTGCTCGAAGACCAACTGGCGGCGCCCCTGGTCACCAAGGCCAACGTCGGTGACCCCAAGCTGTGGGGAAACACGGTCAAGTGAGCTCCGTTGAAACCATGACCCGCCCGCTGGTCGCCGCCGAGGGCATCGTCAAGCGCTACGGCCCCACCGTGGCGCTGGGCGACGGCCGGCTGACCGTCGTGCCCGGTGAGTCCCACGCCCTGGTCGGCCGCAACGGCGCCGGCAAATCCACTCTGGTTTCGATCCTCACCGGACTGCAGGCCCCCGACGCGGGCACGGTGAGCTTCGACGGGGAAGCGGCACCGCCGCTCTCCGACCGCGATGCCTGGCGCCGCAAGGTCGCCTGTGTCTACCAGAAGCCCACCGTCGTCCCCGGCCTCACGGTCGCCGAGAACCTCTTCATCAACCGGCAGCCAACCGGCAGGGGAGGCTTCATCAGCTGGCGCCGCATGCAGGCCCGGGCCGTCGAACTCCTCGACACCTGGGACGTACGCGTCGCACCCGACGCCGTCACCGCGGAGCTGAAGGTCGAAGACCGCCAACTCGTGGAGATTGCACGGGCGTTGAGCTTCGGTGCGCGCTTCATCGTCCTCGACGAGCCCACAGCGCAGCTGGACAACAGGGAGATCGAGCGGCTCTTCGACCGGATGCGCGGTCTGCAGGAGTCCGGGGTGACCTTCCTTTTCATCTCACACCATCTGCAGGAGGTGTACGAGGTCTGCCAGACGGTGACCGTGCTGCGCGACGCCCGGTGGATCACCACCGCGCCGGTGGCGGACCTGCCGCGCGCCGCCCTCGTCGAGGCCATGGCTGGTGAGGCGGTGGTGGACAGCGGTGCCGTCGCCCGCCCGGCCCCGCCCGCCGACGCGCCCATCCGTCTCGACGTACGCGGCCTCACCGGCGCCGGTGAGGTGTTCGTGGACGTGGACCTGACCATCCGCCGCGGTGAGGTGGTCGGCCTCGCGGGATCCAGCGGAAGCGGCAAGATCGAGCTGGCCGAGAGCCTCGCCGGACTGCACACCCCGACCGGGGGACAGGCAGAACTGGACGGCGCGAGGCTGCCGTTCGGTGACGTCTTTGCCGCCTTGCAGGCCGGTGTGGGCTGCGTACCCAGGGACCGGCACGAGCAAGGTCTCGTGTCCGGGATGACCATCGGCGACAACGCCACCATGAGCGTCCTCGATCGGCTCGGCCGATACGGCCTGGTGGGCACCGCGGCCAAGCGCTCCTTCGCCAGGGACCTCATCCAGCGTCTCGACATCCACGCCGAGGGCCCCGAGCAGCCGGTTTCCGACCTGTCCGGAGGCAACGCCCAGAAGGTCGTCATGGCCCGCGCCCTGGCCGGCGACCCCCGCCTCCTCGTCCTCATCAATCCGACCGCCGGCGTGGACGTGAAGTCCAAGGAGTCACTGCTCGCCCGGGTGGACAGCGCCCGCGACGACGGCACGGCGGTGCTCGTCGTCTCGGACGAGGTCGACGACCTGCGGCGCTGCGACCGCGTCCTGGTGCTGTTCCACGGCCGCGTCGTCGCCGAGTACCCGGCCGGCTGGAACGACCACGAGCTGATCGCCTCGATCGAAGGAGTTGACCGTGGCTGACACCCAGGCCCCGAACCTGCGGGCCACCACCGCCCCGCCCGCGGCCACCCCGCCGGGCACAACCAAGAACGTACTGCTGCGCAGGGCACGCGAGTTGGCCCTCGTGCCCGCGCTCCTCGCCCTGCTGGTCCTCGGCGCGGTGGTCAACGACTCCTTCCTCACCGAACGCAACCTCATCTCCATCCTGGGTGCCTCGGCCGCGCTCGCCATGGTCGTGCTCGCCGAGTCCCTGGTGCTGATCACCGGGAAGTTCGACCTGTCCCTCGAATCGGTCGTCGGCATCGCGCCCGCGCTCGGCGCGTTGCTCGTACTGCCCGCCGCCAGTGCCGGATTCGGCACCGAATGGCCGGTCGCCACGGGGCTGCTGGCGATCATGGTGGCCGGTGCGCTGGTCGGCGCCGTCAACGGGGTCCTGGTGGTGAAGCTCAAGCTCAACGCGTTCATCGTCACGCTCGCGATGCTGATCATCCTGCGCGGCCTGCTGGTCGGCGCGACCGAGGGCAAGACGCTCTTCGGCATGCAGGACGCCTTCTTCACCCTCGCGACCACCACCTTCCTCTCGGTTCCGATGTCGGTATGGGTGGCGGTGGCCGCTTTCGGGCTCGCCGGTCTGGTGCTCAAGTACCACCGCTGGGGACGGGCGTTGTACGCGATCGGCGGCAACCCGGACGCGGCCCGCGCCGCCGGCATCCGCGTCGACCGCGTGATGCTGGGAGTCTTCGTCGTCGCCGGTGTTCTCGCGGCGGTCGGTGGTCTGATGCAGACCGGCTACGTCGGCGCCATCAACGCCAACCAGGGCCAGAACATGATCTTCACGGTGTTCGCGGCCGCGGTCATCGGCGGCATCAGCCTCGACGGCGGCAAAGGCACCATGTTCGGCGCCCTCACCGGCGTCCTGCTGCTCGGGGTCGTACAGAATCTGCTGACGCTCGCGCAGGTGCCGTCCTTCTGGATCCAGGCGATCTACGGCGGCATCATCCTCATCGCCCTCATGATCGCCCGGGTCACCACCGGCCGCGCACAGGACTGAACCCGACCGCACTCGCGGGCCCGAAGGGGCCGCGTCGGCCCAAGCCCCCATGCCCGCGCACCACCCGCGCACCCAGCAAGGAGAACCCCGTGAAACTGCTGCGCCTGGGCGACCCCGGACGGGAGCGCCCTGCCCTCCTCGCCGATGACGGCCGGTTCCTGGACCTGTCCGGCCTCGCCGCCGACATCGACGGTGCCTTCTTCGCCTCCGGCGGACCGCAACGGGTCCGGGCCGCTGCCGAAGCCGGCGAGCTGCCGGAGCTGGACCCGGCCGGACTGCGCACCGGCGCTCCCGTCGCCCGTCCCGGCAAGGTCGTCTGTGTCGGCCTCAACTACCGCGACCACGCGACAGAGACGGGGGCGGCCATCCCCGAGCGGCCCGTGATCTTCATGAAGGACCCGGGCACGGTCGTCGGCCCGTACGACGAGGTGCTCATCCCGCGCGGGTCCACCCGGACCGACTGGGAGGTCGAGCTGGCCGTCGTCATCGGCGCCCGCGCCCGCTACCTGGACGGTGCGGAGGAGGCGCTGGACTGCGTGGCCGGGTACGCGGTCAGCCACGACGTGTCCGAGCGGGAGTTCCAGCTCGACTTCTCCCCGCAGTGGGATCTGGGCAAGTCCTGCGAGACCTTCAACCCGTTCGGGCCCTGGCTCGTCACCCCCGACGAGGTGGGCCGGCCGCAGTCGCTCGGCCTGCGGCTCGCCGTGAACGGCGAGATCAGGCAGGACGGCCACACCAAGGACATGATCTTCCCGGTCGGTTATCTCATCCACTACCTGAGCCAGTACATGGTCCTCGAACCCGGCGACGTGATCAACACCGGCACCCCGGCGGGCGTCGCCCTCGGCCTGCCCGGACAGCCCTATCTGCGTCCCGGCGACACCGTGGACCTGTCCATCGACGGTCTCGGCAGCCAGCGCCAGACCTTCGTCGCAGCGTGACGCCCGTGAAACCCATGAAAGCGGTCGGACCAGTGAACAAGGACCCCCTACCCGGGACCGCCGGCTCTCCCGCGGCGGTGCCCCCCGGCTCCCCGCGGATCACCGCCGTCGACACCTACGACATCCGCTTCCCCACTTCGCGCGAGCTCGACGGCTCCGACGCGATGAACCCCGACCCCGACTACTCCGCCGCCTACGTGGTCCTGCGCACCGACGCCCCGGACGGCGCCGAAGGGCACGGCTTCACCTTCACCATCGGGCGCGGCAACGACATCCAGGTCGCCGCCATCGAGGCGCTGCGACCGTACCTGGTCGGCCGGCCGGTCGACGCGCTGTGCGCGGACCCCGGCTCGGTCAGCCGTGACCTGACCGGCGACAGCCAACTGCGCTGGCTGGGACCGGAAAAAGGCGTCATGCACATGGCGATCGGTGCGGTGGTCAACGCCGCATGGGACCTCGCCGCCAAGCGGGCCCGCAAGCCCCTGTGGCAACTGCTCGCCGACGCCGAGCCCGAGTGGCTGGCCGGCCAGGTCGACTACCGCTACATCACCGACGCGCTGACCCCTGACGAAGCCCTCGCACTCCTCGAACGCGGCCGCGAAGGCGTCCCGCAGCGCGCGGAGCGCCTGCGTGCGACCGGCTACCCCGGCTACACCACCTCCCCCGGCTGGCTCGGCTACTCGGACGAGAAACTCACCCGCCTCGCCGGCCAGGCCGTCTCGGACGGTTTTCGGCAGATCAAGCTGAAGGTCGGCGCCGACCTGGACGACGACATACGCCGCTGCCGCGCCGCCCGCGCAGCCGTCGGCCCCGACATCCGCATCGCGATCGACGCCAATCAGCGCTGGAACGTCGACGAGGCCGTCGAATGGACCCGGGCCCTGGCCGAGTTCGACCCGTACTGGATCGAGGAACCCACCAGCCCGGACGATGTCCTCGGCCACGCGGCGATCCGCAAGGCCGTGACCCCGGTGAAGGTCGCCACGGGCGAGCATGTGCAGAACCGCATCATCTTCAAGCAGCTGCTTCAGGCCGGCGCGATCGATGTGCTCCAGCTCGACGCCGCCCGCGTCGGCGGAGTGAACGAGAACCTCGCCATCCTGCTGCTCGCCGCCAAGTACGGGGTACCGGTCTGCCCGCACGCCGGCGGAGTCGGACTGTGCGAACTCGTCCAGCACCTCTCGATGTTCGACTACGTCGCGCTGTCGGGGACGACCGAGGACCGCGTCATCGAGTACGTCGACCATCTGCACCAGCACTTCATCGACCCGGTCCGGATCGAGAACGGGCACTACGCCACCCCGACCGCCCCCGGATTCTCGGCACAGATGAGGCAGGAGTCCATCGACACCTACCGCTACCCCGACGGCACGTTCTGGGCGGCCGACGCCGCAGGCAAGGAGGAGCAGGCATGAGCACACACACCGTGACCGGGCACGACGGAGAACTGCACGGCCTGAAGGCCCTCGTCACCGGCGGCGGCTCCGGCATCGGTCTGACCACGGCCCGGCTCCTCGCCGCACGCGGCGCCGCCGTGGCGGTCCTCGACCTGACACCCGATGCCGCGACGGCGCCACTGCGCGGCTACACCGCGGATGTGGCGGACGACGCCTCCGTCAGCACGGCGGTGGCCGACGCGGCCGCCGACCTGGGCGGCATCGACATCCTGGTGAACAACGCCGGGATCGGCGCTATCGGGACGGTCGAGGACAACGGCGACGCGGAGTGGGAGCGGGTGCTGGGCATCAACGTCCTCGGCGTGGTGCGCACCACCCGCGCCGCCCTGCCCCACCTTCGGGAATCGGCGCACGCGTCGATCATCAACACCTGTTCCATCGCCGCCACGGCCGGGCTGCCGCAGCGGGCGCTCTACAGCGCGAGCAAGGGCGCGGTCCTGTCACTGACCCTGGCGATGGCAGCCGACCATGTCCGCGACGGGATCCGCGTCAACTGCGTCAACCCAGGCACCGTGGACACCCCTTGGGTGGGGCGGTTGCTGGAGCAGGCCGACGATCCCGCCGCCGAGCGCGCCGCGCTCGAAGCACGCCAGCCGATGGGCCGTCTGGTCACCGCCGACGAGGTGGCTGCGGCCATCACCTATCTGGCCGGGCCCGGCGCGGCCTCGGTGACCGGAACCGCCCTGGCCGTGGACGGCGGCATGCAGGGCCTGCGACTGCGCCCGGTCGGGCAGTGATGGCAGCCGCGGCGAGCGACCACACCGAACGCGCGGCCCACCCGCCCGCCGACGCGGTGCCGCGACGCGGCCTCGGCCGCAGCGGCGTCGAGATCACCACGCTCGGCCTCGGCGGCGCTGCGCTGGCCGGGCTCTACGCCCCGGTCGACGAGGAAAGCGCCGCCGCCACCGTCCAGGCGGCCTGGGACACCGGCATCCGCTACTTCGACACCGCGCCGCACTACGGCCTGGGTGCATCCGAGCGACGCCTGGGCGCGGTGCTGCGCACCAAGCCCCGTACGGAGTACGTCATCTCCACCAAGGTGGGCCGCCTCCTCGAACCGAACGAGGGGGGCGGCTCCGACATGGCGAACGGCTTCGCCGTCCCCGCCACCCACCGCCGTGTGTGGGACTTCAGCGCCGACGGGGTGCGACGCTCCCTGGAGGAGAGCCTGACCCGCCTCGGCCTCGACCGCGTCGACCTGGCCCTGATCCACGACCCCGACGACCACGGCGAGCAGGCGTTCCACGAGGCATACCCGGAGCTGGAACGACTCCGCTCCGAAGGCATGGTGGGAGCCATCGGCGCGGGCATGAACCAGACCGCGATGCTCGCCCGGTTCCTCATCGACTCGGACGTCGACGCGGTACTGTGCGCGGGCCGCTACACCCTTCTCGAACAGCCCGCGCTCGACGAGCTGCTGCCCGCCGCCGCGAACCGCGGCAAGAGCGTCATCATCGGCGGTGTCTTCAACTCCGGTCTCCTCGCGAACCCCACTCCAGGAGCCACGTACAACTACGGTGCGGCCTCCGGTGAGTTGCTGGAGCGGGCGATACGGATGCGGGAGATCACCGAGGCGTACGGTGTACCGCTGCGCGCCGCCGCTCTCCACTTCCCCTTCGGCCACCCGGCCGTGGCGAGTGTGCTGACCGGAGCGCGGTCGGCGGCGGAGGTTCTGGACGCGGCGACACTCCTGAATGCACCGGTCCCGGCCGACGTCTGGGACCGGTTGCGCACAGAGGCCCTGCTACCGTGCCACGTCCCCGTACCGGAGGCCCGATAGCCATGCGCGTCACCGGCAGGCTTCCGGCGCCCTCGTCGTCCCCCAGGGGTTCCCGTCCGGCCGGCGGCCGGACGCCGACCGGACCTGCACCCACCCTGCCGCCCGACCACCACCTGTGCCCTGGCCATCTTCGACAGCTGAGGAGTTTCCGCCCATGCGCATCGCCCTGCACACCAAGGTCCGTGCGGACCGCATCGCGGAGTACGAGGCGGCTCATCGCGAAGTGCCGCAGGAGCTGACGGCCGCCATCCGCGCCGCCGGGACCACCTCGTGGACCATCTGGCGCAGCGGTACGGACCTCTTCCACGTCCTGGAATGCGAGGACTACGCCGCCCTCCTCGCCGAACTGGAGCAGCTGCCGGTGAACATCGCCTGGCAGGCCCGCATGGCCGAACTCCTCGACGTCATCCACGACTACTCGGAGGACGGAGCCACCGCCGGCCTGCCCGTCGTATGGGAGCTGTGAGCTTGATGGGCATCATCGATGCGCACCACCACGTTTGGGACCTCTCCGTGCGCGACCAGGGGTGGATCGCGGGGCCCGAACTCGCCCCGCTGCGGCGCGACTTCCACCTCTGTGACCTGGAGCCGCAGGCCCGCGCCGCAGGCGTCGACCGCACCGTCCTCGTCCAGACGGTTACGGTGGCGGAGGAGACCCCGGAGCTCCTGGCGCTCGCGGCCGGGAGCGACGCGGTGGCGGGAGTGGTCGGCTGGACCGATCTCACCGCGTCCGACGTGGCCGGGGAACTGGCCCGGTTGCGTGCCCTGCCCGGCGGGGAGTGGCTGCGGGGCATCCGCCACCAGGTGCAGGGCGAGCCGGACCCCTGGTGGCTCACCCGCCCCGAAGTACTGCGCGGACTGCGGACGGTCGCCGACGCCGGGCTGGTGTACGACGTGGTCGTCCTGCCGCACCAGTTGCCCGCAGCGGTCTCCGCCGCCCGGCACCTGCCCGAACTCACCTTCGTACTGGACCACCTGGGAAAACCACCCATCAGGTCCGGTCAGTTGGAGCCTTGGGCGGCGGCCGTCCGAGAGCTCGCGTCGCAGCCGAACACCGTCTGCAAGCTGTCCGGCATGGTCACCGAGGCCGACTGGCACGAGTGGACGGTCGACGTCCTGCGCCCTTACGCGGACACCGTGCTCGACGCCTTCGGTCCGCAGCGGTTGATGTTCGGATCCGACTGGCCGGTGTGCGGGCTCGCCGCAAGCTACGCCGAGGTGGTGGAGGCCACCGGTGTGCTCCTCGCGGGTCTGAGCCCTGACGAGAAGACCGCGGTGTGGACGGGCACCGCGGGGCGCGTGTACGGGCTCTGATGGCCGGGCGGGCGGCCGAGGCACCGCGTCCGGCATCGCCGGTTGGATGACATCCTGCGTCACTACACCCGGGCCGAGCAGGACAAGGCCCGCACCGGGTTGGGCCACGGGCAGAGCGCGCCGATCGATGATCTGCCGGCGGAAGGCCGGACCTGCGATGACTGCCCCCACGGCCACGCCCGCACCGGGAAACGACCCGGCCCGCCGCAGTTCGGCATGCGGAAACAGTCCGCCCGCGGCAGGGTGGCCGTCGTTGATCACCTGGGGGCCGCGTGGGCAAGGCCCCCGGGGCCCGCGCGGACGGTCGCGGGCCCCGGGGTACCGGTCAGTGCCCGCAGATGTGCTGGTCCCGCAGTTCCAGCGGGATTACCGTACCGCCGGCCGCCGGGGTGACCTCCAGTACCAGGACGCCGTCATGGAAGACCGGGCGGACGAAGTCCCGGGTGTCCACCACAGTGTCGGGATCCACCTCGGCCCCCAGCGCATCGACCCGGTCCACCGCGCCCGTCGCCAGCGCCCGCGCGATCGTCAACCGCCCGCGCAGTGATTCCTGGCCGGGGAACCGGACGGCGCGGCCCGACTGCCTGGTCAGCAGTGCCTGGCGGGCCTGAAGCGCACCGGGGTGGTACTCCTGCGCTCCGCGGGCCGGACCGTCGTCCGGGCCCGCCACGGCGGCGCCCGGTTCCATCAGTCGCGCCGCCAGGGCGGCGAGCGCAGTCGGTCCGGTGGTCGCCGGGAGCTCGACCGACGCGGCATGGTGTGCCTGGCCGGTGCGAATCGGATGCGTGCACAGCAGGACCGCCCGAGGGCAGCCGGTGTCCTGCACGGCCTCCAGCACCAACCGCTCCAGCGCCGTCCGGTCGCGGTGACCGCCGTCGATGCCGAGGACCGGGCCGCGTGCGGGGGGTGTCACCGGACGTCCACGAAGACCGGGTTGGCGTAGAACCACAGGTCGGCCCAGGGATCGGCGTCACCGTTCACGTCCATCAGCGGTTCGATGCCGCCGCTCACATGGCGCTTGCCGTCGGTGCCGCGCAGCCGGATGTAGAACGGCTCCCGCACATTGCGGAAGGTGTGCGTGAAGACCACCTGGTCATCCTGTGCGCGCCGGCCCGGCTCGAAGGACTCCGCCACGGACACGTCGGGCGCCGTGAAGGTGTCGCGGTCGGCCACCGCACCGGTGACCGCGCCGCGTATGAGGTCCACCCGGGCGAGCCGGGGGATCTCGCCGTGTCCCCCCGGCCGGGTGGCCGGTCGGATCGCGATGCGGACCTTGACGTCGCTGCCGCGACGTACCGACACCCGGCCGCCGAGGGTTGCCGGGTAGTCGTGGCCGTCGCCACTCACCCGCAGGTCCAGCCCGTCGATCAGGCCGCCCATGCCCACCCACACCCGGCCGCTGCGGATTCCGTCCATGACGCCGCGGAAGTTGCGGCGTGCCGTGCCGACCACGGTCCGGCTGAACTGGCCGGGCCAGAAGTCCGCGTAGAAATGCGGCGCGCCGGTGTCCACCGGGTCGGGGTAACCGCCGTGGTCGGCGTACCAGTCGTCGGCGACCGGAGGACGGTCCAGGGGGGAGCCGTTGGCACGGTGGATGTCGGAATTGGTGGTGATCCACCAGCCCTTGCCTTCAGCGAGCATCGAGTCCCACATGCCGCCGAGCTTGGCGGTCATCCAGTCGAAGCCGCCCCAGGTGCGGTACGCCTCCATCGGAAAGCCCGGCCAGGAGTCCGTGCCGGGGCTGTTGCCGTAACCGCCGCGGGACCCGCCGTCTCTCCCCGGCACCGGCATGCCGTCGTTCTGTGCGCCGGGAGCACCCTCCATGCCCACCGCGATGTGCGGGGCCGTGTCGCGGTAGGCGCGCATCTCATGGGGGGAGTAACGGCCGTTGCGCGACGGGTGGTTGGCGATCATCAGTGCGGAGTCGATGGCTCCCTTGTCGACCTGGGCCGACATCCACCGCAGACCGTCCAGCGCGAGGGCCTCGTGCGCGTCGGACGAGGGGTTGGTGCCGTTGATGTTGCCGTCGAAGAGCTTCTCGAAGGCGCGCAGGGCGGTGAGCTCGTCCTTGGACGTCTCGAAGAAGACGGTGGCGTGCTCGCCGCCGGGGACGTTCCACTCCAGACCCTGCCACAACAGCATGTCGCGGTGCTTGTCGCGCGCGGCGAGCACATCGGCGTAGGTCTGGTCGACCGCGTACTTCTCGTGGGCGGTATGGCCGTGATCGGTGATGACCATCCAGTCGAGCCTGTGCTTCGACCCTTCCTCCACCTGCTGCATGACGGTGTGCATCCCGTCATAGCTGTACTGGGTGTGGACATGGTGGTCGCCGGCCAGCCACTGATACCGCCGGGGGTCGATACCCGGCCGCGAATGCTGCGACGCGGCCATCGCGGGACCTGCCAGAGGGCCGCCGAAGACACCAGCGCCCGCGGCTGCGGCACCCACCAGTCCCAGTCGGCGCAGGAACTGGCGGCGGCGCAGGTCCACCGGGCGCAAGTCGCCGTCCGCAACCGACGAGTCGGCGTACGGCAGCAGGTCGCGCGACCGGTCTGCGGCGTGGTGATGGTGCTCGTGGTGATGTGCTCTGCCCACCTGGACTCCTCGTTTGGTACGTGGCGAGCACGGTAGGTCGCCGCGGCAACCGCGGAGAGTACGGCAGGTGACATCTTCTTCCTGAAGTTGATGTGATCGTGCGCTGCCGGGCCCGGGCCCGGGCTTGGTGGTCCGGTGGACTTGGGGGGACTGCGCGGAGAGTTGACTGCGTTCGTGCCTGAGGTGTTCGCTTCGGAACACCTCGCGACGTGGGGCGAAGAGCCCTCAGGTCCCGATCCGGACCAGGCACCGGCCGCCGTGCTCGCGGTCTTGTCCCCGGTGGACTGCTGCGCACGGCCACGGTCCCCGTCGTATCCGACAACCGTGCGGGGCCGCGGGGGAGACACCAACCCTTGCGGCCCCGGCATGCCGGGGCCAGGACAACGATGGACACCAGGCAAGACGGACACGTCGGACGCCGCGCCAGGCGTTGAATCCCCGGTTTCGCCAACCGGGGATTCAACGCTGCACGAGGTGGGGTCACGGACCCTGCGCCTCAAGGCGATCGAGCGGGAGAACGAAGTCGCCTCCACTGCGCGGGTCCGCCGCTGCCGAGGGAATCACCGCGTGGTCCAGCGTTGGTTCGCACTGCCGTTGCAGGACCAGATCTCGATCCTGGTGCCGGGGGAGGTCTGATTGTTCCAGGCGTCCAGGCAGCGACCGGACGGCAGGGAGACGAGCTCGTGCGCCGGCCCCGTGGCGGGGGGCCGCGGGCTCACCCGGTAGAGCACGGTGCCGCCGGCCGGAACGGTGGCGCTGATGGTGCCGTCGGTGCTGACTTGGCTGGTGTGCGCCCACAGATCGTTGAGGTTGTACCCGGCGCCGCTGGCCGGGAGACCGGCGGCCGCCGCGGTGGTGGAGATGACGGCCTGGGAGGACGTTTCGTTGAACAGGGCCACCGCGACGTCGCCGTTGGCCAGGGGGCGACGCAGCACGTCCAGGCCGTGCTCGGTGGTGACCGCCGTGCCTTGTTCGCCGCGGCTGTCCTGGTTGACGGCGATGACGTCCTTGTTGAGGTAGACGCTCAGGTCCTGGTCGCTGATGGGGAAGCCGGAACTGCCGGCGGCCGCGGGGGTACGCAGGTCGGCGCCCGAGATCAGCGGGGCCGCGAGCACTGCGGCGACCGACAGCTCGGACTTCTCCTGGTCATACGTCAGGCGCTTGTTGGGGTCGTGGGAACCCGACGCATAGGCGTAGTTGCCGGTCCCCAGCATGTCGATGTCGTTCCATGCGCCGGGACCGGCCCACTTCGCCTTGTCCAAATCGGTGTGGATGAGTCGTTTGAGGCCGTCGAAGGAGGCGTCCCGATCCCCGTCGATGCGCCACATGTTGGCCACGCCCTTGCCCCACTCCCAGGGAGACTCGCCCTGGGCCGCGGGTTGCAGTGAGAGGCTGAAGACGATCGGCCTGCCGGTTCGCTTGAGGGCGTCGCGCATGGTGGCGTCCCGGGTCTGCAGCGGCAGCCTTTCGTCGCCGGGCCGCTGGGCGGGGTCGCTGGCCGTGCAGTTGTCGTACTTGAGGAAGTCCACGCCCCACGAGGCGAAGGTGTCCGCGTCCTGCTGCTCATGGCCAAGACTTCCGGGGAAGCCCTGACACGTGTGGTAGGTCGGGCTCTCGTAGACGCCGAACTTCAGGCCCTTGCCATGCACGTAGGCGGCGAGTTCCGCCAGGCCGTGGGGGTACTTCTGCGTATCGGGGACGAGGTGGCCTCCGGAGTCGCGGTTCCGTTCCATCCAGCAGTCGTCGATGGTGAGGTACTGGTAGCCGGCGTCGCGCATGCCGCTGGAGGACATGAAGTCGGCCGTGTCCTTGACGATCTGCTCGGTCGCGTTGCAGCCGAAGGTGTTCCAGCTGTTCCAGCCCATCGGTGGAGTCAGCGCCAGCTGGTCGTCCAGGGCCTGGGCGGGGGCTGCGGTGAGCAGGGGGACGCCGAGCAGGGACAGCATCAGCGATACGGCGAACAGCAGACGGGGGAGCGCACGCATGGGGGCCTCCAGTGGGGGGTCGGGGTCCGGGTGGATTCCGGCCGGTGGGCCGGGGACCCGGGTGCGTTCGAGCGGGGGGGAGCAGCACGGCAAGGAGGACCGCTCCGCTGCGGACCTCGGCTCTGTGGGAAGCCGACGCGGTTGGCTTCACCATGGGTGCCCGTGCTGTGCGGGCTGAGGAACACGCTCATGTCCTGAGTGGCCGTCACCTTCGGCGGGGTGGCCGTGTCCACCTCGGCCCGGGCGGGTTCGTCGGTGGGGTAGTGGGTGCGGCGGGTCCGATATCTGACGCGGTGCGCGGGCAAGCGAACCAAAAGCAACATAAACAGTCAATGCTTGTGGGTAATTCAGGGCATTGATTCAGCCAAGTCGCACACGATGGAACAGATATCAACATCTGTGCTGCGGCTACGGGTTCAGTCGCACCGTGCCGAAGGCGAGCGCACCGAACGTCACCACGAGACGCCCGGGCCTATGAAGCCCACAAGGTCCTCGACCCGCCTCACGCCGGTGACCGGAGCGCAGGCGCTCCGCCGTCTTCCGGGTGAAGCGGGTCCGAGGTGCCCGGATCACCGCCGGGCGGCGTCCGTCAGAGCTTGCGGCACAGCAGGGCGTCCGGCATCCCGCCCTTGGCCCACGCGTTGGTGAAGGCGATTCCGGCCGCGAACTCGTCGGTTCGGCACTGGCCCTTGTAATTGCCCTGCGCGAACTCTCCGCCCGGGTCCCCGGCCGGGCGATCGTCGCCGCGGTCGAACCACACCGTACGGCCGTCCGTGCCGAGTGCGCTGCTCGCCTTGGCGCACAGCACGCCCGAGACCGCCTGGCCGCGCACGCTGTAGCCGATCATGAACTGGCCGAGCCCGCACTGGTACTTGGTGTAGCCACCCGCCCAGTCGCCCTGCTGGACATTGTGTTCGTCGTGCACGACGCTCAGCGCCGGGTCGGTCCCGGCGAGCCCGGCGGCTCCGGCGTCGGTGCACAGGCCGCGCCCGTCGCGATGTGCCAGGCCGATGAGGCGCTGCCCGTCGGGGCAGACCCCCTTGCGCGCTCCCGGGTCCCAGTCACCTTGCGTCCGTACCCGCGCCGACTGGACCGCGTCGGCGTGGTCGAGGTTCAGCATGTCCCAGGTGTCGGAGACGGCGATCCGGCCCGTCTTCTGCGGCGCGGTCACCAGACGCCGCCAGTCGGCCGCGCGCCAGTCACCGCCGTCCAGGATGCCGGAACGCCGTCCGGCGGTGTCGAAGTCGATCAACGACCAGGTTCCGTGGCCGGCCCATCCGACCAGGGGCCAGAAGGCGAAGTCGGTGTCCTGGTCGATCAGGTAGTCCACGAAATTGCCGAACCAGGCTCGCGCCTGCGGGTTCGTCTCGTCACTGCCGACGCCGAACTCGCTGATCCACAGAGGCGCGGTGTAGTGGCGTCCGGCTTCGGTGACGTAGAACGCCTGTCGTTGCAGGGTCGCGAACAGATCCTCGCGGGAGAGTTCCTGGTAGCGCGGGTCATGGGTCTCGCCCATTCCCGTCGCGCCGGTGTGGTTCGGTCCGGTGTAGCCGTAGAAATGCGCCGAGTACACCAGCTTGTTCGAGGCGACGAGGGTGTGCGACAGGGTGCGCACCGGTTCGAGCGTCGGCCGCCAGTGGAACAGCCCGTCGGCCGGGATCCCCTGCCAGTTGATGCCCTCGACGACCACCAGCAGATCGGGGTTGGCCTCCGTGAGCAGACGGTCGCCTAGGTGCTGGGAGGCGGCCCACCAGTCGTGGCTGTCGCCCCAGTTCCAGTTGGCGTCGTCGGTGACGGTCCGGCGGACCTCATTGTAGAGGTCGGCTCCGACGACGCGTTTGTTGTCCTTGTAGCGGCGGGCGAGCGAGAGCCAGTCGTCCTCCCACTGAGCGGTGGACTGACTGGTGTTCCAGCGTTCGTTGCCGTCCAGGCCGCAGCAGAAACGCGACGTGTTGGTGTGGTTGTTGAGCACCACCGCGAAGCCTTCCGCGGTGGTGGCGGCGATCACCGCGTCGAAGACCTGGAGCGGGGTCTTGCCGCGCAGTTGCGGGTTGGCGGCGACTGACGAGTCCGGGACGGGGCGCTTGTCGTGCAGCATCTCGTTCGAGAACGGCAGCCGGATGCTGTTGATGCCGAGTTCGTGAAATCCGGCGAGGATCTTCGGTATCGGCGCGCGGTCCAGGCCGAGCGGCATCTGGTCGGACTTCTCGCCGTCGTGGTGGTTCGCCGGGTCGGCGATGTCTCCGGATCCGTTCCAGGACCCTTGGGCACCATGCCAGTTGGCCGATTTGAGCTTGAAGCGATTGCCGTCGGCGTCGACGATGTAGCGGCCCCGGGTGCTGAGCGGCGGACGCCACGAATCGATGAGGGCTTTCGGCTCGCCGACCGCCGGGGGAGCGGGGTGCGGGGCCGTCGAAGCGGCTGCCCCGGGCGCGCCGAGCGCTCCGAGCAACAGCGCCCCGACGAACATCGCCGACAGCAGGGGTCTTCTCACAGGGGTCCCTCCGAGGTTCGTGGTCCGGAGCGCGGGCACGGACTCGTCGAACGCCGCGGACCGATGGGCAGTACGTGAACGGGTGGCGCGTGGTGGAGCGTTGGTGCCGCCCCGGCTCGGGAAAGCGCCGGGGTGGTGCGGCCCCGGGACTGAATAGCACGGATCAGCTCTGGACGTGAGATATCCGCCAACGATTTCCGCACCACCCCGCGTGAAGTCCGCCGGCCGTTGAGGGGCGCAGATCAGCCGCCGCACAGAGTGATTCAGCGGGGTGAATGTCGTCGTGGATGCCACCGCCCCCGAAGAAGTGCGTCACCCGCTCGCCCTCGATGAGCGCGAGGGCCCCGGGAATGTCCACGTGGTCCCGCAGGATGGTTCGCCCGCCCCGGGCGAGGCGCACGAACGTGATCGCATTCACCCCTGGCGCACTTCCGATGGAGGGGGGAACGGCCCGATGCTGATCTGGGTTAAAACTCGATTCCATGTCGAGGCAGTTAGTAGTCCGTTGACCGCAACAGCAGCGAACGGAGAACACTCGTGACTGTCGGAGTCCTCAAGGAAGCGCGGGCGGGTGAGAATCGAGTCTCGGCCACGCCGGCCACGATCGAGTCGATCCGCAAGCTCGGGTACGACGTGATCGTCGACTCCGGCGCGGGCGTCGCAGCCGGCTTCACCGACAGCGCCTACCAGGCCGCCGGCGCGCGCATCGGCGACGCGACGGCCGCGGACGTGGTGCTGGGGGTCAACGCCCCGAGTCCGCAGCAACTGGACCGGGTACGGCCGGAGGCGACGGTGATCGCCCTGTTCGCGCCGGCGTTCGACCCCGCGATGGTCGAGGATCTGGGCCGCCGGCCGTTCACGGTGCTGTCGATGGACGCCGTGCCGCGCATCAGCCGGGCGCAGTCGATGGACGTGCTGTCGTCGATGGCGAACATCGCCGGCTACCGGGCCGTGGTCGAGGCGGCGCACGAGTTCGGGCGGTTCTTCACCGGCCAGGTGACGGCGGCCGGCAAGGTGCCGCCGGCGAAGGTGCTCGTCGCGGGCGCCGGCGTCGCGGGTCTGGCGGCGATCGGTGCGTCGGGGGCGCTCGGTGCGATCGTGCGGGCGACCGACCCGCGGCCCGAGGTGGCCGACCAAGTCCGGTCGCTGGGCGGGGAGTACCTCTCGATCGAGTCCCCGGAGGCCGAGGTCTCGAAGACGGGCTACGCCAAGGAGATGGGCGACGACTACAAGGCGCGCGAGGCCGAGCTCTACAGCGCGCAGTGCGGTGAGGCCGACATCGTCATCACCACCGCGCTGATCCCCGGGCGCCCCGCTCCGACGCTGATCACCGCGGAGACGGTGGCCGGTATGAAGCCGGGATCGGTGATCGTGGACATGGCGGCCGCCAACGGTGGCAACGTGGTGGGCACGGTGGCGGGGGAGAAGGTCGTCACGGAGAACGGCGTGACGATCATCGGCTACACCGATCTGGCAGGCCGGCTGCCGGCACAGGCCTCGCAGTTGTACGGCACGAACCTGGTGAACCTGCTGAAGCTGATGACGCCGGGCAAGGACGCGTCGCTGGTGCTGGACTGGGACGATCCGGTGCAGCGCTCGATCACCGTCGTCCGCGAGGGCGAGTTGGCGTGGCCGCCCCCGCCGGTCCAGGTCTCGGCGGTCCCCTCCCCTGCGGCTGCGGCTGCGGCGGCGGCGACGGAGTCGGCGAAGCCGAAGAAGGCACCGATGACGGCGGCGCGGCGGTTCGGTGCCGTGGCGCTGAGCGCGCTGGCGCTGTTCCTCATCGCGGGGTTCGCGCCGGCGGCTCTGCTGCCCCATGTGACGGTCTTCGTGCTGGCGATCGTGATCGGTTACTACGTGATCGGTCACGTGCACCACGCCCTGCACACGCCGCTGATGTCGGTGACGAACGCGATCTCGGGGATCGTCGTCGTCGGCGCGCTGCTGCAGATCGGGAATTCGAGCACGGCGGTCACGGCGCTGTCGTTCGTGGCGATCCTGCTGGCCAGTATCAACGTCTTCGGCGGCTTCGCGGTGACGCGTCGCATGCTTGCCATGTTCAACAGGAGCTGACATGTCTGCGACCCTCGCCGCGCAAGCGGCCTACCTTGTTGCCGCGTTGCTGTTCATTCTGGCGCTGGCAGGACTCTCCAAGCACGAGTCGGCGCGGCTCGGCAACGCGTTCGGCATGCTCGGCATGGGCGTCGCGCTCGTCGCGACGATCGTGCTCGCGGCCGCCGACGACATCGGCGCCGCCGCCCTCGGTCTGATGGTCCTGGCGATGTCGATCGGCGCGCTGATCGGCCTGCAGCGTGCCCGTGGCGTCGAGATGACCGGCATGCCCGAGCTGATCGCGCTGCTGCACTCCTTCGTCGGTCTGGCGGCCGTGCTGGTCAGCTGGAACGGCTTCCTGGACGTCGAGAACCACCCGCGGGGACACGAGACCGCCGCTCTGGAGGCGCTCGGCACGCTGGGCATCCACCATGCCGAGGTGTTCATCGGCGTGTTCATCGGCGCGGTGACGTTCACCGGCTCGATCGTGGCGAACCTGAAGCTCGCGGCGAAGATCAACTCCAAGCCGCTGGTGCTGCCGGGCAAGAACGCCCTGAACCTCGGCGCGCTGGGCCTCTTCGCCGCCCTGACCGTGTGGTTCGTGATCTCGCCGGAACTGTGGCTGCTGATCACGGTGACGGCTCTGGCACTGGCGCTGGGCTGGCACCTGGTGGCCTCGATCGGCGGCGGTGACATGCCGGTCGTGGTCTCGATGCTCAACAGCTACTCCGGCTGGGCCGCCGCGGCATCGGGCTTCCTGCTCGGCAACGACCTGCTGATCGTGACCGGTGCGCTGGTCGGCTCGTCCGGTGCCTACCTGAGCTACATCATGTGCAAGGCCATGAATCGCTCCTTCTTCTCGGTCATCGCCGGCGGCTTCGGCATCGAGTCGGCGTCGGGCTCGGACGTCGACTACGGCGAGCACACGGAGATCACCGCCGAGGGCGCCGCCGAACTCCTCGCGTCGGCCCGGTCCGTGGTGATCACGCCCGGGTACGGCATGGCCGTGGCGCAGGCGCAGTACCCGGTCGCGGAGCTCACCTCGAAGTTGCGCGCGAAGGGCGTCGACGTCCGGTTCGGCATCCACCCGGTCGCCGGCCGGCTGCCCGGCCACATGAACGTGCTGCTGGCCGAGGCCAAGGTGCCGTACGACATAGTGCTTGAGATGGACGAGATCAACGACGACTTCGCCGAGACCGACGTCGTCCTCGTGATCGGCGCCAACGACACGGTCAACCCGGCCGGGGCCGAGGACCCCAGCAGCCCGATCGCCGGCATGCCGGTGCTCACCGTCTGGGAAGCCGGCAAGGTCATCGTGTTCAAGCGCTCGATGGCCTCCGGGTACGCGGGCGTACAGAACCCGCTCTTCTTCCGCGAGAACACCTCCATGCTCTTCGGCGACGCGAAGGACCGGATCGAGGACATCGTCGGCGCGCTCTGAAGGGAAGCCGGTGGCGGAGCTCGGGCAGACGGGCGGGGGCCGGTCCGCCCGAGCACGCTCCCACCACGGTGTTGCCACGGCCGAGCGGTCGGTTCGACAATGTCGCTTCATGGACAGGAATCGCGTGAGCGCGGCTGTGCAGGCCAAGTTGGGCCGGCGGAACGCGTTCCTCCAACCGGTCCAGGGATCCACGGCCGTGCTGATTCGCGTGACGGACGGCAGTGCCGACGGGTTCCTCATCGGGTGGGTGGAGCAGCACCGCGACCCCTACCGCAGGCGGTCCCACGTATGACAGCGCACTGGAGACAGGCCGCTGACAAGCCCGGCTACTGGGACGGCCTCATCGATGCCCCGTACTCCGAAGGGACCGAGTGGGCAGGCGAGGAGTTGATCGACCGAGCACTGGAACTCGTGCTCTCCATGGCCGCGTTCGGGGACGTGCTGGCAACCCGCGAACGCGCAACCGGCAGATACGAAACCTACACGGCCACGATCCACGAGGAACGAGCCCAATGGTTGGGCTTGCTCGACCTGCCGAAGGGCATCACGCGCGTCGGACGTGACAAGGTCCGCCTCACCAACATGGCCGTCGCCTACTTCCGCGGCGCACCGCAACGCAGCCCCTACGTCGACGCCAATAACATGTTCTACTTCGATCAGTGGGAGGATCCGTACCCGCTGACCCGCGAACCAAGGCCGCCTCGGGCCGCCGAGCCGGTCGCGGGCGGCGCGGCGCTGCCGATCCCCCCGTACGACAGCGACCTCGACCCCGGCATGCTGCCCCGGGACTACCAGCAGATCATGGAGACGGTCCGGCGCGTCCCCGGCGCGATCACGGCCGAGGAGGTCTGCGGGGAGCTGGGCCTCGACACCGCACCGGCCGCGGTGGAAGCGATGCTCTCGAAGTTGAACCTCCTCGCCGAGCGGGGCTGGCTGCGCAAGACGCCGACCGGGGATCTCTTCAGACCGTCGTGACGCTGCCGCGGCTCGGACCTGCGCGGGTTGCTGACGGAATCACGACGCCCTCACGCACCGCACCTGACGCGTCGCCCTACGGAGCGGAACAACCGTCAAGGACAGGGTCGGCGGCATCCTGGGAGAAGAGAAGGGGGAATGCGGGAGAGGGGGCGTGATGCGAACCAGCGACGAGATCTATCACCAGGTCCGCTGGGACCCGCGGCTCGACCCGGCCCGGTTCGTGCTGGGGATCAGCCAGCGCAGGGATGCCGTCAAACGCATCCCGCTGCCCTCCTTTGTTCCCGGGGGCGACATCCCGTGGCACAGGGTGATGTTCATCGAGGCGGACGGCGAGGTGGTCTGGGACCGGACCACAGGTGTGGACCGCATCGACGCGTCGGGGGCCGGCCGGGTGCGGGCCCCGCAAGCGCACCTGAGTTTCGTCAGGGTCGAGTCTGCCGGCGCACTCGATGTGTCCCCGACGGCCCGCACGGCGCTGGCCTGGATCCCGCCCGCGGAGCTGTGGCCGCCGATCCAGGACATCCGCTGGGATTACGATCCCCAGATCCACCGCTGGCCGCCGCATGTCAATGTGCTCTTCGGCTTCGTACCGGAGTCCGACTTCGAGCGGGCGGCCCCGTTGCTCGCCGCGGCGACGGCCGAGACGCCGGTCTTCACCGCCCGGCTGGACGGGGTGCGCACCTTCCAGCAGAGGGCGTACGTCACCGTGTGGCTCGACCCTGCGGCCACCGGCAAGGCACCGTGGGCAGATCTGCACCACGTACTGCAGCAGCGGTTCCCGCGCTGCCGTGCGCACGCCAAGGACTTCACCCCACATCTGTCCCTGGGGCAGACCCGGGATCCGCGGCGGGTCACCGCCGACTGCGCCACCCGGCTCGACGCCATGACGGCGACGGTCTGGGAACTCGTCGTGCTCTCACGCAGGGGCGACGGGCCGATGAGACCACGGGCCACGGTCGCCCTGCGCTCGGGCGACGTCCGCTGGCTGCCCGCGCTCGACCCCGAAGCGCCGGGCCCGGAGGACACCGCATGGCTCTCCGCGATCACCGACAGGTGAGGCGATAGCCAGTGCAGTTTCTGCGGGGGTGGTCGACGCCGCGTCCACCACGGCGTCCTGCACGGAGGCCACCTGGTCGCGAAGGGCGGTCACGCCCCACTGGGTGCCGATGAGGGTACGGGAGGGCCCTCGGTGGGAAGGATCCACCGAGCCGTATGCACGGCCCCGGCATCCAGCGCATCGGGCTCGTGCCGAGGCGCGGGACAGACAGGGCAGGCGGTAGGGACAAGGACGGAGCCGCATAGCGGTAGCGGCGCGCTCAGCATCGTCTTCGGGAATCGGGGGTGCCGCTCGTGGCGGGCGAGGACAGGGATTACGGTCGCCGCAGGATCGAGCGGGAGACGCCGGCAACGGGTTGCCCCGTGTCCCGTGCGGGTGACGGAAGTTGTCGATCGAAGTGGCCTGCGCGGTGATCGGCCTGACCGAGAGCCGGCCCGGCATCAAGCAGCGGCTGGAACGCTTCTTCCCCGAGAAGTTCGGGGCGCCTGGGTTGAGGAGCCTGCACGGCATCTACTGGATGGTGCGGCAGATCACCAACTGGCTGCGCATCTACCTGGGCGACGTACGACCCGCCGTGCGAGCCCGCCGCCGCAGTCGCCGCGACGATCTCATCTCCCACCTGCTCGACGAGGGCTGCTCGACCAGCGAGATCCTCGGCGAATGCCTCACCTTCGCCGCGGCGGGCATGGTGACCACCCGTGAGTTCATCAGCGCGGCCGCCTGGCACCTGTTCTCCGATGCTGAGCTGTTGACGCACTACCAGGCAGCGGACGAACCCGGAAGGAACGCGGTCCTCAACGAGATCCTCCGTCTCGACCCGGTGATCGGCCGCCTCAGCCGCCGCACCACCGGGCCTCTCGACTTGTCCGGCAACGGCGACCAGGCCCTGACGGTGCCGGCCGGAGAACGCGTCGACATCCTCCTCGACCACACCAACCTCGACGAACGGACCGTGGGACCACGACCGCGACGCATCCGCCCCGGGCGCGCCATGGGCGAGGGCGCCGGTTCTCCCGGTCTGTCCTTCGGCGACGGCCCGCACAAGTGCCCCGGGACACACGTCGCGCTCCTGGAGACGGACATCTTCCTCAGCGGCCTGTTCGCCCTGCCGGGATTGCGGATGGCAACGCCACCCACCATCGGCTTCATCGACGGCATCGGAAGCTACGAACTGCGCCACTGCATCGTGGAAGTCGACACCGCCCCTTGACCCGGCCGACGAAGAAGCGGGACCGGGCTACGAACGGCTGGCACGGCAAGCTGGTACTCCAGCGAGAAATCGTTGCCTGAACTGGTCGATTTCATTGAAACGACCGACCGCCCACGGGCTCGGCCGGGGCGAGCGGCATGTCGGTGGGCCGATCGCACGCCGAGGCCCCAGGATTGACCAGGTGAGAACAGGCAGTCCCCACACCCCCGCGGGCAGAGCCGTGGAACGAGCACACCAGACGAGGTCCGCCATGCCCGTACACCGCGTCGGACTGGTCGTCCACCAGGGCCGGGACGCCGCCCGGGATGCGGCGAACATCGTGCATGCCTGGTGCGAGGAGCACGAGGTCCCCTGCACCGAGATCGACGTCTGGTCGGCGGATCAACACCGCCGCTCCGCACGCGAGGAGGCCCGTGCGGCCGGCAACCCCGACCTGGTCGTCACCCTGGGCGGGGACGGGACTTTCCTGCGCGGCGCCCGGATCGCCGTGAAGACCGGTGCCACCGTGCTCGGCGTCGACCTGGGCAAGGTCGGCTTCCTCACCGAAGTGCCGTCCTGCGACATCACCACCGCCCTCGACGCCGTCCATGCCGGCCACGCCCCGGTCGAGGAGCGCATGACGCTGACCGTGCGCGCCTCCCGACTCCCGGAGGTGCCCGCCGAAATGGAGGCCTTCCTCTGCTACGGACGCGGCCCGGCCCTGCCGCCACCGCAGACGCGACCGGAGAGCACCGCGGGCGACGGCTGGGGTCTGCCGCTGGACGTCAACGCCCTGAACGACGTGGTGGTGGAGAAGCTCGCCCGGGACCACCAGGTCGGCGTCGGCGTCTACATCTCCGGCAGGCTGCTGGCCGCCTACTCCGCCGACGGCCTCGTGGTCGCCACGCCCACCGGCTCGACCGCCTACAGCTTCGCCGCCGGCGGCCCCGTGCTCTCCCCGCATATGGACGCCGTCGTCTTCACCCCGATCGCCGCCCACATGACCTTCAACCGCACCGTCGTCGCAGCCCCCGACGAACCGATCGCGCTGCGCATCCTGCCGCACTCCGGCCGCGCCGCGGTCAGCATCGACGGCCAACTCCGGGGCGTCCTCGACCCGGGCGACTGGATCGGCGTCTACCGCGCCCCGCAACGCGTGCGGCTCGTCCGCCTCCAGCCCACCGACTTCTACGGACGGCTGCGGGACCGCTTCCGGCTCACCGACGCGCCCGCCACCGCGACCGACGGAGAGTCCGCCCCGTTCTTCCGCCCCGACTCCTGCGTCCCCCCGGACCTGGCGGGCCTGCGCCTGCCCCCTCCCACCGCAGCCCGCTGACCCCTTCCTCGCCGGGCAAAGGTCGATTCACAATCGTGCACTCGGGTAGGGGAACTCTCGGAATGCCTGCCTGGTCCCCTGTGCCATCGAAGGTTAAAGCGTTGCCGCTGAAGGCTGATGATCAGTAGGTTGCGCCATCATGAGGACGCGAATTCTGAGATTCGGCTTGTATGCGGACGAGCAGGGGCTGGCCTGGGTCAGGGAGCTGGTCGACCGGACCGTGGGTTCCCGGAGTGCCCGGATCGTCAAGGCGGATGTTGCCCGCACCTATCCCGATAGCGACCTGACGACCGCTGAAATGTATGACTTCCTGGCGGAACAGTGGGTCTTTGAACATCCTGGTCAGAACCGTGGCGAGCGGGAAGCGGTTGAGCTGCGTGTCCACCTGGCGTGTTCCCTGCGGACCTGGCGAGAGATCCGCAAGGCAGTGATCAAGACGTTGTGTCCGGAAGGACAGGCGCCCCACACTTGCCGCGTTCCATGGTGCGCCTGAGCTGGTCCACGGTTCTCGGCGAAGCCATCCCTCGGGAGAAAAGAGCGGCGGAGTCCCAAGTCCCCTTGGTACGGTGCACCGATGTCAGCGATCAAGAAGTTCCAAGTCACCTTTGACTGCGCGGAACCTGAGCGTCTCGCTCGTTTCTGGTGCGAGGTGTTGGGGTACGTCGTACCGCCGCCACCAGAGGGATTCGGCACTTGGGATGACTTCCAGCGTTCGCAGCCACCTGAGCAGAGGGACTCATGGTTCGCCTGCATGGATCCCTCAGGTGTGGGCCCGCGACTGTACTTCCAGCGCGTCCCCGAAGGGAAGGCCGCCAAGAACCGGGTGCATCTTGATGTGCGGGTCGGCACCGGACTCGTCGGTGAAGAACGCCTCGCCGCGCTTGAGGCCGAATGCGCACGACTGGTCCCGCTCGGCGCAGTACACGTGCAAACGCTGTACGACGGCAATGATTCGTGCATCCCGATGCTGGACATCGAGGGCAACGAGTTCTGTATCGACTGAGCACACGGGGCGGGCGTCATCCCGTGAGGGCGAGGGTGTCGCCCTCCCCGGAGAGCGCAACCGCCGTGGTGAGCCCTTGCAACTGCCCTCGGCTGCCGCGTCAACCGCCACCCTGCTGGATGTCCAGATGGATCGGCCCGCGGAGTACGGGGCTGCGCCGGTACGGCGGCGGGTCGGCGACCAGTCTGGGCCGGTCGAGCCGGCGTACCAACTCACCCAGCGCGATCTGGGCTTCCCGGCGGGCCAGCGGGCCGGCGAAACACAGGTGGATGCCGCTGCCGAACCCCAGGTGCTGATTGTCATGCCGATCGGGGTCGAAGCGGTCGGGATCGTGGAAGCGGTTCGGGTCGCGGCTGCCCGAGGCCAACATCAACATGATCTGCGAGCCCTGGGGGATCAAGGTGTCGGCGACGGTGAGGTCGCTGTATGCCACCCGCCAGGGAATGATGTGCACGGGGGGCTCGTAGCGCAGCAGTTCCTCGACCAGCGGCACGATCAAGTCCGGTTCGTCGCACAGGCGTTGCAGCACCGGCGGGTGGCGCAGCAGCGTCAGCATGCCGTTGGTGATGAGGTTGACGATGGTCTCATGGCCGGCGATGAGGAGCAGTCTGGCGGTGGCGACGATTTCGGCGTCGGTCATCCGCCCGTCGGGCCCGTCGTCGTTGGCCAGCCGTGACAGCAGGCCGTCTCCTGGCCGGCCGTGGCACTGTTCCACCAGCTCGCCGAGGCACTGGCGCAAGTCCTTGCGTGCCTGTACGCCCTTGTCCAGTTTCTCCTTCGGGTCGGTCTCGGGGTTGTAGTCGATCGAGTTCATGAGGTCGTTCACCCAGAGGTGGAACCTCGGCTCGTCCTCACGTGGCACACCGAGCAAGTGACAGGTCACGGTTACGGGGAACGGGAAGGCGAAATCGTCGACGACGTCGATCCGCTCCTTGCCCGCCACATCATCGATCAGGCTGCCGACGGTGGCGGTCAGGAAGCCGTCAAGTCCGGTCACCAGCCCAGGGGTGTGCGGGGGGCCGAAGTGACGCGTCGCCATACGCCGCAGGCGTTCGTGCTCGGGCGAGTCCATGTGGATGAACGACGACGTGGCCCCTCCCTCGGCTGGGGGCATGGGATGCGCCAGATTGCGCACGTCGGAACTCAGATGCGGGTCATTCAGTACGTCCGTGATCTCGCGGTAGGTGCTGATGACGTAGCTGCCGTCCTCCTGCCGGGCCACCGGCGTCTTGCGCAACTCGGCATAGAGCGGGTACGGGTCGGCCCGAGCGGAGTAGTCGAAGATCCGTTGCAGCGTGCCGGGCGTCCCGGTCGTGGTCGTCCGGTCTTCCTCCTGCCGATGCCGGTGCACGGCCGTGACGAGGCGCTCACCGGGGTCATCGCCTGTGACGACCGCCGTGGCGCCCTGCGCGAGCAGTTCGGGGCCGGGCAGGTCGACGGGCACCGGTTTCATGTCGGCCGGCTGGTCCGGCGTGGGGCAGGGGGGCGGGAAGGGCGCGGCCGTCTCGATCAACCGTCGGTAGTGGTGCAGCCGCTTACCGTTGTCGAAGCTCACGGCAGCCGTGACGCGGCCCCGATAGCCGTATGCGGTGACGAAGCGGTGGTCGTCCAGCGATCCCTGGGTGACCACCACCTCGTCGGCGAAGGTCGGCACGCCGACGGACTTGATGTTGACGCCGAACTGGATCGACCAGAACAGCGGGATGGACACGTGAGGCTGGCGGTCCGCCTGGGCACTGACCATGTTGTGCGCAGCGACCTCGGCCTGTTCCACGGCGTTGGCCCAGTGCTCCAGCGAGATGAGCCGGTATTCGTAGGTGGGGTTCGGGCAACGTGCCACGTCTCCCGCGGCGAAGACGTCGTCGGTGACGCGGCCATGGATGTCGAGGGCGCGGCAGCTCGTGTCACAGGTGATTCCCCACACGCCCGCTGCCAGTCCCGAGTCCCGCAGCCACTCGGTGTTGCGGATGCTCCCGAGTGCCACCACCGCCACATCGGCGTCGACCGTACTGCCGTCGTCGAAGTGAGCACGGCGAAACCGTCCTCGCGCGTCGCCCTCCAGCCGGGCGACCTTGACACCGCAGCGCAGGTCGACCCCGTGAGCGCGCTGGATGTCGGCCGCAACCTCGCCGATCATGGCGCCGAGTGCCCCTACCAGCGGCGCGGGCGCGAGTTCGGCGACGGTCACCGGGATGTCCCGCTCGCGGCAGATGGAGGCGATCTCGGAGCCGGTGAATCCCGCACCGATGACCAGCACCCGGGAGGGCCCGGCGGCGAGGGCCCGCTGGAGGCTCTCGGCATGCTCGCGTGTACGTAGGACGAACACCCCGTCCAGGGCCGCCTCGGACTCGACGAACCACGGCCGGGCCCGTACCCCGGTGGAGATCAGCACCCGGTCGAAGGGAACCTCGCGTCCGTCGGCGAGACGCACGTGGTTCGTCGCGAGGTCCAGCCCGCTGGCGGGCACGCCCAGCAGCCACTCCGCATCGATGCCACGACGGCGGGGCAAAGTGGTGCCCCCGGCGGGAACCCACCCGGTCAGTACTTGCTTGGACAGCGGAGGCCGGTCGTAGGGCTCGCCCAACTCGTCACCGATCATGGTCAACGATCCGGTGAAACCCTCGTCGCGCAGCGTCTCCGCGGCCCGCAGCCCCGCCAGTGACGCTCCGACGACCACGATGCGGCCCTCGCGCTTGAACGCTTGCAATGAGGGAGGATCCGGCCGCTGCCCGCCCCTGCGAAGTGCGAGGGGGGCACCGCGCTCGTCGGGTCTGCTGGCGAAATCCCGCACGTCCGCTTCCATTTCACCCCCGTCGGGTCCTCGTGGCCGCCGGGGCACGTTCTCCAGCGTCCACGTCCTGGTGAAACAGGTCCGCGATTACATCAACTCCTGGAACGACAACGCCAAGCCCTTCACCTGGACCGCCACCGCCGACGAGATCCTCGCCAAGGTCCAACTCGTCCGGACCAGAGTGAAAAGACTCGTCAATAACAAGTCGAAGCAACGCAATGAGGATCACGAGACGCCGGGGATGTGTCCTTGATTGCGGCTGCGTTTTGGTTACGTACGCGGCGCCCTTTTGGATTGCCGTTTCGATGAAATCCGTGTGACATGGTGCGTCGGAATACCGTCACAGAATCAGCGTAACAGCGGCACCGATACCGGCGAGTCCGATGTCCCGGGAGGCGAACGCCTGAGATCGGACGTTGACATCAACGACGCTGGACAGCGGCGTACCTTGATGGAGAACCGGCGTACGCGGCACGGCAGCGAGACGCCACTTGCGCCCGCTGCGCGACCCCGCTGCTCCGGACGAGGACGACGACAGCGGTGAGACGGAGCACGGCGGACAACGCCGGCCCCGGCGTGCCTGTCGGCCTCGCGTGCACTGCAGCGTGATCAAATTGGGCATGGCATCGTCCTGGACCGGCAATCGGGTACGCCTACGCGCTATCGAGCCCGACGACTGGACAGCGTTCGCGCGCTTCGCGGACGGTGACGGGCGGCGTGGGGGCCGGCTGGAGCTACCGCGGTCCGCCGAGAGCCACCGTGCCTGGGCGAAGGAGCAGGCCGTTGCCGAGTGCGATGACGACCGCTTCCGGTTGGCGGTCGAAACGACGGACACCGGAGAGCTGGTCGGCACGGTCGGCTCACATCGCACCGGCCGTTGTTCGGGCTGGTTCGAGTTCGATGTCATGATCGGCGCTGAGCACCGGCGCAAGGGATATGCGACGGAAGCCCTGGTGCTGTTGCTGCGCTTCATGTTCGCCGAGCGGCGCTATCACAAGTGCCTGGCGGCGGTCTTGGCCCACAACGAGGCATCGCTGGCACTTTTTCGTCGGCTCGGCTTCACCGAGGAGGGGCGCTTGCGGGAACACGTTTTCTTCGCCGGCCGGCATCACGACCTCGTCATGATGGGCATGCTCGTCGACGAGTTCGACCGGCGACACGCGATCAGCGGACCGTGAGCCGGTATTCCAAGCATGTGCGGAACGGCACTCGGACTTGATCGCCATTCGCCATTCGCCGTTCGCGGGTGGAGGCGGTCTGTCGCCGAAGACGGGACTGCCCTCAGTCGCGCACGGTCGCGCGCAGGTGCAGGCCGGCGGTTGCGAGGCCTTCGAAGGTGGTGACCCGATAGCCGGGTTCCGGACCGGGTGGCTCGCTCACGTGGTAGCGGCGGGCGGTCTGCGCGGTCATGAGCGTGAGCATCGCCATGGCCAGAGCGGCTCCCTCGCAGCCGTGCGGCCCGGTACCGAAGCCGAGGAAGACCCCGGGTTTCGTCGGCGAGCCCGCATCGTCGAGCCAGCGTTCGGGCCGGAACCGGTCCGGCTCGGGGTGTTCCCGCGCGTCGCGGTGGGCGGTGTAGGGGCAGACCAGAACGGTGGATCCGGCGTCGATGGTGTAGTCGGCGAGCTGAGTCTGTCGCGGGGCGCGTCGGGTGAGCAGCCAGCTCGGTGGGTGCAGTCGGAGTACCTCGCGTACCAGAGCCTGGGTGTATTGCAGGCGCTCCAGGTGGGTGCTGGTCGTCGCGGCCGGGTCCGCGGGCAGCAGGGCCGCTTCGGCCGCGATGCGGTCCGCTGCCCGGGGGTATCGGGCCAGGTGGAGCAGGATCCATCCGGCCGCCCGGGAAGGCGTCTCGAAGGTGGCGACGGTGATTCCGGGGAGAGTGTCGAGGACGGTCTCTTCCGACAGCGGGCCGTAGCGGGGGGAGGGCCGGAGCAGCTGTCCCAGCACGTCGTCACCGAGCCGGCCCGATGAACGGCGCCGGCGGACGATGGGCCGCAAAGCGTTGGTGAAGGCGACCTGCTGCCGTGTGCGGAACCGTCGTGCCGGTGTGGGGACCCAGCGCGGCCATACCCAGCGCGAGGGGCGTACGAGCACCTCCCGGGCCACGAAGAGCTGCCAGGCGAAGGGCAGCAGGATGGGAGCGTCTTCGGAGAAGAGGTAGCGCACGCCGATCTCTGCCAGGACGGGCCGGACCAGGGGCAGAATCTCTACGTCCCGGCCTGTGGGCCACTGGTCGGCAAATCGAGCGGTTCCGGGCGCGATCTCACCGATCCGGGCTGCGACGGCCTGCGGGCGCAGTCCGCGCATACGGGCGGCGCGGGCGTGCGTACGCTCCTCGGGCGTCGGCGCTCCGCCGGACCGCCTCAGCGGCGGGAAGAGAGGCGAGGCTGGCTTGGGGAAGTCCTGCGTGCGGTGCAGGACTGCTTCGCACGGGCCGGCCGTAGCGGCTACGTAGACACCGGGCTCCAACTGCCAGACGTCCCCGCACTCGTCGGCGCCACGGCGCGCCAGTGCCAGTCGGTCGCGGCTCCAGGCCGCGAAGCTGCCTTCGGGCAACCGCGGCGGCTCGTTTGCTGGGCCCATGGGATCGCCCCTGACTTCTCGTGGCTGTCAGGTCGATGTCGTCGGCGGCGTGACCGGAAGTCGGCGGGAGCCCGGGGCGCCCGCCGACCGTGTGGTCACATCCTGTCGTCGTCGGTGTGCGTGCCCCAGTCGTGCGCCCCGTACGCACCGTAGTTGCGGGTGAAGGACAACTTGGCGAGCAGCTTGACGATCATGATGCACTCCTCTCGCTTGTCCTCAGCACCATGTGCCATATGGACAAGTTTTTCACACTTGCCGCGTTTGGGGCATCAGCCGCACATGTGGATATAAGGCGGGTGCTTGCGGGTCGGGCTCGCAACCGGCCGACGTCGCCCCGGTGCCGGCGGCCGGTGCCGCCCCCCGCCGGGATTCGGTGCGCGGGGCGCGGCGTGGCGTGTGATCAGCTGCCCTCGCCGTCGGCCTTGTCGCCCCGAGGAGCGCCGGTCCGAGTGAACAGGGCGAGCGGCGGGCCGGTGATCAGAAAGCCGACGAGCGCGGTGACGGCGCCGACGGCCTCGGCGATCGCGCTGGAGGCCTTCTGCGGCCACCAGGCCGGCTCGTACATGTTCGGCAGCGGACCGAGAGCGCCCACGTTCACGTACCGATAGAGCAGCACGGCGCCCAGGGCGGAGACGGACACCAGGAAGGCGAACGCCCACACCAGCCGCCGGTGGCCGAGGACCAGGATCAGCAGGGCGGCCAGGGACGCCACGGCGGCTTCGATGCGGAACAGCATGCCCTGGCTGATGTGCTGCCCGACCGGGTCGTAGGCGGCGGCGAGGCTGGCGTGCACGTAGGCGTTCACGGCCAGTGCGGCTGCGGTCACCACTTGGAGCAGGATGCGCGCGACCTTGCGCCGACCGATGGCGGTGCGGTGGGAGTGGCCGTCGGGGCCGGTAGTCATCGCTACCGCCCGGTCGCGGTCGCGGCCGGCTTCGCGCTCGCGCTCCCGATCGAGGCCGGGGTCGAACCGCTGGAGCAGTCCGTGACAGCGGTCGGCGCGATGAACGCCAGGAACTTGACTCCGTCGCGGGTGGGGCGCGGAGATCCGAAGCAGTGCAGGGCCATGTCTGGGGGCCTCCCTTCCGCGACGAGACTGGCCCACGTTCCCGGCCGCACCAACGCCGACACTCTCCGCGTGCGGGCCATCACCCGTCCGGGCCACCCCGGCGACGTCCCAGGGCGGCCTCGGCACGGACGGCCGCCGGGTGAGGCGGTCGGACCGCTGCGGGCCCTGCGGAAGCGGGTCGTGGTCACCCAGGACGCGACCGGCCTCCGTTCGCTGTCGGTCGATGACGAGTCTCTCGAAGGTCGTTGGAGCATCCAACGCCCGCACTTTGGTGGCTCTCCTGGGCGGGAGGGGAACTCTGTGGGGCCCTCCTCAGTCCTGGAGATTCGGTGAGGCCTGACGGCTGGCTGTGGGGGAGCCGTCGCGGTCCAGGGGGGACCACCAGTTCCAGCGGCCGGCGAGGGTCATGGCAGCGGGTACGAGCAGGCAGCGGACGATGGTGGCGTCCACGATGACGCTCACGATCAGTACGGTGCCGACGAGTTGCATGACGGCCAGGGTGGATACGGCGAGCGGTGCGATGGCGGCGATGAGGGCGAGGCACGATGCGGTGATCAGGCGGCCGGTGCGGTGCAGGCCGGTGGTGACGGCGGTGCGGTTGTCGCCGGTGCGCAGGTACTCCTCGCGGATGCGGGCGACTATGAAGACCTCGTAGTCCATGCTGAGGCCGAAGACGATGCAGAACATCAGCGGCGGCAGCAGGGGGTCGGTGAACGCGGTGGCGGTTCCGCCCAGCCACTGGGCCAGGTGACCCTCCTGGAAGAGGAAGACCATGGCGCCGAAACCGGCGGTCATGCTGAGCAGGTTGGTGGCCAGTGCCTTGGCCGGGATGAAGACGCTGCGCAGGTACACGAACAACATGAGCCCGGTCACCGCGGCGATCGTTGCCGCGGCACGGAAGGTCACCTTGCCCAGCAGGTGTTCGGTGTCCACGAGCAGGGCGGTCTCACCCGCCACTACGGCTCCACCGGGTACCTGGCGGTTGCGCAGGTCGCGGATGAGGTCCTTGGCCTGCCCGCTCGCGGGGTCGGCCAGCCGGGTGGTGACCTGGAACCAGGTGCCGACCGGCTGAGACGCTTTCTTGGGCGCCTGGGTGCCGGAGGATCCGGGGGCGGTGCCGGACAGGCGCCGACCGTTCGTGAAGACCCCTGTGGGGCCGGAGATGGACACTACCCGGGGGTCTTGCGAGAGCGCCGTCGCGAAGTGTGCCGCTGTGGCGGATCCGACCGGAGCCTGGTCCAGCAGCACCAACGGCATGACGCCTGCCGCGACAGGGAACTCCGCCCGGACGCGTTCTGCCGCTACCCGCTGGGGACTTCCTGAAGGAAGCCAGCGTTCATCGATGAAGCCCCACTCGGCCCGGGCGAAGGGGAGTGCCAGCAGCACCAGGACGCCGGTGGCGACGGTCAGCGCCACTGCGGGGTGGCGCGGTACCCACTGGGTGAACTCCGCCCAGGGGAGGGCACGTTGCGTGGACTCCCGCCCGGTGCGCCGCTTCAGCCTCGGAACCGGCCCACGCTCCAGGTGTTCGCCCACGGCGGTCAGCATGAGAGGCACGAGAACGAGGGCGGTGATCGCGGCCAGCACCGCGACGGACACGGTGGCCGCGCCCAGGGATCGCAGGAAGGGGATCGGGAAGAGGAGCAGTACGGACAGCGAGAGGCTTACCACGGCGGCGGAGCACAGTACGGTCCGGCCCGCCGTACGCATGGTGGCCCTGACGGACGGCCGTACGCCGAGCCCGGCTGCCCGTTCCTCGCGGAACCGGCTGACCAGCATCATGCTGTAGTCGACCGAGAGCCCAAGGGCCAGGGCGACCGCGAGGTTGGGGGCGAAGACGGACACCTCCATGACCTTGGTGAGGCCGTACAGCACGATCTGCGCGCCGGCGATACACGCGACCCCGACGGCCAGCGGAACGACGGCGGCGACGAGGGTCCGGAAGGCGAGCAGCAGTACCAGGGCGACCAACGGCACGCTGATCTGCTCGGCGTGGAGGAGTTCCTGCCGACTGCGTTCGGCCAGGTCGCGATTGACCGGTGCGCGGCCCGTGACCGTGATGTCGAGGGGAGAGTGCCGGCCGCCGAACCGGTCCGCCAGCCGGGCGGCGGTGGCCTCCGTCTGCGCGTTGTCGCCGGTCAGTCGTGCCAGCAGGAGCACGGCATGGTCGTCGCGGGAACGCAGGGTTTCGTCCTTGACGGTCCACCAGGAAACGGCGCCGACCACTCCTGGGGAGTGTGCGACCTGGTCCGTCAGCCTTCGGCCCGCGGCCGCTGCCTCGGCACTGTCGACCGGTACGGATGGCCGCAGCTCCATCTGTACCTGCGGGGAGCCCCAGCCGAAGCGTTCCTCCAGCGACCGGTCCGCGCGGTATGACTCGCTGCTTTCGTCCGCGTAGCCCGTGCTGCTCGTCCGGGCGCCGGTGGCCGCCGTCAGTGGTAGGCAGGCGAACGCCGCCAGGAGGACGACGGCCAGAGCCGCTCCCTGCGTGATGGACTGCCTCATGCCGCGTCCCATGGGCTCCCTCATATCGGCCGACAGCGTCAAGGGGTGCCGAGCTGACGGGCAAGAGCGATTGCGAGTGGCCCGGATGACTATCCCCGCAGATGCCGTACGACACGCCGAATGTGGCCAATAGGGGTTAATGGGGCATATTTGCGCAAGTCATGATGAATCCTCTTCATCGTCTATACGTGAAATCGCAGCGATTGTGCTGCGGCGTCGGTGTCGGTGATTCGGCGTAGGGAGCTTCGTGTGGATACGGACCAGAACCCTCCCTCGGGTTCGTGCATCGCCGTCGTGGGCGTGGGGTGCCGGCTGCCGGGGAGCGTCGAGTCGCTCGACGACCTGGCGGCGCTCCTGCTCGCCGGCCAGGACGCCGTCACCGACGTGCCGCCCGACCGTTTCGACGCCGCGTCGTTCCTGGACGGCGGCCGGCGGCGCCCCGGGCGGACCTACACCGTGGCGGGCGGGTTCCTGGACGACATCGCGGGGTTCGACTGCGCGTACTTCTCGTGGATCTCGCCGCGGGAGGCGTCCCGTATGGACCCGCAGCAGCGGCTGCTTCTGGAGCTGGCGGCCGAGGCCCTGGACGACGGCGGCATGGACGCCGGACGGCTTGCCGGCACGGACGGCGCCGTGTTCATCGGGTGCTCCAGCAAGGACTACGGGACGCTTCAGGGGATGCGGCCCGAGAGCGGGGACGCCTACACCGTCTCCGGCATGGCCGGCGGCAACACCGCGAACCGGATCTCGCACCTGCTGGACTGGCACGGTCAGAGCGTCACGGTCGACACGGCCTGCTCCTCGGCGCTGACCGCGGTCCACCAGGCGTGCGAGCACCTGCGTACCCGACGGTCGGGAATGGCCCTGGCCGGCGGCATCAACATCCTGCTCGACCCGTACGGCTACAGCGGCTTCTCCGGCGCCTCCATGCTGTCGCCGTCCGGACGCTGCCGGGCGTTCTCCGCCGGTGCCGACGGCTATGTGCGAGCCGAGGGCGGCGGGCTGCTACTGCTCAAGCCGCTGTCGGCGGCACTTGCCGACCGCGACCGGGTACACGCGGTGATCGTGGCCAGCGGCACGAACAACGACGGCTGGACGCCGGGCCTCGCGCTACCCAACGGCGAGGCCCAGAGCGCCCTGCTGCGAAACGTGTACGGCGACGCCGGGATCGAGGCGGACCGGCTCGTGTACCTGGAGGCGCACGGAACCGGGACGGCGGTGGGGGACCCCATCGAGTGCACCGCGATCGGCGAGGCCCTGGCACAACGCCGGACGACGGGCCCTCTGCCGATCGGTTCGGTGAAGTCCAACATCGGTCATATGGAAGCCGGTTCCGGCGTTGCGGGCCTGCTCAAGGCCGTGGTGACACTGCGCGACCGGACCGTGCCGGCCACCCTTCATGCCGAACCGTTGAACCCGGAGATCGACTTCGCCGGTCTCCGGCTCCGGCCCGTCACCGGCTCCGAGCCCGTGGAAGTGGGGCCGGAGTCCGTGGTCGGGGTGAACTCCTTCGGGTTCGGTGGCGCAAACGCGCATGTGGTCGTCGGCCCTGCCCCGCAGCAGGACCGGAGCCACCGGACCGGTACCGGCGGCCCGCTGCCGGTGGTGGTGTCCGCCCGGTCCCCGGAGGCGCTCGGTGAAGCGTGTGGACGCATGGCTGCGCGGCTTGAGACGTGTGGCGAGGAGGAGTTCTACGACCTTGCCTTCACCTCCGCGCAGCGCCGCACCCTGTACGACCACCGAACCGTGGTCCTGGCTTCCGCCCCCGACGAGGCGGCGCGGGCGCTGCGTGGCGCGGCCCAGGGCGAGCGTCCGGCGCCCGGACTGGCCTCCGCGTCGGCGGTCGAGGACGGCACGACGGCCTTCGCGTTCGCCGGCAACGGCTCGCAGTGGGCGGGCATGGGCGCGGACCTGCTCGCCGCTGAGCCGGTGTTCCGTGAGGCGGTCGAGGAGGTGGACGCGGCGCTCAGCCGTCACCTGGACTGGTCTGTCGTCGAGGAGATGTACGTGGGGGCGGAAGGCTCCCGGATCCAGGCCACCGAGGTGGCCCAGCCGCTGCTGTTCGCCTTCCAGGTCGGGCTGGTGGAACTGCTCGCGGCCCGCGGCCTGCGCCCGGCGGTGGTCACCGGGCACAGCGTCGGGGAGATCGCCGCCGCGTACACCGCCGGAGCACTCGACCTCGACGCGGCCGCGCTGGTCGTCGCCTGCCGCAGCCGGGCTCAGGCGCTCACCGCGGGGGAGGGAAGCATGGCCGCGGTCGGTCTGTCAGAGGAGGACACCCTCAAGGCACTGACCCCGTACGGAAACCGACTGGAAATCGCCGGGATCAACAGCCACACGGACACCACCGTCGCCGGGGACACCGCCGCGCTGACCGCATTGGGCGAGGAACTCACCGCCCACGGCGTCTTCTTCCGCCCCCTCGACCTCGACCACGCCTTCCACAGCAGCGCCATGGAGCCGATCGAAGAGCCGTTGCGCGCATCACTGGCCCCGTTGCGCTCCCGGCGGCCGAGCCTGCCGTTCGTCTCCACGGTCACCGGCGCCCTGCTGGCCGAGGAGCAGCGCCTCGACGCGGCGTACTGGTGGCACAACGTGCGGCGCCCCGTGCTGTTCGGCGCCGCAGTGGACGCCATGCTGGACCTGGGGACCAACGTCCTGGTCGACGTGGGCCCGCACGCGGTCCTCAGCCCCTACCTCCGGCGCCTCGCCCAGCGGCGCCGCGACCGCACCGTGGCCGTGGTCCGCACCTGCACCCGGCGTGGCGACGGCCCGGGCGCCGTCCGTTCGGCCGTGGCGCACGCGGTGGCGGCGGGCGCACGCTACGACGTCCACGCGCACTTCCCGCGCCCGGGGCGCGTCGTGGCTCTGCCCGCCTATCCGTGGCAGCGTGAACGGCACTGGAACGGCGCACCGAACTGGTGGGGCAGGGTCACCAGCGACGGCGCCGTGGAGCGGCCGCTGCTCGGGCAGAGGGCTGCGGTGGCCCACCCCACCTGGCACGGCCCCCTGTCGGCGGCACGTGCCCCATGGCTGGACGACCACCACGTGGGCACCGCCTGCGTGCTGCCGGGCACCGCCTATCTGGAGGCCGCGTTCGAAGCAGGCCGTGAAGCCCTCGACACGGCAGCGCTGGAAGTGACGGACCTGCTGATCACCGCGGCCTGTGTCCTGCCCGGCGAGAACAGTACGGATGAGGTGCTGCTGCAGACCTCCTTCGAGCCGCAGACAGGAACGGTCGGCGTCGCGAGCCGCACCGGCGGGACAGGCAGCTGGCAGCAGCACGCCCGGGGGCGGGTGCGGCGGCTGCACCGGGCCGCGCCGGAGCGGGTCGACCTCGCCGCGCTCACGGCCCGGCTGGAACTGCCGGAAGCGGTGACCGACCACTACGCGGCACTGCGCCGGGCCGGGGTGCGGCACGGCCCCGCCTTCCAGGTGCTGACCGATCTGCGCAGAGGGGACGGCGAGGTCCTGTCCGCCTACCAGCTCCGAGCAGACACCACCGGCTACCTCGCCCATCCTGCCTTGGTGGACGGGGCGTTGCAGACCGGTTGCCGACTGCTCGCCGGGCCGGGTGAGGTGCGGCTGTTCCTGCCCGTAGGTATCGAAGGGGCCCGCCTGTGGCGTGAGCCCGCCGACCGTGGCTTCGTCCACGTCCGGGCCGTGGCGGTCGGTGACCGGGAGGCGGTGTGGGACCTGCAGGTGCTGGACCCGGACGGCCGGGTGAGCCTGGAGCTGACCGGTTGCCGGCTGCGCCGCTTCGATCACGAGGGTGCCCGGCGCCCGGCCCGCCATGAGGTCGCGCTACGCGCGCTACCCGTGTCCGGCGGGCCCGCGCCATGCCCTGCGTTGCCGGCCCCCGCGCAGCTGCTGGAGGCCACCCGTGAGGAACGCCGCCGGCTCACCGCGACCGCGGACGACCGCTACCCGAGGTTCGCGGAGCTGAACTGGCGGGTGCTGGGCCACTATGCCGGCCGTGCCTTCCGTGAACTCCTCCCCAACGCACAGGAGTTCGGGATCGGCGACCTCGAAGACGCCGGGGTGCGCCCCCAGTACAGCCCGCTGGTGCAGCTGATGGCCCGGGCTGCCTGTGACAGCGGCCTGCTCGCCACGCGGGAGACGTCCGGGACCGGCCCCGCCCGCTGGCGATTCGCCGACACCCCACCCGACCCGGAAGCCCAGGTCCGCGCCCAACTGCGGGAACTGCCGGACTGGGGGGCCACCAGCGCCATGTTCAACCGGTGCCGCCCACACCTGTCCGAGCTGCTGCGCGGCGCGGCAGCCCCGCGCGAGATGCTCTACGCCGACGTCGACCGGCACCTGATGTCCCAGCTGTACAGCGACGCGCCGCACCAGAGGCTGCACAACCTCCACGCTCGCGCCCTGATCCGCGAGATCGTCCGCCACTGGCCCGAGGGCCGACCGCTGCGCGTGCTCGAAATCGGCGCCGGCACGGGCAGTCTGACCGCCGCCGTCCTGCCCGAGCTGCCGGCCGACCGCACGCGCTACACCTTCACCGATGTCAGCGCCGCGTTCTTCGTCCGCGCCGAGGCCCGTTTCCGTGACCACGACATCATCGAATACCGCACCCTCGATCTCGACCAGGATCCCGCGGGCCAGGGCTTCGCCGAGGCGAGCTTCGACCTGATCCTCGCCGCCAACGCGGTGCACGTTGCCGCCGACGTGCACCGCGCCGCCGGTCGAGTCGCCGGTCTGCTCGCCGATGGGGGGCTCCTCCTCGGCCTGGAGGGCCTGGACGCCGATCTCGTCGGCTCGTTGTTCGGCCTGCTCGACGAGTACGGGGACTGCATGGACGACCGGCGCGGTGGGCCACCCCTGCTGTCACGCGAGGCGTGGACGCGGTGCTTCGCCGGCGCAGGCTTCGACGATGTGCAGCACACGGGCGTCGCACCCGATGTCCCGCGCCAGGACACCACCGTGTTCCTGGCCCGCCGCGCCGGAAGAAGAACCGTATCGGCTCTCCCCTCTCCGTACCCGGTCGCCGGTTGCTGGGCGGTTGTCGCCGAACCCGCCGCAGCGGAACTGGGCGAGGCGGTGGCCACGCGGCTGGCGGTTCCGCTGACCGGCCTGGGGGACACCGCCCCGCTGTCTGTGCTCGCCGCGGCAGCCCCCGACGCTCCGCCCTGCGTGGTGGTGATCCTGAACGCGGGCGCGACCGCAGCCGACGATGTCGAGGACCTGACGGCCTGCCGTGCCGGCGCACTGCGGGATCTGGCCGAGCAACTGGCCCTCGTTCGGGGCCACTTGTGTCTCGTTACTCCGCCCACGGGCCTCTTTCCCGCTCCGGAGCGCCCGCTCAGCCTGGCAGATGCGCCGATGTGGGGCCTGGGCCGGGTCCTGGCCACGGAGTATCCGGGGGTACACGTTCGCTGCGTCTCGCTGGAGTCCGGCGGTGACCCCGGGCGCGATGCCGAGCGCCTGGTCGGCGACCTGCTCGGTGAGGACGACGCCTCGGAGACTGTTCTGACACCGGACGGACGCTTCCGGCCTCGCCTGGTCACCTCCGCCGCTCCGTCCAGGCGCCCGGCCCCGGGCGACCACTACCGGCTGCGGCTCCGCGAACCCGGCCTCCGGCACCAGCTCAGCTGGTGCCCCGAGCCCACACGAGAGCCGGGTGTCGGAGAGCTCCTGATCGACGTGAAGGCCGCCGCCCTCAACTACAAGGACGTGATGGTCGCCACCGGCCTCGTGCCGGACGAGAACGCGCCCGGCGAGGGCGGCCCCCGCCTCGGCCTGGAGTGCGCCGGAGTCGTGTCCGCGACCGGGCCCGGCGTCACGGCCTTCGCTCCCGGCGACCGGGTCTACGCGTCCGGCTACGGCTGTCTGGCCTCCCACGTCACGGTGCGGGCCGACCAGAGCGGCCGCATGCCCGACGGCATGCGCTTCAGTGAGGCGGCCACCCTGCCCGCCGTGTTCCTCACGGTGCAGTACGCGCTGGAGGAGAAGGCCCGCCTGCGCTCCGGGGAAACCGTGCTTGTCCACGGCGGCGCGGGCGGCATCGGCCTGGCCGCCGTCCAATACGCCCACGCCGTCGGCGCCGATGTCATCGCCACCGCCGGCACCCCGGCCAAACGGGAGCTGCTGCGCGCGCTGGGCGTTCGCCACGTCTTCGACTCCCGCGACCTGTCCTTCGCGGAGGACGTGCGCACCGCCACCGCGGGCCGCGGCGTGGACGTCGTCCTCAACTCCCTTGCCGGGGAAGCCATCGCGCGCAGCCTGGAGAGCCTGCGCCCCGGCGGCCGCTTCGTCGAACTCGGCAAGCGCGACCTGTACGCCAACACACCGCTGCTGCTCGGCCCGTTCCGCAACAACATCTCCTACTTCGGCGTGGACGTCGGCAGTCTGGCGGTACAGGCTCCCGAGACGGCCCTCGCACAGTTCTCCGAGCTGACCCGGCGCGTCACCGACCAGCGATACCGGCCACTGCCGCACCAGGTCCACGCAGCCGACCGGATCACCGAGGCGTTCCAGACCCTGCTGCACTCCCAGCACATCGGCAAGGTCGTCATCGATCTCGCCCAGGCTCCACTCGTCGAGCGCCCCGCCGACGGTCTGCCCGTGGATCCCACCGCCAGTTATCTGGTCACAGGGGGCCTCTCAGGGCTGGGTGCCGCCTTCGCGGTGCACCTGGCCGAGGAGGGTGCCCGCCACCTGGTCCTCGTGGGCCGCCGCGGTGCCGGCACACCCGAAGGAGGCGCCCTGCTCGACCGGCTCCCGGCACAGGGAGTCGACGTACGCGTCCACGCGGCCGACATCGCCGATCCCGACGCTGTCGCCCGCATCCTCGCCGACGCGGCGGACGGCGGCCACCCGGTGAAGGGCGTCATCCACGCGGCCATGCACATCGACGATGCCCCGCTCGGCGCACTGACGCCGGAACGCTTCACCGCGGTCCTGCATCCGAAGGTGACGGGCACCCTCGTCCTGGACCGTGCCACCCGCACACAGGACGTGGACTTCTTCGTGGTCTGCTCCTCCGTCAGCGCCACGATCGGCAACCGCCACCAGGGCCCGTACGGCGCTGCCAACGCCTTCGGTGAGGCTCTGGTACGAGAGCGGCGCCGGGCGGGGTTCCCGGGACTGGCCGTGGCGTGGGGCGCCATTCGCGGCACGGGCTACGCAGAGCGGGCCGGCATGGTGGATGCCCTCGCGCGAAGCGGTCTGGAGGGACTCGATCCGCACGATGCGTGGTCCGCCCTGAGGGAACTCGTCGGCAGTGAGGCGGAGACGGCGCTCGTCGGGCGCTTCGACTGGCACCGACTCGGGCAGCTCTTCCCAGCGCTCCACGCCCGGCTGCTCCACGGTATCGACGACACCGGCCCCGAGGACGCCGCCGAGAGCCCGCAGGACGTACGGGCCCGACTGGAGGCCCTGCCGCCCGAGGACGCCACGGAGGCCCTCGCCGACATCATGGCCGAGCTGATCGCCAGGGTCCTGCAGACCTCGACCGAGCGCGTCGACCGGACCCGCCGACTGGACCACCTGGGAATGGACTCCCTCATGCTCGTCGAGCTGTCCGCCCTGGTCCGCCATCGGCTCGGCTGCGACCTCTCCGTACTCGAACTCACCTCGGTCAGTTGCCTCAACGACCTCGCCTGCCGCGTCCTACCGCTGATCCGGAGAGACCAGTGACCGACACCAGCCCCAGCTCCGCGGCCTCGGCGCCGCTGCACGACCTGTCCGCACTGCCCTGGTGGCGGCCCCTCCTCGTCCAGGCGGTGGGCCTGGACGAGGAAGCCGACCCCACCCTGGCCGCCTTCGGCCGGCAGCTCCTGACGGCCTTCGAGGAGCAGGGACACACCGTGGTGCAGCACTCGCACGGCGACATCGACCTGCTCCTGGTCGCCACCCGCATCCCCGACGGCCCGGAACCACTGCGCGACCGGCTGCCCGAACAGATGCCGCCACTCGCCGTCACAGCCTGCCAGGAACACGGCCTGCGGGTGGGCTCGCGCCAGGTCGTGCTCCTCGCCGAGATCCCCGAGCGGCTGAGCCCGCTGCCGCACGCGGAGGTGGTGGAGACCGCCCGCACCGCCATGGCCCGCGCAGCGGCTCCCAAGGTCCTGTTCGTCACCAGAGGCGAGTGCCCCGGCCAGGTCGAGGAGGTCACCTTCTGCACCATGGAAGGCGGGCACCCCACCGAGACGGCGCCGCAAGCCGCGGACCGCATGCGCGACCGCCTGGTGGCCGCCGCCTGCGCCCGCAACATCTCCGACAGCTACCAGACGGTGCCCAACGCCGTACCGGCTCGGGTGTGGGACGCCAGCCCCGCCCCCGCGCAGCTCGCACGCGCCGGCCGCACGATGGGCGAACTGGGACTGCTGCCGCCGCCCACCGACATCAGCCGCTACGTATCGGCCGAACTGGCCCGTCTGTACGAGCAGTACATGGGCTGGAAACGGCTGAGCGAAGGCATGCTCTTCCTCGTCGACCCCGACCTCGACGCCCTGGTGGTGAGCGCCTCCGGTAGCTGGGACGTCGACAAGCGGAACCTCAACCCCGACGACGTCACCATCGTCGCGCTCGACCCACCGCACAGCCCGCTGCGCGTCCTCGCGCCCGAAGGCCGGCGCCCGCTCGGGCCATCGGTGGAGGCATGGGAGGTACGGGCCTTCCTCCATGCCGCCCCGAAGGTCCGGGTCACCCGCACGACGTCCGGTGCCTGGGCGCCGCACCCGGACGGCGAACGCGAAGTCCCGCTCATCCGGGCCGGAATCCACGCCCACGTCGGCGTGGAACGCACCGACCACGCGCACATCGAGACCGTTCCGCCGAACCGGGAGAGCTACCCCTACGGTTTCGGCTGCGGCAGCGATCTGACAGCCGACGTCGCCGCCGACACCGTCCGGCGCTCGCGCGCCGTCCACGACCCCGACGACCCGAGGCACTACGTGCGCTGGCCGATGCTCTACCACGGTGAGATGGCCGTGGAGCTGTGGAAGCCCGCACTGCCCGCCGAACCACTGAGCGGACTGCTCGACGTCTTCGCCACATCGGTCGGCTTCCGCACCGACCACATCGAACAGCCGGTGTGACCGTGCCCACCGCACTGATCACCGGAGCGTCCTCCGGCATCGGCCGGGCCTTCGCGGAACAACTGGCCCGACGCGGCTACGACCTCATCGCCGTGGCGCGCACCCGCAGCGCCCTGGACGACCTTGCCCGGACCGTTCGCACCTCGGCCGGAGTGCACGTCGAGACCATGGCCGTCGACCTCGCCACCGCCGGCGGTTGTGCGACTGTGGAGCGTCGGCTCACTGCCGGGGAAGCCGTCGACTTCCTCGTCAACAGCGCCGGGACCGTACTGAGTCGGCCGTTCCAGGCCAACGACGTAGCCGACGAAGCGACTCTGCTCGACCTCAACATCCGCGCCGTCATGCGGTTGACCCATGCCGCTCTGCCCCGCATGATCGAGCGCCGGTCCGGCCAGGTGGTGAACGTCTCCTCCTTCACCGCACTGGGCATCGGCGGTCTGGCCACCACCTATCCCGCCAGCAAGGCATGGGTACTCGCCTTCACCGAGGCCGTCGCCCGCTCCAGGGAGGTCGTCACCAGCGGCGTCCGCATGATGACGCTCCTCCCCGGCTTCACCGCCACCGACTTCTTCGACCGCAACCAGCTCGGCACGCTCAATCTTCCTTCCTGGGCCTGGCTGAGCCCCGGACACGTGGTCGCCACCGCCCTGAGCGACCTTGCCCGTGGCCGTTACGTCAGCATCCCCAGTCGCCGCTACAAGTGCGCAAGCTGGGCCCTGCGCCACCTGCCACACCCCCTCATCCGGCCTTTCACCTGGGATTTCACCAACCCGAGCGCGCTCTGGCGCGACCCTCGTCGCCACCGACACGGCACACGGACCCAGGACCATCCCTGACACGCGGCCCCACGCCGCCTTGGGCGTTTGCCGGGAAGTGAGCCACCGTCTGGGTTCCAGCACCCGGTAGAAGGGGGCGGAAGCTGTCTGGTTCCAGCTTCCGCCTCACTTCTTTATGGTCGATGGTGCCGCCAAGGGGATCCCCGCAGGACATGTCCACCGCCCTGGCGAGCGAACTGACCGACGCCGCAGCGCACTGGATCCTCGACGCCCAGGCCGCACAGCGGCTCCAGGACGCCCTCAACAGCCTGCGACCGCCACAGGCGTGATGCGGCTCTCACGATCCGGACAAGCACCTCCGGCACGGTCGGCCAGGGCCCGCCAGCCGTCCAGGCCGACCGTGCGGCGCCCTCGACGAGTGAGTTCCCGGACTCGATGGTCAGCTTCACCGCGGCGCCGTCGGCAGCCCAACGCGAGACCTGCTCACCCCATCAGCTCCGCCAGTAGGGCGGGGTCGCCCACCAGCGGCGCAAGCAGACTCTCCACATACCTGCGGCGGGCCGCCGGCTCCATGGCTGTGACGGCTTCACGCACCAGGCTCAAGACAGATCCCGCAGGGACGTTATGCGATCGGCGGGACAGGACCTACTAGCCTTGGGCAACTCGACGAGGATGGAGGGTTCATGACCGGGGCGGGCAGACTCGACGGCAAGAGGGCTCTGGTGATCGGTGGTGGCGGGACGGGGATCGGTCGCGCCGTCATCCGTGCCTACGCCGCCGCCGGGGCGGGAGTGGTGGTGGCCGACGTGGACGCCGCACGGGCAACCGAGGCGGCAGACGAGTTGCGGACGGCCGGATACACCGCCCATGCGATCAGCGGCGACGTCCGCTCACGTGAACAGCTCGACGACATGATCGTCGGCGCGGCGGAACGACTCGGCGGTCTGGACACCCTGGTCACGGTGGTCGGCGGGCAGGTGGCGTTCGTGCCCGCGGTCAAGCTCCACGAGATGAGCGACGAGGACTGGGAGACCGTCTACGACCTGAACCTGCGCTACGTGGCTCGCGCCGTACGGCGCGTACTTGGCCTGTTCCTGGAACAAGGAACGGGCGGGAACATCGTCAGCATCGGCTCGGTCACCGGATTCATGGCCGCACCGAAGCAGGCCGGATACGGCGCGGCGAAGGCCGGCCTCAACAGCCTGGCGCGCACCGTTGCGGCCGAGTACGCAGCCGACGGCATCCGGATGAACGTTGTCGCAGGTGGAGCGATCAGCACCGGAGTCAACAACGCCAACCCCGCCGGCGACTGGGTCCCGGAGATTCCAGCAGGCCGCTACGGCACGTCGGAGGAGATGGCCGCTGCGACCGTCTACCTGGCCTCGGACGAGGCACGCTATGTCACCGGCCAGCAGATCGTCCTGGACGGGGGAGTCTCCGTCCGCGGCCCGTTCCCCGAATAGCCGGCCGAACAAGAGAAGATGACGCTGCGTAGGCAACCACAGCGGTTCGCGCAGCAGCGGCAGAACCCGCAATGGTGGCCACGGAGTTGTCGTAGGAGCGGTCGAGCATCATCGGCAGCAGGTAGGCGGTCGATGGAGGCGGACCACTGCAGGTTGTCGCCGATCAGGGCGCGGTGGACGCAGTAGAGGCGGTTGTTGTAGATGGCCATGGCGGCGGGTTGGCGCCGGAGTGGAGGTTGACGGCGACCGGGGCGCCCCAGCCGTCCTTCGTGGTGAAGCTGATCCGCATGAGGTTGGAGACCAGGCGGGTGCTGAGGGTGCCTCGGACGAAGAGGTTGGTGACTTCGAGGTCGGGGACGTTGACGGTGACGAGGCTGGTGAGGGTGCGTTCGACGGAGGTGTTGCCGGACTGTGCGATGCCGCGCAGGTAGAAGGGGGTGGTCTGTTTGAGGTTGGGGACGGTGTAGGTACGGACGTTGGTGACGTCGATCTCGGCAGTGCCGTAGAGGAGTTTGTAGGTGGCGTTGTCGGAGGCTTGCCAGGTCAGTGTGGTGCTGCCGCTGTGTTCGAGGGCGATGGGGTCGGCCTTGAGGTTGGCGAGGGTGAAGTCCGGGGGGAACTTGCCGACCGTGAGGGTGTCGATGTCGTCGCGCCAGCTGGCGGTTCCTTCCCGTCGCCAGCTGACGATGACGGTGAGGGGGACGGTTCCGACCTGGCGGTTGACGGGGATGTTGCGGAGCTGGATGGTCACGCCCTGGCCGGGCTCGACGGTGGCCGCTCCACCAGGAGGGTTGAAGACGATCTCCTGTTCGGCCTCGTTGTGGGCGGGGGGCCAACTGGCGCCGTCGTGGTTGACGGTGGCTTCGATGTCACGAAAGTGCTCGGTCAGTGAGTGGGCGAGGTCGCCGACCGGAAATCCGACGGTGATGCGCTGGATCTCGATGGTGTTGAAGTTCAGTGCGCTGCCGACGATGACGATGTCGCCGTGTTCGAGGGCGCCTTGAGCCGGGGAGACCCGCAGCGGGTCGGGTTGGGTGGTCAGTTCGTAGACCAGCCCGGATTGGTCGGCGGAGGCGGGTGCGGCTCCGTCGGGGGCGGCGACTGTCTGGGAGACGGTCAGGCTCATGCGTGTTCTCCGGTGGTGTGGTCGGTGCTGGTGACGGCGTCGCCGAGCAGGAGGTAGCCGGATCGCAGGTCGGGGTGGCTGAAGGGGGTTGCGGTGGGGTCGGGCGAGGTGAGGGGCAGGGTGCGCCAGCCATCGGTGGCGGGTTCCGCCCAGGACCAGGTGCCGGCCGCGGTGGCTGGGGTGGGGATGAGGGCGGTGCCGTGGGCTTCGTCGGTCTGGAGTGGCCCGGCGCGGAAGGCGACGGCCATGCGGGCCAGGGCGCGGGCGGTGAATTCCTGGGGGATGTGGACGGTGCCGGTGGGCAGGACGTCGGTGGTGGCGTGCACGGGTACCCGTGGGTCCACCAGGAGCGTGGTGTTGAGGGGCTCGCCGGCGACGGAGACGGTGAAGGGTGGTTCGCCGTCGGTGGGGATGGGGCGGAGGAAGCCGTCGTGTTCGTCGACGGGGTCCACGACGGTGTCGAGGTGGTCGTAGTTGTCGTCGATGATCATGCCGATGAGGCCGTCGTCGGTGCGGTGGGGGTCGCCGAGTCGCACGAACCAGGGGTAGTCGGTGAGGTCCGGTGGTGGCGGGGCGGCGACCTGGCTCCAGGCGACGGTGGTGCGGGCCGGTCCGCACAGTTCGAGGTCGATGCGGGTGCGGACGAGGGCGAGCGGGCGGCCGAGGAGGAAGCCGAGGCCGGGGTCCTGGGGGCCGTCGGGGTCGATGGTGGTCAGCGCGTCGTCCAGGGTGGCGCGGACGGCGTGGAGCACGGCCGGGCCTCGGCTTCGGATCGCGTCGAGGAAGGCGTGTGCGTGCGGGGAAACGGCTTCGAGCTGGTCGAGTTCGGTGATCAGGGAGCCCGGTAGCGGGGCCCAGGCGAGCCGCTGCTCCCGCGTTCAACCGGGCCAGCATCTCGCGCTGCACGGCATCCGGCTGCCCGGAGCCGGTGACGCGGCGGCGCAGGAGCAGATCGGGGCGGGAGTCCGGGCCGGTGGCGAGGTTGTGGGCCAGGTCCCCGAAGCCGATACCGGTGTCGTAGACGGACTCGAAGGTCCACGACCACAGCGACACCATGCGCAGTCCCTCGCCGGGCGGGGCGGTGGCGCCGTCGAGATAGCGCTCGAAGCCGTCGAGAGCCACCAGGTGGACGACGTGCATGCCGCCGTCCACGGCAGGGAACCGGTTCGCGACGACCACCGCGTTGAGGTCGTCAGGGTGCGGCTCGGGCTCTGCCTCGCCGCGGGTGTGGGTGGCGTCCGGCGGGCCACCCTCGCGGACGTGCAGGTGGCTCGTGTCCTGCAGCCCTACCTGGACGTCGAGACCGACGAGGTCACCGCCCGCCGGGTGGCGGTGCACCTGGAGGACTGCCGCCGCTGGGGGCTGGAGGCGGCCACGTACCGGGAGATCAAGAACTCCCTGGCGCGGCGGGAGAAGTTGGACGCCACGGCAGTGACACGGTTGCGGAGCTTCAGCCAGTCCCTGCTGCACGATCCGGACGGACGGGATGGCGGTGGGGCCCAAGGGGCTGTTCCCGGGGAGTGACACGCAGGCCCGCCCTTCTGGCGGCGGTCCCGGTGAGTCGACCGGCCCTGACTGTTCCTCCCGGCGGCGTGTGGCCTGCCACCGGCGCCAGTTCACAGGACCAGGCTGGCCGCCCGGGCGTGTGCCCGGTACGCGCACCGACCGATGTGCGCTGCGGGCCGACGTGCGCTGCGGGCGATCGGGGGATTCCGCGGCGTTTCGGGGGCGATCGCTCCGGACGCGGGGGTTCATTGCGTCATATGAAGAGGACACAGAGGTCGGAGACGAGGAGAGGCGCGGGGTGTGATCGGGACGGGGCCTACAACGGCCGTGTGCCCGGCGAACTGCTCGATGTCCGCTCCGGTGACCTACGTGCTCACCCTGCTCGTCCGCGTTCCGCAGAACAGTTCGCCCAACCACAACCAATGGAGCAGCTGTGACGATCCCCAACCCCGCCTCGGTCGAACGTCGCTACGACGACCTGCGCGCGCTGTTCATCAACTGCACCCTCAAACTCACGCCGGAGACCAGCAACACCGAGGGGCTGGTCGACGTCAGCCGCCGTATCATGGAGCAACAGGGCGTGCGCGTCGACGAGTTCCGCGGTGTCGACCATGATCTCGCACCCGGCGTCTACCCGGACATGACGGATTACGGGGCGCACAGCGACGCGTGGCCGGTGCTCTACTCGCGCGTGATGGACGCCGACATCCTGGTGCTGGCCGGGCCCATCTGGCTGGGTGACAACAGCTCCGTGATGAAGCGGGTCATCGAGCGGCTCTACGCCTGCTCCAGCATCCTCAACGACCAAGGCCAGTACGCGTATTACGGGCGTGTCGGCGGCTGTCTGATCACCGGGAACGAGGACGGCGCCAAACACTGCGCAATGAACGTCCTCTACTCCCTCCAGCACCTGGGCTACACCATCCCGCCACAGGCGGACGCGGGCTGGGTGGGCGAAGCCGGCCCGGGGCCGTCCTACCTCGATCCCGGCTCCGGCGGCCCGGAGAACGACTTCACCAAGCGCAACACCACCTTCATGACGTGGAACCTGCTCCACCTGGCCCGGTTGCTGAAGGATGCGGGCGGCATCCCGGCCCACGGCAACCAACGCTCCGAGTGGGAGGCGGGCTGCCGCTTCGACTTCCCCAACCCCGACTACCGCTGACCGCTCCACACCAGGGGAGCATCACGAGATCAGTGCGGTCCGACCTCGATCTCGCCGCCGTCGGTTCCGGCTCTGCCGCGTTCGCGGCCGCCATTGCTGCCATTGCCACCATTGCCGCCCGGACCAAGGGGCAAGCGCGTGGCCATGATCGAGCGCGGTACGGTCAGCGGCACCTGTGCGAGCAGCCGCGTGTGGTCTGAGCAGGTGCTTTTGAACCACAGGGCTCGGAGGTCAGACGGCATTGACGAGGTATCAGGTGGTGGCCAGCAGGAGGTTCTCTCCGCTTGACGGGCGAAGGCCGTCAGTCCGGTCGGCGAAGTAGCGCTCGGCGAGCGAAGTCCCCGGTACGTGTCGGGCGTCTTTGAAGCCGGATTCGCGTGCCAGTGCCAGCATCTCCTGCGGGGTGTAGAAGCTGATGAACGGCGTTTCAGATGCTCGCGCGCCTTCCTCGCTCGCCCGGAGGCCGCTGCGGTCTGCGTCGTCGACGAGTTCGGTCGGCAGCAGGAAGGTCATGGCGAGCGTTGAGCTGGGTGCAAGCCCGGCAATCTGGCGCAGGGTAGCCGCGGTGGCGTCTTTGGTGAGGTACATGGTGACGCCGGTGGAGACGATGACCGCTGGCCGACCGGGATCGAAGCCAGCCGTGGCCAGCTTCTTCAGCCAGTCTTCGCTCGCCTCGAAGTCGACCGGCACCAGGTGCAGCCAGTCAGGGATGCCGTAGCCGAGTTCGACCAGGCGGTGGCGCTTCCATGCCTGGGTGCCGGGCTGGTCGACCTCAAAGATCCGCAGGCGGGAGGCGAGCTCCGGCTTGCGCTGGGCGAAGGTGTCCAGACCGGCCCCCAGGATGACGTACTGGGTCACGCCCCGGTCGGCCTGCTCAGCGATCAGGTCCTCGATGAAACGGGCGCGGGCAACGATGGCTGCCCGGAACCCGCTGGTGGCCTGCTGGTCCATGTCCGGGCGGGCGCGCCAGTCATCGCCGGGGGCCACCAGTTGCAGGCCGATCTGGTCCTCGATCACATGCGGGGGCGGGTCGACCTGAAGGTGCATCGCCCGCCAGAGGGCCGTCCGCACTGCGGTGTTGTCCGGTGCCTGTATCTGCTCGTGCGCCATGGTGTTCCCCCTTCGTCGCAGTCAGTTTTTGGCGGGAGCCTGGAGGCTCCACAGGCGCCCGTCGGGGTCGCGGACGGTCATCTCCTTGGTCCCGTAATGGGTGTCCTCGAACGGCGTGACCACCTCGACGGCGGGATCGGGACGGAACGCGTCTGCGTCCGGCACCTTCAGCGCGATCCGCGTCTGGGGCTCTTGGTCCTCGGGAACCTCGGCGATGAACACGTAGGGACCGTCGCCGTTGCGGAGCTGGCCGGAGTTGTGATCCGTCGCGAACTCCAGCTTGTACCCCAGCTCCTGGAAGAACTTCGCCGCCTTGCCCCAGTTGTGCGTCGTCAGGAACACGGCCTCGATTCCCTCGGTCGTCATGTCAGGTCTCCTTCTCGGGCGATTGCTGTTTGTCCCCATGGGCGTCGTCGAGGTAAGTGCGCAGCGCGTCAGCAACGAGCGCCGACAACGACATGCCCGACTCGATGGCGCGGTACTTGACCTGCTTGATCAGTCCGATCGGCAGGTACACGTTGAACTGCTTGACTTCCTCATCACTCACAAGTGAATGCTAGCATCCTAGCAAGCTAGATCGTAATGTGCACCGATACGGCAAACCAACCCGAGCCGCTTCAGGGCATCGGTGTCGACTTCTTGGCCCAACTGTCCGTGCGGGGGCTCCTGCGGGGCAGGCGCCGGGTCATCATGGTGATGAGTGCCCAGTTCAGGTGGGCTTCGGAGTGCTGGGGCAGCACGACGAAGCCCTTGGTGCCCTTCGGCCTGGAGACGATGCGCAGGCTGAGCCAGAGGCGTTCGCGGGCCCAGCCCACGAGGTCGCCGGCGTAGCCGCGGTCTGCCCAGGCCTGTGTGATCTGCGGCTGTGTGAGACGGAGCCGCCGGAACACGTCGCGGGCCGCATCGCGGTCCTGGAGGTCAGTGGGCGTCACCGTGATCATCACTTGCAGGCCAAGCGTGTCGACCGTGAGATGCCGTTTGCGGCCATTGATCTTCTTCCCGGCGTCGTAGTCGCGGCTGTCCTTGCCGACTGTGGAGGCGGCCTTGACCGACTGGGAGTCGACGATCAGCGTCACCGGGTGGGGGCAGCGGCCCTTGCCGGTACGGATCCGGCGGCGGAGCTGGTCGCGGATGTAGGTGATCACCCCGGCCCGGTTCCACCTCCAGAAAGACCCGTAAGCGCCCGCGGATCGCCGCTAGCTCCCGTGCAGAACAGGGGGTGTCGGTGATGCGCGCAAGGCGTTGCGCTACGGCGTTTCAGCAACGCCTTTCCGTGACGCCTGCCGTTGCCGACAGGCCCGCACCTGCCAACGGTTGGAGCAGTACACCGCTGACGTCGACCCCCACCGTCCACGACCGATCGCACACCGGGCACTCCGCCTGCTCGCCTGCTGCATTGCGATAACCCGCTGCCGGGTCTGCCGACGCCTCCGCCACCGCCGCGACCTGCACCGCCCCGAGCAGAACTCCGCTGCCGCTGCCATCTTCGGCGGCAGCGGGTCACCGCACTCCCGGCAGTACCACCGGGTCGTCCCGCCAACCCCCACGCACCAAATCATCCAGCCGTACGCACCTCACGGCCAGAGAAGAAATGCACCTACTGAGCCAGCGCCCACCGGGGGCGGGCTTAGTGCTGCTCGGGTTGGGCGAAGCCGGTGTCGTCGCCTGTGTCGAAGGCGCCGGCGGCAGTGGTCGGGTCGAATCCGGGCGGGCTGTCCCTGAGGGTGAGGCCCATGCCGGCCAGCTTCGCCTTGACCTCGTCGATCGACTTCGCACCGAAGTTGCGGACGTCGAGGAGGTCGGCCTCGGAGCGCGCCACGAGCTCACCCACGGAGTGGATGCCCTCGCGCTTGAGGCAGTTGTAGGAGCGGACCGTGAGCTCCAACTCCTCGACGGGCACCGCCAGGTCGGCGGCGAGTGCGGCGTCCGTCGGGGACGGGCCCATGTCGATGCCCTCGGCGTCGATGTTCAGCTCGCGGGCGAGACCGAACAGCTCCACCAGGGTCTTGCCGGCCGAGGCCATGGCGTCACGGGGACGCATCGCCTGCTTGGTCTCGATGTCGACGATCAGCTTGTCGAAGTCGGTGCGCTGCTCGACACGGGTCGCCTCGACCTTGTAGGTGACCTTCAGCACGGGGCTGTAGATGGAGTCGACCGGGATCCGGCCGATCTCCTGGCCGACCTGCTTGTTCTGCACGGCGGAGACGTAGCCGCGACCGCGCTCGACGGTCAGCTCCATCTCCAGCTTGCCCTTGCCGTTGACCGTGGCCAGGACCAGGTCGGGGTTGTGCACCTCGACACCGGCCGGCGGCGCGATGTCGGCGGCGGTGACCAGACCCGGACCCTGCTTGCGCAGGTACATCACGACCGGCTCGTCGTGCTCCGAGGAGACGACCAGCTGCTTGATGTTGAGGATCAGGTCGGTGACGTCTTCCTTGACGCCGGGCACGGTGGTGAACTCGTGCAGCACACCGTCGATACGGATGGACGTGACCGCCGCACCCGGGATCGAGGAGAGCAGGGTCCGGCGCAGGGAGTTGCCGAGGGTGTAACCGAAGCCCGGCTCCAACGGCTCGATCACGAACCGGGAACGACAGTCCTCCACGATCTCTTCGGTCAACGAGGGACGCTGAGCAATCAGCATGAGCTGGCCTCCAGTCTTCGGCACCCGCGATGAGATGCCGGCCACCGGACGACAGTCCGACGGCGATAGACCAAGAGTAGGGGCGATGTCGGCCATCGTCCGTATTCCCCGCGCACGGCGGGTGGCCTGCGAGCAGGGAGCAGGCGCCGAGCGGATCACCCGGCGCGCCCGCGGCTCAGGCCCCGTGGAGCTCCGGCGCGGCGTCGTCCACCCAGGGGTACCGCATCTGCACCTTGTGGTGCGGTGCATGGTGCCCGCGCTTAAGGCCGCACGACCAGGTTTCCCAGCCGTCCTCCTTGCTGCGGAGGATCTCCAGGTGGTGCTGCGGCAGGGGATGTCAGTGGAGGTTGACGTCGGCACGACCCGGCACCCGCACGTCAGGGTTCGGCGGCTGCGCCCGGACCTCGGGTGAACCGCCGAAGCGGGACCGCGGTGTGGGACCGCGCGGCGGTTGAGTTTCCGGGTGGGCCCCGGGATGAACTCCAGCCCGGCTCGGACCGAGTTCGGGGCGCGAAAACGTTGGCGTAGTGGTGATCGATCTACGAAATCGCTGGGCAGCGCAGGCGCCAGGCCAGGGCTGCGTTGACGCAGTCGGTCAGGCCGAGCCGGTGCCCCTTATAGGTGCGCATCAGGTCCTCGGCCTCGTCGAGGAGCTTGCCGTCGACGACCGCGATCTGCAGGGCCCCGGTTCGTGCGAGCGCGCCGATACGGGTGACGGCCTCGATGGCAATGTGCTCGCCGGCCCGATTGGTGAGGAGGTGGTCGAGCCAGTCGAGGCCAAGCGGGGAGACGACCAGGATCCTGGGGGTGACCAGAGGTTGAACAGAGATGTCGCGGTGGTTGTAGGCGGCCAGCCACACGCAGGTGTCGACGACGGCGGGGGAGTGCGGTGAGGGCGCGGTCACCGGTCGAGGTCCTCCCGGAACAGGTCGTCGGTGCGGGCGGAGAGGTCCGGGGGTCCGTCAAAAAGCGCCCAGGCGTCGAGGGGTACGGCCGTGGCCGCCAACGACGAAGGTCCCCTCCGAGGAGGGGACCTTCTGTGGAGCGCCCGGCCGGCCTTGCACCTGCATCTCCCACCGGTTGGTGGACGTCTTTCCTTGGACCACAGACGCGCGACTTCCTCCCGGTGTCCGCGGAGCGAAGCTGCACCATGATCATATCGGATCAGCGAGGCCGATCCGTCCACCTCGCCACTGGCTGGGGTGGCCACGGTGCGGGGGAGTGGCTGACCGTCGAGTCCGCGCACCCGGCCGCCGGCTCGGCCAGGGCACCCTTCTCGATACGGTCGGCGGTGAGGGCCCAACGGAGCTTCGTTGAGACCCAGTCAGCGGTGTGGGTGCAGGTGGCGCCCTTGGCCGGTGGCATCCACTCGGCAGGGTCCTTGTCGCCTTTGGTGCGGTGGGGACCCGAGCTGACGGCTCCGAGGCTGGGTTCGGCGTCGAGGTCGTTGGCATACGGCTCACGCCGGTCCGTACCAGCATGGTGCCAGAACCGTGGCCACCTCGACTGGAGCTTCACCTCATCCCGATACATGTCCTGAGCCATCCACGCCCCTGGGGCGGACGTCGATTCGGCCGATTCAGGTCGGTGCCGTAGGATGCAGCGTGCCGTCGCGGGGTGGAGCAGCTCGGTAGCTCGCTGGGCTCATAACCCAGAGGTCGCAGGTTCAAATCCTGTCCCCGCTACTCAAAAGTGAAGGCCCGGTGGATTCCACCGGGCCTTCACTGTTCGCGTGCTCGATCGAGGTCATCGATCATGCCGACGAGGTGCCCATACCCTCTCGGTGATGATGGCGCCCTGGCGGTCCAGACCTGATCTCACGGTGAGGTTGGCGGGGAGGGACCGCGTCGTTGAGCGCCCTGTAGTGGGCGAGCGGCGGGGCTGGTCAGTTCCAGAAGCCGTGGTGGACTTCGCGGGCGTCGGCCAGCTCGACCGGGCCGATGACGGGGAGGTCGCGCTGCCCCGCGGTGAAGACGTTGCGGCACGGCAGGGCCATGGTGGGGTTCTCCTCGTTGGCGCCGGTCAGGGCGAGGAGTTCGTCCTCGCCGAGGGCGTAGACGACGCGGCCGATGTTGCCCCAGTAGATGGCTCCGGAGCACATCGCGCACGGTTCGGTGCTGGTGTAGAGGGTGCAGGTGCGCAGGAACGCGGCGTCGTATGTGGCGGTGGCCAGGCGGACGAGGTTGGTCTCGGCGTGGCCGGTGGCGTCGCGGTTGGTGGTGACGGTGTTCTCGGCCTCCAGGAGGATCTCGCCGTCGGGGCCGGTGAGCAGGGCGCCGAAGGGGTGGTTGCCGGCGGAACGGGAGCGGCGGGCGACGGCGACGGCGGCGTGGAGCAGCTCGATGTCGGCGTCGGTGGCGGTGGGAGCGGTGGTGGGGACGGCGGTCATGCCGGGATCTCCTTGTTGGTGTGTGCGGTGTGGGTGTGGGGTGCCGTCGGGCGGCGGTGTACGCGGGTGAGCGCGTAGTGGGCGAGGCCGGCCGTCAGGAAGGCGACGGCGGCTGCGCAGGAGCCGAGGGCCGGGTGGTCCTTGGCGATCGGTCCGACGTAGACACCGGGCTGGCTCATGAAGGGGACGGCGGCGGCCAGTCCGAGTAGCCAGGAGGCGAAGCCGGTACCGAAGCGTGGAGTGGGGGACTGCGCGCGGGCTCGGAAGCGGTGGACGAGCATCACGGCGAGCCAGGGTGCGATCCAGTTGCCCAGGAGGATGAGGAAGTTCTCGAAGGACTTCCAGTAGTCGCCCTGCCCGGTGGTCCAGCCGATGGCGCCGCCGATCACGCCGACGACGAGGACGGCCTGCCAGCGGGCCATCTTCACGCCGGCGATCAGCCAGGCCAGGGCGCCGGAGTAGCAGTCCAGACAGCTGGAGGTGATGGTGGACAGGCCCAGCGCCAGCATGGTGACGGTGGCGAGCGCACCGGGCAGCACTTGGCCGACGAGGTCGGTGGGGGTGCCGATGAAGGCGATGGTCCCGATGGCGGCGCCGAGGCTGGCAATCCACACCGAGCCCAGCCAGGTGCCGGTGAAGGCGCAGGCGAAGAGCCGACGGGGCGGGGTGCCGGCGGGCATGTAGCGGGTGTAGTCCGCTGCGTACGAGGAGAAGCTGAGCGCGCGGGCCGCCTGGACAGCGATGGTCAGCGCGAATGCGCCGGTGAAGCCGAGCGCTCCCGCCTTGTCGGGAGCGAAGTGGGAGCCGAGGTCGCTCTTGGCGTACCCGTAGACCGAGACGCCGATGAACAGCAGCGGCAGGACGACGGCCATCGCCTTCTGTACGAGGTGGATGAACCCGTAGCCGACCAGCGCGATGGCGACCTGCGCCAAGGTGACCAGCGCGAACGCCGGGGCGAAACCGCCGCCCATGAGGGTTTGGACGGCGAACGCGCCGAGCACGGAGTTGACCGCGAACCATGCGCACGCCTTGAAGAAGACCAGTACCGCGGGGACTGCCGCGCCGTAGCGGCCCAGCGGGACGCGGGTCTGCACCAGCAGCCCGACCCCGGCGCGCGGCCCGAAGGTGGACATGACGCCGATCGCGGTGGCGCCGACGGCGCTGCCCAGGACGATGGCGAGCAGTGCCTGGACCCAGCCGAGCCCGAAGGCGGCGGTGGCGAGCATGCCGCTGGAGAGGCTGGAGAACTGGACGTTGGAGCTGAACCAGAGCGTGAACGAGGAGCCTGGTCCGCCGCTGCGCCCGTCTTCCGGTATCGGTTCGACACCGGAGGTCTCGACCGCTGTCGCGGCGCGCAGGGACCCTTTGATCTTCTGCGCGAGTGTGGTGCTGTGCTGAGCCATGCCGAGCCTCCTTCCGTCATTCGTAGGAATCAGGGAAAGCCGTGCGCTGCAGCAACCGCAGTACACACCTGATGCACCACGGGCCGGCATCCTCGGTAGAGCGCAAACTCTGGCCCGGAACCATCGCCCCTTCGTACGATCGTCGGAGACGAAGGAAGGGGACGGGATGCGCGTAGCGGATCTGCCCGCCATGCCGGAGCTCCGGCTGGCTCTGCTTGCCGACGGCGGCCCCGGCGGCCTGGATCGCGAGGTGCGCTGGGTCTACACCACCGACCTGCTGGAGCCCGCAGCCTTCCTCTCCGGCGGCGAACTGGTACTGACCAGCGAGGGCTGGTACCGCACCGAAGCCGACTGCGAGACCTTCGCTGCCTCGCTGGCCCAGGGCGGGGCCGCCGCCCTGGTCGCCGGTGACATCCTGCTCGGCGAGGTCCCGCCCGCCCTGGTCGCCGCCTGCAGCCGGCACCGCATCCCCGTGCTGGCCGCGCCCGCCGACATCAGCTACAGCACCCTGTCGCGCACCGTCATCGACCGCATCAACCACGAGCGCGGCCGCGAACTCGCCGACGTGCTCGGCCGCCACCGCCGCCTGGTCACCGCGCTGGTGGAAGGCGCCGACCTCGGCGGCCTGGTCGCCATGCTCGCCACCGAACTCGACACCCCCTGCTGGGCGTTGTCCCCTGCGGGCCGCCTGCTCGCCGGGCCCGCCCACGCGCTTCCGGCCGTCACCCGCACCCGCCTCGCCGCCCACGCCCTGCACGCCGAACGTCTGCCGGCCACCATCGACGGCCGGACCCTGCTGCCCATCGGCCGCCGCAGCGCCGGAGGCGGACTCCTCGTCGTCCACGGCACCCCGGATGACACCACCACCGCCGAACAGACCGCCGAACTCCTCGCTCTGGGCGGTGCCCGCCGCGACGAACGCCGCCGCACCGAGCAGCAGTTCCACGCCCAGCTCGTCGAACTCCTCGACCAGCAGGCACCGGCCGCCGCCGTGACCGCCCGCCTGCGGACCACAGGACTGGCCACCGACCGGCCCCTGCTCGTCCTGACCGCCCTGACCCGCGGCGCCCTGCGCTCCTGGGACCTGGCCGCCGACCTCGCCGAAAGCGCCCTGGACGAAGACCCTGACATCCGCACCGTCATCGCCGGCAGTGAGAGCGGCCTGACGATCCTCGCCTCACTGGGCACCCACCTCGACGACACTCACCTGGCCCGCCTGCTGCGCGACCGCCTGACCCAGTTCGAACCCGCCGCCGACGGCGGCCGCATCGCCTTCGGGCTCAGCGCCAGCCCCGACCCTGCGGGCCTGTCCCGCGCCCTGGAGGAATCCCGCCACGCGGCCCGCCTCGCCGCCCTGCGCCCCCACTGCCTCGCCCTCGTCACCGCCGGCGAACTCGACTCCCACCTCCTGCTCCTGGCCGGCGTCCCCGCCGAGATCCGTGGCTCCTACCGGCACAGCCTCCTCGGCCCACTCCACGCCTACGACACCGAACACGGCACCGACCTGGTGCACACCCTCACCGTGTTCCTGGAGGCCAACGGGGCCTGGCGTACCGCGGCCACGGAACTCCACATCCACGTCAGCACGCTCCACTACCGCATCGGCCGCATCGAGCAACTCACCGGCCGCGACCTGTCCACCGCCCGCGACCGCGTCGACCTCTACCTCGCCTGCACGATCAGCGACCACTGAAGCGTGCATGGCCGCCACGCCCGTGATCCAGTCCACTGTGACTTCCTCGCCAGCTGCCGGCCCCGCTACGGCGCCTGACGGATAGTGCGGGGCCTGGGATCGCCGGGTCCCGGCGCAGCGCAAGGCCCGCCGCGAGCTCGGACACCAGCCGCAGAGTAGGCCGCGACCTGGGATCTCAGGAGCCATCCACCAAGCGCGCGCCCGGCCCGGGCGTGCGGCAAACGTCTTCCGAGCCTAGGTGGCTGTGCCCCGCGGCGCACTCGAGGACGACCTTGACCGGCTCATCGCAGGAGCTCGCATCGTCGACGGGCCGGTGCCGGACGATGACCGACGGACCCTGCGGGTCGGCGAAGGGGATCGGCCATGCCCATATTTGACGTGTACATTCCCGACGGCGCGCTCCAGCCGGACGCCGAGGCGGCGCTGCTGAACCGCATCACCGAGATCCTCATCCGCAACGAGGGATTCGACCCCGCCGACCCGGTGAGCCGTTCCGTCTCCTGGCTCTGGCTGCACCGACCGGCCGGCGTCTACGTCGGCGGAGAACCCGCGGACGCACCTCGCTACAAGGTCGTCCCGTCCGTCCCCGAGGGCCAGCTCGACGAGCAGAAGCGTGAGAGCGTCATCGCCGAGGTCACCGAGGCAATCCTCGACGCCGAGAACGGCGCCTGGCCGCGTGACGCCCGCCGGATCTGGGTGTTCCCCACCGAGATCCCCGAGGGCCACTGGGGCGGCCGGGGCCAGATCAGGCCGCTCGCGACGATCCTCGCCCGGCTCAGCGGCGGCGACACCAAGCGGGCCCGTACGCTCGCGCGTGAGCGGATCGCTGCCAGCCGAGCCGAACACGCCCGACTGCCCTGATGAGCGGCGAACGCGAACTGGCCGCCGATAGAAGGCGACTGGGCCCTCTCGGTGCGCTGGACGGCCGTCACTTGATGGTGGTGTCGCCGAGGGCCTCCAGTACCGGCCGGAGGCCCTCGGCGGCCTTCTCGACCAGCTCACGGTCCACATCGGCGAGCAGTCGCGCGTAGTTCGCCAGATGGTCGGTGAAGGCGGCACCGATGACCTCGTGTCCGCGCTCGGTGAGGTGCATCTTGACAGTGCGCCGGTCCTCTCCGTCGCGCACTCGTTCCACCAGGCCCTTGGCCTCCATCTTGTCGGCGCGATTGGTGATCGTGCCGGAGGCCACCATGGATGCCTTGAGGAAGGTCCCGGCGGGGAGGGCGTAGGGCGGCCCGGAGCGCTGCAGCGTGCTGAGGATGTCGAACTCGCCAACGTCCAAGCCGTGTTTGGCGGAGCTTGCTTTCGGGTCGGGGGACGGCGTGGCGGACTGCCGTTAGGGACCTGAAGGGCTCGCAGACCCGTCCGGCATCGCGTTCACCGTGCCCGCGGCCGCGTCCGGGACGGAGCGCGAGTGCAACCGCGACCGCACCCTTGAGGCCACGAGCCCGCCCCCAAGCGCGGCAAAGCAAGAAATTAGCGGCGCGGGCGCCATCGACGAGTGATCCATGGTGCCCATGGCCCTCCACCTGCGCCACACCGCCAAGCGGCGGAGCCGCACCTTGCAAGGCACGAGGCTCCCAGGGAAGTTGTCGGCGTTCCGCGTGCTCGCCGGGCGCCCCCTGACCTCCTGGTCGGGCTGCGACCAGAGGCGCGACCTGACGTGCGACCAGGAGCGCGACCAGCTCACCTGTCAGCGGCGCCTACGCACACGGCGGGCCCGGCCGAGGTACCCGCACCCCGCCGAGCCCGCCCGAGGCGCAAGCCCACCACCTGCACTCTGACGGCCCGGGCAAGCCGACACGAGGAACGAGGCTCGTCCGTCGTCCGATCCGGAAGGAATGCACATGGCACTACAGGTTCTGCCGGTGCGGGAGAGCACACCCGCGCTGTGGAAGAACGGCGGTGGGCGTGCGGATCAGCGCAGTCCGGCGAAAAGGTCGTTCTCGGGCACGGCCGCGCCGGTGGTGTCTTGGACGCGTACGAAGGTCTCGAGGCCCATCAACTCGGTGAACTTCTCCCGGCCCATCCCGAGGAAGAAGATGTTCTCCCCTTGGCTGGCGTGCGCGGCCAGTGCATCGAACTTCTGACCGCCGAAGTCGGCGGTGTCCACCCAGGTGGTGATCTCCTCGTCGGGGAGCCCGATCTCGGCCAGCGCGGCGGCCTCGGCGGGATCCGGCTCGTGGCCGTCCGCACCGAACTCGCGCATGGCCTCCCCGAACCGCTGCATCATCGAGCGGGGCGCTGTCGTCCAGTACGCCTTAGGTGTCAGCGCGGCCTTCGCCAGCGCCGCCATCGTGATGCGGTTGGCCTGGATGTGGTCGGGGTGGCCGTAGAAGCCGTTCTCGTCGTAGGTGACGACCACATCGGGGCGGTAGCGTCGCATGAGTTCAGCGAGCCGGTCAGCGCCCTCCTCCACAGGTGTCTGCCAGAAAGATCCAGGGGCGTTGTTCGTCGGCCAGCCCATCATCCCGGAGTCGGCATAGTCCAGCATCTCCAGATGACTGACCTTGAGGATGTCGCAGCTCGCCTTGAGTTCTTGACGCCGCATCAAGGCGACGGCCGCCGGATCGTGTCCGGGGTCACCCGGCTTGACGCCGCCCGGTCCGTCACCGCAACCACCGTCGGTACACGTCACCAGGACGGTGCGGATGCCCTCCGCCGCGTACCGCGCGAGGACACCTCCCGTGCTAGTGGCCTCATCGTCGGGGTGGGCGTGCACCGCCATGAGCGTCAAGGGCCAGTCATTCATGAAACAGTCCTCCTGGGTGAAAAGGCATAGGCATGAGTCCGCAGTGGGCGTATGGGCAGGCGCCCCTCAATACCCGGTGTAACTGTGCTGGCCGGACCGGTGTTCCCGCCGTGCACAGAAACTCCCCTGACCTTGGCCGTGTGGGTCCGCACCGTGGCACACCCCGCCGGCCTCAGTGGCGGGCAACGAGCAGGCTCACAACTCCCAGCACCTGGAGAGGGCCGGGGCCACTTCTCACCGATCCCGCGCTCGTCGGTAGCACGACGGTATGGGCAACGGGATGGGGCGCGGTGGCAGGCCCGGACGAACGCACGCTATGGCCGCGCCTCGTGACCGCGGGCGGTTGAGCAGGCTCGGGTCATCCACCGCCGGCACGCCATCCGACAACGACCCCACGAGACGCCGTGGCCGCGCCGGCTGCACGAGCAGACGGTGTGCGCGGTGATGCTGCGGCGCACCACCCACGACCAGACCCGCGCGGTCGACGACGTCACCATGAACGACGCCGCGATGATGTGCGCCCGAGCCTTGCGCGCAGGCGGTCTTGAGCCGGGCCAAGGGCCAGGCATCGCCGGCAACCACGAAGGGATCCTCCCACCGGCCGCTGAGACGGTGGGAGGTGCTCGAAGGCCTGGCGCCGGCGGCGTCGCCGGGGTGCCGCCGTCGCCCCAGACCCGCAGGAGGACCACCGCTTCGACGGGCTGGATCGGGCCGTGTACGGAGGCGCGCGGCGCCGCCGGCAGAGAGCCCGAACCCCACTGACGTGAGGAAGCCCGCTTCGGGTCAGGTCGTCCCGGTCAGTCCGGTGGGAACCTGCCACTCGTAGCGACGGCCCTTGTTGGTCAGCCGCAGGCCGTTCTTGAACACAGCCAGCCCCAGCTCGCTTGCCGCCTTCGCGACGAGGGGGACGGCGTCACCGGTCTTCCCGTAGCCGAAGTTCATCACAGACCCGGCCTGGAGCGCGGTCTTGGTGAAGTCCGCCGCCGGGACCTTGACCAGGTCGGCGGCCGGGTCTCCGATCAGGTGCCGGATCAGGGTCGGCCCGGCACCGGTGAAGGCCGGTCCGGGCAACACCTCACGGATGAAGTCGAGGATCGCCTTGGTCAGGGTGATGCCGGCCTCCGAGGACCTCTGCTGGCGCCGGAGGATGGTGTCGCAGAGTTCCGCGCCGTCTTCGAAGGTGGCCGGGTTGAGCCGGTTGTCGACGCCCAGGACGTGCCCGACGACCCGCCAGACATGGAAGAAGGCATCGCGGTCCTCGCGCGGCAGGTCGACGCCCAGCCGTCCCAGACCCCGGGGGATGACGACCGAGAAACTCATCAGTGTCCCGGCCAGGTCCTCCTGGTTGACCGGCAGCCCCCAGTCCCCGTCCCAGTCGTCCTGACGGCCGACGTGGTACCGCATGGTGGCGTGCAGCAGGCGGATCTTCTGCGCCGAGCGCAGCCCGCGTCCCCGGGGCCCCAGCCCCCCGTCGTCGAGGACGTCGACCACGAACTGCGAGGTCTCCATCAGCCGCCGGTACACCCCCGAGGTCAGCCGCTGCGAACGTGCGAGTACCTCGGCCCCGTTACCGCAGCCGTAGCACAGGGGAAGGGAGCCGCACAGCAGCGTCGAGACGACCAACGCCTCATAGCGGCCCAGCAGGCTGCGACCGCGCTCGATCAGCTCCGGATCGGCCCAATCGGGCAGTACCGAGCTCAGCTCGAAGTATCGCCGGAGCTGGGGCGGCAGATCGGTGGGCAGCGCCTCGCTGTTCTTGCCGAGCCCGCGCAGCGCCTGCCGCACCTCTTCCTGCCGACCCAACTCGTAGGTCTCGGTGATCGCGGCGTCGCCGGCCACATCACCGGTGCCCCGCATCCAGTCCAACACCTCGTCCGTCCACGCACTGGCGGGCATTCCTGCCTCCTCGAAGTAGTCACGAGCGACGCCCACCTCTACCAGCCCACAGGGTTCTTCAGCGGGAACATCACCCGTATGAGGAGAGGGCGGTGGCGGACCGCGAACCAGATAGGTAAGTGATTCGCACGCCTCAACGGGGTTCGTAACCTAAGCATCGCCATCAACAGCGTCGACGCCACATGCAAACACAACGGCCGCAACTACATCGTGTGGCAGTACTTCCGCGGGGTCCAAAGGCACACGCCGCGCTGCGGAACAACGACGTGGGGATGGAAATACACTAAGCTGCGCCACGGCTGGAACAGTGGCATGGACGGCAAGATAAAAAAAGCAATTGCCAACGGAGTCCCAATCGGCCGAGGCGGCTTCTCGATCTACACGAATCAGTGCCCGCCGGTCGAAAGGTTTCGCACTATCATCGGCACTCCTGCCGGACTGAATGACGTTCTCACCGCGTACAATTTCACAAACCTGGCCAGCGGCGGCACGTGCTGACTCCGGCGCGGAGGGAAGCCGTCCATCACTGACGAAAGCGAAGGGCGGATGGTTCGCATGGTGGATCAGACGCCAGCAGAGCGAGCCCTGGCCTGCTCATACACCACTGGTGACGGACAGGTCAGATTCGACGTCTCCAGCCTGTCGGTCCGGCATCATGCTGACCGCAGCGCGACCTTGACGTACGAGATCGCCGTAGTGCGTCAAGGCCGCCAGGAGGAACACTGGATGTTCACTCTGCCCTGGGACGACAAGTCCTTCGTGGACGTCCTCACCTCCTCCCACCCCGACCCTCATCGCCTCCAACAACTCGTGCACTTGGTTCGCGCCTCGTTGGAAGAGTGGTGGGACACCAAGGGGCGGAACAGGCGAATCGCAAAAATGGGGCGTCAACTGCGCTGAGCGGCCTCCCCTGTAGTCCCCGCCCTGCTTCTTGGGGCGGGGACTACTTCATGTCAGCAAAAATCGGTCGCCCGCGCACCCGAGCATGTCGCAGCAGCTATCGCGAGGGGTCTTGCGCGAAAGCCGTTTTGCGAGACGTTGTGAGAAAGAAGATCAGGGATAAAGCGGACATGGTTCGGCAGGGGTCCGTGGTCTCTCAGAACTACTCATCTCTGTGAGCATGAAGCGCAGGGCTGTTGCAAAGTTGCATGATCTCGTGGGTGCCCTGGGTCGAAGTTGCCTCGACGCCATGTCCGTTGCCCCCTAGCGGTGTTACTGTCGCGCCATGTCCAAGATCGAGATTGACGCGATAGCCGCCGAGTTCTTCGGAGCCTTCGACAACCGCGGCGGCAAGGCCGCGGACGTGGCCCGGATCCGCCGGCTGGTCATTCCGGGTGGTGTGATCGTGTCGACCGGGCCGAAGTACACGGTCTACACCGTGGACGAGTTCATCGAGCCGCGCGAACGCCTGCTCGCCGACGGCCGGTTGGTCGAGTTCTCGGAGTGGGAGACCTCCGAGCGAACCGAGATCGCGGGCGACATCGCGTCGCGTTTCGGCGAGTACCGGAAGGCCGGCATCCTGGACGGCGAGCCGTTCGAGGGCGGCGGGACCAAGACCATCCAGTTCGTCCGCACCCCGGAGGGCTGGCGGATCGCGGCGTTCTCCTGGTACGACCAGCCCTGAGAGTCCGCAGGTCGCGGCGGTCCAAGGAGCGCGGGCTGGGCCGTCACGCACGCAGCGAAGCTCCGGTTGAACGGGGTGACCTTCCCAAGTCGCCTCGCACCACCGGAGCTTCGATGTGTCGTCAGTCTGCCACCGTCTGCCTGATCAAGTCGCCCGCTCTGGCGGACACTGCGGGTTGTCGCTGGTGGAGCGGTTGCGGCTGTTGCCGGATCCGCGTCGACGTCGAGGGGTGGGTCACCCGTGCGTGGCGGTGCTGCTGGTTGCCGCCTCCGCGGTTGTCTCCGGCGCACGCTCGTTACACGGCCAGACGCCCGCCGCCCAGCTGCCGGCCGCGATGACCGGCGACGGCCGAACCGTCACCCAGCTGCGGGTCCCCGACAAGACCAACGAAATCACCTGCTTCGCCGCGCTACTGGCGCCCTTCGACCTGACCGGGGTCACCGTCACGGCCGACGCCCTGCACACCCAGTGCGCGCATGCGCGCTTCCTGGTGGACGAGAAGAAGGCGCACTACCTCTTGGTGGCCAAGGCCAACCAGCCCGAACTGCACCGCAGGCTGCGATCACTGCCGTGGAAGGACGTCACCGCCCGCCGCTACGACCGGGAGATCGGCCACGGCCGCCGGGAGACCCGAGTGACCAGGGCCCTCACCGTGACCGACCTCGGCCTCGACTTCCCCCACGCCGCCCAGGCTGTACGCATCCTGCGCCACCGCACCGACCGCACGACCGGAACCGTCAGCCGGGATGACGTCCGGGCCGTCGGCGACGGTCAGGGGTTCGGGGCAGGTTCCTGCACCAGGTTGAGTGCTGTCTCGCTGAAGGCGCGAACGCGGGCTGTCGCACCGCCGGCGGGCCATACCAAGCCCCAGTCCACTGGCGCGGCGTCCTCGAAGGGGACGTAGACGACGTCGGGTCGAGCGAAGTAGCGCCTGGTGTGGGCGCCGACGGCGAAGACCCCCTCCCCGGCGCCCACGAGCGTCAACGTCTCGTTGAACGTCATGGCCGAGGGGCCGAGTGCGATGGGCCTCCCCATGGGGGTCCGGCGCGGCGCGCGGTCCTCGCGCAGGGATTCCGGCAGCGTCTCGGGCATCTGCAGCACGGTCACGCGAGCCAGATCCTCGACGGAGACGGTTGCGCGGCGGGCGAACGGATGCCCTGTCGGCACGGCGAGCATGCGTGCCTCCCGCACCAGGACCGGCCCCATGACGATGCCCTCCTTGTGCATCGGATGGCAGGTCAACGCTTCCAGTTCGTGCCGCTCCAGCATCCCCGCACCCTTCCCATCGTTAATCGAGGCTTCACGATCGTTGCGCAGGTGCGCATTGATGCCCTATCCGGACCGCAGCAGGATCAGAGGCGTTGAAAAGCCGACGCAAAGGCCGACTCACCTGCACAGGAGAACATCATGTACGTCGTCCGCGACCGCGCCCTGACCACCCCCGCTCACGACACCGCCGCGGCCGTCGCGGAACTCAGGGACCGGGCGGAGATCGCCGACGCGCTCTACCGCTTCGGCCTGGGCCAGGACCTCAAGGACAAGGAGCTGTTCGCCTCGGCCTTCGCCGCCGACGCCGAGCTGGACTTCCGCCCGGCCGCCTCCAAGTGGGGGGCCGAGCCGCCGCTGATGTCCGGGCGCGACACCATCGTCGCCACCATTCTGGCCATGTTCACCGGCCGGGTGGACACCACACACCAGGTCACCAACACGCGGATCACGATCGATGGCGACACCGCCCGGCTCACCGCCCTGGTGGAAGCCCAGCACCTGCTCATCGCCGACTCCGCCACACACGCGCTGCTGAAGAATCCCTACGACGTCGACCTGGTCCGCGACGGCGACCGCTGGGTCATCCGTCGGCTTCGCATCGACAACACCTGGTACACCGGCGAACCCACCGCGATCTTCGGCTGACGCCCGCCCCGCAGAACCGCACAAGGGCCTCCCTGACCCGGAGAGCTCATGGCCCTCTCGACTCCCTGCACAATTCCCCGATCCCGTGGAAAGGGCACGACATGAAGATCGCAGTGACCGGCGGACGGCCGGTACGGACCCGTCACGCCGAGGCCGAGACCTGCGCCGACCCCAGCAGTTCGATGACGCTGCTCGCCGACTCGGACAGCACCGCCGACGGCTTCACCAGCTACCTTCGGCAGCCCCGCCTGGCGGGCTGCCCTGGAGGTCTCGGCGTGATCGACTCCACCGTCCCAGTCCGGGTGGCCCGGCCCTCGCGGAGCCTCGCGGCCGCCGAACGTTTCTCCGTGGACGGCCTCGGCCTGGCCGTCCTGTGACGCACGACCGAGCGCGTTCCGGGCGAGCACGACCTGCTGATGGTCGGCCCGCCCGGCGCCGCCTGGCATTTCGAGCTGACGCACGACCCGGAGCGGCCGCTGGCGCCGACCCCGACGGTGGACGACCTGTTCGTGGTCTACCTCGGCAAGCCGGCGGACGAGTCCCTGATCGACCGCCTGGTCGCGGCCGGCGGTACCCGCGTTCCGGCACCCAACCCGTACTGGGACGAGCACGGTGTGACGATCGCCGACCCGGACGGCTACCGCCTGGTGCTGTGCTCCCGCACCTGGGTCTGAGCAGCGTCGGGCGAGTCATGAACTGCACGCGGCCGGAGCCGGATCGCGGTGACGGCGACGGTGACGGTGACGGCGCCACCACTCCACCCAGCGACCCGGGCTTTTCTTCGTTGTCGCACAGCGATGCCGTCATGACCGGTCTCAAACTCGTGGCATCTTCCTCGCCTGGCCCTTGGCGTGTGCCACGCCGGGTTTGCCAGATCTCAGGCCGGCGTAGGCCCCGGTCCGGAGCGACGAGCCCTGTCGTGCGTGCCCGCGTTCGGACTTGACGTGGTGGGTGGTCATCCCGTCCATCCGGTGTGGTGCAGCCAGTCCCCGAAGGTCATCAAGTCGGGGTGCAGGCGGCGCAGGAGGGAGATGTCCCGGTCTCGGTGGTAGAGATCGCGGTCGGCGAAGAACCGGAACATCGCCGCGTAGTCGTGGCTGAAGTCGGGGACGGTGGCGTGCAGTTCGTCGTGCGGCATCGGGAGGTAGGTGCTGGGGGTGCCCGTGACGTGAGTGAAGGTGGCGGCGATCTCGTCGCCGGTGAGGCTGTCGCCGATCACCGCGAGGTCGCGGGCGCCCCAGGACTGCCAGTTGTCGAACATGTGGCAGGCGAACCAGGCGATGTCGTCGAGGGCGACAAGCGGGTAGTGGGCGGCGCCGAGGGGGAGCCTGAAGACCAAGCCGCCCCGGCCGTCCGGTCGCGGGGTGAGTCGGTCGCGCAGGTTCTCGAAGTACGGCGCCGTGGTCAGTACCGAGACGTGGTTCGTGTACCAGCCGTCGGTCTCCTTGCGGAGCATTTCCTCCGACCGCAGCAGGTCGATGTGGGCGGTGACGGCGGCTTTGCTGTCGAAGTGCGGGACGGGGCGGCCGGTCAGTGACACCGCGCTGTCCAACGAGGACCAGATGAAACGCTCCACGCCGGCCCGCTCCGCGGCGGCCAGCAGGTCCAGGCCCTGCCGGTACTCGCCCACGGCGCTGCCCGTCGCGAAGAAGTCGGTGTTGGCGAACACGCGGTCGGCCTGCCCCATGAGGGCGTCGAGGGCCGCTGGGTCGGAGCGGACCAGTTGCAGGCGGTGGGGTGCGGTGGCGGCGAGTTCGATGGCGTGGGTGGACTCCGGGTTGCGGGTGGGGATGGTGATGGTGGCGTCGGTGGTGGCGAGCAGGTGTTGGATCACGTGGCTGCCCATGGCTCCGGTGCCGCCGACGACGAGGGCGTGGGTCATGGCGTAACTCCCTGGTGTGTAAGGACGTGTTCGGCCACCTGGGCGTGGGTGGCGACCCAGATGTCGTCGGACGCACGGAGGTGGTCGAGGATCTGGGTGACCATGCCCGCGAGGAGCGGTCGGCCTCCGACGTGGGCGTGGACGGTGAGGTGGAAGACGCCTGGGCCGGGGGCGGCGCGCAGTTGGCCCAGTAGCGCATGGTGCAGGTCGCGGTAGGCGTACGGGCCTGCCGCGGCGCTGCGGACGTCGGAGTGGTCGCTGTGCATGAGGGAGACCAGGGGGCCGTGAGCGGTGGGCAGGACCTGCGGGAGGTCGTGGTCGTTGTGGTCGCCGGTCCAGCGGTAGCCGGCCTCGGTGAGGAGATCGCAGGTGCGCTTCGAGCCGGTGGCGCGCGGGCTCATCCACCCGGTGGGGCGAACGCCGGTGACTGTCTGGAGAACGTCGGTGCAGCGGCGGATGTTGTCCCGCTCGGTGTCCACGTCGAGCAGTGCGGGGACGACGTCCTGAGTCCAGGAGTGCCCGGCGATCTCGTGCCCTGCCTGGTGCACGGCCGCCACCGTGTCGGGGTACCGCTCGGCGACGAGGCCGTTGATGCCGACGGTGGCGGGCAGGTCACCGAGGATGTTGAGCAGCCGCCAGATGCCGGTGGTGACGCCGTAGTCCACCCAGGAGGCGCTGTGCGTGTCGTCGACGCCGGACAGCGGCCACGCCGCGGCCATCGGCGCGTAGGCGGGACCGTGCCCTGGTGACCACAGCTCCAACGCGACTGTGATCAGCGCGGCGACCTTCTTCCCGCCCGGCCAGTCGATCTCTTTACTCATGTGTGTCCCCTGTTTCGGTGGCTTCCGCCGTGGACGCTAATGAGGCGGTAGGTACCTGCAGGTACCTGGCAGCGGGCTAGCATCGGGGCGTGCGTGAGTACTCCGGCAGTGTCTTCCTCGCCGACTGCCCGGCTCGGTTGGCGATCGAGATCATCGCCGACAAGTGGGCGGTGGTCGTGTTGTTCGCATTGAGTCGGCAACCGTGCCGGCACGGCGAGTTGGTCGACCTGATCGGCGGCATCTCCCGGAAAGTGCTGACTCAGACGCTGCGGCGGTTGCAGGGGTACGGCCTCGTCGACCGCCATGCCGAGGCCGGGAAGGTCGAGTACGTGCTGACGGACTTGGGCCGGACGCTGGTGCAGCCGATCGCCGTGCTGACCGAGTGGGCCCACGAGCACGGCGGGGCCGTGATGGAGTTCCAAGAGTCCGCAACGGGCGGCGTATCACCCCGGCGGCGAAGCGGTGGATGACGTGTTCGTCCTGTTCAGCGTTGAGGCTGAGGGGATGCTTGCGCCGATCCGAACAACACCTGCGGCGGCACCGTCTCGGCAGTTGCGCCCGCCTGCCCCAGCCGAACGGGCGCCCGGGTAGCGGTACGGCTCAGCTGTTGCCGAAGTCCTACGTTGCCTCACACACGTCGCCCTCTAGGCCCGGCACACGCTGGCCACCTGGCTGCTGCGGCACGGCGCCACTCGGACGTACATCCGCCGCTACCTCGGCCAGGTCTCCGACCGTATGGCCGAGCACTACGTTCACCTGACCCCGTCGGACCTGGAGAACGTCCTGCAGCACGTGTGGGTCGCCGGACCCGGCACCACGAATCCCGGAGAAATCCTCACCAGCGACACCACCCCGCCACCCCGCTCACCCGCGAGCAGGCCCGGCCCTGGCCATCGACCTCTCTCGCCGCAGTACTCCCGCCGAGGGCGGGTTCTGCACCTTCCAGCCTGTCGTGAACGGCGGCGCCTGCCCCTGGAACCTCGACTGCCACAACTGCGACAGGTTCGTCCTCTCGGGCGCTGACCTGCTCTACTGGCGTCGCAAGCGCGAGCAGTGTCGGCTGCTGGCCGAAGGCGCCCCGGATGACGCGACAGCCGCCGCGGCGGCCCTGGCCGCACGCCGCCGCAAGACCGAAGCCGCCCTTGATCAAGGCCGCCCGCTCGAACCTGCGCTTCCAGGACCGGCGCGTCGCCGACCTCGAAGCCCGTATCGCCGAACCGGCACCGAAGTCCTGATCCCTCCCGCGCAACCACTCCGCGGCCCGTCCACCGTCGCGGTGGACGGGCCCTCCCATGAGACCTCCCAGGCGAGTCACAGCAACTGTCCTTTGACAGCGAACCCAGTCGCTCCTTCATCCAACCCAATCGACGCCGACAACGCCGCTGGCGCCGCCCCGGCACACCGGCTTGAGCGGCGTTGTCGATGCTGCTTCCCGGCATTTGATGGGCCGATGAGGACTTCCACGGAGGCAGGCAGCGCCACCGCCCCATTTCCCGCAAGGACCTGTGCAAGAGGCCACTTGGCCAGGGAAATTGCAACTTCGACAGGGCTCGCAGAGGCAGCTACCTTCATCTGGTCTTCGGTGGTCGCCCACGGTCGCACAGGGGTTCCTTCAGGCTGAGCCACCCGCGACGGGATGAGTCGGTCATGCCCCACGAACCCTCGCCCCTATGCGTAAGCCACCGAACCAGGTCCACGCCAGGCAGCCCCAACCAGGGAGAGACGCATGCCTCATCTTGCTCTGTACACGTTCGGCGTCCTGAAGTCACCTCTCGCCGATCCGGCACCTCTCACGCGCGAGTTCTACGACATTGGTGAGGCCGTCTACCGGAAGATCAGTCAGCACCCCGGATACCTCGCGCATGCTGAAGCGGCAGACGGCAACCGGGGCTCACACTTCGACTTGGACTGGGGTGCATGGGGAGAGTTCGTCGTACCGACCTGGTACGGCAAGGGCCGTACGGTGGAAACCACCGCCCTGGCCGCGACCCTCTCACTCTGGACCGACCTGCGCCCCGCCTTCGACGCCATCTACACCGGCCTGCACCGTGAGGCGCTGAACAGGCGTTACGACTGGTTCGAGAGGACAGAACACCCGAATTACGTGTTCTGGTGGGTCTCCGACGACGTGATACCCACCTGGCAGGACGGGGTTTCCAGGCTGGAGCACCTCCACGACCACGACCCCGCGCCGCACGCCTTCACCTTCCACCACTCGTTCACCCCGGACGGAACTCCGACCAGGATCAAAGACATTGGGCCGAAGAGCGACCAGGTTCGCTGACAAGGAAGCCTGAACGACTGGATTCGCTGTCAAACGCCTCGATGGAATGACGGCGAACAGCAACGGCCTGGCTTTGTTCACGAGAACCCGGTTCTCGTGAACAAAGCCAAACGGCTCCGACTCCCCATCACGGATCTGTCGCCTACGAGTCGTCGCAGTTCAGAGCCGGTTCACGAACTCCTGCGGTCGGTGAAGTCGCGTACAAGCGGGACACTGCCTCCGGAGTGATCAACCAGGGCTTGTACTAAATGTCTTGGCTCGTTGCGCACAGGGACGCCTTCCGCGCCCTGGTCCGCGATCGACTGGGGGCGACGGTCGCGTCCCTGATCCTCTGGAGCGCGCCGCGGCTGATCGCAGCCATCACGAGCTTGTCGAACTCGCCAAGAGCCAGCGGGGAACCGACGGATTCCCGCAGCCGGAGTCCGGAGGCGACAGTACGGAGTTCTCCTCCTGACGCAAGATCGCCGTATACCTCAGGCACGCGGGCGACGCTCTCGCCGAGGCACTCGAAGGCGCAGACGTGTCGCCGGGCACGTTGCTTCCCTACGGCTGCCGCTCGCCTGACACGTACCCGCATGAGGGATGCGGGCGATTCGGCCCCTGAGAAGCGCCACGGCCCCGCTACGAGCCCTGCGCCCGGCTGACCAGCTTCTCAGACACCCTCTAGTCGCCCGCGTGGTCGCCGTCACCTCGTGCCGGGCGGACGTTGCTGACGGCTCCTCCGGGGCCGACTTACGCCGACGCACTCTCACAAGGCGAGCGCGAGCACCGATGCCGCGAACACCCGATCGGCGTGCAGCTACGGTCAGTGAGTCACGACAAGTGCCGGGTTGCCGACTCCGGGCGCACGACTGTCGGGCCGCGACGAGGAGCTGCGGGGAATCCAACTGATGCTCGCCGACCCCCAGCGCGGCGAGAGTGGCGCCGCGCTGCTGCGCGGAGAGGCTGGCATCGGCAAGACCGCTTCCCTCGAGCCGGTCGCCGCCCGAGCGAGGGGGACCGGGCCGATCAAACTGCAGGCGGTCGTGCGGGGTCCTCGCGGCTTTCCGCCTGGGGAAGGTGATGGCCGAGCAGATGCCGACGAACCGGCTGGCAGCGCCGGCGAAGAACGGGCTGGGCTCGAAGGCCCCGAACCTGGCCCGCACCCCGGAGCCGAAGCGCACGGCGATGGTCACCGCGGTGGTCCGGTCGCTGGAGGCGGCGGCGATCGACGACGCCCTGGACCTGTTCGAGTGACCGGAGGCGATGCCGCAGGCGGGCAGCGGCGGGGCCCGAGGGCCCCGGCTGCGTGCCCGTCGGGACGGTGCGTCAGATGATGGCGAGCCGGTTCACCAGCAGCTCCACCCTGGGCTCGGCGTCCTCCGGCGGGAGTCGTCCCGCTCGGGTCAGGGTGGCCAGGCCGTGCAGGGCTGCCCAGAACGTCTCGGTGAACAGTCCCGGGTGGACGCCGTCTCCGGCGACCTCGCCGAGGCTTTCCAGCAGGGCGGCGAAGGCGTCCTTCAGCGGCTCCGGGGTGTCCTCCTGCGCGAACGCCAGGCCGCCGTCGAGCTGGAACATCGCGTCGTAGACGGCCGGGTTGCGTGCGGCGAAGTCGAGGTAGGCGTGGGCGAGGGCGGCAACCCGCTCGCGCGGACCGTTCGCGGCGGAGGTCGCGGCCCGCACCGCCGCGGCCATCTCGGTGGCGCCTTCGAGGGCGACGGCGCCGATGATCTCGCGCTTGCCGCGGAAGTGGCTGTAGAGGACGGGCTGGCTGTATTCGATGCGCTCGGCGAGGCGGCGGGTGGTGACCGCGTCCCAGCCCTGCTGCTCGGCGAGTTCGCGGGCCGTCGCCACGATGAGGCGTTCGCGCTCCGCCCGTTCGCGCTGCTTGCGTTCCTGTACCGACATGATTCGATCCTAGCACCGCTAGACAATCAAGCGGCAGCAGTACTAGCGTTGCCTCAACAGCTAGCAACACTAGATTCGAGGAAGGGTCGTCATGCTCAACGCACTTGAGGTGTTCACCACCGTGGTCGTCGGCGTGATGGTGGGGGTGGAGTTCTCCGTCGCCTTCGTCATCAACCGGATCCTCGACGCACTCCCGGAGGACAGTGGTCAACTCGGCCGCGCCCACGGGGGCCGGATGCTCGGCGCCGTGATGCCGGTCTGGTACATCGGCTCGCTCGTCCTCGTCGCGGTCTGGGCCATCGCCGGATGGCACCAGCACGGCACCGGCCTCGTCGTCACCGCCGGCGCACTGCTGATCCTCAGCGTGATCATGTCGATCCTGCTGCTCGTCCCGATCAACAACCGGGGCAAGACCTGGACCCCCGAGAACCGGCCCGAGGACTGGAAGGAGCAGATGAACCGCTGGGACCGCTTCCACTACGTCCGCGTCGCCGTCCTCATCGCCGCCTTCGCCGTTCTGGTCGCCGCTCTCACCTGAGCCCGCGGGCTCACCCACCCGGTCGTCAGCTGCAACCACTCGGCCGTGCGCCCGAAGTGCGGCACCGCCACCTCCATCTACCTCCAGGACCCGGACGCCAACACCCTCGAACTCCGCTGGTATCCCCAGGATGCGGGCGCCAGCGACGCCCACTGACCGACAGTGAGAGGAGGTACCGAAGATGGCCAAGCTGCAGAACCTGGACCCGAATACGCCGATGTTCGCGCAGTTCAAGGAGAAGACCGGGCCCATCGTCCTGGCCAACACGTTCATCGTCCCGAAGGAGAGGACCGAATCGTTCCTGGCCCTCTTTCGGAGGCAGGCCGAGTTCATGAAGGCTCAGCCGGGATTCGTCTCCCTGCAGATGCACAAGGGAACGGCGGACAGTCAGCTTCTTATGAACGTCGCGGTCTGGGAGTCGACCGAGGCGCTCGCCACGGCGTTCGGCAGCCCGGAGTTCCAGCGCATGGTGGCCGAGTCCCCCGACGACGTCGTGTCGTACCCGCACATCTTCGAGCAGATCGACGTATGACACGGCAGCTGTAGCCGGGGGAGGGCAGCCGGAGAAGCCCTGCCCTCCGCCGGGCAGTCACACATCCACGCACCATGCCGCCTTCGTCCAGCCGGTCGCCCCTCGCCTGATATCAAAGCCGCCCCGACATGCACTGGTTCACCCCTGTATGTCGACAGCTTTCGCCCCGTCGGGGTGAGCCCGACAGGGCTTCGGATTTCTGACCCCGCGGGCTGCCCCCGCGCCGGTGGCGCACAATCCCCACTCCCCGGGGGCAGCTGGCCACCGAAATCCCGCCCCCCGATCAGCCGCGTTCGCGCGGCCTGATCAGGCCCTATACGACTCAGCAAGCTCCACGAAGCTCACCAAGCTGACGAAGACTCTCAAGGAGAAGAACAATGTCGCTGAAGAAGATCAACACCGTCCTGGCCGCCGCCTTCATTCTCTTCATCGTCTGGTTCGGGTTGGAGTTCATCCTGAGCCCGGAGACGACGGCGCTGGGCTTCGGCCTGCCGAGCTGGCCGTCCGGCGACGGCGGCGGCTTCCTGGTCATCAAGGGAATCCGCGACGTCGTCTTGGCCCTGGTCCTGGGCATCCTGCTGGTGACGGGCCACCGCCGGGCGCTGGGCTGGGTGCTGCTGGTGGAGGCCCTCGCCGCGTACGGCGACATGGCCACCGTACTGGCCCACCGCGGCTCCGTGGCCACCGCGCTCGGCGTCCACGGCCTGACCGCGACACTGATGGTGGTCAATGGCCTGCTGATAATGCGCGAGACCCGCAAGGTCGCGGCCGCTCCGGCAACGCCCGCTCCGCAGCCGGCCTAACGCCGCCTTGGCGCAGGGGCATCGTGCGGCGGGCCGGGGTGGAGGAGATGGGCTCCTTCGGGGCGGCCTTGGCCCGCTACCTCCTGGCCCAGGGGATGGAGGTGTTCGACGTGAACCGGCCCGAGCGGACTGATCGTCGCCACCGCGGTAAGCCGGACCCGGTCGATGCGCAGAACGCGGCCCGGGCGGTGCCCAGCGGCAGGGCCCGCGCCCAGGCCAACTCGGGCGATGGGCCGGTGCAGATCGCCCGGATGTTCAAGCTCGCCAAGAGCTCGGCAGCCAAGGCCCGTACCCAGGCGATCAACCAACTCAAGACTGTCCTCGTCAGCGCCGACCCGAATCTTGGTGACTCCGTCCATGCGTGGGGTGTCCATGCGGGGGGGGCGTGGTGGCTGCGTTGGCTTCGGCCTGCGTGCGTGGTTCTCCGAGTTGGACGGTTCTCATTGAGGAGCCGCACTTCGGGCGCCTTGCCGCTGTCCTCCCAGCGCCTGTCATCAAGGAGACACCGGTCTCCGGGTTCCTGAACGTGATCGGTCCCGCGCGCCAAGTCCCGTTCCGTCACTCAAGCGCCTGGTCGGTCGCGGCACCCTCACCGAACCGGAACCCGGCTGCCGACGGCGCGTTATGCGCCTCCCTGCACCGTCCTCCTCATGGCAGCGTGGCAGTGTCGATCGCTTGGATCTGGTGTGAGTCGTGGTCCGAGACGAGCAGGGTCTTTCCGTCGGGGCTGAGGGTGAACTCTCGGGGGAAGGCGCCGGTTTGGATGCGTCCTAGGTCGGCCGGTTTGCCGGCGAGGGCGGTGCGGGTGTCCACCACGGTCAGTCCGGTGGTGGCGCCTGGGGTGTGGAATCGGTTGGAGTCGGCGGTGATGATGCGGCTGCCGCCTCGTACGAAGATCAGGCCGACCGGGGCGGTGCCGACCTGGACGGTGGTCAGCGGGGCGGGCCGGGGGTCGGTGGTGAGTTCTGCGGCGCCGAAGGCGAGCAGGGCGTTGCTCGCTCGCGCGGTGACCCATACCGTCTTCCCGTCCGGTGGGGGGCTACCCGCACCGGGTCGCATCCGGCCGGAACGCTGCCGCGTAGGGCCTTTGCCGGAGTGGATTCCAAGGTGGCGAGGTCGATGACGCTGAGCTCACCGTGCTTGGCTCCCGCTGTCCGGATCCGGCCCGGGGCGATCTCACTGGTCGCGTAGAGCCAGCGTCCGTTGGGGGAGAGGGCACTGCCGACCACGGCTTGGCCCAGTGTCAGACTGCCGATGACGTCGCTGGTGTCGAATCCACTGCGAAGTGCCTGGCGTAGGTCGAAGACCTCGATGTCGCCGCGGTGGCCGGTGTCGGCATCTCCGTACTCTTGGCTGACGAAGGCATAGCGGTCATCGGGGGAGACGGTCACCTCGATGGCGCTGGTCCCGGTCGTGCCAGTGAGCGTACCCAGTACGGCCCCCGGTGCTCCGGCCGCAGCCCTGGCGGCGTCCACCACGATCGCTCCACCTCCATGGCCTGACTCACGACCCCGAACTCCTCCGACGCGCCATGCAGCGCATCGAGGGCGAAGCCGCCCGGATGCACACCATGGTCGAGGACCTGTTCCTCCTCGCCCGCCTCGACCAAGGCCGCCCGCTGGCCACCGAACCCGTCGACCTCGGCCACCTCGCCGAAGACGCCGCCACCGCCGCCCGCCTCCTCGACCCCCACCGGCCGATCACCGTGCACGTGCAGGACCAGGTGTTCGCACTCGGCGACGAAGACCGCCTGCGCCAAGTCCTGAGCAACCTGCTCAACAACGCGCTGCACCACACCCCACCGGGAACACCGGTCTCCGTGACGGCCCGCCCACTACCCGGCAACACAGCCGAACTGACCGTCAACGACCAAGGCCCCGGCATGACCCCCGACACCGCCAGCCGCATCTTCGAACGCTTCTACCGCGCCGACGAAGCCCGCACCCCCACCAGCGGCGGCACCGGCCTCGGCCTCAGCATCGTCAAAGCCATCACACAAGCCCACGGCGGCACCATCACCGTCCACACCACACCCGGCCACGGCAGCACCTTCACCATCACCCTGCCCGCCGCACACTGACCAGGACCGCACTCACACGACATTGCCCCGACGGGGTGTGCCAAGCCAGGGGGCGGGCCTGCTCGTCGCCTCGTGTTGCTGCTCGCCCACGTCATGCCGGTCCGTGACCACAGTCGGTCACGGCGCGGAGCGGTCTGGCTCTTCGCCGACTGCGTCACCTCCCAGACGATGGCGCCGCGTGTTCGCCCGTCGACGCTGCGTAGGTCTCATATCCGACTGTGACGGAGGAAACAGCGCAATTGCCGCGACTGTGAGCATGCTTCCCCGAGGTGCAGCGAGAGAGCGAGAAGGGTGATTTTCATTCCCCGCCAGTCCAAATCCTTGACAGCCGGTGCATTGGCCGTCACCACCTTTGCGGTGACAGTGTGCGGTGTCGGTGGCGCCGCAGCGTCCCAGCCCGACGACGCCGAGGGCAGGAACACTTCCGTCCCGGCGCTGCCCGCGCACTTCGCGGAGCAGAAGGTTCGGTGGACGTCCTGTGGCGTGGACGTCACCCCGAAGGCCGTGCCCGGTGCGGAGTGCGGCTGGGTGAAGGTGCCGGTCGACTACGCAGACCCGGACGGGAAGACCATCAAACTGCGGGTGTCGCGGGTGCGGGCCAAAGACCCCAGCCGTCGGCTGGGGTCGCTGATCTTCAACCCCGGTGGCCCCGGCGAGGGCGGTGCGGGCTTCGTGGCCGATGGAAGCTGGCATGCCGGTGAAAAGGCTCGGGCCCGCTACGACCTGGTCGGCTTCGATCCGCGAGGCATAGCCGGTTCCGGGCAGGTCAGGTGCCCCGACGGTGCGCCGGGAGAGCCCGAGAATTCGCCGCGTACCGAAGCGGATGCCGAGAAGACATTCGCCGACGCGACCCAGCAGGCCCGAGCTTGCCAACGGGCGAGCGGCGCCGTTTTCGCGCACATGGACAGCGTGAGCGTTGCGCGCGACCTGGACGTGCTGCGTACGGTCCTCGGCGACGCCAAGTTGAACTACACCGGCGTTTCCTACGGCACCTTCCTCGGCCAGCAGTACATGAAGCTGTTTCCCGAGAAGGTGGGCCGGATGGTGCTGGACGGCGTGGTCAATCCTGCCGCCGATATGCAGCAGGTCACCCTGATCGACGTCAAGACTTCCGAAGACGCGTTGCGTCGATACGCCCGAAACCTCGTCGCACGCGGCGATGACCGGCTGGGAGACACGGCCGGGGAGGTCGTGCGGAGGCTCACCCAGTTCGCCAAGGAGCTGGAGCGAAAGCCGCTGCGAGCGGTCGACGGTAGGGAATTCACCGACGCCACCTTGTCCAGGTATCTGAGAACGGTCCTGAATGACGAAGAGGGCTGGAAGCGACTGACCAACGCGCTGGTGGCCGCCCTGGACGGGGACGTGAGCGCCTTCGAGCATTTTGCATCCGGTACTGGCGGCGAGAGGCCGACACCCCAGGAGGAACAGGCCGCGAAGAACACGGCTTTGAGCATGCCGGCGGTGCTGTGCCTGGACTCCCCGTCGGCGCCGAAGACCCCGAAGGAGATGCTCCGCACCGCCGACGCGTTCGCCGAAAAATCGCCGCTCTTCGGCCGCTCCTTTGCCTGGCAGATGATCGACTGCGCGACGTGGCCGCTCGCCCCCACCGGTGTGGTCGGGCCGATCAAGGGATCCGGGGCCGCACCGGTGCTGCTGGTCTCGTACACCGACGATCCGCGAACTCCGCTCACGAACGCGCAGGCGGTGCACCGGCAGTTGGACAACAGTTCGCTGCTCATACGCAAGGGCCGGGGGCACGGGGCATACGCCTCGGAGAAACCGTCCACGTGCACCGACCGTGCCGTCGACACGTATCTGGTCGAGGGAAAGCTCCCCGACAAGGTCGCCAACTGCCCGAGCTGACCCGTGGGGGCCGGCACCTCGGTCGCCTGGTCATCGAGGGGTGCGACCGGCCCCCCGTTCCAGCACCGCGAACAGAGTCCCACTCGGCTTGGCGCTGACGCCGGCGAGTTGTCTGCCGCTGCACGGTCAACCCGCCTGGTTGCGCCCATCGGCGCACCGTGACGACCACCGCTCGACCGCCTCGTGCTCGATCACATCTTGGGCCCGGTCCTTGCCAATTCACAGCTGGATGGGCAGATGGCGGGGACCGCGAAGCATGGCGCTCTGCCGGTAGGGAGGCGGGTCCTCGACCAAGCGCGCCGTGCCCAGGTGGGGGATCAGCGCACCGAGCGCGGCCTGGGCCTCCAGCCGGGCCAGGGGGCCGCCGTAGCACAGGTGAATACCGCTGCCGAAGCCGAGGTGCTGGTTGTCCGTGCGAGTGGGGTCGAAGCGGTCGGGTTCGTGGAAGCGCATGGGGTCGCGGTTGCCCGAGGCCAGCGCAAGGACGACGGATGCACCTTCGGGGATCGTGGTGCCTGCGACGTCGATGTCGGCGTGGGGGAAGCGCTCGCGCATCTGGAGGGGGGGTTCGTAGCGCAGGAGTTCCTCCACCGCTCGCGGCAGCAGGTCGGGGTCGCTGCGCAGCTGGTCCAGGTGCTCGGGCTGGCGCAGCAGGGTGAGCACCCCGTTGGTGATCAGGTTGACGGTGGTCTCGTGGCCCGCGATAAAGAGCAGTACGGCGGTTGTCGCGAGTTCCTCCTGGGTGAGCCGCAGGGCCGGGTCCGCCTCGTTGACGAAGGCGGAGAGCATGTCGTCGGTCGGCCGGCCACGACGCTGTTCGGCGAGGTCGACCAGGTATCCGCCCATCTCGATCCGTGCCTGGTTGCCGGCTTCGTCAACCTCGGTGGTGTCCTGATCAGGCCGGACGTCGGCGGCCGTGATCAGAGCGTCGGACCAGGCCGCGAACAACGGCTCGCCCTCGCGGGGGACGCCGAGCAGGCGGCAGATCACCGTGACGGGGAGCGGGTAGGCGAAATCGTCGACGATGTCGATCTGGCGACCGGTCTCGAAGGATGCCAGCAGTTCCTTGATGATCTGGTCGATCTCGCCGCGCATGGCGTCGACCCGGTCAGGGCTGTGCGGCGGTCCGAAGGGCCGCATGGCCAGGGTGCGCAGCCTGTGGTGTTCCGGGTCGTCGAGCCGGAGGAACGGGGGATTGTGGGCCACGTCGCCACGGGTGCGGGGGTCGACGCTCATCCGTGGGTCGTGGAGCAGTGCGGCGACCTCGTGATAGGTGCCGATCAGGTAGCTGTCGTCTGCCTGCCGTACCACGGGGCCGGCCGCGCGGAGTTCCGTGTACAGCGGGTAGGGGTTGGGGCGGCTGGCGTAATCGGTGATCCGTGCCAGCAGGGTCTCGGCGTCCATGGTGGCTCCTCGTCGTTGGACGGGACGTGGGTCAGCGCTTGGGCTGCACCACGGTCAGCCGGCGGTCGGGCAGGTATCCGGTGAGCGCCACGGTGGGGCCGTGGGACAGCCCCTTCGGATCCGGTACGTCGGACGGGATCGGGACATCGGCCGCGATCGCACGATCCGCCGCACCGGGCGGGGGTGGGAACGGAGCGGCCGTCTCGATCAGGTGCCGGTAGTAGTCGAGTGACTTGGCCATGTCGACGGTGACCGCGGCCGTGACCCGTCCTTGGTAGCCGTAGACCATCGCCAGACGGCGCGCCTCCAGGGAGCCTTGGGCGATGACCACGTAGTCGGAATAGGTAGGCACGCCCACGGACTTGATGTTGAGCCCGAACTGGGTCGACCAGAAGGTCGGGATGGTCAGGTGCGGACGCTGCATCGGCCCCGGGTTGATCATGTTGTGGGCCGCCACCTCGGCTTGCTCGACCGCATTGCCCCAGTGCTCCAGGGAGAGCATCTGGTAGCCGAAGAGCGGGTGGGGGAAGCGGGAGACGTCGCCGGCCACGAAGACGTCGTCGGTGACGATGCCGTACATGTTGAAGGCGCGGCATCCGGCGTCGCAGGCGATCCCGCGCGGACCCGCCGCCAGTCCGGAGTCGGCCAACCACTCGACGTTGCGGATCGCCCCCAGTGCCACGACGCACACATCCGCGTCGACACGCGTGCCGTCGGACAGGTCCGCGCCGGTGAAGCTGCCGTTCCCGCGCAGGGCGGTGACCGTCACGCCGGTGCGCAGGTCCACGCCGTGGTTGCGCTGCATGACGGCCGCGAGTTTCGACAGGGTGCCACCGAGTGCGCCTACGAGGGGGGCGGGGCCGCGTTCGGCGACCGTGACGTCCAGTCCGCGTTCGCGGCAGGCCGAGGCGATCTCCGAGCCGGTGAAGCCGGCGCCGATCACCAGCACCCGCCTCGGCCCGGCGGCCAGCCGCTCGGCCAGTTCTGCGGCGTCCTCACGTGTGCGCAGGGTGAACACCCCGTCCAGTGCGCCCTCTGCCGGGTCGGGCCAGGGCCGCGCCCGGGTCCCGGTGGCGATCAGCAGCCGGTCGTACGGCAGCGCCTTCCCGTCGGCCAGCAGTACCCGCTTCTCCAAAGGGTCCAGACCGGTGGCGGCCACTCCCAGTCGCCACTCGGCGTCCGGGTCCCGGCGCATCGGCAGCTCGGTGGTGTCCGGCGTCGCCTGGCCGAGCAGCACCTGCTTCGAGAGCGGCGGCCGGTCGTAGGGCGGATGGGGCTCGTCCCCGACCACCGTGAGGGAGCCGGTGAAGCCCTCCTCACGCAGCGTCTCCGCGGCCCTCAGCCCGGCCAGCGACGCACCTACGATGACGATGGGGCCGTCCCGAACATCACCGCCGGCCATCGGGGTGCACCTCCTCGCCGACGAGGATGGCCTGGACCGGGCAGGCCGCCGCAGCCTGGCGCACGCGCTCGGCCTGGTCGTCGGGGACAGCCGTGGAGTACAGCAATCCTTCCTCGCCGTGCAGCTGGAAGATCTTGGGTGCAAGGAACACGCATTGTGCATAGCCCTGGCAGCGCGTGAGATCCACAACGATTCGCATCCCCACCACTCCCTCTGTCGCCGCGCCCCCTCGCTTCCAGCATGAGTCGGGCATCGCGGGCTCGCACGGTGACCGCTCGCGGGGCAATTCCGGTCAGCTGCTGGTCCGGGGTGCGGCCGAGGCTGAAGCCGGCGCTGATGAGGCTCAGATGCGTGAACGCCCGGGACGCATGCCCAGTTGCCGTGTGGTGTGGCCGGTCTCCTCTGCATGCAAGCCGAGTTGGCCGGCGCAGGTGAGCATCTTGTCGAAGGACGAGCGGGCGTCGTCTGACACCGGTGCCGATCCACTCAGGTGGTCAGGATACTGACGCCGAAGCCGACCGGCCGCCGGAACTATGAGGTCTTTCCGACGTCGAGAGCGGACGGGTCCTCGTCCGGTGCGTGGAGGCCGAGCGCGGCTACCTCGGCCCGGGTCTGGGCGGTGACCGGCACTCCCCAGGCGCTGAAGAAGCTGATCAGGTCGTGTCCGGACACGCGTGAGGCGTTGAGGACGAGGTACTGCTCGGGGTCGGTGGCAGTCTCCGCCCGCCGGGTCAGCTTGTGCAGTTCGGGGTAGAAGCCGTCGCCGAACGCGAGTCGCAGCTGCTCGAACATGGCCAGCCGGACGAACGGGTCTCCGTCCTTCGCGTCGTACGCCGGCCTGGTGGCCGACCCGTCGAGGTACGTGCGGACCGCATCGGGTGTGCCGTCCTTGCCGAGCCGGGTCGGCTGTCCGGCGTCGCGCTGCACGGCGAGGCTGTAGACGTTGACGGTCACCTCGGTCACGGCGTCCCACATCCATGACGACTGCTGGTGCATGTGCCCGAGTTCGTGCCACATACCCCAACTCTCGTTCAGGGCATCGACGTTCAGTGCCTCGTCGATGAGGTCGGACGGGTAGCAGACCCGGTCGTAGTACGCGTTGGGATTGATGCCCGCCTTGCCTTCGGAGACGAAGTACCGCAGAGGGCTTCGTCGGTCGCGCGGGTCCCTGCCGTCCAGTCCGCTGATCGCGTCCTCCGTTGCGAGGATGTGCTCGTACCTGCGTAGCAGGTCGTCGGGGTTCTGGGTTCGGTTGCGGCGGGCCGAGTCCAGGTGGACGGTGAGCACGACATGGTCGGCGACGAGCTGGGCCACCGGCACGTCCTTCGCCGCCTGGTCGAGCTGCGACTTCCACTGCGCGGCGGGGGTCCTGCCCAGGACGTGGTACGGCACGGAGTGTGCCGAAGCGCCGAAGTGCAGCGTGATCTCGGGCGCGGGGTCCCCGCCGTCCTTCGTGTACCGGACGTACAGCATCCCGCCGGTCCCGTCGGTCACCTCCGTGGTGGCGTCCTGCAGCTTGTGGGTACGAGGTTCCGCCTCGGTGCCGCTGTCGGTGCCGTCCAGCCCGTACGTTCCCACCAGCAGCTCGGGGATCGGCGCGTTGCCGGGGCGGTCGGATGTGACGGTGAGGAGCGTGTGCGGTGGCAGGTACAGCCCGGTCGGCTGGGCGTCGTCCGGATGGAACTCAGTGGCCAGCCTCTTCTGCTCGGCTGCCGACGAGGGCGTAGCCGCCAGCGTGATCACGCGCGCTGACGACTGGGACGGCGACGGTACCTGCTGAGGAATCCGCTCGGCACTGCACCCCGAGGCCAGTAGTCCGGCAGCCAGCAGGCCGACGGCGGGGAACACGCCAACGGTACGGAGGCTGGTAGTACGTGTGATCACGGGTGAGCGTTCTCCTGGTTTCGGCAATGTGGGGCGTGCGCGCCACACCTGGCTCGGCCGCCGATGGGAGCGGTTCCGAAGCGCCTCTTCGGCCGGCCCTCGCGAACCGTCGTACGGTCGGTCGACGAGGCGCTCCCGAGCGGGGAACGGGGAGGGCCATCGCCAACTCGAACAGTCTCGTCGGCCCGACCTGAGGATTTGATGAGGAGCCTCGTCCTCAGGTCGAAGGCGTGGGGCAGCGTTGGAACGACGCTGCACTTCGACGACACCATGGCCAGCGTGTCCCATGCCCCGTCCGGCTTGTGCGAGTGCCTGCGAGGTCATGTCGACAGCGGGCGACGACAGCCGCGGGGGAGGCTCTACCTGTCGTGCGTGGGCAGCCGGAGGGTGAAGCGGGCGCCGCCGAGGGGGCTGCCGGTCGCGATGAGCGTGCCGCCGTGGGCTTGGGCGACCCAGGAGGCGATGGACAGGCCGAGGCCGGTGGAGCCGGAGCCGCTGTGGAAGCGGTCGAAGAGCGAGTGGGCCAGGTCGGGCGATACTCCGGGGCCCGCGTCGTCGATGGTGAGGACGCCGTCGGGGGTGACACTGAGTTCGATCTCGGCAGGTCGGCCCGCCGCGTGCCCGTGCGTCAGCGCGTTGGTGAACAGGTTGGTGACGGCTCGGCGCAGCAGGTCCGGGTCGGCGTTGACGACGACCGGCTCGGCGTCGACGGTGATCCGGTGTCCGTCGGTGGGGGTTTCGTCGACGACGGCTTCGACGAGTTGGTCGAGGCGCAGTGGTTCGCGGGCGAGGGTGGCGACGCCGGCGGTGAGGCGGGCGCGGGTGAGCAGGCCGTCGATGAGGTCGCCCATGCGGGTGGCCAGACGCACGGTGCGTTCCAGCGCGTCGGTGCGTGAGGTGCTGTCGCCCATGGCGGTTTCGGCGAGCAGGCGCAGTGAGGCGGCGGGGGTGCGCAGGTCGTGGGCGGCGTCGGCGAGGAAGGCTTCCTGCTGCTGCAGCGCATTGAGGGCGGGGCGGATGGCCCGGCCGGAGATCAGGTGGCCCGCGACGGCGGACAGCGAGAGCAGCACCGCGCAGCCGGTCGCGAGCAGGAGCGTCAGCTCGCGGTGGGACTTCTGGTCGTCGGCGGTGTCGGCGGCCGTGACGATCGCGCCGCCCATGGTGTCGCCGTCGGGCCCGGTGAAGGGTGTGGCCAGGAGCCGGAGCGGGTGGCCGTTCTCGGCGTGTGCGTCCGACATGGTCGTGTCGCCTCGCCGTACCGCGGTGGAGGCTATCGCGCGGACATCGGTCAACCGGGCCCGGACGCAGGGCCGGCGCGGTGTGCGGACGGCCTTGAGCTCGCCCGCGTTCGCGGAGAACACGGTCAGCGGCGGGCAGTCGGTCTCCATGAAGTCGAGCAGGCCGCGGACGTCGAGGTGGCCGTCCTCGTCGTAGTCGAGCTCGGTCATGGCCTCGGTGGCCTGCAACTTCAGGTTGTTGTCGGTCTGGTGGCGGGTGGCGACGTCGTCGCTGTGGAGTGCGAAGGCCGCGAGGCCGATCAGCCCGACCGCGCTGGTGAGGGCGAACAGCGCGGTCAGTCGCCAGCGCAGTCTGCGGGCCCGCCGCGCCGCGGGCGTGGTTGCGGCCCGGCGGGAAGTCGGCCGAGCCGGACCCGGAACGGCTTTCATCGCCCTATCTCGGCACGGGCCAGCCGGTAGCCGACGCCGCGGACGGTGTGGAGCAGCGGTGGGTCACCGAGCTTGCGGCGCAGCTGTGAAACGAGGACGTCGACGACGTTGGAGCTGGGTTCGGCCATCTCGTCCCAGCACTTCTCGATGAGTTCGGCGCGGGGCACCGCCTGGTCCGCGCGGGTCGCCAGCACTTCCAACAGCGCGAACTCCTTGCTGGTCAGCCAGAGCAGCACGCCGTCCCGGCGCACCTGTCGACGGGCGGTGTCGATCTCCAGGTCCGCGACGCGGTGGATGGGCGGTCGGGCGCTCCCGGCCCGGCGGCACAGGCTGCGCACCCGGGCGACCAACTCGGGTGCGGCGAACGGCTTGACCAGGTAGTCGTCGCCGCCCGCGGCAAATCCCTCGACCCGGTCGGCGACGCGGTCTCGGGCCGTGAGGAACAGCACCGGCACGGTGCGTCCGGTCCGGCGCAGGTTCTGTACGTAGTCGAGGGCATCGCCGGAGGGGAGCATCCGGTCGAAGACGGCGCAGTCGTACTCGGTGATGAACAGCGCCTCGTCCGCGGCGGGCAGGTCCGCCACCTCGTCGACGGCAAGACCGTCAACGCGCAGGGCCGCGGCCACCGTGAACCGCAGGTCGTCGTTGTCCTCGATCACCAGTACGCGCACGGAGGCCAAGGGTATCCGCTTTCCTCATCAAATCCTCATGCTGCCTCCGCGATGCTCCTGCGACGTACCAGGTAGCCAGCGAGAAACGGACCGGAAAAGTGCAGCGTTTTCCCTGGAGCAGCAGGAACTCGGACAAGCAGGAGGCCGAGGCCGAACCGGCGGACCGCCCCACGACCGCCCCCGCCTCGCGGTCCGTCGGCCGCACCCCCGATACCCCAGGTGCCCGGGCACCGCGCCGAATACCCCGGCGGCACGGTGCCCTCGCGTTGGCCCTGACCGTGCTTGGCGCCGCCCAACTCGTCGGCTGCTCCCCGGACTCGTCAAGCACGCGGGCATCACAGACCGCCACCGAGCCTGCCCACCAGACGCCACTGCGCACCTTCTACCAGCAGAAACTCGCCTGGACCCGCTGCGGCGAGCTGCAGTGCGCCACGCTGACCGTCCCCATGGACTACGCACACCCCCACAACGGAAAGACCTTCACCCTTCCCGTGACCAAGTCCGTCGCCACCGACCCGGACCGACGGATCGGCTCGCTGGTCTTCAATCCGGGCGGCCCGGGCGGCTCCGGCGTGGCTACACTGAAGTCGGACGGCGCGGCCTCCTTCGGCAAGCAGGCCAGGGCACGCTTCGACATCGTCGGATTCGACCCGCGCGGCGTCGCCGGCAGCAAACCCGCGCTGGACTGCACCGCCCGGGACGACACGGCCGACCAGGCCGACACAGCAGATCAGGCCGGGCAGAACGAGAACAGCACCGACGCGCCGCAACCCCTGTATCCGCGCACCGACGCCGAACGTCAGGCCGCGCTCGCGGACGCCGACCGCACCGCAGCACGGTGCCGGGCGCGCAGCGGCGAGATCCTGCCCCACATAAACACCCTCGACGCCGCCAGCGACATGGACGTACTGCGCGCCGCGCTCGGCGACGACGAACTCACCTACCTCGGCTGGTCCTACGGCACCTACCTGGGGACCATCTACGCCGAGCAGTTCCCCCAGCGAGTGCGCGCACTGGTCCTCGACGGCGCCCTTGACCCCTCGCATGACTGGGCCCAGCAGGCCCTGAGCAGCGGCAGGGCCTTCCGCAAGGCCGTCGACGACTACGCCGACAACTGCGCCCAGGTGGCGGGGGATTCCTGCCCCGCAGACACACCGGACGGGATCCGCACGCTCATCGCCGACCTGTTCGCGAAAACTGCCCGCACCCCTCTGCCCATCAAGGACAGCACCGACCGGGTCGACCAGACCACACTGCAATCCGCCATCACCACATCGATGTATACACCGGAATCCCAGTGGCAGGACCTCTCCGAGGCCCTGAGCGCGGCCCGCGAGGGCGACGGCACCAAACTGGCCGCGATCGCGAACCCCGGCGCCGACCACCAGGACGACGGGGGCACCTCGGGTGCCACGGACGCACCGAGTGGTGCAGCCGCCTCCGACGCCCCGGCCGACCACAGCCCAGCGGCCACTTCCCCACGTGACAACAGCAGCGACATCCTGGCCGCCGTCAACTGCATCGACACACCACACCCCAAGGACCCCCAGGCGTACTGGGACGTACTCGACCGTGCCCACCGGGAGTCGGGCGTGTACGGCGCCTCCAACGTACTCACCGAACTCACCTGCCGGAACTGGCCATCCGGCCCGCTCAAGCCACACCGGGTAGAGGCCGACGACCTACCGCCCGTCCTGGTGGTGGGCACCACCGGTGACCCTGCGACCCCGTACGAAAACGCCCGGAGCCTCGCCGCACAGCTCCCGGGCGGCATGCTGCTCACCCACAAGGGCCTGGGCCACACCGCCTACGGACGCGGCAATAGCTGCGTCACCGACGCGGTGGACGGCTACCTCGTCGACCTCAAGCCGGTACGGCCAGGGGCGACCTGCTGACCGGACGTTCCACCGCACGTCGAACGGGGACTTCCGGTTGTCCGTGCGCACCATCGCGCCGCTCGCCGCTGCGACGTCCGTCCTGCTCACGTCCGACGGCCCGGCCCGGCCCGGCCCCGCCCCGACCGCGTCGGCCGCCGAGCCCCAGCCAGCGGGCGGACGAGACAACGTCGTCAGCCGCCGGGGGAACCGCTGGGCGGTGCTAGGACAGCGGTGCGGGGTGGAGAAGAAGCCGCGCTGCTTGTCCGCCGCCTCGCCGGCCCGGCGGTCACGGGCGCCTACGGGGCCAGCTCGCGCAGGACGGCAGAGGCGAGTGCCGCGTCGAGTGCACCGACTCCGGTGAGGTCGGCGATCGTGATCGCACCGTCCGGCCGCTCGACGGGCCTTTCGAGCAGGAGGCCCACGGGCGTGTCGCTCGTGTCGGTCGTGGCCCCGGCGCGCACGGCGTGGCCGAAGTCGCCGTGGTCCAGGCACTGCTGGTGGTCGTCGGTGGCGATCAGTGTCGCGCGGGCGAAGAGTGCCGGCGGCAGTTCGTTCTTGTGGGGCATGTCGGTGCCGATGCCGGTGACGTGCGTGCCCGCGCGGACGTCACCGGCCTGCAGGACCGGAGCCGTGGCCGGTGTGGTGGTGATGACCATGTCGGCTGCGGCCGCCTCGTCGGCGAAGGCGGGCCGGGCGTGCAGCCCGAGGGTGTTGAACTCCCCGCACAGCGACCTGGACTTGTCCTGGCTGCGGCCGTGGACGAGCACCGTGTCGATCCGGCGGAGCCGGGCCAGCCATTGGACCTGGAGGCGGGCCTGTTCTCCGGTGCCGAACACGGCCAGGGTGGCGGCGTCGGGCCGGGCCATGGCGTGGGTGACCAGGGCGCCGGCGGCGGCGGTGCGCCAGGAGGTGAGCAGGCCCTGGTCGTCGAGGATGGCGCGGATCTGGCCGGTGCGGGCGCTGACGACGCAGACCAGGCCGTGATTGGTGGGCAGGCCGGCGGCGGGGTTGCGGTAGAAGCCGGTGGCGATCTTGACGGTGAAGTCGGGCGCGTCGGTGACCCAGCCGGCCTTGACGTGGCAGTCGCCGTCGGCGTCGGGGAACTGCAGGTGCAGCGGTGCCGGCACGGTGGTGCGGCCGTGGGCGTGGGCGATCATCGCGTCGCGGACGGCGGTGAGGACCAGCTCCGGGGTGGTGGCGCGCTTGATCGCGGTGGTGTCGAGGACGAGTGGGGTCATCGGCCTGCTCGCAGCCACTGGGCGAAGGCGGTCAGGCCCTGTTCGGGGTTGGCGCGACCGACGCCGATGCGGAAGCGGTCGGTGGGGGTGGGGGTGAGCTCGGAACGGTAGATGCCGGCGGGCAGCAGCAGGACGCCGGCTTCCTCGACCAGGCGGGTGCAGAACTCCTCCACTCCGTCCGGGCCGAGGTAGCGGGGGTAGGCGACGCAGCCGCCGTCCGGGGCCCGCCACTCGAAGAGGTCGGGGTGCTCGGCGAAGAAGGCGTCGAAGAGTGGCAGGTTGCGGGCGATGAGTGCCCGGTTGCGATCCAGGATCGTGGCGCGGGTCTTGAGCGCGATGCGGGCCAGGACCTCGCTGGGTGCGGAGTTGCAGATGGTGGTGTAGTGCTTGGCCCGCTCCAGGCGGGACAGCAACTTGCGGTCGCGGCAGGCGATCCAGCCGATCCGCAGGCCCGGCAGGCCCAGCGACTTGGAAGTGACGTTCAGCGACAGGGCACGCTCGGACAGGTCGGCGGCCTGCGGCAGGGTGCGGGCCGCATCGCGTTCCAGGCCGCGGTAGACCTCGTCGCTGAACAGGTGGATGCCGCGCTCGTCGCACAGCCGCGCCAGCTCGGTGAAGTCGGCTGCGCTGATGACCTTGCCGGTGGGGTTGTTCGGGAAGTTCACCGAGACGACCCGGGTGTTCGGGCGGATCGCCGCCTTCACCGCATCGAGGTCCAGGGCCCAGTCCCGGTTGGGGTCGAGGGCGACGCCGGTGACCTCGCACAGGGCGAGCGGCACGGTCTCGGCCGCCTGGTAGCTGGGGGTCACCACCACCGCGTGGTCGCCCGCGCCCAGCAGGACGTTCATCGCCAGGTAGAGGGCCTCCTCGGCGCCGGCGAAGCAGATCACGTCGGCCGCGTCCGCCCGCTCGTACATCCCGGCGATCGTCTCGCGCAGGGCCGGGTCGCCGTAGGTCTCGGTGTAGCCCAGCGACAGGTTCTCGAACGCGGCGCGGTCCTGGTCATCGGCCAGGGCGAGCAACTCGCCCAGGGTCATGGTCTGCACGTCGGAGGCGGTCAGGTGATACCGCGCGGTGAACTCCCACCGGGAGAAGTAGGTTTCCAGGCGGAAGTCGGGCAGCCGGGTCATGGCGTGTGGTCCTTCGTGCTGGGTGCTCGGAATTCGGCCAGCAGGCCGTAGAGGGTGGATCGGGAGACGCGCAGGGCGGCGGCGACGACGGGGGTGGCGCGGCGCATGGCAAAGACCTTGGCCTCGTCCAGCCGGGCGAGGACAGCCAGGCGGTCGGCGCGGGTCAGCCGCTCGACGGGGCGGCCGCATTCGCGCACGTACGCGCCGACGATGTGCTGGACGCGCTCGTTCCAGTCCTGCTCGAACAGTGGCTCCGGCCGGGGCGTCGTCGGGGCGCCGAAGGCGGACAGTACGGCTGCGGCCTGCTCCAGTGGCGTGCGGTCGAGATTGACGCACAGCACCGCGGCGGCCTTCCCGTCCGGCTCGCGCAGGACGGCGCTGACCGACGACAGCCGCCGACCGTCCGCGAGCAGCTTCTCGTACGGACCGAACACGTCCCGCGCCGACGGGTCCAACGCATCCAGCTCACCCAGCAGCGAAGGGTCCCCCGGGCCGCGGGAACCCATCGGATTCCAGATCGCCAGGATCCGGTCGGTGTCCGGGTCGTGCAGCACCACCTCGGCATACGGGCCGAGCAGCAGCGCGACGGCCTGGCCCACGGGCGCCCACATCCGGACTCGATGATCTGTGTTCTCTTCGCCAGTCTCCACGCTCTGGACCATACGTCCATATTGGACTAAGTGTCCAGCGCTGGTCTCATGAACGGCCCTTTCCGGGAGGAAGATCGAGAAGGGACGCGGAGATCGGTTCGGAGGGTCGATCGGTTCGCAGAACCCGTTCTCACTCGGTTGGCGCCGAGCCCGTGTCCTGGGAATCGTTTTCCTGCAAGAACACCGCCCCCGAGCAATCCGATGCAGCCCCTCGCTTCCGCTGCCCAGCCTCACCAGCGAGTTCGCTCACCGGCATCGGCGGCGTGGGCAAGACGCGCCTGGCACTGAGGGTCGCGGGCGAGATACGCCGGGCGTTTCCGGACGGGGTCTATTTCGTCGACCTGGCGTCGCTGCGGGATCCGGACCTGCTGACGCAGACGCTGATCGACGCGCTCGGCATCCGCGAGCAGCCTTCGATGGACGCGGTGGCCGTACTTGACGAGTTCCTGCGGGAACGACGCCTGCTGCTGATCCTGGACAACTGCGATCACCTGGTCGAGGCGACCGCGGAGCTGGTCGACCACGTGCTCCGTACGGCGCCCGAGGTGCGGGTCCTGGCGACGAGCAGGGAGGTACTGCGCATCGCGGGGGAGCACATCTACCCCGTCCCGCCCCTGTTGGCGCCGGACCCCAATGACTTGCTGGAGCCGGGCGCGGCGAGTCGCTACCCGTCGGTGGCGCTGTTCGTCGACCGGTCGGCCGCGGTCGTCCCCGGCTTCACGATCACTCCCGAGAACGAGGCCGCCGTGGTGCGGCCGTGCCACCGGCTCGAGGGTATTCCGCTCGCCATCGAGCTCGCGTCGGCCCGCCTGCGTGCGCTGATCGTCGACGAGCTCGACGACCGGTTCCAGCTGCTGCGCGACGGCAGTCGGAACCTGCCCGAGCGGCATCGGACGCTGCAGGCGCTGGTCGACTGGAGCTACGACCTGTGCACCCCGATCGAGCAGGTGCTGTGGGCGCGGTCGCCGGTGTTCGCCGGTGGGTTCACCGCCGAAGCCGTCGAGGCGATCTGTACCGACGACGCCGTTGCCGCAGTCGGCGGTTCTCGACACGATCGCGTGTCTGGTCGACAAGTCCATCCTGATCCGGGAGGAACACGGTCGGCAGGCACGCTTCCGACCGCCAGGGACCCGGTACTGGTGCTGGCCACCTGGGACACAAGCCGGGCGATCGCACTGCCCGACACCGGCAAGACGACCGCGGGCGCAATCACCGGCGGGCCCGAGGAGTAAGCACGCCGGCCGAACCCGCCGAAGCGGTCCCGGGACGACAGGCCCGGGACCGCCCTTGCTTGAGCTCCGACCACGGCTTTGGTCTTCATGTCCCTGCTGCCTCCGGAAACCGCATGGGAGGCACGGCCCCGACCAGCCAGACAGAAGGCATACGAAACGGCGTCCGCTCCGTGCGAGTTCCCCGTCATCGACGGACTCGGGCAGGGCGGACGCCGCACTTTCGCACGGTTGTTCTGCCTCAGCGGACCGTGCGGATCAGCTTCTTGTTGACGAACTCCTCGATACCGAAGCGACCGAGCTCGCGCCCGAAACCTGAGCGCTTCACCCCGCCGAACGGCAGCTCGACGCCCTCGGCCCCCACGCCGTTGACGAAGACCATGCCCGCGTCGAGCCGGTCGGCGACACGCGCGGCCTGCGCGGCATCGTTGCTGAAAACGTAGGAGCCCAGGCCGTACGGGGTGTCGTTGGCGACCTCGACCGCCTCGTCCTCGTCGCGTACCTTGAACACCATCGCGACGGGGCCGAACAGCTCCTCCCGGTACGCCATGCTGCTCCGCTCCACTCCGGTCAGTACGCCGGCCGGGTAGTGCGCGCCGTCGCGTTCGCCGGCGCTCGCCAGGCTCGCGCCCTCCGAGAGCGCACGCGCGACCTGCTGCTCCAGCCGCTCCGCGGCGGCCACCGACGACAGCGGCGCCGAGCGCGCGGCCAGCATCTCGTCGGTGAACCTGGAGACGAAGTCGTCGTACAGGTCCTGGTGGACGATGATCCGCTTCGCCGCATTGCATGCCTGGCCGGTGTTGTCCAGCCGCGCCGCGACCGCCGCCTGGACGGTGGCGTCGAGGTCGTCGGAGCCGAGCACGACGAACGGATCGGAGCCGCCGAGCTCGAGGACGACCTTCTTCAGGTGCCGGCCGGCGATCTCCGCGACGGCCGCGCCGGCGCGCTCGGAACCGGTGAGGGAGACGCCCTGGACGCGCGGGTCGGCGATGATCGCCGCGACCTGGTCGTTGGTGGCATAGACGTTGACGTAGGCGCCCTCAGGAAAGCCCGCATCAAGGAAGATCTGCTGCAGCAGGGCGGCCGAGCGGGGACACTGCGGCGCGTGCTTGAGCACAACCGTGTTGCCGGTCGCGAGGTTGGGGGCTGCGAACCGGGCTACCTGGTAGGCCGGGAAGTTCCACGGCATGATCCCGAGCAGCACGCCGACCGGCATCCGCCGGATCACCGCCGTGCCTTGGCCCTCGCCGAGCTGGATCGGCTCGTCGGCGAGGAACTTCGCGGCGTTGTCGGCGTAGTAGTCGTAGATGGCGGCGGAGAAGCCGACCTCTCCTTCAGCGTCCGACAGCGGCTTGCCCATCTCCTCGACCATGGCCGCCGCGAGCTCGGCGCTGCGCTCGCGGTGCAGTTCGGCGACCCGACGCAGCAGCGCGGTTCGGTCTGCGACGGTCGAGATCCGCCCCCAGGTGTCGTACGCCGCCGCGGCGGCGTCGACCGCGGCGGCGATCTCGGCGTCGGTCGCGGTCGGGTAGGTCTGCACCAGTTTCCCGGTGCTCGGGTCGGTCACGGCATACTGGGTCACGTGTCTGTCTTCCTTCCAGGGCGTGCGTCTGATCATCGTTCGGTCGGAGGTTCGGGGGATCCGGCATGACTGCCATGTGGCCGCCCGGTTCAACGCGTCGCAGGACTTGACCCCCGGGAGCTCCGTGACAGCGCGCGCCGCAAATCGGGCGGCGCCACTTGCACGGAGGGAAAGCGCCCAAGGCCTGGGCCGAGGTGGACATCGGCATCGGGCCCAGGGGAAAACCGAGTCCCTCGGGCGAGTGTATGTCCGGTAACTACTCTGCGCGATAGCGCCGTGTGACAGGCCATCGGGCCATGGAGATCCAGGACAGTAGTGCCGCATCAGGCAACGTTCGCCCTGTCAGTGGGGACGGCTATCCTCGGGCCGATCAACCGTTTTCCATGAGCAGGAGGTTGCAGGCCCTGATGACCGTGTCGCCTCGTGACTCGATGCTGGAGCTGTTGTCGGCGGCCGGTCCAGATCCGGACCACGCGGAGGCGATGATGCTCTACGGTCGGCTGGTCGGAACGTGGAACATCAGCAACCGGTACCGGTTTGGCGACGGTCAGTGGCGTACAGCAGCGGGCGAGTGGCGTTTCGGCTGGGCCCTGGGTGGGCGGGTGGTGCAGGATGTGCTCTTCTGCCCGGAGTTCCACGACCGGTATCCCGGCACCACCATCCGCAGGTTGTCGGAAGCGTCTTCTGGCGTCCACGTGGTCTAGATCAGGAGCGTTTTCGCAGGTCGGGTCCTTGTGGTCCAGGTGCGTCGACGCTGTTGGTGATAGGCATGTGATAGCAAGTGAGAGATGAGGAACCCCCCGTCGGCTGGATCCGGCGGGGGTTTCTGCGTTCGGGGATGGGCCTGTGCGTGGTGTTCTACGCAGTCTTGCTGTGCTCCGGCTCGCTGTGCTCGACGGGCGCAGGAGGGCAGCGGTGACGATGCGGGTGCGGTGGCCGGGGTGCAGCAGAGGGCGGGGACGTTGCGCGGCAGACGAGGGCTCTGGGGAATGCCGTACTGCTTGGGTGCTCGGGCGAATGGCCGAGCTCGGCATAAACGCCGACGTCGAATGACGTGACCGGATAACAGTCATGCGGTGTCGCAGCCGTGGAAGATCAATGATCATGTCCATGGCTCCGGATCGGGTCCGGAACTTTGTTCGGAAAGGGCTGCCGGGTAGGGGTTGGCGGCGTCGCAGAATCAGGATGCATCTACGGCCTCACCTGCTGAATTCCTTCTTCGGAGCTGCCTTCGGTACTCCGGTGGCCCGCTCTATCGATCCCCGTTGTCAGTGGTGGCCTCTACGGTTCATTTGTGGCTGACATGGGATTCCTGTGCGTGGCCGTAGGGATATGGGCGCTGGCCGTGTGGGACGCCCTTTTCGCCGTTGGCGATAAGGGCCGTCGCACCCGCTGGGGTAGTTAGGGGTAGGGCGCATGGAGTTGGACTACGACCGTCTCGTCGCGTTGCGCAAGCAGAGCGCCGCGTGGCGGCTGCTGACGGCCGGCAACGCGGCGCTGATGCTGAGCTTTTTCAACAAGGTGTTTGTCGAGCAGGGGGCTCGCTCCATTGCCGGTACGGAGCTGGTCGAACGCTTGGATGACGAGCTGTTCGCGCTCAATGAGCGGCTGGGACAAGGCGCGTTTCCCAAGTCTGCCAAGGCGTATCTGGATGACTGGTCGGCGCCGGAGAACGGCTGGCTGCGCAAGTATTACCCGCCGGATTCGGATGAGCCGCACTATGACGCCACGGCTGCGGTCGAGAAGGCCATCGCGTGGGTCCGGTCGCTTGAAGAGCGTACGTTCGTCGGCACGGAGTCGCGCCTGAATACGATCTTCGATCTGTTGCGGCAGATGACGTTCGGGACCGAAACCGACCCCGAGGCGCGGCTGGCGGAACTCACGCGGCGTCGGCATGAGATCGACCAGGAGATCGCGCGGGTTGAGGCCGGCGAGGTGGACGTCCTGGACAGTGCGGCGCTGCGGGACCGCTACCAGCAGGTGACTGCGACGGCCTATGGGCTACTGGCCGACTTCCGCGAGGTTGAGGCGAACTTCCGGGGTCTGGACCGCGACCTGCGGAGCAAGATCGCCGCGTGGGACGGGGCTAAGGGCGAACTCCTGGATGAGGTGCTGGACAGCCGCGAGAGCATCGCGGCGTCGGACCAGGGCCGGACCTTCCAGGCGTTCTACGACTTCCTGCTCGCTCCGAGCCGTCAGGACGAGCTCAAGGTGTTGTTGGCCGAGGTAGAGGCGATGGAAGCCATCGGAGAGCCCGACCCGAGGATGCGGCGCATGCCCAGGGACTGGCTGGAGGCCGCCGAACGCACCCAGACCACAGTGAGGCAGCTGTCGGATCAACTGCGCCGGTTCCTGGACGATCAGGTGCGCTCAGAGGATCGCCGTGTCCTGGAGCTGGTCCGTGGGATCGAGTCTCAGGCCCTGGCCCTGCGCGATGTGCCCGGCGTGGGACTGGTCGCCGAGATCGATGCGGCAGCTCCGGCCATCGCGCTGCCGATGGAGCGGCCTTTGTATGCGCCGGTGGTCAAGACACCGATCGACAGTACCGGGATCCAAGCAGGGGACGAGGAGTTCGCCGCCGACGCTTTGTTCGAGGCGGTGTATGTGGATCCGGCCCGGCTCACGACTGCGGTGCACCACGTCCTTGGCTCCCGCACACAGGTGTCCTTGGCCGAGACGCTGCGCGAACACCCCCTGGAGCAGGGACTTGCCGAACTGGTCGCCTACTTCGCGTTGCCGGACGACGGGTTCACCACCGTGTTCGACGACCACCGTCAAGAAGAGATCGCTTGGATCGGCGAGGACGACGTCCAGCAGGTCGCCACGGTGCCTGTGGTCACCTTTGCCCGCACCAGCCCCGGCATCGCCTGGGCGTCCAGCATGAAGGAGGGGCGATGACCAAGCCTGCCACCCCCACCCCGCAACAGCCTTACACCCTCTCGCTTCCGGTCAACCAGCTGCTCAAGGGACCGGTATTCCGCGACCAGCACGAGCGCGCCTGGGACGCCCTGCTGCACCACAGTGCCGGTGTGAAGGACTACGTCGACGTCATGGGGCTGCGCGTGGTGATTGACGAGATGGAGGGCTACGCCTTCCTCCAGTCGAAGCCGGATGACGAAGACGACGTCCGAGACCCCCGCATGGCGCCGCCGCGGCTGATGCCCCGCCGGTCGCTGTCCTACCCCGTCAGTCTGCTGATCGTGCTGCTGCGCAAGCGGCTCGCGGAATTCGACGCAGGCGCGGACGGCACCCGCCTGATGATCACCCGGGACGAGATCGTCGAGCTGATCCGAACGTACCTGCCGGCTGGCAGCAATGAGGCACGTCTGGTCGACCAGATCGACGGTCACATCAACAAGGTGGTGGACCTGCAGTTCCTGCGCCGGGCCCGCGGTCAGGAGCAGCTGTTCGAGGTGCAACGGATCATCAAAGCCTTCGTCGACGGGCAGTGGCTCGCCGACTTTGAAACGAACCTGGCCCAGTACGCGGCCACCCACACCCCCCAGGAGAAGCAGCGGTGATCCCCGCCCAGCCCGGCCCCGCCGACACGGCCCCCTCCACCGACGTTGCCGCGGCCGGATTCCGGCTGGAGCGTCTGGAGGTCTACAACTGGGGCACGTTCGACAAGCACGTGTGGTCCTTCGGCCTCGGCGGCGCCAACGCGCTGTTGACCGGGGACATCGGCTCCGGCAAGTCCACCCTGGTGGATGCGATCACGACCCTGTTCATGCCCGCCCACAAGATTGCCTACAACAAGGCTGCCGGCGCGGAGAACCGCGAGCGCAGCCTGCGCTCCTACGTCCTGGGCCACTACAAGTCCGAACGCAACGAGACCACCGGGACGACCAAGCCGGTGGCGCTGCGCAAGCCGGGCAGCTACTCCGTCATCCTGGGCGTGTTCCATAACCCGGCGCTGGCGGCGACCGTCACGCTGGGGCAGGTGTTCTGGCTGGCCGATCCGAACGCCACCAGCCCCGAGCGGCTGTTCCTCGTCGCCGACAGGGCGCTGTCCGTCGCCGGAGACTTCGCCGACTTCGGCACCGAGGTGCGGACGCTGAAGAAGCGCCTCGAAGCTGGCGATGTCCGCGTCCACAAGACGTTCCCGCCCTACAGCAAGGACTTCCGGCGCCGTATGGGCATCGAGTCCGAGCAGGCGCTGGAACTCTTCCACCAGACGGTGTCGATGAAGTCGGTGGGCAGCCTGGACGACTTCGTGCGCAGTCACATGCTCGAACCGTTCGATGCGGCGGCCATGACCGACAACATCGTGAGTCACTTCGACGCGCTGACCACCACCTACAACTCGGTTCAGCGGGCCCGCGCCCAGATCGAGGCCCTCACCCCGCTGCTTGAGGACTGCGACGCCTACGAGGGCCTGGCCGCACGCATCGACGAGGCCGACGCCCAGCAGGCCGCCCTACGGTACTTCATCGCCGAGCGCACGTCGGTTCTGCACGAAGCCCAGAGCGCCGAGCTGGAAAGGATGCTCACCCGCCTGGACAGCGAGAAGAAGACCGCTAAGGACGAGCTGGAGCGGCTGCGGGGCCAGGAGCGCCTGTGGGAACTGCAGCGTGAGGGCCTGGGTGGCGGGCGCCTGGGTGAACTGGAGCGCCAGATCGAGGAGACGGAGCGGCGGCGCGCCGCACAGGAGAAGCGCGCTCGCCAGCACGCCGCTCTGCTGGAGCAGGCCGAGCTGGCTCCGGTCACCGATCAGGCCCAGTTCACCGACCGGATTGAGGAGATCGCCCGGGCCCAGCATGACGTCGCCGCGATGACACAGGAGACACGCACGGCGCTGGAGACGCTCGCGGTCGAAGCCGCACGGCTGAAGCAGCAGGCCGAGGACCTCAACGAAGATCTGATCAGTCTGCGCTCGCGCCGCAGCAACATCCCCCGAAAGCAGTTGGAGGTACGCACCCGCCTGAGCCGCGAACTCGGCATCGAGGAGAGTGTCCTGCCGTTCGCTGGCGAACTCATTCAGGTCCGCGACGAGGAACAGGAGTGGGCCGGAGCCGCCGAGCGGCTGCTGCGTGGCTTCGCCGTGTCCCTCCTGGTCCCCGGCGACCAGTACGCCCGTGTCTCCGACTGGATCAATGACCACCACCTGGGGACGAAGCTGGTCTACTTCCGCGTCCCGGACAAGCTCCCGCCGCGACGCCTGCCCACAGGCGCGTCCATGGCGCTGTTCACCAAGCTCGAAGTGCGAGACGACTCGCCGTTCGCCCCGTGGCTGGCCGGCGAGCTCGAACGCCGCGCCTCCCACGCCTGCGTGTCCACCATGGGGGACTTCCGGCACGCCGAACTGGCCATCACCGCACAGGGATTGATCAAAGGTGCGAGGGGCCGCCACGAGAAGAACGACACCACCCGCATCGACGACCGCAGCACTTATGTGCTTGGCTGGACGAACCAGGCGAAGATCGATGCCCTCCTGGACCAGGCGGGGCGGGTCCATGGCGACCAGCGCGAGATGGAGAAGGAGAGGCGCGGGCTGGGAGCCGCCTACGAGGACGCCATCAGCCGTGACAAGGTCCTCGACCGGCTGGCGGCGATGCAGGACTACAGCGAGATCGACTGGCCGTCCGCGGTACGGCGCATCACCGAGCTGACCGGCGAGAAGCAGCGTCTGCAGGCCGACTCCAAGGATCTGGACGAACTCACCCGGCGCCTTACGGAGATCGCCGGCGAAATCACCGAACAGGAAGCCGCCCACGAGAAGGCCAGCCAGAGCTGGGGCCGGGTCTGTGGCGAACGCGACGCCGCTGAACGCGCTCGCGACGAGGCCCGCGCCGTACTCGACGAACCGCACGCTGGCGATGCACAGGCCCACTTCCCGGCCCTCGAGCAGCGCCTGGCCACAGCCCGGTTGGCGTGCCGGACCGCGCAGGAGTGCGCGCAGACCGAAACCCGGCTGCGCGAGGAGATGACGGCGCACAAGCACCGCTGGGCCAAGGAGCAGACTCGCCTCGCCCAGACGATCGCCGCCCAGATGAGCGCCTTCCGCAACACCTATCAGGTTGAGACCAGCGAGCTCGACGCCTCTGTCGCCTCCGCCCCCGGATACCGCGCTGTGCACCAGCAGCTCGTTGCCGACGACCTGCCGCGCTTCCAGGACCAGTTCCGCACCTACCTGAAGACCAACGTGATCCGCGAAATCGCCGGATTTCACGCGCAGTTGAACATCTGGGCCGACGAGATCGGCGACCGCATCAACACCATCAACGAGTCGCTGGCCGACATCGACTACAACCCGGGCCGCTACATCATGCTCAAGCCCGAGCAGACCCCCAACACCGAGATCCGCGAGTTCACTGCGGAACTGCGCGCCTGCACCGACGACGTCCTGTCCGGCGACGACTCCGACCTGTACTCCGAGCAGAAGTTCCACCAGGTCCAGCGCCTGATCGAACGCTTCAAGGGCCGCGAAGGCTCCACGGAAAGCGACCGCGGCTGGACCAAGCGTGTCACCGACGTGCGGTACTGGTTCGTCTTCAGCGCCAGTGAACGACGCCGCGAGGACGACTCCGAGTACGAGGTGTACTCCGACTCCGGCGGCAAGTCCGGCGGCCAGAAGGAGAAGCTCGCGTACACCATCCTGGCCGCCTCCCTCGCTTACCAGTTCAAGCTGGACGCGACCAGCAGCAGGAGCCGTACCTTCCGCTTCGTTGTCATCGACGAAGCCTTCGGCCGCGGCTCGGAGGAATCGGCCCGCTTCGCCCTGGACCTCTTCAAGCGCCTGGGCCTGCAACTCCTCATCGTCACCCCGCTGCAAAAGATCCACGTCATCGAGCCTTATGTGTCCGCCGTCGGCTTCGTCGACAACCCGACCGGACACCACTCCCGCCTGCGCACCCTGACCATCGCCCAGTACCGCCAAGAACGCCTCGCCCACACCCTGGCCGCCCTACAGCCCGCAACCGGACAGGACAGCTGACATGGCCGCCACTCACACCCAGAACTGGCCCACACCCCGTGACGTCGTCGCCCGCCTGCGCAAACGCTGGGACCGCGGCGACTACCTCACCCAGCTCGCCGACGGCGCCGCATGGGAACCACTCGACGTCCCCCTGCGGGGCCCGAAGGCCGGCGACATCACCCAGCACTACGACCAAGTCCTTGCCTGGGCCACGTCGTGGGCTCCCGGAGCCAACCGGCGCATGCGCATTGAGTACCGGCAGCTCGGCGGACGCCTAGCCGGCGTGAACAGGGTCCCCGCCCGGGTCTGGATCGAACGCCGCGAAGACCTGTGGACCCTCCTGGGCGTTACCAGCACGGTCAACCGCTACGCATCCCTCCTGGCCGCTGCCCGCGAAATGCTGCCCCCGCTGGCCGCATGGATGGCCGTGCACCCGATGAAGGTCGTCCAACGGGAAGCCGACTGGCCACGGCTCCAAGCCACCATCGGGTGGATCACCGACTACCGCGGCCCTGCCGTCTACCTGCGCCAGCTCGACGTACCCGGCGTGGACACCAAGTTCATCGAGCACCACCGCGCCATCCTCACCACCCTGCTCGAGCACTGCCTCCCTGACGACCGCATCGATACCGAGGCTGCCCGTACCGACTTCGCCGCTCGCTTTCACTTCCTGCGTAAACCCGCCTACCTGCGTTTCCGCCTGCTCGGCGGCGCGTCCCTGGCGGGCTTCAACGAGCTCACGGTCCGTGTTGACGAATTCACCGCAAGGCCACCCGGCGTCACGACCGTGTATGTCGTCGAGAACGAAACCACCTATCTGGCCTTCCCTAGCCAGCCCCACAGCATCGTCATCCACGGTGGCGGCTATGCCGTCACTCAACTCTCCGCCCTGCCCTGGCTGCAGGATGTCCGCCTGATCTACTGGGGTGACCTAGACACTCACGGCCTCACCATCCTCGACCGGCTACGCCGAGCCTTCCCGCACGCCCGGTCCATCCTGATGGACAGGAACGTGCTGCTGGAGCACCGCAGCCAATGGGTGAAGGAAGAAACCCCCACCCACGAGCACCTCACCACGCTCACACCAGAAGAAGCCGATCTCCACGAAAGCCTCGTGGAGGGCGAGTTCGGCCATAATGCGCGACTGGAACAGGAACGCGTGCGCTACCACCTGCTCGAGAAGGCCCTCAAAGACCTACGCCAAGAGCCGAAGTGACCAACCCCCGTACCTGGCCAGTAGCCGGAGCCCAGTAACTGGGGCGTCGCCACCGTTCTGTCGCGCCCACTGACGCTGACCGGACTGTCTTGTGGTGGAGGCGTTCGCGGTCGCGGCGAGCGCTGTCTCCAGATCAGGCCACTTCCTGCGGCGCAGACACGGCGCCGGCGCCGCACGGTTCGATCGGCTGACGTCTCAAGGGCTACGCGGCAACCAGCCTTGCTGCTAGAGGAGTTGAGGTGTCCCCTCTTTTCGGGGCAGGCGTTCGAAGTGAATGATGGGCTGGTCGCGTGCCAGTTCGGTACGCCGCTCGTTAGGCAGCGCACCAGAAGCGCCTGGCACGCAAGGCGCTTCGGGGCTCACGGCAGGAGAGACAGCGATGGGCGATCGAAGCGCGATCGAGTGGACCGAAGCCACCTGGAACCCCACGACAGGCTGCGATCGCATCACACCAGGGTGCGACAACTGCTACGCCTTAGTCCTGGCTAGACGCCTCAAGGCGATGGGGACGGCCAAGTATCAGAACGATGGTGACACTCGAACCTCAGGCCCTGGCTTCGGACTCACGCTGCACCCGGGAGTGCTCGGGGTTCCCTTCAGCTGGAAGGCGCCCCGCATGGTCTTCGTGAACTCGATGAGCGATCTCTTCCACGCGAAGGTTCCCATGGCCTTTGTGGAACAGGTATTTCAGGTCATCGCGGAGACACCACAGCACACGTACCAGCTCCTCACCAAGCGTGCCAGGCGCCTGCGTCGCCTTGCTGGGCGTCTCGATTGGCCGCCCAATCTCTGGATGGGGGTATCCGTCGAATCGGAAGACCAGCTCGACCGCATCGACGATCTCCGTCAAGTCCCCGCCGCTGTTCGCTTCCTCTCCTGCGAGCCGCTCCTGGGGCCCCTCTCTGACCTCGACCTCCAGGGCATCGGCTGGGTGATTGCCGGCGGCGAATCCGGCCCCAACCATCGGCCGCTGAAGGAGGAATGGGTTACAGAGGTCCGCGACATCTGCCGCGAAGCCGATGTGCCGTTCTTCTTCAAGCAGTGGGGAGGCCGTACGCCGAAGGCCGGCGGTCGAGAGCTAGCTGGCGAGACCTGGTCGGAGATGCCTGTCGGGCTTCAGCCCTCGATGGTGTGAGCGAAAGGTCCCAGCCAATGGCTGTACGCGGTCTGGTGCCGGTTGAAAACGCTGTGTGACCCTCGGTGGCGGAGAGCAGTCTCCGCAACGGGGAGGGAACATGGCTGTACCGAAAGCTGTCGTGTGGCCACGAGACCCGCATACGGCAGCCAAGCACGACCTGCTCAAGAAGTACCTGCAGCCCTGGGCGCCCATTCTGTTGACCCACCACGACAGCGTCACCTACGCGGAGGGCTTCGCCGGCCCCGGCGTCTACGAAGGTGGCGAACCTGGGTCGCCTGTCGTCGCCCACCAGGTCTTCGCGGAGGCCCTGCAGCAACGCCCCAAGAGGGTCCGCCTGGTCCTCGTCGAAGAGGACGCCCGTCGGGTGGAGAAGCTGCAGCGTCAGTTGACACTCGCGCGCCAGCACACTCCCGATGAGATCAGCGCCCGCATGCAGAGTGAGCTCCACACCGGAACCTGCCACCCCATATTGCTCGACAGGCTTCGCGCGGGTGGGCACCTCGGCAAGCCGCTCTTCGTGCTGCTGGACAGCTACGGCGGCCCAGACATCCCATTCTCTCTGTTGCAGCAGCTGGCTCAGTACAAGCGAACCGAGGTCATGCTGACCTTCGTCCCCAACTTCCTCACCCGCTTCGCCGCGAAGAACGACGGCCACCGGGGCGCCGGCGACGCCGCGTTCGGCGGCACCGAATGGCATGGCGTGTTCACGCAACCCGCGGGACGCAAGTTCGCATACCTGCGTGATCGGTATCGCGAGTCGATCAAACGTGCCGGATTCACCTACACCCTCCACTTCGAGATGGTGGATGAAGGCGGGCACCCGCTCTACCTCCTCTACGGGACCCGACACGAGTTGGGCGTAGAGAAGATGAAGGACGCCATGTGGAGTGTCGATCCCGCCTACGGCATCCAGTACCGGGATCCCAAGGACGTGCAACAGCAAGCCCTGGACCTGCAGTTCGAACCCAACACGGACCCACTGCGCCGCATGCTCTTGGAGTTCATCGCCGAGAGTCCCGCTGGGCGGGCGGTTGAGGACCTCCAGCAGTACACGCTACTTGAGACCGTCTACCGTCCCGCCCAGGTCGTCTCGCTCATCGAGAAGATGCGAGACGACGAGGCCGTCGCCACAGAGCCGCGTCGTATCACCAAGAAGACCCAGGTGTTCCCGTACGCCAAGAAACCTGGACAATGCGAGCTCTTTTAGGGCTGATACGCCGCGTTGGTGCGGTCCACAGCCTGAGCCTTGCGCGCGGCGGCGAAAACAGCCCTGCGGGCACTGAACGAGTCGTGGGCTGAGCGCAGCCATGGGTGGGTGGCCAGAGCAGCGGCCAGTCGCCTGCACTCTTCCTGGGCTGCGAGCCACCTCTCCCGTTCTGCAGGCGTGAAATCGGCCCGTCCCGCCGCGATGTCCGCTCCCGTCGGGAGAGCGTCGGCGAGTACCGCAAGGCGCTGAAGTGCGGAGTCCAACGCCAGTCTCGCCGCCACCACATCGCCGGGAACCTCCCAGCCGTGCACCGTCCACACGGACCTGTACTCCGGCGGCGGTTCTTTCGACAGCCAGTCGGAGGCGTCGATGGGGTCACCGTTATCACGGGGGCGCCCGAGCTCCGCGCGAATCCCGGTGTCCTCGCCATAGTGGCAGTGCGGGTCGGGCGGGAGCGGCTCGGCGGGGAGAATCGTGGCGGCCGAGTCGGTAGCCGACGCCGGCAGATAGGGATCCGGTTCCGGGCGGCCCTGCAGGAACTCCTCCTTGTCCGACGGCTTCACCCACATGTGCCAGCCACGCCGCCGTCCGGTGCGTGCTCGCATGAACAGCGTCACGAGCTCGCCCGCGGCCGTCATGCGCACCATGTCGTCGTAGTGCGCCTGCGTCGATTCCCAGGTGGCATGCCAGCCACCGCAGCGCGTACCCGTCTTGGGGCATGCGCGTTGCGTGGCCCAGTCGCAGCGGACCATGCGCAACGCCTTCACCCCTCCTCGGACGCGCAAGGCGTCCCGGCCGCCGACGTCCTGCCATCGCTGGACGTTCAGCCTGGCCCAGGGCGCCCGATCAATGGCAAGGGAGTTCTCGTTCGTCACAAGCCACAGCGGTGTCAGGCCGTCGTCCACCGCAGTGCGCTTCCTCGTGTCCACGGAACCGCTCGCGATCGGTGAGATCTGGATCTCGTAGCCGATCTTCTTTCCGCTGGCCCCGGCGACCGTCACATCCGTACGCCGCCGACCATGTACGGCTCGGTCTTCGACGGTGACACCGAAGCCCTCACGGCCTGCTGTCTCGGCGGTGTGGTTCTTGAGCGCCTTGTGCAGCTCGCTCTCGCCCGCTGTTTCGGCGACCTCGCCCCTGGTCACGTGCCGGGCGTGGTAGCGGCCGTTCTTCTCGACGATCGTCATGAACCCCGGGCAGACGGTGCCGTATTCGTGGGCTCCGAGGCAGTAGAGAAGGTCGGGCTTGTAGTTGCGGTGAATTTCCTGAAGGAGTCCAGGGCGGTCCGGGTGGCCCAGGTCTGATGCACTCAAGTCGATAGTGATCCCGTAACCGCGATGCAGCACGTTGTGGGTCATGTTTTCAGAGTAAGTCCTGCCTCTGACAATGGAGTTGGCTGATGTATCGGGGCTGGTCGATGACGGTGGCTGCATCGGTGAGCAGGCCCGCCGCAGCTCGCATCGCCTTGTCCCCTTGTTCCGTGCACTTGCTGTCGTCAGTGGGCGTCAACTGTCGAAGAGTCCCGACTGTCGGTCAGGTTCGAACACAGGAGGTCCACGGATCTTTAGGGGTAGGAGGATGAGGGGGTGCTGTCCCGGGTCCGGGGTCTGACTCATGAGACGTTTGACCGGAGTGTCTTGATCACACAGTGTCGACCGTTGGTCGGGGATGGTGCGCTGTCGGTACCGGGCTGACGGGGTGTGTCTCGATAGGGGCTTGCCGATCAATGAGGCGTCATCACAATTCTGACCGCCCGACGCGGCCCGGTGCCGGCAACGCGATACGCCGATCGGACTGGAAGGAGAAGGGGCATGTCCACAACGAACATGTCCAGTACGTTGCCTTCCCCGCAGCCCCGCCGTCGCCGCCTTGCGGGGGAGGTGGTGCTGGGAGTGGACACACACCGGGATGCTCATGTGGCTGCGGTGCTTTCGCCGGTGGGGGCGGTGATCGGAACCGATGAGTTCCCGGCCACCGCGGCTGGATACCGTGCCCTGCGTGGGCCAGGAAGCTGGGCGCGGTGGGAAGAGCCGGGGTTGAGGGAACCGGTTCCTTCGGTGCGGCCCTGTCCCGCTTTCTGCTGGCCCAGGGCGTGGAGGTGTTCGACGTAAACCGGCCCGACCGGACCGATCGCCGTCGACGCGGCAAATCGGATCCGCTCGATGCCGAGAACGCGGCGCGGGCGGTGTTGAGCGGGCGGGCGCGTGCTCGAGCCAAGTCGGGCGACGGACCAGTGCAGATCGCCCGGATGTACAAACTGACCAAGGGCTCGGCAGTCAAGGCCCGCACGCAGGCCATCAACCAGCTCAAGGCCGTCCTCATTACTGCCGACCCCGGCCTGCGGGATGAGCTGGCCAGGCTGAACAATGCGGATCTCTTCCGTACCTGCGCCCGGCTTGCCGACGACAGCAAGAATGACGAGGACGACACAGAGACGGTGCTACAGGCCACCCGCATCACGCTGAGTCTGCTGGCCCGCCGGATCGGGCAGCTCACCGAGCAGATCCGGGACTTGGACAATCGCCTGGCCCGGCTCGTGGAATGCCATGCCCCGCAGCTGCTCGCGGTGGTGGGGATCGGTCCGGATACGGCAGTCACTTTGCTGGTCACGGTCGGGGACAACCCGGAACGGATGGGCAGTGAGGCGTCCTTCGCCGCGCTGTGCGGGGTCAGCCCCGTCGAGCGGTCCTCGGGCCGCCGGAACTACCGTCGCCTCAACCGTGGAGGCGACCGGCAGGCCAACGCCGCGCTCCACCGCATCGTGTTCACCCGCCTGCGTGTGGACCCACGCACCCAGGACTACTACGAACGCCGCATCAAGGACGGCAAGACCCGACGCGAAATCGTGCGAAGCCTTAAACGCTATGTCGCTCGAGAGGTCTTTCACCTGATCCAGCCCATGTCCTCACCGCCCCCGTCATAGGGGCTGTTTTGTGAGAGCGGTGGGACGACGAAACCCTGCCGGAGTGGGCTCCGGCGGGGCTTCTGCGTTCGGGGACGGCCCTGGGCAGCGGTGACGATGCGGGTGCGGTGACCGAAGTGCAGTGGAGGGCGGGGGCGTTACGCGGCAGACGAGGGCCGTGGCCTTCACGGGCGTGGAAGTACCCGAGGCCAGGGAGCGTGCTCCGTCGCATTGTTCTGGTTGTGCGTTCTTGGACCTCAATTCCTTGCGCGGTCGCGGTGCCCCGGGGGCAAGGGGCCGTGAGCCTGCAGGCGTATGCCAGGCGGCGCGCGAGCGCGTGTTCGGCAATGCGTCGGCGCGGAGGGGGCCCGGCCGCCGTCGCTGCCCGCCGTTCCTGGCCACGCCCACCCGCCCCTTCGCACGTCGGGAGCATCCGCCCCGACGGGTGACTATGGCTGGGCATCCACCGCGCAGGAAGCAAGCACCGCTGAAGACCACTTGTAGCCAGTCGGTCTCGCTGCTCACCTGGCCGGCGCGGAAGTCCGCGAACTGCCAGCGCAGCGGGTGCTCGGGCGGGAGGTGCTCGGACACGACCTGAGTGACCAGGTCGTGTCCGAGTACGAACCGGGCCAGGGCCGTGAAGACGGCGTCACGTTGCGGCCGCTCTCCCTCCAGTCGAATGCGGGGGAGGTGGTGCGGAGATGGTGCGCAGCGCCTGAATCGGTCCGGACAGCACAGCGGCCCAGCTTGGGAATTGAATCCCTGAGCTGGGCCTTTGTCTATGGAGCGATCGAGCGGTACCCCCTTGACCTCCTCCGGGCTGTCGGTGTCGGGAAACCCCTGGTCGAGGTTGATCGGGCCGGACCACACGGCCAGGGCGGACATCTCGGCGAAGATCGTCGTGCCGAATTCGGACAGACGAAGACCGTTGAGCGGCGGCGACGCTCCATGTGTGACGTCCTCAATGAGTGCCGGACACGCACGTCGGCGTCAGGGCAGGTCGATCGGAAGGCGGAGTCCGTCCAGTGCGTGTGCACAGGGGCACTCCCGCTCCTTGGGAAGGAGCTTCACCGCTTCGAGAATCACCCCGCGCAGGCGCTCGGTGTTCTCGGCGAAGACCTTGAAGACATCCTCCTGGGAGACGCTGTCGTCCGCGTCGATTCCCGCATCGAGGTCTGTGACCAGGGCGATGGAGGTGTAGCAGAGCTCCAGTTCCCGGGCAAGCAGGGCTTCCGGGTGGCCGGTCATGTTCACCAGGGTCCAGCCTGCTGCGGCGAACCATTGGGATTCGGCGCGAGTGGAGAAGCGAGGTCCTTCGACCACCACCATCGTGCCGCCGTCGTGGGCCTCGCTGCCCGCGTCCGCCGCGGCCTTCAGGACGGCGGTGCGCCCATGGCCGCAGTAGGGGTCCGCGAAGGACACATGGACAGCGCCCTCGTCGTAGAAGGTCTGAACCCGGCCGCTGGTCCGGTCGACCAACTGGTCGGGTATCACCAGGGTGCCCGGACCCAGGTCCCGGCGCAGGGATCCCACCGCGCAGGGCGCCAGTATCCGGCGCACGCCCAGCGAGCGCAGCGCCCACAGATTCGCCCGATGGTTGATCGTGTGCGGCGCGTACGTGTGATGACGGCCGTGGCGAGGCAGGAAGGCCACGCGCCTGCTCCCGACGGTTCCGACGGAGATGGTGTCGGAGGGATGCCCATAGGGCGTCTCGACCGTCAGCTGCTCCGCACCGCTGAGCAGCTCGTAGAAGCCGCTCCCTCCGATGACGCCGATCTCCGCGCGGTTCTCTGCTTGGGTCACGCTTCTTCTGTTCCCTTCATCAGATTGCTCAGTTGCTGTTGCGTCACGCGGGCCGGCTCCCGCCTGGGCGCCGGTCCAGAAGTCGCCGTGCCGGGGCGGCGCGCAGGCAGGCCCCAAGTGCCACGCACACGGCGGCCGTGCCGTACGCCCACGCCTGAAGGGGGAAGCCGGGCAGCAGTCGGCCGCCGAGGTAGAGGACGGTGCCGGCGAGGCTGACGGTCAGCCACTCCCAGCGGCCGTCGAGCGCGACGAGGCCGACGACGAGCAGCGAGTACCAGGGGTAGCTCGGTGAGACCAGCAGCAGGGCGGTGCCGGTCAGCAGGAGGGCACCGCGCCAGGGGCGGGCCGGGTCGCCGCGCCACCACACGTAGAGGGCGGTCAGCGCGAGCAGTACGACGGCGGTCACTTCTGCGGCGGCGTCCGGCAGCAGCAGCCGGAGCAGGGCGAAGCGGCGCACGTCACCGGGTTCGTAGCCCTCCTCCTGGAGGTAGCCGGGCAGGTAGCCCAGGACGTCCGTGCCGGACGCGGCGAGGTACGGCAGGTAGGCGAGCGCGACCATGGCGACCGCCGCCGATACCGTGCGCAGGACGCGGGCCGGGCTCCGCTGCCCGGACAGGGCGCCCGGTAGTGCCAGAACGGGCAGCAGTTTCACGGCGATCGCGGCGCCGAGGAGTGCGCCGCGACGGGCCCCAGCGGTGGCGGTGCCGAGGGCGAGCACGGTGAGCAGGACGCCGAGGGTGTCGACGTGGGCGTTGTTGACCGCTTCGAAGGCGACGGCCGGGCACCACCCCCACAGGGCGGCGCGGGCCGGGGCCCGGCGTGGGTCGCCGCGTCGGCGCAGCACGGTGAGCAGGGCGAGGGTGGTGCCGAACGCCAGGACGGCGCCGCCGACTTGGAGCGGCTTGTGGCGGCTGTCCGGTGGGGAGAGGAGGTGGACGGTGAAGAACCAGCTTTCGGCGACGGGCGGGTAGATGGTGGGGACGGTGGGGCGGTTGATGCGGACGCACCGGCCGCTGTCCGTGTGGGTCAGTCCCCAGCCCTGGCAGGACCCTTTGGTGGGGAAGAGCCAGTCGTCGCGCAGCTTGGCGAGTTCGGGTGCGGCGGGCGGATGGGCGTACGGGGAGATCCCGGCTGCCTGGACGCGGCCGTCCCAGGCGTAGCGGTACATGTCGTTGCTGGTGCGGGGTGGTGCGGCGAGCGCGGCCAGTGCCATGGCGGCCGCTCCGGCCAGGACCAGTGCGGTCGCGGCGCGTGCCGGGACCTTGCGTACGGCCCATGTCGCGGCGGCGAACAGCGTCCAGGCGACGGCGTAGCCGGCCAGCAGGCGCCCGGGGTTGCTCTGGTTGTCGCCGGCGCGAACGGTGTCGAAGACGACGGCGGTGAGTGCGGCAAGGAGGATCGCGGTGACGAGGGTGCTGATACGGGCCGTGGTGCGGTTCATGGGTGCGGCGGCCGGACTGGACAGCCGCTGGGGGGATTGTTGGTGTGGGACGGCGGTGTCGCTCATGGGTGTTCGGGCCTTCCGGGGGCCGTGGGGTGCTCGTCGTGATGCCCGGTCTGCGGGCGGTGCAGTTCCACGAACGGGCGGCCCTCGGCCGTCCACCGGCCGGTCAGGATCCACCCCGCGGCCTCGGCGGCATACAGCAGGGCGGTGGTGCCGAGGCGGGCCCAGGGGAAGGGGCGACCGTGCCGGCCGTGGGCGTCCTCGACGCGGACGGTGAGCTGTTCGTCCACGTCGTGCGGGGCGGCCTCCGCCAGCAGGCGCCCGCCGGGTGCGACCACGGCGTGGAGGCGGACGAGGAGAGCGACCGGGTCGCCACCGATGCCGACGTTGCCGTCCATCAACAAGGCGGTGCCCCAGCGGCCTTCCCCCGGCAGGCGGTCGAAGACGGACCGGCGTACGGCAGCACCCCCGTGCCGTCGGGTCCGGGTCACTGCGGCCGGGCTGACGTCCACGCCGAGCGCCCGTATGCCCCGGGCGGCCAGGCACGCCACCAGACGTCCCGGGCCGCAGCCGACGTCGAGAACGGGGCCGGTGCAGCGGTGCAGAACGCTGGTGTCGGCGGCGTCGGGAGCGGCGCACCAGCGCTCGACGTCCAGCGGCAGCAGGTCCCCTTCGCCTCCGACTCCGTCCGGATGGGCCGGTCGTGACAGGCGGCGCAAGAAGAGCGGGCCGCGGCCGGTGCGCAGGGCGTGGGCGTAGGGGTCGTCCGTCCACGGCTCGCCCGGATCGGCCGTCGTCCACTCGGCGAGGGCAAGGTCCGTACCGTTTGCCGTGCCGCTCACCGCCCTTCCTCCGCGAGCGAGTTCAGGGTGGCGGCGAAGCGCGAGCCGGGCGGGCAGCAGGCGGCGACCGCGGCGGCGTCGGCGGCGGTGTCCACATCGCGCAGCACCGGCAGGTCGCTCACGCTCAGCCCCGCCTCGACGAGTCGGCACCGCTGCAACGCCCCGGTGCGGTCGGTGGACATCGGCACGCCCTTCACGAGGGCCGCGGCGCGCGTCGGGTCGGCGAGACCCAGTGCCCAGAATCCGCCGTCCGCGGCCGGCCCGAACCAGGCGTCGTGGCCGTCGTGTCCGACACCCGCAAGAAGGTCCGTGGTCAGTTGGGGGGTGTCCATGCCGACCAGGAGGGCCGGTCCGCGGTCGCAGTGGTCGAAGGCGGCCGCGATCCGCTCGTCCAGGCCGCCGGCGCCCTGGGACACGATGTCGAAGCCGGGCGGCAGCCAGGGGCCGGGAGCACCGTCGAGAACGAGGACTCGGCGACGGGCGGGGGCCTTGAGCGCCGTGTGCAGGGTGTCGGCGAGGGCGGCCTCGGCCAGAGCGGCCGCCTCCTGGGGGGTGTAGGGCGGGGTGAGTCGCGTCTTGACCCGCCCCGGGACGGGTTCCTTGGCGATGACCAGCAGCGTGGCTGGCCCGGTGGCCGGGGGCCGGGCGCTCATCGTCCGGTTCCCGGGGCGGTCGCCGCGGACACCAGGTCGGCGGCGGGCCGCTCGGCGAGGACGGCGCGCATGTCCCGTACTGCGTGCCAGGTGCCGCGCCAGGTGCCGGTGACCTTCGAGCGGCCCGTGCGCGGGCGGTAGGGCACCTCTGTCTCCGCCACCCGCCAGCCTGCGTCGGCGGCGCGGACCACCATCTGCAGCGGGTAGCCGGAGCGCCGGTCGGTCAGGTCCAGGGCGCGCAGGGACTCGCGGCGGGCGGCGCGCATCGGGCCGAGGTCGTGCAACCGCAGGCCGGTGCGTCGGCGGATCAGACGGGCCAGCTCCAGGTTGGCCAGGCGGGCGTGCAGTGGCCAGGCGCGGCGTGTGACGGGCCTGCGGCGGCCCAGTACGAGGTCGGCGGAGCCGTCGAGGACGGGCCCGGCGACAGCGGGCAAGAGCGCGGGGTCGAGGGAGGCGTCGCAGTCGCAGAAGCAGACGACGTCGGCCGTGGCGGCGGTCAGGCCCGCGTGGCAGGCGGCGCCGAAGCCGCGCCGCGGCTCGTGGACGACATGCGCCCCGAGGGCGCGAGCGATGTCCGCGGAGCCGTCGGTGGAGCCGTTGTCGACGACGATCGCGCGCCAGCCCGAGGGGATGCGGTCCAGCACCCACGGCAGAGCCTCGGCCTCGTCGAGGCAGGGCAGCACCACGTCCACAGAAGCAGGCGAAGAGGGGGAAGTTTCGATCACTCCACTCACCCTACGGGCGCAAATCGGACGAAAGGTACTTGATGGCCTTACGGATCGCTGACGTCCGTCGCCGCTCCCGCCGACGGCCGCACGCCGGTGTGAGACTCGGTGGCGTGAAACGCATACTCGTCGTGGACGACGACCCCACCGTCTCCGAGGTCGTCACCGGCTACCTGGACCGGGCGGGCTTCGCCGTCGACGTTGCCGCCGACGGCCCCGCCGCCGCGGCCCGCGCCGCCGCCCAGCCGCCCGACCTGGTGGTGCTGGACCTGATGCTGCCCGGCATGGACGGGCTGGAGGTCTGTCGCCGCATCCGCGAGAACGGCCCGATCCCGGTGATCATGCTGACGGCGCGCGGCGACGAGGAGGACCGCATCCTGGGCCTGGAGGTCGGGGCGGACGACTACGTCACCAAACCCTTCAGCCCCCGCGAACTCGTGCTCAGGGTGCAGTCGGTGCTGCGCCGCGCCGGAGCACTGACCGCCGCCCGGAACGCACCGGCCGAGTCCCGGCTGCGCGCCGGACCCCTCGCCCTGGAGCCCCAGGCTCGCCGCGCCATCCGTCACGGCACCGAAATCGCCCTGACCATCCGGGAGTTCGACCTTCTGGAGTACTTTCTGCGACACCCGGGCCAGGCGACGAGCCGCGAGGAGCTGATGCGCCGGGTGTGGGGCTGGGAGTTCGGCGACCTGTCCACCGTCACCGTCCACGTGCGGCGGCTGCGCGAGAAGATCGAGGGCGACCCGGCACGCCCCCGCCTGATCAGCACCGTGTGGGGCGTGGGCTACCGCTTCGATCCTCCCCCGGCAGAGGACGGAGCCGATCATGCTGAGTGACACTCTCCTCATCGCGGCCTACGCAGCCCTCGGCGCGGCCGGAGCCGGCCTGCTCGGCATGGGCGTCCTGCGACTGCTGCGCAACCGTTCGGTGGCGCTGTCGCTGACCGTGGTCGCCGCCGTCGCGGTCGCAGCGATGCTCGCCGGAACCATGCTGGTGTCCTGGGCCATGCTCCTGTCCGACCACGACCTGTGGGTCGTGACGATGGTCTGCTCCCTCGCGGCGGTCGTCTCGCTCGGGGTGGCGCTCGCGCTCGGCCGCGGCGTCGTCCGCGGCAGCCGAGCCCTGGCCGAGGCCACCCGCGCCCTCGGCGACGAGGGTAGTTTCACCCCGCCCGCTGCCGCACCCACCGCCGAACTCGCCGAACTGGGCCGCGAATTCGCCGCCACCAGCGCGAAGCTCGCCGCATCCCGGGAGCGGGAGAGGGCCCTGGAGGACTCCCGACGCGAATTGGTCGCCTGGATCTCCCACGACCTGCGCACCCCGCTCGCCGGACTGCAGGCCATGGCAGAGGCCCTGGAGGACGGCGTGGTCGACGACCCGAACGTCTACCACGCCCGTATGCGCGCGGAGGTCGAGCGCCTGAGCGGTATGGTCGGCGACCTCTTCGAACTGTCCCGCATCCAGGCCGGCGTCCTTGCCCTGAACACCTCCCGGATGTCGGTCTACGACCTGGTCGGCGACGCGCTCGTGGGCGCCGACGCCCTGGCCAGGGAGCACGGCGTACGGATCATCGGCGACGGGGTCGAGCCCGTCCCGGTCGAGGTCGACGGCCGCGAGATGTCCCGCGTCCTGGCCAACCTGCTCGTCAACGCGATCCACCGGACGCCCAGCGACGGCACGGTCGCGGTCTCCGCCCGCCGGGAGGCGGACAGCGTCGTCGTGTCGGTGACCGACGGCTGCGGTGGCATTCCCCCGGAGGACCTGCCCCGCGTCTTCGACACCGGCTGGCGCGGCACCGACGCACGGACCCCACCGGCCGGGGCAGGGCTGGGCCTGGCGATCGTGCGCGGAATCGTGGAGGCCCACCAGGGGCGCGCGGCGGTGTGCAACGTCCCCGGCGGCTGCCGTTTCGAGGTCCGCCTGCCCGCCGCTGTCTGAGAGGCCCACCGGAGAAGGGCCGGCCCGGCGGGGAAGACAGGGCCGGCCCTTCGCGTTCGTCGAGGCCGGCATTCCGGCCGCAGGGGAAACGTCAGCCGGCTCGCAGCGAGGCCGTCGCGAACTCCGCCATTCCCTCCCCGAACGCGACCTGCGGCTTCCAGCCCAGTTCGTCGTGCAGCCTGCGCGAGGAGGCGGTGATGTGGCGGACGTCGCCGAGCCGGTACTCCCCCGTGACGACCGGCGTCCGCCCGCCGTGCGCCTCGGCCAGGGCGGCGGCCATCTCGCCCACCGTGTGCGGCTCGCCGCTGCCGACGTTGTACGCCCGCGTGGTCCCCTCCGGCAGACCGGGCAGACCGTCCAGAGCCGCGAGATTGGCCCCGGACACGTCCCGTACATGGACGAAGTCCCGCCGCTGGCCACCGTCCTCGAACACCCGCGGTGCCTCTCCGCGCTCCAGCGCGGACCGGAACAGCGAGGCGACACCGGCGTACGGGGTGTCACGCGGCATCCCGGGCCCGTACACGTTGTGGTAGCGCAACGAGGCCACCCGCCCGCCGACGGCGCGCGCCCACGCGAAGGCCAGGTGCTCCTGCGCGAGCTTGGTGGCGGCGTAGACGTTGCGCGGATCGAGCGGGGCGTCCTCGGCCACCAGGCCGGGGGCGAGCGGCTCACCGCACCTCGGGCAGGGCGGTTCGAAGCGTCCCGCCTCCAAGTCGGCCACCCTGCGCGGCCCCGGCCGTACGGCACCGTGCGACGGGCACTCGTAGCGTCCTTCTCCGTAGACCACCATCGAACTCGCCAGCACCAGACGCCGCACCCCCGCCTCGGCCATGCCGGCCAGCAGTACCGCGGTGCCCAGGTCGTTGCAGCCCACGTAGGCGGGGGCGTCGGCGAAGTCCTTGCCGAGCCCGACCATCGCCGCCTGATGGCAGACGGCGTCCACACCCCGCAGGGCCTCGGCCATGGCCTCCGCGTCGCGGACGTCCGCATGCCTGAAGTCCGCCCCGTCGGGGATCGGCGGGGTCGTACGGTGCGCGGCGGGCAACAGCGCGTCGAGCACGCGCACACCGTGCCCGGCGCCGGTGAGGGCGGTGACGACGTGCGAGCCGATGAAGCCCGCACCTCCGGTGACCAGGATCAACATGCCACCGACCGTACGGCCATGGGCCCGCCCGGCGACCGTACGACGCCGGAGCGTCAGGGGTTCGTAAGCCTCCCCGCCGCATGCCGAGCGCCGCCGGGCTGTGTGGCCGCCACCGTGGGACCCCGTATGACGGCCGGACAGGCAGGAGCGCGAACGCACCTACGAAGGTGGCCGCCGACGGCTGCGGCGGATCCCCCGCGCGGCCGACACGAGGGCCGTGACCGTCGCCACCGCCACCAGCGTGAGCAGCCAGTTGCGCGGGTAGTCCAGCGGCAGAACCGAGGAGTTGGCCGGCTTCCCCGGGCGCAGCAGCACCGGCAGGGCGACCGCCGTCAGGGCGCCCGCCACCAGCAGTGCCCCCCGGACCGGCCCGCGCGCACGGCCGCGGACCAGCACCAGCCCGACGAGCAGCACCAGCGGCGCGATCAGCGCGTCGTGCAGCACCACCGCCCCGCCGAGCCAGACCAGGACATCCGTCAGGTCGCGCACGTCCAGCAGCAGGGAGGCACCGACGCCCATCAACGCCAGACCGGCCACCCCCGTGAGCATCCGCGTCACGCCCACCCTCATGACAGCACCTCCAGTCGGCCGACCCACTTGGTCTGCAGCACGCCGGGCCGGTTCGGGGCGATCAGACGCACCGGGTAGCCGTGGTCGGGGGAAAGCTCCTCGCCGTTGAGGCGCAGAGCGAGCAGGGTCAGCGGATCGTGGGTGTGCTCATGCCCCATCTCGGAGACCCGATAGCCGCCCCGCGTCTGCAGCGAGACCACCCGCACGCGGGCGTGCGGCGGAGCGCCCGCACGTTCCAGGAGGTCCATGACCCGCACGCCCGTCCAGTGCGCCGACTTGCTCCACCCCTCCACGCAGGCGATCGGCAGCTCCACCTCGTGCTGCGGCAGGCCCCGCAGCTCATCCAGCGTCAGCGTGTAGCGCCGCGGCCCGGCGACCGTCAGGCGGTAGCCCTCGGCCGGAACCAGCCCGACTCCGGCCGCGGAAGCGGTGCGGTTGACCGGCAGATCCTGCGGGCCGTGGTCCGGATGGCGGGGTGCGAGCAGGGTGAGGTCCTTCAGGGGGGTGAAGGACTGGCCCACGGTGGTCACGGTGACCGCACCGACCGCCGCTGCCATCGCGGCCAGCAGCGAGCGCCGGTCGGGTCCGTCCTCCTCGGGCAGGGCCAGGGTGCCCGGCGACCGCCGACTCCAGTGGGCCCGGATTTCGGGGGCCTTGACCGCGATGTGCAGCACGAGCGATCCGGCCACCAGCCAGGCCACGGCGTAGTGCACCGGCACGAAGGAGAACGGCCACGGATACCACTGCGCGGTGTTCAGCAGGCCCGTGGCCACTTCGAAGACGGCCGCCGCCACCAGCACGGCCACCGACAACCGCTCCAGGACGTGCCGCACCGATCGCACCGGCGGCCAGGCGAACAGCCGCGGGTACACCGTCCACAACTTCGCCAGCAGCAGCGGAATCGCCGCGATACCCGAGGCGACGTGCAGCCCCTGCGTCAACCGATAGCCCCACACCGGGCGGCTCGGCAGGTCATCGGCCAGCCACCCGGGCGGATGCTGCAACACATGGCTGATCAGACCGGTGACGAAGCACACCACGAAGGCGAGGCCGAGCCACCGCCCGATCGAGGTCGCCGTGCGGGCATCATGCAACCTGCCCTTGAACACCGGCGGAAACAATCGCGATCTCATGCCTCCCATCACAGCCGCCGCAACACCGCTGCGGAACACCCGAACCCCTTACGGAACAAGGACATCCGAGTCCCGGGCGACCTGCTGTGGCGGCCGCCGACGCCTGGCCACCGCTACCTGCCCGAGATCACGGGCGCGCCGCCGACACCTGCCGGTTCCGAAAGTGCTTTCAGCGGCACCGACTCATGACGAGAGTCTGACGTCGCGGGCCGATCCGGGACCGCGGCCCGTGTGGAGCCTACGGTGAAGGGCGTGCCCTTCACGCCGCCCACGCACCCCCGGCCCTCCCCGTACGAGCCCGCCGCCCCGGACACCGGCCCTCCGGAGTCCGGCAGCGGCCGCCGCCTCGACCTCGCCGCCGGCGGCGCCGCCCTCGCGCTCTTGGCGGTGGTCGCGAGCGTCGGCGCGTACCTGCTGAGCCGCAGCCCGTCCCTGCACGTGGGCTGGCCGCCGCTGATGGCCGACTGGGGTCCGCACCTGGGCCCCGGCACCCCGGCCGCGGTGGCCGTGGCCGCCCTGGCCGTCGGCTACGGCCCCCGGCTCGCCGACCGGCTGCCGTGGCGGGCGCTGCCGTGGGCCGCCTGGGCGGTCGCCATGGCGTGGACGTGGTCGCTGGCCCTGGTCGACGGCTGGCAGCGCGGCGTCGCGGGCCGGTTGACCCGGCACGGTGAGTACCTCCGCGGGATCGACCGGTTCCAGCACTTCAGCAGCACCGTGCACGACTTCACCGGCCACATCCTCATCAACTCGCCCTCGAACTGGGGGACTCACATCGCAGGTCACCCGGTCGGGGCCGTGCTGACCTTCGTGGGGCTCGACCGGATCGGCCTGGGCGGCGGCGCCTGGGCCGCGGCCTTCTGTATCACCGCGGGCAGTTCGGCAGCGGCCGCCGCGCTGGTGACCCTGCGCCTGCTGGCCGGTGAGGACCGCGCGCGGGCGGCCGCGCCCTTCCTCGCACTTGCCCCGGGGGCGGTCTGGGTCGGGGTGTCCGCCGACGGCTACTTCGCGGCGGTCGCCGCCTGGGCTCTGGCCCTGCTCGCCCTCGCGGCCACCCGGACTCGCGGGTGGCAGACGGCAGTTGCCGCCTGGGCAAGCGGCCTGCTGCTCGGCGCGGCGGTCTACCTGTCGTACGGGCTGACCCTGCTGGCGATCCCGGTCCTCGCCGTACTGCTCTGCACCCGCAGAGCCCGGCCGCTGCTCTACGTCCTGCCCGCCTGCGCCGCCGTCGTCCTCGTCTTCACCCTCCTGGGCTTCAACTGGTGGCAGGCGTACGGCCTGCTCAGGACCCGCTACTACCAGGGGTACGGCGGCGTGCGCCCGTACGCGTACTGGGTGTGGGGGAACCTGGGCGCGGTGGTGGCGGCCGCGGGCGTGGCCTCCGCGGCGGGGCTGCGCCGGGTGCTGGCGGCCGCACCCGCCGCCGTCCGGCGGTGGCGGCGGCACGCCGACCCGCAGGCGGTGGCGGCCGTCGTGCTGCCCTGCGCCTTCCTGCTCGCCATGCTGGCCGCCGACTTGTCTGGCATGAGCAAGGCGGAGACCGAACGCATCTGGCTGCCCTTCACGTTGTGGCTGCCGGCGACCGCCGCGTGCCTGCCGGCCCGCGACCGCCGCGGCTGGCTGGCCGCTCAGGCGGCCACCGCCCTGCTGGTCAACCACCTGCTGCTGACCGACTGGTGACGCGCGTACGGCCCCGTGCACCGCATCAGTCTGCGGCCGTACGGCCCCGCGAGGGAACGAACAGCTCTCGGGGTAACCACGAGGAGATCCGGGAGAATCCACGGCCCGGGAACGCGACCACCGCGCCCACAGCACCACGAACCACGGGACCAGGTCGACAAGCCCGCAGGCGTGCCGGAAGCCCCTCGTCCAAGGTGGATGAGCGGCTTCCGGGGTCGACCGGGCGGCATGGACCGAGCGGCGGCGGGTTCCGTTCCCGGCCCGGCGGCAGCGCCGTAATTCAGGCGAACGTCGCCGAGTTCAGGAGGAGGTGGCCGATCCACGCTCCGTGCTCACACCGCTCGCATCGGCCATTGCCACGGCCAGATAAGGGCGGCCGGGGATCCCCAGTGGTGCTGACGGCACCTTCGGCGACCGCCGCCACGGACAACTACATCCAGTTCGAGCACAAGGCAGGGTCGCTCATCGACACGTGCTACCAGTGGCAGGGACCGGAGGGCATAGAGAAGAAGAACCACTGCCAGCATGACCGCCCGATCGGGACCAGCTGGAAGGCGTACTTCCCCGCGGGAGCCACCGGGGTCACCGCCACCGTCTACTGGACGGGAGGCTCCCAGCCCCTGTACATCAACGAGCCTGACGAGAACCACTGTTACCGGCTCGAAGGCACCCTGGTCTCCGGAATCCACGTCCTCCGGCAGAACTGCTGACAGCTGTGCTTCGCCCGCCGACCAGGCGGGCACGTGAGCCCGGCAGAGCGCTCGGCCCGCTGACGGAGGTCGTCAGCGGGCCCCGTCCGGCCCGGCAACGAAGAGGCGGTACTGCCACCCGCATCACCCTGCGCCTGCTGGCCCACCGAATCCAGCAGCTCACCGACCAGATTCAGGACTTGGAAGGCCGCCTGGCACGGCTCGTGGAACGCCACGCCCCGCAACTGCTCACTGTGGTGGGCATCGGTCCGGACACGGCCGTCACTTTGCTGATCACGATGACTCCGTTGCGCATTTCGGTCGGGGTTATGCGGCGAGTCGGTAGGCGGGTTCTGACAGGCGGCTTGTGCGGGTCCGTCCCGGTCGTTGGGACTGCTGGCCGGCCCAGTGGGCGTCGAGCCGGATGATGTTGATCGCGGCGGCGGAGAAGGTGTGCTGGAGGGTGACCTTCGGTAGTCCTCGGTAGCGGGCCCGGCACAGGCCGGTGATGTCGAGAGCCTGGTTGATGGTCCCCCCAACGCCGGCGCGCAGGCCAAGTACGCCCTGCGCGCCGGCGCATTTCGCTGGAGCGTGCGGGGTGACCGTGTCGGGGGCCGGCTGCTGCGAGGTGACGTCGGGGTGTCGGGTCTCCCGGTGCTCGCTCAGAACAGTGCCAGGCCCTCGCCGTTGGTGTCCGCGATGACTGGCCGGGACTGGGCAGGGAGGCCGTCCAAGCGGTCAGGGCCGGCCGCGGCGGCCACGGCAGGGGCCGTCTCGGCCAACCAGACGCGAAACCGCTCGGCGGCTTCGCGGTAGGGGACTCGGGCCAGGACACGGTGCTCGCCGGAGGGGCAGAAGTCGACGGCGACAGTGAGCAGGCAGGAACGGGGCGCCTGCTGACTGCCCGTCCAGGACACGCGCAGGACACCGCAGGGCTGGCGCCCGCGGGGGGCGCGGTGGGTGGGGCGCAGCGATCGGCAGGCTGTGTGGGCGGTCCATGCGGCGAGGTGGGGCAGGGGCAGGGTGGTGCGTGTGCGGCAGCCGGGGCAGCGGTGCCAGTGGTGGAGCCAGTCGTCGGTGTCGGTGTGGAAGAGGCGTGTGTAGCGGTTCGCCACGCGGATGTCGTTGCTGTACAGGTGGTCGGGGCGTTCCCGTGTGTTGCAGGACTGGCAGAGGGGGGCGCGGGCGTAGTCGTGTTCGTGGCAGTGGTCGAGGACGGTGGCGGGCGCAGTGCGGCAGACGGCGCACGCCCACCCGGCCACCCTGCGGGAGGTACTGGGCTTCCTGCTGAGCACCGAGTACAGCTGGCCTTGCAGCTCTCCGTTGTACGGGCGCGGTGGGGCGGTGGGGCCCTGCGGGCTCGTCGTCTGCCGATCGTCGGCGTCTCGGGCCTGCCGGGGGCGGGAGGGCGGCTCGGTGACGGCTGCGCTTGCCCGGTGGGTCCGCGCGGCTTGCACCCACTGCGTTTCGGCGTGCTCGGCCGCGTCCAGCAGCCTGACCACGGCGCGCGGCAGCCACCACGTCCGCTGCGTCCCGTCGCGGGTCTGCGCCACGAGTATCCGCCGCCAGTCGATCCCCGCCAGGTGGTACGGCCGGCCGACTTCACGTCGTGCTGCCCGCTCGGGGCCGCCCAGCTCCTGCAGTTCCCCCGTGATGCGCTGGCGCCAACGCAGCGGCGATTCCTCGTTGCACTCCTGCCTCGGCGCCCCACGAAACGGACCGATGCGGACCAGGTCCCGCCGATCCATCCCCACCGCGTTCAGTTCCGCGGCCGCCCGGCGCACCTCAGCCTCCGGAACACTCCACTGACCGCCGCTCGCTCTCACCGTCGCCACCACATGGCCGCCGAGCAGGACGTACCCCACCCGGGCATGGGCAGGAGAGCAGGTGAGTGCCCCAGAAGCCGTCGGCACAGCACCGTCGGCCGTCAAATCGACCCACAGAGCGTCCGCGGCATCCAGGGTGATCAGGCCGTCCGCGCGACCGGGCATGACACGCTCTGACATACCGACAGGCTAACGGCCCGCAACGCGTCAACGGGCCTCCAAGCGCCTCGACCAGCTGGGCCGCCGCTCACCCGGCATCCGCCGCCCGCAACTCCTTGTTCCTGAGCATCTGGTTCGTCAGTCCCGTGCCCGCAGCCTCACCTCAAGAACGTCAAAATCGAAGAAAGGCGCCCTCGCGCATCAGTGGTCCCCGAGCCCAGACGAATTGAGCAACAGAGTCCTTACTCCCAACACAACTCCCAACACAACGCGGTGCGGAGTTGTCGCCAGCAGATGACGGCGCAGCCGAGGGTGACGAACGCGTGGTGGATATCGTCGCGGATCTCCCAGCGGGAGCGCACGCGGCGGAACCAGTGCGGCAGTGCGATCGCTCCTTCCACGACCAGCGGTACCCGCCCGGGCCGGAGCCGTGCCCGGTGCCGCGCCGGGCGATGTGCGGGGTGATCTGGAACCGGCGGACCGGCAGGCCGAACTTCCTTGGCCGACGTGGGTCAGGACTGCCTCCATGACTCCCGCCCGTGCCTCTCGCTGCGCAGGGCGCCTCAACCTCCTGTGAAGGGCCTCGCGATCGACAACGACGTCTGGGGGCGCACTTTCTCGCAGACGCTTGACGGCGGCCGACACACCGCCCAAGGCCGTTGACAGACGCTTTCGTTCGCACCCGCCACACCGGTCACATCGTCCTGAACCCGCCTACGATGTGCGGGAATTCACGGTACGGTGCTTGACTCTGGCTGCGATGTACGGGGGTGGTATGAGCACTGGAGCGGTACCACCGGGCGGACATGCGGTCGGCGCCGACGGGATCAGGATCCGCGACGTGGTGCGTGACGTGGTGGCTCAGCTCGCGCCGGAGGAATTGCCGATCGTGGCGGCACTGGCCGGACTCGACGAGGACGTGGCCTTGCGACGACTGTGGCGCGGCGGCCGCCGGGAGGATCCGCTGGGCTTCGGTCTGGGCGAGGTCGCGGCGCTGGTGGCGCCGGTTGTGTGGGTGGCTCTGGATGGGGCGGTACGCCGGCTCGGCGACGCCGCCGGGGAGGGTGCCGCCAAGGGCGTGCGCAGTGTGGCGCGCAGGATCCTCCGCAGGCGCTCCGCGCCGACCGTCATACCCGCCCTGACACGACAATAGCTCGGTGAGGTATGGCAGTTGGTGCTGGAGACGGCCGCTCAGCGCGGCCTGAGCGCCCAACGGGCGACGGCGATCGCCGACGCGGTGGTGGCCCGGTTGGCGCTCGCCGCACCAGATCCGGACACACAGCACCCCGCTGGCTCGGACGACCTGGCCGACGGCGACGCCCCGGCCGATGAGGTCCCGCCTGCCGCCGACGACACCCCGACCCAGGGCTAGGGTGCGATGGCCATGACGGAGCCGCGGCCGCGTATCGACGAACGGGCGATCAGTGCGGGCACGACGATGCGCTTCGTACTGCTGGTGGTCCTGCTGCTGGTGAGCAGCGGCTCGATGATGTCGGCCGTCGGAGGTGTGGCCGGCGACCCGAACGGTTCCGGCGGCTTCGGCTGCCAGCTCGCCGCCGGCATGGACCCCACCCAGGGCGACGGCCCGGCCGGCTATGTCGGCCCCATCGCCCACAGCGACGCCCTTCAGGCGTGCATCGATCGCTACGACCCGACGCCGCCCTGGTGGTCGAACCTGGTATGGCCGAGCCTCGTGGTGATCGCGGCCGGCGTACTGTTCTGGGTGCTGCCGGTGTGGAAGGCGCGGCGCGGTCGGGTCGTCGCCCTGGAAGCGGTCGATCACGACGGTGAGATCCGGCGCGTGGTGGCGGACGTGGCAGCGGCTGCCGGGCTGGCCCAGGTACCCCGTATCGTCATCGACCCGACCGCGGCGTCGACCGGCGCGGTGGTGTTCGGCCGCACTCGCCGTCCGACCGTCTGCCTGCACGCCGGTCTGCTGGCCCGGAGGTCCCGTGATCCGGGGGGCTTCCGGGCGGTGCTGCTGCACGAGTTCGCCCACATCGGCAACGGCGACGTCACGTTGACTTATGCCACAGTCGCCGTCTGGCGGGTCTTCGTGGTCTGCGTGCTCCTGCCCTACCTGGTGTGGTACGCGGTCGCGATTTCCGGCTCGCTCGGCGCGACCTTCTGGTCGACCGAAGAGCCATACGCGGTGAGGGCGGTCGTGCTCCCGTTTTTCATGATCGTGCTGGTCTATCTCGCGCGGTCGGATGTCCTGTGCAGCCGCGAGGTCTATGCCGACCTCGCCGCGGTGCGCTGGGGTGCCGATCCGCGCGGCTGGGCTGTCGTCGCACCGGAGCCGCCCGGGGGCAGGGCCAGGCGGATGTTCGCCTCCTTCAGCGAACTGTGGCGTACCCATCCGCGGTGGGATCTGCGCCGGGACGCGCTGACTGACCCGGCGGCACTCTTCGGTGTGCGGGCGCTACCGATGTTCCTGACCGGGGCGGCCGCGGCGATGATCAGTGCTCAGGCGGCCCACTACCTGGCGTCGGGATCCCGGGTCAGCCCCTGGACGCAGCCGGTGACCTCACTGGTCGCTGCGGTGGTGGCGACCGGGGGCGCCGGGGTCGCGCTCTGGAGGGCCGTGGCCCACGCCGTACTGACCGAGCGGCGGGTGCCTTCCGGCATACGGGCGGGACTGTGGCTGGGAGCCGGGATGGTGGCCGGGGTGCTGGACATGCACCAACTCGCGGTCGCGCAGTGGCTGCCCGATCAGCCGGAGGTCCTGGTGCTGGTCGTGTTGGCGGGAATGGTGTTCGCCTGGTGGACTACACAGTGCGCGCTCCTCTGGTTCCAGGCGTGGACAGGGCGTTCCCAGCGCCCGGCCATGCTGCTGGTCATGGCCGCCGCATGCCTCCTGCTCACTGCCTGGTTCGCCTGGTGGCAGAGTGGTGGCACGGACCTGGCGAGCGGATGGCTCAGCCCGGAAGCGGAACGCCAAGCACTGGAGCGGACGTTCCCCGGGCCGATCGCCGCCCATCCCACCGTGCTCTCCGTGAGCGCCGTGGTGTTCCCCGTGCTGGCCGGCCTCCAGCGCCCGCTCGTCCTGACGGCGGTCGGGGCCATGTGGGTCGTGCCGCTGCTGGCCTGGACGGCCGGCTCGGTGACCGCGGTACGCCGGCGGCCGAGCGGTGCTTCGGGCGATGCCGTCGAGCCGGGGCCACCGTTGACGCCGATGCCGCCCGCTACGACGCGTGCTGCTCTTCGCGGCGCTGGGCGGGGTGGTCTGCTGGCTTGCGGTCGCGGCCACCAAGGTCTACCTGCACACCCAGCAACCACCCCTCGGACAGCGGGGCGGTCTCTACACCTTCCTCTCCCAGGCATGGACGATCATCGCCTTGGTGGTGGTGTCGACGGTGACCGCCACGGTCGCCAGCGCCTGGGCCCGCTGCTACCAGCTGCTCCTCGCGCTGATCACCGCCGAAACCATGGCCCTGGTCGGTCTGGCCGGGCACTTCGTACTCCTCTCCACCGACGGCTGCGTTCCGCCACTGCGGACTCTCGCGTCGCGCTGTTACTAGCTTCCCTCCGGGGCATGGCCGCTGGACCGGGATCTGCTGGGGCCCGTGCTCGTGTCCACCGCGATCGTCACCGTCCTTGTCATCACCGCGGTGTCGGCGATTCAGCGGATGCGGGGGGCCGGGGTGCCATGCGCGGTCCCGGTGCCACCGCTCGGGACCGCGCGGAGGCGGATCGCCCGTCGAGTCGTTGTCAGTGCCTTGTGCGCCGTGGCGGTGGGGGCCACGACCGTGGCTGTGTCGCAGTCACAGAAAGGGGTTTCGCAGGCGTCCGGGAGGTATCGCCCAGCGCTTCCGGCGCTCGTGTCCGCACCCGCACAGATCAAGGCACTGCAAGTGGTCGCCTGGCTCCAGTTCGGTGGGCGGGAGCTGATCCTGCGCTATGCCGCTGCCGACGCGGCTCTTGGCGTGGCCCTGAACCAGGCCGCGGACGCGCACGGCCACATCGAGTCGTCCGTCTTCAAGCCGGTGTGCGCGAAGCTCGGTCGGGTCGTGCAGGATGCCGTTAACTACTTCCCGATCCCCGACCCGCAGGCCGCGTCACTGTGGCAGACGTTCAGCAGTCAGGTGCGGGCAGGTAGCCGGGACTGCGCACTCTCTTTCGACCAGGGTGACAGCAACCGTTTCATGACGTCGCTCAAGGAGTTCCACAACGCTGACATCGCCCTCAGATCGGCGCAAGGCCGTATCTCCGAGGTGCGGCGCGCCAGCGGCAAGTCCGCAGCGAACAAGGACCGGTGACACCCGCTCCGATCAGCGAGATGGGTGGTACCTCCCGGCTGTCTCGGCGGTGGCACCTCCTGCTCCACGATGTACCGTCCGATGCCTCGAACGCTACGCTGCCCGGGAGGTCTTCCATCTGGTCAGGCCCGTATAGTCCTGGCTCCCGTTATAGGGGCCTGTGTTGAGCTTGTTCCGCTTTGACAGACACCGTTGGTGTGGTGGTCAGGCCGCGAGGGCGGTCTCGTAGTCGGCGGGTGTGCGGTAGCCGAGGCTGCTGTGGAGCCGCTGCAGGTTGTAACCCCCGTCCAGGAGCGTCCAGCAGGTCCAGGGCGGGTGCTTAAGGCCAGGTCAGGGCCCTGTGTCCGGGGGCGTTCACCCAGTTGGTGATATCTGTGTGAGAGCGCGTACGACGAGAAGCCCCGCCGGAATGCCCCATGCTTCCGGCGGGGCTTCTGCGTGCGGCGGGCTACTGGGCGTCGGCGGAGCGGATCAGTCGGATGAGCCGGGCGCCCGCCTCGCGGGTACATCTACTGGCCGCGGAGGGTGATGCTGTTGCGCATGATCCACGGATAGGGCAGGGCGAGGCCGGAGCCGAGCATGCCGGCACCAGCCATCAGCACCACCGTGCCGGCCGATGGCGGGGAACAGGTCGAGGACCTGCCGATTGGGTCCGCCGCTGCGCGCTCGGATGAGCTGCCCTACTGCCCTGCGACGGGCTACCGGATGACCTTGACGCCGAAGTGGTTGCCCAGGCCGAGGGCGAGGCCGATGGCGCTGTGCATGTGGGCGTATATCTCCATGCCGCGTGCGGTGACGAGGTCCCCTGAGCACTGATGGGCAGCATTTAATCGCTGTTGCGTGCATTTGCTGTCGTCAGCGGGCGTCAGTTGGCGAATGGTCGCCGTCACCAGTCGGGTTCGAACACAGCGCTTGGTGCCTCGTGTTGGGCGGGAGACTTGGTGGGTGCTGTCCCGGGTCCCGGGGTCTGACTCATGAGATGTTTGACCGTGGTGTCTTTCTCACACAGCGTCGGCCCTTGGTCGGGGATGGTGCGTTGTCGGTACCGGGCTGACGGGGTGTGTCTCGATAGGGGCTTGCCGATCAATCAGGCGTCATCACAATTCTGACCGCCCGCCGCGGCCCGGTGTCGGCAACGCGATGTGTCATCGGACCGGAAGGCGAAAGGGTATGCCCAGAAAGAGCACCTCCAGCACGCCCCCTGCCCCGTGTGCCCGCCGACGTCGGCCCACGGGAGAGGTGGTTCTCGGGGTGGACACGCACCGGGACGCTCATGTGGCTGCCGTCCTCTCCCCGCTCGGGGCAGTGTTGGGCACCGAAGAGTTCCCGGCCACCGCGGCCGGATACCACGGACTACTCAGGTGGGCCGGCGACTTGGGCACGGTGCGGCGGGCTGGAGTGGAGGGGACCGGCTCCTTCGGAGCAGCCCTCTCCCGCTACCTGCTGTCCCAGGGCGTGGAAGTGTTCGAGGTGAACCGGCCCGACCGGACCGACCGCCGCTTACGTGGCAAGTCGGACCCCCTCGATGCCCAGAACGCCGCCCGGGCGGTGCTGAGCGGGCGGGCCCGCGCCCGGGCCAAAACGGGCGACGGACCCGTACAGATCGCCCGGATGTACAAGCTCGCCAAGGGGTCGGCGGTCAAAGCCCGTACCCAGGCGATCAACCAGGTCAAGGCCGTTCTCATTACCGCCCACCCGGACCTGCGTGAGGAGTTGGCCCAGCTGAACACCCCGGACCTCTTGCGTACCTGTGCGCGGTTCGCCGACGACAGCAAGGACGACGAGGGTGAGGAGGAGACGGTGCTGCAGGCCACCCGCGCCACCCTGTGCCTGCTGGCCCACCGGATCGTACAGCTCACCGAGCAGATCAAGGACTTGGAGCGCCGCTTGGCCCTGCTCGCGGAACGCCACATCCCTCAGCTGCTGGCTGTGGTGGGTATCGGCCCGGACACGGCCGTGACTCTGTTGATCACGATGGGGGACAACCCGGAGCGGCTGGGTAGCGAGGCATCGTTTGCCGCGCTGTGCGTGGTCAGCCCCGTCGAGCGCTCCTCGGGCGCGCGGCAGTACCGTCGCCTCAACCGCGGCGGCGACCGTCAGGCCAACGCTGCTCTGCACCGGATCGTGCAGACCCGTCTGCGTTGCGACCCGCGGACTCAGGAGTACTGCGAACGTCGCATCAAGGAGGGCAAGACTCGCCGCGAAATCGTCCGATGCCTCAAACGCTACGCCGCCCGGGAGGTCTTCCACCTGGTCAGACCCGTAGAGTCTCGGCCCTGGTCATAGGGGCTGTTGTGAGATGTGAGACCGTTCAGGGCGTGAGTGAGACACCGACGCGCACCCTCCAGCACCGCTCTGACGGGCCAGAAGACGCCCCGGTCCTGGTTCTGGGCGCCGCCCTGGGTACAACATGGCACATGTACGACGTCACGACCGGGCTGTGGCAGATCACGTGGATCTCACCGAAGCTCCCCTCGTACTTCTCCCAGGTCGGTCGGCCCGACGGTGCCGGCGGGATGATTCAGGAGGGCACCGACTCCCAGGGCAGGCGCTCGCGGTGGACGTTCACCGACGTCACGCCGACCTCTTTTCACTGGCAGGGTTTCAGCGCCGCCCCTGATGGCGAGTTCGAGTTGTTCCAGGAGATGCACGCGACACGCCGATAGTGCGGCATCCGCCGCGCAGGTGGTGTGGTCTCAGGCTGCCTGGTGGCAGAACGAGTACGCGTCCGTGAGATCGGTGACGACGAGGGGCGGCGCCTGCTGTGGATCATCCGCAGAGGCACCGGGTCGGTGGTGACCTGGCGACGAGCCCAGATGGTGCTGCTGTCCGCGCAGGGCATGCCCGTGGTGAGCATCGCGGAGGTGACATTCACCAGCTCCGACCGGGTCCGGGACGTGATCCACAACTTCAACGCCGACAGCTTCGATTCGCTCTGTCCGAAGTGCAAGGGCGGTCGGCCGAGAACGTTCACCCTGCCCGAGCGGCGGGAGATCAAGAAGATCGCGAAGTCCAAGCCGGCCGAACACCGCCTGCCGTTCTCGACCTGGAGCCCGGCCAAGCTGGCCGATTTCCTGGTCGCTGAGGGGGTGGTCGACGACATCAGCCACGAGGGCCTTCGGGGCCTGCTCCGCGAGGAGGGCGTGTCATTTCAACGCATGAAGAACTGGAAGACCTGCCGAGACCCCGACTACGCCGCCAAGAAGGCTCGCATCGAGCACCTCTACGCGATCGCCGACGGCGAGGTCATACCCGAGGAGGGTGAGCCCGAAGTCGTCTTCTGCCTGGACGAGTTCGGGCCCTTAAATCTCCAGCCCCACCCGGGACGGCAGTGGGCCGAGCGCGGCGGGAAGCACAAGGATCCCGACCGCGACCCAGGCCCCGCCGCCGGGTGACCTACACCCGCCCGCACGGCGTCCGGCACCTGTTCGCCGCCTACGACCTGGCCCGGGACAAGCCCTACGACCACATCAAGCCGAAAAAGAACCGTACGAGGTTCCTGCAGTTCTGCCGCTACCTCCGCAGCCTCTACCCGCTGGAGGCCCGTATCGCGATCGTGCTCGACAACTTCTCCCCGCACCTGACCACGAAGAAGGACACCCGCGTCGGCGACTGGGCCACAGCCAACAACGTCGAGTTCGCCTACACGCCGCCCAACAGCTCCTGGCTGAACCGCATCGAAGCCCAGTTCACCGCCCTGCGCTACTTCGCTCTGGACGGCACCGACCACGCCAGCCACAAAGAGCAGGGCAGCATGATCCGCCGCTACATCATCTGGCGGAACAAGCATGCCACCGACGAACGGCTACGCGAGGTCGTCGACAGGGTGAACGTTGCCTGATGCGGCACTGGTTAGTCGTCCACTCGGTGGCGCGCGGCCTTCTTCACGTCAGGCCAGGCCTGTCTTGTTGAACTTGTGGACCACATCGCGGACGGTGTCCTCGGCGGCCTGCACGAGCCGGGCGATGACCGGGACGCCGTTTCGGCAGGCCGAAGCCGGCACGATCATCGCCCGCCGATAGCGGGCCGTGTTCGTGCTGCCGCGGCGCACGGTCCGGTGCAGTTTCTGCCCCTCCCCGGCCGACAACCGCCGGACCCTATCGCCATAAGACGAGTCCGGCCCCGCCGCTCACGCGGCAGAGCCAGAACCCGAGATCTTGATCAGCCTTTTAGGACGCGCAGCTCACGGTGGCGTTCGCCCAGTCGGCGTGGTCCTGTGCATTTCCGTCGCCGCCGTTGCCGACGACCAGGTCGAGCACCTGGGCGCCGGACACGTCGGCATTCAGCGTGACAGCGGCCTGGTGGCCCCTCAGCACCGGAGTGGCGGCGACCTGCTTGCCGTCGGCGAGCACCGTGAAGGTCACCGAGCCAGCGCTGTCCGTCTCGTCGTCCACGCCGACGGACGCCGTGAAGCGACTGCACTTCCCGCCCAGGTGGACGGTGATGTCACTGTCGGCGTGCGCCCCGAGTCCCTTGGCGTACGCCGTGCCGGCGATGGACATCGGGCGCCCGTCCCCGGCCGCGTCCTCGCCGTTGGAGGTGTTCCGCTCCACCGGACCCCATCCGTTGGTCGAGAGGAAGTCCAGACCGGCCAGGTCGTGCGTGCCCGCGCCGGGCGCCGCGGGCGGCGAGGCGACGCTCGTCGCGGCGTCCGCCGATCCGTCCCGGGAGCGCCCGGTCGCCGACAGCACTGCCGACCACGGGCCGCTCCCGCCCGATGAGGTCACCTTCCAGGAGCGGGTGACGGTGCTTCCCGCCGGTACGTTCCCGAGCCGCTGTGCGGCCTCGGGTTCCGCCGTCCAGCCGTCCGGCAGCCGCAGGGTGAGCGACGCGTCGTGCGCCGTGCTCCGACGGGGCGTGTAGGAGGCGGTCACCTCGCCGCTCTTGCCCCGCGCGATGGTGTCCGGCGCGTCGATCCGCACGTCGGCTGTCGCCTGCGGGTCGCGGTACACGGCGGCCGACCAGCCGGGCGATGCGATGTCCCGGTAGTGCAGCGGCGTCGTGTGGTTCCCGTATGCCTCCAGGCTCACGTTGCCGAGGCCGTCAACGTTCGCGTCCTCGCCGATCACCGCGATCGCGACGGTGTTGTGGCCATGGGTGCGCAGCATGCCGGGCTGTACGGGGAACGTCGTCTGCGGACCCAGGTCGTTGACGTACAGACCGACCATCCAGCCGTTGACATACACGAGCGCGCGGTAGTTCTTCGCCTTGTCGTCCTTGAACGTCAGGCCGAGAGGCACGTCCTGCCCCTTCGGCAGGTTCAGGTCGAAGGTGGTCCGGTACCAGGACACTCCGGGCGCTCCCTTGCGCGAGTCCGGCAGGGACACGGACGGCCACGCGTCGTCCGGGTAGCCCGGCAGGTGCATGCCGTGCCGCTCGCCGTACAGACCGCCGGTGTTCAGCGGGCCGCGCACGGGGTCGACGAGGTCCTCGCCCCCGAGTGCGCCCTGCAGCCGCCAGCCGATCTGCTTGGCCGAGCCCACCAGGCTTGCGCCCGTCAGCCCGCGCGGTTCCTTGTGGGAGTCGTCCGCGGACCAGTCCTGCTTGTGCGCCGTGTTGGCGGAGAGGACGGCCAGCACGTTGTCCTTGCCCGGCTTCAGCGTCCCGGCGGGGATGTCGAAGCGGTGCGTGGCGTCATCGCTGCTGCCCAGATACGTGCCGTTCAGCCATGCCAGATACCTGCCGCCGCGCCCCGTGGTCGCGTCGACCTTCACCGCGGTCTCCGTACCGGCCGCCGTGAAGTGCCCCCGGTACCAGATCGAGCCGGCGTGGAAGCCGTAGTTGTCCGCCGACAAGGCCTGCTTGTCGGCGGCGCGCCAGGCAGCGTCGTCGAAACCGGGCTGTGCCTCCGGGGTCTCGGCGTGGTACTTCCAGCCGCCCAGGGTCGGCAGCGTGACGGGCCCCGGCCCGGCGAGGGGTGTCCCGGCGGTGTCCAGGGCGCCGTTCGCAGGGCGGCCGTTCCAGGTGACGGAGGTGGCCGGCGTTCCCGTGACGACGTGGAGGTTCGCCGCCTTGCCGGTGTCGCCGGAGAGCTTCAGGACGCCGTTGTCGTACGCGCTGGTGCGCAGCAGCTCGGGGCCGCTTGCCAGCACCGGCCCCTGCGGGGTGTCGAGACGCCAGTAGGTGTCGGCGGTCGCGTCGTCGGCGAGCAGGAGCAGCAGGGGAGTGGAGCCGGGTGGGGTGATGAGGACCTGGGCCAGGCCGTCGTGCTTGTAGTTGAGGCGCAGGTCGCCGCTCGCCGGGTCCCAGGTCTGCTGCACATGCCCGCTGATGACCTGGACCTCGGGCCGGTCCGCGTACCGCAGCACGGTCTCGCCGTCCTGCCCGTGCCGCCCGTACAGCAGGGCCACGTCGCGCGGGCCGAAGGTGCCGTGGGTCATCAGCTCGGAGGTCGAGTAGCGCAGCTGCTGGTGGTCCATGGCGTAGTCGGACAGGAGCAGCTTCGAGTCGCGGCCGTCGATCGTCAGCGCGGTGCCCGGCTCCTGCGGCACGGACGGGTAGCCGCCGAGGGCGAGGTGGGTGGTGTCCTTGGCCTTGTTGTTGACGTCCTTGTGGCGGACGACGGTGATCCCGGTGCCGTTGTCCGGATTGTGCCGATCGCGGCGCTGCAGCGCGCTGTTCTGCGGCGCGGCCACGCTGACCTGCTCCGTCTTCGTCAGCGGTGCCACCGACTGCACCATGTAGCCGAGCCGCTTGTTCACCAGGTACTTCTCGGTCAGCTGGCGGTCCTCACGGATCGACGCGCCGTAGTCGTACGAGCTGTAGACCGACTCCGGCGACGCCAGCCATCCCCAGGACGTACCGCCGTAGGCCATGTAGAAGTTCTGCATGGTGGCACCGGACGCGATGTTGTTCTCGTACGCGGCCTTCTCGAAGTCACCGTTGGTGAGCTGCCGGCACTTGTCGTAGCCGGGGCCGCCCCACGGGTCGAAGGCGCCGCCCTGGAACTCCGCCAGGAACAGCGGCTCGCCGGGCTTCTTCTCGCCCGAGAGGTCGGGCAGGCCCTGCCACTTGTCCGGGCTGGAGCAGTTGAAGCCCTGTGGGTACGCGTCGTACCCCTCGATGTCGAGTTCCTTGGTGAACAGGCCGTTGTGATTGCCCGTCAGCGGCACGGTGATGCCGTCGGCGCGTGCCTTGTCGACCAGGTGCTGGATGTACGCGTGCCCGTCGCCCGTGTTCTGGTAGTACTCGTTCTCGACCTGATAGGCGATGATCGTGCCCGTGCCGTTGGTGAGCTGGTGCCGGGCCAGGATCGGGTTGATCTGCGACAGCCACTCGTCGGCGGCGGCGAGGTAGTCGGGCGCGGTCGAACGGGCCTTGCCCTTCTGGGTCACCAGCCAGCCCGGGAAGCCGCCGCCGTCGGTCTCCGCGTTGATGTAGGGGCCGGGCCGTGCGATGACGTAGATCCCGACTTCCTTCGCGATGTCGAGCAGCTTGTCGACGTCGCGGATGCCCTTGAAGTCGTACACGCCCGGCTTGGGGGAGTGGAAGTCCCAGTCGAAGTAGATCGATGTCGCGTTGTAGCCGCCCGCCTTCATCTTCTGCAGGACATCGCGCCAGGCGTCAGGGCTGGGCAGCCGCCAGTAGTGGAACTCGCCCGACCAGATGGAGAGGGGCTTGCCGTCGATGGTCAGGGCCGTGTTGTCGTGGCCGACCGCGTGGGTGGGCTCCGCCGCGTGTGGTCGGGTCTGCGCGGACTCCGCGGCGGTGAGTCCGAAGGAGCCCAGCGCGAGCGCGGTGAGCGCGACGGTGACCCCGCGGGCCACCCGTCTCGCCGTTCGTGCACGTAATGGCGTGCGCATGCCAATCCTTCCCTTGTGTCGACATAACGAAATCGACGTAGTGATCACGTCCTGAAAAGTGAGGTGCTGGGTGAAAGTGTTGCGCCGCACAGCCTAAATCTGTTGAAGCCTGTTGGAAACAGTCCGGTCTTGGTGACTTCGTCCGGCGGGCCCCGGGATTCACGGGGCACGATGTGGTGCGGCAGCGGGCCGGTTCCTCCGTACCAGCGGGTGTGCCAGAAGGTGGCCGGGTCACCGTCCAGGACATACGCTGCGCGGCCGTCCTCTCCGCCGGTCTCCTCGCTGTCGACCTCGGCCACTCGCATCTGCTCTTGGGGGGACTATCGCCGGATGGAACGTGGTGCCGGTGCCGGTGCCGGTGCCGGTGCCGGTGCCGTTGTCGGTGGTCTCGGCTTTCCGGGCCACGTCCCACCCGTCGAATACGAGATCAACTACTACCTGGCAACCAAGAAACCCCAGGCCACAGCCATCAACTGAGTTCTCTACCGAACCTGGGGAGGTTCAGTCCGCAGTGTGTCGCGATCGGGGTTCGGGAGCCACCAGTCGGCGTTCGGGGGTTGGTGCCAGTGGTGGGTTCGGGCGTAGGTGTGGATGAGTTCCAGGGCTCGGTTGAGGGCGGGGTGCGCGGTGGTGGTGGTGTTCCAGACGGCGTGCCAGGCGTAGAGCGGGACGGGGTTGGTCAGGGGCCGGGCGGTGAGGCCGTCGGGGAGTTGTGGGGTCGTGAGGCTGAAGGCCGGGTGGCGGAGGGCCTGGACGGCGGTCAGGGCGGAGGTGCGGCCGTGCCCGCGTAGGCGGGTCGCCACGTCCAGGCCGAAGGTGGCAACGGCATGGTCGACCCAGTCGCGCCATTCGGCGGACTCGTCCGCGGCGTGGACCAGGAGCGGGTGATCGGCGAGGGCGGTGAGGGGGACCTCGTCCTGGTCGGCGAGGGGGTGGTCGGCGGGGACGATGATGCCGATGGGTTCCAGCCCCACGGGCATGGTGGCGAGGGCTGCCGCGAGGGGGCGGCCGAAGCCGTGAGGGCGGCCGAAGGCGAGGTCGAGGTCGCCGGTGAGCAGGCGGGGCAGTGCCGCGGCCAGGCCGTGGCTCTGGACCACCTCGACCTGCAGGTCGGGGGCCTGGGTGCGCAGGTGGTGGATCAGGAGTGTGGAGGGCAGGCCCTCGGTGACGACGTCGATGCGCAGGGGTGCGCGTGTCTGGGTGACTTCGTCGACCAGGCGCTCGGCGTCGATGAGGAGGCGTCGGCCGCGTTCGGCGAAGGTCTCGCCAGCAGGCGTGAGGGCGACGTGGCGGCGGTCGCGGGTGAACAGCGGGACGCCGAGACGCCTCTCCAGGGCCCTGATCTGGGAGGAGAGAGTCTGCTGGGCGATGGTGAGCCTGCTCGCGGCCCGGCCGAAGTGGAGTTCGTCGGCGAGGGTGACGACGTAGCGCACCTGACGCAGGTCGAGGTCCACCCCTAGACCGTAACAGCCTGAGACTGTCTCGTGTCCGATGAAGAGTGTTGGACCGGTGGCACGCTGCGGTCGTTGACTAGTGGAGTGAAGGCGCCAGGTAGGCGCGAACCGAAGGAATGCTCTGGCATTTGATCGCGGCATCGAAGGCCAGTGACGTGGCGAGGCGTTGGCCGCAGACACCTACGGCGTTCCGCGGGGTGCTGTGAGCGGACGGGCCGCCCCGCTGCTCCTGGCATGGGTGCGGCGAGGTCTCTGGCAGGCCGCACCACCACGCCACGAGTATTCCCAACTCACTTACCCGATGGGGCGCTTGGCCTGTGTGCCGGCGCCTGTGGAGAAAGTCGCTGCATGTTTGCGAAGCACGCTCAGGGCCGGATCTCCCGCCAGGCCCACGCCCATGTACCGGAAGGCACCTTCGAGGAGCACCACGGCCGTCAGGGATTCGAAGGCGAGGTCTCTCAGCTCTACCACGCCCACCCGGCCACGGACTGGCTGCGGGTGGAGGGCCCGATCCGGCCGCGGGGCATCCGGCTCACCGACGTTCCCGCCGACGACGAGCGCGACGAGCGGGCCCTCCCGACGTTGCTGATGTTCAACGAGGACATCACGGTCTCGGTGTCGAAGCGGATGGCGCCGATGCCGTACTACTTCCGCAACACCGACGGCGACACCCTGTTGCTGGTCCAGTCGGGCAGTGGCGCTCTCGTCACCGACTACGGCACCCTTGCCTACGGGCCGCTGGAGTACCTGGTGATCCCCAAGGGCACCAACTACCGCACCGTCCCCGACCCCGGCACCGAACAGCACATCACCTACGTAGTGGAGACGCGGGAGCCGGTCACGCTCCCCGAGCGGGGCCTGCTGGGACACTTCCTGCCCTTCGACCAGGGCGTCCTCGACGTTCCCAGGCTCGACGCCGGCATCAGCGTCCCGTCCGCGCAGAACGCGGCTGGCGAGTGGGAGGTGCTCGTCAAGCGAGCCGGCGAGCTGTCGTCGATCTTCTACGCCTTCGACCCCGCCGATGTGGAAGGCTGGACCGGGACCTTGGCCCCCTTCCGGCTGCGCCTGGCGGACATCCGCCCGCTCACCTGCGAACGTCTCGAAATGCCGCCGGTGGCGCACGCCACCTTCCAGGCCGGGCAGAACTGGTTCGTCACCATGGCCCCCCGGCCCATGCAGAGCGCGGACGACGCGGACAAGGCGCAGCCGGCCCATCGCAACGTCGACTACGACGAACTGTTCGTCTTCCTCGGAACCGGCGACGGCGGCCAGGTCGGTCCGCCCGCGGGGCTGGCAAGCGTCACCCCGGCCGGTATGAATCACGGCCCCGACCAGGTCCGCCAGGCCAACCCGCGCGAGCGGCTGCCGTTCTACGTGTGGAACGTCGACACCGTCCGCCCCCTGCGTTACACCGAGGCCTTCGAAGCGGTCGAGATCCCTGACTTCGCCCGCCAAGAGAGCTACCGCGGCTGACGCCGGCTGTACCCCCCACCGCCGGCCCCCCGCCCGCATCGCTCCTTCCGCCCAGGCAGGGGGCCGGCCACCACCGAGTTTTGGAGCGCCATCCTTCATGAGCCGTGTTCTGGCCATCTCCGGTTCCCTGCGAGCCGCCTCCCACCACACCCAGCTCCTCAGCTGCCTGCAGCCGCTGGCCCCCGAAGGCATGCACATCGCACTGTTTCCGGGCCTGGGGGATCTGCCGCACTTCAGCGAGGACCTGGAGAAGGATCCGCCCCTCCCCGTGCGGGAGTTGTGGCAGGCCATCGCGGAGGCCGACGGGCTGATCATCGCCACTCCCGAGTACAACGGCGCGATCCCCGGCGTCCTGAAGAACGCACTTGACTGGGCCTCCAGGCCCAGGGGCACAAGCGTCCTGCCCGGACATGCCGCCATGGTCCTCTCGGCCTCTCCCGGCCTCTTCGGCGGTATCCGCGCTCAGGCGCAACTGCGCGAAATGTTCGCTCTGCTCAACGTCTACGTCGTCGGCGGCCCCCAGGTTGCCATCCCTGCCGTCCACACCCGCCTCAACCCCACCGCCGAGCCTGAGCAGCGCCTGACCGATCCGATCACCCGCGCCATGCTCACCTCACTACTGCTCGGCCTGGAAGAAGCCATCGACCACCAGGCCGGACGCCGTCTGGTCAAGCCCCTGCACCACCTGCAGAGCCAGCAAGCCACCTGACCCTTCGCGATGCGGGCCGCCCTCTGGTGCCGCAGCTGCCGGCGTTCAACAACGCGTCGACCGGCTGATCATCTCCCTACAGAGGGCCGTGCTGTTCGTCGTCGACCCAATCGACACCCGGGCGCCACCGGCAGGCATCCCATGATCGCCGGACGCACTGCCTGGCCTCGCCCTACAAGGCGTTGTCCAGCGTCAGGGTGAGCTCGGCGATCCGCCACCCGCCGTCGGACCGGCGCAGGCCGAACGTGTAGACCCCGGTCGAGATCGTCTGGATGCTCTCGCCGGTGTTCCTCGTCTGCACCAGATAGGCCCGCACCTCAGCGGTGGCGGCGTCCGCCGTCGTGACCACGACATTGCCCAGGTGGTGCCGCACCCTTCCGGTCTGGGCCGTGTGCCCGTCACGGATGAAGTCGAGCACCGCCGTGCGTCCGGCGACCGGGCCGAGCACTCCCTGCCTGGGCATCGTGAAGGTCCAGGTGGTGTCTTCGGTCAGGACCGCTTCCAGCTCAGGCACATTCAGCTCGTCCAGGGCGTGGGCGTAGCTCGCCACCGCCTGCTGGAGTTCGGCGATCACGAGACCACCGTCAGCACGATCTTGCCGTGGATGTGGCCCTGCGCGGCCCGCGTGTGTGCGCTTCCCGCCTCGGGCAGCGAGTAGGTGCTGTCCACCCCGACCTGGAGCCGACCCTCGTCGAACAGGCGCCCGATCTCGGCGAGCTGGGGGCCGTTGGAACGCACCTGAATGTTCGAGACTGTGATGCCCAGACGCGCCGTCTCTTCCGGGTCGTACTGGGCGAAGAACACCGGAAGCATGGTGCCGCCGCGTTTGAGCACAGTCAGGAAGCGTGAGCTGTCCGAGCCACCGACGGTGTCGATCACCAGGTCGACGCCGCTGACCACGTCCGCAGCCTGCGTCGTGGTGTAGTCGATGAATTCATCGGCGCCGAGCTTGCGCAGGAACTGCTCGTGCCGGCCCGAGGCCACCGCGATGACGTGTGCCCCCTTCCATTTCGCCAGCTGCACCGCGAAGTGGCCCACTCCACCGGCTGCCCCGTTGACCAGCACGGTCATTCCTGGCGTGATCGGCACCGGCTGGTGCACCTGGCCGGTGAAAGGAGACGGCACGTCGTGGCCGAGATCAACCAGGTACTGCCAGGCCGTCAGCACGGCCATCGGCGCACCAGCCGCCTGTACGTGGTCGATACCGGCCGGCTTGTGAGCCAGGTCCGAAGCCGGCGCGGCCACGTACTCGGCGTACGTCCGGCCGTCGAATCCGGGGAACCGCAGCATGCCGAAGACCTCGTCACCAACGGTGAACCCCAGCACGTCCGGAGCGACCGCCTGGACCACGCCCGGCATGTCCGTTCCAGGGATCAGGGGGAACTCCAGGGCCGGCCTCATCTCGGCCGGCATGACCTTCATCCCCTCACGCAGGTACCGGTCCGGCGGGTTGATGCCCACCGCGTGCACCCGGACGAGCACCTCGTCCGGGCCGATCTCGGGAACCGGCACCTCGTCGTACTGCAGAACTTCCGGCCCGCCCGCTTCGTGGAACTGGATCGCCTTCATCACGCCTGTCGCTTTCTCGGGGAAACGTTGCTCCTTCAGTCAAGGCCCAGGACGGCATGGCCGTCCAAGACCGGTTCGGCAACCTGGTCATTCCGAAACGGCATGACGCGTACGCTGCAAGGGTGAACGATCCCGGACAGGACCTGGAACTGCGGCTGGTGCGCTACTTCACCGTGGTGGCGGCGCACCAGCACTTCGGCCGGGCCGCCGCCGAATTGCACGTGGCCCAGCCGGCGCTGAGCCGCCAGATCCAACGGCTCGAGAAATATCTCGGCACACGACTGCTGGACCGCATTCCCCAGGGCACCCGGCTCACTCCGGCCGGCCAGACGTTCCTTCCCCGGGCCCAAGCCCTGCTGCAGGCCGCCCACCAGGCCGAGCTGGCCGTGCGTGAACAAGCCCAGACCGAACGAATCGCCATCGGCTACGTCGAAGACCTGGTGATCACTCCCGCCGTACGGGAACTGCGCCGCCGTTACCCGGACGCCGAGATCGCCACCCGGTACCTGAGCTGCCGCGACGTCGGGGCGCTGTCCGACAAGCGCGTCGACGCCCTCATCGCGCGAGCCCCACTGCCGCTCGCCGCCGACGACGTGTTCACCACCCCGCTGTACGAGGAGCCCCGGATGCTCGTGGTCCCGCGCGGCCATCCCTTGGCCGACCGCGCGTCGGTGACCGCGGAAGAACTGGCCGGCGAAGAGGCGGCGCCGTGCGCGTTCGAGACCGCAGACTGGACTTCCTACCGAATCCTCGGGGCCGGCGTGCCGCCGATCGAGAGCTACGAGGACAAGCTCGAACTCGTCGCGAGTGGCGAGGCGATCGCAGTGCTACCGGTCGGCGATCGGCGTAGCTCACTGCGTCCCGACCTCGTCACCGTCCCGATCGAGGGCGCTCCCCCCAGCCAGGTCGTCCTGGTCAGCCGCAAGGGCGACCCGAATCCGATGGTCAGGAATCTCCGGCTGGCTGCCAAGGCCGTCCTGACCGCCCCGCCATCCTGACCGGGATCAGGACGGCGATGGCCATGGGCGGTAGGTCTAACGGGGCGTCCATGATGGCGGTGTTCCTAGCTGCGCGGGCGGGCAGACCGCGGTGTCTCAGGATGTCAGCGACACCGAGGGGCGGTTGATGTCCGAAGCAGATGGGACAGCCCTTGACCGCTTCCACCGCATCGTCACCGTGGTGGAAGATCTCCACCGAGGGAATCGCCTTCGGCACCGGGGCCGGCTGGAGCTTCATCCAGGTGACCACTCCGAAGTTGGACCCGGCTCCCCGCAACGCCCACATGGGCTCTGGATGGGTCTGGTCGTCGGCCCGCACGATGGTTCCGTCGGCGAGGACCAGCTCAGCCGCGAGAAGGCTGTCGCAGGCATAGCCCATCAGCGGTGAGAGGTATCCCATTCCCTCGTGCAACAGGGCGCCGCCCAGCCCGGTTCCCGACAGGATGCCGGTGACGGCGCCGAGGCCGTGCGCGGGCGGCGAAACCGGCCGGGTGCCGACCGTCGCAGCGCACGGACAGCCCCAAGCCCTGCTCCCGCGCTGGATTTCGATCCTTCGATGTGACGTCGGGCGGAGATGGACGAATCGCGAGACAAAAGGCTGTCTCGTAATGCAGGTGGGCTTCCCTTCATCGCCTGACGAGGCACACCTGCGGCGCCGCCGACGTCGTGGGCTCCCGCTGGTCGGTGCGCGACGGTCCGACCTCGGTGATGATGGCGGTCTTCCACCACCACCCCATCGCCGGCGGATTGGCCCCGCCCGACGCACTGCGCGCCGCCCAGCAGTTCAGGCGGCATGTTGTTGGTATCGCGGAGGACGCCGCCCTCTCACACGCCAACGACGCCGCTCTGTTCGCCGACGAGACCGACCCCGTCACGGGAGAGGCTCTCGACAACTTCCCGCAAGCCTTCAGCCACATCGATCTCATCAACGCCGCCCATGCCATCCGCGATGCCGGGCAGCAGCCCCCACCGCAAGGAGCCGAGCACCAGTCCCCGGCATGAATCGGCGACTTCCGCATGTACGCCGTCAGGGAGAGACCAGCGTGGATGACTCATCCTGCGCGCCCCTCTCCCTACAGTGAGCGGCATGCGAGGACTGCCACCTCTGGCGATCGCAGTGGCCACGGCGGCACTGCTGACGTGCGCTGCCTGCTCCGGCACCTCAGGGCCTGCCTCCGGTGCACACACGTCCGCCAAGGCCACCACGCGCACCACCACTGCGGCTGCCGGCCCGTTCGCCCTCACCCGGGGGCAGGGCTTCGACCGCTCCGGAGCGTTCACCTCACTCATGACCTGCGACGATCCAAGGGACTACTCGCCGGGCCTGAACTTCGCGAACGTGCCGACCGGAACGGCCGAACTCGCCCTGACCATGGTCGACCTCGATATCCACAAGATTCACTGGCTCCAGCTCGGCATCCCCGCACGTGCCCACGGCATCAGCGCCCACCACCTCCTTCCCGGTGCTCGTGAGGCACTCAACGACTTCGGAGAAGCCACCTATGACGGCCCGTGCCCACCCCGCGGCAGCACCCACAGGTACCAGCTGACGCTTTACGCGCTCCGCGAGCCGATGCCGACAGCCTTCGGCGGCAGCACGCCGCCTGCCCGGACCCTGCAGGAGATCAAACGGCGCGCATTCGCCTCGGCGGTGCTCGTGGCCCCGTACACACGCCACTGACGCAAGCCCCGATCGCCGTCGACCGAACCGTTGCAGTAGGAAGCCCTGGAAGACGCGGGTGACGACACTGGCCTCCGCGACCTCAGGACCTCAGCCTTTGCTTTGGATTCCACTGTTCGACGGGGCGGTCGCCCCAGAGGTGTGGCACGAGGATGGTCGCGAGGCGGAGTGCGGCCTGGTAGGCGATCGCGATCCGTAGGTCGTCGGCAAGATGCAGAACCCAGACCATCGACGCTTCCGGGTGTCGAGAATGCGGCACCGGCTCCGTCCCAGGGGTACCAGTAGCCGGAACGGACTGCGCGACGAAGCAGGGGCACCCCGTGGCGATTCAACGGATGGACAACGTAGGCGTCGTCGTCGACGACCTGGAGGCTGCCATCGCCTTCTTCACCGAGCTCGGCATGGAGCTGGAAGGCGAAGCGCAGATCGAGGGAATCTGGGCAGACCAGACGGTCGGCCTCGACGGGGTCCGCAGCGCCATCGCGATGATGCGCACCCCGGACGGCCACGGCAAGCTGGAGCTGACGAAGTTCCATGCCCCCGCGGCGATCACTGCCGGATCGCTCAACCCGCCACCCAACACTCTGGGCCTGCACCGTGTCATGTTCGCCGTCGACGACATCGACGACACGATCACCCGCCTGCGCCGCCATGGTGCCGAACTCCTCGGCGAGGTGGCGCAGTACGAGAACATCTACCGACTCTGCAACCTCCGCGGCCCCGCGGGGATCATCGTCGCTCTGGCTGAACGGATCGGCTAGGTTCGGTCTCATGGGTTGATTGGTGACGGGTGCCAGGGTGAGGGGGTATCCCGTCAGATGCGGACGACCATCTTTCCGGTGTTCCGGCCGTCCATCAGGCCGAGGAAGGCGTTCACCGCGCTGCCGATGCCGTCCTCGACGGTCTCCCGGAAGATGATCCGGCCATCAACCAGCCAGTTGCTCATCTCGTGGACGAAGTGGGACTGGAGGGCCGCGTGATCGCCCACCTCGAAGCCGCGCAGGGTGAGCCGCTTCTTCACCAGTTCGATCAAGTTGCGTGGACCGGACGGCGGGTCGGTGAGGTTGTAGCCGGAGATGGCACCGCACAGTGCAGCCCGGCCGTGCGAGTTGAGTGCGTCGATGGCGGCTTCCAGATGGTCGCCTCCCACATTGTCGAAGTACACCTCTATGCCGGCCGGGGCGGCCTGCGCGAGTTGCTCGTGCAGACGGCCGTTCTTGTAGTTGAAGGCGGTGGTGAAGCCGAGTTCGCCGGTCAGATACTTCACCTTCGCTTCGGAGCCGGCGCTGCCGATCACCGCCTTCGCCCCGCGTAGCCGGGCGATCTGCCCGGCCAGGCTGCCCACTGCGCCGGCTGCTCCGGAGACGAACACGGTCTCGCCCTCGCGCAGCCCGGCAATCTCCACCAGCCCGACGTAGGCGCTCAGTCCGGGCATACCCAGCACGCCGAGAAACGCGGAGTCCGGTACCCCCTCGACTCGCTGCAGCCTGGTGAAGCACCTGGCGTCGGCGACCGCGGCGGTGCGCCAGCCGAGGTCGCTGAGCACCAGGTCACCCGGGGCCAGGCCGGGCACCCGCGACTCGACAACTTCGCCGACGGCCCCACCCGTCATCGGCCGGCCCAGCTGGTAGGACGGGATGCCGGACCCCGCGCCCATCAGAGCCCGCATATACGGGTCCATCGAGAGGAATGTGTTGCGGACCAGTGCTTGGTTGTCGCCGGGCGACGGCAACGCCCGTTCCACCAGGCGGAAGTCCTGTTCGGCAGGCCGTCCCACGGGGCGAGCAACCAGATGCCATTCCTGCGCAGTGCCTGTCATCAACCGTCTTCCTTCCGTACGTGCGGGAAATGGTGCTGTCTTCTTCATGGAGCAACATGCGGCCCGTCGCAGCGCGCCGCATAGGGGAACGGACCAGTTGGTGCTTCACCGTGCCCGTCGACACGGTCGTGGCGTGGGCCCGGCCCGAGCGCGAACCCCAACCACCCCGTCGCCTTGCCACATTGGCAGTGCCCGCGTGCAGGCGGACCACGCTGTCACAGTTGCCTGTCAACGCTCGGTTGGGCTGCGGTGCCAAGGGGCATCGGGAGCGGACCGTTCTCCGACATGTCCGGGCACCGCGCCGTCCTCATCCAGCAGGGCACCCTCGCCTACCCGCGCCACGTCACTGGCACCGCACCGTTCACACCGACGGGGAAACGGCGCAGGTGGCCCTCGCTGGTGGTTCCAAGAGGCTCGCTGACGAGCCGACGACCGTCACAAAGCGCAACACCAGAGGACGGGTAGCCAGAGGCGGCCGCGTCGCGCCAACTGGGTCTTCAGGGTGGATGGATGAGGTCACGGGATGAACCTGAAGCGTGTTGCAGAAGGTGGTGATCCGCACGAACCTCACTATGCGGCAGCTCGCGCCGTTGTTCGGCTGCTCGCCGGCGACGGTCTGCCGAGTCATTCAGCGGCTGCGATCGCTGCTTGCGATCGAGCCGGCCGCTCGTCCGGCCGACGCGGTCGAGCGACTGTGGATCGTGGACGGCACCCTGATCCCGGTCCGCGACGGGAAGGCCGGGGTGTCCTCACGCAACTACCGGTTCTCGGCGGACTCGCCGTTCGCAGCACTCCACCAACCGGTGTCAGCCGTGCGCAGGTTCGGCCAGTGTGTCGGCGGTGGCGGGGCGAACTGGTGATTCGGTTGGGATTCGCCATGGGCCTGGCGCCAGTGCGGTAGCGGAGTACTGCCGCCGGGCCCGCCCGTCTTGGCCCTCTTCCGGATGCCGGTGTCCTCGTTTTCGCAGGAGCCGGGCCCCATCGGCGCTGTACGTTCATCCAGCACACTGGTAACCGCTGCCGAAGGACACACCCTCGTGAGTGATCAGACCGGGATCGCCTGGATAGGTGCACACAGCACCATGGACAGGGACAGCAGCCTGCCGGGGATGCGCGGTGGGATCTCGCTGACCTGCGCCCGTGGCATCGATCAGGACGAATTCCTGATCAACCTGGGCGCCGACCTGGACGAGCTCGCCGAACGGACCCCGTACAGGGATCTCGCCGCGCCGATGGGCGGACGTCCGGCCCGCACCAACTACGCGATGTACGGAACGTGTGGGGAGTGGGTGTATGTGCTGGAGGACTGGGGGATGTCGACGTGGTCGACCGGCTTCCACGAGGTCGAGTCGATGTGGCCGGGGCCGGGGGAGGAGATCATCTGCGTGACGATGAACTGGTGGAGCCCTCCGTGCATGACCCTCCACGTGCCGGGCGACGAACGCGTCCTGCGTGCCGAGTTCGGAGCGGACACCGGCGAGGGGTCCGCCCTGGATGCGGCGCTGCGTGAAGCGGGCGCGTTGATCGGGCCCAGGCCGGACAGCGCCGCGGCGGAGGCGGAGTACGAGGAGCGTAGGGAGCTGCTTCCTACGGCGGTGTTCACCGCGGTCGGCGCCTACTGCGGGCTGACGATCGACCAGGCCGCAGTGGAGGCCGGCGACCTCCCAGCGGTCTTGATCCCCATGGTCTGAGACACCGGCACAAGACGAAGCCGGCCCCCACCCCCGATCGTTCCGGGGGCCAGTCGTCTTGTGCCACGGAGTCCTGCTACTGGGCGGTCAGCTTGCAGACGACCGGGGTGACGCTGCCGTGCAGGCAGGTGTTGCCCGGCGTGATGCGGGTGTCGAGCCAGTACGCCTCCTTGTCCATCAGCCGCATCTCGCTTATGAAGTCGGCGCGGCGAGGGCGACAAGGACGGCCGCGTGCCGGGGGCCGACTCTGGTGTCCGGCCGATCGGCACTCGGGGCGTGGTCTGGCAGCGGGGGTGAGGAGGTCGGCGGCGATCAGCACGGCCTCCAGGCGTCGGGACGCGGCTGCACACAAGGCGTCGGCCATGGTGAGCGCGTAACCGTTCTGGGCGGCGGTCTGGGACCTGCGGTTTGCACCACTCGTCAGCCGGGATGAACAGGATGCACGCGCAGCCCCGCTTCACGAAGCACGCCCGCGGCGGATGGTGCGGCACGCCGCGTTCAGGATCGGGACGGTCATGCGATCCCGCAGCGTGACCACACCGGCCCCGTTCCCTGCGCGCTGGGGTGCGACATGGAGATCATCACCCCTAGCCTCGGGCTTTCACGAGGGGTGGTGTCCGGCAGGTGATCGAGAAAGCAGAAAGTGCCCCTGAGCTGCAAC
>NZ_NNBP01000070.1 GCF_002803155.1 Streptomyces sp. CB02959
GTGGCGAGGTGTGGGGGTCTTCGGTAGCTGGGTTGTTTTGGTCTGGTGTTTCGTGGTTCTGGTGGGGATTTGGGGGTGTGGGGGAGGGGCGGAGTGTGGCTTGTCTGGGCTTTGTGGTGGGTGTTCGGTTTGGTTGTTCGGGGTGTTGGTCAGGGGTTTCGTGGGTGTGTGGGATTGATCTTGGCTTTGTTGTTGATGGAATGGTGCGTCGAGAGGTGACTGTCTGGTGTGGCCGTGCAGGGGTCCGGTGGGGGCTGGTCAGGGGCGTGATCTGAGGTAGGTGTGGAGCGGGTCGCTGGGAGCGGGGGAGAACCGGTCCAGGCCGAGTCGGTGTCCGATCAGGCCGAGGGGAACGCGGGTGGGACAGGCCCCGAGGTGGTGGGGGAGGGTGGCCAGGGTGCGGGCGAGTGCGACGGTTTCGGGGTAGGTCACCAGGTCCCGGGCCAGGAGCACGGCTGAAGCGTTCCCTGCACGGCGTAACTGCGGGTTTCCTGCCACGAGTTGGTGGAGCCGGTGGTGCCAGCGGTGGGTCAGGTGTTGCTGGTGGTCGTACCAGCGGGTGGTGATCGCGCGTGCCGCCATCCACGCACTCGCGCCCCGCGGGTGTCGCTGCAGCCGCTGGTGGCTGTGGTGGGCCGTGGCGAGTTCGGGAACGGCCCCGGTGCGCAGCGTGGAAGTAAGTCGGGGGTCGGGTGCGGCTTGCTGATGGCGCCAGCACACCAACCGGTGCCAGGGCCGGTGGACCCAGGCGGTGCAGGTCGCGCCGTGGCTGTGGTGCCGCACGCACATCGTGCACGCTCGAACAGCTTGGTGCCGGCGTTCGACGGGCCCCCAGCGTGCGGTGGCCGGTCCGGCATCCGTCGTGCCGTCCTGGAGCAGGCCGGGCAGTGCACGGGTGAGGACGTCCGGCCGGACTCGGGCCACGGCAGCGACTCGGCGCGCCGCGGTGGGGGAGAGGTCGAGTCCTGCCGCGGGCGAGGTGCCGTGTCCGTGGACGGTGATACCGGCGCTGTCGAGGAGTTGGGGCAGTGTCAGCCGGTAGGCACCGGCGAGGCGCTGTAGGTAGGAGGCGGTCGCTTCGAAGGCCAGCGGCCGGACGCGGAATACGCCCGGTGCCGGGAGCGGGAGCTGCGCCCATGCCCCGGCGACGGGCGCAGACGCCACGAGAGCGGCCTGACTCACCGGGAACCGGGCTTGGTGCGGGTGCGGGGCCGGTAGTGCTGTTCGGCGAGGTGGTCCAGGCGGACACCGTCGAGGGTGGCCTTCGTGATGCGTTCCGTGCCGTCGATGAGCGTGGTGATGGCCGCCTGCTTGACCAGACGGGCAAGCGACCCGATTCGCCCAGCGGTGCGTTCGTGCAGGTACGGTGCCAGCCGCACCAGACTCCCTGCCCGGTGATACCGGAGGTCGAGGGCGTTCTCCAGGGCCCGTACCAGGTCTTTGAACGGCTCGCACGTGCCGTCGTGTGCGGGGAACGGGTCGCAGTCGACGAGGCTGGCGCGGGCGGCGAGCTGCGCCCCGCGTACCCCGGAGAACAGGGTGGTGCCGGTGACGTCGATGCCCGCGTACACGAATGTCGCGCCGATGCGTTCGGTGAGGTCTTTGATCAGGTCGGCGCTCTGGGCGCCGGTGGTGGTGCGGGGGTTGAGCCGGTGGATCTCGTCGATCAGCACCAGCCGCACACCCGCCTGCGTGTAGGTGTGGCAGACGCTGTTGACGACTGCTGCCTGGGACATGCGGGCGGTGACGGGAACGCTGAGAAAGCGGGCGAATTCCAGTGCGAGGGTCTTGGCACTGGCGGCGGGCGGCACGAGCACGTAGGCGACCGGGACCTGCCCGCCCGTAGCCACACCCGCCTCGTCCTGGCGTCGGGTGTGGGCGAGGTGGCAGGCGCGCCCGACCTGGAGCAGCGCGGTGGTCTTCCCGGCCCCGGCGGGTCCGGTGACGATCAGGGACGGGCGCGCGGTGACCTGCTGGTGGCGGCCCAGGATCATCAGGGTGCGTACCTGCTTGGCCAGCATGTCGATCGCCGGAGTGCGGACCGTCACGAATCGCGAGTGATAGCCCACCCGCTCCTGGAGACTGCGCGCCGGCGCCCCTGGCGCGGGAGGCGCGGGCACGGGTGTGGCGGCGAAGCGGGCGAACCCGTCCCACACTGTCACCGCACCCGGCTGAACCTGCCCGTTGCCGCCCGCGCCGCCCGCGACGTTCCCGGCGCCTACCGCAGAGTCCGCCGGCCGGTGCGCCCTTGGCGCGGTACCGACCTTCGACGCCTCTCCCATGCTCCATGGACCGCTCACCATTGCTCGGCCTCCGCTTCGGCATCCCACAGCCCGTATCCGCCAGCCGGAACACCAGCAGACGAGGCAGCCACGCCGGCTTCCTCCGCGACATCCAGCGCCGCATCTCCATCGGTCCCGGCAGCCAGGCCGGTGGCGGCAAGGTCGTCCAGGCTCTCGTCCCACCCCTCATCCGGCGTCGGCCCCGCCTGCGACGCACCCGCGGCCTCGGCCCCAGCGGATGCGGCAGCCTGCCCGCTGCTCCCCACGCCCGCGCCTTCCCCGACCTCGGCGCCGGTCGTGCCGGATTGCCGTGGAGCGGGCAGGGGCAGGCCGAGTGCCAGCCCCTCGAGTACCGCTGCGCTGCCGGGCGGAGTGATCGAGCCCTTGCGACCCCGCCGTCTCGGCGGTGCTCCTACGCCTGCGCGGGTGCGGCGCAGGAGCTGGTCGAGGGCGTCGGCGAGGTCGGTCTCGTGCTGCTCACGGTCGCCCCGCTGCGCGACCTCGCTTTGAACGTGGCGCCACATCTGGTCGTTGAACGGCTGGTGGACGTGGTCGCGGTGAATCCACGGGATCTCGTGGAGCTTCCCGTCGCCTAGGCGCGCCCAGACCTGGCGAGCATCATGCGGGTTGTGGTGGACCTCCCATCTGCCGTCCCTGGACGCGATGTCGGAGCGCTTGCCGCGGCAGGCATCCAGCACCTTGTGGTCGTAGGTGCGGTAGTCGATGCGGATGCCGCGTTCGGTGATGGGCTGCCAGCGCACCGGCAACAGCTCCAGCCAGTCGGCACCGGTCAGCGGTACGGGCACGTACCCGCACACGGTGATCAGCGCGGCCCACATCTCGTTCGGCGTCAGCGCCGTCTTCGCCAGCACCGGGTGCCGCAGGCCCTCGTGGGGCCGGTTCTGCCAGCAGACGATCCACTCGTCGAGGAAGTCCTGCAGCTGCGGGATCGTCCACCGCGCCTCCGCCAAGGTGTCCCGGCCCCGGCGCAGCACGCTGGATCCGGTGTGGCCGGCGACGTGCTGGCAGAACAGGTCGTTGACCGACCCGAAGGTCCGCTCCACCACGCCCTTGGCCTGGGGACGCCGTGGCGGGGCCGGCTGCACGCTCACCCCGAGCGTCTCGCACGCGGCGACGAAGCTCTCCGAGACGTAGACCTTCCCGCGGTCCACGACGATCGTCTCCGGCACGGTCACCGGACGGGCCGCCGCCCCTTCCAACCGCGCATCCAGCGACAGCATCCGCGCATACGGCACCTGCGCCCGCGACAACTGCAGCACCGCAGGCCAACCAGGCCTCGCCGGATGGGGAACTGCCATCTCCGCCAGCAACAGTGCCGCATCCACAGCCTTGGTGCTGTGCGGACGCAACACGGCCGCCAGGATCGACCGTGTCGCCACGTCCACCGCGATCGAGAGCTCAGGGCGTCCCAGAGTGCCGTCCTCCAGCACGGCCATGATGTCCAGCCGGGTGGTGTCGATCTGCACCTGCTCCCCGGGCCGCAGTACGACCGGCGCAGCCGACCCCCGACCCGGCGCGGTAGCGGTCCGTGCCCCGTATCCCAGCCGATCGGCCGGATCCGCCAGCACGCTCACCAGCCGGTAGAACGACGACCGTGACGGCATCTCCACCACCCCGCGCCCGTGCGTCTCCTCCAGGATCTGCCCGACCAGTACCTGCAGTCCCTTCACCGTTCCCTTCGACCGGCCCCGTTGCCGGCGCAGCCCCTCCAGCACCGCGGCCACGACCCGCTCGTCGGCGTAACCCGTCGGACGACGAGTACGCGTGGGCACCGTGCGCTTATCAACGAGCCCCCACAGCCCCTGCTTGCGATACGACAGCCGCATCTTCTGCACCGTCAAACGCGTCACCCGCGTAAACCCGAGCGCCGTCATCTCCTCCGCCTTGGCCGCCTCCCGCTGCGCCAGCGTCCACCGCTCGGGGTCGTACTCCTCCCGCATCACCTGCCCCTCCCGGCTGCTCTCAGGGTGCGGCCAGCCGGTCTCCACCTCCCGGATGTGCGGCAGCCACGCCAGTGCCCGCTGCTGGGCTGCCAGCGGCACCGTCTCGAACAGCCCCCACTGCGGCACTACATCCGGCGCCCGCGCGCCCACCACCGCAAAGCCCGGATCGGCGAACAACCGCCCCAGCAGCAACGACGTGTCCGTGCCGTCCTCACCCAGCAGAGCCACCCGCTGCCCCTGCAGGCCGACCACCTGAAACGTCTGCCCCCGGTAGACCACGTGGCCGCCGACCTCCACCACCGGACGCCGGCCCTCCCCCTTACTGCCACCCACCACGCTCACTCCCCACCCAACATGTCGATCCCCGCTCCCGATCCGCGCCCCGAGCCACCAACGGCAGGCACCCAGACCAGCGATCCGCCATGCAGCGGCTCATCGAGTCCCGCCACCAACCGCCCCGACCACAACCCGTGGTAGACGACGGGCAAGACCTGTAGCGGATCACCCACCGACACCGCCCCCTCGAACAGCGGCCGCGACACGGCGAACGCCTCCACCACCGAAGCCTGCAGCCCGGACGACCCCCGATACCGGGGATGGCGGTAGCCGGCCAGCCACCGCAGATTCGCCTCCACCACCGCAGGCAGCGGCTCCAGCCGCCGGTACGCCCATCCCACCCGCGCACAAGCCACTTCCAGCACTGCCCCAGCCCGCTGCGCCCTGATCCCGCCCGACGCCGGCCCTGAGGGACAGTCCGCGAACAGCCCGGTGCCGTCGGCGTACCGGGCAAACAACTGCGGCACCCACGACCGCACCCGACCATCCGCCTCGCCCCGCCACACGAACCGAACAGGACGCCCCGCCAGGCCGGCCACCGCCGGGTCCCGGTCCAGGACCATCAGCTGCGTGCGCATCGAGACCGACCCATGCACCACATGACGCCCGGTGGTCGCCGACCACCACCACCCCGGCCCCCAGCGACGTCCCGGCACCACGGGAAACGCCGACACCGGCGACAACTCCTCGAACCGCACCGAGGCCACCGCCCGCTCCCACGACAGCTGCGACACCTGCCCATCGGGACCACCGAAAGCGACCTCCACGCCCGCACTCCCTCTCACCGATCGCGTATTGAGCACGCCTTATGAGCCGCGCCCCTCACGCCGGACAGCCAAGGGCGTACCGGCCCTGCACAACCCACGAACACCGCCCGTCCCACTCGAAAAGGTGATTCCCAAGGGAAATGCGAACCGTGCGACGCAGCTCCCCGCATACGGCCCGCACCGACCCATGCCGTACGGGAGGATGGCGGTGTGGTGCGACGGGCGGGACCGTGGGCTCGCCCGTCGTCATGCGTCACCGCCGGGCTGGCGCCGGCCGACTGCCGTTGGGTGGTCGTACACGTCCCCCGCGTGGACCAGCGTGGCCCCGTTGCCCGGTTGCATCGGGGCCAGCCTGCCTCGCCTTCATTCGTTCCCGCGGTGTGGTCAGTCGTGGTTACGCCCAGTCCAGCCCCAGCCCGGCCAGGGTGGTGACCTGCTCGCTGGTGAGCTTGGCGCGGCGGCTCTTGGTGTTCGATAGCCACACACCCAGCCGGACAGTGACCGGGGCACCGCCGTTGTCGGGGTGGAGGTTTTCTTCGTGTTTGCGGGGCACCTTCGCGTGGCCTTCGCGTGCGATGTACTGCGTCACTGCAGCAACTCCCCGCTCGAAGGCCGTCATTGTGGCCAGACGAAGCACTCCGGCGGGGACGGTCGCCGACTGTTCCGCAGTGGCTGCCTCCGGTTCCGGGGTGGGAGCGGGGGCGGGGCCGACCCCGAGGTCGGCCAGACGCTCGCGTTGCCCGTCGCTCAGGCGCTCCCAGTCCTCGCGTTGGGCCTGCAGCCATGTGCCGATGTCCTGGCCGCCGACGGAGACGCCGGGCAAGACCTCGGCGAGCGTTGCTCCGTCCTTGATGAGGCCGGCCAAGGCGGCGTACCGGCGTTGCCAGTCGATGGGCCAGGTCGGGTTCCAGTCGGGGTCGATGGCCTCCAGCGCCCGCCGGCGGTCCTGCGCGCGTTCTTCGTCCTTGCCCAGGCCGCCGGTTTTTCGGCAGTTGGCGAGCCATTGGCCCACCGCGACCGTGTCGATGGAGGCGTCCTTGGGGGCGGCGAGTGTGGCGTGGAGGGCGTAGTAGTCCCGGGCTGCGGCCAGGTTCTTGTAGAACCGGGCGTCGGCGACCGACCAGACCATGCCCAGCTCGTTGAGCAGGTCGACCCTCCACGCCCTGAGCGTCCCGGCGCGGAAGGCGCGCCGCTGCTCGCTGACCCAGGCTCCCAGCGCATACGTACCGCTGTTGCCGTTGCCGTCTTCGCCGTCGTTCTCGGTGGTCCCGATCGGCACGACTGCATCCAGCGGCACCTGCGCATGGCCGTGCTTTTCGACCCATTTGCGCAGGGCGTTGTAGCCGGCGAGCCAGACTTCGGAGTCGGGCCGCAGCACCCGGGTGCGCAAGAAGGCGGCGATGACGTCGGGGTTGCGGGGGAGGGAGAACCGCAGCAACGGCACCCCCTTCTTCTCGTCCTCCTGGTCCTCGTCCTGGTCCCGGCCGGCTTCGCCGTGCCCGGTCCTTGCTTCGCCGCCGTCGCCTTCCTCGGGAACGCCGGCGTCGAGGTCTTCGGCTGCTGCCGGCTCTTCACCGTCTTCGTCGGCAGCCTCCTCCTCGTCCTCTTCACGCTGGGGGTCAAGGGCCACGACGGAGGTGGCTTTGCCGCGGGCACCGCGGGTGGCAACGACCATGCGCTCGACGATCCGTTCGTCATGCGCACGAAGCCCTTGCAGGACGGCTACAAGGGGGCGGTAACTGGCGGACGCCATCATGTCCTCGGGGTCTTCGCCCGGCTGAAGGAAGATCGGCACGATCAGCCGCGCCACTTTCCCCTCACCGGGGTCCTGCCGCAGGCCGCGGCCGGTGATCTGCACGATCTCCACCGGCGAGGAGCGGGTGTCGGCGAAGACGACGCCGCCGACGCCGCGCTTGCCGCGAATGTCGACGCCTTCACCCAGCACTTGGCACGACGCCAGGATGCCCAGGTCGGTCACCCACCCCTCGGCGTCGAGGCCGTCCGCGAACCGGTCCAGCACCACCCGTCGATGCTGCGCCGGGTGCTCTCCGCACAGCCACTCCGCCCCCACCCGCTTCGGGTAGAGGGCCGGGTCGGTCTCGTGTAGCTCGGCTGCTGTCTCCGGCAAGGCACGGGCGAAGCTCATCGCGTCGAGGGTGCGGCTGTGAAACGTCATCAGGCTGCGGGCGCTGATGGCGTCCGCGTGCTTGAGCAGCGCGGCTTGCAGGGCGGCCAGCCGCCGGCCGCGCACCTCCTCCACCGACGCGTCCGGCCCTGGCGCCTCGGGGTCCCGGATCTCCAGCACGTCGATCTCGAAGCTGGCAAGGATGCCCCGCTCGATGCTCTCCATCAGCGCCAGCTCGTACAGAATCGGCCCGTACAACTCGACGTCGTCGAAGGAGGCCACCAGACGCCCACCCAACGCCCCTGAACCGTCCTCAGAATCGCTCGCCGCGCCCGGCTGGCCCGTTGCTCCGGCGGCGCTGGGGGAGGCTGCCCACAGGCGTGGTGTGGCCGTCATGTACAGCCGCCGTACCGCCGGGATCCGCTCCTGGTCGTGCGCCGCCGCCCACGCCTTGCTCAGATCCCCCGAGGTGCGGTGGGCTTCATCGACCACCAGGAGGTCAAAGGGGCCCATGCGCTGCCCGTACGAGCCGCGCATGGCCCGCTCCAGCACCCCCGGCGCCGTCGCGCTTTCGCCGCTGGCCTCGACGTCCTGGTCGTCCTCCAGGCCCTGCGGCGACAGCGAGGCGTACGTTGCGAACACCAGCATCGGACCGCTCCCGACCCACAGCGCCAGCTGCGTGGGATTGGTCGTGCACCGCACGCCCAACTCCTCCAGCAGAGGGTCAGCCCCCAACGAACACACCGCCACCGCCGGCCCCTTGTGCCCCACCGCGCGCCACGCCTCCGCCGTCTGCGTGAGCAGGTCCAGCGTCGGTACCAGCACTCCCACCAGCCCCCGGGGCACCATCTTGAGCGCCGCCGTGGCCGCCGTGATCGTCTTGCCCGACCCGGTCGACGACACCACCGTCCCCCGCAGACCCCGGGCAGGCATCCCGCCATCTACAGGACCCGAAAGACCGCGGATAATCGCATCCACGGCCTCCACCTGATGCGATCGAAGTGGAATACGGCCCATTTCATACCCCTCTATTCCCCATGGTCCAACGATTCAACGAACCTGCATTCCGTACGGGAATTCAGCGCGACGGCCTAAAGGGCTGGACCGACACCGCGCCGTCCTCGCCGACGACCATCCGCTCCGCCAGCTGCGCCAGGACCTCCTGCGGTGTCAGCCCCGCTCGGGAGGCGAGCGCCCACAGTCGCCGGCTCGGCCCCGCGGACAGCCACACCTCGGTGCGCAGTTCGTCCGCGGCCTCCCGCCGCCGTTCCTGGTGCGCGGCGTGCGCGGCCAGTGCCTGCGCACGCCGCGCTTCCCGCTCGGCGGCCCACGCCGAGCCGGCGCTGTCCCGGCCGGGCTCGTAGGTCTCCCACTCTGATGCCTCTACCAGGGCCTGCACGCGCCGCCACTCGGCATGCCTCGCGGCCCACACCTCGGCGAGCTCCTCCGGATCCGTCGCATACGGTTCCCGCACCACCCGGCCTGGCGACCGGAGTTGCTCGGCCGTCTCCCGCTCCCGCACCGCTGCCTCAGCAACCTTCTCCGCCACCTGCACCGCGGACATGCCGCTGCCCTGCCGGCGGACCACGTCCCGGGCCAGGTCCTGCCTGCTCCAGATCACCGGCCGACCTCCTCACCCGCGGGCGCTGGGTCCTGCGTCGGAGTCTTCGGCGCGGGGGAGGCCGACTGTCGAAGGTGGGCGAGCAGCAGGGCGCTGGAGGTGGCACGCCCGCGCTGGGCGGCGGTGGTGTCGGCGATGCGCAGCAGGTCGCTGGAGACCGCACGGACACCCTCGAACCAGCCATCCTCGTAGCGCTGGTCGGACCCGTGCGGGGCGCTGCTCTTGGAGATCCACGTGTGGGCGCCGGCCACCGCCCCGGCCTCCAGCTGCGACACGATCCCGTCCGCCTGCTCAGGCGGGACACCGACGGCGGCCAGGGCCTGGAACACCGTGAAGCGTGCTGCCGTGGCCTCGTGCTGATGCTGGCTGATGCGGGCCAGCTCCTGGCCGTACGCGTCAGCGTCGTGCTGCTCAGTGTTCATGCTGTGCCTCCGCTGTCTCCCTGGGTGCGGTTGGCGATCCCGTCCAGTTCGCGTACGGGCGCTGGCGCTGTGTCTCGGTGGCCAGTCATCGTTGGTCCCTTGGGTTCGTGACCGCCAGGCCGTGGTGGTCGAGGTAGGCCAGGAGGAACAGGGCCAGGGCTCGTCCGGGGTCGCTGGCATGCTGAATCCCGGGCGGCTCGCTGGTCCAGCCGAAGGTGGCTTGGTGGGGCCGGGGCCGTACGCCGCCGGTGTGCGGGGCGGGGAAGACGACGGCGCGGGTGAAGAAGTCGTCCAGGAGGCTGAGCAGCTCCCCATCCGGGTCGTCGAGTTCGCGGCCGCGCACGGTGGTGATGGCGGCCTCCAGGATGGTGGTGAGGTACCGCCGGCGGGCGTCCTCCTGTTGCCGGAGCGCGCTCTCGCAGCTCTCCTCGACCACCTCCACCACGCGGTACAGGCCCTGGTCCCCGTACAAACCGTCCGGCTTCTCCAGCGCCTTCCGGGCCTTGGAGACGGCCTCCTCGACCGACCGGCCGTAGGTGTAGTTCGTCAGCAACGCGGCGCCGGGATGCGCTGGATCGGTGCGCTGAGCCACGATCCGATAGCGGATCAGCTCCGGATCAGACACTTCTTCGATAGCGTCTTGTGATGGCCGAGAGGAGGATTCTGTGCTTTTTTCTTCCGGCATCGGTCGACCTTTCCCTGTAGGGAATTCCCGGGCTTCCTGCCTGTGGGGGAGGTGCTGTGTTTTCCCAGACCCTACCCGGCATCACGGAGTGATGCATCAGGTTCGGAAGAGTGGACACGAAAGGGGTACTCGGGGTATGGTTGCCCTTACGTTTACCCCTCACAGGGGTGCCTCGACAAGGCAGGTGACAGTCAGTCAGGATGCCACAGGCAGTCATCAAATCACTGTCAGGCCGCCAGCATCCCAACCACCGTCACCCGACCCAGTAGCTAGCTAGTTTGAACAGCTCACCACCACTGGCCGGTCGACGCCAGACAGCCCCTCACTCCCATTATCGTCGCGCATGAATTCCGGAGGAATTCATAACTAATTCCGGAGGAATTAGTTAAACCCCCGGAGGGGGTTGCGTCTTTACGCCCCGTAGGGGCGTGCGTCGTTCCTCCGGAGGAGGACGCGCGG
>NZ_NNBP01000071.1 GCF_002803155.1 Streptomyces sp. CB02959
AGGACTCATGAACGATCGAGGTTAGGCCTCGGACAACAGCGCCCAACTGGCCGCCGTCACCCAGCACGACTACCGTTTCGCTCCCGTCACGATCACGAAAATCCATCACAGATATCAGAATTCGTCCAAGACCGGCACGACGTACACCTACGTGGTCACCGTCGAGGCGCCAGGCCCCGGCGAGCACAGCAGAGCACTGCAGTTGAGAGGGCAGGTGACCTCGTCATCTGACCGCTGGACGACCGGTGACCGCCTAACGGGTGGGCTCTACGCCCCGGACGCCCCGTCCCTGGGAATCATCCTCACCCCCCGTCGTCACCTCGCCTCCCTCCTGGGAGGCTCGGCATCACCGGGCGAAATGGTGATGCTGGCTCTCTTCGGCGCCCTCCCCATCACCCTGTTCCTCATGTGCGTCAGGTCCAGGGGCAAGGAGGAGCCCGAACCGACGACTCCCCAGTCCGTGCTCGGTGACAGACCGGTGCGCAGACTACGGGTGTGCATCGCAGGTGGCACAGCCGGGATACGGCTCACAGTGCCCGATCCGAAAAAGACTTCCGGCGTCCCTCAGAGCACCTTGTCCCCCGCCTTGCGTCTTTCATCACCCGAAGGCACCCGTGACCTGTTCGACCGTTGCCTCGACCCACAAGCCCTTGCCGCGAACCTCGAAGGCCACGCCGGGTGGCTCTACTGGGCGCCGGTTGCGGAGGATCCATCGGACTGGTGCGTCGCGGCCCTGCTCGTCCTTGACGACGACCGCTATGTATACGGGCTTACGCCCCCGGGATGCGTTGCGGAGCTTCCTCAGGGCGAGCCGGTGGACCTGCCCCTCCCGGACGCCCGCCCGTTGCGCGCAGTGGGCCCGTACGCCCTGTGGCAGTCGGCCGTACACGGACCGGGTTTGTATGGGTTCGGCCTCGGCTTCCTCGCCGTATGCCTGATCGTCGCCGGGGTCGACTCCGACGGTGGACCACTGTTGAGCATGTGCTTCGTCACCACCGTGGGAGGACCGGTAGTGAGTCTCCTGCTGATCCAGCGCCTGCGCACGGCCTACCTGCGAAGGCTGGCACAGCAGACATGAAACGCGTTACGGGAGACTCCCGATAGGCCAGCGGGCGGCTGCGACAGCTACCCGCCAGGCGTCGGCAATTCTCCGGCCGACGATGTCCGCACCCAGTCAGCCAACCACGCGACGTCGGGCGCGGGAGAGAGCACGACAGCGGTGGCGTCCGTCACCCGCGGGCAGCCGGCGGCGGACGTGCACCATAGACCGCCATGCACGGTTGGACGGGCACACCGCCCCGCTCACTCCGTCCGCCGCTCCTCCCCCGCCCCTCCAGCGGCCGTCGTACCGCTCGCCGCCGTCCCGTATTCCTTCGACGTGCCGCCCGCAACCGGCGCCGACTCTGCCATACATGCGCCCGGCGCCGTGCTCAGACCTTCCGCGACGCCCTGCAGGGACCCTAAGGACTCCATCATGAGATGCGCAATTTCGGCATAGGCGGACGTCACATCACTCGAGTCCGCATGGCGCCCCCGCCCATCCCCCGCAGACCCCGGCAGAATCCTGTCCGTGAGCTGCTTGAGGCGACCGGAAAGATCCGGGATACCCTCTTCGCTCTCGATACCGGAAATATCCGAGCCCGTCGGCTCCACTGGCTTCTTTCCATTGTTCAGCATGCCTCATCCCCCGGCAGTCATGGCGCGCAGTACGCGCACCGAGATCAAACCCTAAACATCGGGGATGCCCAACCAGCTTTACCCGGAGTCGAATTGTCGTGATCCATATGCGAGACGGATGACGGTGGCTCGCGACGTAGCACAGGGCCTTCTTTTCTCCACAACGGCCTCCCAACCCTTCCATGCGCTGGTTCATGCATCGCCTGCAGATAGGTCCCTCAATAGTCTTGCATCCGGATATTGTTAAAGCCCTTTACACGCGGTCACTTCAGACGTATACCAACAGCCTGTCCTCACCAGCTCGTTAGGATCCGAGCATGAACCAAGATGGCGAACCGGTCTCCAAAAAGAGCCGATGGGGAACCAACCGGTACGTCTACAACCCGGCGAACCCCATGGGCCTGACTCTGATACTGATCAGCCTGATCGTCGCGGTGGTCATGATGGTCTTGATGGAAAAGCACGCGGGTCCCTTCGCTCCGCCCCCTGAACCGACACCGTGGAACCCACAGCCGCCCGAAGAACAGCCGTGGCCGTTTCCATCCGCCTCTCCGACACACGCTCCCAGCGCCTGGGACACGGCGCCATCGGGGCCTTCGCCAACGCACTGAGCCCATGGCGCCACCGGCAGGAGCATGGGTGAGCAACTGACGAGTTCCACCCTGCCGTGCCACGCCAAGGACCACCCCGGCCCCAGACCCGGGCGGCTGCCGGACCGGCCCAGGTGAGGTCTCTGATCCAGATCGTCGAAGCGCGCAGGTGGAGTACGGCAAGGTGGCTTCCCGAGGTCTTGTCGCACCGGGTCGCGATGCCCAGGGGCGAGTTCGGTCCAGGCCTCCAGCTGCTCGGTGGACGGTTCCTCGGGCAGGTGCGGCCGCGGGCTGTGCAGCCGCTCGACATAGCCGGGATGGACATCCGGGCCGTCGGTCACGAAGTCCCGGAACCGGCTGATGAGCCGGTCACGGTCATCGTCGGAGATCGACACGAGCTTGCGCCTCAGGCTCACCTGTTGCGCACGATGGTCCGTAGCAGGGCACGGCGCGCCCGGAACTGTTGCAGCTGGCCCTCGACCAGCCGTAGGTGCGTGACGGCCAGGTCGTGCAGGGTGGTCTCCCCGGCCAGCACCCGGCGGATCCCGTCTCCAGAAGGAGCGGCCCGGTGGGGTCTCTGTCGAGCCGGCCGACCACGGTCTCGGACGCTCCCGGGGCGCACTGACTTCCAAGATCCATCTCGCGGTCGCACAGGGGCGGAGACCCGTGCGCATTGTGATCACGGCTGGGCAGCGGGGCGATTCCCCGCCGTTCGAGTCAGTCCCGGAGGCGAACCGGGTTCCACAGACCGGGCTCGGCAGGCCGCACAAGCGCCCGGACCGGTTTCGCGCGGACAAGGCGTCCGGCTCCCGTAAGAATCGCTCCTACTTGCGCAGACGCGGCATCGAGGCCACGATCCCAGTACCGGCGGACCGGGTCCGCAACCGGCAAGAACTCGATTCCCGCGGCGGCCGGCCGCCGAAGTTCGACACGACCGACTACCGCGCACGCCACGCTGTCGAATGCGGGATCAACCGGCTCACCGCCACCGGGCTGTTGCCACCCGGTACGACAATCTCGCTGTCCGCTACGAGGTGACCGCACTGATCGCAGTCCACAACGAGTGGCTGTGACCGTTAACTTCACGGATGCCTCAGCAAGCCTCACTCGGTCCCTTCATGTCGAACGCCTGGGCGACGGCAAGGCTGTCTTCGTAGACATGGTGGCGGGTGACAAGGCCGTCTTCGATGGTGAGGTGCAAAGCGAACCGAGCGCGATAAGCACGTCCGGTGGAGCGGGCGGTCTGACGGATCTCGCCGAGCACGACCGCATCGCGGCCGTCGACGAGGATGCCCTCGATCTCGGTCGCTGCCTGCCCAGGCACATGGTGCTCGGCGAGCTCGCGGTAGTGGGCTGCGGCATCGGCGCGGGTGGAGCGGTGACGGATCCATGGGGTAGCGGTCCGACCGTGCTCGGCCTCCGGCCAGTCCAGCTTCCAGTCGCCCCGCTCGGCATACATCTCAGCGATGCGCTCGGGATGTCCCTCGCCGATCCGGTGCAACAGTTCCTCCACGACAGTGCGGGTGGTCGCAGGTACGGCTATGGACACGACTCATCACTCCGATCCGAAATCCGCGTCTGCCTGACGCGGCTAGATCAGCATTCTCGCCAGCACCCACAGATCGGCACCATTACCTCCCAGGTAGCGACGGACGCCCTGGCGGGCAATGACCCACGCGTCGTGAAGGCCGAGTCCGACAACATCGTCGCCGCGCTACGGGAGCGCGGGGTCGATGTAGCAGCAGCGGCTCCTGAGCCAGCCGGGCTGGCCGAAGGCCGGGCGGGCCCCGTGCGTGTGGGAGCCTGCTCCGGCCGACGTGCGGTCAGTGGAGTTGGTTGCGCGCGTTCTCGAAGGCGCGGGCGTGACCGGCCTCGTCGTTGGCGTTGTGGGTGAACAGTTCCGCGGCCTTGGCGTCGCCGGCTGTCCTGGCCTGGCGGGCGTAGGTGGGGTACATGGTGCGGGACTCGTACTGTTCGCCGTTGATGGCGGTGGTGAGGTTCTGGCGTGTTGGTGCGACGATGCCGGCCAGTTGCGCCTCGCCTGCGAAGTGCTCGCGCCGTTCGACGTCGGCGGTGCCGGTGAACAGGCGGGCCAGCGCCGCGTTGCCGTGCGCGGTGGCCGCCTTGGCGAACTGGGTGTACTTGGCCGATGCCAGCGCCTCACCGTGGAGCGCGGTGTCGAGGTTCTGCTTCGTCCGTGCCGCGCGGACCTTGGGCGCCCCGGCCTGGACAGTCACGGGTTTGACGCCAGGGGGTGCCGGGACGCTGCCCTTGCCGGTGCGCACGACCTCCAACGCCTTGGCGTACGCGGCGTGGTGGGTCGTCTCGTCCTTGGCGATCTCCGCGAAGAGGTCGGCGGCGGCAGTGTCGCCGTCCTGCCGGGCCTGCTTGGCGAAGGTCGGGTACATCGTGTGCGACTCGTACTCCTCACCCTTCATGGCGGTTTGGAGGTTGGCCGCGTCGCTGCCTGCCAGACCGCTGAGCTTGGCCTCCTCCGCGAAGTGCTCGCCCAGCTCCACGTCGGCCGTGCGCTGGAAGAGCTGCTGTACGGACGTAAGGTTCTGAGCGCGTGCCTGGTCGGCGAACAAGAGGTAGGTGGCATAGGCGTACGCCTGGCCGTGCATCGACGCATCGAGGTCGGTGCGACTCTGCGCGTGCAACGCGCGAATCGCCTCGGGTGCCACTGCTGCGGCGGCACCGGCCGGCACGCAGACCATCAGGGCCAGAGCGCCCATCGACCGGACACGCATCGAGAAAGGGATCATGCGGACCTCCACACTTCGGGCCGAAGAACTCCCCAAGGCATCACACCAACGAGTGACACCTTGGGCCATCACGGCGCGGCAATCGAGTGACGGATCATGCCCCCATGACATTCCGCAGGTGAGAGAGGTATGACCGTGCGCCGAGCCCGCCGGAACCGAATCCGCGGGCTGCGCCGACGGCCCGGCTGCGCACTCAGGGCGTGCTGTTCGCCCTCGCCGACCGGGTTTTCGGCCTGGACCGGGACCTCCACGGTGCGCGCAATGCCATGGACCAGGCCGTGCGCCGGGCTCCGCGTCGATGATCTCCGCGGGCAACCGGCCGGTGACGCGACGAGGTGCGCCGAACCGTCGGGCGGGTTAGCGTCGTAGCCGGGCCCCGGCCGGTGAGAGGCATCGCCGACCGTCCGGCTGGTGGAGTGGGAGCCGACCGTGATCGGCGTGTCCAAGACCCCAGGCGCCGGACCGCTTCCTCGGCAGTTCGGCCAAGAACGTGGGGAGTGAACCATGGCCGCCCGGGTTGCCATCAACGGGCTCGGCCGCATCGCCAGGTCGGCGCTGACCGACCAAGCCTTCGGCGCGGCCGGCATCCTCCGCGTGATCACGCGGAGGACAACCGAAGCCGAGGCCAACGACGTCTTCCCGCAGAAGACCGCACCTGGCTGCTACCGGAACGGTCTGGAGATCGCAGACAAACCCCTGGTGTCCAGCGGCACCGTGCCGGACCTGCGAGCGTCGGCCGCCGAACGCACGCTGACCACCGATACTGACGACAGCCTGCGGGCGGTCATGGCCGGGTACGACAACGAGCCGGGCGGTGCTCAGCGGACGGTGCGCCAGGCACCGGCCGTGCCGGGCGAGGCCGCGCCCTCGCGATGAGCACGGCAGCGGCGCCGGACCCCCCCGTGGCCGGGCCAGTCCTCACCTTGACGATGAACCCCACCGTCGACATGTGCTGGGACGTCGGCCACCTTGCCGACATCGGCAAGAACCGCGCCCGGGTCAGGTCTGTGGCGGCCGGGGGCGGTGGAATCAACGTCGCCCGCGGTGTGGCGCGCCTCGGAGGACGGGCCACCGCAGTGCACACCGCCGGCCGCGAGGTCGGCCGGCGCCTGAACAGATTGCTGGACGAAGAGGGCATCGACCACATCGCCGTCGAGATCCACGGTGAGACGCGCGAAGCACTCGTACTGTTCGAGACCGAATCGCGCCGCAGCCACCACATCGTCCCGCCCGGTCCGCACCTCGACGACCATGAGGGATGGCACTGCCTGGATGTGCTGGGGCAGGCCATCGGCACCAGCCGCTACGTCGTGGCCAGCGGCAGCCTTCCCGGCGGCCTGCCCGACGACTTCTACGCGGCCGTCGCCCGCCGGATCAGGGAGGCCGAAGCCCGGCTGGTGCTGGACACATCAGGCCCGGCGCTGCGGCACGGGCTATCGGAAGGTGTCTACCTGCTCAGATGCAACCGGACAGAGGCCGCCGACCTCATCGGCCGGGCCGTCCGCAGCTTCGACGATGCCCGAGCCGTCAACGAGCATCTGCTCACCACGGGCGCCGCCGAGATCGCCGTCACCACGATCGGCGACCTGGGCGCTCTCTGCTCCACCCGTCACGGCCACACCGAACTGCGTGCGCCATCGCTGCCCGGGAAGCTGCTCAGTGATGCCGGGGCCGGAGACAACATGGTGGCCGCGCTCACCACACGGCTGGCCGCAGGCGACGATCCGGTCAGCGCCTGCGCGCTGGGGGTGGCCGTGGCCGCTGCGTCGGTGCTCACCCCCGGCACCGAGCCCTTCGACCAGGAGGTGGCCGAGTCCCTCCGCCACGACGTGGGGATCAGGTAGCGAACCAGTTCGTGATCGGGAGCGTTACCGGCGTGCTACGGACGCCGCTCGGACGTCCAGAGTGGTTTCACCGGCTTATGAGCAACGTCAGCTGCGGGAGTCCGCCCAGTAGTCGGTGCCGTCTCCGCTGCTGGAGTCTGGTGAGAATCAGGTGCCGGAGGCGTCGCCGACCGTCCACTGCGCGAGGGCAGCTGCCTGCACACGGTCAACATCACGATTGATGGTCGCGGCCCACATCGCGGACGATTTCCAGACCGAGGACACGGTCCAGGTACGCGAAGACCTCGAACTTGGCGCCGTCCGGGATCTCTTGTTCCGCTGCGACACGGCGCAGCACGGTCAGGACGCCGGGAATGCCGATGTCGTCGGCGAGTGCGCTGTGGGCCTGGCAGCGGATGTCGTCCGGGATCGGCCTGGACGGCGACCGTGCCCAATCGGCTACCCGGCCACGCCAGTTGGCGAGCGTCTGCTCTGCGTCGGCCAGCATGCCGGGGGCAAGGGTGATCGGCTCATGGTGGGGGTGGCTCAGCAGCGCCAGCCGGAGGGCCAGCGGATCTGCGCCCGCCCCTCCATGAAGTCCCGGGATCACCGTGAGGAGCTGCTGCACGTGCCCGACCTCGATCCACACGCCATACTCGGAATCCGGTCCTCCGCTGTCGGACACGTGAACGTCGGCAGCCGCCATGCCGGCCGCCACGGGTGGGTTGATGCCCAGCGCGGCCGTGGCGCGATCGAGGGCCTTGACCTGCTCGGGCGGCAGATCCGGTACGACCAGGGTGAGGCGCGCCTGCACCCCGGCCGTCTCCGCGGCACGGAACAGTACGTCGCCGACGAGCAGTGCACGCAGGTCGACGGCGCCGATGGCCGAGCCGGGGCATGACAGGTGGACGCGCATCCGCAGCACGCCCCGGCGCAGAACGGGAAGCTCGATCAGTTGGTGGGTCCGGCCATCGGTGACACGCAGCACGCCCATGACGCTACTGTGCCCCGCTCAGCGGACACCGACTCCCCGGGGCGCATCGCTGACCTGCTCACTCCAGACACCCGGTTAGCTGACGGGTGCGCGCCCCGGCCGGTGCACGGTCGTGGGCTGTGTCGGTTCGCGGGCTCATGTCGCAGTGGATATTCCGCTGCCCGCCGGGGCTTCCCCTGGATCGAGTCGCGGCAGCGGTGCGGTGGTGTGCCTGGTTTTCCCTTCGACAAATCTGCTCAGGGCGCGGGCGCTCTCCAGGAACTGGGCGGGGAAGACGATGGTGGAGTTCTTCTCCGCGGTGATCTCGGAGAGGATCTGCAGGTTGCGCAGTTGTCCCGGGTGATCACCTGTTGGGAAGGGATCGGCATGGTCACCGTCCGTAGCGTGACCTTCCACATCCGGTCCACCAACGGGATCACGAAACGGATGCCCGGCTAGCGAGCACCACCCGGGCAGAGAAACGCGGTCGGCCGTTCTCGTCAACGGGGAACACTCTGCGCACGAAGACGCCCTCCTCGTCCTCACCGTAGTGAGCGCCCGTACCCGCCCTGGTGCGAAGCCACGAAGGGCTGGGCCTCGTCGACGTCCCAGGGCACCGTGCCGAATGCCGGGAGCCCGGACGCCGGAGAACGCCCCCGTTACTGACTTCGGCTGGTCAGGGTGACGTTGGGATGTCGAGGGCGAGGCCGGTGCCTGCTATGAAGCCGTCGAGGGTGTCGGGCTGGTACTGGAGGCGTTTGAGTCGGTTGCGGACGAGGGCTTCGAGTCGGTCCAGGGCCATGACGGCGAGGTTGGTCAGGCTGCGTTTGACGTGGGCCCATACCCACTCGACGGGGTTCAGGTCGGGTGAGTAGGCGGGCAGCAGGAATACCGTCAGCCAGTCACGCTCGGCCACGAGGTCGCGCATCCTGCGGGAGACGTGGGTGTTCAGCCGGTCCCACACGAGCACGATCGGGGCCTTGACCAGCTGGTGGCATCC
>NZ_NNBP01000072.1 GCF_002803155.1 Streptomyces sp. CB02959
TTCACCACCCACGATGCACGCGTCAAACTGCGCCACCTCTACCCCAAGCATTAGCCGCGACGATCTACTAGGGCGCGTTTTGAGTCGTGATCAATGGGTGGTCCGGGTGGGGTCTTTGATCCAGATCGTCGAGGCGCGCGGGTGGAGGCCGGCGTGGTAGCTGTCCGGGGTCTTGTCGTGTCGGGTGGCGATGCCTCGCCAGGCCTTGAGCTTGTTGATCAGGCGTTTGACGGTGTTCCTCTCCTTGTAGAGGTCGGCGTCGTGACTGACGGGCCGACCGCCCGCAGAGCCCTTCTTCTTCCGGTTGGCGGCCTGGTCCTTCTGCTCCGGGATCACTGTGTTCACCGGACGTCCGCCTGACCATCCATTCGCCGTCACATTGCGGAACCCCGAAGTTGCGCCCGATGCGCCCCCGTTGGGAACACGTATGTAAAGTGCAGTCCAAGAGATGGCCGCGTTTACGCAAAGACTTGGGATGGCGCTAGTTCGGGGGCCGGGGAGGCCACGGGGAGGACAGGAATATGGGCGGCACGGGCTACGACGTAGAAAGCAAGGCTCTCCGTCGCTATGCGACCGCGGCGGATCAGGCCGCGGACCAGGTGGAGAAGATCCGTACCCGGATCAACGGATTGAAGCTGTCCAGCAGCGTGTTCGGCCAGCTGTCGGAGTCCGACAGCCTCAAGGCCGACTACGACAAGCAGTCCGAGGAGGCGGTCGACGACCTCCACGACGTCAAGGAGTCGCTGGGCGGCATCGCCGACGCGATGCGGCTGACGGCAGAGGCGTACGACAACAACGAAGAGGCCCAGGTCCAGGCGTTCGGCGGTGAGGCGTGAGCCAGGCGCTGGAACGCATCGGGTTCGACGTCGACTGGAGCAACCCGCTGGCCGGGGCGCTCGATTCCGTCATCCGCGGGGCCATCAAGGAACTCGGGCTCGACGAGTACCTGGAGAAGGTCAGCGGCGACAACGAGAAGCTGATGGAAACCGCCCGGGAGTGGCGGGCCGCGGCCCGTGACCTTCAGGGCGTGCTCGACGACCTCCAGGCCGAGCGCCGCGGGCTGCAGCACTCGTGGACCGGCGAGGCGTCCGAAGCCTTCGGCAAGACCATGTCCGAGTTCGAAAAGGCTCTGCACGGCGAGGCCGAGGACATGATCACGGTCGCCGAACTCCTCGAGATGGCCGCCGAGTCGTGCGCTGAGGCCGAGGACATGATGGTCGAGCTGATCACCGAGATCGTCGAGGCGCTGCTGGTCGCGGCCGCGACGGCGGCGATCGTCGCGATTCTGACCGCCGGTGTCGGCGCCGCGATCGGCCCGCTCATCGCCGCCGGCGGCGCGGCACACCGCGCGATGAAGGCCGTGCGGATCACCGCCAGACTGGCGGACAAGCTCAAGGATCTCGCCGACCGGATGCGGGCCCTGCAGAAGCTGCGGCGGACGCGCATCAGGGCCAAGGCGCTGTGGCGCAACAAGAACGCCCGCAAGAAGGTCAAGATGGGCGTCAAGCAGATCGTCAAGAAGGCCGCGGGCGCCAAGGCAGCCGGTGCCGCCTTGGACGCGGCGCCGCTGGCCAACAGCGTCTTCGAGCACCACACCGGCATCGACGTCGCCCAAGAGGTCTCCGAGAGGACCGCCAGGGTCAGGGAGAAGGTCGGCGAAGCGGCCAACTCGGCCGAGCGTGCGATCCATGACGCCACCGGCCTCAAGGAGGTCCGCGTCGGCGACAAGCGCTGGGACGTCGAGCACCAGACTCCCGTCGGCCCGGACGCCCCCAAGGAAAAGCCGCTGACCGAGCAGCAGAAGCAGTACGCCGACCGACCCGACTCCGAGCGCTTCACCGACCGCCTGGCCGACGGCGCGGCGGGGTCCAAGCCCGTCCGGGAGGTCTTCGGATGAGTCTGCGGGTCGCCTGGGGGAAGGTCCCGTACAAGGAGGCGAGGGAGCGCGCGGCGCAGGCGCTGCCCGCCGGGGAGCGGTTCGTACAGAACGAAGTCGCTTTCCCGGCACGGAAGCTGCCCAAGCCGTGGCGGTGGAACCGCCCCCGCGTCCTGGTCGGCCACCGGCTCCCGGGCGACCGCTGGGAGGGCTTCAAACGCTCCCTCTGGAGCATCTACTGGCTGTACGACGCCATCGTCGCGCCGATCCTCGATCCCTTCGGGCGGAGCCGCAAGAAGGGCAAGCCGTTCAAGGGTGGCTGGGGAAGCCTGGCCGGCGGGCTGGCCACCGCGCTGTGGCCACGCGTGCCGACCACAGACGCGCTGCCGGTGCTCCAGCTCACCGACCGTCATCTGCACGTCAGCTATGTCCAGCGTGGCCGCCGCCGCGGTGAGCTGGGCACGGTCGAGCCGGGCTGGAACGTGGCGGCCGGGCAGGTGGCCTGGGTCCGGCACCGTACCGACATCGACGCCGACACCTTCGAGTTCGGCTTCACGGACGACTCCTGGGCGCGGGTGCAGCTGCGCAGCCAGCACGCCGTGTACTTCACGGAGTGCTTCCCGAAGGGACCGCCCCGCACGTAACACGGTGCGCACGGCGGCGCCCGGGGTCGTGGAACTCAGGCGCCGGCGTCGTGGTGTGCCCAGCATGGGCAATTGATTGGGGGTGTGGGTCCCCTGGGGGAAGAGATGATGCTGACCCGAGCCGGAGGCAGGGGCGTCATCGTGAGGTGGGGTCTGGAGGAGGTGGGGGTTTGCGCGGGGTGCGCTTGTCCCCCGGTGATCTGCACGGCGGGCCCCTGGCACGCCCAGGTTCAGGTAGAGGCGCTGCGGGGCGTCCTCGCCGAGATCCGGTCGTCGCGCCGCCCGCGGGCGTTCGGGCGGCGCGACGTGTTCGCCTCCCGTCGAACCGCTGGTCCGCCCCGGGGCCCGGCTGCTGGACGGGCCGAATTGGGAGGTAGTGCAGGCCGACGTGCTGCACGGGCTGAGCCGTCAGGTGCCGGGCGGCGAGCACCTGGCTGAGCGGGTGCGGGCGCTGGACGCGGCCTGGCAGCTGACGGCCCAGTGGCTGGAGGAGGGCGGGTAGGATGCGCGGCTCAGCTTCGAGGTCCGGCCCGACGCCCGGCTGAAGACGATCCCGACACGTGGTAATCGCCGCGCCTCCGGTCACAGCATCATCGGCCCCCGCGTTGCTCTTCACGCACCAGGAGTGGACTGGAAACCGCCAGTCCTCGGTATGTGGCACGCCTCCGAAGCCGCTGCCTGCTCCCTATCGCCCGGTTTGCTGGACTACTCAGTCCAGCAAACCGACCTCCCAGTTCGTACGTTGGTTCCGCACATCGGCCTCGCTGATCTTCCGGGCGAGTACATCCGCCTGACCGCGCAGTTCCGGGGGCCGCCGGAGCCCAGTTGCAGTTTGCTGTTTCCCTGGTCAGGGTCCTGCGGATTTCCGCGGGGGTGAGGGCCGCGAGGGATGATCCGTTTCTGCGGCCCCCTTGCTGTGCTGGCATGGGCCTTCGTCGTCGGCACGCGGACGGGTGCCGTGCGGGCAGTGCTAGCATGCCCGCGTGATCATCGAGGTTGACAGACTGTAGCCGCTTCGAAGGCGGCGTTCCCGGGTGCATGTTCACCGTGTGTGGTGAGCGTGCTGTACCGCGCGTCTTGGCGCGGGCCGGTTCCGTGCGTGCTGTCAGCCTCTCCCTGGGCCGTGAGTGTGGTCACCGGTCCTCTCGTGGAAGCCGTTCCCTTCCTTCTCCACCGTGTGCGCTGATCCTCTTCGTGCCCGGTGAGGGGCGACGGAGGGCGCGTTCGGGTATCGGCGGCGGCGCGCTGGGCGGTACCGGGTCAGCCGTGCCGCGCGGTATCGGTCTCCTCATGGAATAGGCCGGACTGTCACGTCGTGCGGTGCCGTGGGGCGTTGTCTCAGCCTTCGAACCTGTTGTTCTCCGTGCGGGCCCGCCCCGGTCGCTTCGGCTGCCGGAGGTGATCGTGCCTGCCCGCCTGCTGCGGTCCACAACGAGCCCCCAGGGGACCGGCGTTGGCCCCGTAGTCGGCCGCTTCCCCATCACGCTTTGATCATGAGGAGAGACACCAGTGCCGCAGAACACGATTCCCGACTTCCCCCTCGACCGCGCTCCCGGCTGCCCTTTCGACCCGCCGCCGCACTTCGCCGCCCTGCGCGCGCAGGCCCCGCTCGTCCGGGTACGGATCTGGGACGGACAGACGCCCTGGCTCGTCACCCGTTACGAGGACCAGCGTGCCGTGCTGGCCGACCCGCGCTTCAGTGCCGACCCGAGCAGGCCCGGCTTTCCCGCACCGACCGAGGGCTTCAAAGCCCAGGGCCGCCAGGAGGTGCAGGCCCTGAGCATGCAGGACGATCCGGAGCATGCGCGTCAACGCCGCATGCTCATCGGGCGCTTCACGGTCAAACAGGTCACCGCGATGACTCCGCGGCTGGTGCAGATCATCGACGACCTGCTGGACCGGATGCAGGCCGCCGGGCCGCCGGCCGACCTGGTCGAAGCCTTCGCGCTGCCCATGCCCTCGCTGGTCATCAGCGAACTGCTCGGCGTCCCCCGTCAGGACCATGCCCTCTTCCAGCGCGTGGCCGGCACGATGATCTCCCGGGAGAGCACCGTGCAAGAGTTCACCGCCGCCCGCACCGAACTCGCCGACTTCCTCGGCGACCTGATCCGGCGCAAGGACGACGATCCGGGTGACGACCTGCTCAGCTCCCTGGTCGTCACACGCATGCGCACCGGCGAACTCACTCCCGCGCTCCTCGTCGAAACCGCGATAACGCTGCTGGTCGCGGGGCACGAGACCACCACCAACCAGCTCGCCCTCGGGACACTGGTGCTGCTGCGCAACCCCGACCAGCTCGCCGTCGTCCGGGACAGCGACGATCCCGCCCTGGTGGCGTCGGCCGTCGAGGAGCTGCTGCGCTACCTGTCCATCACCCAGAACGGGCTCTCCCGGGTCGCCACCGAAGACGTCGAGATCGCAGGCCGGCTCATCCGCGCAGGCGAGGGTGTGATCGTGCCGAACGCCTCCGGCAACCGCGATGCGGCCGTCTTCCGCGACCCCGACCGGTTCGACGTCGGCAGGCCGGACATACGCGGACACCTCGCGTTCGGCTACGGCATCCATCAGTGCCTGGGGCAGAACCTGGCCCGCAAGGAACTCCAACTCGCCTACCCGGCCCTGTTGCGCCGCTTCCCCGGACTGCGCACCACCCTCGCGGACGAGGAGATCCGCTTCAAACACGACATGATCGCGTACGGCGTACACGAGCTGCCCGTCACCTGGTGACTGGGAACTCCCGCCGCCTGCGCGCCCCTGCGACCTGTGCGCTCCTCGCCGCGTGCGTGCTCGTGGCCGCCTGCATGCTCCTCGTCGCCCCCGCTCGCCCCCGCTCGGCTCCGCCGCCTGCGCACCCGGCGCGTGCCGATGCACAGCCCACCTCCGTCCAGAAGGGAATCCATGAACACCCGTCCCGTGCCGGACGACGGCCCGCAACAGACCCCCGCAACTCCCCCACGGATCACCGGCCCAGCGGCCCCGGCCGATCCGGCGGCCTCCGCAACTCCGACGGTCCCCACCGCTCCCGGGACCCCCGCGACTCCCGCGACTCCCGCGACTCCCAAGGCACCCGCGGATCAGGCGGATCAGGCGGATCAGGCGGATCAGGCGGATCAGGCGGATCAGGCGGATCAGGCGGATCAGGAAAGTCGGCCCGCTCCCGTGCCGTTCGACCCGGAAGCAGCAATCGTCCTGGACGGGCTGGGCGACCTGCGCGGCGGCGAGCCGTCGTCACCCGCGGACGTGCCGCGGTGGCGCGCGTACCTCGCCGAGACCGCTCCCGATCCCACACTGGAGGAACTGCGCGACGGCGGGCGCTTCAAGGTGGTGGAGCGTGCGGTACCGGGACCTGACGGAGCGCCGGACGTGCCGTTGCTGATCGCCCGCCCGGCGGGACTGTCCGGCGGCGCACCCGTCGTCTACCACCTGCATGGCGGCGGCATGATCGGCGGGACCGGCCGGACCGGCATGCCCGGTATCTTGCGCGAGTGGGCCGCACCCCTCGGGCTCGTCGTGGTCTCCGCCGAGTACCGTCTGGCTCCCGAGCACCCGTACCCGGCGGGCGTCGAGGACTGCTACGCCGGCCTGGTGTGGGTGGCGCGGCATGCCGCGGAGGTCGGCGGCGCCGCGGAGCGGATCGTGGTGGTGGGCGGTAGCGCGGGCGGCGGGCTGACCGCGGCCGTCGCGCTCATGGCGCGCGACCGGGGTGGACCTCGCCTCGCCGGCCAGCTGGCCATGTGCCCCATGCTCGACGACCGCAACAACACCCCCTCCGCCCGGCAGATGGCCGGCCACGGCGTGTGGGACCGGCGCGCCAACGACGTCGGCTGGACGTCGCTGCTCGGCGAGGCCCGCGGCACCGACCGGGTCCCGTCCTACGCGGCACCTGCCCGCGCGACCGACCTGTCCGGCCTGCCGCCGGCCTACATCGATGCCGGTGCCGCCGAGACCTACCGCGACGAGGGTGTCGCCTACGCCACCCGTATCTGGCAAGTCGGAGGCGACGTCGAACTCCACGTCTGGTCGGGCGGATTCCACGGCTTCGACCAGATCGCACCCGATACCGCCGTCGCCCGCGACGCCCGTGAGGCCCGCGTCCGCTGGCTACGCCGCGTCCTCAACCGGTGAACCCGCACCGTTCCCCACGCCCCGTTGCCCACCGGCCCCGTGGGGTCTGATGCTTTCCGGACAACCGATCGTTTCAGTGTGAGGTTCGCGGTCGGCGGAGGCACGCGCGATGCGGTCGGTGAGCAGCTGTTTGGTGGCGCGCTGGCGCCGGCCCAGCCGCACGCGTATGCCTGGGAAGGCCACAGGCTGTAGCCCTCCAGGTTCCGGTACAGGGGTGTCTGGAGGGCTTTGAGGACCAGCCCGAGGAAGAGGGCGGCACAGAGCAGTAGCAGCGTGGTGCCGGGGCCAGTCGCCGGTACGCAGGTCCGCGACGCCCACGGCGTTGTCGCGGACCTGCCCGCCCGGGGTGGTCGTCGAGGCCAGCGCGGCCGGGTACTGGTACCGGTCGTCCTTCACCAGCCGCTCCAGCCCGGCCCGTACCCTGTCCTTCGGCCCGTCGGGCGGCGCCGCGGAGGCGGGCAGGGCGCCGGGCACGCCGGCCACGGTGGTCGCCGCGAGCAGCACCGCGAGCGGACGCCCCGTGCTCCGGAGTCTGCGGAACTGGCGATCGGACTTGCGGAAGCTCCTTCGGTACGGCACCACGGGGGCGTGGGGAAGCGAAGTCGAGGGTGCCGGCGGCCCGTTCACGGGTGTTCCGCCCGGTCACGCTCCCGACCCTAGGAAGCGCCCCGCCCCTGACGTCGAAGCGTCCGCCGTGTCAGGGCACGGTGATGACGA
>NZ_NNBP01000073.1 GCF_002803155.1 Streptomyces sp. CB02959
GTCAGCCAAGCCGTCCAGTCGGTCGACCAGGAACCGCCGCCGCCACTTACGGACCGTATCCGCAGTCACCCGCAGATCCCGAGCGACTGCGACGATCGGTGGCACCTCCGGCCCCGCACACGCCAACACAATCCGTGCCCGCAAAGCCAACGCCTGAGCCGACGTCGCCCGCCGCATCCACCGCTCCAACACCGCCCGCTCCTCATCACAGAGCAGCAACGGCTCCAGCTTCGGACCCCGACGAGGAACTGACGCACCACCAGCAGAAGAAGAAGTCACACAACAACTAACGAACAACTACTGGCGCAGGACACTAGCGGGTCATGGGCGGAGCCAAATAACGAAGGCTGCGACGGTGACGGTGCGGCCCGCGGCCTTTCCGCCGCATCGGGGTGTTTGAGCCGCGCACGAACAGCGATGCTGCTTCCGCAGTGCTGCTGAAACGTGAGGTAGCCCTGCCGGGCGAGCTACGCCGTCGCCCCGGATGAGGTGGGCGTTAACAGCTGGCCGGCTTCGATAGCGACGCGCTGGGGGCGCGGAAGAGGTCCCCGCTCAGCGCCTCGGCGGTGGCGGTGCCGGCGATGTTTGCGACGGTGCCCTGGTAGAGGATCTTCCCGCCGTGTTTGCCGGGGCCGGGGCCGAGGTCGATCATCCAGTCGGCTCGCCGGATGACGTCGAGGTTGTGCTCGATGAGTACGACGGTGTGTCCGTGGTCCACCAGGCCGTCGAGGAGGCTCAGCAGGGTGTCGATGTCCTGGATGTGCAGGCCGGTGGTGGGCTCGTCGAGGACGTAGAGGGTCGGGCCGGTGGAGTCACGGAGCTCCTTGGCGATCTTCACGCGCTGGCACTCACCTCCGGAAAGAGTCGTCAATGGCTGGCCGAGCCGGAGGTAGCCCAGCCCGACCTCGTCGAGGTGGCGTAGGGCCCTGACAATCGCGTGGTCCGGAAGCTGGTCGATGGCCTTGCGGATCGTGAGCTCGTCGATGTCGGCGATGGACAGCCCGGCAACCGTGTATTTGAGGACCTCGGGCGTGAACCGGCGCCCCTGGCAGGTCTCGCAGACCGTCTCCTGCTCTTCCATGAAGGCGAGATCGTGGTACACGACACCGAGGCCCTTGCAGTCGGGGCAGGCTCCCTCGGAGTTGGCGCTGAACAGGCGGGCCGAGACGCCATTCTGACGGGCGAAGAGACTGCGGATGGGGGTGGCGATCCCGGTGTACGTGATGGGGGTCGAGCGGCGATTGGTGCTGACCGGCTTCTGGTCGATCACGACGGCTTCGTGCTGGGCGATAAGTTCGCCCGCGAGACTGGTCTTGCCCGAGCCGGCCACACCCGTGAGTACGGTCATCACGCCGGTGGGAATGTCCGCGGTCACGTTCTTGAGATTGTTGCGCGTGGCGTCGGCCAGGGTGATGTGGCCCCGCGGCGTGCGCGGTTCTTCCTTGATGGGCCGATGCTGCGCCAGCGCGGCAGCCGTTGCGGTGTCGGCCTGCCGAAGGCCCTCGAAGGTGCCCTGGTAGACGAGTTTCCCCCCTTGTTCGCCCGCGCCCGGGCCGACCTCGATGACCTGGTCGGCGATGGCCATGACCGCGGGGTCGTGCTCGACGACCAGGACACTGTTGCCCTTGTCCCGCAGCTGCCGCAGCACCTCGGTCATGGAGTTCACATCGTGCGGGTGCAGCCCGACGGTGGGTTCGTCGAAGACGTAGAGAATTTCGGTGAGGCTGCTACCCAGATGACGGAGCGTCTTGATCCGCTGCGATTCGCCGCCCGAGAGCGTCGGGGTGGCGCGGCCGAGGTGGAGGTAGCCGAGCCCGATGCCGACCATCGCCTGCAGCCGGTCTGTCAGTGCGGACACGACCGGTGAAACGCTCGGCTCGGTCACTCTCGGCACCAGCTCCGCGAGTTCGCTGACTTCCATCCGCGCCATCTCGCCAATGGTGTGACCGAGCACCGTGGCGGTGCGGCTCGCCTCGTTGAGGCGGTCGCCGCGGCAGTTCGGACACACCTTGGCACGGGTGAATTTGCCGAGTGTCTCCTTCTTGCGCTCGGACATGTCGCCGGAGCCGCGCAGGTAGATGCGCTCGAACCGCTCGACGACGCCCTCGTAGTCCTTGGGCAGCAGGCTCGCTAGCGATCCCGCCGAGCCGATGCCGTACAGCAGCGCGTGCCGCTCGTCCCGGCTCCAGCGGCGCAGTGGCGTGTCGAGAGCGAAAACCCCGATGTCGGCGAAGTGGGAGTACCAGTAACCGCCGGTGGCAGACCCGGGCAGCAGGACCGCGCCCTCCCTCAGCGACTTGTCCAGGTCGACGAAGCGGTCGACGGCGCTGGCCACAACCTCGCCAAGGCCCGAGCAGGTGGGACACATGCCAGCCGGGTCGTTGAATGAGAAGGCGGTGGATTCACCGACGTGGGGCTTGCTCACCCGGGAGAACAGGAGCCGGAGGTAGGTCCAGATGTCGGTGATCGTGCCGACCGTGGAGCGGGCGTTCCCGCCTAGCCGCCGCTGGTTGATCACCACGACGGGGGAGAGCCCCTCGATGTGGCCGACCTCGGGGCGGGCCCACTTCGGTAGGCGATTGCGAATGTAGGGCGGGTACGTCTCGTTGAGCTGGTAGCCGGCCTCGGCGGCGATCGTGTCGAAGACCAGGGACGACTTTCCTGAGCCCGACACACCGACGAACACCACGAGGCGCCCGCGGGGTACCTCGACGTCCAGGTGCTGCAGGTTGTTGGTACGGGCTCCCTGAATCCGAATGCTCTGCTGTGGCATGTCCAAGAAGCTAGGACACGATGCGGCCGCAATCCGGCCTCAATTGCTGCGAGACTGGCGTCGTGGCTGATGTTTTGCAACGAGTCCTCGCGCTGCTGGCGGTGCTGCAGTCGGGCAAGCGGTTCACGGGTGCGGAGCTGGCCGACCGGCTGACTATTCCCACACGCACACTTCGACGCGACATCAGTCGGCTCCGCGGTTACGGGTACCCGGTCGAGACTCAGCCGGGGCCGGGCGGCTATTACCAGCTGGTGGCTGGGCGGGCCATGCCCCCGCTGCTGCTCGACGACGACGAGGCGGTCGCGACCCTGCTGGGCCTGGCCGCCCTCGGCTCGACCGGCAGCGCGAGCGAGGGAAGCATCGACGAGGCGGCCCTGCGAGCCTTCGGCAAGGTGGACCAGCTCCTACCCAAGCGGCTGCGCCCTCGGGGTGCCGCGCTGCGCGCTAGCCTGGAGACGATGCAGACGCCCGCCCCGAGCACCAGCGCGGAGACCGTGAGCAGTCTCGCCGAGGCGATTGCGCGCCGGCACGTCGTGAAATTTGACTACGTGGGGGCGACCGGGAAGGCCACCACACGTCGGGTTGAGCCGCACCGCCACATGCACCTGCACCAGCGTTGGTACCTTCTGGGCTGGGACATCGACAAGCAGGACTGGAGGGTCTTCCGGCTCGACCGCGTCGCCGCCCTCTTGGCGCGCGAGCAGACCTTCTCGCCCCGCCCGCTGCCGACCGGTACTGGCCTCGACTACCTCCGCGAGGGTATGAACAGGCATCGGCGGCGCGTGGTGCTGACCATCGACGCTTCCATGAGAGCGGTAGCCGACGCCTTCCACCGCCAGGAGGTCGAGCTCAACGTGGTTGCCGGGGGCGCCACCCGCGTCGTGCTCACGCTCGACACATGGCAGTGGCTGCTGCCGGCACTCGCCTTTCTCGACGCCGACTTCACCATCGAGGAACCCGAGGAGTTCCGGGCCGCGATGCGACACTTCGGCGCCCGTCTGAGCCGCGACCGAACTTGAGCGGCGCAGCGCTCCCAGTCAACGCCGTGATCACGGACGACGTGTGGCATCGGTACGGGATACCTGGCGTCCTCTTCAGCGTGGATTGTCGTCGGGAGCCACGGCGAATGGACTGACGAGCCACAGGCCGGCGCCGTGGTCGACGAGCTGATTCTTGAAGCCCTGGTCGACCAGGGCTTTGCGGACGGTGTCGCCGGTGTGCTCGGCGACCTGGTCCTGCAGGGCGATGCCCGCGGTGTTGTTGTGGATGTTCGCGGCAAGGACGACGACCGCGATGACCAGGCCAAGGACGTCCACGGCCAGTCCGCGCTTGCGGCCCGGCACCCGCTTGGCCGGATCGTAGCCGGTCGTGGCGGCGGGGACCCCGACGGCCGCGTGGACACTCTGGGTGTCCAGCACCACCAGGGTCGGGTCCTCTGATCGTCGGGCGCGTTCACGGACCTGGCAGCGCAGGAGTTCATGGATGACCTGGTTGGTTCCGTCGTCCCGCCAGGCGGCGAAGTAGTAGTAGGTCGCGCTCTTCTGCGGCAGGTCGTGCGGGAGGTAGGCCCACTGGCAGCCGGTCCGACCCTGGTAGAGGATCGCGATCTGCCGCGACCAGGCATCTCCGAGGGCGTTGCGTGGTGGACCGGGCGCCACGCCACCCTCGACCACTACAACCACACCCTGCGCGAACTGGCCGAACACCCCGAGCCGGATGCCCTCGGACATGCCTGGCGAAGCAACCCCACACCCGAGCGATACGTCCTCGACCTCCACTATGCGCGGGAAGCCACCCCGGATGACGAAGACGAAGCATGAGAACCACAGGTGGAGCCATAGCCCTGAGAAACGGCCGCCTCGCAAGGAAGTTACCTGAGGGCCCAACCTGTTGCAGAACTCATGCGGTGATGGACAGCTCATACCGCTGGACGCCCGTCACGACGTGACTGTCGGACTCCTCGGGAGCCACGCCGCTGCCTCGGCGGACGTCACCACGCGATCGCTTTCCCCTCGCTCAAACGCCCGATCACACTTGTCACGGTGGGTTCCGCAGGCCAGCGATTGTGGCCTCCGTGTCACAAGGTCCACCTGCCAACCGTCGCAAATACACCGTGCGCCGACGCTGGATCAGCAGGAGACCTGCCACCGGTCCTCCCACGGCGCTGACAAAGCACATGCTCAACAGTGGCCCACCGCCGGAGTTGACCCCTGCGACGATCAGACATATCGCGAGAAAACCGAGGCCGAACCCGTACATCCCCGGCCCGTGCACGGCCGGCTGCCACAGCGCGTACGGTCCCACCGCGCGCAACGAACGAGCGTCTGGAAGGGGCAGGTCCGCCGGCTCGCCCTGCGGAAGGTCCTCAGCCCTTCCCGGAGGCGTCACCCCGTAGACGTACCGGTCGTCGTCAAGAACGAGCAGGGCCGCGACGGACCACTCCGGGGGCTTGCCTGAATCCGGGGCCCAGTAGAGCCACCCGGCCTGGCCTTCGAGCACGCCGGCCAGGGCCTGAGGGTCGAGGCACCGGTCGATGAACAGGTCACGGGTGCCCTCGGGCGACGAAAGACGCAAGGCAGGGGACAGCGTGGTCTGGGGGTCGCCGGAGTTCTTTTTGGGATCAGGTGCCGTGAGCCATCTCCCGGCTGTCCCACCCGCGATACGCACACGTAGCCTGCGCGCCGGCCTGTCGCCGAGCACGGACCCGGGAGTCAGCGGATCGGCTTTGGTCCTGGCGGTGAAGAAGGAGATGAAGAAGATGGTGACGGGGAAGGCGCCGATGAGAGCCAGCATCACCATCTCGCCCGGTGATGCCGGGCCCCCCAGGAGAGAGGCGAGATGCCCACTGCCGGTCATGATGATTCCCAGGGACGGGGCATCCGGGGCGTACAGCCCACCTGTTAGCCGTTCGCCGGTTCTCACCCGGTCGGACGTCCTCGTCGTTCCCCTCAAGCGCAGTGCTTTGCCGTGCGCGTCACGTCCCGGCGCCTCGACGGTGACCACGGATACGTATGTCGTGCCGGCCTTGGATTGATTCCGGTATGAGTGCTGGATTTTTGTGATCGTGACAGTTGCGAAGCGGTAGTCGTGCTGAGTGATGACGGCCAGTTGGGGGCTGTTGTCCGAGACCGAAAAAGCCAACAGAAAGAAGGGGACGGACAAGAGCCAGACTGCGAGGATGGTGCACAGACCGCGCATCGGTGGCCACCACCATCGGCCCATCTTCAGCCCAAGCGTCGGGGGTACGACTCCTCCCAGCCGGGACCTCCACCGTCCGGTTGCCCGCAGCCACCATGCCAGCGATGCCACTGCGGAGAACGCCAGACAAGCCAGCAGATCCCAGCGCGGATACGGCACGATCTTCCGCACCAGCAGGCAGATTAGGAACGCCGTGGCGCCCACCCATGCCAGCACCGACGCCGCAGCCGTTCCAAGGTCCCGCTCTCTCACCCGAAAACGTCCTTCACTGACCCCTTCTTCGCGTCGTGTGGCCCTTCGCTCGCCTCGCTCTTCTGCGTATCGTCCTTGAGAGCATTCTGAACTGGAGTCGCGATGGCACCGCCGCCGCCGTAGATGATTCCTTGCATCGGACCCTCGATCGGGAAGTGCGGCCCCTCCCGCCCCGGTGGCAGTTGCGTGTTCACACCGTGGACGGCGGCTCCGCCCACACCACCTGTAATGAGGTTCACGCCGGCATCCCATCCCATGTCGACGTCCTGGTCGCCGTCGAGCTTCTTGACGCCGTCCACGGCCAAACCGCCAGTGGCACTGCCGACGCCGCCTCCCGCCACATCTCCGATCCATCCGGAGTGCCGACCGAACCCTTGGGCGATCGGATTCTCCAATTTCCCAGCCACCTTGCCCAGAGCCTTGACACCACCAGTCGCGAGCATCCCCGGCCCCGTGCCAACGAGCGAGGACAGCCCGCCCTGCCAGACCGCGTCGCCCAGATTGGTTTCCTGCCCCGTGAGGGCGTTGGTCATGACGGTGCCGCCGGTGTTGCTGGCCCAGTTGACCAGGACGTTCTTCAGGAAACGGTGTTCCTTCGCCAGCCGGGAGATGACTTTGAACGCCTCACTGACCTTCCGCAGGATCGTGCCGAGCGTTTTGGCGAGTTTGGCGGCGCGGGCAGCGAGTTGGGCGGCTCGGGCGGCCCCCGCGGCCGCCGAGAACCCCATGGTCAGGAAAGACATGCCGACCGAGATCCCGATGGATATGCCGATCTCAAGGTAGATCTCGTGGATCTCGTGGTTGATGTCCTCGATGGCGTCCGCGGCCTTGTCGAGGCTCTGCGCCGCCTCCGGCAACTGCGGCAGCGTCTTGCCCATCGCCGTGTTGAGGTGATTCCAGTGTTCGGCGAAGGAGTCGGCTGCCGGACCGCGCCAGCCGGATTCCAGTGTCCGCTGCACCTCGCCGTCGAGGTCGTGGAACATCGTTTGGAGGTTTTCGTGGAGGTCCCGCCAGCCCTTGGCGGCCGAGCGCAGGACGTCCGGATCGCCGCCAGGGTTAATGATTTCCAGGCCGGCCTCGTAGACCTGCTCCGCTACGGACTCGTCACCGCTCATGCGCCACGCTCTTGGCTGAAGCCGGCGGCCAGGGACTCGTCCGTGCCCGTGGCGTTCTGCTGAACCGTGCGCAGGCCCTGGCTGATGTGATCCAGGTGCTGCCGCAGGGCGTTGAGCGTCTCCACCATGTCGGTGGACATCTCGATGTAGGCGGAGGTTACTTCCTCGGATTCCGTGAGGACACCGAATCCTTTGTCAATCACCTCGGCGTCGGTCTTCGCCCGGAACTCCTTGTTGTAGGTCTCTAAGTCCGACCCATGAGTATCGAAGCTTTTCGCTAACCTGGCGAGAGCCCCCGCGTCCACTAACGACTCGTTTTCGGGCATGGTTCACTCCTCGTTTCTTACGAAAACTATCTGGGCATACCGGTGAAGATTGGCGTGCAGCTAATAGATCTTAGAGAGGAGTGATCACTGAAGTGAGGGCCTAACGATCTGTTGTCACACCCTTATCGAATCTCTTACGTCCACCTTCCTTGCTTGGTGCGGCGCGACGGCCTGTGTTGCCTTCACGCGGTTTCGGGAGTGCGGCGGGCGGTCAGCCGGCGCGCGGCTTAACACCGGGGGTGGTGGCCCCTTCGGGTCGTCTCAGACGCTGTTGTCGTTCC
>NZ_NNBP01000074.1 GCF_002803155.1 Streptomyces sp. CB02959
GACGTAGAAGTTCGTCACGTAACCGAGAGCCTCCGAGTCCGGGTATGGACTCGGGACCTTCTCCACCAGACACACGAATACGTGACCACAGGGTCGACCGCCCACTTCCGCGAGCCAGACACGCCATGGCCCGGTCATCCGGGCACGCAGCCACCCCTCGCACTCAGCGACGAACTCCCCTTCCTCCTGCGGGACTTCATCACTTCCCTCCTCCACCTTGAATTGCCAGCGCATGGCCGCCAGCGCAGGCGCATCGTCGGGCTTGGCCCGACGGATAACGACGTCGCTCATGGCCGTACTCTTGCAGGCCCATCCGCCTGGCCTGAAACCGCGTCATGACGCACGCCTCGTTGGCGTTGACGCGGCGACCCGTCGGTGCCTCACGTGAACAGGTTGTCGCGGAGGTCACAACGTGTAGCGGCTTACGGTCTCTGGGTGGATGACGAGACGAACCCAGTCTGCGGCCAGGATCCCGGCGAGATCGTCGGCGCGGGCCGGGTCGTCGAGGTCCCAGTAGCGTGCGGCCAGGCGAGCGCACAGGTCGTGTGCTCCGTCGGGTTCCACCGTGGTGCGGCCGGCGACCGACAGCCAGCGCTCGCGTTCGCCCACTGGGGCGGCGACGACGATCGAGGCGCGGGGGTCGCGGCGTAGACGCCGCACTTTGAGCGACTCCGGGTCCGTGAACAGTTGGATCGTGCCCTGGGCGGTGGCCTCGAACCACACCGGCCGGGGCTGTGGCGGGAGCGGCCCCCCAGCCACGGACAGAAACCCGTACAGGGGGCGTCGGAGGAACTCAAGGTCCTGGGTGGTCAGCGAACTGGCGTCGGTGCTCATCACGGCCCTTCTGGTGGACGAGGGGGCATGGTTGCGAGGTCAAGCAGCTCACCCGCTGTCGGGCGGGCATCTGGGGGCGCGGCGCTTTTCATCGATCGGCGTCCTGCGGGCCGGAGCCGCCGGCGGATCATCGCCGCCAGGCTCCCGCGGCTGCGGTCCGCGCGGCGTAGTCCTCAAAGGTTCGCGGCGCCCGTCCCAGCACGGTGACGAGGTCCTCGGTCGTCGTGGAAATCAGTCCGCGTTCCATCAGCACGAACATCTCGGCGACGTGGTGGGCATCGTCCTCGCCCAAGCCCTGATCGACCAGCGTCGCGGCGTATTCGGCGGGGGTGATCTGCCGGTAGCTGAGGGGCCGCCCGGACGCCCGGGAGATCAGCTCAACCGCCTCACCGAAGGTGAGCGCGCGCGGCCCGGTCAGCTCGTAGATTCGTCGGGCGTGCCGGCCGGTCTCGGTCAACACCGCTGCCGCAGCGTCGGCGACGTCCTCGACGTCGATGAACGGCTCGGGAACAGTGCCGGCAGGGAGCGCCAGTTCCCCGGCGACCAGCGGGGCGTGGAAGACGTCCTCGTCGAAGTTCTGAGCGAAGTTCGACGGTCGCAGGACGGTCCACTCCAGTGCCGAGCCGCGTACGGCGTCCTCGGCCGCGCGCATGTCCAGGCCGAAGGTGGAGTCGCCCCAGGTGTCGGCGCCGCGCCCGGAGAGCAGGACCAACCGCTGCACTCCGGCTGCTTCGGCCCGGGCCACGAACTCGTGCACGGGGCCCGGCACGGGCGGGGCCACCACGTAGGCGACGGCGATATCCCGCAGGGCCGCGTCCCAACTGCCGGGGTCGGACCAGTCGAACCGGGTCCGGCTCGATCGGGAGGCGGCGCGCACCGGCGTGCCGCGCAGCCGCAGCCGGGCGGCGATCCGCCGGCCGGTCTTGCCTGTTGCGGCGAGGACGAGAGTGGTGTCGTGGCGCATGACACCGATTGAACACGGCCGACTCGGACGATCCCATGGGTGAGAGTCCGGATCACCTGTGTATCCGTCTAATCTTGGTGGGATGGACGTGTTCAGTGACCTCATCCGCGGGGTGCGGGCCCACGGCTCGTTGTTCGGCAGTTCGACCCTGTGCCCGCCCTGGGCCCTGCACTTCGTGGACGGTGCGCCACTGACCCTGTGCACCGTCCTCACCGGGGCCGGCTGGATCGTGCCGGAGCACCGTCCGCCCGAGCCGCTTCGCGCCCGCGAGACGATCATCGTGCGCGGCCCCGCGACCTTCACCTTCGTCGACGAGGTCGGCACCCGCGCCGAACCACTCACGTGCGGCGAGCGCTACGCGACACCCGAGCAGGGCGGGACCCGGAACCGGCTTGGCTGGCACGACTGCGGCGGGGACGCCGGTGACGGCGCCGGTGCGACGACCCTGATCGTCGGCGCATATCCGGTGCGCGGCGAGATCAGCCGCCGGCTGCTGGACGCGCTGCCCGTCGTGCTGCGCGTGGGCGGCGGGGACACGGCCGACCCGGTGCTGGACCACCTCGCCGCCGAGGTCCGCGTCGACGCACCGGGCCAGCAGGTGGTGCTCGACCGGCTGCTGGACTGGATGTTGGTCTGCTCGCTGCGCGAGTGGTTCGACCGGCCTGGCGGCGAGCCTCCGGGCTGGTGGGCCGCCCAGCGAGACCCAGTGGCGGGCGAGGCACTGCGCCTGCTTCACGCCGAACCGGCGGCACCATGGACGGTCTCTACACTGGCCGAGCGCACCGGGGTGTCGCGTTCGACGCTGGCCAAGCGGTTTGCCGACCAGGTCGGCGAACCGCCACTGACCTACCTCACCCGCTGGCGCATGACACTCGCGGCAGACCTCCTGGTCGAGCAGCAGTCCGCGACCATCGCGGACATCGCCCGCGCCGTGGGCTACTCCGACCCGTTCGGGTTCAGCGCGGCGTTCAAGCGCGTCCGAGGCGCGAACCCAAGCGAGTTCCGACGCACCGCGACCGCTGCCTCCCCGGCAACCGAGCGGCCCATGCCAGCCCCCACCACCCCGGCCGACTGACCGCCCGAACTGCGGACGAGGCAAGCCAGGGTGCGATCTACTCCGAGCGGCATGCCGAGACCGGCTGCATCCGATCAGAATCACCCATCGGCCGAGTCACCTGACGGTCTTCAGCCCAACGTCGCGCTGCGGTCGGCCCGTTCACCGTCCTGCCGGAAGCCGCACACCGCTCCACCTTCGCCTCCGGCGCCGAACCCGCGGAACTCCCTCGGGCTCTCGTCGCACCGGCAACCCCTTCGACGACATCGCTCCCTGTGACGCGGCGGACCGAGCCTTCCATCTGCTGCCCGCAGCGCCCAAGACGTCGTACCACCGAACGACGCCGGGGCGCAGAGAGGACCGCGCCAGGTCACCATCAACACCGACCCGACGTCACCGAGACCTGATCAAGTTCGCATGACACGCCAAGCCCCGTCACAGGCGCCGCGAGAGATCTCGCCGAGGGGCGAGAAGAGCGCCTGAGATCAATCCTTGCGAATCATCACGAGCGTATGCTTGAACTCTGCGCGAGATGCGCCCTTTGACGCAAGATCCCAATCTGGACCTCGCCCCTATCGGAGCCCCCTACCATCATCCGAACGTCCCAAAAGGGGTGCGCAATGGGCATGAGGAAGAAGGTCAAGAGCGCCGGAGAAATAATCAAGGGAAAAGCAAAGGAGACTACCGGGAAAGCCCTGAGCAACAAAAGCCTAGAGAGGAAAGGGAGGGCAGAAAAGACGAAAGGGAAAGTACGGCACGTACTGGAGAAGGGAAAGGATGAATTGCGACACTGAGGGGCAGGCAACTGCAGATTCTCTTGACGGAGGCCGCAGAAATGCGCATGGAGACCGCGGAAATCGTCAGGACACTTTCCCGCTTTGATCAGTGGCCTACTCGTCCGCATGCCCTTGCACAGTATGCCGAGGACACCGGTGCAGACGACCTGCTGGTCGGGGTCCTGCGTAGCCTGCCCGATCACGCATACACAGACGTCGACGATGTGCGGACTACCCTCGCCAATCTCGCAGGACCCTGACCAGGACTGTCCGGAAGCACCCCACAATGAGCGTGGCGATTTCGGCTCCGCAGGTCGTGAGCAATCGGTTGACGAACGGCCGAGAGCCAAGACGCCGCGCGGCGTCGAGTTGGAGGTCGCGGAGCTGTTCGCTGAGGGAGGCGAAAGCACCGCTGGCGTTCACGGGGTCGGGACGAACGCGGCGACCAGGACCATGGACACGCCCGAGAATCCCTGCCGCACAGGGCACCACGCTGACGAGGGCGAAGTCGAGGGGAATGTCGGCGGCAACCGGGACAGCAACCGCCGCCCGCGGCGCCACACCGGATCCGGCCCCGTCGCCCGAGACCAGAAGGTCCACAGCACATCCGGGTGACGGGACCGGCCCACGGCCAGCAGATCCAATCGGCCGCCGCCGCACCACGACCGCCCTCTGTAGTAACCGCGCAGGCATTGGCGCGACGTACCTCCTGATAGGCGGCGCACTTGCGATCCGCTCACGCAAACACGCCGCATTGATCACGCCATCACCCCACGCAGCGACCAGCACACGAAGAGGCAGACTCCCAGCCCACGCTCATAGAATTCCTTATTGCCTTCGCCTTATCGCCGTAGCGTCGAAAGCGTCGCGGTAGCACACTCTCGACCCGATGCAGAGGAGGCGGAGATGAACCTGCAAGGCGTTCTTCCCTCGCCACCGCAAGAACGGTGGAGACCGCTGGGGCTGCGGAGACTGGAACGGCTACGGACGCGGTTGTGGCGACGACGACTACCGTCGCCGCGGCCGAGGCCGCGGTGATCGAGTCGTCATCATCATCACGTAGCGGCCTTGGCCACACCCAGATCCCGGGTACATGGCATGCCCACTTCGGGACCGACGAAAGCAGAGCAGCAAACCCCTAACAAGGACTGTTCGGTCCGTGGAACATCTCAGTGGGCGGTTCGTGAGCCTT
>NZ_NNBP01000075.1 GCF_002803155.1 Streptomyces sp. CB02959
GTGTGGTGGGTGTTAGGTGGGGGTGACGTTGGTGTTTTGGCCGGCGGTGATGTGCCATTGGTGGTTTTGTTTGATGAGGATCCAGGTGCCGACGTTGGTGCGTTGGTGGTGGGGGGTGGTGATGGGTTGGCGGAAGAAGACGATGGCGATGTTGGGGTGGGGGAAGGTGATGTGTTCGATTTCGTACCAGGTTTGGATGTTGTGTGTGTGGTGGGTTAAGCGTTCGCGGTGGTAGGTGTGGAGGGCTTGCCATCCGGTGAGTCGCATGCCGTTGACGGCGGTGAAGATGACGTCGTTGGTGAAGTGTTGGTCGAATTTGGTTGCGTCTTGTTCGGCGAAGGCTGTTTGTAGTTCGTTGAAGAGGTTGGTGATGTGGTGTGTGTCGTCGGTGTGGGCGGCGGGGGTGTTGGGGGGGATGGTCATGGGGGGCTCCTTGGTGGGGGGTGGTGGTTCGGTGGTTCGTGATCACGCTAAGTCGGTGGGTCGGGGCTTGCGCAAGTTGTTAGTGCGGTTGCCGTCAACTGTCAGCCACCCTTGATCTGTTGCCTCGTTCGTTGCTTTACGGGAGTTCCGGCCGCCGCTCCGGCTACCGCTCTGGCCGCCGTCTGAGGCCCGTTCCGGTGTCGCCCGGCGGGATTGCGCCCGCCGGCTGACGTCCGTTCCGGCCGTCACTGCGAGAGCTGCTCGGGCCACTGTCCCGGGCTCTGTTCCGGCCGTTGCTGCGGCTCTCTCTCCGACTTCGCCGCGTCTCCTGCTCCGGTCGTTGTTTCGGTGGTCGTCCGGGTTTCTGCTGCGGCTCCGACTTCTGCTTGGGCTGCTGTTTCGGCCACCGTCCTGTTCCTTGTTCCGGCCGTTGTTTCGGCGGTCGCTCCCGCACCTGCCCGTGCCGCGGTCCTGACCGTTGCTCCGGCTGCTGCTTCGACTCTCGTTTCGGTCATCGCCCGGCGCTTATTGGGGACTCACCACTGCTCTGACCGCAGCTCTGCTGCGGCCCTTACCGGCCGCTTGCTTCCGCTCCGAGTGCTGCTCCGGCTCCTGGCGTCTGTCGCCGTCCCCGTTGCGGCTCCGACGGCCGCTGCGGCCGTGGCTTCGGCCTTCGCTCGGCCCCTACTGCCGCCCCTGTCGCGGCCGTGATCGCCGCTCTGTGCAGTGTTCTGTGGGCTGCTCTGATTGCTGTCTTATCGCTGCTTGGAGCCGTGCTGCTACCTTCGCCCCTGCCCTTGCTGTTGGCTCTGTTGCCGTTCCGACCGCTGCTCCGGTCATGGTCCTTGCGCCGTTGCGGCCTCCGTTCCTGTGGTCGCCCGCGCCCTTGTCGCTTGCCTGTCTCGTCTGCGGTCGCCCGCGCGCTTGCCGTCGCCTGTGGTGCCGTGTTGCTGTCGCTGCCTTGCTGTCCCGGTGGTCGCCCGCGCTTCCGTGCTTCTGCCGCCGCTCCGCCCCGTTCCCGCTTCGGCCCGTTTCGGTGTGGTTGTCGGGTCTGTGTGTTCTTGGTGTGGCGGGGTCTGGGGGGTTGCGGGTGGTGGGTTTGCGTCGGGGTGTGTTTGTTGTCGGGGTTGTGGTTTCGCTGTGTGCTGACGTGTTCGCTGTCTCTTGCGGGTTGTTTGGGGTGGTTTGTGTGGTGGTGGTGATGGCGCAAGGTGATCGGTGCGTGTTGCGTGTTATGGGCGTACGGTGGCTGGAATCCTTACCTGGTATCAGAGGTATGTGTCGGCTGCTGGCTGCTGGCTGCTGGCTGCTGGCTGCTGGCTGCTGGGTGTCGGGTGTCCGGTGCCCGGTGTTGGGCGCCTGGTGTTTGGTGCTCGATGTCGGTTGTCTGAGGCCGGTGTTGGGTGCCCGGTGCTCGGTGTCGGTTGTCTGAGGCCGGTGTTGGGTGCCCGGTGCTCGGTGTCGGGTGTCTGAGGCCGGGTGTGGGGTGCCGGGTGCTCGGTGTCGGTTGTCTGAGGCCGGTGTTGGGTGCCGGGTGCTCGGTGTCGGGTGTCTGAGGCCGGGTGTGGGGTGTCGGGTGTTTGGTGTTGGGTGTTTGTTGTCGGTTGGTTGGTTGTGGAGGGGTTGGGATGAGGGTTTTGGTGTCGGGTGCGTCGGGGAGTGTGGGGCGTGCTGTGTGTGGGGGGTTGTTGGCGGGGGGTGTGCAGGTGCGGGCTTTGACTCGTGATCGGGGTCGTGTGGGGTTGCCGTCTGGGGTTGAGGTGGTGGTGGGGGATTTGGCGGAGCCGGCGAGTGTTGCTGCTGCGTTGGAGGGGGTGGAGCGGATGTATCTGTTTCCGGTGCCTGCGGCGGCGGGTGAGGTGGTGGCGGCTGCTGGGCGTGCGGGGGTGCGGCGCATTGTGACGTTGTCGTCGGGTGCGGTGACGGCGGGTTATGACACTGTTCATCATTTGGTGGTGGAGCAGGCGGTCGAGGCTGGTGGGGTGGAGTGGACGCATGTGCGGCCGGGGGAGTTCGCGATGAACAAGGTCGCGTTGTGGGGGCCTGACATTCGTGGTGCGCGTGTGGTGCGTCATCCTGCTCCTGAGGCGGTCTGGTGTCCGGTGCATGAGCGGGACATCGCCGATGTGGCGGTGGCGGCGTTGTTGGAAGACGGTCACCATGGTGTGGCTTATACGTTGAATGGTCCGCCGGTCAGTGTGCGTGAGCAGGCGCGTGCGGTGGGCGAGGCGTTGGGTGAGGAGGTTCGTTTCGAGAAGGTCACTCCTGAGCAGGCCCGTCGACGCTACCGGGAGCAGGGCGGGTTTGCTGCGGCTGCTGCGGACTTCCTGCTCGGCTTCGTCGACCATGCCGGTAATCCCACTGACCCTGAGGCGATGGCCCACTTCGACGTCACCGCTTTCGGCCCGCAACCCACCATCTACGACATCACCGGCGCCCCACCGCGCACTTTTACGCAATGGGCCCGCGACCACGTCGCTGACTTCCGTTGACCTGAGCACGGTCGGTGCCCGAACGCCGACCCACGCCAGCGCCCCACACGCACATGCCGGCCTCGTGCCCACGGCAGCCCCCGCGCACCAGCCCCTCCACACGCGCGCCAGCCCCCGGCATCCACACGCCAGCTCCCTGGGCGCACAGGTCGGTTCCCCGCAGCACTGGGACCGGCGCCGGTGCCGGCAGTCCCATGTTGGCGGGGGATTGCCGATTGTGGTTCTGGCTGGCTGCGGTTTCGTGAAGTGTGCTGGTGCTGTGGCAGGTTGCCGGTGAGCTTGGTGTGGTTCTGGCCTGCACTGCGATGCGGTGCGTGCTGGCCGGTCCTTCAGGCGTCAGCCTTCCAGGACCAGGACCAGGACCAGGACCAGGAGAGCCAGGCGGCAGTCCTCCAGGGGTCAGGGGCTGGGGCCTGCTGTACCGATTTCATGGCGGTAGGGCTTTGGTGCTGGGTGTGGGCTGGAGAGAATTGGTGGGATTCGGCTGTACTGAGGTGGGGCCGTAGCCGTAGCCGTAGCCGTAGCCGTAGCCGGGGCCGGGGCCGGGGCCGGGGTTGGGGTCGGTGGGGCTGGTGGGGGGGGTGGGGGTGGGTGTCGATTTCCGGTGGGTGGCTTGGTTTGTGCAGGATGGTGTCATGACTGAGATCCGCACCCCGCGTCTTTTGCTGCGTCGCTGGGATGACGATGACCTGGTGCCCATGGCCGATATCAATGCAGATCCTCGGGTCATGCGCTGGGTCGATGACGGTTCGGTGTGCGACCTGGAGCACACGGCGGGGGCCATCGAGGGGTGGGAGGAGGAGTGGGACGAGGAGGGTTTCGGGCTTTTCGCGGTGGAGTTGCTGGCGTCGGGGGAGCTGGCGGGTTTCACGGGCCTGTACGTGCCGGAGTTTTTGCCGGAGGTGGGGCCGGCGGTGGCGATCAGTTGGCGGCTCGGCTCGCAGTTTTGGGGTCAGGGATACGCCTCCGAAGCTGCCCAGGCCACGTTGGAGTTCGCGCTGCAGGATCGGGGCCTTGACCGTGTCATCAGCATCAGTCGGGCGGGTGATGCGGCTTCTGAGAACGTCATCCGTAAGCTCGGTATGGTGTTGGAGCGTGAGACGACCCACCCGCAGTACGGCTGTGCGTTGCGCGTTCACGCCATCGACCTCACCGAGTACCAGGCGTGAACCAGGTGAGCCTGTCGCTCGTCACGAGACGGTCGACGGCTGTCCCACCGCCTTCGGCCGCCCTGGCGCCACGCCGGTAGGCGCAGGCCCGGCCGAAGGGCACTGCTCCTCGCCGCGTCCTGCGTGTTCACCGGACCGCGGTCAGGGCCGGTTCCAAGGCTCTGACCGTGGTTGGGTCAAGAACCTCTAGCGGAAAGCCTCTCGCGGCCTTGTGTGTCGTGGTGGCTTGGTCCGGTCGCGTAGGCCAGCGGAGGTGCGATTGCTTGTGCGTCGGCTCCTTGGCCGACCCACAGGGCGATGAACAGCGCGGCGGTCGCCTCCAGGAGTCCCGCACGGTCGAGACCGCCGCCGGCCACGGGTTCGCAACCCACGTCCTGCACCAGTACCGGCATCCCACACCAGCCCCCCGCGCCCGCGCCCCGCACGAGTACGCCCCCCCGGACCAGCTCCCCGCCCCCCCCGGACCAGTTCCCCG
>NZ_NNBP01000076.1 GCF_002803155.1 Streptomyces sp. CB02959
CAGAGTCCGATCGACTACGAATACGACCATCGCACCAACTCCGCCTCGGAGATGGCCGCTTAGAAGATCTCCACAGTTCGAGGGGATTGACATGGCTGACCATGCGCAACCTCCTTGCCGAGACCGGATCGAACTGGCCGCTGCGCAGCAGCCGCACGCAAGTACTCGGCATCGTCGCCGCGAGCACCAACGTGATGGATGCGTGGCTGGCCGAGGAACCGGACAGCCACGACGCGCGGGTCATGCTCGCCCGGGTGGCTGTGGAGCGGGCGATGCGGGCGCACCGGCTACGTCACGGTGCCGCGTGGGGACTGGAGTACCGGGCACGGCGCGCGGCACTTGTCGCGGCCGATGGAGAGCCGCAGGACCCGGTGCCGTGGCTGTGCCGTCTGTCCCTGGCCCAGATCGACACGCGGCAAGCCTGGCGGGAGCACCGTGAGGAAGCGGCCGAACCGATGCTGCCGACCGGCCCCTGGGGACTGTTCCACCAGGTCGAGCAACGCGATCCTGGCAACCGGGAGGCGTATCACCGGATGATGCACTTCCTGCTCGCCCGCCAGGTGCTGGAAGCAGCAGCCCTCGCGGAGGTCATGGACTTCGGCCGATGGGGAGCATCGAAGGTCCACGACGGGTCACCGCTGCTGCTGTTGCCGATCTACGCGATGGCCGAGCTGTGCCGACGCCGCGCAGCCTATCCCCGATCAGCGGTGTGGCGGCTGCAGTGGTCGCAGGAACCCATGCTCGGCTACACACTGCGCGCGTTCCACCTCTGGTTCCGCAACACCGATCCGGTGCTGCGATCGGTGACCGATCTCAGTCACCTGGCTTGTGCGCTGTGGGCAGCGCACAAGCTGGCCGAAGCAAGTGAGGTGTTCGATGCCTTGGGCCCGTATGCGACCCGGGAACCGTGGGCCTCGGTGCACGACTACGGCTCCCGACCCGACGCCCCGGCGGTCCTGTTCCTTCGAGCGCGCACAGAGTCCGCCGCAGCAGCGGCCAAGCGCCGCCCGCCCACGCCGCTCCCCGTAGGACTCCCTCCCCAGATCGCTCGTTGACCCGCTTGGAGGTTTCGTGTCCGGCACGTCTCGCCACTCCCCCGGCAGCAGCACCGACGACCTGGTGCTCCGGGAACTGGGCTACGAGCAGCAGCTCAGCCGTCGGATGACCGCGTTCGGGAACGCAGGCGCGAGCTTCACCGTCATCAGCGTCCTTTCGGGCTGCATGACGATGTACGGCTTCGGTATGACGACCGACGGCCCCGCAGTGATGCTGTGGGGCTGGGTGGCGGTCGGGGCCATGGTGCTGTTCGTCGGCGCCGGCCTGGCCGAGGTCACCTCCGCCTACCCGACCAGCGGCGCCCTCTACTTCATGTCCCACAAACTCGGCGGCCGACGGTGGGGCTGGTACACCGGCTGGCTCAACCTCCTGGGCCTGGTGGCCGCAATCGCCGCCACCGACTACGGCTGCGCCCAGTTCACCTCCGCCTTCCTCACCATGCAGTTCGACACCACGGCAGGCCCGGGCACCACCTTCGTGGTCTTCCTCGCGATCCTGCTGCTGCACGCCGTCCTCAACGTCCAGGGCGTGCGCCTGATCAACACCCTGAACGTGGTCAGCGTGTGGTGGCATCTGGCCGGCGTCGCCGTCATCGTCGGCGCCCTGCTCCTGATCCCCTCACATCACCACTCCACCTCGTTCGCCTTCGCTTTCGTCAACAACACCGGCTTCAGCTCGTCCTGGTACGTCGCCCTCATCGGGTTGCTCATGGCCCAGTACACCTTCTCCGGGTACGACGCCTCCGCGCATCTGTCGGAGGAGACCACCAACGCGCAGGTCGCCGCACCGCGCGGCATCCTGCGGGCCATCGTCTGGTCGTGGGCCGCCGGGTTCGCGCTGCTGGCCGGGCTCACCTTCGCCATCCAGGACTACGCCACCACCCAGGCCGCCGACGTCCCGCCAGCGCAAATCTTCCACGACGCCCTCGGCCCGGGAGCAGCGAAGGCGCTGCTGCTCATCGTGATCGTCGCGCAGTTGTTCTGCGGCACCGTCGGGACCGTCGCCGCCTCCCGAATGGTCTTCGCCTTCTCCAGGGACCGCGCTCTGCCCGGCTGGCAGGTCTGGCAACGGGTGAGCAACGGCACGCCGAAGGCAGCAGTGTGGCTGTCGGTCGGCAGCGCCGCGGTACTGACGCTGCCGGCGCTGCACAGCACGACCGCCTACAGCGCGGTGACCGCGATCGACGTCATCGGCATCACCCCCGCCTACGCCCTCCCGATCTTCCTACGCATCCGACACCGGCACCGCTTCACACCCGGCCCGTGGAACCTGGGCCGCTGGAGCCTTCCCGTCGCCACTGTGGCGGTGGCATGGGTGCTCTGCGCGACGGTCCTGTTCTGCCTTCCGCAACACACTCCGGTCACCCTCGACACCTTCAACTACGCGCCGATCGCTCTCGTCGTGGTGCTGGCCGTGGCAACCGTGTGGTGGTGGCTGGCCAAGCACAACTGCGCAACGCCAGCGGGCCCCACCGACCGCGACCTGGCCGCCCTGGAGAGCGAGGTCATCTGACGCGCTCCCTCCCCCTCCCGTCGACACCCCCTCCGCAGCGGTCGGCCACAGATATGGACCGCCTCCGACACTGCGGCCCCACTCAGCGCACCCCTGCCCACACCGAAGGCCACAAATGCCCACACCTGCTACTCCGATCGACAGCCTCACCCCCGCCGAGAGCCGCGTCACCCAGCACGTGGCGGGCGGCCTGACCAGCGGCGAAATAGCCATCAAGCTACGCCTCGCCCGAGGCACGGTCGACGGTCATCTCCGGCACGCCCAGTACAAGCTGAGCGTGAACAACCGGGCCGCTCTCATCCACCGCAGCTACACCCGCGAGCAGTTGCCCCGCCCTGAACGCATCCAGCCGCCCCACAACGCCGACGAGACTGACATCGAGATCCTCCGGCTGCTGGCCACCGGCGCCACCCACGCCCAGATCGCTCAGCACAGCACCCACGAGTTGTCCCATTGCAGCGTCAAGTCCCACCTCAAGAAGCTCAGGGAGAAGTGGGAGGCAAGGAACGACGCCCACTTGATTACACGGGCATGGGAGTTCGGAATCGTCAACGAATCCGAGTCCGTCGACACCCCTCTCTCGGCTTCAACACCGGCAGTTGAAAGGGCAACTGGCCCCAGGCACTCCGGCGAGGTGACACCGTAGCCATGCCCCACCACCCGGACTGCCCGGACTGCCTCCGCGCCGCCCACGCCCAGGGACACCCACCTCCCGAGCCACCCACACCAGAACCTCCTGTACCTGTAATCGCGCTCATCCTGATGGGGTTTGGCATCGCAATGCTGCTCTTCGGATGGGCCGGTCTGATGTGGCTCCTCCACGCCGTCTGCGACTGACATCTCCGTCTGCACCCAAGTGAAGGAGAACGACAAGCGCGAGAACACCTACATCGACCCGGATGCCGGGAAGGTCTCACTGCGCCGGTACGCCGATCTATGCCGAGTTCGGCATAGGTCCGCGTAGCGGATGAGCCGCATGCCATGGCGGCGACGCTTGGCCCGGAGCACCTGCCCGGCGTTGGGGCCGCCCGGGGACTGGGCGATGTAGTCGTCCAGCACCGTGAGGGCCACACTGCTGAGCCGGGGCGAGAGAACGACCCTTGCTGGGTCCCGGTGTTGCTCTCTCGCAGCACGTGGTCCTCTCCGAGGACGCCTGCTTTCAAGAACGCCATCACCAGGGCCAGAACACGCTTGTCCGCAAGGCGACTTCGCACCCTGTCCATCAGGGCAACGTGCGAGATTTCATCGAAGCAGGCTTTGATATCGCCCTCCACCACCCACTCGTGGGAAGGGAACGCGAAATGGCGTACCTCAGCAACCGCGTCATAGGCCCGGCGGTTCGGGCAGAACCCGTAGGAGCACGGATGGAAATCCACCTCGAACACAGCGAGCTGGGCAGGTCCCTGAGTGGCTTCCGGGGCATTCAAAGGCCGTGAGGCGACAGGAGTCACGCACTGGCGCCTCACGCTGTGGCTCGTCAGTCCATTCGCCGTGGCTCCCGACGACAATCCACGCGGAAGAGGACGCCAGGTATCCCGAACCGGTGCCACACGTCGTCCGTGATCACGGCGTTGAC
>NZ_NNBP01000077.1 GCF_002803155.1 Streptomyces sp. CB02959
ATCTCCGGCGCAGGACACTAGTAGATTGTCGCTGCTAAGTATGGTTCTGGTTGGTGGAGTTGACGGTCGGGCAGTCTCCCCTCGTCGCTTCACTTCGGCCGGCCGGGGGTGCCATGTCGTCACAGAAGAAGTATCCGGTTGCCTTGAGTGCTGAGGATCGTCAGGCGTTGGTGCGGGTGACCACGACGGGAGTCCGTAGCGCGTCGATGATCAGGCGGGCGCGGGTGTTGCTCGCGCTGGATACGTCGGTCGGAGAGGTCGATCCGCGGGCGGTGATCGCGGACCGGGTCGGGGTCTCGTGCGAGTCGGTCCGGCTGGTCTCGAAGCGGTACGCGGAGACCGGCGGCGATGTGTGGGCCACGGTCGGCCGGAAGGAACGCGCCTGCCCCCCGGTGCCCTCCCCGGTGACCGGTGAGGTCGAGGCGAGGCTGATCGCGCTGGCCTGCTCGACGCCGCCCAAGGGCCACGCCCGGTGGTCGCTGCGCCTGCTGGAGAGGCACGTGGCGCTGATCGAGGACATCCCGAACCTGGACCACTCCACGATCGGCCGGGTTTTAAAAAAACGGAACTGCGTCCTCACCTGAAGAAGTGCTGGACCATCCCGCCCGCCGCGAATGCGGCCTTCGCCGCGGCGATGGAAGACGTCCTGGCGGTCCACCGCCGCCCCTGCGACCCGGAGCGTCCCGTGGTGTGCATGGACGAGAAGCCGTACCAGCTGCTCGGCCACGTCCGCGATCCGCTTCCCCCGCGGCCCGGCCGTGACCGCCGCGAGGACAACGAGTACGTCCGCTCGGGGACCTGCTCGATCTTCTGCTGGGTTGAACCGCTGCGCGGATGGCGACGCGTGGATGCCCAGCCCCGCCGGACCAGGGTCGACTGGGCGCGCCAGGTCGAACACCTGCTGACCGTGGACTATCCCGACGCCGCCACGGTCGTGCTGGTGATGGACAACCTCAACACCCACACCATCGCCTCGCTCTATGAGGCGTTCGACCCGGGGAAAGCCTTCACGCTGGCACAGCGCCTGGAGATCCACCACACCCCCAGACACGGCTCCTGGCTCAACATCGCCGAGATCGAGCTCTCCGCGCTCACCCGCCAGTGCCTGGACCGCCGCATCGACGACCTCGCCGTGCTCAACGCCGAACTCGCCGCCTGGCAGCAGGAGACCAACAGCGACCGACGCCAAGTCGACTGGCACTTCACCACCGACGACGCCCGCGTGAAACTGCGCCACCTCTACCCAACCACACAGCAAAACTAAGCCGCGACAATCTACTAGTCTAGGACGGCGTCCAAGTACTCAGTCGCCGTCAGCTCGTAGTAGATGTGGCCCGTGGCGTCCACGTGCCACAGACACCATTCTCGGGCTTCATCAGCGGTGGGGGTATCGACGCAGAATTCTGAGCAGATCTGACACGTCCCCACGTACCTGACGGTCGCGCCCAACTTGGGACGGTCCTGGAGCATCCAGTCCAGAAACGTACCTCGCGCCCTCATGACGTGCTCTCCGGACGCTCTGGGGCCTCACTGCCCGCATCCTGCACGGCGTCAATGCATGCGGTCAGACGACACAGCATCTCTTCCACCTCTTCGTCGGTCAGCTCGTCCACCCACGCCGTACGAGCCCTGAGCCCATCCCTCGCTGCATCGAGCTGTCTGTACAACTCCCGATACCTGACGTGCCGGTTCCATGCCTCTTCGACCCGCCCACACCACCGCGCCCAGGCGCCCGCACTCATGCGTGCCATCAGCGGATCGCCTTCCGCCTGTGGGCGTGGTTCCTCAACTCCAGCGTGCACATGGCGGCTTTCCCGTAGTGCCCGTGCTTCCGGTGTGCCGCCCGTTGCTTCACCAGTTCCATGCACACGTCGCACCCTTCGACCGGCTGCGGCTCCGGAAACGGGTCCGCCAGGTGCACCGGCCCGCTCAGACCCTGCATCAGCACCCCACCTCCACGCCGTGAATCCAACGCGGCCCCGCGTCGACGCCGTGCACCGCCAGCCACAACGCCCGGCGCCGCCCACGCTGCAACCGCCACGCCTGGCGCTCCTCGGGAGTGAAGATGTACGGACGGATGAACGCCACGTCCTCACCCCGCAGCAACCGCGGCTCAGCGGGGACGCGGGGGATGGTGAGGGTCGGGGCGTCCGGACGCTCGGGGGCGGGCGGTGCGTCGGCCGAACGATGCCGGCCTCGCGCTGGCAGTAACGCACGCATCAGCAGTTCGAAGATCCAGGCGCTATGTTTGCGCATGTCGTCAACCTCCAGAGGGTTGGTGGCCATGCCCCGGGGCCGTGCGGACGGTCGCCGGGGTGTCCCGCACCTACCGCCCCACGTTTGACGTGGGGCGACGCTTTGACGGGTGATCTGTGCTCGCTCTAGGCAACTCGCCCGCCATGCACAGCGGTACCGTGGCAACAGGAGTGGTTTTAAAGAGCTTTAAGTGCCGGGCCAGTCCAAGGAGTTGAGTGCACGTGGGTACGCCCGAACCGAACAGATGTCTTGAGCGCCTGCACCGCGAGACTGGCTGGACGCTCCGTCAGTTCGCACAGGAAGTCAACCGCATTGGCACCGAACGACGAACGCCCGTGAAGTACCGCGAGCCATCCGTTCACCAATGGCTCAAGGGCCACATGCCAAGGGAGGGCACCCGATCACTGATCTTGGAAGCCTTGGCCCGCAAGCTCGGTCGCCCGGTCACGCGTAGTGAGGCGGGGTTCCCTTCACCCTCCAATCAATCGCACGTCAGCGTGAATGCCGTGGAAGGGCTTGTTGACCTCGGAAGGGAAGACATGGACCCCTCGCGCCGCAGCGTCATTGAGGCTGGGCTGTTCTCTGTCGCCCTCACCGTGCCCGGTTGGCCTGACGTGGTCGGCCGAATGGAAGCCGTCCAGACAGGCCGGGCGCGGCGCATAGGGATGCCGGAAGTTGAAATGGTCATCGCTATGACTGAGCGTGTCTCAGACCTTGACGATCAATTCGGTGGCCGTCATGCAAGACCAATGGCGGCGGCTTTCCTCGTAAACACGGTCGCCCCATACCTCAAGGCGGACGCTGCAGATTCAGTGCGTAAAGCTATGATGTCAGCCGCTTCTGATCTCTGTTACCTCACGGGATATATGGCGGTAGACGAAGTATTGCACGGCTTGGCTCAACGGTACTATTTGAAAGCGTTGGAACTTGCTGGAGCATCCGGGGACCACCTGACTTACTGCACGACGCTGCGAGGTATGAGCGTTCAAGCTGCAGACCTTGGGCACGGGCAACAGGCGATTCGACTGGCTGAAGCTGCCGCGTCAGCATCCCCGAATGCCGGCCCGAGGAAACGCGCCTTCCTTGCTGGCCAACAAGCCCATGCATCGGCGCAAATCGGTGACCGCAATGGCGCCTTGACGTACCTTCGGGAAGCGGAAGCGGCCATGGAAAAGGCCGAGTCCCGAGCGAAGACCTTTGGGTCGTATAACCCATCCTCACTCACATATCACGCGGGTCAGGTCTTGTATGAATTGGGGGACATTCGCGGTTCCATCGCAGCGCTGGAAGAGTCCGATAAACTGCGCCATCACTCATTCCGTCGGACTAGCCTCGATCGTTCATGA
>NZ_NNBP01000078.1 GCF_002803155.1 Streptomyces sp. CB02959
TACAAGCCCGCCTACCGTCACGCGACGACACCTGCACAGATCAACCCTGACAGTTATTCAGACACAGGCCCCGGGCAGGATCGAGAACTGCCAGGTCGGTGTCTTTCTCGCCTATGCGACCGACCGGGGCAGGACGCTGATCGACCGCCGCCTGTATGTGCCGGCCTCGTGGACGGATGACCGGACCCGGTGCCGTCGGGCCGGCATCGGGGACACGGTCGCCTTCGAGACGAAGGTGGCCATGGCCAAGGCGATGGTCCGACGAGCGATCGCTGATGGCATTCCGTTCCGCTGGGTGACCGCGGATGCCGCCTACGGCTTCTCCAAGGGCTGGCGCTCGGAACTGGAACAAGCAGACGTCTTCCACGTCATGGCCACCGCCCGTCACGACACCGTCGTCACCCGCTGAGCCATCGACCACCCCGTCCACGACCTGTTTCACGGCCTCACCCGGCAGAGGTGGAAGCGTCGCTCCTGCGGGGCGGGCGCGCACGGCCCGCGCGTTTACGACTGGGCTCGCGTTGAGGTGCGGCCCTGGCACCGGCCCGACCGCCGGCCCCCGCCCGTCGACCACATCCTGCACTGGTCAACCTGGCGCAGACGACGCCAGCACCAAGCCCGCACCAGCCACTACAAACGCCGCAGCCACAGCCCCTGACCTGGCCACCCGTCACAGCACCCACCGTTGCAGTACTAGGCGGCGGGCTGTACGGGGACGAGGCGCCCCCGGGGGAAAGGTCTCTCCCGCTCTCGACGCCCGCCGTGCGCCGACGCCCGCCGACGCGTGCCGGACGCGGACCGCCACGGGCCCGCGTCCGGCACGCGTCGGGGTGATCAGTCTCCGGGGATCGTGAACCGCTGCCGGTCGGACCCGTCGCACGCGGACATCTGGAGCCGACTGCCATTGGACGTATTGCCGTTGGGCACGTCCAGGCAGTACCCCCACTGGGCGTTCCGCAACTGCCCCGACTCGTAGGACCACTGCTGAGGCGGCGTGCCGTTGCACACCCAGAGCTGGGCCTGTGCACCCGTGGACGCGCCCGCCGCGTCCAGGCACCAGCTGCCCAGGTCACCGGCGCGCAGCGCCGAGCCTTCGCGGCGCCACCACTGGGCGTTGGTGTTGTTGCAGTCGTACATCTGCACGGCCCGGCCGTTCTCGGCCCGGGAACCGGCGACATCCAGGCACTTTCCGTCCTTGCCCCGGATCTCGCCGCCGGGCACCCGCTGGAAGGAGACGTTCCCGCCCGACCGGTTCCCGTGCCCGTAGAAACCCCAGTTGGACCAGCCTCCGTCGCTCTGGAGCTGGAAGTCGCCCGATTCGAAGACCCAAATATTGTAGTAGACGCCGCTCGACTTCCGTACCAGAGCCCGGAATCTGAACCCGGTGAGGTTGTGGGTGAAGCGGGCGTCGGAGACCGTCACGAGCAGGTTGTAGTGGCCGTTCAGAGACGGGCCCAGGCCATTGACCAGGCTCTGGACGTAGTCGCCCCGGCTCTTGGACTTGTTCTGCTGGTGGAGGTCGCGCAGCCGTTGGTCGAGCCCCCAGTCGGGCTGCCCCTGGGTGATGTTCACCTCGTCGTCGGTGGTGGCGCGCGCGGCCGCCGGACGGGCGGGCGCGGCCTGAGCCGGGAGGACACCGCCGGCTCCGAGCGCGAGTGCCGTGCAGGCGAGCAGCGTGATGCGCGCGCCCCGCCGGACTGCTGTGGTCGTCATCTTCGTCTCGTCTCCGGGGCTAGGGAAGGGTGAACCGCTGGGCGGGACCGTCGTTGCACGGCATCATCTGGAGCCGGTTGCCGTTGCCGGTGTCCCCGTTGGGGATGTCCAGGCAGTAGTTCCATTTGCGGTTGCGCAGGGAGCCGTTGCCGACGTAGTCCCACTGCTGGGGCGGGCTCCCGTTGCAGTCCCACAGCTGTACCTTGTCGGTCCAGCCGCCTCCGCCCGCGTCGAGGCACTTGTTGCCGGGCAGGCCGGACCTGAGCGCGAGTCCGTCCCGGTACCACCACTGGGCGTTGGTTGCGTTGCAGTCGTACATCTGGATCGGGGTGCCCCTGTTGGTGGAACTCGACTGCACGTCCACGCACTTGTTCTGCTGGTCCTGCTTCTTCAGGCTGTTCCCGTCGGCCTGGTGGAAGACGACCTCGGGACCGTTCCCGGTGAAGCGCCCGCAGAAGCCCCAGTTGCGCCACCCGCCGTCGCTCCTCAGACGGAAGCTGCCGGATTCGAAGATCCAGTAGTGGTACGTGGCGGAGCCGTCCCAGCTGTAGTGGAGCCGGCCCTCCCAGCGCACGCCGTTGAAGTTGGTGTCGTAGGAGGCGTTTTCCTCCTTGACCATCAACACGTTGTAATGACCCTGGACCATGGCGCACGAGTCGTTGATCACGCCTTGGACGAAGGCCCCCTGGTCCTTGGCCTTGTGGTTGTCGAAGATCTGGACCAGATAGGTGATGATGTCGACGAGCGCCTGAAGGGCGTCGACCGGCCCTGCCGCGGCCGCGGCGCGCGGGCTCGGCCCGCGCTCCCGCAGCGCCTGGGCCGTACGTTCGGAGATTGGCCGCAGGGGCGCGTCCTGGCCGTCGGTACCCATGCGTACGCCCGCCGTCGGGGCCGGTTTCGCGACGGCCGGCGCGGCGCGGGCGGACGCCTCCATCCCGCCGGCCAGCAGTACGGTGGCCATGAGGGCGGCGATGAGTCCGATTCGCGATCTTCGTAACATGAGCGTCTCCTGGGGGGGTGTGGGACGGGATTCGTTCGTCACGTGACCGTAGGTGTGTCCGGTCAACATTCGATAAATACGGAATCGATGGGTAGACGGCGTTCTCGGCGGTGAGCGGCGTTCACGCGGTATGGGCCGGTCCACCGGCCGCCCGCCCTACCGCGGCACCCGCAACGGCGAACGCCGAACCCACTCCGTCTCGGCCTCCGCCGACCGGCCACCCTCGGGCCCTCCGACGGAGCGGCTCGATTCCGCCCTTACCGGATACCTAGTACTGCAACGGTCTTTGGTGTGACGGTTGGGCAGGTTGGTCGTTGGTGTGGTCGTGGGTGGGGATCTTGCTGATGTGAGGGTGTGGGATGGTGAGTTGGAGGCGGTGCATGGACGGTTTGTGCATCGGTTCTCCAGGTCGGAGCCGCGGGAGTCGGCACTTGCGTACATGCGGGGGTTGATCTCTGCGTTGGAGCGGAAGAACGGGTGGACGCTGGCCGAGGAGGCCGGCCATACGGGCCCGGATCGCCTCCACCGGTTCATGAACCGGATCGAGTGGGACGCCGACGAAGTTCTGGCTGACGTACGGGACTACGTCGTTGACAACCTCGGTGACCGGGACGCAGTCCTGATCGTGGACGACACGGGGTTCCTCAAGAAGGGAGTGCGGTCGGCGGGAGTGCAACGGCAGTACTCCGGCACGGCCGGGGCCTGTGTCTGAATAACTGTCAGGGTTGATCTGTGCAGGTGTCGTCGGGTGACGGTAGGCGGGCTTGTA
>NZ_NNBP01000079.1 GCF_002803155.1 Streptomyces sp. CB02959
CGCAACCGTCTTCCGCTACATACGGGAAGCCGTCGAGGTCCTGTCCGCCCTCGCCCCGTCCCTGGCCGAGGCGATGAGGACGATCCGGGCGAAGGCGTTCGTCATCCTCGACGGCACCCTGCTGCCGATCGACCGCATCGCCGCCGACACCCCGCACTACTCGGGAAAACACAAACGCCACAGAGTGAACGCCCAGGTCCTCACCGATCCGTTCGGCCGTCTGCTGTGGGCCTCGCCCGCACTGCCCGGCTCGACCCACGACCTCACCGCCGCCAGGCGGCACGGGATCACCGAAGCCCTTGCCGACGCGGGACTCAAATGCTGGGCCGACAAGGCGTATCAAGGCGCCGGCGGGCCCGTCCGGGTTCCGTTCCGAGGCCGCCGTCTCAAGCGATGGAAGCGCCGCCACAACACCACCCACGCCAAGATCCACTGCGTCGGTGAGCAGGCCATGGCCACCCTCAAGGACTGGCGTCTCCTTCGGAAGCTTCGCTGCAGCACGAACCGCATCACCGACGTCGTGAAAGCCGTCCTGGTCCTTCACCACGCATCAGCGTGAGGTTGGAAAACGCTCACTGACCCGGAGGAGTGGTCGCCAGTGGGACGGTGCAGATCCCTCACGCACGGCAGTCCTCCAGACGCACTCCCCCGAACCAGCGTCTGTGCGCACCGCCTCGCCCCGCGAACGACGGAGGATCGTCAGGACACTTTGGGTCAGAAATCTCAGGAGCCAGATCACGGCACGACGGCAGCACCGCTGCCATCCTTTCCATCCGCAGATCACCAGTACACCGCTGCCCCTCGCCGAGAGGGCTACCCGCTGAAGCCCAGCAGCGCCCACGCGCCCCCGGGATCTTCGTCGCTCCGAACAGCGCGCCCGCGCGCATCGCAAGCCCCCAACGCCGAAATGCGCCGTCTCGGCCGCCGCCTCGCCCCTTCCGTCGCGTCGCGGACAGTGAGCCGGAGCACCGCAAGATCGTGCCGAACACTGCGAACCAGGGGCAGTCCCCAAACGCAGGAACCCCCGTCGGCACCTGCCCGACGGGGGTTCCTCACCTGTCGCGTTCTCTCACACAGCCCCTATGACGGGGGCCGAGACTATACGGACCTGACCAGGTGGAAGACCTCCCGGGCGGCGTAGCGTTTGAGGCAGCGGACGATCTCGCGTCGGGTCTTGCCCTCTTTGAGGCGTCGCTCGTAGTAGTCGCGGGTGCAGGGGTCGAAGCGGAGCCGAGCGTGCACAATCCGGTGGAGTGCGGAGTTGGCCTGACGGTCTCCCCCACGATTGAGCCGCCAGCACCGCTCGCGTCCCGAGGAGTGTTCGATAGGACTGACCCCGCGCAGTGCGGCGAACGACGCCTCACTGTCCAGCCGTTCCGGATTGTCCCCCATGGTGATCACCAAGGTTGCGGCGCTGTCCGGCCCGATGCCCACCGGAGCCAACAACTGCGGGAAGTGGTGCCTCACGAGCCGGGCCAGGCGTCGGTCGAGGTCACCGGCATCCCACCTGGCCCGACCGAGCAGATGCTGCATGCCGTCCGGCGTGGCCTGTCCGGCCCACTCGGCGATGCTCCAGCAGTTCTTTCGCGGCAGGTCCGACAGAAGCCCCAGCACCAAGTCCCTCACCCGGCGCCGGGGTTCGACCCGTGCGAACCGGACCGCTATCCGGCTCATCAGGACCTCAAACGCTTCCTGCCAGCGGGCAGGGTCTACGCTGTGACCTGCGGCCACCGCAAGATCGTTAGTCTTCACACACCGATGATCATCGGTGGCCGCAGCCTTCCTGCAGCCGGTCCAGCAGCAAGGTCACGCTCTACGGCTGAAGGTCGCGCTGGTACCAGGTGCCTGACTTGCCGCCGAGATCGGACGGGGCGGCCGAGCCAACCGGGGCGAACCCGGCCTTGGTCAACACCTTCTGGGACGCAACATTGTCGTAGGAGGTGGCCGCCCGTAGTGTGCGCAGCCCGTGCCGCGCCGCCGCCAGCTGGCAAAGCTCCTGGACGGTCGCGGTCGCCACGCCGCGGCCGGCGACCTGCTGCGCGACCCGGTAGCCGAGTCTCGCAGTGCCGTCCTCCAAGTCGTACAGGTTGAACCTGCCGAGTACCGAGCCGTCCTCGGCGACGAGCACGTAGAAGGCGCAGATGCTGGCCTCCTGCTCGGCCAGCGAGGCGTTGTACCGGTCGGTGAACTGGTCGAAGAAGTCGTCGCCGCGGTCGGAGATCGAGGCAGCGAAGTAGGTGCGATTCGCCAGCTCGAAGGCCAGGACCGCCGGGGCGTGGTCGGCATGCAGCCGCTTCAGCTCGGGCATTGCCCGACTCTACCCAGATCGTTCGCTGAGGCCACCTGAGTTTCCGCCAGTGGCAGACAGCCCCAAGACCAAGGCACATAACGATCTACGGCTGGAGTATTAATACTCCAGTTGCAGTTCGCTATTGCCGCTGGTCAGAGGCGTCTTCTTGAGCATAGTCAGCTGACGTGCCGTCATGTGGCGGTTGTTCGTGACCAGTCGCGCGGCGTCTGTAGTGGCAGCGCCTGGCAGTGGCCTGGTGGTGGCGACGCCAGCGGGACCATTTCAAGGCATGACTGGCGTGATGCCGGTGGTTGTGACTTGCCCCGGGGCGGCAAGCTGCCAGCAGCCTGCGGACTTCTGCCAGCGTGAGGGGGATGAGGGATGATCCGTTTCTGCGGCCCCCCTTTCCTCCCCGGCGTGGGCGGCCATCGTTGCGAGGAAGGCGTGGGCGAGCATGGCCAGGGTGATGTGCCGGTACCAGGCGGGATAGCGACGGACTTCGTACTGGTCCAGGCCGCACTCGTTCTTCGCGCTCTGGAAACACGACTCGATGGCCCAGCGACTGCCGGCGACTCGGACCAGCTTGTCGACGGTGGTGCCAGTGGGCGCGTAGGCGAGGTAGTAGGCGATCTCGTCAGGGCGGGCGATGCTGCGTCGGGCCAGCACCCACCGGTGGTGGGAGGGCTCGTCTTCGCCGTAGAGCGGGACGGCCGGCAGCTGTGCCCCTGCCCAGTCATAGACGCGCGGGCCCTTCGCGCCGTCACCGCAGGACAGTCGTTCCCAGGCTTCGTCGGGGGCATCGCCGATGAGCTGGTCGATGCGCCAGCACCCTGCCAGGGACTTGACCTGCTGTGATTTCGGGACCGCGACGACGTATCCGAGTCCGGCTTCTTCGAGCATGCGGCGGAAGTGCCCGTCCTGGCCGTAGAGCGCGTCCGCGGTCACCCAGGCAAAGGGCAGCGGCGAGGACCGTGCTCTGGCGACCAGAGCCCGGGCCAGCTCAGTCTTGGTGGCGAAACCACGCCCGTCGGGAACCTTCGCCGCCCTGCATCGCTCTCGGTCAGACGTCCACGACTTCGGCAGATACAACTCCCGGTCCACCAACGTCCGGCCCCGCGAAGACGCATACGTGGGATACAGCCTGCAGGGCA
>NZ_NNBP01000008.1 GCF_002803155.1 Streptomyces sp. CB02959
CGCCGCCCCGCCGCCGCCCGCCGGCGCCCCCCGGTCGTTCCGCGACACCGCGGCCTTCCACCTGGCCAACAGCGCGGCCCTGTGGGACGGGCAGGGCGACCGCCCCGCGAGCCCCCCGCCGCCCCCCCCCCCCGAGCCCCCGCCCGCCCCGGCCTGGCCGGCGACGCCCGCCCACCCCACGGGAGCCGAGCCCGCCCCGCGCCGCTCGCTGGCCGACCGCCTGCCCAGCACCCGGATCGTCGCCGCGGCCGCCTGCCTGGTCCTCGGCATCGGCCTCATGGCCGGCGCGGCGGCCGGCAGCTGGCTCACCGACGCCCCCGCCAAGGGCACCCCGACGCCCGAGGCCGCCTTCGCCAAGGGCCAGGACGCCTGGCGCAACACCCCCGTCGACACCCTCTTCCCGCGCACCGTCGAGGGACTGGCCGCCGGACCCGGCGGCGCCGACCGCACCTGGATCCGCATCGCCGTAGCCCCCGACAGCGACTGCACCCCCACCTACGAGGGCCCGCTCGCCAAGGAACTCGCCCCGGCCGGCTGCGCCCGCCTGCTGCGCGCCACCTACGTCGACGCCACCCGCACCGGCGTCATCACCGTCGGCGCCCAGACCACCAAGGCCGACCGCTCCGGGATGATGGACCTCAACGCCCGCTTCAGCACCAAGGACCTGGCCAACCGCAAGACCCTGATGCCGCTGCCGCTGGCGGCCAAGGGCACCCTGGCCGAGGGCTTCGGCCCCGACCAGCGCGCCAGCTGGACCGTGCGGATACTCACCGACATCCCGGTCGTGGTCTACGCCGTCTCCGGGTTCGCCGACGGCCGCGAGGTCACCGACCCGCAGCCCGCCGACGCCGCGGTCCAGCCCGGCGTCACCACCACCCCCGCCGAATCCGGACTCGGCAACGACGCCAAGGGCCTGGCGGACAAGGTCACCGCGACCTTCCGCACGGCGTCCGGCATCCCCGCGCAGCCCACGGAGGTAGCGCCGTGATCAAGTCCGTTCTGCGGGCCGCGACCGTCGCGCTGACCTCCGCCGCACTGGCCGTCCTGCCCTCGCTGCCCGCCCATGCGGACGCCATCCGCGCCCAGCAATGGGGCCTTCAGGCCATCCACGCCCAGGACGCCTGGCAGACCACCAAGGGCGCCGGGATCACCGTCGCCGTCCTCGACACCGGTGTGGACGCGAACCACCCCGACCTCAAGGGCCAGGTGCTGCCCGAGAAGGACCTGATCGGCTTCGGTGCCCGCCCCGGCGACGACACCTGGGCCCAGCACGGCACCGGCATGGCCAGCGTCATCGCCGGCCACGGCCACGGCGCCGACCGCTCCGACGGCATCCTCGGCGTCGCCCCCGAGGCCAGGATCCTGCCGATCCGGGTGATCCTGGAGGACCACGACCCCGACCGCCGACGGGCCCGCGACGAGAAGCCCGGCGCCCTCGCCGACGGCATCCGCTGGGCCGCCGACCACGGCGCCGACGTGATCAACATGTCCCTGGGCGACGACAGCGAGACCGCCCACCCCGACCCCCGCGAGGACGCCGCCATCCAGTACGCCCTCGGCAAGGGCATCCCCGTGGTCGCCTCGGCCGGCAACGGCGGCCAGAAGGGCAACCACGTCTCGTACCCCGCCGCCTATCCCGGCGTCATCGCCGCCACCGCCGTCACCCACCTGGACGCCCGCGCCTCCTTCTCCACCAGCCACTGGTACGCCACGGTCTCCGCCCCCGGCTACGACATCCTCATGGCCGACCACGGCACCGGCTACGTCTCCGGCCTGGGCACCAGCCCCGCCGCCGCCTTCGTCTCCGGTTCCATCGCCCTGATCCGCTCCGCCCACCGCGACCTCAGCCCCGCCCAGATCCGCACCCTGCTCACCAGCACCGCCCAGCACCGCCCCCAGGGCGGCCGCGACGACGACTTCGGCGCCGGCCTCGTGGACCCCGCCGCCGCCCTCAAGGCCGCCGCGAACCTCACCCCCACCCCCCAGAAGCCGGCCCCCGTCGCCTACCCCCACCGCTACTTCGGCCCCGGCCCCGTCACCGACCCCGCCGACGACACCCCCGTCAACTGGCTCCCCTGGACCCTCGGCGCCACCGGCCTGGCCCTCACCACGGGCGCCTTCGTCATCTGGCGGAGGTCCGCGGCGGTGAGTTGACCTCCCACGTTGTCGGCCGTCCCGCCGCGGGGTTCGCGTTTTGCGCCTGCGGCGCGGGGCCGGTCCGCTGCGCGGGGCTGTTCGGCCGCGGTGCCGGGTCTGTGGGGTGGGGGTGGGCCGGACTGCTGCGCTTCACGCCCGGCCCACCTCCACCCCACAGACCCGTCCCCTCCCGTTGTGACGGGTGAGGGGAGAGGCACGGGGGCGGGCGCGGTCCGGGGTACCGGGCGTGGATAGTCTCGCGGGGTGCAGAAGAACATCCCCAATCCCGGCTTCGCCGACGACGACGGCTCGGCCGCCCCCGCGCTCACCGCGGCGCTCGCGGCCTACGCGGCGGACCCCGGCACCGAACCCGCCCTGCTGGCCGCTCTGGCCGACGCCCGCCTCCTGGTCCCGGTCGTGGCGGTCCTCGGCGAGGTCGAGACCGGCCCCGACGGGCTGCGTCGGGAGAAGACCAGCGACATGGCGGTGCCCACCCTCACCGCTCCCGACGGCCGCCGCGCGCTCCCCGCCTTCACCTCCATGGAGACCCTCCAGCGCTGGCGCCCGGACGCCCGCCCGGTCGCCGTGCCGCTCCGGCAGGCCCTGCTGGCCGCCGCGCACGAACAGGCCGACACCGTCGTCATCGACCTGGCCGGACCGGTCACCTACCAGCTCACCGGCTCCGCCCTGCGGGCACTGGCGGAGGGCCGCACCACCGCCGACCCGCTCGCCGACCCGGCCGTCACCGAGGCGCTGCGGGCCCTCCTCGCCGCCGAGCCCGCGGTCGTCCTCGCCCGGCTGGTGCGGTCCGCCGAGACCGACGGCACCCTCGCCCTGGGCCTCGCCGCCGACGCTGTCCCCGCCGAGGCCGCCCAGCGGCTGGCGCAGGCGCTGGCCACCGACGAGACCCTCCGCGCCCGACTGGTCCGGGGCCTCGACCTGGCCCTCCTCCCGCCCGGCGCCGAAGCCTCCGGGGAACTCCTCTACCAGCGCTGATCCGCCGGGATCCGGGCCGCGGGGACGGCCTTCGCGGGGCTCTCCCGGGGCCGGGCGGCGCCCGCGCCCAACGGGCGGCTTCGTCCTCCGGGCCGCACAATGCGAGGAGAGCTCAAGATCCACGCGAGGAGAGCCCATGGAGACCACGGAGACCCGCACGGTCGTATCCGAATTCCTCGGCACGCTGCTCCTGGTGTTCTTCGCCGTCGGCGCGGCAGTGCTGGCCGGCGAATACATCGGTACCTTCGGCATCGCCCTGGCCTTCGGCTTCGTCATGCTGGCGCTTGCCTACGCCCTCGGCCCGATCTCGGGCTGCCACATCAACCCCGCGGTGACGCTCGGCATGCTCCTTGCCAAGCGCATCACGGTCCGTACGGCCGTCGAGTACTGGATCGCGCAGGTCCTCGGCGGCATCGTCGGAGCCGCCCTGCTCTTCCTGGTCGCCAAGCAGGTACCGGGACTCCAGACCCACGCGGCCTTCGGTACGAACGGCTGGGGCGACCGCTCGGCGGTGCACATCAACCTCGGCGGCGCGTTCGTGGCCGAGATCGTGATGACGTTCCTGTTCGTCTTCGTGGTGCTCGGCGTCACGCACAAGGTCGCGGTGCTGGGCTTCGGCGGTCTGGCGATCGGCCTGGCCCTGGCCACCGTCCACCTCATCGGCATCCCGCTGGACGGCACCTCGGTGAACCCGGCGCGGAGCCTCGGCCCGGCCCTCTTCGCGGGCGGTGCGGCCATCACCCAGGTGTGGCTGTTCATCCTCGCGCCCCTGATCGGCGGCGCACTGGCGGCGGTGGTGCACCAGATCACCCATCCGCCGCAGGAGCCGGTCGTGATCGCCGACCGGACCGCCCGCGGCGAGCCGACCACGCCGGACGAACCGGCCTCCGGCGACCGCGTCTGAGGCGCGTCCCGGCGCGCATACGACGACGAGCCCCGGCCGCACGGGGCCGGGGCTCGTCGTCGCGCGGGTCCGCCCGCCGGGCTCAGCCGTAGACCGGCCCGGTGAACTTCTCGCCGGGGCCCTGGCCCGGCTCGTCGGGCACCACCGACGCCTCGCGGAAGGCGAGCTGGAGCGACTTCAGGCCGTCCCGCAGCGGCGCCGCGTGGTAGGAGCCGATCTCGGTGGCGCTGGCGGTGACCAGCCCGGCCAGCGCGTGGATGAGCTTGCGGGCCTCGTCCAGGTCCTTGTGGTCCGCGCCGTCCTCGGCGAGCCCGAGGTTGACCGCCGCCGAGCTCATCAGGTGCACCGCGACCGTGGTGATCACCTCCACCGCCGGAACCTCGGCGATGTCCCGGGTCATGGTGTCGAAGTCGGGCTGCGCCGGGCCGGCGGTCTCCGACGCGGCCGGCTGCTGGGGGGTCTGCTCGCTCATGTGCTGGGGCTTCACTTCCTGCTGGAGGGGTCGCCCCCAGCCTATGACCCCGTCCGGCGGCCCCGTGCCCGGGAGCCCTCCGGGGCCGGGGTGACGCGGCACCGGGGCCCCGGAGAGCGGGGGAGCGCGGACGGGAGGCCCCGCTGCGTCAGCACGAGAGTGGGAGGTCACCCCTTGACTCGTGTATTCTGGTTGCTGCGACCGGCCGGACACCTCAGTGACCGGCCCACAAGTGGAGGCTCCGATCTCCCACCCGACCGATCTCAGGTTGGCGGGTCAACGGTCCGGCTGCGCCCCGCGAGATTTCGCGGCGGTGCTCCTGATCCACGTGGAGCCCCGCCTGTGTCCCGTCGGGGCATTTTTTGATGTACCGGCGCGGTTGGTCACACCGAACAGACGTTACGCGGCAGTCCGCCAGGCCGTCGCGTGGTGCTACCGAGGAGGATCCATCAGCGCCGAGCCCCGCATCAACGACCGGATTCGCGTCCCCGAGGTGCGACTCGTCGGTCCCAGTGGCGAGCAGGTCGGCATTGTGCCGCTTGCCAAGGCCCTGGAGCTTGCGCAGGAGTACGACCTCGACCTCGTCGAGGTGGCGGCGAACGCCCGTCCGCCGGTCTGCAAGCTCATGGACTACGGAAAGTTCAAGTACGAGTCGGCTATGAAGGCCCGTGAGGCGCGCAAGAACCAGGCGCACACGGTCATCAAGGAGATGAAGCTCCGGCCGAAGATCGACCCGCACGACTATGACACCAAGAAGGGTCACGTCGTCCGGTTCCTCAAGCAGGGTGACAAGGTCAAGATCACGATCATGTTCCGTGGCCGTGAGCAGTCTCGCCCCGAGCTGGGCTTCCGACTGCTCCAGCGGCTTGCGGAGGACGTCCAGGAGCTCGGCTTCATCGAGTCGAACCCCAAGCAGGACGGCCGGAACATGATCATGGTCCTCGGTCCGCACAAGAAGAAGACCGAAGCGATGGCCGAGGCCCGTGAGGCGCAGGCCGCCCGCAAGGCGGAGCGCCAGGGCGGGGCTCCCGCGGAATCCGCCGAGGAGCCCGCTGAGGAACCCGCCGAGGCGTGAGCTCTCGGGTGGGCTGCCCCGGATTCAGGCCGGGGCACCAGCCCCGGAACAACCGATACATCTGACGCTCCCGCATGCCGGTCTTCGCCGGTGGGGGCGCCACTGACGAGGAGAGAACGGCGCATGCCGAAGAACAAGACGCACAGCGGTGCCAGCAAGCGCTTCAAGGTCACCGGCTCCGGCAAGGTGCTGCGCGAGCGCGCCGGCAAGCGCCACCTGCTCGAGCACAAGTCGTCCCGCGTGACGCGTCGCCTCACCGGCAACGCCGAGATGGCCCCGGGCGACGCCGCGAAGATCAAGAAGCTTCTCGGCAAGTGAGCCGGGGCGCTCCGCCGCACAGGCGGGGCGCACCGTCCCGACCGGGACCCCACGTCGATTCGGGCCGTGTGACGAACAACCACGGCCCCGCTACAAGGAGTTAACAAGTGGCACGCGTCAAGCGGGCAGTCAACGCTCACAAGAAGCGCCGGGCGATCCTGGAGCAGGCCAGCGGCTACCGCGGCCAGCGCTCGCGCCTGTACCGCAAGGCCAAGGAGCAGGTGACCCACTCCTTCGTCTACAACTACAACGACCGCAAGAAGCGCAAGGGCGACTTCCGTCAGCTGTGGATCCAGCGCATCAACGCCGCTGCCCGCGCCAACGGCATGACCTACAACCGCTTCATCCAGGGTCTGAAGGCCGCCAACGTCGAGGTGGACCGCAAGATCCTCGCCGACCTCGCGGTCACCGACGCCGGTGCGTTCGCCGCGCTGGTCGAGGTTGCGCAGAAGGCGCTGCCGAGCGACGTCAACGCCCCGAAGGCTGCTGCCTGAATCCCAGCCTGACAGCGTTGTGACGTCGTGACGGCGTTGTGATTGCGGACCCGCGGGCCCCGGCCTGCGGGTCCGCCGCGTTTCCGGCCGCCCTGTGTCCGCACCGGGTTCCCGCACCGAACGAAAGAAGCGAGCCGCCGCCCATGGGCACCCCCGAGCTGATCTCCCCGCGTTCCCCGCGAGTCGCCGCCGCCCGGCGGCTGGCCCGGCGCCATTTCCGGGGCAAGGAACGCCGGTTCATCGCCGAGGGGCCGCAGGCCGTCCGGGAGGCCGTCGCGCACCGCGCCGGGGGAGCGCCCACGCTCATCGAGCTGTTCGCCACCGTCGAGGCCGCCGAGCGGCACACCGAGATCGTCGAGGCGGCCCGGGCGGCGGGCGTGCCGGTGCACTTCGCCGACGACAAGACCGTCGCGGACGTCTCCCAGACCGTCACCCCGCAGGGGCTGGTGGGCGTCTGCCGGTTCCTGGACTCGCCGTTCGAGGAGATCCTGGCCGCGCGCCCGCAGCTGGTCGCGGTGCTGGCCAACGTCCGTGACCCCGGCAACGCCGGTACGGTGCTGCGCTGCGCGGACGCCGCGGGCGCCGACGCGGTGGTGCTGACCGACGCCTCCGTTGACCTCTACAACCCCAAGTCGGTGCGGGCGTCGGTGGGTTCGCTGTTCCACCTGCCGGTCGCGGTGGGCGTGCCGGTGGAGCAGGTGGTGACCGGGCTGCAGGGCGTCGGGGTGCGGATCCTGGCCGCCGACGGGGCCGGCGACCGCGACCTGGACGGGGAGCTGGACGCCGGCGCCATGGGCGGGCCGACCGCCTGGGTCTTCGGCAACGAGGCGTGGGGACTGCCCGAGGAGACCCGGGCGCTGGCCGACGCCGTCGTGCGGGTGCCCATTCACGGCAGGGCCGAGAGCCTCAACCTCGCGACCGCCGCCGCGGTGTGCCTGTACGCCTCTGCGCGCGCCCAGCGCACCACCGGAGGTTGCCGCGGGACGTCACCCGCCGGAGGGGCGTAGTCGCGATCCCGCCGGCCGGGCCGGGCCGAGCTAGTAGTCTTGCCAGCTCCGGCCCGGAAGGGGGTAACACGGCGATGACGGCGAGGACTTCGGCCAGGGCTGCCGTCGTTGACGGCTGCCCGCCCGAGGGGTCCGGCGCGGACCTCGGACTGACCCCCGACGACCTCCCCGACGGTCTGGTCGTGGCCGACGAGCACGGCCGGGTGATCTGTTTCAACGCCGCCGCCGCCCGGATCACCGGTATCGAGCCGCCCGCCGCGCTGGGGCGCCCGGTCGGGGACGCCCTGCCGTTGCAGGACCTCGAAGGCCGTCGCTGGTGGCAGCTGACCGACCCGTACGGGGGACTCGCCATCCGCCGGGGCCAGCCGGAGCGGAACCTCCTGCTGGGGGGCCGCGAGGTGCTGGTCTCCGCCCGCTATGTCCGCACCCGGCCCACCGGCCCGGTGCGGCGGCTGGTGATCGGGCTGCGGGGCACCGAGGCCCGGCGGCGCACCGAGCTGAGCCACGCCGAGCTGATCGCCACCGTCGCCCACGAGCTGCGCTCGCCGCTCACCTCCGTCAAGGGCTTCACCGCCACCCTCCTCCAGAAGTGGGAACGCTTCACCGACGACCAGAAGCGGCTGATGCTGGAGACGGTGGACGCCGACGCCAACCGCGTCACCCGGCTGATCGCCGAGCTGCTGGACATCTCCCGGATCGACTCCGGGCGGCTGGAGGTCCGCCGGCAGCGGGTCGACATGATCGCGGCGGTCCGGCGGCACGTACAGGCGCAGGCCACCGCGGGCCAGCGGCCGGACCGCTTCCTGATCCGGATGCGGGATCCGCTGCCCGATCTGTGGGCAGACCCGGACAAGGTGGACCAGGTGCTGGGCAACCTCCTGGAAAACGCGGTGCGCCACGGCGAGGGAACGGTCACCATCGAGGTCGGACCGGTGAAGGACGCCAGTGGCGGAGAGGGGACGAGCGTCACCGTGAGCGACGAGGGCCCCGGTATCCCCGAGGAGTCGATGAGCCGCGTGTTCACCCGTTTCTGGCGGGGCAGCAAGCGCGGTGGCACCGGGCTGGGCCTCTATATCGTCAAGGGCATCGTCGAGGCCCACGGCGGCACGATCACGGTCGGCCGGGCCCCGGCCGGCGGCGCCCAGTTCCGATTTAGCCTGCCCGTCGCGGCCCCGGCCTTCCTGGCCTAGGGGACACGGCGGGCGCCCCGCACCCAGGGGCGGACGGGCCGCCGGCGGCCCGCCCCTTAGACTTGACCTTTGGCACCTTTGGCGCACAGGCATCGCGGACACGCGGGCGCAGAGCCGAGGCGAAGCGAGCCGCGCCAAGCCACACCACCGGAAGCACGGGAAGAGATGTCCGCACCCAATAAGTCGTACGACCCTGTCGAGGTCGAAGCCCTGAAACCGGAAGAGATCGCCCGACGGGTCGATGAGGCGCTGGCCGCCATCGCCGCCGCGGGTGACCTCGACGCGCTCGCCCAGGCGAAGATCGCGCACGCCGGTGGCACCTCGCCGCTCGCCCTCGCCAACCGTGAGATCGGCGCCCTCCCCCCGCACGCCAAGGCGGACGCCGGCAAGCGCGTCGGCCAGGCCCGCGGCCGCGTCAACCAGGCGCTCAAGGCCCGCCAGGAAGAGCTGGAGGCGGAGCGCGACACCCGCGTCCTGGTCGAGGAGGCAGTGGACGTCACGCTGCCGTACGACCGGGTCCCGGCCGGCGCCCGCCACCCGCTGACCACCTTCATGGAGCGGGTCGCCGACGTCTTCGTGGCCATGGGCTACGAGGTCGCCGAGGGCCCCGAGGTCGAGGCCGAGTGGTTCAACTTCGACGCCCTGAACTTCGTGCCGGACCACCCGGCGCGCCAGATGCAGGACACCTTCTTCGTGCAGGGCAACGGCACCCAGGGTGATGAGTCGGGCGTCGTGCTGCGGACCCACACCTCGCCGGTGCAGGCCCGTACGCTCGTCGACCGCGAGCCGCCGGTGTACGTCGTCTGCCCGGGGCGGGTCTACCGCACCGACGAGCTGGACGCCACGCACTCCCCGGTCTTCCACCAGATCGAGCTGCTCGCCGTCGACGAGGGCCTGACCATGGCGGACCTCAAGGGCACCCTGGACCACATGGTCCGGGCGCTGTTCGGTCCGGACATGAAGACCCGGCTGCGGCCGAACTACTTCCCGTTCACCGAGCCGTCCGCCGAGATGGACATGGTCTGCTACGTCTGCCGTGGCGCCTCCGTGGGCAACCCCGACCGTCCCTGCCGTACCTGCTCCAGCGAGGGCTGGATCGAGCTGGGCGGCTGCGGCATGGTCAACCCCAAGGTGCTGGTCGCCTGCGGCGTCGACCCCGAGAAGTACAGCGGCTTCGCCTTCGGGTTCGGAATCGACCGGATGCTGATGTTCCGGCACAACGTGGAAGACATGCGCGACATGTTCGAGGGCGACGTCCGGTTCACCCGGCCGTTCGGGATGGAGATCTGATGCGGGTCCCGCTTTCTTGGCTGCGGGAGTACGTCGACCTGCCGGCGACGACGACCGGGCGCGACCTACAGGAGAAGCTCATCGGGGTCGGCCTGGAGGTCGAGACCGTCGAGCGGCTGGGCGACGGCCTCAAGGGCCCGCTCGTGGTCGGCCAGGTGCTGACCATCGAGGAGCTGGAGGGCTTCAAGAAGCCGATCCGCTTCTGCACGGTGGACGTCGGCCCGGCCAACGGGACCGGTGAGCCGCAGGAGATCGTCTGCGGTGCGCGGAACTTCGCGGTCGGCGACAAGGTCGTGGTCGTCCTCCCCGGCGCCGTGCTGCCCGGTGACTTCAAGATCGCCGCGCGCAAGACGTACGGCAGGAAGTCGCACGGCATGATCTGCTCCGGCGACGAGCTGGGCATGGGCGACGACGGCAGCGGCGGCATCATCGTGCTGCCGCCCGGGACCGAGGTGGGCACCGACGCGATCGAGCTGCTGGAGCTCGTCGACGAGGTGCTGGACATCGCCGTCACCCCGGACCGCGGCTACTGCCTGTCGCTGCGCGGGGTGGCCCGCGAGGCGGCCATCGCCTTCGGGCTGCCGCTGCGCGACCCGGCGCTGCTGGACGTGGCGCCGCCGAACGCCGGCGGCTACCCGGTCCAGATCGGCGACCCCATCGGCTGCGACCGCTTCACCGCGCGCACGGTGACCGGCCTGGAGCCGGAGGCCCGTACCCCGATCTGGATGCAGCGCCGGCTGCAGAAGGCCGGGATGCGGCCGATCTCGCTCGCCGTGGACATCACCAACTACGTGATGCTGGAGCTGGGCCAGCCGCTGCACGCCTACGACCGGACGACCGTCGACGGTCCGATCGGTGTGCGCCGTGCCACCCCGGGCGAGGAACTGGTCACCCTGGACGGCACCAAGCGGGTGCTGACCGGCGAGGACCTGGTCATCACCGACAACCGCGGCCCCATCGGGCTGGCCGGTGTGATGGGCGGCGCCAACACCGAGATCGCCGCGCCGGTCGTCGACCCGGAGACCGGGCGGCTGCACGGCACCACCGACGTGGTGGTCGAGGCCGCACACTTCGACGCGATCTCCATCGCCCGGACCGCCCGCCGCCACAAGCTGTCGTCGGAGGCCGCCAAGCGCTTCGAGCGCGGGGTGGACCCGGAGGCGGCGTCCGCGGCGGCGCAGCGCACCGTGGACCTGCTGGTGCTGCTCGCCGGTGGCACCGCCGAGGAGGGCGTCACGGAGGTGGTCTCGCCGCGCGGGCCGCGGACGATCGCCATCCCGGCGAACCACCCGGACAAGGTCGCCGGTGTGGCCTACGGGCGGGAGTCCGTCGTCCGCCGCCTCCAGCAGGTGGGCTGCGACGTCTACGGGCAGGACGAGCTGGTGGTCACGGTGCCGTCCTGGCGCCCGGACCTCAGCGAACCGAACGACCTGGCCGAGGAGGTCATCCGGCTGGAGGGCTACGAGAACCTGCCCTCCACGCTGCCGCTGCCGCCTGCCGGCCGTGGTCTGACGGAGCGTCAGCGGCTGCACCGCCGGGTCGGCCGCGCGCTGGCCGGCGCCGGGTACGTCGAGGCGCTGAACTACCCGTTCACCGGCTCCGCCGTCCTCGACCAGCTCGGCATCGAGCCGGACGACCCGCGGCGGGACGCGGTCACCCTGGTGAACCCGCTGTCGGACGAGGAGCCGGACCTCCGCACGACCCTGATCCCCGGGCTGCTGGCCTCGCTGCGCCGCAACTACGGGCGGGGCAACCACGACCTGGCGCTCTTCGAGACCGGTCCGGTCTTCCGGGCGACCGGGCAGGAGCAGCCGGCCCGCCGCCTGGTGGTGGACCGCCGGCCGACCGACGACGAGATCGCCTCGCTGGACGCCTCGCTGCCGCAGCAGCCGCGCCGGGCCGCGGTGGTCCTGGCCGGCGCCCGCGAGCAGGCCGGCTGGTGGGCTGCCGGTTACCCGGCCGGATGGGCCGACGCCGTCGAGGCGGGCCGGACCGTCGCCCGTGAGGCGGGCGTCGAGCTGATCGTCCGCCAGGACCAGCACGCCCCGTGGCACCCCGGCCGGTGCGCGGCGCTGCTCGCCCTGGTCGACGGCGAGGAGGTGCTCGTCGGCAACGCCGGTGAGCTGCACCCGCGGGTCGTCAAGACCCTGGGTCTGCCGGAGCGCACCAGCGCGATGGAGATCGACCTGGACCGGCTGGAGCGGGCCGCGTCCGGTGCGCTGAAGGCGCCGCGGATCTCCACGTTCCCGGTCGCCACGCAGGACGTCGCGCTGATCGTCGACGCCTCGGTGGCCGCGGCGGACGTCGAGACCGCCCTCCGGGACGGCGCCGGCGAACTGCTGGAGTCGGTGCGGCTGTTCGACGTCTTCACCGGTGAGCAGGTGGGCGCCGGCAAGAAGTCGCTGGCCTACGCGCTGCGGTTCCGGGCGGACGACCGGACGCTGACGGCCGACGAGGCCACCGCGGCCCGGGACGCGGCGGTCGCCGTCGCGGTCGAGCGGGTCGGCGCGGCCCTGCGCGGCTGACGCCGCCGGCCTCGTGCCGGATGCGGGCCCCTGTCCACGGTGGTGGGCGGGGGCCCGTCGCGTTTCCCGCGGATCGGCGGCCGTTCACCGCATCCGGTTCGCACCCCGTGTGAACTCCCCCTGATTACGCTGGACTTACGGAGTCCGTACGTCCCTGGGGGGCGAGGCATGGAACCCAACACGCTGCTCGACGCGATCCTGGACGAGGCCGGTGTCTCGCACGCCGGGCTCGCGGCACGGATCAACCACCTCGGGCGGCGGCGCGGGCTCGCGCTCCGCTACGAGCACACCGCGGTGGCGCGGTGGCTCAAGGGGCAGCGGCCGCGCGGGCAGGTCCCGGACCTGATCTGCGAGATCCTCGGCGAACGGCTGCGCCGGCCGGTGGGCCTGGCCGACATCGGGCTCAGCGGGCCCGGCACGCCGCAGGCTCCGGGCACCCCGCTGTCGGGGTTCGTCGAGCGGGCCACCGCGCTGTGGCGGTCCGACGAGCAGCAGCGGCCGCACGTGGTCGCGGCGCCCGCGCTCACCGGGACGTCCGCGATCATCCCCGTATGGGAGTGGGAGAACCCGCCGGAGGACTTCGACGTCTCGCGCGACGGGGTGACCCGGGTCGGGATGGCCGACATCGAGATGCTGCGGGCCGCGCGGACCCACTACGAGCAGATGTACCGGAAGGCGGGTGGTATCGCTACCAGAGCGCGCATCGTCGGATTCCTCAACACCGAGGCGGCGCCGCTGCTGCGGGGCAGCTACAGCGATGCGACGGGGCGTCAGCTGCACCGGGCGACCGGTGGACTGGTGGCCGTCGCGGGCATCTGCGCGTACGACTCGGACTCTCTCGGGCTGGCCCAGCGCTACTTCCATCAGGCGCTGCGGCTGGCAAAGGCCAGCGGGGACCGCGGACTCGGCGCGTATGTGATCGCGCTGCTGGTCAACCAGTCCCTCTTCGTACGGGAATACCGCCAGGCGGTCGCCTTCGCGGAGGCGGCGCTGCGCACCGCGGGCGGACAGCTCACCCCGGCGCTCTCCGCCGACCTCCACGCCATGCAGGCCAAGGCGTACGCGCGACTGGGCGACGGCGCCGGCGCGCTGGACTGCATCCGGCGGGCCGAGGCGGCGGCGGAGCGGATCCGCCCCGGGATGGAGCCCGCCGAGACGGGCTACGTGCAGCCGGGCCTGGTGAACGTACAAGTGGCGGAGGCGCTGCTCAGCCTCGGGGACCTGCGGGCCGCCCGGGAGCAGGCGGACGCCGCCGTGGACACCCCCGCACATGACCGCGGCCGGGTGCACCGGCTGGCCATGCTCACCCATATCGAGCTGCGCCAAGGGGACGCGGACCGGGCCGTGGCCAATGCCGCGGAGATGACGGAGCAGGCCCGGGGCATGGAGTCGCAACGCCTGCGGGACCGGCTGCGAGCGGTGCGCGAGCATCTGGCGGAGACCGGGAGCTCCGCGACGGACGAGGCTGCCGATCTCATCGACGAGGTGCTGCGCGTTCCGCTGTGACCGGGCTCGTGTCACCTTGCCGGCCCTCAAGCGGAAGGTGGCAGTTACGTGCGTTGGAACAATCTCAGCGAAAAGCCGGTCTACGCGAATCCCTGGTTCCGGGTCAACCTGGCCGATGTGGCCCTCCCCGACGGCCGTCACCTGGATCACTTCCTGATCCGGATGCGGCCGGTCGCAGTGGCCACCGCGGTCAACGAGGCCAATGAGGTGCTGCTGCTGTGGCGGCACCGGTTCATCACCGACAGCTGGGGCTGGGAGCTGGCCGCCGGCGTCGTGGAGGACGGGGAGGATCCGGCCGCCGCGGCCGCGCGGGAGATGGTGGAGGAGACCGGGTGGCGACCCGGGCCCCTGCACCACCTCCTCACGGTGGAGCCGTCCAACGGCCTCACCGACGCGCGGCACCACATCTACTGGTCCGACCGTGCCGAGTACCTCGGCGCCCCGGAGGACGACTTCGAGTCGGACCGGCGGGAGTGGGTCGACCTCAAGCTGGTGCCCGACATGGTGCTGAGGGGGGAGGTGCCGGCCGCGAACATGGCCGCGGCGCTGCTGATGCTCCACCACATCCGGCTCGGCTGAAGTCGGCCGGCGTCAGCGCCCGGACGCCTGCCACAGGGCGGCCGCCAGCGCCGCGAGCGCCGTGAGCGCGGCGAGTGAGGGGAGCGGCCAGCGGCGGCTCTCCAACCGTGTGACGCGGGCCTGGAGTTCGTCCGCGTCACGCGTGGTCTGCTCGCAGCGCTGAGCCTGCAGCCTGAGCTGGCCGTCGACGGTGGCGGTGCGTACGTCGAGTAGGCGTCTGAGCTCGGCTAAGTCGGCGGCGATCGGATCGGTGTCCTGGTGGGCGGTCACGTTCCGCTCCTCTTTCCTTCTCCTGGTGGCGGTCGGGTGGTTACCCGCACCAGTCAACTGCGCTGGGAAGGAAGGCGGGAGCGTGTGCGACGGGGAGATACGGGTCAGCGGTTCACACCCCGTGCGAAGTGACGCGGCGTGAGCGTTTCGCACGGGGTGTGAAGCGGGCGCACCGAGATGGCGCATTCACACACTGTCATCAACGGCCCAAAGGGAGTTGACTCTTGGATACGGGGGCCGAAGCCGGCGGTCGGGCGCCCGCCGGCCGGATCCGCCCGCCGAACCATCCCCCGAGCGGCGGGCGGACGGCCCCCGTTCCGCCCCGGCGGAGCGGCGCCCTCAGTACGAGTAGAACCCCGACCCGGACTTCCGCCCCAGCCGCCCCGCGTCCACCATCCGCTGGAGCAGTGGGGGAGCGGCGTACAGCGGCTCCTTGTACTCCTCGTACATGGAGGCCGCGACCGAGGCGACGGTGTCCAGGCCGATCAGGTCGGAGAGCTTGAGCGGGCCCATCGGGTGGGCGCAGCCCAGCTCCATGCCGTTGTCGATGTCCTCGCGGCTGGCCATGCCGGACTCGAACATCCGGATCGCGGAGAGCAGGTACGGGATGAGCAGGGCGTTCACCACGAAGCCCGAGCGGTCCTGGGCGCGGATGGCGTGCTTGCCGAGCACGTTCTCGACCAGCGACTCGGCGCGCTTGAGGGTCTCCTCGCCGGTGGTCAGGGCGGGGATCAGCTCGACGAGCTTCTGCACCGGTGCCGGGTTGAAGAAGTGGATGCCGATGACGTGGTCGGGCCGGGAGGTCGCGACCGCCAGCTTCACCAGGGGGATGGACGAGGTGTTGGAGGCCAGGATCGCGTCCGGGCGCACCACCACCTGGTCGAGCACCTGGAAGATCTCCGTCTTGACCTGCTCGTTCTCCACCACGGCCTCGATGACGAGGTCGCGGTCGGCGAACTCACCGAGGTCGGTGGTGAAGCTGAGCCGGCCGAGCGTCGCATCGCGCTCGGCCACGGTGATCTTGCCGCGTTCGGCGGCCTTGCCGAGGGAGTTGGTCAGGCGGGTGCGCCCCAGCTCCAATGCCTCGCCGGTGGTCTCCGCAACCTTGACGTCCAGCCCGGCGCGGGCGCACACCTCGGCGATGCCAGCGCCCATCTGGCCGCAGCCGACCACTCCGACGCGTGCAATGTCGGCGAATGAGTCCGTCACCTCGTGCCTTTCGCTGATCTTCAGGACTGGCGGTACGCCGTAAGGGTCCGACGCCCGCCTCGCCCCCGACGTTACTCCGCGAGGTGCTGGGAGGACGGCGCCGGGGCGGGCATTCTGAGGCTGCTACATGGGACGAAACGGACAAGATGGGGGCTTTTCATGCGAGGGATCACACGCCGCGGGTTCGGCGCGGCGGCACTGGGTGCCGCCTCCTGTCTGCTGGGTGCGGGTGCCGCGGAGGGCCGGGGCGCCCCGGCCGGACGCGAGCTGCGCGGGATGTGGCTGGCGACGGTGGCGAACGTGGACTGGCCGTCCCGGCCCGGCCCGGACCGCGCCGCCCAGCAGCGGGAACTGGTCGCGCTCCTCGACCGGGCGGTCGAGCGGCGGCTGAACACGGTGTTCTTCCAGGTGCGGCCGACGGCCGACGCGCTGTGGCCGTCGCCGTACGAGCCCTGGGCGCAGTACCTGACCGGCGTACAGGGCCGCGATCCGGGCTGGGACCCGCTGGGCTTCGCGGTCCGCGAGGCCCACCGGCGCGGCCTGGAGCTGCACGCCTGGTTCAACCCGTACCGGGTGGCCAACCACGCCGACCCCGGCCGGCTGGCGCCCACCCACCCGGCCCGCCGGCATCCGGGGTGGGTCCTCCCGTACGGCGGCAAGCTCTACTACAACCCGGGGCTGCCCGAGGTCCGCCGCTTCGTCCAGGACGCGATGCTGGACGCGGTGCACCGCTACCCCGTCGACGGGGTGCACTTCGACGACTACTTCTACCCGTACCCGGTCGCCGGCCAGGCGTTCCACGACGACGCGGCCTACGAGGCGTACGGCGCGGGCTTCGCCGACCGCGGCGACTGGCGGCGGGACAACATCGACCTGCTGATCCGGGAGATGCGGGAGCGGATCGCCGGGACGGGCCGGCGGGTGCGGTTCGGCGTCAGCCCGTTCGCGGTCTGGCGCAACGCCGCGACCGATCCGCACGGCTCGCGGACCGAGGCCGGGGTGCAGACCTACGACGACCTCTACGCCGACACCCGCCGCTGGGTGCGGGAGGGCTGGCTCGACTACATCGTGCCGCAGGTGTACTGGCCGCTGGGCTTCGCCGCCGCCGACTACGCGGAACTGGTGCCGTGGTGGGCCCGGACCGTGGCGGGCACCCGGGTGGACCTCTACATCGGCGAGGCCCTCTACAAGGCGGGCCGGACCGGGCAGCCCGAAGCCTGGCGGGACCCGGCCGAACTCTCCCGCCACGTCACCTTCGCCCGGCGGTACCCGCAGGTCGGCGGGCACGTCTTCTTCTCGGCCAAGGACGTGGTGCGGGATCCGCTGGGCGCGCTGGCCCGGGTCGTCAAGGACCACTACGGGGGCGCCGCGGCCGGGGTGTGACGGTCGCACGAGCGCGGCGGTGGCGGGGGCCCGCCACCGCCGCGGGTCCGTCAGCGGATGGTGTGCGGTTCCTTGGACCTGGGGTGCTGGACGACGCAGTCCGGGCCGGGCCACATGATCGTCTCGTGGCCGTCCTCGGCGCGGACGCGGTAGGGCGGCTCGCCGTTGATCCCCAGCACTTCCACGATCTCGACCATGTGGTCGCCGTGACCGACCGTTCTGCCGTGCACCAGCAGCCGGTCGCCCTTGCTCGCGTGCATCTGGGCTCCTCCCGCCTCGGGCGGCCGCCTACCGGGCGGCCGACGCGCACGACGACCGGGCGGTGGAACGGCCAACGGATTGCGGGCCCGGGAACGGCCCGGACGGCACTCCTGCCATCGCCGCCAGTTTATGTCCGCAGGGCCGGAGCGCACCCGGTGAGCCGGCCGCGCCCCGCCCGGCCCGCGGCCGTCAGCTCCGCGCCCGCTGGGTGACCACGATGCACCCCAGCACCGCCAACGCCGTCACGGGCGCGGCCGGCGGCAGCCGCTCGCCGAGCAGCACCACCGACCAGATCAGGGTCAGCAGCGGCTGGGCGAGCTGGAGTTGACTGGCCCGGGTGACGCCGATGGCGGCCATCCCGCGGTACCAGACCACCATCCCGAGGAACGTCGAGCCGGCCGCCAGCCACAGCAGCCCGGCCACCGCGTGACCCGTCAGGTGCAGCGGCTCGGCGGCCAGCGCCCACACCGCGCCCGGCACGGTCACCGGCAGCGCCAGCACCAGCGCCCAGCCGATCACCTGCCACCCCGGCATGTGGCGGGCCAGCCGGCCGCCCTCGGCGTAGCCCGCCGCGCACACCAGCAGCGCCGCGAAGAGGAACAGGTCGCCGGTGCCCGGCGTGCCGCCGCTCTGCTGCACCGCGAAGCCGATGACGGCGGCGGCGCCGACCAGCGCGGCGCCCCAGAACGTACGGGACGGCCGGGCCCCGGTGCGCACTGCCGAGAAGGCGGCGGTGGCCAGCGGCAGCAGGCCGATGACCACGGCGGCGTGCGAGGTGGTCGAGGTCTGCAGCGCGAGGGTGGTCAGCAGCGGGAAGCCCAGGACGACCCCGCCCGCGACCACCGCGATACCGGCCCAGTGGCGGCGTTCGGGCACCCGGACCCGGCAGGCCGCCAGACACGAACCGGCCAGCGCGGCGGCCAGCACGCTGCGCAGCATCACCACCGTCCAGGGGCCCATGCCCTCCAGCGCCCAGGCGGTCGCCGGGAACGTCAGGGAGAAGGTGGCGACACCGAGGGCGGCGAGGAGGGCGCCGGAGCCGGACGCGTGGGCCGGCGGGTGCGCCGCGGCGGGGGCCGGGGCCGGGGTGGTGACCGCTATCGGTGAGGGGGCGATAGCGCTATCGTTGGCTCTCATGCATGAGCGTAGCAGTGGTGCCGAGCTGGCCGCGATCCTCCGAGAGGAGCTGGAGCGCTACTCTCCAGGTGAGAAGCTGCCGTCGAGTCGCACCTTGGTCGAGCGGCACCGGGTCAGCCCGGTGACGGTCTCCCGGGCGCTAGCCGAGCTGGTCGCCGAAGGGCTGGTCGTCACCCGCCCCGGCGCCGGGGCGTTCCGGGCCGAGCCCGGCCGTGCGACGCCGCGCCGGGCCGACACCTCCTGGCAGGAGATCGCGCTGAGCGCCGAACCGGCCGGTGACCAGGTGCCGCGCAGCGTGGACGCCTCCGGAGTCCTGGCCACACTCGCCACCCCCGCGCCCGGCGTCATCGAGCTCAACGGCGGCTATCTGCACGCCACCCTCCAGCCGGAACGCGCCCTGGCCGCCGCGCTGGCGCGGGCCGGCCGGCGGCCCGGCGCCTGGAGCCGCCCGCCGGTGGGCGGGGTGCCGGAGCTGCGGGCCTGGTTCGCCCGGGAGATCGGCGGCCCCGGCGGCCCGCTCGCCGCCAGCGACGTCCTGATCACCGCGGGCGGCCAGAGCGCCCTGACCGCGGCGGTGCGCGCCCTCGCCGCGCCCGGCGCGCCGGTCCTCGTCGAGTCGCCGACCTACCCCGGCATGCTGGCCGTCGCCCGCGCCTCAGGGCTCCGCCCGGTCCCGGTCCCGGTGGACGCCGACGGCGTCCGCACCGATCTGCTCGCCGACGCCTTCCGGGCCAGCGGCGCCCGGCTGTTCATCTGCCAGCCGCTGTTCCAGAACCCGTCCGGCACGGTGCTGGCCGCCGAGCGCCGCCGGGAGGTGCTGCGGGTGGCCCGCGCGGCCGGCGCCTTCGTGGTCGAGGACGACTTCGCCCGGCTGCTGGGCCACGCCGACGCGCCCCCGCTGCCGCCGACCCTGATCGCCGACGATCCGGACGGCACCGTGGTCCACGTCCGTTCGCTGACCAAGGCGACCTCGCCGAGTCTGCGGGTGGGCGCCCTGGCGGCCCGCGGCCCGGTGCTCGACCGGCTGCGCGCCATCCAGGTCGTCGACAGCTTCTTCGTGCCCGGTCCGCTCCAGGAAGCCGCGCTGGAACTCGTCGGATCGCCCGCCTGGAGCCGTCATCTGCGGCTGATAGCAGGGGAGTTGCAGGTGCGCCGGCAGGCCCTGCGGACCGCCCTGCAGCGCGAGCTGCCGGCGTTGGGCACCGGGGGCCCCGGGGAGCGTACGGCGCCCGGCGGCTACCACCTCTGGCTGCGGCTGCCGGGCGGCACCGACGAGGCGGCGCTGACCGGCGCCGCGCTGCGGGCCGGCGTCGCGGTGGCGCCCGGCCGCCCCTATTTCCCCGCCGAGCCGCCGGCCGCCCACTTCCGGCTGAGCTTCGCCTCGGCGGCCGGCGCCGGCGAGTTGGCCGAGGGCATCCACCGACTCAGGGCCGCCTGCGACGAACTGGACGTCCCCGTGGCGTGAACCAGGTGGAAGGGCCGGGTTCGGGAACCCGTTCGACGCGGGCCCGCCCCTTCTGCCAGTCTCCCGGCATGACTGCCCGCGCCCTCGACGGCTACGAGATCTCCACCGACCCGGACCGCCTCGACTCCGACCTGGTCCACCACTGGCTGGCCACCGACTCCTACTGGGCCCTCGGCCGCTCCCGCGAGCACCACGACCGGGCCATCGCAGGCTCGCTCAACTTCGGCCTGTACGAAGCCGGTTCGGGGCGCCAGGCCGCCTACGCGCGGATCGTCACCGACTACGTCACCTTCGCCTGGCTCTGCGACGTCTACGTCTCCCGCGACGACCGCGGCAAGGGACTGGGCACCGCCCTGGTCGAGGCGGTCGCCGACCACCTGTCCCCGCACGGGCTGGCCCGGATCACCCTCGCCACCAAGGACGCGCACGGCGTCTACGCGAAGATCGGCTTCCGGCCGCTGACGGCCCCCGACCAGTGGATGACGCTGGGGCTGCTCGACCCGGGCCCGGCCGCCCCGTGACGCCGGGAGCCCCCTCGTGACCGGGGATCCCGTACCGCCGCCCGGCGCCTGGGCGGCCCGGGCGCTGGGCAGGCTGGCCGCCGACGCCGCGCCCACCCCGCTGCGGCCCCTGCGCCTGCCCGCCCTCCCGGAGCTCGAACTCCACGTCAAGGACGAGTCCGCGCACCCCACCGGCAGCATCAAGCACCGCCTGCTGCGGGAGCAGTTCCGCGCCGCCGTCGAGAACGGCGCGCTGGCCGGGGGGACGCCGGTGGTGATGGGCAGCGGCGGCGCCGCGGCGGTGGCCGGGGCGTACTTCGCGCGCCTGGTGGGCCTGCCGTTCACCGCCGTCCTGCCGCGGACCGCACCGGCCGCCGTGCGGGCCCGGATCGAGCGGTACGACGGCCGCTGCCGGATCGGCGAACTGCCGCCGGCGGCCGTACTGGAGGAGGCCCGGGCACTGGCGGAGCGCACCGGCGGCCACCTCCTCGACCACTTCGCCGCGGCCGCCGGGCCACCGGACGGGCCGGGCCCGCTGCCGGGCCTTGCCGAGGAGATCCTGGCCGGGCTGCGGGGCGCCCGCCATCCGGTACCGGAGTGGCTGGTGGCCGGTGCCGGAACCGGCGCCACCGCCGCGTCCCTCGGCCACCACCTGCGCAGCCACCGCCTGCCGACCCGGCTGGCGGTCGCCGACCCGGAGAACTCCGCCTACTTCCCGGCGTGGGCGAGCGGCTGCGCCGACTACGCGACCGGGATGCCGTCCCGGATCCCCGGCATCGGCCGCCCGCGCACCGAACCCGGCTTCCGGGCCGACCTGATCGACCTGGTCGTCCCGGTCCCGGACGCCGCCTCCGTCGCCGCGATGCGCTGGCTGCACACGACCGCCGGCCTCGCCTGCGGCCCGGCCACCGGCACCGCCCTGTGGGCGGCCTGCCACCTCGCCGCGCGACTGCGGTCCGAGGGCGCCCGGGGAGGTCTGGTCCTGGTCGCCGGGGACGGCGCGGAGCCTTACCGCACCACCCATCTCGACCCCGGTTGGCTGGCCGCCAAGGGGCTCGACCCGGCGCCGTACGAGGCGCTGCTGGAGCGGTTCGCGCGGACCGGGGAATGGGCCTGGCCGCGGCCGGCGGACTAGGGCGTGTCCGCCCGGTGGAGCGAGCCCCGGGGCCGCGGGACGGCCCTGAGGCGCTCCGGCGGGTCACGCCGCGTGGTCCGGCCCGGGGGGCGGCGGTCCCGCCTCCCGCATCAGCCAGGCGTTGGCCGCCGCGACCCGGCCGGCCACCTTCAGCTTGGCGTAGGCGTGCTCCAGGTGCTTGTCGACGGTCCGCGGGCTGATCTCCAGCCGGTGCGCGATCTGCTGGTTCGTCAGGCCGTCGGCGAGCAGGCCCAGTACGGCCGATTCGCGGCGGGTGACCAGGTCCCGGGCCGGTGCCGGGGCCGGTGGGGCCAGGCGGCCCAGGACCCGGCTGAGGCGGGTGCGCAGCAGATGGGCGGCGGCCACGTCGGCGTCGCTGAAGTCGCTGCCGCTGCGGTCGCGGCTGACCACCACCGAGACCCGCCGCGGCGCTCCCGCGGCGTACCCGGCGGGGAAGGACATCGCCAACTGCCGCTCGGCGCCGAACGGCCGGTAGACGTCGGCGTAGACGGGCAGCGCGTGGAACTCGCCCGGGGTCTGCAGGGCCGAGCGGCGCAGCGGGGTGCCGCTGCCGATCCGGGTGTGCCGGACGAAGGAGTCGCACCACCACCCCCGGTCGAACGCGTCCAGCACGTCCTGGCTCAGCAGGTCGTCCGGGAGGGTGCGGAGCGGATGGACCGGGTCCGGGCGGGGCGACCAGATGATGCTGTCGCCGGGCAGCGCGCCGAGCAGCAGGGGGAGCAGCGCCGGAACCAGGGTGTCCTCGTCCACGGCGTCGATGAGGAGGTCCACGACGGAGAGGATGCGCCGCAGGCCGGCCTCCGCGGCCGCGCTCATACGTCCAGCGTGCCGAGCCCTCCGGCACAGGTCAAGGCCGCTCGGGACGGCTCCCCGGCGTTGTGGGGAGCCGCCCGGAGCGGGGCCACCCGGCCGGCCGGGGGAAGACCGGCCGGGGGCGTCGGGCGCGTCAGCGCCCGACGGCATAGACGCGGTTGACCGGGCTCTGGGCCGCCAGTCGCCAGTGGTGCAGCCCGGCCGCGTCGGCGAGTTCCCGCAGGGCCCGTTCTCCCGCGTGGTTCCCCAGGGCCTGCGGACCGTGTTGGGCCAGCGCGGAGGGCAGGCAGACGGCCACCGAGGCGGCGGTCAGCACCCGGCCGACCGGGTTGGCGTTCTCCTCGGCGCGCGCTGAGGCGTTCGGCTCCACGATCATGCAGGTGCCGCCCTCGGCCAGCGCGTGCGCGGCGTGCCGGAGCGCGGCGCCCGGGTCGCCGATGTCGTGCAGGCAGTCGAAGTATGTGATCAGGTCGAAGCCCTTGCCGGGGAAGTCGTCGGCGGCCGCCACCTCGAAGGACACCCGGTCGGCCACGCCCTGCTCGGCCGCGATCCCGCGGGCCGTCTCGACGGACGGGCGGTGGAAGTCGTAGCCGGTGAAGCGGGAGTTGGGGAACGCCCGCGCCATCAGCGCCGTCGAGTACCCGTAGCCGCATCCGACGTCCGCCACCGTGCCGCCGCGCTCCAGTTTCTCCACCACGCCGTCCAGCGCGGCCAGCCACTCCGGCACCAGGGCCGCCGTGTAGCCGGGGCGGAAGAACTTCGCGGTGCCCTCGAACAGCGCCGCTCCGTGGTCCTCCCAGCCGATGCCCTCGCCGGTGCGGAACGCCTCCATCAGGCTGTTCTCGGTGGCGTACAGCGCCTGCAGCATGGTGAAGAAACCGGCCGCGTAGCTGGGGAGCCCGGGGTCGGCGAGGACCGCGGCGTGCTCGTCCGGCAGCTGGTAGGTGTCGCGGTCCGGCGCGTACGTCACGTACTCGCCGGCCACCTGGGCCGCCAGCCACTCCCGGACGTACCGCTCGACCAGCCCGGTGCGGGCGGCGAGCTGCGCGGAGGTCAGCGGGCCGGCGCCGTCCATCGCCCGGTACAGCCCGAGCCGGTCGCCGAGGGAGGTGCACAGGCCCGCGACCGCGGCCCCGCCGTCGGTGATCACCCGTTCCAGGAACGCGCCCACCCGGTCCTCCCGGGTGGTCCCGCCGTTCCCGGCGGCGCCCGGTGCGGCCGGGGCGGAAACCGCCATGGCCGTCACCTCCTCGCCTCACTCCCTCCACTGCACCAGCTCCGGCGGCCTGTGCGCCATACGCGGTTCCCCGTATACGCGGGGCCGGGCGGGTACGGGCGGCCGACACTGGAGGTGAGGAGGTGGTGGGTGATGCGCAAGATGATCGACTGCCGGGACCACCCCAGTGAGACGAACTGCACCCTCGTCCTCATCGGCGAGGAGGAGGAAGTGCTCCGCGCCGCCACCGCGCACGCGATCGCCGTGCACGGCCACACGGACAGCCCCGAACTGCGCGAACAACTCCGCAAGTCCCTCAGGAACGAGATGCCGCAGCCCGCGTGAGCCGCCGCCGGAGCGGTGGACCGAGCCCGGCCGTCCCTCTGCGGCGGCCGGGTCCTCCGTGTCCGGGGCGGGCCCCGGTACCCGCGTTCGGGCCCGCTGAGGTCGTCCGGTCGCGCCACCCGGCGCAGGATCGTCCTGGGACGGTGCACCGACCGGGCGCGTCCCGGGCCGCCGCGCCGCGGTACGGCCACCGGACGGTACGGCCGCGGACACGGCCGCCGGGACGACCGGGAACGCACGGACGGGAGCGGGCCGATGGCGGACGGCGCGGCGCACGGCACGGGGGATCGGCACACCGCGGACCGGGCGCGCGCCGGTCTGGACCGCCGGCACTTCCTCGGCACCGCCACCGGGATCGCGGCGCTCGCCACCGGCCTGACCGGCTGCGGCTCCCCGGGCGGCACCGCCCACGGCCGGCCGCCCACGGACCCGCTCGACGCCGAGCGCACCCGCCCCGGCAGCCCGGACTGGCGGCTGCGCGCCACCGGCCCGCCGGACGCGATCGAGGGCTACCCGGACCGGGTGAGCGTGCTGCCCGGCGAGGAGTTCGGCCTGCACGTCTCCACCACCGCGCCCGGTTTCCGCGTCTCCGCCTACCGGGTCGGCTGGTACGGCGGCGCCCAGGCCCGGCTGGTGTGGCGCTCGGACCGGCTCGCCGGGCGGCGCGGCCCCGCCCCGCGGTGGGTGGCGGGGACCCGCACGGTGGAAGCCGGCTGGCCGCGCACCGCCACCGTCCGCACCGACGGCTGGCCGCCGGGCGCCTACCTGCTGCGCCTCGACGCGGACCACGGCCACCAGCGGTACGTCCCGCTGGTCGTCCGCTCGGCCGGCGCGGCGGCCCGCACGGTCCTGATGCACGCGGTGACGACCTGGCAGGCGTACAACGCCTGGGGCGGCCACAGCCTCTACCGGGGCCGGGACGGCTCGTACGCCACCCGCTCGCTCGCCGTCAGCTTCGACCGCCCCTACGACGCCACCGGCGCCGAGAAGTTCCTGGTCTACGAGCGCGCCCTGGTGGTGCTGGCGGAACGCCTCGGCCTGCCGCTGGCCTACACCACCTCGGTGGACGTCCACCGCGACCCGTCCGCACTGCGCGGCGCCACCGCCGTGCTCTCCCTCGGCCACGACGAATACTGGACGCCGCAGCAGCGCGACCACGTCACCCGGGCCCGCGACACCGGCACCAACATCGCCTTCCTCGGTGCCAACGCCTGCTTCCGCCGGGTCCGCCTGGACGCCGGGCCGGGCGGCCCGCTGCGCACCGTGACCTGCTACAAGACCGCCTACCGCGACGACCCCCGGTTCGCCGCCCACGACGAGCCGCCCACCCACGACTTCCGCGAGCCACCCGCCGCCGACCCGGAGTCGACGCTGACCGGCGTCTTCTACGAGGGCTATCCGACGGACGCGCCCTATGTCGTCCACGGCGCCGACCACTGGCTCTTCGAGGGCACCGGCGTCCGGGCCGGCGACGCCTTCGCGCACCTGGTCGGCGTGGAGTACGACCGGGTCACGCCCGGCACCCCCACCCCCGCCGACCTGGAGATCGTCGCGCACTCCCCGTTGGTCTGCGGGGGCCGCGCCAGTCACGCCGACTCCGCCTACTACACCGTCCCGGGCGGTGCCGGGGTCTTCGCCACCGGCACCATGCGCTGGGTCGAGGCCCTCATGGCGGGCAGCCGGGACAACGGCCGCGACCACGGCCTGGACCGCCGCACCGGCGCCTTCGTCACCCGCACCACGGAGAACCTGCTGCGCGCCTTCGCCGAGGGCCCGGCGGCCCGGCTCCGCCCGGCACCGGAACGCAACACGGACCGGGTGTACGGGGCCTGAGCCGGGCACCATCGGGCGCGGCGGCGCCACCTGACACCACGACTTTGTTTTTCAAAGCACATGCTTGGAAAATCCAACTACGGTCGCTACGCTGCCTCACCGTGATCGGAAACAGTGGCGAAACGGCATGCCGCAGGGTCGACAGGGCCAACAGGGATGACGGGACTCGCACGGCCGACATGACTGACAGAACCAGCACGTCCAACTGATCGGAAGCCCGTTATGCGTGTCGTGATCTTGTGCGGTGGCGAGAGCTCGGAACGAGACGTCTCCCTGGCCTCGGGCTCGTCGGTGGCCCGGGCCCTGCTGGAGCGGGGGCACGACGTGGTGCTGGTCGACCCGGCCGCCGCGGTGCCGGTCCTGGCCGGGCCGCTGCGCCCCGGTGACGCGGTCGACGGGATCGCGGTCGGGAAGGAGCCGCCGTCCCCGTCGGGCCGGGACCGGTTGCGGTCGCGGATGCATGCCGCCCTGACCGGGGGGCCGGTCCTGGAGCTGCTGCGTGGCGCGGAGTCGGTGTTCGTCGCGCTGCACGGCGGCTGGGGCGAGGACGGGCATGTGCAGGCGCTGCTGGAGATGGCGGGCGTGCGCTTCACCGGTGCGGGCAGCGCGGCCTGCGCGGCGGCGTGGCACAAGGGGCGGGCGCAGGCCGTGCTCGGCGCGGCCGGTGTGCCGGTGGCCGAGCGGGCGCTGTGGCGGCCCGGGGCGGATGAGGTGCCGGAGGGCGTGCGGCGGCTGCTGGCGGCCGGGCCGGTGGTGGCCAAGCCGGTCGCGGACGGTTCGAGCGTGTCGGTCCACCGGGTCGACTCGCTCCCGCAGTTGGAGCGGGTGGCGGCCGAGGTGCGCTCCGGTGGGGTGGAGATGCTGGTGGAGCCGTTCCTGCCGGGGCGGGAGTTCACCGTGGCCGTGGTCGGCGACCAGGTGCTGCCCGTGGTCGAGATCGAGCTGACGACGCCGGTGTTCGACTACCAGGCCAAGTACCAGCCCGGGGCGGTCGCCGAAGTGTGTCCGGCGCGGATCCCGGCCGACTTCGCCCGCCGGATGCAGGAGCTGGCCCGCCGCGCGCACCAGGCCCTGGGGTTCGGCGGCGCCGCGTACTCGCGCACCGACTTCCGCTGCGACCCGGGCGGTGAGCCGAAGTGCCTGGAGACGAACGCGCTCCCGGGCCTGACGGCGGGGAGCCTGGTACCGCGTGCGGCGGCCGGGGCCGGCTGGACCTACCCCGACCTGATCCAGCGCCTGGTGGACCTCGCGACGCGCTGAGCGCGGCCGCGCCGGCACCGCGGGTGTGGTCGCACGCCGGGGCATACGCAAAACCGCCGGACCCATTGCATAAAACTGCCGCAGTCCGTATAGTCATGCCATCGATAAGGAGGGTCCAGGGGCATGACGGTACGAGCAGCAGTCGCCGGTGCGAGCGGATACGCGGGGGGTGAGCTCCTGCGCCTGCTCCTGGGGCACCCGGAGGTCGAGATCGGGGCGGTCACCGGCCACTCCAACGCGGGGCAGCGCCTGGGCGCGCTCCAACCGCATCTGGGCCCGCTGGCCGATCGGGAGCTGGCGCCGACCACGCCCGAGGCGCTGGCCGGCCACGACGTGGTGTTCCTCGCGCTGCCGCACGGCCAGTCCGCGGCGGTCGCCGAAGAGCTCGGCCCCGACGTCCTGGTCGTGGACTGCGGCGCGGACTTCCGGCTGAAGGACGCCGCCGACTGGGAGGCGTTCTACGGTTCGGCCCACGCCGGCACCTGGCCGTACGGCCTCCCGGAGCTGCCCGGCGGCCGCGCGGCGCTGGCGGGGGCCAAGCGCGTCGCGGTCCCCGGCTGCTACCCCACCGCCGTCTCGCTCGCGCTCTTCCCGGCCTACGCGGCCGGCCTGGCCGAACCGGAGGCCGTGATCGTCGCGGCGTCCGGCACCTCCGGCGCGGGCAAGGCCCTCAAACCGCACCTGCTCGGCTCCGAGGTGATGGGCTCGATGAGCCCGTACGGCGTGGGCGGCGGGCACCGGCACACCCCGGAGATGATCCAGAACCTCAGCGCGGCGGCCGGCGAGCGGGTCGCGGTGTCCTTCACCCCGACCCTGGCGCCGATGCCCCGCGGCATCCTCGCCACCTGCTCGGCCAAGGCCCGGCCCGGCGTCGACGCCGGGACGGTCCGCGCCGCCTACGAGAAGGCGCTGGCCGGCGAGCCGTTCGTCCGGCTGCTGCCCGAGGGGCAGTGGCCCGCCACCGGCACCGTGTACGGCTCCAACGCCGCGCAGATCCAGGTGGCCCTCGACCCGGCGGCCGGCCGGATCATCGCGATCAGCGCCATCGACAACCTCACCAAGGGCACCGCGGGCGGCGCGGTCCAGAGCATGAACATCGCCCTCGGCCTCCCCGAGGAGCTGGGACTTTCCACGACCGGAGTCGCGCCGTGAGCGTCGTACGCGCAGCCGTCGGGCCGCAGACGCACGGGGAAACCTCCCAGGCCCGCAAGGCACCGGGGGAGAACGCCGCACCGCCGCGCCGCGCGGGCGACGTCGACACGAGCCGCCACTGCGGCGGGGCGAACAAGGAGAAGCAGTGAGTGTGACGGCAGCGCAGGGCTTTCTCGCGGCGGGCGTCGCCGCGGGGATCAAGGAGAACGGGAACCCCGACCTCGCCCTGGTGGTCAACAGCGGGCCGCGGCTGGCCGCCGCCGGCGTGTTCACCTCGAACCGCGTCAAGGCCGCGCCGGTCGTCTGGTCCGAGCAGGTCCTCAAGGGCGGCCGGGTCTCCGCGGTGATCCTCAACTCCGGCGGCGCCAACGCCTGTACGGGCCCGCTCGGCTTCCAGGACACCCACGCGACCGCGGAGAAGGTCGCCGAGGTGCTGGCGGGGCACAGCGCCGCGGAGGTCGCGGTGGCCTCCACCGGACTGATCGGCGTACGGCTCCCCATGGACCGGCTGCTGCCCGGGGTCGAGAAGGCCGCCGCCGAACTCACCGCCCACGGCGGCGAGAAGGCCGCGATCGCCATCAAGACCACCGACAGCGTCCACAAGACCGCCCAGGTCACCCGGGAAGGCTGGACGGTCGGCGGGATGGCCAAGGGCGCCGGCATGCTCGCGCCCGGCCTGGCCACCATGCTCGTCGTGCTGACCACCGACGCCGACGTGCCGGCCGAGCAGCTGGACACCGCGCTGCGCGCCGCCACCCGCACCACCTTCGACCGGGTCGACTCCGACGGCTGCATGTCCACCAACGACACGGTGCTGCTGCTGGCCTCCGGCGCCTCCGGCATCGCCCCGGCCCCGGACGCCTTCGCCGAGGCGGTCCGGGAGGTCTGCGCCGACCTGGCCCGGCAGCTGATCGGCGACGCCGAGGGCGCCAGCAAGGACATCCGCATCGAGGTCGTGGGCGCCGCCACCGAGGACGACGCGGTCGAGGTCGGCCGTTCCATCGCCCGCAACAACCTGCTCAAGTGCGCCATCCACGGCGAGGACCCCAACTGGGGCCGGGTGCTCTCCGCCATCGGCACCACCTCCGCCACCTTCGACCCGGACCGGCTCAACGTCGCGATCAACGACGTCTGGGTCTGCAGGAACGGCTCGGTGGGCGAGGACCGGGAGCTGGTGGACATGCGCTACCGCGAGGTGCGGATCACCGCCGACCTCTCCGCCGGCACGGAGTCCGCGGTCATCTGGGCCAACGACCTCACCGCCGACTACGTCCACGAGAACAGCGCGTACTCCTCATGACCGGACCCGCCGCGCACCGGCGCACATCGCACGGACACCCCACGGAGCGGAACGAGGCCGCCGCATGACCACCCGCAAGCACAACGCGCTCCCCAAAGCCCGCACGCTCATCGAGGCGCTGCCCTGGCTGACCCGGCACCACGGCAAGACCGTGGTGATCAAGTTCGGCGGCAACGCGATGGTGGACGACGAGCTCAAGCGGGCCTTCGCCCAGGACGTGGTCTTCCTGCGGCACGCCGGACTGCGCCCGGTCGTGGTCCACGGCGGCGGCCCGCAGATCAGCGCCCAGCTCGAACTCCTCGGCCTGGAGTCGGAGTTCAAGGGCGGACTGCGGGTCACCTCGCCCGAGGCGATGAACGTCGTCCGGATGGTGCTGGCCGGCCAGGTCCAGCGCGAGCTGGTCGGCCTGCTCAACGAGCACGGCCCGCTCGCCGTCGGCATGACCGGCGAGGACGCCCGGCTGATGTCCGCCACCAAGCACTACGCGGACGTCGACGGCGAGCAGGTCGACATCGGCCGGGTCGGCGAGATCACCGCGATCGACGCCGGGGCGGTCCAGGCGATGCTGGACGACGGCCGGATCCCGGTCATCTCGTCCATCGCCCGCAGCAGCGACGACGGCGACACCGCCGGCGTCTTCAACGTCAACGCCGACACCGCCGCCGCCGCCCTGGCGGCGGCACTCGGCGCGGAGACGCTGATGGTGCTCACCGACGTCGAGGGCCTCTACGAGGACTGGCCGCACAGCGACGAGGTGATCTCCCGGCTCACCGCGAGCCAGCTGGAGAAGCTGCTGCCCGACCTGGCCAGCGGCATGGTCCCGAAGATGCAGGGCTGCCTGCACGCAGTGCGCAACGGGGTGCGCAACGCCCGCGTGATCGACGGCCGGGTCCAGCACTCGATCCTGCTGGAGATCTTCACCGACGAAGGCATCGGCACGATGGTGGTCCCGGACCCCGGACCGGCCACCGAACCGCAGGGCAACAGCACCGCACACCACACCGCGGAGGGGGCGGCATGAGCGAGACGGCAGGGACCCCGGCCACCCGGGGCCCGGAGACCGGCCACGGCCCGGTCGGCAACGAGGCACTGACCCGGCGCTGGCAGGGCGCCATGATGGAGAACTTCGGCACGCCCCGCGTCCCGCTCGTCCGGGGCGAGGGCGCCACCGTGTGGGACGCCGACGGCAACGCCTACCTCGACTTCCTCGGCGGGATCGCGGTCAATGCGCTCGGCCACGCCCACCCCGCGGTGGTCCGCGCGGTCACCGACCAGATCGCCACTCTCGGCCACGTGTCGAACCTCTTCGTCAGCGAGCCCACCGTGGCCCTCGCCGAGCGGCTGCTGGCGCTCGCCGGACGGCCCGGCCGGGTCTACTTCTCCAACTCCGGCGCCGAGGCCAACGAGGCCGCCTTCAAGATCGGCCGACTGACCGGCCGCACCCACATGGTCTCCACCGCCGGCGGCTTCCACGGCCGCACCATGGGCGCCTTGGCCCTCACCGGCCAGCCCGCCAAACAGGGCCCGTTCCGCCCGCTGCCCGGCGACGTGGACCACGTCCCGTACGGCGATGTGGAGGCCCTGCGGGCCGCCGTCACCACCGACACCGCCTTCGTCATCCTGGAGCCCCTCCAGGGCGAGAACGGCGTGGTCGTCCCGCCGCCCGGCTACCTCAAGGCGGTCCGCGAGATCACCACCGCCACCGGCACCCTGCTGGTCCTCGACGAGATCCAGACCGGCATCGGCCGCACCGGGCACTGGCTGGAGTCCCTGGCCCAGGGCGTCGAAGCGGACGTCATCACCCTCGCCAAGGGCCTCGGCGGCGGTCTCCCGATCGGCGCCACCCTCGCCTTCGGGCCGGCCGCCGAGCTGCTCACCCCCGGCTCGCACGGTTCGACGTTCAGCGGCAACCCGGTGGTCTGCGCCGGCGCCCTCGCCGTGCTGGACACCATCGAGGCGGACGGCCTCCTCGACCACGTCAAGCGGGTCGGCGAGCGGCTGCGCTCCGGTATCGAGGCCCTGGGGCACCCGCTGGTCGGCCAGGTCCGCGGTGCCGGCCTGCTCCTCGGTATCGTCTTGACAGGGCCCCTCGCGCCGCAGGTGCAACAGGCGGCCCAGGACGCGGGACTTCTGGTCAACGCGGTCGCGCCGGACGTCATCCGGCTCGCCCCGCCGCTGATCGTCTCCGACGAGCAGGTGGAGACCTTCCTCCAGAAGCTCCCCGGCGTCCTCAAGACGGCCGGACAACCGGCCAACGGGGAACGATGATCCGGAGACTGACGCAACGATGACCGAGCCGCAGGGCAACGAGTCGCAGAACAGCGGCCCGGCCGTACCGCAGACCCGCACCGCCCGCCACCGCCGGATCGTGGACATCCTCAACCGGCAGCCGGTCCGCTCCCAGAGTCAGCTCGCCAAGCTGCTCGCCGACGACGGGCTCTCCGTCACCCAGGCGACGCTCTCCCGCGACCTGGACGAACTGGGCGCGGTCAAGATCCGCAACACCGGCGGCGAGCTGATCTACGCGGTACCGAGCGAGGGCGGCGACCGCAAGCCGCGGGCACCGCTGGGGGAGTCCGCCAAGGAGGAGCGGATGCGCCGCCTCTCCGGTGAACTCCTCATCTCCGCCGAGGCTTCCGCCAACCTCGTTGTCCTGCGCACCCCGCCGGGTGCCGCCCAGTTCCTGGCCTCCGCCATCGACCAGGCGGAGCTGCACGACATCCTCGGCACCATCGCCGGCGACGACACCCTGCTCCTGATCAGCCGCGAGCCGACGGGCGGCCAGCAGCTCGCCGACCACCTCCTCCAACTGGCGGAAGGGGCGCGGTAGGGCCGACGGGGCCGGTGGCCGGGGCCCGCCCGCCGGGCGGTGCCGCGTCGGTCCCGCCCGCCGCCGTACACAACGACCGAAGGCCGTCTTCGCATCCCTGCGAAGACGGCCTTCGGCCTGTGTTCTGCACCGTCGGGACGACAGGATGTGAACCCCGTTGAGGCGCTCCGCGTCTCCGTAGTGGAGCTACCCGCGGTCTCCCGGCATGCGCCACGGGAGCGGCGCTCAGGTGATCCCCCAAGACAGAGCAGCCGGCGTGAGCGGGCAGACCGTCGTCCGTGGGATGAGTCAGAGGTCCGCTCGTTCATTCAACAAGCTCGGGGAGCTTCTGGGCGGAGCGTGATCCACAGGTGTCTGTGACAAGCGGTGACACGATGAAGGGCGGGTACGACGGAGGCCCTGTCTCCAGTGATGAAGACAGGGCCTCTGAGCTGGGCCGAAGCCCTTACTGCACCGTCGGGACGACAGGATTTGAACCTGCGACCCCTTGACCCCCAGTCAAGTGCGCTACCAAGCTGCGCCACGTCCCGGTGCTCGTTCCGACCGGGAGTCCCGGTCGGGGCGTGCAGACAGAAAAATACCCTGTCCTGGCCGATGAATCCAAAGCGGGGCCCCTTGAAGGCGTTCCCGGGCCTCCGGGCGGGCGCGCGGCAGCCGTGATTCGATGGCTATATGCCCGCAAAGTCACCCAAACCAAAGAAATCGAAGGCGTCGCACGAGGTCGAGGTCCGCCGGGTGTACGACCCGCCGGAGCCGGTGGACGGGGTGCGGGTCCTGGTGGACCGGCTGTGGCCCCGGGGGATGGCGAAGGGGGACGAGCGGATCGCCGGCGTCGAGTGGTGCAAGGACGTGGCGCCGTCGTCGGAGCTGCGCACGTGGTACGGGCACGAAGAGGAGCGGTTCGGGGAGTTCGCCGAGCGCTACCGGGCCGAGCTGGCCGAGGGGGCGGCGGGGGAGGCGCTGGCGCACCTGCGGGAGCTGGCGGCGGGTGGTCCGCTGACGCTGCTGACGTCGACGAAGGCGGTGCCGCTCAGTCATGCGGCGGTGCTGCGGGAGGTGCTCGGGGAGGGCTGACGGGGGCGGAACGCGGCGCTCCGGGCTCCGCGCAACGCCGTTGCCGCATCGATGTCCCGGTGGCATCGCATCGAAGGGGCGCTGCCGACCTGCGGTTTTCCGAGTTCGTTGACGAAACATACGGTCGAGTGCATACTTATGCCTATCAGTGCATGCGCGACCGTGAGGAGAAGCCCGTGACTGAGCGCGTCGTACTCGCCTACTCGGGCGGTTTGGACACCTCCGTCTGCATCGGCTGGATCGCCGAGGAGACGGGCGCCGAGGTCGTCGCCGTGGCGGTGGACGTCGGCCAGGGCGGCGAAGACCTGGAGGCCATCCGCCGGCGTGCACTGGCCTGTGGCGCCGTGGAGGCCGAGGTCGCCGACGCCAAGGAGGAATTCGCCGACCGGTACTGCCTCCCGGCGATCAAGGCCAACGCCCTCTACATGGACCGCTACCCGCTGGTCTCCGCGCTGTCCCGGCCGGCCATCGTCGAGCACCTGGTCGCCGCCGCCCGGAAGCACGGCGCGACCACGGTCGCGCACGGCTGCACCGGCAAGGGCAACGACCAGGTCCGGTTCGAGGCCGGTATCGCCTCCCTCGCCCCCGACCTCACGTGCATCGCGCCGGTCCGCGACTACGCGATGACCCGGGACAAGGCGATCGCCTTCGCGGAGAAGGCCGGCCTGCCGATCGCCACCACCAGGAAGTCGCCGTACTCCATCGACCAGAACGTCTTCGGGCGGGCCGTGGAGACCGGGTTCCTGGAGGACATCTGGAACGCGCCGACCAAGGACGTGTACGCGTACACCGAGGACCCGGCCGCCGCCCGTGCGGCCGACGAGGTCGTCATCACCTTCAAGGAGGGGGCGCCGGTCGCCCTCGACGGCCGGCCGGTCACCGTCCTCCAGGCCCTCCAGCAGCTCAACGCGCGGGCCGGTGCCCAGGGCGTCGGCCGGATCGACCTGGTCGAGGACCGGCTGGTCGGCATCAAGTCCCGTGAGGTGTACGAGGCACCGGGTGCGATCGCGCTGATCACCGCGCACCAGGAGCTGGAGAACGTCACCGTCGAGCGCGAACTGGCCCGCTACAAGCGACAGGTCGAGCAGCGCTGGGGCGAGCTGGTCTACGACGGCCTGTGGTTCTCGCCGCTCAAGCGGGCCCTGGACGGTTTCCTCGACGAGGCCAACCAGAACGTCTCCGGCGACATCCGGATGACCCTGCACGGCGGCCGCGCCGTGGTCACCGGCCGGCGGTCCGAGCAGTCGCTCTACGACTTCGGCCTCGCCACCTACGACACCGGCGACACGTTCGACCAGTCGCTCTCCAAGGGCTTCATCGAACTCTTCGGCATGTCGAGCAAGATCGCCGCACGGCGTGACCTGACAGGCTGACCTTCCGGGACCCGGCGCACGGGTCCGACCCGCCCGCCGTTCGAGCGTCGAGCGGGCTGACCGTCAGTCCGTCCGGCGCTCGCCGCGAACCCACCATCCACGAGGAGCACAGCTAGTGAGCAGCAACAACGGCGACGTCCGGCTCTGGGGCGGCCGCTTCGCCGACGGGCCGGCCGAGGCGCTCGCCAAACTCTCCGCCTCCGTCCACTTCGACTGGCGGCTGGCCCCCTACGACATCGCCGGCTCCCGCGCGCACGCCCGCGTGCTCCACAAGGCCGACCTGCTCACCGCCGACGAACTGGCCCGCATGATCGAGGGGCTGGACCGGCTCGAACGCGACGTCGCCGACGGCTCGTTCACCGGCACCATCGCCGACGAGGACGTGCACACCGCCCTGGAGCGCGGGCTGCTGGAGCGGCTCGGCCCGGACCTCGGCGGCAAGCTGCGCGCCGGCCGGTCCCGCAACGACCAGGTCGCCACGCTCTTCCGGATGTACCTGCGCGACCACGCCCGGATCATCGGCGGGCTGCTCGCCGACCTCCAGGAGGCGCTGATCGGCCTCGCTGAGGCGCACTCGGACGTCGCGATGCCCGGCCGCACCCACCTCCAGCACGCCCAGCCGGTGCTCTTCGCCCACCATGTGCTCGCCCACGTCCAGGCGCTGACCCGGGACGCGGAGCGGCTGCGCCAGTGGGACGAGCGGACCGCGGTCTCGCCGTACGGCTCGGGTGCGCTGGCCGGCAGCAGCCTCGGCCTCGACCCGGAGGCGGTCGCCGCCGACCTCGGCTTCGAGCGCGGTTCGGTGGGCAACTCCATCGACGGCACGGCCGCGCGGGACTTCGTCGCGGAGTTCGCCTTCATCACCGCGATGATCGGGGTCAACCTCTCCCGGATCGCGGAGGAGGTGATCATCTGGAACACCAAGGAGTTCTCCTTCGTGACCCTGCACGACGCCTTCTCCACGGGCTCGTCGATCATGCCGCAGAAGAAGAACCCGGACATCGCGGAGCTGGCGCGGGGCAAGTCGGGGCGTCTGATCGGCAACCTGACGGGGCTGCTGGCGACGCTGAAGGCGCTGCCGCTCGCGTACAACCGGGACCTCCAGGAGGACAAGGAGCCGGTCTTCGACTCCTGCGACCAACTGGAGGTGCTGCTCCCGGCGTTCACCGGGATGATGGCCACCCTGACCGTCAACCGCGGGCGGATGGAGGAGCTGGCGCCGGCCGGTTTCTCGCTCGCCACCGACATCGCGGAGTGGCTGGTCAAGCAGGGCGTGCCGTTCCGGGTGGCGCACGAGGTGGCCGGTGAGTGCGTCAAGGAGTGCGAGGCGCAGGGCATCGAGCTGGACCAGCTCACCGACGAGCAGTTCGCCAAGATCTCGCCGCACCTGACGCCCGAGGTCCGGGGTGTCCTCAACGTCCCCGGCGCGCTCGCGGCGCGCAACGGCCGCGGCGGCACCGCGCCGTCGGCGGTGGCGGTGCAGCTCGCCGAGGTGCGGGCGGACCTGGTGGGGCAGCAGGAGTGGGCTGCGGCCAAGAAGTGACGGGAGTACGGCCGGCGCCGCGCGCCGGCCGGTGAGGCGGCCCCCACCCGATCGGGTGGGGGCCGCCGCGCGTTGTGGCGGTGCCCGGCGCCGGGGCTCCGGTGGGCGGCGGCAGGTGCGGCCCGGAAAATTTCAGTGAGACATCAGTGTCTCATTCGGATACTCTTCGTCTCATGGCCGTGGATCGAGAACGCGTACTCACCGAAGCCGCCGCGCTGCTCAGCCGCCGCGCGACGACCTCGATGGACGAGATCGCCCGCGCCGCGGGCATCAGCCGGGCGACCCTGCACCGCCACTTCGCGGGCCGCGACGCGCTGATCCGCGCCCTGGAGGAGCACGGCATAGCGGAATTCGCGCGGGCGATGGACGTCGCCCGGCTCGACGAGGGGGACGCCGCCGGGGCGCTGCGCCGCCTGATCCGCGAGGCCGAACCGGTCGCCGGCGTGCTGGGCTTCCTCTTCACCGAGAACCAGCTCTTCGAGAGCGGGCCGGTCAACGCCGGCTGGGCCCGGCTCGACGCCCGGCTCGCCGCGCTGTTCCGCCGCGGCCAGGAGGAGGGCGACTTCCGGGTCGACCTCGGTACGGCCTGGCTGACCGAAGCGTTCTACGGCCTCCTCGGCGCCGGCGCCTGGGCGGTGCACGAAGGCCGCGTGGCCCGGAACGACCTCAACCACTCGATCGCCGAGCTGCTGCTCGGCGGCATCCGACGGAGCATGGAGAAATGAGCGATCCCATAGCCGCAGGGCGGGCTGGTTCGGCCTCGGGACGGGCCGGTTCGGCCCATGCGGACGAGCAGCCCCGGCCGGGCCGCTGGCTCGCACTCTCGGTCCTGGTCCTGGCGGTCCTGCTGGTCGGCGTCGACGCCACCGTGCTTGGCCTCGCCACCCCCTTCCTCAGTGAGGATCTGCGGCCGTCCGGCACCCAGTTGCTGTGGATCGGTGACATCTACTCGTTCGTCATCGCCGGTCTGCTGGTCTCCATGGGCAGCCTCGGCGACCGGGTCGGCCGGAAGAAGCTGCTGCTGATCGGCTCGATGGCGTTCGGCGCGCTGTCGGTGCTCGCCGCCTACGCCACCAGCCCGTCGATGATGATCGTCGCCCGGGCCCTCCAGGGCGTGGCCGGTGCGACGCTGATGCCCGCCACCCTCGCCCTGATCCGCAACCTCTTCCACGACCCGAAGGAACGCAGCCTGGCGGTCGGCATCTGGGGCGCGATGGCCTCGGCCGGTACGGCGGTCGGACCGGTCCTCGGCGGGTTCCTGCTGGGCCACTTCTGGTGGGGCTCGGTCTTCCTGATCAACCTTCCGGTGATGGCGCTGCTGGTCGTCGTCGGCGCCAAGGTGATCCCGGAGTCCCGCAACCCCGACCCGGGCCCGTGGGACATCCCCAGCGTCCTGCTGTCCCTCGTGGGCATCATCGGCGTCGTCTACGCCATCAAGGAGGCGGCGGTGCACGGCCTCCGGTGGGACATCGGGCCGTCCGCCGTGCTCGGCCTGCTCGCCCTGCTGCTGTTCGTCCGCCGCCAGCTCACCCTCGACTCGCCGCTGCTGGACATGAAGCTCTTCCACCACCGGGGCTTCACCGGCGCGGTCCTGGCCAACCTGCTGACCATCCTCGGCCTGTCCGGACTGGTCTTCTTCCTCTCCCAGTTCCTCCAGATGGTGCAGATGCGCTCGCCGTTCAACGCCGGCCTGATCGAACTCCCGGCCGCGATCGGCGCGGTGGGTGCCGGTCTGGCGGCGGGCTGGGTCGCCCGGCGGCTGTCGGTGCGCCTGGTGGTGGGCGGCGGGCTGGCGGTGGTCGGCCTCGCACTCGCCGGCTGCATGACCCTGCACGGCGACACCGGCACCTTCGCGCTGTGCAGCATCCTCTTCGTCGTGGGCGTCGGCGCCGGCTTCGCCTTCACGGTCACCGCCGACGTCATCCTCTCCAGCGTGCCCAAGGAGGAGGCCGGCGCCGCCTCCGCGGTCTCGGAGACCGCGTACGAACTGGGTGCCGCGCTCGGCATCGCCCTGCTGGGCTCCATCGTGACCAGCATCTACCAGGGCTTCATCACCCCCGCGGGCGTGCCCGAACACGTCGCCGACGCCGCCCGCTCCTCGCTCGGCGGCGCCGTGGACGCCGCCGCGCACCTCCCCGCCGACCAGAGCGCCGCCCTGCTGAAGGCCGCTCAGGACTCCTTCGTCAGCGGCGTGGACACCGCCGCCGGGATCGGCGCGGTGCTGCTGCTGGGCGCCGCGGTGGCCGCCTGGTTCCTGCTCCACGGCCAGCGGCTGGGGGACAGCACGGCCACCCCGGAGCCCACGGCGGACGCCGAGACCGCACCGGTGGCCGGCTCCGGCGCCGGAGGCCCGTCCGAACGCCCGTGACCGGCCCACCGGCAGTCCCTTCCCGCCCGGCACTCTCCCGCCCCACCCGCGCAGCCCTCTCCCGCCCGACCCGCCCAGCGGTCCCCGCCCCACCCCCGACCGGGCACCCGTAAGGCCCACCCGGCGGGCGAACGAGGGACAGCGCCTCGCCCCCTGCCCCCACCCAGGCGTGTCCCGTGGAACGTGACCGCGCGCACCGGCCATGATCCACAGGACACGCCCCTGGGGGCGACTGTCCCCTGCCGTTCACGCCCGGTACGCGTCCTGGTGACCGGTTGTCCCGCGCGGCTCGTTTGACTCTCCCGTCGTCCCCCCAACGGTCGGACCCGCTCAGGAGAGTGACGCAGTGCGCGACATCGGACGACGGTCCTTCGTAACCGCCGCGGGGGCGATGGCCACCGCCAGCGCGATCGGCAGCAACGCCTACGCCACCGGCCACGCCCGCGACGCCGCCACGGCCGACGAGTACGTCGACGTCCAGCTGCTCAACATCACCGATCTGCACGGCTATCTGCAGGGCGCCCCGGGCGCCAACTCCGTCATCACCGGCGCCGGCGGCAAGCGCTACACCGTCGGCGGCGTCGCCTACATGGCCGCCCACCTGGAGCGGCTGCGCGCCGGACGGCGCAACTCCCTCTTCTTCGCCCCCGGTGACCTCTTCTCCGGCTGGGAGTTCGACGCCGCCTCCTTCGCCGACGAACCCACCATCGAAGCCCTCAACGCCCTGCGGATGGACTTCGCCTCGGCCGGCAACCACGAGTTCGACAAGTCGACGGTCTTCCTCCGGGAACACATGGAACGCGGCCGCCCGTTCCCGATCGTCGGCCGCGACGTCTCCTTCACCGACTCCACCGGCCACCGCTTCCGCGGCGCGAACTTCCCCTACTACAGCGCCAACATGGTGTGGCACGACACCGGCCGGCGGGTACTGCCGCCGTACAACATCGTGCACGTGGACGCCGGCCGCGGCCGCCGCCTGCCGATCGGCTTCATCCATCTGACCGCCATCGGCACCGAGTCCTTCCCCGGCTCCTACCAGCCGGGACTGCGGACCCTGGACGAACTGGAGACCGCCAACCGCTGCGCGGCGGCCCTGAAGAGCCGGGGCGTCAACGCGATCGTCCTCAGCATGCACGACGGCGCGGTCGCCGGCAGCGACTTCCAGAGCGGCAGCAACCCCTCCGGCCCGGCCTACGAACTGGCGCTGCGGGTCTCGCCGGACATCGACGCCATCGTCACCGGCCACTGGCACTGCGCGTTCACCATGATGCTGCCCGACCCCAAGGGCGTGCCCCGCCCGTTCGTCGAGGCCGGCTGCTACGGCCAGATCATCAACGAGATCAACCTGCGGCTCGACCCGGCGACCGGGAAGGTGGTCCGGGCGCTGACCACCTCCGTCAACCACCCCAACACCCGGGACGTGGCGCCGGATCCGGAGCTCAAGTCGATCGCCGACTACTGGGCGGGCTACGGCGCCCGCCGCGCCCGCACCCGGATCGGCATCCAGACCGCCTCCTTCACCCGCCGGCGCAACGCGGTGGGGGAGTCCACCATGGGCAACCTCGTCGCCGACTGGGCACGCTGGGCGGGCAGCCAGCCGCACGGCCCGATGGACGACACCGGCGGCCACCGCAACGTCCCCGCCGACCTCGCCGTCATCGCGGTGGCCCCGCGGGTCGGTGCCGCGATCATCGCCGCCGACCTGGTGCGTGACGAGGCGTCGGACGGCGTGGTGACCTACGGGCAGGCGTGGAAGGCGGTCGGCTTCGGCGACCCGATCATGACCGTCACCGTCACCGGCCGGCAGATCCACGACGCCCTGGAGCAGCAGTGGGCGTCCGCCGCCGGCGGCGGTCTGTCCTTCGCCCCGCTGGCCGTCTCCGGCAACGTCCGCTACACCTTCGACGCCACCGGCCGCGCCGGACACCGCATCGACCCCGCCGAGGTCCTCATCGACGGCGAGCCGCTCGACCCGGCCCGCCGCTACCGCCTCGCCGCACCCTCGTACACCCTCATCAACCAGGACGGCTTCAGCGCCTTCACCGGGTTCACCGAACCCGTCCGGCACACCCGGGACTTCGAGAGCTTCATCGCCTACGTCCGCGCCCGGCGCCGGCTGTCCCCGGCCGAACTGAACCGCATCACGGCCAAGAACGCCCACCTCCCCGGCGCCCGGATCGGCTCCGTCGCCGTGCACCAGCAGCTCCTCCAGGCCGACGGCAGCCGCATCCCGCGCCCCGAGGAGGCGCTGCGCAAGGCGCTCGCCGGCGACGCCGAGGGCCAGCGGGCACCCGGCGGCTTCCAGGTCCCCTGCTGAGCGCCCGCCGGCCGCGGTCCGGCCGGGACCACCGCACCTGAGCGGCCGCACACGCCGAGGGCCCCGTCCGAGGACAGGGCCCTTCGTGGCGTGGGGGAGCGGGATCAGGCGGCGCGGGCCTTGGTGGCGTACACGTCGACGTACTCCTGGCCGGACAGCTCCATGACGTCGCTCATCACCTCGTCGGTGACCGCCCGCAGGACGTAGCGGTCCCGGTCCATGCCCTCGTACCGGGAGAAGTCCAGCGGCTCACCGAAGCGCACGGTCACCGGGGCGAGGTGCGGACGGCCGGTGCCGCCGGGCTGCACCTTGTCCGTGCCGACCATGGCGAACGGGACGACCGGGGCGCCGGTCATCAGCGCGAGCCGCGCGACGCCGGTGCGGCCGCGGTACAGGCGGCCGTCGGGGGAGCGGGTGCCCTCCGGGTAGATGCCGAAGGCGTGGCCCTCCTCCAGGATCCGGCGGCCGGTCATCAGCGCCGCGACCCCGCCGTGCCCGCCGTCGCGGTCCACGGGGATCATCCCGGCGGTGGTGAAGAACCAGGCCATCAGCCGGCCCTTGATCCCCTTGCCGGTGACGTACTCGTCCTTGCCGATGAAGAACACCGGGCGCTTGACCACCAGGCTCAGGAACAGCGAGTCGATGAACGTGACGTGGTTGCCGGCCATGATCACCGGGCCGGTCTCCGGAATCCGCTCCATGCCCTCGACCTTCGGGCGGAACAGGACACGCATCATCAGTCCGAGGATCGCCTTCAGCACAATGCGGGACAACGGGCCCTCCGGGTCGTGGTGGTCAGTGGCAAGCGGGCGCACCGCTCTGCAGCCCAGGACCATACTCGCGGGTCACTCCCGCGCGCACATCGGGTTCACGGGGCCGATACGCAGAGTTGACGTGTGTTACGTCCATGTTCCCCGCAGTCCTTCCGGACGTCTCCCCGGCATCACCCGTCCGTGCTTACGATCATGGGGCTTCCGGAAGGAGCCCACAGACGCCTTCCGGGCCCCTGGATATACCGGAATACCCCGGAACGTCCGGAATGCCACCGGGTCGGACCGGGACACGACGCAGAACGAGGAGCGCGGGCATGGAGAAGCGGCACGAGCCGGGACGACGGACGGTACTGGGCGCCGCGGCCCTGGGTGCGGGAGCGGCGGTACTGGCCGGCGCGGGACAGGCGCAGGCCGCCGGCCCGGCGCGGAACGCCGCCGCCCCGGCCGACCGGGCGACCCCCGCCGGGCGGCCCGGCAAGCTGCCGGTCCCGCTGGTCGTCGGCCACCGGGGCGCCAGCGGCTACCGCCCCGAGCACACCCTGGGCTCCTACCAACTCGCCCTCGACATGGGGGCGGACGTCATCGAGGCCGGCGACCTCGTCCCCACCAAGGACGGGCACCTGATCCTGCGCCACGAGCCCGACATCAGCGCCACGTCCGACGTCGCGCAGCACCCGGAGTTCGCCGGCCGCAGGACGACCAAGACCATCGACGGCAAGAAGATCACCGGCTGGTTCACCGAGGACTTCACGCTCGCCGAGATCAAGACCCTGCGCGCCAAGGAGCGCATACCGGACGTCCGCCAGCACAACACCCTCTACAACGGCGTCTGGCCGATCCTCACCTTCGAGGAGGCCCTGCAGTGGGCCGAGAAGCAGGAGCGCGAGCGCGGCCGTCCGGTCTGGCTGCACATCGAGACCAAGCACCCCACCTACTTCCGCAAGCTGGGCCTGGGCCTGGAGGAGCGGCTCGCCCACCTGCTGCGCCGCTACGGCCGGCACACCGCACACGCCCCGAACTTCCTGCAGTCCTTCGAGCCCAGCAGCCTGCGCCGGCTCGGCGAGCTCGGCGTGAAGTGCCCGAAGGTCGTCCTGCTCGACGAGCCGTCCGTCAGGCCCTGGGACTTCGTCGAGTCCGGTGACCCGCGCACCACCGCCGACCTGCTCAAGCCCGAGGGGCTCAAGTGGATCGCCGGCTTCGCCCAGGGCATCGGCCCCTGGCTGCCGCAGATCATCGCGCAGGACGACAAGGGCAGGCTCGGCAAGCCCACCACCCTGGTCCGCGACGCGCACGCCGCGGGGCTGGTCGTCCACCCGTACACCGTGCGGAACGAGAACAGCTTCCTGCCGCTGGACTTCCAGGTCGGCAAGAACCCGGGCGACTACGGCAACTCGCTCGCGTACTTCAAGGCGCTCTTCGCCACCGGTATCGACGGCCTGTTCTCGGACAACCCGGACACCGCACTGGTCGCCGCCGAGGAGTTCCGCCGGCACTGACCCGCGCCGCGCCCCGGACCGGCGCCCCGCTCCACCCGTCCGCCCACTCATCTGAGTTGGCAATGTCACAGGGGAGCTTGGCGCCGGTCCGTTCCGCTTGTCCCGTATGCCCGCACAGAATGCCTCCGGCGGAGATTGCCGCCGCCGAATGCCGGGGAGTCCGGAAGCGGACAGCGAACCGAAAAGGGGAGGCAGACGCGCATGGGCACGAGCGTGATCATCTCGACGGCGACCGACGGCGACGCCGAGCAGATCCTCAAACTCCAGTACCTCTGTTACCAGCCCGAGGCCGAGCTCTACGACGACTACGGAATCGAGCCGCTGACCCAGACGTTGGACTCCCTGCGCGCGGAACTGGCCTCCGGCTGCGTCGTGGTGGCCAGACTCGGCGAGGAGGTCGTCGGCTCGGTGCGCGGCACGGTCGACGCGGACGGCACGGCGAAGATCGCCAAGCTGATCGTGCACCCCCGGCTCCAGCGGCACGGGCTCGGCGGCCGGCTGCTGGCCGCCGTCGAGCAGCGGCTGGCCGCCGAGCGCTCCGCCAAGCGCTACCGCCTCTTCGCCGGCCACCGCAGCGAGGGCAACCTCCGGCTCTACCGCAGCCACGGCTACGCCCCGGTCGGCACCGAGCAGCTGACCCACCGGCTGAGCCTGGTCACGCTGGAGAAGGAGCCCACCGCGGCGCCGTGACGCCGGACCGGGCCCGCGGTGGCGGGCCCGGACGCACCACCGTGCGCTACGCCGTCGCCGTACGGGCCCGGCGCAGCCACATCAGGCCGGTGACCGGCAGGGCGACCGGGATGAAGAGGTAGTCCATGCCGAAGTACGACCAGACCGTGGAGTCCGCGAACGCCGCCGGGTCCACCAGCGTCCAGGTGCCGATGCCGACCACCCCGAGCAGTTCCAGCGCACAGCAGACGACCGCCGCCCGGCGGGCCCCCTCGCCACCGCGCACCAGCGAGAAGGTGATGAAGCCGTAGACCAGCGCGGAGACCGCCGACAGCAGGTACGCCAGCGGGGCCCGGTCGAACTGGGCGATCAGCTGGAACAGCGAGCGGGACGCGGCGGCCACGGTGAAGACGCCGTAGAGGGTGACCAGCAGCCGCCCCGGGCCCGCGCCCAGCCTCGTGGCCGGATCCCGGACCGTGGTCTCCTCCGCGGCATCGGTCGCCGCGGCCTTCGGGGCAGTCTCAGGCACTGCCGCCTCCCCAGATGTCGAAGAGCCGTACTTCCAGAACGGCCAGCACCACGGATCCCGCGGCGACGGTGGCCGAACCCCATCGGGTCCGCTCGGAGAGCGACATGAACCCGGTCGCCGGGACGCACGCGGCCGCCCCGATCAGATACGCGAGGAAGAGCGCGGTGCCCTTGTCGGGGGACTGTCCGCGCGCCAACTGCACTATGGAGACGACCAGTTGGACGACGCACAGCAGTGACACGACGGCCATGCCGATGAAGTGCCAGTCCTTGGTGGGTTCGTTGCGGTACGCGGCGAAGCCGCACCAGGCGGCCAGCGCGAGAGCGGCCACACCGACCGCGATCGTCAGCGCGTCGATCACCGCGGCCTCCGGGCGAGGCGGCCGCGCGCCGTGGGGTTGTGGAGCATGGGCCCGATGCTAATCGGCGCCGGGCGGAGCACCGCGTCCGGCCCCGCCGTGGCCCGCCGGACCGGTGCCGGGGAGGGGGGCTGCCCGGCGGTCGTGGCGTTGGCCACAGCCTGTCCCGCACCGGCCGGGCGGCCGCCCACCGCGCCCCCGCGCCGCCCGCGGCATCCGCGCAGGCCACGGGCGGACCGGCAAGATCGTCGAGGCCGGGCGGGGCGCCGTCCACGGGTCGGGCGCCACTGTCCGCTATGCGGACAGGGTTGATCGGGCCATACCGCTGTCTGGTTTACTGACCGCCATGACCACGACGAGCCGCCGCACCCCCGCGACCGAGGCGTACCCCACGCCCGGTGCTCGTTGCATGTGTCGAATGTGTGACCGCTGAGGGCCCCCGTCTGAGCCTCGCGCCCCGAAGCGAGACCTGCCCCCGCGCTCCGAAGGAGCAGGGGACCCCACCATGAGCCGCACGCCGAGACCCCCGCGCCATCGGCCGCCCCGCGTCACCGGAACCCGGAGCCGGGCCCCGCGCCCACCGCCGCTCCCCGTTTCCCCCTGCCGCACTCGCACAGCATGCCCCGTGCCCGGCCAGCCGCCGAGCACTCGACAGTGACGGAATTCCCTGTGATCACCACAACGGGCCTGACCAAGGTCTACCGATCGGGAGGCCGTGAGGTCACCGCCCTGGACGGCGTCGACCTGCACGTCCGAGAGGGCGAGGTGTACGGCGTCATCGGCCAGAGCGGCGCCGGCAAGTCCACCCTCATCCGCTGCCTCAACCTCCTTGAGCGCCCCACCTCCGGCACGGTCACCGTGGCCGGCCAGGACCTCACCGCCCTCGGCGGACGCGGCCAGCGCGCCAACGCCGCGCTGCGCGCCGCCCGCAGCCACATCGGCATGGTCTTCCAGCACTTCAACCTGCTGTCCTCGCGCACCGTCCAGGACAACGTCGAGCTCCCGCTGGAGATCCTCAAGGTCGGGCGCCGCGACCGCGCCCGCAAGGCGCTGGAACTCCTCGACCTGGTCGGCCTCGCCGACAAGGCCAAGGCGTACCCCGCCCAGCTCTCCGGCGGCCAGAAACAGCGCGTCGGCATCGCCCGCGCCCTGGCCGGCGACCCCAAGGTGCTCCTCTCCGACGAGGCCACCAGCGCCCTGGACCCGGAGACCACCCGCTCCATCCTGACGCTGCTGCGCGACCTCAACCAGCAGCTGGGCCTGACCGTCGTCCTCATCACGCACGAGATGGACGTCGTCAAGACCATCTGCGACTCCGCCGCGCTGATGAAGGGCGGCCGGGTCGTCGAGCACGGCACCGTCACCGAACTCCTCGCCACCCCCGGCTCCGAGCTGGCCCGGGAGCTCTTCCCGGTCGGCGGCGAGTCCTCCGCCGAGGGCCGCACCGTCGTCGACGTCACCTTCCACGGCGCGGCCGCCACCCGCCCGGTGATCTCCGAGCTGGCCCGCACCTACAACGTCGACGTCTCGATCCTCGGCGCCGCCATGGACACCCTCGGCGGCAAGCAGGTCGGCCGGATGCGCATCGAACTGCCCGGCCGCTTCGACGACAACGTCGTCCCCATCGGCTTCCTGCGAGAGCAGGGTCTGCAGGTGGACGTCGTCGACGGCGCCGCTGCCGACGACGCCCCGACGACCACCCCGCTCCAGAAGGAAGATGCCCAGTGAGCTGGAACGACATGCAGCCGCTGCTGTCCGCCGCCACCCTCGACACCCTCTTCATGGTGTGGTGGTCCACGTTCTACGCGGTCCTCATCGGCATCCCCGTCGGCGTGCTGCTGCACCTGACCGACCGCGGGGCCATGCTCCAGAACGTCGTGGTGAACAAGGTCCTCGGCGCGATCGCGAACATCGGGCGGTCCTTCCCGTTCCTGATCCTGATCGTGGTGCTGATGCCCTTCACCCGCCTCCTGGTCGGTGTCTCGATCGGCCCGACCGGCGCGGTGGTCCCGCTCGCCATCGCCGCCATCCCGTTCTTCGCCCGTCTCGTGGAGGCCGCGCTGCGCGAGGTCGACCACGGCCTGGTGGAGGCGGCGCAGGCGATGGGCGGCGGCACCTGGACGGTCATCTTCAAGGTGCTGCTCCCGCAGGCACTGCCGGCCCTGATCGCCGCCGTCACCACCACCGTCATCACGCTGATCGGCTACTCGGCGATCGCCGGCGCGGTCGGCGGCGGCGGCCTGGGCAACCTCGCCTACACCTACGGCTACCTGCGGTACGACACCGGGCTCATGGTCATCACCGTCGTCGAGCTGGTCGCCATCGTCACCGTCGCCCAGCTGCTGGGCGACCTGATCGTCCGACGGCTCGCCGGCCGCGGCACCCGCCCCGCCTCCCTGAAGGTCGGCCTGCGCCGGGTCCGCACCGAGGAGCCGGCCCCGGTCACCGAGGCCGCCTGACCCCACGAACCACCCGCTTCACCCGCATCCCGCAAGCCCGGACCCTTTGCCGGGCGTAGCTCACACGGACCCCGTGTGTACAAGAAAGAGGCACTCTTCGTGCGTAACACCATCAAGATCACCGTGGCGGTGGCCGCCGCCTCCGCCGTCGCCCTCGGCGCCAGCGCCTGCAGCGCCCCCTCCGACGTCACGGCCAGCGCCGACAAGGGCGACAAGAACGCCCCGCTGGTCATCGCCGCCAGCCCCACCCCGCACGCGACGATCCTCGACTACGTCAAGGACAAGCTGGCGCCCCAGGTGGGCCTCAAGCTGGTCGTCAAGACCTTCGACGACTACAAGCTGCCCAACAAGGTCACCGACGACGGCCAGGTGGACGCCAACTTCTTCCAGCACAAGCCGTTCCTGGACACCTACAACAAGGAGAACGGCACCCAGATCGTCCCGGTCGTCAACGTCGAGATCGAGCCGTTGGGCGTCTACTCCAAGAAGATCCACAAGCTCTCCGACCTCAAGGCCGGCTCCACCGTCTCGGTCCCCAACGACCCGTCCAACGAGGGCCGCGCGCTCAAGCTGCTCGCCGACAACGGTGTGATCACCCTCAAGCCCGGTGTCGGCTCCGACGCCACGCTGACCGATGTCAAGGACAACAAGGGCATCAAGATCACCGAGCTGGAGGCGGCCCAGACCGCGCCGCGCCTCGCGGACGTCGACGCCGCCGTCATCAACGGCAACTTCGCCGTCGGCGCCAAGCTCAAGCCCTCCACCGACGCGCTGGCCCTGGAGAAGGCGAAGGGCAACCCCTACGCCAACTTCCTCGCCGTCAAGAAGGGCAACGAGAACGACCCGCGGGTCAAGAAGCTCGCCAAGCTCCTCAACTCCGACGAGGTCAAGAAGTTCATCGAGGAAAAGTACAAGGACGGCTCGGTCATCCCGGCCTTCGGTCCGGTAAAGAGCTGACGCCGCGTTCCCGTAGGGAAGCCATTCCCCTTCTTTAGGGGAGCGATTCCGCTCGCCCTTCCCCACGGTTGCGCTCGCCCTGCCAAAGGAGCGGCGCTCGCCCGTATTGCAGGGTTCGGCCTTTCACGGGAGCGGTCCTCGCCATTGAGGAAGAGGAGCGTGCGCGTCGGCGCCTACGGGGGCGGCGGGTGCGCTCCTCTATAGCCCGCCGCCCACCCGTGCCTCTTGTTTTTTCCCCGCCGCCCACCCCCCTTCGGGGGGTGGGCGGGTGTGGTCACGGGCCCCGTTCGCGCCACCCCGCGCCGCCGGGGCCCGGGCGCGTGGCACGCCCGCGGGCCGATGCTGCATGCTGGTGCATTCAAGACGGTCAGGACCGCTCCGGTCGCACGGCGCACACGGCCCGTGACATCCGGAGCACCTCAGTCAACGGCGTTGGAGCATCGGCATGACATCCACCTTTCCGGACATCTCCCTCAGCACGGACCGGTTGGTGCTGCGCGCGCTCGACGAGGACGACATCCCCGCCCTGGCCGAGATGATGAACGACGAGCTGGTCGCCTCCTGGACCGCGGTGCCCCAGCCCTACACCCAGGACGCCGCCCGCACCTGGGTCACCGCGTACGCGCCCACCGAACGCATCGCGGGACGCGGCCTCGACCTCGCGGTCACCGAGTTCCTCACCCAGCGCCTGGTCGGCATCGTCCAACTCGGCAACACCAACTGGCGGGTGCGCTCCACCGAGATCTCGTACATCGTCGCCTCCTGGGCCCGCGGCGAGGGCTACGCGTCCGAGGCGGCCCTGGCCACCGCCCGCTGGCTCTTCCAGGACCAGAAGTTCGAGCGCCTGGAGCTGCGCACCGCCGCCGGCAACACCGCCTCCCAGCAGGTCGCCCAGAAGATCGGCTGCATCAGCGAGGGCGTGCTGCGCAACGCCTGCATAGCCCGCACCCGCGCGGACGACGGCACCTGGACCGACCTCCGCACGGACCAGATCGTCTGGAGCCTGCTCCCCGAGGACCTCGACGGGCTCCCCGGCCGGATGGTCGACGCCAACGGTTTCGCCTACCCCGAGTGGAACTGACCCCGCACCACCGCCAGCCCGCGGCCGCCGGGGTACCCTCGGCCTGCCGGACGGCGGCCGGGCCCGCACCGACCAGCGCGGACCGGCATCCCGCAGCACCCTCCCCGGACGCGGCCACCACCCCCGCCGCCCACCCGGGAACCCTCAACCATCCCCCAGGAGACTGACGAGCATGGCCGACCGGGTCACGGTGATCGGATGGGACGGCTCTCCGCCGACCGCCGCCGCCCGCTCCGCCCTCGCCGCCGCGACCCTGGTCGCCGGCGCCGCCCACCACCTCGCACTGCCCGAGGTCCCGCCGGCCGCCGAACGGATCCGGCTCGGCAGCGTCACCCTCGCCGCCCGCCGCATCGCCCAGCACCGCGGCACCGCCGTCGTCCTCGCCGACGGCGACCCCGGCTTCTTCGGCGTGGTCCGCACCCTGCGCGCCCCCGAATACGGGCTGGAGGTCGAGGTGGTACCGGCCGTCTCCTCCGTAGCCGCCGCCTTCGCCCGGGCCGGCATGCCCTGGGACGACGCCCAGATCGTCGTCGCCCACAGCCGCGACCTGCGCCGCGCGGTCAACGTCTGCCGCGCCCACCCCAAGGTCGCGGTGCTCACCTCACCCGGCGCCGGCCCCGCCGAACTCGCCCTCCTCCTGGACGGCGTGCACCGCACCTTCGTCATCTGCGAGGACCTGGGCACCGCACGGGAACGGGTGACGGTCCTCACATCCGACAAGGTCGCCGACCACGTCTGGCGCGACCCCAACGTCGTCATCGTCGTGGGCGGTTCGCCGTCCGGCGCCGCCGCCCAGGGCACCGGCTGGCTCGCCGGCACCCCCGGCGGCGAAGCGGGCCACCCGACCGGCCCGCGCGGCTGGGGACTTCCGGACCGCGCCTACGGCGGGGCGCTGGGCGAGGGCGAGTCCGTCCAGCTGCGCACCGCCCAACTCGCCCGCCTCGGGCCGCGGGTGGGCGACCTGGTCTGGGACATCGGATCCGGCGGCGGGGCGGCCGCGGTCGAGGCCGCGCGGTTCGGCGCCGCGGTCATCGCGGTCGACGCCGACCCGGACGCCTGCGCCCGCGCCGCCGCCCTCGCCCGCCGGTACGGCGTCCAACTCCAGGCCGTGCACGGCCGCGCACCGCAGATCCTGGAGGAGCTCCCTGAGCCCGACGTGGTGCGCATCGGCGCCGGGGGAGCGGCCGTGGTCACCGCCTGCGCGGCCCGCCGCCCCGAACGCATCGTCACCCACGCCGCGACCCGCGACCAGGCCGAGGCGCTCGGCCGGGCGCTCGCCGACGGCGGCTACGAAGTCGAATGCGCTCTTCTCCAGTCCGTGGAACTGGATACTTCCGTTTGGGTCGAACGTGAACGCTCTGTGGTGTTTTTGCTGAGCGGCTATCGCGTTCCTCACCCGTGACCAGGAAGGGCACCCGCGCGGGGTAGGCTGGCGGATCGTTGCGCCGCCGTTCCGCGTTCGGCTTCGTACGCCAATATCCGGAAATTGCCGTGGTTTTGGACGAAAATGAAGCACTTGAGGGCGGACGTGCCGGGAGGCGCGCTCGCTCGTTCTCGCTATCGGGGCGTCGGTGCGCACCGGTCGGTGCGTCGCACGAGCGGTTGGAAGGAGCACTAGCAGTGGGCGAGGGGTACGCATGACCGACACCGGCCAGGTCCCGGGCCAGGGACAGCCGGAGAACGCAGGCGGACACCGCGGGCAGCCGCAGGCCGTTCCCACCCCTGCCGACCCCGGACCCACCCAGCACGCGGGCGACTATCCCTACGTCGGCCCGGCCGACGGCGCCGTCGAGGACGACGACCTGCTGATGCCGGGCGCCCAGGGCGCCTGGAGTGAGCAGGGCGTCCAGCAGATGCCGCAGCCCGCCCAACCGCTCCCGCAGCCGCAGGCGGTGCCGCCGCAGCCCGCCGCCGGTCAGCAGCCGGTGGCCGCCGCGATCGGCGACCACGAGAGCGGCGGCCGGGACTCCGGTTCCGTCGACCTCGGTGCGGTCCGCGTCCCGCAGCCCGCCGCCCCCCAGCAGCAGGCCCACGCCCACCCTGCCGCCGCGCCCCGCCGCCCGCTCCACATGGGCCCGCCGGTCCCGGACGCGACCGGCGGCGTGGTCCGTTCGCTGGCCGACCGGGGACCCGCCGGGGCGCCCCAGCCGGCCCCCCGGCAGACTGCCGGCCCGACCGCCGACCCCGAATACCTCGACGCTCCGGCCGAGGCGCCCCAGGCCGGGCCGCTGCCCGTGGCGGAGCAGCCCGCCGCCGCGCAGCCCGCCGCCGTACAGCCGGTTGACGACGGGTCGGCGGCCGCGCAGGCCCAGGCGGTGCCCGCCCCGCCGTTCCCGGAGCAGGCCGCGCCCGCGGACGCCGCCCCTCAGGAGCAGCAGGCCGCGGCCCTCCCGACGTACGGCCAGCAGCCCTACGAAGGCCAGTTGTACGCCGAGCAGTCCTACGGGGCCGCCGGCCACGGCCCGTTGCCGGGACCGCAGCTGGGCGAGATCCCGACCCACGCGCCTGCCCAGGTGCAGCCGTGGGGAGAGGCGTCCGCCCAGGCCGTGGCGATGCCCGTCGCGGAGCCGGCGGCCGCCCCCGCCGACCAGGCCGGTGCGGAGACGCCCGCGCCCGTGGCCCAGCCGCCCGTCCAGGACGGCGCGTTGCCCGCCGAGCAGCTGCCCACAGAGCAACTGCCCGTCGAACAGGTACCGGTGGAACAGGCGCAGGCGCAGGCCGCGCCGGTGCCGGTCGAGCCGGCGCAGGAACAGCCGGTGCCGGTGCCCGCCGAGGGCGCGGCGGCCGTTGAGGGTGCCGCCACCGCCCCGGTCGTCGCGGAGACGCCCGAAGCCGCGCCGGGCGCTCCGGCGGAGGCCCCGGAAGAGGCGGCGGAGCCCGTTGCCGGGCAGTCGCCGACCGCGGACGCACCGACCGCGGACGCACCGGCCGAGGCGGCCACCGCCGCGGACGCCACCCAGCAGGCCGCGCCCGAGCAGGCCGCGGCTCCGGACGCCGTGGCTCCGGACGCCCCGGTCCAGCAGCCGCCCGCCGACGCCACCGCCGCGCCCCAGGACGCCCCCGAGACCGCGCCTCAGCAGGCCGTGCCGGAGCAGGCGGCGACCCCCGACGCGGCGGCGCAGCCCGAGGCCGCCGAGCCTGCCCAGGCCCCCGCCGAGGCGGCCCCGGCCCCGCAGGACGCAGCCCAGCCGGCCGGGCAGGAGCCCACCGAGCAGCTCGCAGAGCAGCCTTCCGGCGCCCCGGAGCAGGCCGTGGCGGCGGACCAGCCGCAGCCCGCACCCGAGGCCCCCGCGGAGCAGCCCGAGCAGCCCGCCGCCGAGGCCCCGGAGCCCGCCGCGGACCAGCCCGCGGACCAGGCAGCCGAGCCGCAGCCCGCCGAGCCGCAGCCCACCGAGGACGGTTCCGCCGCCGAAGGCCGGTCGGCCCCCGAGGAGGCCGCGAGCGCCGCCCAGGCCCCCGACGCCGCCCCGGCCCCGGAGGAGGCCGCCCAGCAGCCCGTCATAGAGGCGACCGGGACGCAGTCGCAGGACCCCGGACAGCCGCAGCCCGCCGCTCCCGAGGACGCCGAGGGCCCGCAGCCCGCCGTGGTGGCGGTCGTAGCGCAGCCCGCCCCCGAGGGTGAGCAGCCCGTGCCGGCCGACGCCCCTCAGGAACCCGCCGCGGACCAGGCCGAGGCCCCCGCCCAGCAGCCCGCCGGGCCGGCACCCCAGCCCGCCGAGGCCGCCGGGCCGCAGCCCGCCGCCCCGCAGATCCCGGCCCAGGCGACCGCCGAGCCGGCCACCGCCGACGCACCGCAGGAGCCCGCCGTCGACCAGGCACCGCAGGCCCCCGCGGCCGCCTCCGACGCCGTTCCGGCCGAGCCCGTACCGGCCGACGACGCCCCCGTAGCCGAAGCCCGCCCGCACGAGCAGGACGACGCCCAGTTCGTCGAACACGACGAGGGCGACGACGCGCACCCGGCCGAGGCCCCCGCCGCCGAGCCGGCGCCCGCGACGCCCCCCGCGCCCGCCTACGACGACTCCGAGCGCGCCGCCGTCCACCGCGTCATCCGCGAGCGCCGCGACATCCGCAACGGCTTCCGCTCCGACCCGATCCCCAACGAGGTCCTGCTGCGCGTCCTGGAAGCGGCCCACACCGCGCCCAGCGTCGGCCACTCCCAGCCCTGGGACTTCGTCGTCATCCGGTCCGACGACACCCGCGCCAAGATGCACGAGCTCGCCATGCGGCAGCGCGACGCCTACGCCAAGTCGCTGCCCAAGGCTCGCGCCAAGCAGTTCCGCGAGCTGAAGATCGAGGCCATCCTCGAAACGCCGGTGAACATCGTCGTCACCGCCGACCCCACCCGCGGCGGCCGGCACACCCTCGGCCGGCACACCCAGCCGCAGATGGCGCCGTACTCCTCCGCGCTCGCCGTCGAGAACCTCTGGCTCGCCGCCCGCGCCGAGGGCCTGGGCGTCGGCTGGGTCAGCTTCTTCGACGAGCGGGAGATGGTCCGCGAACTGGGCCTGCCCGAACACCTCGAAGTCGTCGCCTACCTCTGCGTCGGCTACGTCGACGAGTTCCCGGACGAGCCCGAACTCCTCCAGGCCGGCTGGTCCAAGCGCCGCCCGCTGTCCTGGGTCGTCCACGAGGAGACCTACGGCCGCCGCGCGCTGCCCGGTGAGGACCCGCACGACCTCCTCCAGGAGACCCTCGCCGGCATCCGCCCGCTGGACGCCAAGGCGCTCGGCGAGGCGTGGGAACGGCAGAAGCGGATGACCAAGCCGGCCGGCGCGCTCGGCATGCTGGAGATCATCTCCGCCCAGCTCAGCGGCCTGTCCCGCAAGTGCCCGCCGCCCATCCCGGAGCCGGCCGCGGTTGCCATCTTCGCCGGCGACCACGGCGTGCACGCCCAGGGCGTGACCCCCTGGCCCCAGGAGGTCACCGGCCAGATGGTCGCCAACTTCCTGGGCGGCGGCGCGGTCTGCAACGCCTTCGCCAACCAGGTCGGCGCCGAGGTCTGCGTGGTCGACGTCGGCGTGGCCGGCGACCTCCCCGCCACCCCCGGGCTGCTGCCCCGCAAGGTCCGCCCCGGCACCGCCGACTTCACCCAGGGCCCGGCGATGACCCACGAGGAGGCCCTCAAGGCCATCGAGGTCGGCATCGAGACCGCCCGCGACCTCGTCGCGGCCGGCAACAAGGCGCTGCTCACCGGCGAGATGGGCATCGCCAACACCACCGCCTCGGCCGCCCTGATCGCCGTCTACACCGGCGTCGACCCGGTCGAGGTCACCGGCCGCGGCACCGGCATCAACGACGAGACGCACGCCCGCAAGGTCGACGTGGTCCGCCGGGCCCTGGAATTCCACCAGCCCGACCCGGCCGACCCGATCACCGTCCTCGCCGCCCTCGGCGGCCTGGAGCACGCGGCCATGATCGGCCTGATCCTCGGCGGCGCCTCACTGCGCACGCCGGTGATCCTGGACGGCGTCAGCGCCGGAGCCGCCGCCCTGGTGGCCCGGGCCATCGCCCCCGAAGCGCTGGCCGCCTGCATCGCCGGCCACCGCAGCGCCGAGCCGGGCCACGTAGCGGCCCTCAACAAGCTGGGCCTGCGCCCGCTGGTCGACCTCGACCTGCGCCTGGGCGAGGGCACCGGTGCCCTGCTGGCGCTGCCCGTCGTACAGAGCGCCGCCCGCGCCATGCACGAGGTCGCCACCTTCGACTCCGCCGGAGTCACCGAGAAGGGCTGACACCGGGGGCCGCCCGGCCCCCGCATGACCCCCGGCCCGCAGCCCCATAGGCTGTGGGCCGGGGCCGTACGTCCCCCAGGCCGCACCACCCCTCAGCCGCTCCGGCGCCGCAGCGGCTGAACGGTCGCCGAACTCGCACCACCGCACGAGGAGCCCACACCACCATGGCCGAGCCCGTCGCCGAACACGCCGCCTACCCCGTCGGACTGCGGTTGTCCGGCCGCCGCGTGGTCGTCCTGGGCGCCGGCCAGGTCGCCCAGCGCCGCCTGCCCGCCCTCCTTGCCGCCGGCGCCGACATCCTGCTGGTCTCCCCGTCGGCCACCCCCTCCGTCGAGGCGATGGCCGACACCGGCGAGCTGCGCTGGGAGCGCCGCCGCTACCGGCCCGGCGACCTCGACGGCGCCTGGTACGCGCTGATCTCCACCGACGACCCCGAGGCCAACGCCGCCGCCTCCCAGGAGGCCGAGGAGCGCCGCGTCTGGGCGGTCCGTGCCGACGACGCCGAGGCCGCCACCGCCTGGACCCCGGCCACCGGCCGCAGCGAGGGCGTCACCGTGGCGGTCCTCACCGGCCGCGACCCGCGCCGCTCCGCCGCCGTCCGCGACGCCATCGTCGAGGGCCTGCGCGACGGCAGCATCGCCGCCCCGCACCACCGCCGCCCGCACACCCCCTCGGTGGCGCTGGTCGGCGGCGGTCCCGGCGACCCCGACCTCATCACCGTCCGCGGCCGCCGGCTGCTGGCCGAGGCGGACGTGGTCATCGCCGACCGGCTCGGCCCGCGCGACCTGCTCGCCGAACTCCCGCCGCACGTCGAGGTCATCGACGCCGCCAAGATCCCCTACGGGCGGTTCATGGCGCAGGAGGCGATCAACAACGCCCTGATCGAGCACGCCAAGGCCGGCAAGGCCGTGGTGCGCCTCAAGGGCGGCGACCCGTTCGTCTTCGGCCGCGGCATGGAGGAGGCCCAGGCGCTCGCCGAAGCCGGCATTCCCTGCACCGTCGTTCCCGGCATCTCCAGCACCATCTCCGTCCCCGGCGCCGCCGGCATCCCGGTCACCCACCGCGGGGTCGCCCACGAGTTCACCGTGGTCAGCGGCCATGTCGCCCCCGAGGACGAGCGTTCGCTGGTGGACTGGGCCGCGCTCGCCAAGCTGCGTGGCACCCTCGTCGTCCTGATGGGCGTGGAGAACAGCGGCGCCATCGCCGCCAAGCTCATAGAATGCGGCCGCCCCGCGGACACCCCGGCCGCCGTCGTCCAGGAGGGCACCACCGCCGCCCAGCGCCGCGTGGACGCCACCCTCGCCACCCTCGGCGCGACCGTACGGGCCGAAGGCGTCCGCCCGCCGGCCGTCATCGTCATCGGCGACGTGGTCACCCTGGCCCCCGCCGACCCCTCCCGGTAACCGATCCGCTCCCCGGCACCGACTCCCCGACACCGACAAGGCACACTCTCCCCGTGGCAGAAATCATCACCGTCGATGACCCGGACGACCCGCGGCTGCGCGACTACACCGGCCTCACCGACGTCGAGCTGCGGCGTCGGCGCGAACCAGCCGAAGGACTCTTCATCGCCGAGGGCGAGAAGGTCATCCGCCGCGCCCGGCACGCCGGGTACGAGATGCGCTCGATGCTGCTCTCGGCCAAGTGGGTCGACGTCATGCGCGACGTCATCGACGAGGTCCCGGCCCCGGTCTACGCCGTGAGCCCGGACCTCGCCGAGCGGGTGACGGGCTATCACGTGCACCGCGGCGCGCTCGCCTCCATGCAGCGCAAGCCGCTGCCCACGGCCACCGAACTCCTCGCCGGCACCCGCCGGATCGCGGTCATGGAGGCGGTCAACGACCACACCAACATCGGCGCCATCTTCCGCAGCGCCGCGGCCCTGGGGATGGACGCGGTCCTGCTCTCCCCGGACTGCGCCGACCCCCTCTACCGCCGTTCGGTGAAGGTCTCCATGGGCGCGGTGTTCTCCGTCCCGTACGCCCGCCTGGAGAGCTGGCCGCGCGACCTGGCCGTGGTACGGGAAGCGGGCTTCAAGCTGCTCGCGCTGACCCCGGCCGAGGGGGCCGTCGCCCTCGACGAGGCCCTTCCGCCCACCCTCGGACGCGTCGCCCTGATGCTCGGCGCCGAGGGCGGCGGCCTGACACCGGGCGCGCTCCGCGCCGCCGACGAATGGGTCCGCATCCCGATGGCCCACGGCGTGGACTCCCTCAACGTCGGCGCCGCCGCCGCGGTCGCCTTCTACGCGGTCTCCGCCTCCCGCCCGCCCCAGGAATAGGCCGGGGGAGCAAAGCCCTACCCAGGAGTGCGCCGCGGCGCCGCCCCGCAAGCCTCAGCGCTGCTGCGCCACTCCACCGACCGTGTCCGTCACCTCGTACGAGGTGACGCTCATCGGCCGTTCCGCGCCCAGCCCGCGGGCCGGGCCCTGGCACCCCTGGGCCGCCGCGATCCCCAGCGCCACCAGCAGCGTCACCACGACGAACACCACCACCCGCTGCCGCAGCAGCCGCCGGTCGGGACCGGGTCGCCGGCCGCCCGAACCGGTGCGGACCGGAGTACGCGAACCGTTTCGCCCCGTGGGGCGGGAGGCCGGCCCCCGTCCGGTGTTCCGCCCGCCGGTCCGCGAACCCGCCCCCGACGCCGGGCCCTGTGCCCGGGCCGCCGAGTCGCGGGGCGCCGCATCCCGGGGCGCCCCCGGCCGGGCCGACCGGGGCCGCGGTGCGAGTGTGCCCCCCGTACGCCGCTCGGTCCGCTGACGCGCGTACTCCTCGGCCCGCTGCCCGACCGGACGGTCCGACGGCCGCCGCTCGGCGCGCTCCCAGTCGTCCGCGGCACCGGACCCGTTCTCCCACGCCCCGCCCGACAGCCCGTGCGCCTCCCGGGCCGCGATCTCCTTCAGCCGCAGCGACAGCGACAGGGTGCTGGGCCGGTCTGCGGGGTCCTTGGCCAGGCACGCCGCGAGCAGCGGCGCCAGTGCGTCCGGCACTCCGGCCAGCTGCGCCTCCTCGTGGACCACGCGGTAGAGCATGACCTCCGAACTGCCCTGCCCGAACGGCGAGTCCGCGGTGCAGGCGTACGCGAGGGTGGCGCCCAGCGAGAAGATGTCGGTGGCCGGCGTCACCGCGGCGCCGCGCACCTGCTCCGGCGCCAGGAAGCCGGGCGAGCCGACGGCCGTCCCGACGTGCGTCAGGGTGCTGGCGCCGGTCGCCCAGGCGATCCCGAAGTCGATGATCCGCGGGCCCTTGGGCGACAGCAGGATGTTGGACGGCTTCAGGTCCCGGTGCACCACGCCCGCGTCATGGACGGCCAGCAGCCCCTCGGACAGCGCCGCCCCGACGGCCGCGACCTGCGCGGGGGAGAGCGGTCCCTCCTCGTTCACCTTGTCGTGCAGCGAGGGGCCGGGGACGTACTGGGTCGCGAACCACGGGCGGTCGGCGTCCAGATCGGCCGCGACCAGCCGCGCCGTGCAGCCGCCGCGGATCCGCCGGGCGGCCGACACCTCACGGGCGAACCGCGACCGGAACTCCTGATCCTCCGCCAGATCCGGCCGGATCACCTTCAATGCGACCCGCTGCCCGCGCTTGTCCGAGCCGAGGTAGACCACGCCCATCCCGCCCGCGCCGAGCCGGCGGTGCAGTCGGAACGTTCCGACGACACGCGGGTCCTCGCGTCGGAGCCGCATCATCGCCATGTCCGTCCCCTGCCTGCGGTGGGGAGGCCCCACTCCGCTCAACCGTCTGACGTGGCACAGCTTACGGATTGCCGGCTCGCTGTGCTGAGAGGCCGCGCATGCGTCGGCGACCGGATTACCCGTGGCCGTTCCGATCCCCGGCGCACGGAGGGAAATCCGTCCGGCCCCCGGCTCCGCTACCCGCGATGTGCCCCAATGATCCCTTTCTCAAGGGATTTTGACGGCGTGAAAGGTGCGCGTACGGAACGGTGCCGGGTTCCCGCGGGCCCCGCACCACGGGCAGGGCGACGGCCGGCGGGGGAGCGCCCCAAGTGATCGAAGTCACCGTTTCGCCCCCCCTCGTGCGAGATGCCCCCCTCGTGCCCGTCGTGCGCCGGATTCCCACGCCGCGCGCCCCACTCAGGGATGTCTCCGGGGCCACCCCGTGACCTCTCCACCCAGGGGAGTACGCCGGGCCCCCTCCCGTCATCCTCCTGGAGGCCCGCCAAGCGGTACGACGGCATGACGTCCGGCACCCGCCCGCGCACCTAGGCTTGAGCTCAAGCGGCGGGCGCAGCACTCGTCCCCCGAGGTCAGACGCCCGCCGCCCTGGATCACGACGGGAGCAGGTCGATGGCGGACAGTACGGGGCGGACGGCCCTCCTGGCGCGGGGCCGCAGGGCCACCACCGCGCTCGGCGGCAGCCGGCCCACCGGCACCCGCCATCCCCTCATAGCGGTCGCCATGGTGCTGCCGCTGGCGTTCCTCCTGGCCGTGGTCTTCGGCGGCTGGGAGGCCGTCGTCACACAGGCGTCGTCCGTGGCCGGAATGCTGGGGCGCTGAGCGGGCGCCCCGGTCCCGGGAGAGCGGTCCGGGACGGGCACTTCGGCCGAAACCCCGTGGGGACGGGGGTGCGGCGGACGGCACGAGTGGCCGGGCATCTGGGGAGATGCCCGGCCATCGGGCATTTTCGGGAACTACCGGCCTATCCTGGGGAGTTGGCCGCCCCACCGGACCGATACAACGACCGAGGGCCGGAGCTTCCGCTCCGGCCCTCGACCTTGGGTGTGGACGATACTGGGATTGAACCAGTGACCTCTTCCGTGTCAGGGAAGCGCTCTCCCGCTGAGCTAATCGTCCTCGGGACCGCGGATCGATCTGCAAGACGACCGCGGGCACTGCGTGCGCGATACTGGGATTGAACCAGTGACCTCTTCCGTGTCAGGGAAGCGCTCTCCCGCTGAGCTAATCGCGCGGGGACCCGGCAATACCGGGTCAGTGGACGATACTGGGATTGAACCAGTGACCTCTTCCGTGTCAGGGAAGCGCTCTCCCGCTGAGCTAATCGTCCTTGGAGGTGGAGACGGGATTTGAACCCGTGTAGACGGCTTTGCAGGCCGTTGCCTCGCCTCTCGGCCACTCCACCAGGAGTGTGCGGGGGGCTCGGGATGATCCCCCACATCGAGCGGACGACGAGACTCGAACTCGCGACATCCACCTTGGCAAGGTGGTGCTCTACCAACTGAGCTACGTCCGCGGGCGGCTCTCCCAGACTACGTCGGGAAGCTACCTGGCCTCCGGGGCGCTTTCGCGTCCCGGCGACGTGTTGAACTCTAGCGGATTCCTGGGCCAGTACAAAAACGCGTTTGTGCAGCGTGCTGCGCTGCTCGCTCGGCCCGGGCGATCGACGGTGCCCCGCCATAGACTCACTGACGTGCACGATTTCGCTCCGATGGCCCGCTTCGGCGGCCTGATAGCCACCGACCTGCGCGATGTGACCAGCGATCCCGCGGCACTGGATTCCGCGGGCTGGTGGGCGGTGACCGCAGACTTCGAGGGGGGCGTGGTCTGCGCCCGCTTCGCCGACGTACGCCCCGCCACGGCCGCGGACGCCCCCGGGCCCGACGCCTGGCGCGGTCCCGTCCCGGCCGACTGGCGCAGTTCCCTGGACCGCGCCGCCTATACGGAGGGCGTCCGGCGGATCCGGGACCACATCGCGGCCGGCACGGTCTATCAAGTGAACCTCTGCCGGGTCTTGACCGCGCCGCTGCCCGACCCCGAGCGCGCCGACGTGGACGCGCTCTCCGCCGTCCTGGCTCGCGGCAACCCCGCGCCCTATGCCGGAACGATTCGCCTGCCGGGGCACGGCGTCGAGATCGCCACCGCCTCCCCGGAGCTCTTCCTGCGTCGGGACGGCCGCACCGTCGAGTCCGGCCCCATCAAGGGCACCGGCCGCACCGCCGCGGACCTCTCGCCGAAGGACCGCGCCGAGAACGTGATGATCGTGGACCTGGTGCGCAACGACCTCGGACGGGTCTGCGCCACCGGGTCGGTCACCGTCCCCGCCCTGTGCGCCGTGGAGGAGCACCCCGGCCTGGTCCACCTCGTCTCCACCGTGCGCGGTGAACTGGCCGAGACCCACGAGAAGACCGCATGGGCGGACCTGCTCGGCGCGACCTTCCCGCCCGGGTCGGTCACCGGCGCCCCCAAGTCCAGCGCCCTGCGGATCATCGACGAGCTGGAGACCGCCCCGCGCGGCCCGTACTGCGGCGGCATCGGCTGGGTGGACGCCGACCGCCGTACCGGCTGGCTCAACGTCGGCATTCGCACGTTCTGGATCGACCGCGCCGACCCCGAGGGCCCGGTGCTCCGATTCGGTGCGGGCGCCGGGATCATCTGGGACTCGGATCCGGAGCGGGAGTGGGCGGAGACCGAGTTGAAGGCGCGCCGGCTGCTCGCGGTAGCGTCCGGTGCGCACGAAGTGAGTGGAGGACCCAAGCGATGAAGATCTGGCTCGACGGGGAACTGCGGGACGCCGAGGCGGCCCGTGTCTCGGTCTTCGACCACGGCCTGACGGTCGGCGACGGGGTCTTCGAGACGATCAAGGCCGAGCGGGGACGGGCGTTCGCCCTCACCCGCCACCTGGAGCGTCTGGCCACCTCCGCCCGCGGGCTCGGCCTGCCCGCCCCCGACCTCGACGAGGTGCGGCGCGGCTGCACGGCGGTCCTGGACGTTAACCCGATGGCACTGGGCCGGCTGCGGATCACCTACACCGGCGGTCTCTCCCCGCTCGGCTCGGACCGCGGCGAGGCCGGCCCGACCCTGGTCGTCGCGGCCTCCGAGGCCGGCCGCCGGCCCGACACCACCGCCGCGGTCACCGTCCCCTGGACGCGCAACGAGCGCGGCGCCCTCGCCGGCCTGAAGACCACCTCGTACGGCGAGAACGTCGTCGCCCTCGCCCGCGCCCGTGAACGGGGCGCCTCCGAGGCGCTGTTCGCCAACACCGTCGGCGCGCTCTGCGAGGGCACCGGCTCCAACGTCTTCGTCGTCCTCGACGGCGAACTTCACACCCCGCCGCTGGCCTCCGGCTGCCTGGCCGGCATCACCCGCGCGCTGACCGTGGCCTGGGCCGGCGCCAAGGAGACGGATCTGCCGCTGGACGTCCTGGAGAGCGCCGAGGAGATCTTCCTGACCTCCACGCTGCGCGACGTCCAGGCCGTGACCCGGATCGACGACCGCCAACTCGCCGCCGGGCCGGGCCCGGTGACCGCCGAGGCGATGCGGATCTTCGACCGGGAGGCGGCAGCGGACTTCGACCCGCGCTGAGGGTGACGGGCCCGCGCGCAGGCGAGTAGAAAAGTCCTCGTGACCACTACGCTGCGCCCCGCGGGCCCCGAAGTACGACACGACGACGGCCGCCGGTCCCGCCCCTACGACATCTGCGTCAACAGCCGCCGGGTCGGCGGGATCCAGCTGGCCACGGACGCCCGGTTCGGGCCCACCGCCGGCCGGATCGAGGCCCTGGGCGTCGACGCCCCCGACCGGCACCGCGGCCGGGCCACGGTCGCCGCGCTGGCCGCCGAGGAAGTGCTGCGCGGCTGGGGCTGCCGGCAGATCGAACTGACCGTGCCCGCGGACGCCGAGGCCGCGGTGCGACTCTCGGCGGCCCTGGGCTACACCGAACGCAGCCGCATCATGGCGCGGGCCCTGACCCGCCCCGGCGGGCTCCCCGACGGCAGCGGCGACCGCCCGATGAGCGAGGCCGAGTACCCGGTCTGGCTGGCCGCAGCGGTCACCGAGCGCATCCGGGCGGATACCGCGCAGGGGATGGCCCGGGAGCGCGCCGAACGGACCGAGCCCGCCGAGCACGACGCGCTGCTCCCCGAGGGCGCGGCCACACCCGGCCAGGTACTGAGGGTCCTCGCCCACGAGGGCGTCGACGTCGGCACCCTCTGGCTCGCCCTGCGGCTCCCCGGGCAGCCCGGCGGCTACGTGATGGACATGCGGGTGGCGCCCGAGCACCGCGGCGAGGGCCACGGACGCAGCCTGATGCTCGTCGCCGAGCGGGAGGCCCTGGCCGCGGGCCGTGCCTCGCTGGCGCTCAACGTCCACCCGGACAACGCGCCGGCGCTCGGCCTGTACCGCTCGCTCGGCTACCGCACGACCGCGTACCGCATGTGGAAGCCGATCCTCTGACCGGCCCGCGGCGCCCGTGCCGGACCGGCGGGAGCCGCGGTGACCCGGTGCGTCAGCCCGCCGCGGCGTCCTGCTCGGCCAGCAGCCGTTCGGCGATCTCCTCGATCCGGGCCCGCAGCCCCTCCTGGCTCTTGCCGCCGTCCAGCCGTACGCCGCCGATCTCGTACGTCGGGGTGCCGGTCACGCCGATCGCCTTGCCCTCGGCCTCGTCGGCGTCGACGGCCAGCAGGTGCCGCCCGTCGACCAGCGCGGTGTCGATCTCCTCGGCGTCCAGCCCCAGTTCGCCGGCGATGTCCAGCAGCACCTTCTCGCCGCGCTTGCCGAGGTCGTCGGTCCGCGCCAGCACCGCCTCGATGTACGGCCAGCCCCGGCCCTGCTCGACGGCTTCCTCGACGGCCTGGGCGGCCGCGTAGGCGTGCTTGTGCTTCGCCAGCGGGAAGTGGCGCAGCCGGATCTCCAGCCGGTCACCGAAGCGCTCGCGCAGCGCCCGTACGTCCGCCAGGGCGGTGGCACAGTCCGGGCACTGCAGATCGCACCACATGTCGAGGACGGGGCGGGTGGGGCTGACGGGACTGGTGGGGCCGGAGGCGGCGGCGTCGTTCATGCGGCCAGTCTTCCAGCCCACCGCCCTAGGGAGGAACCCGGACCTGCGGAGGAGGGCGACCCGGAGATCTCCCTGAGGTCCTGGTCGGGACATGGCCTGTGCGGGGTCGGAGAGGGCAGGATGGAAGAGCGCGCGGAACGCCCGCTCGCCCCTTCGACCGGCAGGAGGACCGGATGCTGACCTCGACAGTCTGTGCCGCGGTGTCGGCAGCGGGCTTGGGCATCGCCGCGCTGACCGCCTACCGCAAGCGTTTCCTGGCCGCGACCCGGATCGCCGCCTTCGCCCTGATCCCGATCGGCCTGGTCATGACGGGTGTCGTCGACTGGGTCACCAGCATCGTCTTCAAGCCCACGGTCTGGGCCGGGTTCGGGGTGCTCGCGGTCTCCGCGGGGCTGTTCGCGATCAGCAGGTTGGTGGAGCGGCGCCGCGGGATATCCGGCCGCAAGGAGCGCCGGGCCGCGGCGGGTTCCGGAGCGCCGGTGGTGGCGCCGGCCGCCTCCGCGCCCTCCCTCGGCCCCGGCCGGAAGGCACCGAAGACCACTGCGGCCCCGGCCCCGGCCGCGGACAGCGCCCCCAAGGATGACTTCTCGGACATCGAAGCGATCCTGAAAAAGCACGGGATCTGATGAACTCCCGCTGCTGAGGGGCCTATTGCGGTCTCCGGGACGATCGTCTGCGCGATGATGCGCGCGAGATGAACGATGAGTGCGCCCTCGCCCAAGACGACGCCCCGTACGCCGAACCGCGCGGCTGCCTGTTCGCGCTGTCCCAGCCGCCGTTGATGCTCTTCCTAGCCTTCATTGGCCTACTGCTCCTACTAGGTGCGGTACACGACCTCTACATCCTGTGACGCCCCGACGACCACCGTACGGCGGACGGGCCTCGGCACCGCGGCTGCTCAGCCCGCGGCCTCCCGCCGCCGTGCGCGGTAGGCCGCGACGTGCAGCCGGTTTCCGCAGGTCCGGCTGTCGCAGTAGCGCCGTGAGCGGTTGCGGGAGAGGTCCACGAAGGCGTGCCGGCAATCCGGCGCCTCGCAGCGCCGCAGCCGCTCGCGCTCCCCGCCGACGAGGATGAAGGCCAGCGCCATCCCGCCGTCCGCGGCCAGGTGGTCGGCGACCGTGGCACCCGGCGCGAAGTAGTGGACGTGCCAGTCGTAGCCGTCGTGATCGGTCAGCTGCGGGGTGGTGCCCGCGGAGGCGACCAGCGCGTTCAACCGTGCGGCCGCGGTGTGGTCGTCGTCGGCTGCGAAGATCTCCGCGAACCGCGCCCGCACGGCTCGTACGGCGGCCAGGTCGTCCGGCACGAGCGACCCCACGTCGCTGACGTCGTTGCGCCGGACGAACTCGGTAAGGGCCGCGAGGTCGGTCAGGCTGTCCGGGGCGCCGGGGGAGTCGCCCTCGGGGGCGGTGTTCAGCAGGTCGACGACCGCGTCCAGCGCGCACCGGGTGTCATGGGTGATCAGCACGGTTCCGCTCCCTGGCCGGGTGGGGTCGGCCGGTGCCGCCCCGGTGTCGTTGGCGAATGGTCGCCGACTCTAGCGCCTGGGACAAGCTTCGGCGCCGTCCCCGCGGTGGGTCCGCGGTGACGGCGCCGATGGGTGCCGTGTGAACTTTTCGGTCCTGCGCCGTCGCCCCGAGTCGGACGGTCGCAAGTGTGAGCGGGTGGATGCGGTGGGTGTGCGTGCTGCGTCTCAGCTCTCCGCCAGGATGTGGGAGAGCTCGGTGTCGAGATCGAAATGCCGATGCTCCGTACCGGGCGGTACGGCGGCATCCGTCCGCTTCAGGAAGGATTCCAGCGCCCGCGCCGGGGCTTCCAGCAGGGCTTCTCCTTCCGGGGAGCTCAGGGCGATGCAGACGACGCCCTGCCCGTGGCTCCGGGACGGCCAGACTCGGACGTCTCCGGTGCCCGTGGGCCGGTGCAGGCCCTCGGCGAGGAGGTCGCGGGCGAAAACCCACTCAACCGTTTCCTCGGCTCCGGTGTGGAAGGTGGCGTGCACGGCATACGGATCGGCCGTGTCATACCGCAGGCCCGCGGGTACAGGCAGTGAGGACTCGCTCGACACAACGAGGCGCAGGTGCAGCTCGCAGCTGACCGTGGTGTTCATAAGCGCCAGGGCCTTTCGCTCAGTGTGCGCTCGGGGATTCGCACGTCGGCGAAATCGACATGCCACCTACGGTGCCGTTGTAAACCCCTCTGACGGTTTTGGGTGGCTTCAGGTACCTCTTACGGCGGATTGCGTGATCGTCTCCGGCCGTAATTTCGCCAGGGCTGCCCATCCGTTGCGTAGGCGACACGAATACGCAGAGTAACGGAACGGGGAGTGCTTTGCGATGATCTCCGTCGGTTCGGCGTGCCGGGTGCCCCGGCCGGCGGGTTGATCGGGTGCGGGGTCGCTCCGTCCGGGTCCCGAGGAGGTCGGCAGCGCCGCCGCCGTGGTCGGGAGCGCCTCCGACGTGCGGTAATGTTGGCGGTGCGCCCGGGCGATTAGCTCAGTGGGAGAGCGCTTCGTTCACACCGAAGAGGTCACTGGTTCGAACCCAGTATCGCCCACCCCGGACGACGGCCCGGAGACTCAAGTCTCCGGGCCGTTGCTGTTGTTGGGGGTTTCCGGGGCCGTGGGGCGCACACTGGGATCATGCCGGACTCGTCAGGCCCGCCGTGCCGACTGCACCGCTACCGCTTCCGCAGCGTGTGGCTGCTGAACGCCCCGCCCACCGTCGTCTATGCGGTGCTGGAGCGGGCTGAGTCGTATCCCCGCTGGTGGCCGCAGGTGCGCGAGGTCGTCCCGCTCGGCGAACGCGGCGGCACCGCGCGGTTCCGGTCCTTCCTGCCGTACGAGCTGACCGTGGTGGCGACCGAGACGCTGCGGGACCCGGGGGCCGGGGTGCTGGAAATAGCGATGCGCGGGGACCTGGTCGGCTGGGCGCGCTGGACGGTCGTGCCCGGAGTGGGCGGCACCCGGGCCGTCTTCGAGCAGGAAGTGGAGGTCCGCAAGTCGATGCTGCGGCGCTGGGCGCTGCTGGGGCGGCCGCTGTTCCGGGTCAATCACGCGCTGATGATGCGGGCCGGGCGGCGCGGCCTGGCGGCCTGGCTGGCCCGCGGGTGAGGGGTGCCGGAGGAGGAATTTGATGGAAGGGCCTGGCGGCCTGTATCGTTCAGGTCGTTCGCGAGGGAAACCTCGCCGGAACCCGGGCGATTAGCTCAGTGGGAGAGCGCTTCGTTCACACCGAAGAGGTCACTGGTTCGAACCCAGTATCGCCCACCGGGATCATGAACCGGGCCGCCAAGAGGCGGTCCGGTTCTTTTTATTGGCCGGGTGCGACCGCGGTCCGCGGAACGGTAATTCCGTTTCGGTGCCGGTGGTCTTCCGGGGAATTCCCGCGGAATTCTGACCGGGAATCAGGCCGCGGCGGGGAGTTCCGGCCGCAACGGCCAATGCGGGTCGACCGCCTCCGGGGAACCGCTGCGGGCGAACCACGCCTGGAGGCCGCGCGCCTGCGCCGCGTACCAGACCGCCTGCCGGGTGTGGAGTTCGGCCGGCTGCAGCCCTTCGAGTCGGTCGGCGAAGCGGCGGCCCACCTCCCGGACCACCCGGAGTGCGGCCAGGGCGTCCGCGGCCGCTTCGTGGGCGTCGGTCAGCTCGACCTCGTAGTGCACGCAGAGGTCGGTGAGGGTGCGGCGGCCCTTGCGGTAGCGGTCCAGGTGCTTGTCCAGGACGCGCGGGTCGAGGATGTGCAGCGGATGCGCCCCCAGGTAGGCGTCGAGCGAGCTGGCGCGGTGGCGCTTCAACTCCCGCTCCAGGAGCGTGAGGTCGAACGGGGCGTTCATCACCGCCAGGGGGCGGCCGGCCACCGCCTGGGCCGCCAGTGCGCGGGCCACCTCCTCCAGCACCGGTGCCGGCCAGCGGCCGTGCAGTGCGAGGTGATCGGCCGTCAGTCCGTGCACCGCCGTCGCGGCCTCCGGTATCTCCACGCCCGGGTTGATCAGCCAGCGGGTGACGCGCGGGGCGGCGCGCGGGGTTTCCTGGACCACCAGGGCGGCGGAGACGATGCGATCGCGCTCGACGTCGATGCCCGTCGTCTCGGTGTCGAAGGCGGCAAGTGGACCGTCATACCAGCGCGGCATCATCCAACTCCTCGCGGTCGTACGGGGGATGACGGTGCACGTCACCCGTGCTGGTGATACCCGAGTCGCGGTCGGCTCGAACCGCCCTTGTTTGCGGCCCGCTTGACGCGGAGACAACCACAGGGACGGGCCGGCGCACCGGCGGTCCGGCGGCTCCCGTGCGCCGGCCCCCGCCCCGCCACCCGGACGCATCGATTCGGCACGGCCCGGAAGGCACCCGCGATGACCCTCGCGCAGCCCGAACCGGGCGGGCTGTCCCCCGCAAGCGGGCGGTACCCCCGGCCCTCCCTCACACCGCAGCGCGGTGGCCTCGCCACCACGGCCTGCATGGAAACCCTCCAGGTGGGCTACCTGCACGCGGTCGCCGCCGCTGCCGGGTGCTCGCTGGCGCAGCCCTTTCCGGACAACGGCATCGACTGGCACGTCAGCCATGCCGCGCCCGGTCACACCGTCGACGACGAGGTGACCATCAAGGTGCAGCTCAAGTGCACCTATCAGACGGCCCCGCGCCCACCGGGGCCCACCTTCGCCTTCACGCTCGACAACGACCACCTGGTGAAGCTGGCCCGCACACCGGTGGCGGTGCACAAGATCCTCGTCGTGATGCTCGTCCCGCGGGAGCCGGACGACTGGCTGCGGGCCGGACACGACCACCTCGAACTGCGGCACTGCTGCTACTGGACCAACCTCGCCGGCCATCCGGTGACCGGCCGGCGCAGGACCACTGTGCGGATCCCGACCACGCGGATCTTCGACGACCGCGCGCTCCGCGAGATCATGACGCGGGTCGGGGCGGGAGGGAGACCCTGATGGACCGGCCGACCGATGACTACGGCGCGCGGCCGCCGGACCCCGCGCGGCTCGACCCCGGAGTGCTCGGCGCCCTGCTGGCCCGGCACGGCTGGCGGCGCCGGAGCGGCGCGGCCGGCCGCTACGCCCGCTGGACCCCGCCGGACGGATCGGGCGGCACCAGCCTGCTGGTGCCCCACGACCGTCGATTTCCGGACAGCGCCGAGCTGCTGGCCGAGGCGCTGGCCGCGCTGGAGCGGAGCGCCGCGCCCTCGGCCCGCGAGGTGCTGGTCGGCCTCGCGGTGCCCAGCGACGAGGTGCGCTGGGAGCGCGAGGTCCCCGACGGCGGCCCCGGCAGCGCGTACTGGGTGGCGCAGGAGCGGTTGCGGGCGGCGGCCCGCGCCCTGCTGACCGCCGGCGCGCTGGGCAGCTACTCCCGGGCCGGTTATTACGGGGCCCGGCACCAGCGGCGGGCCGAGGGGTTCCTGGGCGAGGTGCTGGTCGGCCCGGTCCCGGTCGGTCGGCACCTGGCCGCGTTCGTCCCCGTACGGGCCGGGCGGGGAGTGGTCGCCGGGCTCCAGCGGGCGCTGCACGCGGCCCGGGACGCCACCGACTACCAGCGGGCCACCGGCGGCATGGAGGCGTTCGACGCGGCGGTCGGGTTGGGCGTCTGCCACGAGCTGGTGCAGGCGCTGATCGCGCTGGTGCGGGACGCGGAGGGGGTGCGGATCACCATCGCCTGGTCGCCCGAAGCCGGCGCCCCGGCCGGCTTCGCGGCCCGCCCCGAACCGGTCGAGTTCTCGCCCGGTGACCTGCCCGCCCTCCACCAGGCGGCGCAGCGCTACGTCCGTGCCGAGCCGTCGCTGCCGGTGCGGGTGACCGGCACCGTCGTACGGCTGCGCCGGGAGCGGCCGGACGGCCCGGGGTCGGTGCGGCTGCGGGTGATCACCGGGGCCGACGTGGGCCAGGTGCGGGCGGCCCTGGCGGCGGAGGACTACCGGATCGCCGGGCACGCGCACCTGGCCGGGCTGCCGATCCGGGTCAGCGGCCGGCTGGAGAGCAGGGGCGGTTTCCGGCGGATCACCGGCGGCCGGGACGTCACCCCCGTACAGGTCGATCCGGCCGACCGGGACCGGCTGCTGAAGGCGCTCCGGGAGGAGTCCGGGGGCGGCGGATTCGACGAGGGCGACGCGGCGTGCGACGGGGCGCCGGCGGACGCCTGAGGGGGCCGCCGGCAACCGTTTCGCGGTGCGGTCCTGCGGCTCGGTACGATTCGGGGGCGCAGCAAACGCTGACGTGAGAGAGACATGAGTCAGGAGAGACCGGTGTCAGACGTCCGTGTGACCGTCCAACGCGATTCCGAGCGGGAAGAACGCGTGGTGACCACGGGCACTACGGCCGCCGACCTCTTCCAGGGCGAGCGCAGCATCGTGGCCGCACGGGTGGCCGGCGAGCTGAAGGACCTCGCCTACGAGCTGGCCGACGGCGACGAGGTCGAGCCCGTCGAGATCACTTCCGACGACGGCCTGAACATCCTGCGGCACTCCACCGCGCACGTGATGGCCCAGGCCGTGCAGGAGCTCTTCCCGGAGGCCAAGCTCGGCATCGGCCCGCCGATCAAGGACGGCTTCTACTACGACTTCGACGTCGAGAAGCCCTTCCACCCGGACGATCTCAAGCGCATCGAGAAGAAGATGCAGGAGATCCAGAAGCGCGGCCAGAAGTTCTCCCGCCGCGTGGTGTCCGACGACGAGGCCCGCACAGAGCTGGCGGACGAGCCGTACAAGCTGGAGCTGATCGGCCTCAAGGGCTCCGCCGCGGACGCCGCCGAGGGCGCCTCCGCCGAGGTCGGTGCCGGTGAGCTGAGCATCTACGACAACCTCGACGCCAAGACCGGCGAGCTGTGCTGGAAGGACCTGTGCCGCGGGCCGCACCTGCCCAGCACCCGGAACATCCCGGTCTTCAAGCTGATGCGGTCGGCCGCCGCCTACTGGCGCGGCAGCGAGAAGAACCCGCAGCTGCAGCGCATCTACGGCACCGCCTGGCCGACCAAGGACGAGCTCAAGGCGCACCTCGACTTCCTCGTCGAGGCCGAGAAGCGCGACCACCGCAAGCTCGGTGCCGAGCTGGACCTGTTCTCCATCCCGGAGGAGCTGGGCTCCGGCCTCGCCGTCTTCCACCCCAAGGGCGGCGTCGTGCGCCGGGTGATGGAGGACTACTCCCGCAAGCGGCACGAGCTGTCGGACTACGAGTTCGTCAACACCCCGCACATCACCAAGGAAGCCCTCTTCGAGACCTCGGGGCACCTGCCGAACTACGGCGACGCGATGTTCCCGCCGCTGGAGTTCGACGGGCAGAACTACCGCCTCAAGGCGATGAACTGCCCCATGCACAACCTGATCTTCAAGGCGCGCGGCCGGTCGTACCGCGAACTCCCGCTGCGGCTCTTCGAGTTCGGCACGGTCTACCGCTACGAGAAGTCGGGCGTCGTGCACGGCCTGACCCGCGCCCGCGGCTTCACCCAGGACGACTCGCACATCTACTGCACCAAGGAGCAGATGGCGGACGAGCTGGACAACCTGCTCACCTTCGTCCTCGACCTGCTGCGCGACTACGGCCTGGCCGACTTCGAGCTGGAACTGTCCACCCGCGACCCCGAGTCCGACAAGTTCATCGGCGAGGACGCGGAGTGGGAGGAGGCCACCGAGGCGCTGCGCCAGGCGGCCGAGAAGCAGGGGCTGCCGCTGGTGCCCGACCCGGGCGGCGCCGCGTTCTACGGGCCGAAGATCTCGGTGCAGGCGAAGGACGCCATCGGCAGGTCCTGGCAGATGTCGACCATCCAGGTCGACTTCCAGCAGCCCGCCCGCTTCGGCCTGGAGTACACCGCGGCGGACGGCTCCAAGCAGCAGCCCGTCATGATCCACCGGGCGCTGTTCGGCTCGATCGAGCGGTTCTTCGCGGTGCTGCTGGAGCACTACGCGGGTGCCTTCCCGGCGTGGCTGGCCCCGGTGCAGGCGACCTGCATCCCGATCGGCGACGCCCACGTCCCGTACCTGGAGGAGTTCGCCGCGGAGGCGAAGGCCAAGGGGCTGCGGGTCGAGGTGGACTCCTCCTCGGACCGGATGCAGAAGAAGATCCGGAACGCGCAGAAGGCCAAGGTGCCGTTCATGATCCTCGCCGGTGACGAGGACATGGCCGCCGGGGCGGTGTCGTTCCGCTACCGCGACGGTTCGCAGGAGAACGGCATTCCGCGTGCTGAGGCGCTGGCCAAGCTCCTGGACGTGGTGGAGCGCCGCGTCCAGGTCTGAGGCAGCGGTTGTCAGAGGGGCGGTCCCATCGGGATCGCCCCTCGCCGCTTCCCCCGTCGGCCGGGGAGAATATGCTTCGCAACATGACGAGTGAGCCGGAACAGCAGATCGGAGTCGGGACGCAGGATGCCTTCCAGCGCCTGTGGACGCCCCACCGGATGGCGTACATCCAGGGGGAGAACAAGCCGAGCGGCCCGGGGTCCGAGGACGGCTGTCCGTTCTGCACCATTCCCTCGAAGTCGGACGAGGACGGTCTGGTGGTCGCCCGCGGTGAGCGGGTGTACGCGGTGCTGAACCTCTACCCGTACAACGGCGGGCACCTCATGGTCGTCCCGTTCCGCCATGTCGCCGACTACACCGACCTCGACGGGGCGGAGACCGCGGAGCTGGCGGACTTCACCAAGCGGGCGATGGCGGCGCTGCGCACCGCCTCCGGCGCACACGGTTTCAACATCGGGATGAACCAGGGCGCGGTCGCCGGTGCCGGTATCGCCGCCCACCTCCACCAGCACGTCGTCCCCCGCTGGGGCGGGGACACCAACTTCATGCCGGTGGTCGGGCACACCAAGGTGCTGCCCCAACTCCTCGCCGACACCCGGGCGATGCTGGCCGCGGCCTGGCCGGCGTAGGCGTGCTGCGCGCCGGGTGAACGGGGCGACACGCACTCGGATGAATCGTACATATCACCTCGATTGGGAATTTTTGCCCCTCTAATGGGGTGGTGACTTCCCTAGATCGTCGCTCCGTGCTGCGCGCGGCCGCCTCGGCCGCGGCCGCCGGTGCGCTCACGACGGGCTGCGACCCGAAGCGGTCGGCGGACGCCTCCTCTTCCGCACCGGCCGCAGGCGGACCGAGCCCCCAGGGGACGGGGCGGTCCGCCCCAGCCCGGCACCCCGCCGCCCGGCCGCCGACCCGCGCGCCCGGCCTTCCCGTGGAGATCGAGCACGGGCCGCGGGACGGCCACGCGGTGGCGTTGACCTTCCACGGCCGGGGCGACCCCAAGCTGGCCGGGGCACTGCTGGGCGAGGCCGAGCGGGCCGGCGCCCGGATCACCGTGCTCGCCGTCGGCGACTGGCTCGACGAGCAGCCCGCGATGGCCCGCCGGATCCTGGACGGCGGCCATGAGCTGGGCAACCACACCATGCACCACCGCAACATCTGTGCGCTGCCCGCCGATGCCGCGTACGCCGAGATCAGCCAGTGCGCCGACCGGCTGCGGAAGCTCACGGGAAGTATCGGCAGCTGGTTCCGCCCCTCGCAGACCCGGCGGGCCACCGGGCAGGTGATCCGGCTGGCCCGTCAGGCGGGCTATCCGCACGTCCTGTCGTACGACGTGGACTCCCTCGACGCGAACGACCCCGGCGCCCCGGCCGTCCAGCGCACGGTCCTGGACGGCGTCCGGCCGGGCTCGGTCGTCAGTCTCCACCTCGGGCACGCCGGCACGGTGGCCGCGCTGCCCCCGATCCTCGACGGCCTCCGCCGGCGCGGTCTGCGCGCGGTGACGACAACGGAGCTAGTGACCTGATGGCTGACCGGAACCGTACCCACCCCCGCCCGACCGGCTCCCGCCCCGCCCGTCCCACCCGCCGGGCCGCGCTGCTCGTCGCGGCCTGCGCCCTGGTGGCGGCGGGCTGCTCCGGAGGCGGGGAGCAGTCCGGCCCGGCCTCGCGGTCCGCCAGGCCCTCGCCCCACAAGGCCGTCGTCCAGGGCCTGCCGGGGATGCCGCCGGTGCTGGACGCACGCGACCTGTACGCCGCGGACCGGCCCAACCAGCTGGCGCCGCAGGTCAAGGACTTCCCGCCGCGGGTGTACGTGCCCAACACCGGCTCCGACACGGTGAGCGTCATCGACCCCAAGACGTACAAGGTGATCGAGACGATCCCGGTGGGCGTGCAGCCGCAGCACGTGGTGCCGTCCTGGGACATGAAGACGCTGTGGGTCAACAACAACCGGGGGCACGACCTCACCCCGATCGACCCGGCCACCGGCAAGTCCGGCAAGCCGGTCAAGGTCCACGACCCGTACAACCTGTACTTCACGCCGGACGGGAAGTACGCGGTGGTGATGGCGTCGATGGACCGGCAGCTGGTGTTCCGGGACCCGCACACGATGGAGGTCCGCAAGACCGTCCCGGTCGACTGCGCGGGTGTCAACCACGCCGACTTCTCGCCGGACGGGAAGTACTTCATCGTCTCCTGCGAGTTCTCCGGTGAGCTGCTCAAGGTGGACACCGCGAAGATGGAGGTGACCGCCAAGCAGAAGCTGCCGTTCGAGGGGGCGATGCCGCAGGACGTGAAGATCTCGCCGGACGGCAGGACCTGGTACATCGCCGACATGATGGCCGACGGTGTGTGGATCCTGGACGGCGACCACTTCGGCCGGCCGAAGCTGCTGCCGACCGGCAAGGGGACGCACGGGCTCTACGTCAGCCGCGACTCCCGCCACATGTACATCTCCAACCGCGGCGAGGGGTCCATCTCGCTGCTGGACTTCAAGACCGGCGAACTGGTCGACAAGTGGCACATCCGCGGCGGCGGCAGCCCGGACATGGGCGGGGTCTCGGCGGACGGCAACGTGCTGTGGCTGTCCGGGCGGTACAACTCCGAGGTCTACGCGCTCGACACGCACACCGGGAAGACCCTGGCGAAGATCCGGGTGGGCCTCGGGCCGCACGGGCTCGCGGTCTATCCGCAGCCGGGGCGGTACTCGCTGGGGCACACGGGGATCTTCCGCTAGCCCCGGACCTCGTCCGGAACGCGGAACGGGCGCGCGCCCGGCGGGGAAGCCGTGCGCGCGCCCGTCCGTGCGGTGCGGGGCCTACGCGTTGTACTCGTCGACCTTGTGCGGTTCGGCGCTCTGGACCATGCCGCTGAGCACCAGGGAGCGGTTGTCGAAGCGCTCGACGTTGACGCCGTTCTCCTTGAGGACGTTCATCGCGGCGGCGTGCACGGCCCGCAGGACCGGGGTCGCGGCGCGCAGCGCGTCGTCGGCCATGAAGCGGTGGCGCCAGGGCTTGTCGGCCCAGACGTGCCGCAGGCCGAACGGCTCGGGGAGGGCGAGTTTGCCGCCGAGGAAGTCCAGGACCGGCGGGAACCACGTCAGCGGGGCGCGGGCGGCGAGCCGGACCACCTCCGACGGCCCGATCAGCGGCAGCGTATGGGTCTTGGTCTCCCAGAACCGGACGACCTTGGCGACCTCCTTGGTCTTGGGCTCCGGCTTGCCGGTGAACAGGGAGTTGACCGGGCCGAGGGCGTGGCCGCTGACCTCGATGCGGAGCGTCTCGTGGAGCACGGTGACGGTGATCATCAGCGTGATCACCAACTGGCCGTCCCACAGGACGAACTGGACGCCGAGGTAGTGCCGGTCGCCGCTGCCGAACTGCTGCTCGTTGCAGATCCGCGCTATCTCGTGGTCGCGGACCTCGTACCCGTCGACGTGGGCGCCCTCGGGGCGGGAGACGGCCTTGGCCTTCTCACCCACCGGCGAGACGATCCAGTGGCGGACCGACGGCGGCTGCTTGAACCCGCCGGTGTGCAACGGGCTGCGCTCCAGCAGGCGCAGCCGGTCGTGGATCGCGCGGATGACGTCCCAGCTGCGGAAGGGGTGGATGTCGGTGCCCTCTTGGGCCGGCCGGAGCTCCTCGGCGAGCTGCCAGCTGCCCCATCGGGTGCCCATCCCGAGTATGCCCTTGGGGCCGGCGTAGAAGACGACGTTGCTGCGCTGCTCGGCGGAGACCTTGGCGAGGTTGTGGCGGAGGGTCTCGGCGGAGGTGTGGTTGGGGTCCTGCGGCACCGCCTCGGGAATCTTCGCGGCGACGCCGCCGCCCTCCAGGAGCCCCTTCCACGCCTCCCGCAGGATCACCGCGGTCCGCTCGCAGACCTGCTTGGCCAGCCACCAGCCCACCACCGGGGCGACGAGCACGCCCCGGGCGTAGAGCGGCCAGAAGCCGGTGAACGGCAGCTTGACCATGAAGAACAGGCCGGCGCCGGCGAGCAGGGCCAGCAGCGCCCCGCCCAGCAGGGAGATGCCGTTGCCCTCGCCGTCCTTGGAGAACATCTTGCGGAGCTGGAAGGCGCCCAGCCAGAGCAGCACCCCGGGCAGGAAGAGCAGCCCGCACACCACCATCAGGATCGTCAGCCGGGTGTCGCGCTGCTTGCGGATGCGGGTGGCCGACAGGCAGTGCTCGACGACCGTCTGCGGCTCCGTGCCGAAGGACTGGATCAGCGGTTTGCGGCCGCCGCCGAGCATGCGCACCTGGACGGCGCGGGAGAACGCCTCGCCGAGGTCGGGCGCGAACAGCGACAGCTTGGGCTTCTTGATGTCGGAAGTGCCGGAATCGGAGTCGGCCTTGGAGATCTCGGCCAGCGGGGTGTCCCGGTAGGCAGCCGAGGCCAGGGCCTGGGTCGCCGCCGTCTGCCCGGCGCCGCCCGAGATGGGGACCTGCGCCCCCGGACTGAAGTCAAAGCCGTCTGCCACTACCGCCCCCATCACGCGCGTATCCGCTGATGCGCTCTACCCGACTACGCTTCCGCGCACACCTGCTGGGCCGACGTGCCGGCAGGTTGGCCCGGAACGCGCGGCTCAGCGGCCGAAGCCCCAGCGTACAGCCGCCGGCCCGGCCCAACAGGGCGGTCCGGGACGGCGGCTGACTTGCCGTTAACTATGCGCCGATCTCGGTCTGTTCCCGCATTCTGGCGGCGAGCTGGCCGGGCATCGCCTCGTGCCGCAGGTACCCGCGGCTGAAGCGGCCGGTGCCGTGGGAGAGCGAGCGCAGATCGACGGCGTAGCGCCCGATCTCGATCTCCGGCACCTCGGCACGGATCAGGGTGCGGCCGGCGCCGGACTGCTCGGTGCCCACGACCCGGCCGCGGCGGCCGGAGAGGTCGCTGAGCACCTGGCCGACATACTCGTCCGGCACCAGGACGCCCACGTCGGCGACGGGTTCCAGGAGGTCGATGGTGATCTGCGCGGCGGCCTCCCGCAGGGCCAGCGCGCCCGCCGTCTGGAACGCGGCGTCCGAGGAGTCGACCGAGTGGGACTTGCCGTCGAACAGCGTGACCCGGATGTCGACGAGCGGATGTCCGGCGGCGATCCCGCGGGCGGCCTGGGCGCGGACGCCCTTCTCGACGGACGGGATGAACTGCCGGGGGACCGCGCCGCCGACGACCTTGTCGACGAACTCGATGCCGGAGCCGCCCGGCAGCGGTTCGACCTGGATCTCGCAGATCGCGAACTGGCCGTGGCCGCCGGACTGTTTGACGTGCCGGCCGCGGCCCGCCGCGGAGCCGCCGAACGTCTCCCGCAGCGCGACCTTGTGGTCGACGGTGTCGACCTGCACGCCGTAGCGGGAGCGCAGCCGCTCCAGGGCCACGTCGGCGTGCGCCTCGCCCATGCACCACAGGACCACCTGGCGGGTGTCCTGATTGTGTTCCAGGCGCATCGTGGGGTCCTCGGCGACCAGCCGGGCCAGCCCCTGGGACAGCTTGTCCTCGTCGGCCTTGCTGTGCGCCCGGATCGCGACCGGCAGCAGCGGGTCCGGCATCGCCCACGGTTCCATCAGCAGCGGGCCGTCCTTGCCGGAGAGGGTGTCGCCGGTCTCGGCGCGCGTCAGCTTGGCCACGCAGGCCAGGTCGCCGGCGATGGCCTGGGGGAGCGGGCGCTGCTGTTTGCCGAACGGCGCGGACAGCGCGCCGACCCGCTCGTCGACGTCGTGGTCCTCGTGGCCGCGGTCCTCCAGGCCGTGGCCGGAGACGTGCACCGTGTCGTCGGGGCGCAGGGTGCCGGAGAAGACCCGGACGAGGGAGAGCCGGCCCACATACGGGTCGGAGGAGGTCTTGACCACCTCGGCGGCGAGCGGGCCCTCCGGATCGCAGCCCAGGCTCGGCCGCGGGGAGCCGTCGGGGGTGGTCACGGCGGGTGCCTCGCGCTCCGCGGGGGTGGGGAAGCCACCGGTGATCAGTTCCAGCAGTTCGACGGTGCCCAGCCCCTGCTTGGCGTCGTCGGCGGCCGGGGCGGCGGCCAGCACGGGGTGGAAGGAGCCCCGGGCGACCGCGGTCTCCAGATCGCCAACGAGCGTCTTGAGCTCGATCTCCTCGCCCGCGAGGTAGCGGTCCATGAGGGACTCGTCCTCGCTCTCGGCGATGATCCCCTCGATGAGGCGGTTGCGGGCCGCCTCGATCAGCGGGAGCTCGTCCTCGGTGGGGGCGCGCTCGGTGCGCTCCCCGGAGGAGTAGTCGAAGACGCGCTGGGACAGCAGGCCGATCAGGCCGTTGACGGGGGCGTGGCCGTCCGCGCCCGGGGGGCCGTACAGCGGGAGGTAGAGCGGCAGGACGGCGTCCAGGTCGTCACCGCCGAAGGTCACCGCGCACCGCCGGGTCATCTCGTCGAAGTCGGCACGGGCGGCCTCCAGGTGCGTGACGACCAGTGCGCGCGGCATCCCGACGGCCGCGCACTCGTCCCAGACCATCCGGGTCGCACCGGCCACGCCGTCGGCCGCCGAGACAACGAAGAGGGCCGCGTCCGCTGCGCGCAGACCGGCCCTGAGCTCCCCCACGAAGTCGGCGTATCCGGGGGTGTCCAACAGATTGATCTTGATTCCGCCCCAGTCGACGGGGACCAGGGAGAGCTGTACGGAGCGCTGCTGCCGGTGCTCGATCTCGTCGTAGTCGGAGAGGCTGCCGCCGTCCTCCACGCGGCCCGCCCGGTTGACCGCGCCGGACGCCAGCGCGAGTGCCTCGACCAGGGTGGTCTTTCCGGAGCCGCTGTGGCCGACCAGCACCACATTGCGCAGGGCAGCGGGCCGGTCGGCCGCTGGTGCCCTTCCGGCGGCTCCTGGTTGTGTACTCGACTTCTCGCTCATGTGTCTCGCCTCCAGGTCGACACTTTGCGGTGATTCGAGCTTTCCACCGGGTTCAGGATGCGTCCATACGTGGCACACCCGCCCGCTGCTCGCAAGGCACCACCCGGCCGCCCGGCGGTGCCCGCGGGCGCGTGGGCGGGCGCGCGCAGGCGGGTCCGAGCCGTGTGATGCACCCCGCGCCGCGATGCGTTCGCGGTGCCCCACGGCCGCCTGGCTACGATGGGCCAGCCGGTGGCCCCTTGACCGCGCGGCCCGTATCGACTTTCCGGGAAGGTCATGCTGAACAAGTACGCGCGTGCGTTCTTCACGCGTGTTCTCACACCGTTCGCCGCCCTGCTCATCCGTCTCGGGGTCAGCCCGGACGCGGTCACCCTCGTCGGGACCGGCGGTGTGGTGGCAGGCGCCCTGATCTTCTATCCCCAGGGTGAGTTCTTCTGGGGCACGGTCGTGATCACGCTGTTCGTCTTCTCCGATCTGATCGACGGCAACATGGCGCGCCAGCTGGGCCGCTCCAGCCGATGGGGCGCCTTCCTGGACTCCACCCTCGACCGGGTCGCGGACTCGGCGATCTTCGGCGGGCTGGCCCTCTGGTACGCGGGGCGCGGCGACAGCCTGGCGCTCTGCGCGATCGCCATCTTCTGCCTCGCCAGCGGCCAGGTCGTCTCGTACACCAAGGCGCGAGGTGAGGCCATCGGGCTGCCGGTGGACGTGAACGGCCTGGTGGAGCGGGCCGAGCGGCTGGTCATCTCGCTGGTCGCCTGCGGTCTGTCCGGGCTGCACAAGTTCGGCGTGCCGGGCGTCGAGGTCCTGCTGCCGATCGCCCTGTGGGTGGTCGCCGTCGGCAGCGCCGTCACCCTCGGCCAACGCGTGGTGACGGTACGCCGGGAGTCGGCCGAGGCCGACACCATCGCTCAAGGGGGGAACGGCTGATGGGAAGCCGGACGCTGATCGACACGGAAAAGCTGACGGACGGGCTGTACGGCCTGGGCTGGAGCACCGTCAAGCGGCTCCCCGAAGGGGTCGCGGTGCAGCTCGGGCAGCAGCTCGCGGACCTCGCCTGGCGGCGCCGCGGCAAGGGCGTCCAGCGCCTGGAGTCCAATCTCGCCCGGGTCGTCCCGGACGCCTCCCCGCAGCGGCTGGCCGACCTCTCCCGGGCCGGGATGCGCTCGTACATGCGGTACTGGATGGAGTCCTTCCGGCTGCCGGTGTGGAGCCCGGAGCGGATAAAGGCCGGTTTCGCCCCCGAGGACGTGCACCACCTGGAGGACGGCCTCAAGAGCGACCGGGGCGTGATCCTGGCCCTGCCCCACATGGGCAACTACGACCTCGCCGGCGTCTGGGTCACCACCAAGCTCAACACCCCGTTCACCACCGTCGCCGAGCGCCTCAAGCCGGAGTCCCTCTACGACCGGTTCGTCGCCTACCGCGAGGGCCTGGGCATGGAGGTGCTGCCGCACACCGGCGGCGCCGCGTTCGGCACGCTGGCCCGGCGGCTGCGGGCCGGCGGCCTGGTCTGCCTGGTCGCCGACCGCGACCTGTCCAGCTCCGGGATACCGGTGAAGTTCTTCGGCGAGGAGACGAAGATGCCGGCCGGGCCCGCGATGCTCGCCCTCCAGACCGGCGCGATGCTGCTGCCGGTCACCCTCTGGTACGACGACAGCCCCGTCATGCGCGGCCGGGTCCACCCGGAGATCGAGGTGCCCGAGAACGGCACCCGCACCGAGAAGGCGGCCCACATGACCCAGGCGCTCGCCGACACCTTCGCCTCCGGCATCGCCGACCACCCCACCGACTGGCACATGCTCCAGCGGCTGTGGCTCGCCGATCTGGAGCCGCGCGGCGCCGCCGCCGGAACGGAGCCCGCGTGAAGATCGGCATCGTCTGCCCGTACTCCTGGGACGTCCCCGGCGGCGTGCAGTTCCACATCCGCGACCTGGCCGAGCACCTGATCCGCCTCGGCCACGAGGTCTCCGTACTGGCCCCCGCCGACGACGAGACCCCGCTGCCCCCCTACGTCGTCCCGGCCGGCCGCGCCGTCCCCGTCCCGTACAACGGCTCGGTCGCCCGCCTCAACTTCGGCTTCCTCTCCGCCGCACGCGTCCGCCGCTGGCTGCAGAACGGCGCCTTCGACGTCATCCACATCCACGAGCCCGCCTCGCCCTCCCTGGGCCTGCTCGCCTGCTGGGCGGCACAGGGCCCGATCGTGGCGACCTTCCACACCTCCAACCCGCGCTCCCGCGCCATGATCGCCGCGTATCCGATCCTCCAGCCCGCCCTGGAGAAGATCAGCGCCCGGATCGCGGTCAGCGAGTACGCCCGCCGCACCCTGGTCGAGCACCTCGGCGGCGACGCCGTGGTCATCCCCAACGGCGTGGACGTCGACTTCTTCGCCCGGGCCGAACCCCGGCCCGAGTGGCAGGGCCGCACCATCGGCTTCATCGGCCGGATCGACGAGCCGCGCAAGGGCCTGCCGGTCCTGATGAAGGCGTTGCCCGCGATCCTCGCCGCGGTCCCCGACGCCCGACTCCTGGTCGCCGGCCGCGGCGACGAGGAGGAAGCGGTCGCCGACCTGCCCGCCGAGCTGCGCTCCCGGGTCGAGTTCCTCGGCATGGTCTCCGACGAGGACAAGGCGCGGCTGCTGCGCAGCGTCGACGTCTACGTCGCGCCCAACACGGGCGGTGAGTCCTTCGGCATCATCCTCGTGGAGGCGATGTCCGCCGCGGCGCCCGTACTGGCCAGCGACCTCGACGCGTTCGCCCAGGTCCTGGACCAGGGCGAGGCCGGCGAACTCTTCGCCAACGAGGACGCCGAGGCGCTCGCCGCCGCGGCCGTCCGCCTGCTGAACACCCCCGACCGGCTCGCCGAACTCCGCGAACGCGGCAGCAAGCACGTCCGCCGCTTCGACTGGACCACCGTCGGAGCGGACATCCTCGCCGTCTACGAGACGGTGGCCGCCGGCGCGTCGGCAGTCGCAACGGACGAACGGGTGGGCGCGCGGGGGCGTCGCTGGCTGGCCAAGGATTAGTCCCCGGACGTTTTTGGCTGTCCCGCCGTGGGGGTTTCTCGCCGTTGCGCCTGGCGGCGCTGGCTGTTGTCCGCTGCGCGGGGCTGTTGGGTGCGGTGTCGGGTTGGAGGGGTCGGTGTGCAGGACTGCTGCGCTTTACGTCCTGCACACCGACCCCTCCAACCCGACCCCTCCCGGTGGTGGTGAGGAAAGACGGTGGGTGGGGGGCAGCGTGAGTGGTCGCCTCCCGGTCGCTGATCGCCCCGGTCACCACTCGACAGCGGACCCGCACCGTCCCCCTAAGGACACCCCAACTCACCTGAATTCCACCCACCAACGGGAGGGGACGGGTCTGTGGGGTGGGGGTGTGCCGGACGTAAAGCGAAGCAGTCCGGTACACCCCCACCCCACAGACCCGGCACCGCGGCCGACCAGCCCCGCGCAGCGGCAACGCCCGCCGCAGGCGAAACGACGCCGCACCCGGCAACGTGCGAGGCCCAGCCCCGCGCAGCGGACCCGCCGCGAGGCGCAAAACGCGAACCCCCACGGCGGGGAGGCCGACAACGTGCGGGCCCCAACCAACCACCGCGGCCGATCGCGATAGCGTGACCGGCCGTGACGACGTTTATTTGGATCGCCGCCGCGATCGTCCTGATCGGTGTCTACCTGAGCTGGACGGCCGGTCGGCTCGACCGGCTGCACGCGCGCATCGACGCGGCCCGGGCGGCGTTGGACGCCCAGTTGCTCCGGCGGGCCTCGGTCGCGCAGGAGGTGGGGACGTCGGGTGTGCTGGATCCGGCCGCGTCGATCGTGCTCTATCAGGCCGCGCACGAGGCCCGGCAGGCGGCGGAGGACCACCGTGAGGTCGCGGAGAGCGAGCTCAGCCAGGCGTTGCGGGCGGTCTTCGAGGACGAGGCGCAGCTGGAGGCGGTGCGGGAGGCTCCGGGTGGCGAGCGGACGGTCGCGGAGCTGACCGCGGCGGTGCGGCGGGTCCCGATGGCGCGCCGGTTCCACAATGACGCCGTGCGGGCGGCGCGGGCGGTCCGCCGGCACCGGGTGGTCCGTTATCTGCGGTTGGCCGGCCATGCGCCGTTCCCGTTGGCCTTCGAGATGGACGACGAGGCGCCGGCCGTATTGGACGACCGCTCGGTCGGGAGCTGACCGACCACGAAGCGAAAGCGGGCCTTCCGCATGCCGAGACGGTAGACGCCGCAAGCCACTGACCTCTAATTGGCCCTTTTCCCAGGTCACTGACCCACGGTTGTGTAGGCGCCGAAGCGCAACCACCCGCACTGAGTGAGGTCAACGTGTCCAGCACGCCCACTACGCCCCAGACCCCCGAGACCGGAACCGCTCGCGTCAAGCGCGGTATGGCCGAGCAGCTCAAGGGCGGCGTGATCATGGACGTCGTCACGCCGGAAGAGGCGAAGATCGCCGAGGACGCCGGTGCCGTCGCCGTCATGGCCCTGGAGCGGGTCCCGGCCGACATCCGCAAGGACGGCGGGGTGGCCCGGATGTCCGACCCCGACATGATCGACGGCATCATCAACGCCGTCTCCATCCCGGTCATGGCCAAGTCCCGGATCGGCCACTTCGTCGAGGCCCAGGTCCTCCAGTCGCTCGGCGTCGACTACATCGACGAGTCCGAGGTCCTCACCCCGGCCGACGAGGTCAACCACTCCGACAAGTGGGCCTTCACCACCCCCTTCGTCTGCGGTGCGACCAACCTGGGCGAGGCCCTGCGCCGTATCGCCGAGGGCGCGGCCATGATCCGCTCCAAGGGTGAGGCCGGTACCGGCAACGTCGTCGAGGCGGTCCGCCACCTGCGTCAGATCAAGGGCGAGATCGCCAAGCTGCGCGGCTGCGACAACAACGAGCTGTACGCCGCCGCCAAGGAGCTGCGCGCCCCGTTCGAGCTGGTCAAGGAGGTCGCCGAGCTCGGCAAGCTGCCCGTCGTCCTGTTCTCCGCCGGTGGTGTCGCCACCCCCGCGGACGCCGCGCTGATGCGCCAGCTCGGCGCCGAGGGCGTCTTCGTCGGCTCCGGCATCTTCAAGTCCGGCGACCCGGCCAAGCGCGCCGCCGCGATCGTGAAGGCCACCACCTTCTACGACGACCCGAAGGTCATCGCGGACGTCTCCCGCAACCTGGGCGAGGCCATGGTCGGCATCAACTGCGACACCCTCCCCGAGGCCGAGCGCTACGCCAACCGCGGCTGGTAAGGACGCAGAAACTGATGAGCACCACTCCCACCATCGGTGTGCTGGCGCTCCAGGGCGACGTCCGCGAGCACCTCAAGGCGCTCGCGGACGCCGGCGCCCAGGGGCTTCCGGTCCGCCGTCCCGAGGAGCTCGCCGGGATCGACGGCCTGGTCATACCCGGCGGCGAGTCCACCACCATGTCCAAGCTGGCGGTCTCGTTCGGCATGCTGGAGCCGCTGCGCGCGTTCGTGCGGGCGGGCCGGCCGGTCTACGGCACCTGCGCCGGCATGATCATGGTCGCCGACAAGCTGCTGGACGCCCGCGAGGACCAGGAGACGCTCGGCGGCATCGACATGATCGTGCGCCGTAACGCCTTCGGGCGGCAGAACGAGTCGTTCGAGGCGGCCGTCGAGGTCACCGGGATCGAAGGCGGCCCGGTGGAGGGCGTCTTCATCCGGGCGCCCTGGGTCGAGTCGATCGGCGCCTCGGTCGATGTCCTGGCGACGTACGGTGGACATACCGTGGCAGTGCGGCAGGGTAACGTGCTCGCCACGTCGTTCCACCCGGAGTTGACCGGTGACCACCGCATCCACGGGTTCTTCGTGGACATGGTGCGTGCGGTGACCCCTCAGGGGGAGCGTGCGTAAGCGCTCCGTGAGGGGTGGAGTTCGGGACACCGGCCGCCCTCCCGGTAGGATCTGGGGCGATCGTTTCTGAAATTGGTTACGCGAAGGAGACAGGCGGATGTCCGGCCACTCTAAATGGGCTACGACGAAGCACAAGAAGGCCGTGATCGATGCCAAGCGCGGCAAGCTCTTCGCGAAGCTGATCAAGAACGTCGAGGTCGCGGCGCGCATGGGCGGCGTCGACCTGGAAGGCAACCCGACGCTGTACGACGCCGTGCAGAAGGCGAAGAAGCAGTCGGTTCCGAACAAGAACATCGACTCCGCGATCAAGCGCGGTGGCGGCCTCGAAGCCGGTGGCGCCGAGTACGAAACGATCATGTACGAGGGCTACGGCCCCAACGGCGTCGCGGTCCTCATCGAGTGCCTCACCGACAACCGCAACCGTGCCGCGTCCGACGTCCGGGTCGCGATGACCCGCAACGGCGGCTCGATGGCCGACCCCGGTTCGGTGTCGTACCTCTTCAACCGCAAGGGCGTCGTGATCGTCCCCAAGGGCGAGCTGAGCGAGGACGACGTGCTCGGCGCGGTCCTGGACGCCGGTGCCGAGGAGGTCAACGACCTCGGTGAGTCCTTCGAGGTGCTCAGCGAGGCCACCGACCTGGTCGCGGTGCGCACCGCGCTCCAGGAGGCCGGCATCGACTACGACTCGGCCGAGGCCAACTTCGTCCCGACCATGCAGGTCGAGCTGGAGGAAGAGGGCGCGCGCAAGATCTTCAAGCTGATCGACGCGCTGGAGGACAGCGACGACGTGCAGAACGTCTTCGCCAACTTCGACGTGTCCGACGACGTCATGGCCAAGGTCGACGCCTGACGGTCGCGGACTTACCGGTCGTACGACGGGCCGGCGGGGACACACCCCGCCGGCCCGTCGGTTTGTCAGTGGCAGCTACTAACCTGCAGGAACACAGGAACAGACGACCGAACGACGGCAAGGGGCGGGGACCGATGAAGGTGCTGGGGGTGGACCCGGGGCTGACGCGGTGCGGGGTCGGCGTGGTGGACGGGGTCGCCGGGCGGCCGCTGACCATGGTCGGCGTCGGCGTCGTCCGGACCCCGGCGGACGCGGACATCGCACACCGCCTGGTACTGATCGAGCGCGGCATAGAAGAGTGGCTCGACACCCACCGCCCCGAATTCGTCGCCGTGGAGCGGGTCTTCAGCCAGCACAACGTCCGTACGGTCATGGGCACCGCCCAGGCCAGCGCGGTCGCCATGCTGTGCGCCGCCCGCCGCGGGCTGCCGGTCGCGCTGCACACCCCCAGCGAGGTCAAGGCCGCGGTCACCGGCTCAGGACGGGCCGACAAGGCGCAGGTCGGCGCGATGGTCACCCGCCTGCTGCGGCTGGACGCACCGCCCAAGCCGGCGGACGCCGCCGACGCCCTCGCCCTGGCCATCTGCCACATCTGGCGCGCCCCCGCGGTCAACCGCCTCCAGCAGGCGCACGCCGCGGCCCGCCGCGCCTCCGCTCCCGTACGCACGCTGAAGGGCACCCGATGATCGCCTTTGTCTCCGGCCCGGTCGCGGCCCTCGCCCCGGACGCCGCCGTCGTCGAGGTCGGCGGCATCGGCATGGCCGTCCAGTGCACGCCGAACACCCTGTCCGGGCTGCGGGTCGGCACGCCGGCCAAGCTCGCCACCTCCCTCGTCGTCCGGGAGGACTCGCTCACCCTCTACGGCTTCGCCGACGACGACGAACGGCAGACCTTCGAGCTGCTGCAGACCGCCAGCGGCGTCGGCCCCCGGCTCGCCCAGGCCATGCTCGCCGTGCACTCCCCGGACGCCCTGCGGCTCGCGGTGTCCACGGGCGACGAGAAGACGCTGACGGCCGTGCCCGGCATCGGCAAGAAGGGTGCGCAGAAGCTGCTGCTGGAGCTCAAGGACCGGCTCGGCGCGCCGGTCGGCACCGCCCGTCCGGTGGCCGGGGCCGCGGCGCCGGCCGGCTGGCGCGACCAGCTGCAGGCCGCGCTGGTCGGCCTGGGCTACGCCGCCCGGGAGGCCGACGAGGCGGTCGCCGCGGTGGCCCCGCAGGCCGAGGCGGCCGCCGCCGCGGGCGGTACGCCGCAGGTGCCGCAGCTGCTGAAGGCGGCGCTGCAGACCCTCAACCGGGCCCGATGACCGCCGCCGCGCCCGCGCGCCCCCGACCGTACGACCACGCAGGCGGCCCGGCCGCCCCGACTCCGCGAGGCAATCCGCAGTGAACTGGGACGACACCGCACCGTCCACCGCCGAGGAGACCGCCGACGGCCCGGCCGACCGGCTGGTGGCGGCCGACGCCGACGGCGAGGAGAACGCCGTCGAGGCCGCACTGCGGCCCAAGGACCTGGCCGAGTTCGTCGGCCAGGAGCGGGTCCGCGAACAGCTCGACCTGGTGCTGAAGGCGGCCCGCGCCCGCGGCGCCACCGCCGACCACGTCCTGCTCTCCGGCGCGCCCGGGCTGGGCAAGACCACCCTCTCCATGATCATCGCGGCCGAGATGGGTGCCCCGATCCGGATCACCTCCGGTCCCGCCATCCAGCACGCCGGCGATCTGGCGGCGATCCTCTCCTCCCTCCAGGAGGGCGAGGTCCTCTTCCTCGACGAGATCCACCGGATGTCCCGGCCCGCCGAGGAGATGCTCTACATGGCGATGGAGGACTTCCGGGTCGACGTGATCGTCGGCAAGGGGCCGGGCGCGACCGCGATCCCGCTGGAGCTCCCGCCGTTCACGCTGGTCGGGGCCACCACCCGGGCCGGCCTGCTGCCGCCGCCGCTGCGCGACCGGTTCGGCTTCACCGGCCACATGGAGTTCTACGCCCCCGTCGAGCTCCAGCGCGTCATCCACCGCTCCGCCGGTCTGCTCGATGTGGAGATAGAGCCGGACGGCGCCGCCGAGATCGCCGGCCGCTCCCGTGGGACGCCCCGGATCGCCAACCGCCTGCTGCGCCGGGTCCGCGACTACGCCCAGGTCAAGGCCGACGGCGTGATCACCCGCGAGGTCGCCGAGCAGGCCCTGGGGGTCTACGAGGTCGACAGCCGCGGGCTGGACCGGCTCGACCGCGCGGTGCTCACCGCCCTGCTCAAGCTGTTCGGCGGCGGCCCGGTGGGACTGTCCACCCTCGCGGTCGCGGTGGGGGAGGAGCGGGAGACGGTCGAGGAGGTCGCCGAGCCCTTCCTGGTGCGCGAGGGTCTGCTGGCCCGTACGCCGCGTGGCCGAATCGCGACCCCCGCGGCGTGGGCCCACCTCGGGCTGGTACCGCCGCAGCAAGTGGGCGGAAGCGGACAGGCGGGACTGTTCGAGGCATGACGGCGCGGAGACTCGCCCGGTCAGGAACTGCGGTGCGATGCTGGGCGTTGTTCCACTGGTGCGGACTCGCTTAGACTCCGCCGATGCCGTCCGTATGGACGGTATTTCCACCTCTGTATATGAGACCGCGGAGATGCGGTCGTGCGAAGGATTTCCGTCCCGTGAGTATCATGACTCTCCTCCCCTTCATCGTCCTCATCGGGGCCATGTTCCTGATGACGCGGTCCGCCAAGAAGAAGCAGCAGGCGGCGCAGCAGATGCGCAACGAGATGCAGCCCGGCACCGGCGTCCGCACGATCGGTGGCATGTACGCCACCGTCAAGGAGATCCACGAGGAAACCGTCCTCCTCGAGGTCGCCCCCGGCGTGCACGCCATCTACGCCAAGAACGCCATCGGCGCGGTGCTCGCGGATGAGGAGTACAACCGCATTCTGGACGGTGCCGACCCGATCACCGGCGAGGACAAGCCGGTCGTTCCGGACGACGTCTCGTCGCTGACCGGTGCCGACGAGGCCACCGAAAAGGGTGACAAGGCCGGCAAGATCGACCTGGGCAAGGCCGAGGCCGGCGACGACGCCGCGGTCGACGAGGCCGACAAGGCCAAGGACGCCGAGGCCGACAAGGCTGACAAGACCGACAAGGCTGACAAGGCCGACGAGCCGGCCGCCAAGGGCGACGCCGCCAAGGACGGCAAGGCCGGCGACGCCGACGCGAAGTAGTCCGTTCCGTAGTGGGGAGCCGCGGCACGTACCCGATCGGGCGCACCGCGGTTCCCGGACGGTCTAGGCTCCGGCGGGGGCACGTCCCCACAACACTTCGTGGCCGCTCGGCAGACATCCCAGGCCGAGGGGTTGGACAGGGAGAAACGACAAGGTGGCAGCACCGAAGAAGGGCCGCAGGGCGCCCGCGAACCAGGGGCATCCAGGGCGCACCCTGATCCTGGTCCTGATCGCGATGGTGGCGCTGATCGGAGGCATGTTCTACTCCGGCACGCTGACCCCCCGACTGGGCATCGACCTGGCGGGCGGCACCAGCTTCACGCTGGCGGCGCAGAACCAGCCGGGCAAGCCCAACGCGATCAACGAGACCAACATGAACACCGCCGCCGGCATCATGGAGCGGCGGGTCAACGGTCTCGGTGTGACCGAGTCCGAGGTCCAGACGCAGGGTCGCGACCACATCATCGTGAACATCCCCAAGGGGACGGACGCGAAGCAGGCCCGCCAGCAGGTCGGCACCACCGCCCAGCTCGCGTTCCGGCCGGTGCTGACCACCGCCGCGGGCACCAAGGCCCCCGAGCCTTCGCCCAGCCCTTCCAAGGGCGGTAAGGACGGCGAGAAGGCCGGCGGCAAGGGCCAGCAGAGCGCCTCGCCGACGCCGAGCGCCAGCGCGTCCCACCAGGGCCGCGCGGTCACGGACGCGCTGAAGAAGCCGTCCGCCTCGCCCTCGGCCTCCGCGTCGGACAAGCCCTCGGCGCAGCCGACGCCGCCCGCCCCCGGTGGCGCGGACGTCCCGGCGGCCCTGCAGAAGCAGTTCGCGGCGCTGGACTGCTCCACGAAGCAGAGCCTGGCCCAGGCCAATGAGCAGGCCGCCGGTGCCAAGCCCAGCGACCCGGTCGTGGCCTGCAAGGACGACGGCTCCCAGAAGTACGTGCTCGGCCCGGTCGGTGTCGAGGGCCAGGACGTCAAGGACGCCAAGGCGGTCTTCGACTCCCAGCAGGGCCAGGGCTGGATCGTCCAGATGGACTTCACCTCCGACGGCGGCAAGAAGTTCGCGGACGTCACCGGCACGCTCGCCGCCAAGGCGCAGCCGCAGAACCAGTTCGCGATCGTGCTGGACGGCGCGGTGGTCTCCGACCCGCGCGTCAGCGAGCGGCTCAACGGCGGCAACGCCACCATCTCCGGCGGCTTCACCCAGCAGACCGCCGAGGACCTCGGCAACATGCTGTCGTACGGCGCCCTGCCGCTCTCCTTCAAGATCGACGACGAGACCACGGTCACCGCGGCGCTCGGCGGCGAGCAGCTGCACGCCGGTCTGATCGCCGGTGCCATCGGCCTCGCGCTGGTCGTGATCTACCTGGTCGCCTACTACCGGGGGCTGGCGCTGGTCGCGCTGGCGAGCCTGGGGGTCTCGGCGGTCCTGACGTACACGATCATGACGTTGCTCGGGCCGGCCATCGGGTTCGCGCTGAACCTCCCGGCGGTCTGCGGTGCCATCGTCGCCATCGGTATCACCGCCGACTCGTTCATCGTCTACTTCGAGCGCATCCGGGACGAGATCCGGGAGGGCCGTAGCCTGCGTCCGGCCGTCGAGCGCGGCTGGCCTCGGGCCCGCCGCACGATCCTGGTCTCCGACTTCGTGTCGTTCCTGGCCGCCGCGGTGCTGTTCATCGTCACCGTCGGCAAGGTGCAGGGCTTCGCGTTCACGCTGGGTCTGACCACCGTCCTCGACGTGGTCGTGGTGTTCCTCTTCACCAAGCCCCTGATGACGCTGCTGGCCCGGCGGAAGTTCTTCTCCGACGGCCACTCCTGGTCCGGCCTCGACCCCAAGCGCCTGGGCGCCAAGCCCTCGCTGCGCCGTCGTCGCACCGCCCCCACCCAGACGAAGGAGGCGTGAGATGTCCAAGCTCGGCAACCTCGGCGCCCGGCTCTACCGCGGTGAGGTCGGCTACGACTTCATCGGCAAGCGGAAGATCTGGTACGGCGTCTCGATCCTCATCACCATCACGGCCATCGTCGGCCTGGCGGTGCGCGGTCTGCACATGGGCATCGAGTTCTCCGGCGGCGCGGTCTTCACCACCCCGAAGACCTCGGTCTCCACCGCGGAGGCCCAGCACCACGTCGAGTCGGCCGCCCCCGGCCACCAGGCGACGGTGCAGCAGTTGGGCGGCGGCGCGCTGCGCATCCAGATCAGCGGTCTGGACACCAAGCAGTCGCTGCCCGTCCAGGAGGAGCTCGCCAAGGACCTCAAGGTCCCGGCCAAGGACGTCAACACCCAGCTGGTCGGCCCGAGTTGGGGCGAGCAGATCGCCGACAAGGCGTGGCTGGGCCTGGGGATCTTCATGGTCCTGGTGGTGCTCTACCTCGCCGTCGCCTTCGAGTTGCGGATGGCGGTCGCCGCGCTGGTCGCCCTGATCCACGACCTGACGATCACGGTGGGCGTCTACGCCCTGGTCGGCTTCGAGGTCACCCCGGGCACGGTCATCGGTCTGCTGACGATCCTCGGTTACTCGCTGTACGACACGGTCGTCGTCTTCGACAGCCTGAAGGAAGCCTCCAAGGACATCACCAAGCAGAGCCGCTTCACCTACAGCGAGATCGCCAACCGCAGCATCAACGGAACCCTGGTGCGGTCGATCAACACCACCGTCGTGGCCCTCCTCCCGGTCGCCGGCCTGCTGTTCGTCGGCGGCGGTGTGCTGGGCGCGGGCATGCTGAACGACATCTCGCTGGCCCTGTTCGTGGGTCTGGCCGCCGGTGCCTACTCGTCGATCTTCATCGCGACGCCGCTGGTCGCCGACCTGAAGAACAGCGAGCCGCAGATGAAGGCGCTGGCCCAGCGGGTCGCCGCCAAGCGCGCCTCGGCCGCCGCCAAGGAGGCGGCCCGCCAGGAGGGGACCGACGGCGGACCGGACGACGATGCCGAGAGCGACGCCGAGGGCGCCGAGGGCGCCGCGGTCGTCGGCCCGCGCTCCCAGTCGGCCTCGTCCCGCAACCGCGGCCGCGGCGGCCCCTCGGGGAGGCGTCGATGAGCGCCCCCGCCGAGCTGCGCGAGCTGCTCCTCAGCCGGATCTCGGACGTGGCGGACTACCCGCAGCCGGGCGTGGTGTTCAAGGACATCACCCCGCTGCTCGCCGATCCGGCCGCGTTCCGCGCGCTGACCGGCGCCTTCGTCGACCTGTGCGACCGCTACCGGGTGGACAAGGTGGTGGGCCTGGAGGCCCGAGGCTTCATCCTCGCCGCGCCGGTCGCGGTGGCCGCCGGGGTCGGCTTCGTCCCGGTCCGCAAGGCCGGCAAGCTGCCCGGCGCGACGCTCGGCCAGGCGTACGAGCTGGAGTACGGCACCGCCGAGATCGAGATCCACGCCGATGCGCTGACGCCCGGCGACCGGGTCCTGGTGATCGACGACGTGCTGGCCACCGGCGGCACCGCGGACGCGTCGATGCAGCTCATCCGCCGGGCCGGGGCCGAGGTGGCGGGCCTGGCGGTGCTGCTGGAGCTGGGCTTCCTGGACGGTCGGCAGCGGCTGGAGTCGGGTCTGAAGGGCGCTCCGCTGGAGGCCCTGATCACGGTCTGAGCCGCCGCCGGCACCGTCCGGCACCTGTCCACGCAGCGGGGGCATCCGGAACATTCCGGGTGCCCCCGCTGCTGTGTCATGTCCGGACCCATGGCCGCGCGGCAGCCATGGCCATGGGCTGGATACCATGGCACCCCGGCCGCTTCGAGGCCCTGGGGTCCGTACCCGCATGAGGAGTGCCCTTGCCAGACGAGGCCCAGCCGCTCTCCCCCGGACCGCGTCCGGCGGGAACCCCCGCCGTGCGCCCGGACGAGCCGAAGCCGCAGCCCGCGGTTTCCCCCGACGCGTCGAAGCCCGAGCGGCAGGACGCGGCCGACGGCACCGCCGCGCCCCAGGCCCCCGCCGGGCGGTCCCGCCCGGCCCCCGCGTCGCAGCCGCCGGGCAAGTCGCTGTCGACCGCGTCGGCCGGCCGCTCCGGCTCGCCCAACCGCGTCCGGGCCCGCCTCGCCCGGCTGGGTGTGCAGCGCTCCAGCCCGTACAACCCGGTGCTGGAGCCGTTGCTGCGGGCCGTCCGGAGCAACGACCCCAAGATCGAGACCGCCACGCTGCGCCAGGTCGAGCGGGCCTACCAGGTCGCCGAGCGTTGGCACCGCGGTCAGAAGCGCAAGAGCGGCGACCCGTACATCACCCACCCGCTCGCGGTCACCACCATCCTCGCCGAGCTGGGCATGGACCCGGCGACGCTGATGGCGGGGCTGCTGCACGACACCGTCGAGGACACCGAGTACGGGCTCGACACCCTGCGCCGGGACTTCGGCGACCAGGTCGCGCTGCTCGTCGACGGCGTCACCAAGCTGGACCGGGTCAAGTTCGGCGAGGCCGCGCAGGCCGAGACGGTCCGCAAGATGGTCGTGGCGATGGCCAAGGACCCGCGGGTGCTCGTCATCAAGCTCGCCGACCGGCTCCACAACATGCGCACCATGCGCTACCTCAAGCGGGAGAAGCAGGAGAAGAAGGCCCGCGAGACGCTGGAGATCTATGCCCCGCTGGCGCACCGGCTGGGCATGAACACCATCAAGTGGGAGCTGGAGGACCTCGCGTTCGCGATCCTCTACCCCAAGATGTACGACGAGATCGTCCGGCTGGTCGCCGAGCGCGCACCCAAGCGCGACGAGTACCTGGCGGTGGTGACCGACGAGGTCCAGGCCGATCTGCGGGCCGCCCGCATCAAGGCCACCGTCACCGGCCGGCCGAAGCACTACTACAGCGTCTACCAGAAGATGATCGTGCGCGGCCGCGACTTCGCCGAGATCTACGACCTGGTGGGCATCCGCGTCCTCGTCGACACGGTCCGGGACTGCTATGCGGCTCTGGGCACCATCCACGCGCGGTGGAACCCGGTCCCCGGCCGGTTCAAGGACTACATCGCGATGCCCAAGTTCAACATGTACCAGTCGCTGCACACGACGGTGATCGGGCCCAGCGGCAAGCCCGTCGAACTCCAGATCCGCACCTTCGACATGCACCGGCGCGCCGAGTACGGCATCGCCGCGCACTGGAAGTACAAGCAGGAGGCGGTCGCCGGCGCCTCCAAGGTGCGCACCGACGCGCCCAAGAGCAGCGGCAAGGGCGTCGGCCAGGACACCGTCAACGACATGGCCTGGCTGCGGCAGTTGCTGGACTGGCAGAAGGAGACCGAGGACCCGGGCGAGTTCCTGGAGTCGCTGCGCTTCGACCTCTCCCGCAACGAGGTCTTCGTCTTCACGCCCAAGGGCGACGTGATAGCGCTGCCGGCCGGCGCCACCCCGGTCGACTTCGCCTACGCGGTGCACACCGAGGTCGGCCACCGCACGATAGGGGCGCGGGTCAACGGCCGTCTGGTGCCGCTCGAATCGACGCTGGACAACGGCGACCTGGTGGAGGTCTTCACCTCCAAGGCGACCGGCGCGGGCCCGTCCCGCGACTGGCTGAGCTTCGTGAAGTCCCCGCGGGCCCGCAACAAGATCCGCGCGTGGTTCTCCAAGGAGCGCCGCGACGAGGCCATCGAGCAGGGCAAGGACGCCATCGCGCGGGCGATGCGCAAGCAGAACCTGCCGATCCAGCGGATCCTGACCGGCGACTCCCTGGTGACCCTCGCGCACGAGATGCGCTACCCGGACATCTCCTCGCTCTACGCCGCCATCGGCGAGGGCCACGTCGCCGCGCAGGGCGTCGTCCAGAAGCTGGTGCAGGCGCTCGGCGGACAGGACGAGGCCACCGAGGACATCGCCGAGTCGACGCCGATCCGGCCGCGTTCCAAGCGCCGGTCCAGCGCGGACCCGGGCGTGGTCGTCAAGGGCGTGGACGACGTGTGGGTGAAGCTGGCCCGCTGCTGTACGCCGGTGCCGGGCGACCCCATCATCGGGTTCGTCACCCGCGGCAGCGGCGTCTCGGTGCACCGCGCCGACTGCCTGAACGTGGACTCGCTGTCCCGGCAGCCCGAGCGGATCCTGGAGGTCGAGTGGGCGCCGACCCAGTCGTCGGTCTTCCTCGTCGCCATCCAGGTGGAGGCGCTGGACCGCTCCCGGCTGCTGTCGGACGTCACCAGGGTCCTGTCCGACCAGCACGTCAACATCCTCTCCGCGGCGGTGCAGACCTCCCGTGACCGGGTCGCCACCTCCCGCTTCACCTTCGAGATGGGCGACCCCAAGCACCTGGGGCACGTCCTGAAGGCGGTCCGCGGCGTGGAGGGGGTCTACGACGTCTACCGGGTGACCTCGGCACGACGGCCCTGACCGCGGCGCGGGGCGGACGGCGGGAAGACGAGGGGGAGGGCGAGGGGGAGGGCGATGGGGGAGGACGTGCTCGGCGGGCGGTACCGCCTCGTCCGGCTGATCGGGCGGGGCGGGATGGGGGCCGTCCACGAAGCGGTGGACACCGAGCTCGACCGTCGGGTGGCGGTCAAGCAACTGCGGGGCGCGGGCGGCCGGGACGCCGCCGCGCTGGCCCTGACGCGCCTTCGCCGGGAGGCCCAGGCGCTGGCCCGGATCAGCCACCCGGGCGTCGTACAGGTCCACGACAGCGGCCGTCACGAGGACCGTCCGTACCTCGTGATGGAGCTGCTGGACGGGGTGGACCTCGCGAAGCTGGTGGAGGCGCACGGCCCGCTGCCGCCGTCGGTGGCGGCGGCGGTCGGCCTGGGGATGTGCCGGGCGCTGGCCGCCGCCCACACCGCCGGCGTGCTGCACCGCGACGTCAAACCGACCAACGTCACGGTCACCGCGGCCGGCCGGGTGGTGCTCCAGGACTTCGGGCTCGCCCGGATCGTCGAGGAGCCGGCGATCACCCAGGCCGGTGTGCTGATCGGCACCCCGCAGTACATGGCCCCGGAGCTGATCCGCGGTGAACTCCCGGGCCCCGAGGCCGACATGTACGGTCTCGGCGCCTGCCTGTACCTGATGCTCGTCGGCACGCCGCCGCTGGGCACCGACCCGGTCGACGTCGGCGTGCTGGTGGAACGGGCGGTCGGGCCGGGCATCCCCAAGCTGGCCGGGCGGATCGGCAGCGGTGTTCCGCATGCCCTGGCGCACCTCGTGGACGCGCTCTGCGGGCAGGAACCGGGCCACCGGCCGTCCACCACCGACGTCGACGCGCTGTTGGCCTCGCTGCCGAGCGCGGACGACGAGCGCGCGTTGCGCCGGCTGGTGGCCGACCGCGCCCGCGAGCAGGCGGTGGAGTTCGTCTACAGCCCGCCGGCCCAGGACTCCTCGGCCCCGGAGCTGCTGGACTGGGCGGCGATCCCCCAGGCGGAGCCGGCCGTACGGGACGTCCACCGGCCGCTGACGCTCAGCGACGGCACCCGCCAGCTGCTGCTCAGCAGCATGACGGCGGACAACGCCCGGTCCCGCCAGCGCGAGGCGGTCAACCTCGTCCTGCGCGGCGACATCCAAGAAGCGGTGCGGATGCTCACCGCGGTCGCCCAGGTCTGCGCCTCGGCCCTGGGACCGGATCATCCGACCACCTTGACCAGCCAGTACTGGCAGGCGGTGTGCCTGGCGCGGCTGGGCGCGGGAGCCGAGGCGCTGGAACTCTTCTCACGAGTCAACGCAGCAACCGAGCAGCGGAGGGGGCGGGATCGTGACTGATCTCGACGTACGGGCGGTACCGGAGCCGGGCGGCGACGCGGAGGAGGAACTCCGCTCCCTGATGCACTGGTTGCACGACGACGAGGAGCTGCACCGCCAGGTGCGCGGCAGCCTCACCTCCTCCCGCGGGCCCCGGCCCGGCGAGATGGGCATCGGCTTCGACCTGCTCCAACTGGCCGTCGGCACCGCCGTGTCCGGCGGCTCGCTCGCCGTGTCGGTCCTCCAGTGGCGCGACGCGCGCCGCCGCGCCCCCGAACTCACCCTGCGCGCCGGGGAGATCGAGGTCCACATCCCGCGCGGTGCGGCCGCCGACCCGGAGACCGTGCGCCGGATCGTCGCCCTGCTCGACGAGGCCCAGGAGCCCGGGGGCGATGACCGGACTGCCTGATCCGGCCGCCTCCCGGGCCGTGCTGCTCGGCACCGCCTCCTACCGCCACCTCGACGCGCTCCCGGCCGTCGGGACCAACCTCCGCGACCTGGCGGGGACCCTGGGCGACGCCACGGTCTGGGGGCTGCCGGAGGCGCACTGCGAGGTGGTGCTCGACCCGGGGAGCGCCGACGCGATGCTCGATCCCGTCCACCGCGCCGGCGACGAGGCCACCGACACCCTCGTCGTCTACTTCGCGGGCCACGGCCTGCGCGACACCGAGTCGGCCGACCTCTACCTCGGCCTGACCGGCTCCCGGGACGGCGTCGGCTACACCGCGGTCGCCTACCAGCACCTGCGCGGCGCCATCCGGGCCGCCCGCGCCCGCCGCAAGGTCGTCGTCCTGGACTGCTGCTTCAGCGGCCGGGCCGTCCGCACCCTCGCCGGCCGCAACGACGTCCTGGCCGCCCAGGCCGCGGTGGACGGCGCGTACGTGCTGACCGCCTCCCCACGGGACCGGGTCGCGCTGGCCCCGGACGGCGAGCGGCACACCGCCTTCACCGGCGAACTGCTCGGCATCCTCCGGCACGGCATCACCGACGGCCCCGAGCTGATCGACCTCGACACCCTCTACCGGGCCCTGGAGGAGCGGCTGGGGGCCAAGAACCGGCCGCTGCCCCAGCGCGCCCAGGAGAACGGCGTGGGGCGGCTGCCGCTGGCCCGCAACCGCGCGCTGGCGCAGCGCCGCGCGCCCGCCGGGCCGGTGCTCGACGCCGAGGTCCGCGCCGCCATGGTGGCGTCTGGCCTCGGCCTCGCGCGGATGCTGCGGGCGGCCGGCAACAGCCGGGACGCGCTGCCGGTGCTCCGGCTCGCCCTGCGGGAGCGCGGCCCGGACGGCGGGGGCGACCTGCTGCCCGTACAACTGGAGCTCTCCGAACTCCTCGCCGAGACCGGGCAGATCAAGGAGGCCATAGAGGTTCTGGAGCAGGCGTTCCACCAGGCCCGCCAGGTCTACGGCCCGGAGGCCGTACTGGTCTGCCGGCGGCTGGCCGACCTGCTCCAGGAGTCCGGCAACCACATCCAGGCGTGCGAGGTGCTCAAGCACGCACTGGACCTGATGGAGACGGGGCACCGCAGCCGGCGGTGAAGCGCCACCGACCGCGCGAAACGGCCCGCCGGGAATCCCCGGCGGGCCGTCACGGACGAGCGGCGGCGGCTCAGCCGCCGAACTCCTCCAGGCCCTTCAGCGCCTGGTCCAGCAGCGCCTTGCGGCCCTCCAGCTCCCGGCCGAGCTTGTCGGCCTTGGCGGTGTTGCCGGCCGCCCGGGCCGCGTCGATCTGCTTCTGGAGCTTGTCGACGGCGTCCTGGAGCTGACCGGTCAGCCCCGCGGCGCGCGCCCGCGCCTCAGGGTTGGTCCGCCGCCACTCGGCCTCCTCGGCGTCCTGGATGGCCCGCTCGACGGCGTGCATCCGGCCCTCGATCTTGGGGCGGGCGTCCCGCGGCACGTGGCCGATGGCCTCCCACCGCTCGTTGACCGCCCGGAACGCGGCCCGGGCCGCCTTCAGGTCGGTGACCGGGAGCAGCTTCTCCGCCTCGGCGGCCAGCTCCTCCTTGCGGGTCAGGTTCTCCTGCTGCTCGGCGTCGCGCTCCGCGAAGACCTCGCTGCGGGCCTGGAAGAAGACGTCCTGCGCGCCGCGGAAGCGGTTCCACAGGTCGTCCTCGTGCTCGCGCTGGGCGCGACCGGCCGCCTTCCAATCCTGCATCAGCTCGCGGTAGCGGGCGGCCGTGGCCCCCCAGTCCGTGGAGCCGGACAGCGCCTCGGCCTCGGAGACCAGCTTCTCCTTCGCCTTGCGGGCCTCCTCGCGCTGCGCGTCCAGCGAGGCGAAGTGCGCCTTGCGCCGCTTGGAGAACGCCGACCGGGCGTGCGAGAAGCGGTGCCACAGCTCGTCGTCGGTCTTGCGGTCCAGCCGAGGCAGGCCCTTCCAGGTGTCGACCAGCGCCCGCAGCCGCTCGCCCGCCACCCGCCACTGCTCGCTGGCGGCCAGCTCCTCGGCCTCGACGACCAGCTTCTCCTTGGCCTGCCGGGCCTCGTCGCTCTGCCGGGCCTTCGCCGCCCGGCGCTCCTCGCGCCGCGACTCGACCACGCCGACCAGCGCGTCCAGCCGCTTCTTCAGTGCCTCCAGATCGCCCACCGCGTGGTGCTCGTCGACCTGCACGCGCAGGTGGTCGATCGCGATCTGGGCGTCCTTCGCCGAGAGGTCGGTGGTCCTGACCCGCCGCTCCAGGAGGTCGATTTCCACGACCAGGCCCTCATACTTGCGCTCGAAGTAGGCAAGGGCCTCTTCGGGAGTGCCCGCCTGCCACGATCCGACGACCTGCTCGCCGTCGGCGGTACGCACGTACACGGTCCCCGTCTCATCGACGCGGCCCCATGGGTCGCTGCTCACAGCGCCTCCTCCAATGATGCCGGCGCGGGCCTGTGGCCCCCCGGCATCGTCCACAGTTTCTGTCCGGCGGGGCAGCGCCCCGGCCGGTCCGACGGGCTGAATTGCGGTGAGGGTGGCAGGCCGTCGGAGCAGGCACCCTACACAACGCCAATCTAGGCGACCGGCGGTCGGCTGTCCGCATCCAGCACGACCGAAATTCCAGCGGGGACGACGGAAGCCGCCCACACCCGCCGCCTGTGATCAGGACTTCTCGACCACCGCCCCGTTGATGACGACCGTGGCGTTGGGCGCGGTGCTGCCGGTCGCCGGATCGGGGTGCGAACCGGCTTCGGCGATCTTCTTCAGGACGTCCATCCCCCCGGTGATCCGCCCGAACGGCGTGTAGTTCGGGGGCAGCTGGCTGTCCTGGTAGACGAGGAAGAACTGACTGCCGCCGGAGTCGCGGGTCTTGGGGTTGCTGCCGTCGTAGCGGTTGGCCATGGCGACCGTGCCCGCCGGGTAGACGTCGCCCTTGAGGCTCGGGTCCTTGAGGTTCTCGTCCGGAATGGTGTAGCCGGGCGTGCCCTCGCCGGTGCCCTTCGGGTCGCCGCACTGCAGGACGTGGATCCGCTCGTCGACCAGGCGGTGGCAGCGGCTGTGGTCGAAGTAGCCCTGGCCCGCCAGGAAGGCGAACGAGTTGACGGTGTGCGGCGCCTTGGCCGCGTCCATGGTGAAGGTGATCCGCCCGCAGGTGGTGGCCAGCTCGGAGGTGTACGACGCCGAGGTGTCGACCGTCATCGCCGGCTCCTTGGGCCAGGTCTTCTTCGACGGCGTGCCCTTGGCGGGCCGGGCACAGGGGTCGGCGGCCGGGGACGGGGTCGCGGCGGCCGCGTCGTCCGTGCCGGCCTTCCGGTCGCCGCCGATCAGCGTGACGGAGGCGTACGCGGTGGCACCGGCGGCCAGCGCGACGGCCACGACACCCGCGATGATCACATTGCGGCGCTTGGTGCGCCGCACGGTCTCGACCCGCCGCTCCTGCTGGCGCGCGTACTTCTGCCGGGCGAGCTCGCGCCGCCGCCGGTCCTTGCTGACCACCGGTCGTCTCCTTGTCCTGAGCGTCGATCGCTGCCAATGGGCACTGCCGTCGGACTCCCGCCTGCCGTTCGACGTCCGGCCCGTCCTCCGGGCGGACGACGGGAGCCGGACGGCAGGGCCCAGCCGTGGCCGTACCGTATACGGGTTCGCCCTGCCGGGAGTCCCGCCGGTAGGCTCTGGAGCTGCCGAGATGTTCCGGGCGCGGCCCCGCAGGCCCGCCCCCGCCGATCTTTAAGGACGAACGTGCTGATTGCCGGGTTCCCCGCCGGGGCCTGGGGGACCAACTGCTACTTGGTCGCCCCCGCCGCCGGCGAGGAGTGCGTGATCATCGACCCGGGCCACCAGGCCGCCCAGGGCGTCGAGGAAACGCTCAAGAAGCACCGGCTCAAGCCCGTCGCGGTGATCCTCACCCACGGCCACATCGACCACGTCGCGTCGGTCGTCCCGGTGTGCGGTGCGCACGACGTCCCCGCCTGGATCCACCCCGAGGACCGCTTCATGATGAGCGATCCGGAGAAGGCGCTCGGCCGCTCCATCGGGCAGCAGCTCATGGGCGAACTGACCGTGGGTGAGCCGGACGACGTCAAGGAGCTGGCCGATGGGAGCGCGCTGGAGCTGGCCGGGATGGAGTTCTCGGTCGCACACGCCCCGGGCCATACCAAGGGGTCGGTGACCTTCCGGATGCCCGAGCAGGCCGACGTTCCGCCGGTCTTCTTCTCGGGCGACCTGCTGTTCGCCGGCTCCATCGGACGCACCGACCTGCCGGGCGGCGACCACGCCGAGATCCTCCGGTCGCTGGCACGCGTGTGCCTGCCCCTGGAGGACTCCACCGTCGTCCTGTCCGGCCACGGCCCCCAGACCACCATCGGCAACGAGCGCGCCACCAACCCCTTCCTCCGGCAGGTGGCCGCCGGCCTCGGAGACGGCACCCCGACCGCCGCTCCGCGACGAGGAATGTGACGAGAACCTTCCGTGAGCACCTTTCAGGCACCCAAGGGCACCTACGACCTGATCCCGCCGAACTCCGCGACGTACCTCGCGGTGCGCGAGGCGATCTCCGCACCGCTGAAGAACTCCGGTTACGGCTACATCGAGACGCCCGGCTTCGAGAACGTCGAGCTGTTCGCCCGCGGTGTCGGTGAGTCCACCGACATCGTCACCAAGGAGATGTACGCCTTCGAGACCAAGGGCGGCGACAGGCTCGCCCTGCGCCCCGAGGGCACCGCGTCCACCCTGCGCGCCGCGCTGGAGGCCAACCTCCACAAGGGCGGCAACCTGCCGGTCAAGCTCTGGTACTCCGGCTCGTACTACCGCTACGAGCGCCCGCAGAAGGGCCGCTACCGGCACTTCTCGCAGGTCGGCGCCGAGGCGATCGGTGTCGAGGACCCGGCGCTGGACGCCGAGCTGATCATCCTGGCCGACCAGTCGTACCGCTCGCTGGGGCTGCGCGACTTCCGGATCCTGCTCAACTCGCTGGGCGACAAGGAGTGCCGTCCCGTCTACCGCGCCGCGCTCCAGGACTTCCTGCGCGGGCTGGAGCTGGACGAGGACACCCGCCGCCGGATCGACATCAACCCGCTGCGCGTCCTGGACGACAAGCGGGAGTCGGTCCAGGAGCAGCTGATCGGCGCGCCGATGCTGCGCGACTACCTCTGCGAGGCGTGCAAGACCTACCACGAGCAGGTGCGCGAGCTGCTGACCGCGGCGGGCGTGGCCTTCGAGGACGACCCGAAGCTGGTCCGCGGCCTGGACTACTACACCCGCACCACCTTCGAGTTCGTCCACGACGGTCTCGGCTCGCAGTCCGCGGTGGGCGGCGGCGGCCGCTACGACGGCCTCTCGGAGATGATCGGCGGCCCCGCGCTGCCGTCCGTCGGCTGGGCGCTGGGCGTCGACCGCACGGTGCTGGCCCTGGAGGCCGAGGGCATCACCCTCGACCTGCCGGCCGCCACCTCCGTCTACGCGGTCCCGCTCGGCGAGGAGGCCCGCCGGGTCCTGTTCGGCAAGGTCACCGAGCTGCGCCGGGCCGGGGTCGCCACCGACTTCGCCTACGGCGGCAAGGGCCTGAAGAACGCCATGAAGTCCGCCAACCGCTCCGGCGCACGGCTGGCCCTGGTGGCCGGCGAGCGGGACCTGGCCGAGGGCATCGTCCAGCTCAAGGACCTGCAGAGCGGTGAGCAGACTCCGGTCGCGCTGGACGCGCTGGTCGACGAGGTCCGGCGGGCGCTGGCCTGAGCCGGCGGTACCGACCCCGAGGGGGCCCGGACGGCAGTGCGCCGTCCGGGCCCCCTCGCGTCAACGCCGGGGAGTGCCGAATCACCCCGGATCCGCCCAGGGCACCCCGGCTTCACAGGGAGGTGCGGCACAATGAAGGACGCGGCCGGGACCGCCGGCCGAGCCCCACCTCCCCACGTGACCGACGGAACGGCCATATGACGACGACAGCGCTTGACGACGTGTCCACCGACGACGACCGCGCGAGCGCCGCGGAAACCATCGGCTCCGGTCGAGGCTTCGCTCTGCTCCTGGTGATCACCGGAGCGCTCGGCGCACTGACCGCCTGGATCATCACGCTGGACAAGTTCGAGCTGCTGAAGGACCCGAACTTCAAGCCGGCCTGCAGCCTCAGCCCGATCATCTCCTGCGGCAGCGTCATGCAGAGCAAGCAGGCGGAGGCCTTCGGCTTCCCCAACCCGATGGCCGGGCTGGTCGGTTTCGCGGTGGTCATCGCGATCGGCATGGCCCTGCTGGCGGGTGCCCGCTTCCGCCGCTGGTACTGGCTCGGCCTGAACGTCGGCACGCTGCTGGCCGCGGTCTTCTGCATGTGGCTGATGACCCAGTCGCTGTACGACATCAACGCGCTCTGCCTGTGGTGCTCGCTGACCTGGTGCGTGACCGTCCTGATGTTCTGGTACACCACGGTGCACAACCTCAAGCACGGCATCATCCCGGCGCCCCGGGGGCTGCGCGACGCGGTCGTGGAGTTCCACTGGGTCGTCCCGGTGCTCTGGTACGGCGTGATCGCGCTGCTGATCCTGACCCGCTGGTGGTCGTACTGGAGCAGCCTGCTCTGAGTCGTCCCGGGACGCGCCCCTGACGCCTCCCGGACCGCTTCCGCGCCCCGGCCCGCCGACCACGGCGGCCGGGGCGTTGTCAGTGGGGTGGCATAGGCTCCGTAGACGTGGAGCCCGACCTGTTCACCGCCGCCGCGGAAGACCGTCAGGAGAAGGACCCGGCGGGGTCCCCTCTCGCCGTACGCATGCGCCCCCGCACCCTCGACGAAGTCGTCGGCCAGCAGCATCTGCTCAAGCCCGGCTCGCCGCTGCGGCGGCTGGTCGGCGAGGGCGCCGGCGGCCCGGCGGGGCCGTCGTCGGTGTTCCTGTGGGGGCCGCCCGGCATCGGCAAGACGACCCTGGCGTACGTCGTCAGCCAGGCGACCAACAAGCGCTTCGTCGAGCTCTCCGCGATCACGGCCGGCGTCAAGGAGGTCCGGGCGGTCATCGACGGCGCCCGCCGCGCCTCGGGCGGCTACGGCAAGGACACCGTCCTCTTCCTCGACGAGATCCACCGCTTCAGCAAGGCCCAGCAGGACTCCCTGCTGCCCGCGGTGGAGAACCGCTGGGTGACGCTGATCGCCGCCACGACCGAGAACCCGTACTTCTCGGTGATCTCCCCGCTGCTCTCCCGCTCGCTGCTGCTGACCCTGGAACCGCTCACCGACGACGACCTGCGGGGCCTGCTGCACCGCGCGCTGACCGACGAGCGCGGGCTCGGCGGGGCGGTCACCCTGCCCGAGGACGCCGCAGCCCATCTGCTGCGGATCGCGGGTGGTGACGCCCGGCGGGCGCTGACGGCGCTGGAGGCGGGTGCGGGTTCCGCGCTGGCCAGGGGGGAGGGGGAGATCTCCCTCCGGACGCTGGAGGAGGCGGTGGACCGTGCGGCGGTGAAGTACGACCGGGCCGGCGACCAGCACTACGACGTCGCCAGCGCCCTGATCAAGTCCATCCGCGGCTCCGACGTCGATGCCGCGCTGCACTATCTGGCACGGATGATCGAGGCGGGGGAGGACCCGCGGTTCATCGCCCGCCGGCTGATGATCTCGGCCAGTGAGGACATCGGCCTGGCCGATCCGTCGGCGCTGCAGACCGCGGTGGCCGCCGCCCAGGCGGTGGCGCTGATCGGCTTCCCCGAGGCCCGGATCACGCTGAGCCAGGCCACCATCGCGCTCGCCCTCGCCCCGAAGTCGAACGCCGCGTATCTGGCGATAGACGCGGCCCTGGCGGACGTCCGGGCCGGCAAGGCAGGGCCGGTGCCCCCGCATCTGCGCGACGGCCACTACCAGGGCGCCCAGAAGCTGGGCCACGGCCAGGGCTACCAGTACCCGCACGATGTGCCGGGCGGGATCGCGGCCCAGCAGTACGCCCCGGACGCGGTGCACGGCACGCGCTACTACACCCCCACCCGGCACGGCACCGAGGCGCGCTACGCCGATGTCGCCGAGCGGGTCCGGGCCCGGTTGCGCGGCGAGCACGGCGACTGACCGGGGTGCGGCCGGCGGGGCCGCGGCGGCCGGTCAGGAGGCCGCGGCCTCGAAGAGCATGTGCATCGCCCGGCGCAGCTCGGCGACGTCGCGCACCGGCTCGGGGAAGTCGAAGCGGGCGTCGAAGGTCCGCCGGTCGCCGTCGGTGAAGCGGACCCGCAGCCCGAAGCGGTCCAGGCCCACCGGGACGGCGTGGTCCCGCAGTCCGCAGACCTCGTTGCGGTCGCCGAGCAGCGCGCACAGTCCGCGCACCTGCTCGGCGTGGGCCGCGTGCAGGTGCTGGAGCAGCTCCGCCTCGTGGGCGACCAGCGGGTCGGGTGCCGCGGCGGCGAACTCCTCCGGTTCGAAGGACTCCGCGCCCCACAGGTCGTCCACCGCGCCCTCGCCGACCTCCAGGCGCAGCAGTGCCCAGGCGGGGCGCCCGTAGGCGCCCGGGGCCGGCTCTTCGGCCAGTGCCTCGCCGACGCCCAGCAGCTCGCCGACCGGGTGCCGCTCGGCGAGCAGCATCGCGGCCCGGGCGCGCTGCTCGTTGCGCACGGGGGTGAGCCAGCCGGCCACCCAGGCGCGGCCGCGGATCCGATGGGGCACCGAAACCGGCGCCACATCCGTGATCTCCATCACGACCGGTAGGTCGTCGTCCTGGGCGTGCGCGGCCGCCCGGGCGGCCGCGGAGTCCCCAGGAGCCAGGAGCAGCACGTCTCCTTCGGCCGTCACGGTCCGGCAGACGGGCGCCGAGAGGCCGCTCTCGTCGGGATCCTCGACTCCGGGGATGTCCAGTGACGCCATAGCATGGGACTCGACGAGAGTTCGTACGCGCTCAGCCGCCGAGGGCCGCTGGGCGTCTTCCACGGGACGCGGCTGACCCGTCCCGGTGCGGTCCGCGCCGGGCAGGTGGATCCCAGGTCGAAACATGCGTTCTCCTCGCGCTAAGGTAAGCCTCACCTAACTTACATGGAGGAACGTTCCACGTGAACCAGTCGCGTCCCAAGGTCAAGAAGTCCCGTGCGCTCGGCATCGCGCTGACGCCGAAGGCCGTCAAGTACTTCGAGGCCCGTCCCTACCCGCCCGGCGAGCACGGCCGTGGCCGCAAGCAGAGCAGTGACTACAAGGTCCGACTGCTGGAGAAGCAGCGTCTGCGCGCCCAGTACGACATCAGCGAGCGCCAGATGGCTCGTGCCTACGACCGCGCTCGGAAGGTCGAAGGCAAGACGGGCGAGGCCCTGATCATCGAGCTTGAGCGCCGTCTGGACGCGCTCGTCCTGCGTTCGGGCCTGGCCCGGACGATCTACCAGGCCCGCCAGATGGTGGTCCACGGCCACATCTCGGTCAACGACCGCAAGGTCGACAAGCCGTCCTTCCGCGTCCGCCCCGGCGACGTGGTGATGGTCCGCGAGCGCAGCCGCGACAAGCACCCCTTCCAGGTGGCCCGTGAGGGTGGCTACGCCCCCGACGGCGAGACCCCGCGCTACCTGGAGGTCAACCTCCAGGCCCTGGCGTTCCGCCTGGACCGGGACCCCAACCGCAAGGAGATCCCGGTGATCTGCGACGAGCAGCTCGTCGTCGAGTACTACGCCCGCTGATCCACCCGGCAGGCGCACCGCTCAGCCCGCCGACTCCCCTCCGCTCGCGGACGGGGAGGCGGCGGGCCGGTGCGGAGCCGGCGCGGTGATCCGCAGCTCCCCGCGCGGGCCCGGTACGCCGTCCGCGGGCTTGAGGATCCGTGCGACCGCCGCGTCCAGGTCCAGTTGCCCGCCGGCCCGCAGGCAGTGCTCGTAGCGCGCCGCGCCCAGCCGTTCCCGGGCCTGCCGCTCGCACAGCGCGTGCGGCTGGTTGAAATGGCGCGAGCCGAACAGCGGAAGCCCCACCGAGGGCCAGATCCGCCCCGCCGCGCCCTGCAGCACCGCCGCCTCCTCCACGTCGCCCTCGCTCAGCGTGACCAGGGCCAGCAGCTCGATCGCCAGCACCGCGCCCAGCAGGTCGTGGAAGGAATGGTCGATCGCCAGCGCCTCCTCCAGCAGCGCTCGGGCCCGGCCGCCGTCCCCGCGCGACCACGCCGCGAAGCCCAGTACGAACAGGGCGTACGCCAGCGTCCAGCGCTCCCCGTGGTCCCCGCACACCTCCCGGACGTCCTCGCACAGCCGCACCGCGTCGTCCAGCTCGCCCTGGAAGGCCACCGCCAGCGCCAGTTCGACCTGCCCCATCAGCACGTTGCTGTTGAGCTCGCCGATCTCGCGGTAGTGGTGCAGCGCCCCGCGCAGCAGTGTCTCGGCGCGGGGCATGTCGTCGCAGACCAGCGCCAGGCAGCCGGTGCGGTGCAGCGCGTACGCGGCGGCCGTGGCGTTGCCGGTCCGCTCGGCCTCCTCGCGGCACTCCTGGAGCATCCCCAGCGCCCCCACCGTGTCGCCCTGGAGCACCGCCACGTAGCCCGCCACCCACAGTGCCTTCAGCCGGGCCTCCTCGTGGCCGCCGTCCAGCTCCAGTGCCCGGTCGAGCCAGTGCCGGCCCTCCGACAGGCGTCCGCAGCCCACCCAGTAGAACCACAGCGTGCCGGCCAGGTACTGGCCGAGGTGGGTGTCCCGGGGGCTTTCCAGGCTGTGCTCCAGCGCCACCCGCAGATTGGGCAGCTCGGCGTCGATCCGGGCCGCGATCTCGGCCTGCCGGGGACTGAACCAGTCCAGCTCGCACCAGGTCGCGAGCCCCAGGTACCAGTCGCGGTGCCGCCGCCGCAGCCGTTCGCCGTCCCCCGTCGCCGCCAGCCAGTCCGCGCCGTATGCCCGTACGGTGTCCAGCATCCGGTAGCGCACCCCGGCCGCGGTCTCCTCCCGGACGAGTACCGACTGGGCGACCAACTCCCCGATGACGTCGAGGAGTTCCTCGACGGGCAGGTCCGGTCCCGAGCAGACGTACTCGGCCGCCTCCAGGTCGAACTGCCCGGCGAACACCGACAGTCGGGCCCACAGCAGCCGCTCGTCGGAGGTGCACAGCTCGTGGCTCCAGCCGATCGCGGTGCGCAGCGTCCGGTGGCGCACCGGCGCCCCGCGGACGGTGCCGGCCAGCAGCCGGAAGCGGTCGTCGAGCCGGTGCAGCACCTGTTCCAGGGAGAGCGCCCGCAGCCGCCCGGCGGCCAGTTCCAGCGCCAGCGGGATGCCGTCCAGGCGGTGGCACAGCTCGGTGACGGCCGGCTCGTTGCCGGGCCCGACGGTGAAACCGGGCAGCACGGCGGCGGCCCGGTCGGCGAACAGCGCGGCGGCGTCGGCATCGCCCATCGGGGGCACCGGCAGCGTCTGCTCGCCGGGCAGGTCCAGCGGCCGGCGCCCGGCTGCCAGTACGCGCAGCCGGGGGGCGCGCCGCAGCAGTTCGGCGGTCAACTCGGCGCAGTCGTCGACCAGGTGCTCGTAGCCGTCGAGGACGAGCAGCAGTTCGCGGTCGGCGAGGTGGGCGCCGAGCGCCGTGCGCACCGGCCGACCGGAGTGGTCGGCCAGCGCCAGGGCCTCGGCGACCGCGTGGTCCAGCAGGTGCCCCTCGTGCAGCGCGGACACCTCGACCAGCCACACCCCGTCGCAGAAGCGATCCTGCAAGATCGCTGCGCTGTACCGGGCGAGCCGGGACTTCCCCACGCCGCCCAGGCCGATGAGGGTGACGAGGCGGTCGGCTGACAGGTGCCGGTCGAGCGCGGCGAGTTCGTCCGCGCGGCCGACGAAGCGGTTCAGCTCCGCGGGGAGGTTCCCGCGGGCCCGCGGGCGGGCGGAGGAGCGGCGGGAGGCGGGACCAGGGCGCGTGAGGCGTCGCATGGCACACGGAGCGTACTCGTGGCGATGCGGACCGTACAATCACCCCTTCCGGTGGCCGGACGGGACGGGGAACACGGTACGGACGGACAGTCACGGCGCGATAAGGTCAAGGTTGCCGTTCGAGCAGGACGAGACCAGACCAGAGCAGACCAGTCGGAGAGTGGTGCCAGCGTGTCCGGTGGAGAGGTGGCCGGGATCCTCGTGGCCGTCTTCTGGGCGATCCTCGTGTCGTTCCTCGCCCTCGTGCTGGTGAGGCTCGCACAGACCCTCAAGGCGACCACCAAGATGGTGACCGAGGTGTCCGAGCAGGCCGTTCCGCTTCTCGCCGACGCGTCCGCGACCGTCCGCTCCGCGCACACCCAGCTCGCCCGCGTCGACGCCATCGCCGCCGACGTCCAAGAGGTCACCGCCAACGCCTCCGCGCTCTCCTCGACCGTCTCCACCGCCTTCGGCGGGCCGTTGGTCAAGGTCGCCGCGTTCGGCTACGGCGTACGGCGTGCGATCGGCAAGAAGGGCCTGCCCGAGCCGGACCGCACCGTCGTCGGCCGCACCCTGCCCGGCGCCCGCCGCGGCGGGCGCCGCTCCCGTCGCTCCAAGGACTGATCACCGCGATGTTCCGCCGCGCATTCTGGTTCACCACCGGCGCCGCCGCCGGGGTGTGGGCCACCAACAAGGTCCACCAAAAGCTGCGCAAGCTGCAGCCCGACAGCCTCGCCGCGCAGGCCGCGGACAAGGCCGTCGAGACCGGACACCGGCTGCGTCAATTTGCATTGGACGTACGGGCCGGAATGGCGGACCGTGAAGAGCAACTGCACGACGCCCTCGGGCTCGCGGAGCCCACCGAGGCGCGTGAGCTGCCCGCACCGCGTCGTGCGGTGCTCGAAACGTCGTACCGAACCACGAGAACACCCGGGCTGACCGGACCCACCGGAAAAGAGGACCACTGATGGAGTCGGCTGAAATCCGCCGCCGCTGGCTGCGCTTCTTCGAAGAGCGCGGGCACACCGTCGTGCCGTCGGCGTCGCTTATCGCGGACGACCCGACGCTGCTGCTGGTTCCGGCGGGCATGGTCCCCTTCAAGCCGTACTTCCTCGGCGAGGTCAAGGCCCCCTTCAAGACCGCCACCAGCGTGCAGAAGTGCGTCCGGACGCCGGACATCGAGGAGGTCGGCAAGACCACCCGGCACGGCACGTTCTTCCAGATGTGCGGCAACTTCTCCTTCGGCGACTACTTCAAGGAAGGCGCCATCAAGTACGCCTGGGAGTTGCTGACGACTCCCGTGGCGGAGGGCGGCTACGGCCTGGAGCCCGAGAAGCTCTGGATCACCGTCTACCTGGACGACGACGAGGCCGAGCGCATCTGGCACGAGGTCGTCGGGGTGCCCAAGGAGCGCATCCAGCGCCTGGGCAAGAAGGAGAACTACTGGTCCATGGGCGTACCGGGCCCGTGCGGCCCGTGCTCGGAGATCAACTACGACCGGGGTCCCGCCTTCGGCGTCGAGGGCGGCCCGGCCGTCAACGACGAGCGCTACGTGGAGATCTGGAACCTGGTCTTCATGCAGTACGAGCGCGGCGCGGGCATCGGCAAGGAGGACTTCGAGATCCTCGGGGAACTGCCGTCGAAGAACATCGACACCGGCCTCGGTCTCGAACGCCTCGCCATGATCCTGCAAGGCGTCCAGAACATGTACGAGACCGACACCCTCCGGGTGGTCATCGACAAGGCCGGTGAGCTGACCGGCGTCCGCTACGGCGCCGCCGACGACTCCGACGTCTCGCTGCGCGTGGTCGCCGACCACATGCGCACCTCGACGATGCTCATCGGCGACGGCGTCACCCCCGGCAACGAGGGCCGCGGCTACGTCCTGCGCCGCATCATGCGCCGCGCCATCCGCAACATGCGGCTGCTGGGCGCCACCGGCCCGGTCGTCGCCGACCTGCTCGACGTGGTCATCCGGGCGATGGGCCAGCAGTACCCGGAGCTCCTGGAGGACCGCAAGCGGATCGAGACGGTCGCCCTCGCCGAGGAGGTCGCCTTCCTCAAGACCCTCAAGGCCGGCACCAACATCCTCGACACCGCCGTCACCGACACCAAGGCCGCCGGCGGCACGGTGCTCCCCGGCGACAAGGCGTTCCTGCTCCACGACACCTGGGGCTTCCCGATCGACCTCACCCTCGAAATGGCCGCCGAGCAGGGCCTGTCGGTGGACGAGGACGGCTTCCGCCGCCTGATGAAGGAGCAGCGGGAGCGCGCCAAGGCCGACGCCCAGGCCAAGAAGCACGGCCACGCCGACATGTCGGCGTACCGCGAGATCGCCGACAAGTCCGGCTCCTCGGTCTTCACCGGCTACACCGACACCGAGGGCGAGTCCACCGTCGCCGGCCTCGTGGTCAACGGCGTCTCGGCCCCGGCCGCCCACGAGGGCGACGAGGTCGAGGTCGTGCTGGACCGCACCCCGTTCTACGCCGAGGGCGGCGGCCAGCTCGCCGACACCGGCCGCATCAAGCTGGACAACGGCGCCGTCATCGAGGTCCGCGACGTCCAGCAGCCGGTCCCCGGCGTCATCGTCCACAAGGGCGTGGTGCAGGTCGGCGAGGTGCTGCTCGGCTCCGCCGCGTACGCCGCCATCGACATCCAGCGCCGCCGGGCCATCGCCCGTGCCCACAGCGCCACCCACCTCACCCACCAGGCGCTGCGCGACGCCCTGGGCCCGACGGCCGCCCAGGCCGGTTCGGAGAACTCCCCGGGCCGCTTCCGCTTCGACTTCGGTTCGCCGGCCGCCGTGCCGGGCTCGGTCCTCACCGACGTCGAGCAGAAGATCAACGACGTGCTGGCCCGTGAGCTCGACGTGCACGCCGAGGTCATGAGCATGGACGAGGCCAAGAAGCAGGGCGCCATCGCCGAGTTCGGCGAGAAGTACGGCGAGCGGGTCCGCGTGGTCACCATCGGCGACTTCTCCAAGGAGCTGTGCGGCGGTACGCACGTCCACAACACCGCGCAGCTGGGCCTGGTGAAGCTGCTCGGCGAGTCCTCCATCGGCTCCGGTGTGCGCCGCGTCGAGGCGCTGGTCGGCGTGGACGCCTACCGCTTCCTGGCGCGTGAGCACACCGTCGTCTCGCAGCTCACCGAGCTGGTCAAGGGGCGTCCGGAGGAGCTGCCGGAGAAGATCTCCGGTGTCCTGGCCAAGCTGAAGGACGCGGAGAAGGAGATCGAGAAGTTCCGCGCGGAGAAGGTCCTGCAGGCCGCGGCCGGGCTGGCCGGGGGCGCCAAGGACGTCCGCGGCGTGGCCCTGGTCTCCGCTCAGGTCCAGGACGGCACCGGCGCCGACGACCTGCGCAAGCTGGTCCTCGACGTGCGCGGCCGGATCCAGGGCGACCGCCCCGCCGTGGTGGCCCTCTTCACCGTGGCGGGCGGCCGCCCGCTGACCGTCATCGCGACCAACGAGGCCGCCCGCGAGCGCGGCATCAAGGCCGGCGACCTGGTCCGCACCGCCGCCAAGACGCTCGGCGGCGGGGGCGGCGGCAAGCCGGACGTCGCCCAGGGCGGTGGCCAGAACGCCGCCGCGGTGCCCGAGGCCATCGAGGCCGTCGAGCGCCTCGTGGTCGAGGCGGCCTGACCGACGTGAGCGACATGCGACGCGGCCGCCGCATCGCCGTGGATGTCGGGGACGCCCGGATCGGGGTCGCCTCGTGCGACCCCGACGGGGTCCTCGCCACCCCCGTCGAGACCGTGCCGGGGCGTGACGTCCCGGCGGCGCACCGGCGGCTCAAGGCGATCGTCGAGGAGTACGAGCCGCTCGAGGTGGTGGTCGGCCTGCCCCGCTCCCTCAGTGGGGGAGAGGGGCCGGCCGCGGCCAAGGTCCGGGCCTTCGCCCAGGAACTCGCCCGGAACATCGCCCCCGTCGGGGTCCGTTTGGTCGACGAGCGGATGTCGACGGTCACCGCGACCCACGGGCTGCGGGCCTCCGGGGTCCGCAGCAAGAAGGGCCGCTCGGTGGTCGACCAGGCCGCCGCGGTGGTCATCCTGCAGAGCGCACTGGAAACCGAACGCACGTCCGGGCGGCCGCCCGGGGAGCACGTCGAAGTGGTCATCTGATCGCGGTACGGTAACGTTCCGCGCGTTGTGGCGGCGGTTCGAACAGCCGCGCGTGCAAGCAGAGGCGGAACGGTACGACAGGCGCCACCCCGATGGTGCGCCCCGCCTCTCGGCTCTAGGGGATCGATGACCGAGTATGGCCGGGGCTACGGCTCCGAACCGTGGCATCCCGACGACCCGCTCTACGGAGACCGTGGTCCTTACGGAGGCCAGGAGCAGCAGCCGCAGTGGGGCGGACAGCAGCCCACCGGGTATCCCCAGCAGCAGTACCCCCAGCACGAGCAGCACCCTCAGCAGCAGTACCCGCAGCAGCAGTACCCGGCGGGCCACGGCGGCTGGGACGGCACCCAGCCGCCGGGCGGCCGGCCGGCGTACGACCCGTACGACCCGTATGGGCAGCACCAGCCGGCCGACCCGTACCTCCAGCCGGGCCAGGAATACCCGGCCCCGCACCAGACCGGCCAGAACTACGCGGGTCACGACTACTACGGCGGGTCGGACGGCTACGGCATCCAGGAGACCCACCAGATGCCGGCCCAGCCGCCGGCCCCGCAGCACGGCATGCCGGAGCAGGCGCTGTCCGACCCGCACCAGCAGCAGTACGGGCAGCCGCCGCATCCGCAGCGTCCCGGCGACTACCCGCCGGGGCCCGGCCCGCAGCAGCACCCGCCGGCCGGGGAGCCCTACGACGACCCGGCCGGTGACGACTGGCGGGCGGCACCGGACGCCGACGAGCCGGAGCCGCGCAAGCGGGAGCGGGACCACCCGTTCTTCGCCGACGAGCCGGACGCCGAGGACGACGGCTACGACGACGAGGACGACGACCGGTCGGGCCGCGACGGCCGGGGCCGCAAGGGCAAGAACAAGAAGAACAAGCGGCGCAGCGGTACCGCCTGCCTGGTCGTGACGCTGGCGCTGGCCGGTGTCGTCGGTGGCGGCGGCTACTTCGGCTACGACTTCCTCATGCGCCACTTCGGCTCGGCCCCCGACTACGAGGGCGAGGGCAGCGGGGCTGTGCAGGTCGACATCCCCGACGGCTCCACCATCTTGCAGATGGGCCTGATCCTGAAGCGCGAGGGCGTGGTCAAGAGCGCCGACGCGTTTTCCGCAGCGGCCGTCGACGGCAAGAAGGACAAACTTCTGCAGCCCGGTTCGTATTCGCTGCGCGAGCACATGTCCGCGGCCTCGGCCGTAGCCCTGATGTCGGATCCGCGAAGCCGTAACGGCCTGACGATCCGAGAGGGGCTGCGGGCCGGCGCGGTCTACACGCTGATCGACAAGAAGCTCAAGCTCAAGGCGGGCGCCACCAAGGAGATCGCGCACAGCGAGGCGAAGAACCTCGGGCTGCCGTCGTGGGCCGACGACTCCCCGAAGATCAAGGACCCGCTGGAGGGCTTCCTCTACCCCTCGACGTACAGCGTCGGCGATCACGCAAAACCCGCGGACGTGCTCCGGCAAATGATCTCGCGGGCCACTCAGGAATACCAGAAGTACGATCTCGAATCGAACGCCAAGAAATTCCATCTGGACTCTCCGCTCCAGCTCATCACCGTCGCCAGCCTCACCCAGGCCGAGGGCATGACGCACGATGACTTCCGGAAGATGGCGGCCGTCGTCTACAACCGGTTGGCCCCGACCAACACGGCCACGAACCAGAAGCTGGAATTCGACTCGACGTTCAACTACCTGAAGAACCAGAGCAAGATCAATATCAGTACGCAGGAGATCCGGCACTACGACGATCCCTACAACACGTACTTCTACCGGGGACTCCCGCCCGGTCCGATCGGAAATCCCGGCGCGGACGCGCTCAAGGCCACGATCAACCCGGACAACTCCAATAAGTGGCTCTACTTCATCTCGGTGGACGGCAAGAAGACGGACTTCACCACCAACTACACCGACCACGAGAAGCTCGTCCAGGAATTCAACAAGCGGCAACAAGAGCAGAAGAACGGAAACTGAAGGCCAGCCGGTGTCCCACAGTCCTGAGCACAAGAAGGCGGCGGTCCTCGGATCGCCCATCGCGCACTCCCTCTCGCCGGTGCTGCACCGCGCCGCCTACGACGAACTCGGGCTGACCGGCTGGGAGTACGGCCGCCACGAGGTCGACGAGACCGGGCTGCCCGCGTTCCTGGAGAAGCTCGGCCCCGAGTGGGCGGGACTGTCGCTGACCATGCCGCTCAAGCGCGCGGTGATCCCGCTGCTGGACGAGATCAGCCCCACCGCGGCCTCCGTCGAGGCGGTCAACACCGTCGTGTTCACCCCCGACGGGCGCCGGCGCGGCGACAACACCGACATCCCGGGCATGCTCGCCGCGCTGCGCGAGCGCGGCGTCCAGCAGGTCGAGCGGGCCGCCGTCCTCGGCGCCGGCGCCACCGCCTCCTCGGCGCTGGCCGCGCTCGCCCGGATCTGCACCGGTGAGGTCACCGCGTACGTGCGGAGCGCGGCGCGCGCCGACGAGATGCGCGGCTGGGGTGAACGGCTCGGCGTCCCGGTCCGCACCGCCCCGTGGGACGACGCCGCCGCGGCCTTCGAGGCGCCGCTGGTCGTCGCGACCACCCCGGCGGGCAGCACCGACCCGCTCGCCGCCGCCGTACCCGACCGGCCCGGCACCCTCTTCGACGTCCTCTACGAGCCCTGGCCGACGGCGCTGGCCGCCGCCTGGTCCGACCGCGGCGGCGCCGTCGTCGGCGGGTTGGACCTCCTGGTCCACCAGGCCGTCCTCCAGGTCGAGCAGATGACCGGCCGGGCCCCGGCGCCGCTGGCCGCGATGCGCCGGGCGGGCGAGGCGGCGCTCGCCGCCCGCTGAGTGGTCGCCGCGGTCCGCACCCTGGACGGCGCGCCGCGCGCCCTGCCCGACGTGGGAGGATTCAGAGGAGACCGTACGCGGATGAGCAGTAACTGAGGAGCACCGTTGAGCAGGTTGCGCTGGCTGACGGCGGGGGAGTCGCACGGCCCCGCACTCGTGGCGACGCTGGAGGGCCTTCCCGCCGGCGTGCCGATCACCACGGAGATGGTGGCGGACGCCCTGGCCCGCCGCCGGCTCGGCTACGGCCGCGGTGCCCGGATGAAGTTCGAGCGGGACGAGGTCACCTTCCTCGGCGGCGTGCGGCACGGCCGTTCGCTGGGCTCCCCCGTCGCGATCATGGTCGGCAACACCGAGTGGCCCAAGTGGGAGCAGGTGATGGCCGCCGACCCGGTCGACGAGAGCGTGCTGGCCGAGCAGGCCCGCAACGCCCCGCTGACCCGCCCCCGCCCCGGCCACGCCGACCTCGCCGGCATGCAGAAGTACGGCTTCGACGAGGCCCGCCCGATCCTGGAGCGCGCCTCCGCCCGCGAGACCGCGGCCCGGGTCGCCCTGGGCACCGTCGCCCGCTCCTTCCTCAAGGAGACGGCCGGTATCGAGATCGTCTCGCACGTCGTCGAGCTGGCCTCGGCCAAGGCCCCGTACGGCGTCTACCCCACGCCCGCCGACGTCGAGAAGCTGGACGCCGACCCGGTGCGCTGCCTGGACGCCGACGCGTCGAAGGCGATGGTCGCCGAGATCGACCAGGCCCACAAGGACGGCGACACGCTCGGCGGCGTCGTCGAGGTCCTGGCCTACGGAGTGCCGGTCGGCCTCGGTTCGCACGTCCACTGGGACCGCCGCCTGGACGCCCGGCTGGCCGCCGCCCTGATGGGCATCCAGGCCATCAAGGGCGTCGAGGTCGGCGACGGCTTCGACCTGGCGCGGGTGCCCGGTTCGAAGGCGCACGACGAGATCCTCGCCACCGACGAGGGGATCAAGCGCGCCTCCGGCCGCTCCGGCGGCACCGAGGGCGGTCTGACCACCGGCGAACTCCTGCGCGTCCGGGCCGCGATGAAGCCGATCGCGACGGTGCCGCGGGCGCTGGCGACGATCGACGTCAGCACCGGCGAGGCGGCCAAGGCGCACCACCAGCGCTCCGACGTCTGCGCGGTCCCGGCCGCCGGCATCGTCGCCGAGGCGATGGTGGCGCTGGTGCTGGCCGACGCGGTGGTGGAGAAGTTCGGCGGCGACAGCGTGCCGGAGACCCGCCGCAACGTCCAGAGCTTCCTCGACAACCTGGCGATCAAGTGACCGCGCCCGTCGTCGTACTGGTCGGCCCGCCCGGGGCCGGCAAGTCCACCGTGGGCGCGCTGCTGGCCGAGCGGCTGGGCGTGGAGTACCGCGACACCGACACCGACATCGTCGCCACCGCCGGCAAGCCGATCGCCGAGATCTTCATCGAGGACGGCGAGCCGCACTTCCGCGAGCTGGAGCGGGAGGCGGTCCGCACCGCCCTCGACGGCCACTGCGGAGTGCTCGCCCTCGGCGGCGGCGCGATCATGGACGACGGCACCCGGAAGCTGCTGACGGGGCTGCCCGTGGTCTTCCTGGACGTCGAACTCGCCGACGCCGTCAAGCGGGTGGGGCTCGACGCGCCCCGCCCGCTGCTCGCGGTCAACCCGCGCAAGCAGTGGCGCGAGCTGATGGAGCGGCGCCGTCCGCTCTACACCGAGGTCGCACGGACCGTGATCGCCACCGGGGGCCGCACCCCCGAGGACGCCGTCGACGCGATCGTGGACGCTTTGGAGCTACGGCCGGCCGCGGACGCCGCGCGGCCCGCCGGCAGGGAGGAACAGGCATGACCGAGCAGGCCACCCGCATCCAGGTCGGCGGTACCGCCGGCACCGACCCCTACGAGGTCCTCGTCGGGCGGCAGCTGCTGGGCGAACTCCCCGGCCTGATCGGCGACGCGGCCAAGCGCGTCGCCGTGCTGCACCCCGAGGCGCTGGCCACCACGGGTGAGGCGCTGCGCGAGGACCTGGCCGGGCAGGGCTACGAGGCGATCGCCATCCAGCTGCCCAACGCAGAGGAGGCCAAGACCGCCGAGGTCGCCGCCTACTGCTGGAAGGCGCTCGGCCAGACCGGCTTCACCCGCACCGACGTGATCGTCGGCGTGGGCGGCGGCGCCACCACAGACCTGGCCGGCTTCGTCGCCGCGACCTGGCTGCGCGGGGTGCGCTGGATCGCCGTACCGACCACCGTCCTGGGCATGGTGGACGCCGCGGTCGGCGGCAAGACCGGCATCAACACCGCCGAGGGCAAGAACCTCGTCGGCGCCTTCCACCCGCCGGCCGGGGTGCTCTGCGACCTGGCCGCGCTGGACACCCTCCCGGTCCACGACTACGTCTCCGGGCTGGCCGAGGTCATCAAGGCCGGTTTCATCGCCGACCCGGCGATCCTCGACCTGATCGAGGGGGACCCGGAGGGCGCCAAGCGTCCCGACGGCCCGCACACCTCCGAGCTGATCGAGCGGGCGATCCGGGTCAAGGCCGAGGTGGTCTCCGCCGACCTCAAGGAGTCCGGCCTGCGGGAGATCCTCAACTACGGCCACACCCTGGCCCACGCCATCGAGAAGAACGAGCGCTACAACTGGCGGCACGGCGCCGCGGTCTCCGTCGGCATGGTCTTCGCCGCCGAACTCGGCCGGATCGCCGGCCGGTTGGACGACGCCACCGCCGACCGGCACCGCGCCGTTCTGGCCTCCGTCGGACTGCCCCTGACCTACCGCGGCGACCAGTGGCCCAAGCTGCTGGAGACCATGAAGGTCGACAAGAAGTCCCGCGGCGACCGGCTCCGCTTCATCGTCCTCGACGGCCTGGCCAAGCCGACCGTCCTGGAGGGCCCGGACCCGGCGATGCTGCTCGCGGCGCACGCCGAGATCGCGGCGTGAGCCCGGTGAGCCGCCGCGTGCTGGTCCTCAACGGCCCCAACCTCGGCCGGCTGGGCTCCCGCGAGCCCGACGTCTACGGCGCCACCTCCTACGCCGGACTGGTCGCCGAGTGCGCCCGGCTCGGCAAGGAGCTCGGCTTCGAGGCCGAGGTGCGGGAGACCAACGACGAGGGCGAGATGGTCCGCTGGCTGCACGAGGCCGCCGACGGCGCCGTCCCGGTCGTCATCAACCCCGGCGCGTTCACGCACTACTCGTACGCGATGCGGGACGCGGCGGCCCAGCGCACCGCCCCGCTGATCGAGGTGCACATCTCCAACCCGTACGCCCGCGAGGAGTTCCGCCACACCTCGGTCATCGCGGCCGTCGCCAGCGGCACCATCGCGGGTTTCGGCATCGGCTCGTACCGCCTGGCGCTGCGCGCCCTCGCCGAGGAACTGAACGGCTGACCGGCGAGCCGTCCATACACCCGTGCCCTCGGCCGTTCATTCGACGGACGCCGGGGGTAGGGAAACCTCCTGGCGGTTGCCGGGAGAGTACGGTTCACCGCAGCACCACCCGGCGGTGGGGCGGCAACGACCCGTACCCGCCCCGCAGTTGCCTCAACGGCGCACCGGGCCACCCCGCCCGGTGCGCCGCCCCGCACCACGTCGACCGCACGAGACGGAGAGCCACCGGATGCAGTACGCAGTGGGGGCTCCGCTGCCACCGCCCCGCGGCCCACTTCACCCCCAGGGCGCCGGCACGACCATGAACTGGACGCCCCACCCCGGCCAGCCCCACCCGCCCGGCGTGCCGCACACCCCCGCGGCCCCGCCGCCGCCCCCCGCCCCACCGGCGCACACCGCCCCGGGGCAGGGCTGGCACGCCCCCGCGCCCCACCAGGCCCCGCCCGCGCCGCACAGCAACGACATCACCGGCCACGTCCAGCTGCCCTCCGGTGCCCCCGTCCCGCTGCCCAGCCCGCCGCCGGGCAACGCCGCCGCGGACGCCGCGCACGCCGCCGTCGCGGTGCTGCTGATCGGCCCGGCCGGCGCCGGCAAGACCAGCGTCGCCCGGCACTGGGCCGACACCCGCAGGGTGCCGACCGCGCACATCAGCCTGGACGACGTCCGCGAATGGGTCCGGTCCGGTTTCGCCGACCCGCAGTCCGGCTGGAACGACAACTCCGAGGCGCAGTACCGCCTGGCCCGCCGCACCTGCGGTTTCGCCGCGCGCAACTTCCTCGCCAACGGCATCTCCTGCATCCTCGACGACGCGGTCTTCCCGGACCGCCCGGTCGTCGGCCTCGGCGGCTGGAAGCGCCACGTCGGCCCCGGCCTGCTGCCGATCGTGCTGCTCCCGGGCCTGGAGGTCGTCCTGGAGCGGAACGCCCGGCGCACCGGCAACCGCCGGCTGTCCGACGAGGAGGTGGCCCGCATCCACGGCCGGATGGCCGGCTGGTACGGCTCCGGGCTGCCGATCATCGACAACTCCCAGCACGACGTCGCCACCACCGTGCGGCAGCTCGACGAGGTCGTCGCCCGCAGCATCGCCAGTCCGCCCAGCTGGTAGCCGGCCCCGTCCCCCGGCCGGCCGTCTCGAACGGCCAGCCCGGGAGAGCGGTCGTACGCTGACGATATGTCCGAGTTGTACGCGGTCCGACGCGCGCAGCTGCGCGACCGCTGCGCCGCAACCGGAAGTACCGCCGCACTGATCTCGCGCCCCGCCAACGTCCGCTATCTCACCGGCTGCACCCCACCCGGCGCGGCCCTGCTGCTGGCTCCCGGCGACGACGTCCTGGTCTGCGGCCGGCCGCTCACCGGCGATCCCACCGAGGGGCGCCCCGCAGACGACGTACGGGTCTCGGTGCTGCCCGCCCGCGGCAGCGACCCCGTGGTGGCGGCCGCCGGTCTGGCCGCCAAGGCGGGCGCGGAGACCCTCGCCGTGGAGGAGCACCACCTCACCGTCACCCGCCACCGGGCGCTGTCCCGGATCGCGCCCCGGATGCGACTCGCCGACCTGGCCTGCGCCGTCGAGGCGCAGCGGCTGGTCAAGGACGACGACGAGATCGCCTGCCTGCGGATCGCCGCCGAGATCAGCGACCAGGCACTGGGCGAACTCCTGGAGTCGATCCTGGTCGGCCGCACCGAACGCCACCTCGCGCTCGAACTGGAGCGCCGCCTGGTCGACCACGGCGCCGACGGCCCGGCCTTCCCCACCTCCGTCGCCACCGGACCGAACTCCGGGCGCGCCGGACACCTGCCCACCGACCGCCGGGTCGAGGAGGGCGACTTCCTCACCGTCGGCCTGGGCGCGAACTACCGCGGCTACCGCTGCGAGATCGGCCGGACCTTCGTCATCGGCACGACGCCGGCGGACTGGCAGATCGACCTCTACGACCTGGTCTTCGCAGCCCAGAAGGCCGGCCGGGAGGCGCTCGCGCCGGGCGTGGAGTGCCACGAGGTGGACCGGGTGACCCGCCAGATCCTGGAGCGGGCGGGGCACGGCGAGGGGCTCGGGCCGTGGACCGGGCACGGTGTCGGACTGGAAATCGACGAGGACCCTCAGTTGTCCCCCGGGGCCATGGGTAAACTGGATGCTTGCGTCCCGGTCACCGTCGAGCCAGGGGTCCACATCCCGGGCCGTGGCGGTGTCCGGATCGACGACACCCTCGTCGTGCGCCCCGAGGCGGACGGCGGACCCGAGCTACTCACGATCACAACCAAGGAGCTGCTCGCCCTGTGAGCCACCGGGCTCGCTGGGGGCGGTTCCTCGGTACCCACCACCTGTAGTCCAGGAGATTCCGCAACCGTGGCTTCCACGAACGACCTCAAGAACGGCATGGTGCTCAAGCTCGACGGCGGCCAGCTCTGGTCCGTCGTAGAGTTCCAGCACGTCAAGCCCGGTAAGGGCCCGGCCTTCGTCCGCACCAAGCTCAAGCATGTGCTCTCCGGCAAGGTGGTGGACAAGACCTTCAACGCCGGTACCAAGGTCGAGACGGCCACCGTCGACAAGCGTGGCATGCAGTTCTCGTACATGGACGGCGACTACTTCGTCTTCATGGACATGGACACCTACGACCAGCTGCACATCGACCGCAAGACCGTCGGTGACGCCGCCAACTTCCTGCTCGAGGGCTTCGAGGCCGTCGTCGCGCAGAACGAGGGCCAGGTCCTCTACGTCGAGCTGCCGGCCGCCGTCGAGCTCGTCATCAAGGAGACCGAGCCGGGCCTCCAGGGCGACCGCTCCACCGGTGGCACCAAGCCCGCCACCCTGGAGACCGGCTACGAGATCCAGGTCCCGCTCTTCATCGCCACCGGTGAGAAGATCAAGGTCGACACCCGTACCGGCGACTACCTCGGCCGGGTGAACAGCTAACCGTGGCTGCCCGCACCAAGGCCCGTAAGCGCGCCTTCCAGATCCTCTTCGAGGCCGACCAGCGCGGTGCCGATGTGCAGTCCGTGCTCGCGGACTGGATGCGCCATGCCCGGACCGACCCCCGCCAGCCGCCGGTGCACGAGTACACCCTGGAACTGGTCGAGGGGTACGCGGAGCACATCGCCCGCATCGACGAGCTCATCTCCACCTACTCCGTGGACTGGGACCTGGACCGGATGCCGGCGGCCGACCGCTCCATCCTCCGGCTCGGGGCCTACGAACTGCTCTGGGTGGACGGCACGCCGGATGCGGTGGCGATCGACGAGGCCGTGCAGCTGGCCAAGGAGTTCTCCACCGACGACTCGCCGTCGTTCGTCAACGGCCTGCTCGCCCGGCTCAAGGAGCTGAAGCCGGGGCTGCGCCGCGAGGAGACGCGCTGATCCGGCCGCGAGGCCGCTGATCTGCTGAGAACCGAGGCACGACGACGGGCCCGGAGCGATAGGACATCGCTCCGGGCCCGTCGTCGTGCGTCTGCGCGCCGTCCAGTCGTCCGCCTGTACGGGAAGCCCGGCCGGTGCCCGCAGGCCCGGGAAACGCGGACCGCCGCCCCGGGAAGCCCGGAGCGGCGGTACGTTTCTGCGTGTGAAGCGCGGGGCTTCGGAGCGGTCAGATCTCCTCGTGCTGCACGGCCCGGCGGGCGTCCGCGTCCAGCACGCCCCAGCTGATCAGCTGCTCGGTGAGCACCGAGGGCGACTGGTCGTAGATCACCGCGAGGGTGCGCAGGTCGTCCTGACGGATCGAGAGGACCTTGCCGTTGTAGTCACCGCGCTGGCTCTGGATGGTGGCGGCGTAGCGCTGGAGCGGGCCGGCCTTCTCCTGCGGGACGTGGGCCAGACGCTCAAGGTCCAGCACCAGCTTCGGCGGCGGCTCGGCGGCGCCGCCCGGCGTCGTGCCCGGCAGCAGTTCCTGCACCGGCACGCCGTAGAAGTCCGCCAGCTCGGCAAGGCGCTGTACGGTCACGGCACGGTCGCCGCGCTCGTACGACCCCACCACCACGGCCTTCCAGCGGCCCTGGGACTTCTCCTCGACGCCATGGAGAGAGAGGCCCTGCTGGGTACGGATGGCGCGGAGCTTGGCCCCGAGCTGTTTAGCGTATTCGCTGGACATAAAGCTCCCCAGACGGCTGTATCGACATGCGGCTCCGCCGCGTGGCTGGTAACTCACTGTGAGGTTACGCAGCGTAATCTGACTTCGTCAAGCCGAATGGGGCAGACCATCGCCCGTCAGGGGGGCGTACGGGTCCGGGAGGGCCTCCTGATAGCCTGAACCCCGTAATTCCGACGTCCTTTAAAGTCCGTCCCGTGAGGCGGAGAAGGAGGTCCGTTTCGTATGGACGCACGCAGTTCCGCATCGAGAACCCAAGCCCCGGCCCGCCCGGTGCTGGAGGGTCCCGACATCGCGCGGATGCTCACCCGTATCGCCCACGAAATCGTCGAGCGCGCCAAGGGCGCGGACGACGTGGTGCTGCTGGGAATCCCCACCCGCGGTGTCTTCCTCGCCCGGCGGTTGGCCGCCAAGCTCGAAGAGATCACCGGTCGCGCCATTCCGGTCGGCTCGCTGGACATCACGATGTACCGCGACGACCTGCGCCTGGGCCCCGCCCGCACGCTGGCCCGTACGGAGATCCCCACCGACGGCATCGAGGGGCGCCTCGTCCTCCTCGTCGACGACGTGCTCTTCTCCGGGCGCACCATCCGCGCCGCGCTGGACGCCCTGGGTGACATCGGGCGACCGCGCGCCGTACAGCTCGCGGTCCTGGTCGACCGCGGCCACCGCGAGCTGCCGATCCGCGCCGACTACGTGGGCAAGAACCTCCCCACGTCGCTGCGGGAGGCGGTCAAGGTCCAGCTGACCGAGGAGGACGGCCGCGACGCCGTGCTGCTCGGCCTGCGCCCGGACCCGTCCCGCCATGTCGAGTCCCCGGCGGCCGAGTCGACCGCCCCGGCCGGCGAGCGCTAGCGCACGCGCGTACGGACCCGGTGACCCCGGGCCCGCACCCATGCCCGCTCAACGGACATTCCCGTACACCTCCCTCACTCCCGGAGAAAACCGGATGAAGCGCCACCTCATCTCGGCCGCCGATCTCACGCGGGACGACGCCGTGCTGATCCTCGACACCGCCGAGGAAATGGCCCGGGTCGCCGACCGGCCGATCAAGAAACTGCCCGCCCTGCGCGGGCGTACCGTCTGCAACCTCTTCTTCGAGGACTCGACCCGGACCAGGATCTCCTTCGAGGCCGCCGAGAAGCGGCTCTCCGCGGACGTCATCAACTTCGCCGCCAAGGGCTCCAGCGTCTCCAAGGGCGAGTCCCTCAAGGACACCGCCCAGACCCTGGAGGCGATGGGCGTCGACGCCGTCGTCATCCGGCACAGCGCCTCCGGCGCCCCGTACCGGCTGGCCACCTCCGGCTGGATCGACGCCCCCGTCATCAACGCCGGCGACGGCACCCACCAGCACCCCACCCAGGCCCTGCTGGACGCCTTCACCATGCGGCGCCGGCTCATCGGCCCGGACGCCGGGCTCGGCCGGGACCTCGACGGGAAGCGCATCACCCTCGTCGGCGACGTGCTGCACAGCCGCGTCGCCCGCTCCAACGTCGACCTCCTGCACACCCTCGGCGCCGAGGTCACCCTCGTCGCGCCGCCCACCCTGGTGCCGGTCGGCGTCGAGACCTGGCCCTGCGAGGTCTCCTACGACCTCGACAGCGTGCTGCCCAAGTCGGACGCCGTGATGATGCTGCGGGTCCAGCGCGAGCGGATGAACGCCGCCTTCTTCCCGACCGAGCGCGAGTACTCGCGGCGCTACGGCCTGGACGGCGACCGGATGGCCCGGATGCCCGAGCACGCCATCGTGATGCACCCCGGGCCGATGGTCCGCGGCATGGAGATCACCGCCGAGGTCGCCGACTCCGACCGCTGCACGGTCATCGAGCAGGTCGCCAACGGCGTCTCCATCCGCATGGCCGTCCTCTACCTGCTGCTCGGCGGCAACGAGCCCGCCGTCACCCACCCCCGTACCGAGGAGAAGTAAGACCATGAGCAAGATCCTGATCCGCGGTGCGAAGGTGCTCGGCGGCGCGCCGCAGGACGTGCTGATCGACGGGGAGTTCATCGAGGCGGTGGGCACCGGCCTGTCCGCCGAGGGCGCCGACGTCGTCGAGGCCGACGGCAAGGTCCTCCTGCCGGGCCTGGTCGACCTGCACACCCATCTGCGCGAGCCGGGCCGGGAGGACTCCGAGACCGTCCTGACCGGTACCCGGGCCGCGGCCAGCGGCGGCTACACCGCGGTGTTCGCCATGGCCAACACCTTCCCGGTCGCCGACACCGCCGGCGTCGTCGAGCAGGTCTACCGGCTGGGCAAGGAGAGCGGCTACTGCGACGTGCAGCCCATCGGCGCCGTCACCGTCGGCCTGGAGGGCAAGAAGCTCGCCGAGCTGGGCGCGATGCACGAGTCGGCGGCCGGCGTCACGGTCTTCTCCGACGACGGCAAGTGCGTCGACGACGCGGTGATCATGCGGCGGGCCCTGGAGTACGTGAAGGCGTTCGGTGGGGTCGTCGCCCAGCACGCCCAGGAGCCGCGGCTGACCGAGGGCGCCCAGATGAACGAGGGCATCGTCTCGGCCGAGCTGGGGCTCGGCGGCTGGCCGGCCGTCGCCGAGGAGTCGATCATCGCCCGGGACGTGCTGCTCGCCGAGCACGTGGGGTCCCGGGTCCACATCTGCCACCTCTCGACCGCGGGCAGCGTCGAGATCGTCCGGTGGGCCAAGTCCCGCGGCATCGACGTGACGGCCGAGGTCACCCCGCACCACCTGCTCCTCACCGACGAGCTGGTGCGCAGCTACAACCCGGTCTACAAGGTCAACCCGCCGCTGCGCACCGAGCGCGACGTCATGGCGCTGCGGGAGGCCCTCGCCGACGGCACGATCGACATCGTCGCCACCGACCACGCCCCGCACCCGCACGAGGACAAGGACTGCGAGTGGGCCGCGGCCGCGATGGGCATGGTGGGCCTGGAGACCGCCCTGTCGGTCGTCCAGCACACCATGGTCGAGACCGGGCTGCTGGACTGGGCCGGCGTCGCCGACCGGATGTCCGCCACCCCGGCGCGGATCGGGCAGCTGGCGGCCCACGGTCGCCCCATCTCAGCCGGCGAGCCCGCCAACCTCACCCTGGTCGATTCCGCTTACCGTGGAGAGGTGGACCCCGCGGGCTTCGCCTCCCGCAGCCGCAACACCCCCTACGAGGGCCGTGAGCTGCCGGGACGCGTCACCCACACCTTCCTGCGAGGCCGCGCAACGCTCGTCGACGGGAAGCTCGCGTGACTCCTTCACTCATCCACTTGGCCGCGGAACCGCACTCCGCCCCGGTCACCGACTGGGCCGGACGCATCGCCTGGGTGGTCGGTCTGCTGGTCTTCGTCGTCTTCGTCTACTGGCTGATGCGCCAGGGCTGGAAGTGGCGCGGCACCCTCCAGGGCGATCTGCCCGAGCTGCCGACCGCCCCGGCCGACGCCGGCGAGCCCCGGCTGGCCCTCAGCGGCCGCTACCACGGCTCGACCACCGCCGGGCAGTGGCTGGACCGGATCGTCGCCCGCGGCCTGGGCACCCGCAGCCGGGCCGAACTGACCCTGACCGACCAGGGCCTGTCCGTCGTACGGCCGGGCGCCACGGACTTCTTCGTACCGGCCGCCGCCCTGCGCGGCGCCCGCCTCGACAAGGGGATCGCCGGCAAGGTCCTCCCCGAGGGCGGCCTGCTGGTCGTCACCTGGGAACACGGCGGCAGGCAGATCGACTCGGGCTTCCGCTCCGACCAGGCGACCGAGCACCCCGCCTGGGTCGAGGCCCTCAACCAGCTCAGCACCACCGAGCACACCACCGAGCACAGTGAAACGGAAGGCGCACGATGACGACCTCCACCAAGGGGACCGCCAAAATCCCCGCCGTACTCGTCCTGGAGGACGGCCGCACCTTCCGCGGCCGTGCCTACGGGGCCGTGGGGGAGACCTTCGGTGAAGCGGTGTTCTCCACCGGCATGACCGGTTACCAGGAGACGCTGACCGACCCCTCGTACCACCGCCAGGTCGTCGTCATGACCGCCCCGCACGTCGGCAACACCGGCGTGAACGACGAGGACCCCGAGTCCGCGCGGATCTGGGTCTCCGGCTACGTCGTCCGCGACCCCGCCCGCGTCCCGTCCAACTGGCGCTCCCAGCGCTCCCTCGACGAGGAGCTGCGCCACCAGGGCGTCGTCGGCATCAGCGGCGTCGACACCCGCGCGCTCACCCGCCACCTGCGCGAGCGCGGTGCGATGCGGGTCGGCATCTTCTCCGGCAACGCGCTGCCCGACGAGGGCACGATGCTCGCCGAGGTGCGCCAGCAGCCCGAGATGCAGGGCGCCGACCTCTCCGCGCAGGTCGCCACCAAGGAGACGTACGTCGTCCCGGCGATCGGCACGAAGAAGTTCACCGTGGCCGCCGTCGACCTCGGCATCAAGGGCATGACCCCGCACCGGATGGCCGAGCGCGGCATCGAGGTGCACGTGCTGCCGGCCACCGCGACCGCCGAGGACATCTACGCGGTCGCCCCCGACGGCGTGTTCTTCTCCAACGGGCCCGGCGACCCGGCCACCGCCGACCACGCGGTCGGCGTGATGCGCGAGGTGCTCTCCCGGAAGACCCCGCTGTTCGGCATCTGCTTCGGCAACCAGATCCTGGGCCGGGCGCTGGGCTTCGGCACGTACAAGCTCAAGTACGGGCACCGCGGCATCAACCAGCCGGTGCAGGACCGTACGACCGGCAAGGTCGAGGTCACCGCGCACAACCACGGGTTCGCCGTGGACGCGCCGCTCGACAAGGTCTCCGACACCCCCTTCGGCCGCGCCGAGGTCTCCCACGTCTGCCTCAACGACAACGTGGTGGAGGGGCTTCAGCTCCTCGACCAGCCGGCATTCAGCGTGCAGTACCACCCCGAGGCGGCCGCCGGCCCGCACGACGCCGCGTACCTCTTCGACCGCTTCGTTTCCCTGATGGAGGGCCAGCGTGCCTAAGCGCACCGATATCCAGTCCGTCCTGGTCATCGGCTCCGGCCCGATCGTCATCGGTCAGGCCGCCGAGTTCGACTACTCCGGCACCCAGGCTTGCCGGGTCCTCAAGGCCGAGGGCCTGCGCGTCATCCTGGTCAACTCCAACCCGGCCACGATCATGACCGACCCGGAGATCGCCGACGCCACCTACGTCGAGCCGATCACCCCGGAGTTCGTCGAGAAGATCATCGCCAAGGAGCGCCCGGACACGCTGCTGCCGACCCTCGGCGGCCAGACGGCGCTCAACACCGCCATCTCGCTGCACGAGGCCGGCACCCTCGACAAGTACGGCGTCGAGCTGATCGGCGCCAACGTCGAGGCGATCAACAAGGGCGAGGACCGCGACCTGTTCAAGGAGGTCGTCAGGGCGGTCAACGCCAAGATCGGCCACGGCGAGTCCGCCCGCTCGGTCATCTGCCACTCCATGGACGACGTCCTCAACGGCGTCGAGGAGCTCGGCGGCTACCCGGTCGTCGTCCGCCCCTCCTTCACCATGGGCGGCGCCGGCTCCGGCTTCGCCCACGACGAGGAGGAGCTGCGCCGGATCGCCGGCCAGGGCCTGACGCTCTCCCCGACCACCGAGGTGCTCCTGGAGGAGTCCATCCTCGGCTGGAAGGAGTACGAGCTGGAGCTGATGCGCGACAAGCACGACAACGTCGTGGTCGTCTGCTCCATCGAGAACTTCGACCCGATGGGCGTGCACACCGGTGACTCGATCACCGTCGCCCCGTCGATGACGCTCACCGACCGCGAGTACCAGGTCCTGCGGGACATCGGCATCGCCGTGATCCGCGAGGTCGGGGTGGACACCGGCGGCTGCAACATCCAGTTCGCGGTCAACCCCGAGGACGGCCGGGTCATCGTCATCGAGATGAACCCCCGGGTCTCCCGCTCCTCGGCCCTGGCCTCCAAGGCCACCGGCTTCCCGATCGCGAAGATCGCCGCGAAGCTGGCCGTCGGCTACACCCTGGACGAGATCCCGAACGACATCACCCGGGAGACCCCGGCGTCATTCGAGCCGACCCTCGACTACGTCGTCGTCAAGGTGCCGCGGTTCGCCTTCGAGAAGTTCCCGGCCGCCGACGCCACCCTCACCACCACCATGAAGTCGGTCGGCGAGGCGATGGCCATCGGCCGCAACTTCACCGAGGCGCTCAACAAGGCGCTGCGCTCGCTGGAGAAGAAGGGCAGCCAGTTCGCCTTCACCGGCGAGCCCGGCGACAAGGCCGAGCTGCTGGAGCGGGCCCAGGTCCCCACCGACGGCCGGATCAACACCGTCATGGCGGCGATCCGGGCCGGCGCCACCCCGGAGGAGGTCTTCGACGCCACGAAGATCGACCCGTGGTTCGTCGACCAGCTCTTCCTGATCAAGGAGGTCGCGGACGAGATCGCGGCCGCCGACACGCTCGAACCGGAAATCCTTGCGGAAGCAAAGCGTCACGGCTTCTCGGACGTCCAGATCGCGGACCTCCGCGGCCTGCGCGAGGACGTCGTCCGCGAGGTGCGGCACGCGCTCGGCCTCCGCCCGGTCTACAAGACGGTCGACACCTGCGCGGCCGAGTTCGCGGCCCGGACCCCGTACTTCTACTCGTCCTACGACGAGGAGACTGAGGTCGCGCCCCGCGAGAAGCCCGCGGTGATCATCCTCGGCTCCGGCCCCAACCGCATCGGCCAGGGCATCGAGTTCGACTACTCCTGCGTCCACGCCTCGTTCGCGCTCAGCGACGCCGGCTACGAGACCGTGATGGTCAACTGCAACCCGGAGACCGTCTCCACCGACTACGACACCTCCGACCGGCTCTACTTCGAGCCGCTCACCCTGGAGGACGTCCTGGAGATCGTGCACGCCGAATCCCAGGCGGGCCCGGTCGCCGGGGTCATCGTCCAACTCGGCGGGCAGACCCCGCTGGGCCTGGCGCAGGCCCTCAAGGACAACGGCGTGCCGATCGTCGGCACCTCGCCCGAGGCCATCGACCTGGCCGAGGAGCGCGGCGCGTTCGGCCGGGTGCTGACCGAGGCGGGCCTGCCAGCCCCCAAGTACGGCACCGCCTTCTCCTTCGACGAGGCGAAGGCCATCGCCACCGAGATCGGCTACCCGGTGATGGTCCGCCCCTCGTACGTCCTCGGCGGCCGCGGCATGGAGATCGTCTACGACGAGCCCTCGCTGGCCGAGTACCTGGAGCGGCACGCCGGCCTGATCGACCGGCACCCGGTCCTCATCGACCGGTTCCTCGACGACGCCATCGAGATCGACGTGGACGCGCTCTACGACGGCCACGAGCTCTACCTCGGCGGCGTCATGGAGCACATCGAGGAGGCCGGCATCCACTCCGGCGACTCCGCCTGCGCGCTGCCCCCGATCACCCTCGGCGGCTTCGACATCAAGCGGCTGCGCGCCTCCACCGAGGCCATCGCCAAGGGCGTCGGCGTCCGCGGACTGATCAACATCCAGTTCGCGATGGCCGGGGACATCCTCTACGTCCTCGAAGCCAACCCGCGCGCCTCGCGGACCGTGCCCTTCACCTCGAAGGCCACCGCGGTCCCGCTGGCCAAGGCCGCCGCCCGGATCTCGCTGGGCGCCACCATCGCCGAGCTGCGCGCCGAGGGCATGCTCCCCAAGGCCGGGGACGGCGGCACGCTGCCGCTGGACGCGCCGATCTCCGTCAAGGAGGCGGTCATGCCCTGGTCGCGGTTCCGGGACGCCTCGGGCCGCGGCGTGGACACCATCCTCGGCCCGGAGATGCGCTCCACCGGCGAGGTCATGGGCATCGACTCGGTCTTCGGCACGGCGTACGCCAAGTCGCAGGCCGGCGCCTACGGTGCGCTGCCCACCAAGGGCCGCGCGTTCGTCTCCGTCGCCAACCGCGACAAGCGCTCGATGATCTTCCCGGCCCGTGAGCTGGTCGCCCACGGCTTCGAGCTGCTGGCCACCTCCGGCACCGCCGAGGTGCTGCGCCGCAACGGCATCAAGGCCACCGTGGTCCGCAAGCAGTCCGAGGGCGAGGGCCCGAACGGCGAGAAGACCATCGTCCAGCTGATCCACGACGGCCAGGTCGACCTGATCGTCAACACCCCCTACGGGACCGGCGGCCGGCTCGACGGCTACGACATCCGCACCGCCTCCGTGGCCCGCGGCATCCCCTGCCTGACCACGGTCCAGGCGCTGGCCGCCGCCGTCCAGGGCATCGAGGCGATGTCCCGCGGCGACGTCGGGGTGCGCTCCCTCCAGGAGCACGCCCGACATCTGACCGCGGCCCGCGAGGAGTAGGCCCGAGAGGGGGACACCGGATGGTGTCCCCCTCTTCATGAGCCCACCGACCCGTTCCTCGCGAAAAGGCCCGCCCACCATGTACCGCCTGTTCTTCCAGCTGTTCTTCCAGCGCATGGACCCCGAGAAGGCCCACCACCTGGCCTTCCGCTGGATCCGCCTGGCCGCGCGGATCCCCGTGCTGCGCACGTTCGCCGCGGCCGCCCTCGCCCCCCGCCACAAGGAACTGCGCACCGAGGCCCTGGGCCGCCGGATGCACGGCCCCTTCGGCCTGGCCGCCGGCTTCGACAAGAACGCCGTGGCCATCGACGGGATGGCGATGCTCGGCTTCGACCACGTCGAGATCGGCACCGTCACCGCCCAGCCGCAGCCCGGCAATCCCAAGAAGCGGCTGTTCCGGCTGGTGCCGGACCGCGCGCTGATCAACCGGATGGGCTTCAACAACGACGGCTCGGCCGCGGTCGCCGCCCGCCTGGCCGCCCGCAACCCCGTCTTCCGGACCACGGTCGGCGTCAACATCGGCAAGACCAAGATCGTCCCGGAGGCCGAGGCGGTCGCCGACTACGTCACCTCCACCGAGCGCCTGGCCCGGCACGCCGACTACCTGGTCGTCAACGTCTCCTCGCCGAACACCCCGGGGCTGCGCAACCTCCAGGCCGTCGACCACCTGCGCCCGCTGCTCACCGCGGTCCGCGAGGCCGCCGACCGCACGGTCACCGACCGCCGGGTCCCGCTGCTGGTCAAGATCGCCCCCGACCTCGCCGACGAGGACGTGGACGCGGTCGCCGACCTCGCCCTGGAGCTGCGCCTGGACGGCATCATCGCCACCAACACCACCATCGCCCGCGAGAGCCTGGGCCTGGCCTCCGACCCGAAGCTGACCGCCGAGACCGGCGGCCTGTCCGGCGCGCCCCTCAAGGAGCGCTCCCTGGAGGTCCTGCGCCGCCTGTACGCCCGCGTAGGCGACCGGATCACCCTGATCGGGGTCGGCGGCATCGAGACCGCCGAGGACGCCTGGCAGCGCATCCTCGCCGGCGCCACCCTCGTCCAGGGCTACAGCGCCTTCATCTACGAGGGCCCGTTCTGGTGCCGCGCGATCCACAAGGGCCTCGCCGCGCGCCTGCGCAACAGCCCGTACGCCACTCTCGCCGACGCGGTCGGCGCCGACCACAAGAAGGTGACCGGATGAGCCTCGAACCCTTCGGCGCGCGTCTGCGCCGCGCCATGGACGAGCGCGGCCCGCTCTGCGTCGGCATCGACCCGCACGCCTCGCTGCTGGCCGACTGGGGCCTGAACGACGACGTGGCGGGCCTGGCCCGGTTCACCCGGACCGTCGTGGAGGCCCTCGGCGAGCAGGTCGCGGTCTTCAAGCCGCAGTCGGCCTTCTTCGAGCGGTTCGGCTCGCGCGGCCTCGCCGTCCTGGAGACCGCCGTCGAGGAGGCGCGGGAGCGCGGCGCTCTGATCCTGATGGACGCCAAGCGCGGCGACATCGGTTCCACCATGGGCGCCTACGCCGAGGCGTTCCTGCGCCCGGACTCGCCGCTGTTCTCGGACGCGCTGACGGTCTCCCCGTACCTCGGCTTCGGCTCGCTGAAGCCCGCCGTGGAGCTGGCGCGGGAGAACGGCGCCGGCCTCTTCGTGCTCGGCCTGACCTCCAACCCGGAGGGCGCGGAGGTCCAGCGGGCGGTCCGCGAGGACGGCCGCACGGTCGCCGCCACCATGCTCGGCCACCTGGCCGCCGAGAACGCCGGGGCCCAGCCGCTGGGGTCCTTCGGCGCGGTCGTCGGCGCCACGCTCGGCGATCTCTCCGCCTTCGACCTGGCGATCAACGGCCCGCTGCTGGCACCCGGCATCGGGGCGCAGGGCGCCACCCCCGCCGACCTGCCCACCGTCTTCGGCAAGGCGGTCCGCAACGTGGTGCCGAGCGTCAGCCGGGGAGTGCTGAAGCACGGTCCGGACGTCGGCGCGCTGCGCGCGGCGGCGACCCGCTGTGCCGACGAAGTGCGCGCGGCGGTCGCATAACGAGGTTATTTGGTCCCGAAATGTCCTGGTCAGCTGAGTCTGACCAGGACTTTTCGTCTGTTCTCGCTGACTCCAGCGCCATCGGCCGCTAGTCTCCGACGAGAGCACTGCACGTAAGCGCGTTGCTCGTTGCTCCGCTGTTGCGGGGCGACTAGGTTCCACACCGGTCCGTATCCGACAGTTCGACATCCGAGGTGACGTAGGCGTGGCTCTTCCGCCCCTTACCCCTGAACAGCGCGCTGCCGCGCTCGAAAAGGCCGCCGCGGCTCGCCGGGAGCGCGCCGAGGTCAAGAATCGGCTCAAGCACTCCGGGGCCTCCCTGCACGAGGTCATCCAGCAGGGCCAGAAGAACGATGTCATCGGCAAGATGAAGGTCTCCGCCCTCCTGGAGTCCCTGCCGGGCGTGGGCAAGGTCCGCGCAAAGCAGATCATGGAGCGGCTCGGCATCTCCGAGAGCCGCCGAGTGCGCGGTCTGGGCTCCAACCAGATCGCATCGCTGGAGCGTGAGTTCGGCAGCACGGGTTCCTGAGTTTCTCGGCATTGCCGGGAAGCTGGAATAATCGCTGCATGAGTTCAGCAGTCTCCCGGGGGTCCGCCCCGGTTCCCCCGGCCAGACAACCGCGCCTGACCGTGCTCTCCGGCCCTTCGGGGGTCGGCAAGAGCACGGTCGTCGCGCATCTGCGCAAGGTCCATCCCGAAATCTGGCTCTCGGTCTCGGCCACCACCCGCAAGCCGCGCCCGGGGGAGCGCCACGGCGTCCAGTACTTCTTCGTCGAGGACGAGGAATTCGACAAGCTGGTCGCCAACGGTGAGCTGCTGGAATGGGCCGAGTTCGCCGGCAACCGCTACGGCACCCCGCGCCAGGCGGTGCTGGACCGGCTGGCGGCCGGCGAGCCGGTCCTTCTGGAGATCGACCTGCAGGGCGCCCGCCAGGTGCGCGAGTCCATGTCGGACGCCGACCTGGTCTTCCTGGCCCCGCCGAGCTGGGAGGAGCTGGTCCGCCGGCTCACCGGCCGCGGCACGGAGGCCCCGGAGGTCATCGAGCGGCGCCTGGAGGCGGCCCGGATCGAGCTCGCGGCGGAGAAGGAGTTCGACGTGACGCTCGTCAACACCTCCGTCGAGGACGTCAGCCGTGAGCTGCTAGCCTTGATGCTGCGCCGCCCTGAAGACCGGACCTCCGGCGACTGACTCCGGTCCCGATCGCGGCGCCGCTGATTTCGGCGCCTGTGCGCCATCACCTGCTTCATCCCCCTTCGGAAGGTAGAGAGTGTCCTCTTCCATCACCGCACCCGAGGGCATCATCAACCCACCCATTGATGAGCTTCTCGAGGCCACCGACTCGAAGTACAGCCTCGTGATCTACGCCGCCAAGCGTGCGCGCCAGATCAACGCGTACTACTCCCAGCTCGGCGAGGGCCTGCTGGAGTACGTCGGCCCGCTGGTCGACACCCACGTGCACGAGAAGCCGCTGTCGATCGCGCTCCGCGAGATCAACGCCGGCCTGCTGACCTCTGAGGCCATCGAGGGTCCGGCCGGCCAGTAAGCGGCACCGCGTCCCTCACCAAGGGCCCGGCACAGGTACCTCCCGGCGTGTAGCCGGGGGACCTGCCGGGCCCTTGGTGTGCCGTGAGGGCATAGGTTGAGGGACATGCGTTCGGACCTAGGCTCGGGGAGCGGGGAATCGATGGACAAGCGGGAGCGGCCCAGGGTCGTCCTGGGGGTCAGTGGCGGGATCGCCGCGTACAAAGCGTGCGAGCTGCTGCGCCGACTCACGGAGTCCGGCCATGACGTACGGGTGGTGCCGACCGCCTCGTCGCTGCACTTCGTCGGCGAGGCCACCTGGTCGGCGCTGTCCGGCAACCCGGCCACCACGGAGGTCTGGGAGTCCGTCCACGAGGTCCCGCACGTCCGCATCGGTCAGGCCGCCGACCTCGTCGTGGTCGCCCCGGCCACCGCCGACATGCTGGCCAAGGCCGCCCACGGCCTCGCCGACGACCTGCTGACCAACACCCTGCTCACCGCCCGCTGTCCGGTGATCTTCGCGCCCGCGATGCACACCGAGATGTGGGAGAACCCCGCCACCCAGGAGAACGTCGCCACGCTGCGGCGCCGCGGCGCGCTCGTCATCGAGCCCGCGGTGGGCCGGCTTACCGGCGTCGACACCGGCAAGGGCCGCTTCCCGGACCCGGTGGAGATCTTCGACCTGTGCCGCCAGGTGCTGGCCCGCGGCGCCGAGGGCCTGCCGCAGGACCTCGCGGGTCGCCACGTCGTGGTCAGCGCGGGCGGCACCCGGGAGCCGCTGGACCCGGTGCGCTACCTGGGCAACCGCTCGTCCGGCAAGCAGGGCTACGCCCTGGCCCGTACCGCCGCGGCCCGCGGTGCCCGGGTCACCCTGGTCGCCGGCAACACCGAGCTGCCCGACCCGGCCGGTGTGGACGTGATCCACATCGGCACCGCCCGGCAGCTGCGCGAGGCCGTGCTGAAGGCCGCGGCGGACGCCGACGCGGTGGTGATGGCCGCCGCGGTGGCCGATTTCCGCCCTGCGGTTTACGCCACCGGGAAGATCAAGAAGCAGGAGGGCCAGGAGCCGGAACCCGTCACCCTGGTGCGAAATCCGGACATCCTTGCCGAGCTCTCCGCGGACCGGGCCCGCCCCGGCCAGCTGGTCGTCGGCTTCGCCGCCGAGACCGACGACGTCCTTGCCAACGGCCGGGCCAAGCTCGCCCGCAAGGGCTGCGATCTCCTGGTCGTCAACGAGGTCGGCGAAGACAAGACCTTCGGTTCGGCCGAGAACGAGGCCGTGATCCTGGCCACGGACGGCACCGAGGCCGCCGTGCCCTACGGTCCGAAGGAAGCGCTCGCCGACACCGTCTGGGACCTGGTCATCCCCCGTCTGGCCGATCCGCGCCCCTGACGTTCACCCCTGCGGGTAACCCCCGGACCGGGCTCTCGGGCACCCTGATCGGCCCCTGAAATTCGGCGTGTCCTCTTGACCCGACTGATTCTCAAGGTGATCGTCACTACCGTGAGTCAGTGGTGTCCCAGGTCACGGGGGTTCCATAAATCGAGACTGCGTGCCCAAGCGCCACGTTCGACCGATAAACTGGCAGTGGATTTGGCCGAGCGCAGCTCTCGGCCGTTCCGCTAAATGATCAGCCAGCAGCCGCTGCAACCCCAGGGAGCGATGTGTCCCGCCGCCTGTTCACCTCGGAGTCCGTCACCGAGGGCCATCCCGACAAGATCGCTGACCAGATCAGCGACACCATTCTCGACGCTCTCCTCAAGGAGGACCCGACGTCCCGGGTCGCCGTGGAGACGTTGATCACCACCGGCCTGGTGCACGTGGCCGGCGAGGTGACGACGAAGGCGTACGCCGACATCCCCAATCTCGTCCGGAGCAAGATCCTGGAGATTGGTTACGACTCGTCCAAGAAGGGCTTCGACGGCGCCTCCTGCGGCGTCTCGGTGTCCATCGGTGCGCAGTCGCCGGACATTGCCCAGGGCGTCGACACCGCCTACGAGAACCGCGTCGAAGGCGACGACGACGAGCTGGACCGGCAGGGCGCGGGCGACCAGGGCCTGATGTTCGGGTTCGCCTGTGACGAGACCCCTGAGCTCATGCCGCTCCCGATCTACCTGGCGCACCGCCTCTCGCGCCGGCTGTCGGAGGTCCGCAAGAACGGGACCATCCCCTACCTCCGCCCCGACGGCAAGACCCAGGTCACCATCGAGTACGACGGCAACAAGGCCGTCCGCCTCGACACCGTGGTGGTCTCCTCCCAGCACGCCAGCGACATCGACCTGGACTCGCTGCTCGCGCCCGACATCCGCGAGTTCGTCGTCGAGCACGTCCTCAACCAGCTCGTCGAGGACGGCATCAAGCTGGACACCGACGAGTACCGCCTGCTGGTCAACCCGACCGGGCGGTTCGAGATCGGTGGCCCGATGGGCGACGCCGGCCTGACCGGCCGCAAGATCATCATCGACACCTACGGCGGTATGGCCCGCCACGGTGGCGGTGCCTTCTCCGGCAAGGACCCGTCCAAGGTCGACCGCTCCGCCGCGTACGCCATGCGCTGGGTCGCCAAGAACGTCGTCGCCGCCGGCCTCGCCTCGCGCTGCGAGGTCCAGGTCGCCTACGCGATCGGCAAGGCCGAGCCGGTCGGTCTCTTCGTCGAGACCTTCGGTACCAACGCGGTCGACACCGAGAAGATCGAGGCTGCCATCGGCGAGGTCTTCGACCTCCGCCCGGCCGCGATCATCCGCGACCTCGACCTGCTCCGCCCGATCTACTCCCAGACCGCCGCCTACGGCCACTTCGGCCGTGAGCTGGAGGACTTCACCTGGGAGCGCACCGACCGGGTGGACGCCCTGCGCAAGGCCGCGGGCCTGTAAAAGGGCTCCGCACCGCCACGGCTTCCCCCGAGGGCCCCGGACCGCTGGACGGTCCGGGGCCCTCGGCCGTTCACGGGCTCCGGCCGCTGTCGGTGGGGTCTGCTAAGACTGGTTGCTGTGAGCAGGGAGAACGGGCGGGATCCGGGGGAGCAGGGCGAGCAGCTGGCCCTGATCCGGGAGGCTGTGCGGGAGACGAAGGCGGAGCGGGCCAAGCCCCGCACCTGGCGGGGGGCCGCGCTGGCGGCGGAGCTGCCGGTGGCGCGGGTGCTGGTGGACAAGGGGCCGGTGCACCTCGACCGGTTCTTCGACTACGCGGTGCCGGCCGCGATGGACGCCGAGGCGCAGCCCGGGGTGCGGGTGCGGGTGCGGTTCGGGGCGGGGGAGAAGGGCGGCCGGCGCGAGGGCGGCCGGCTGGTCGACGGTTTCATCGTGGAGCGGACGGCTCAGAGCGAGTTCCGCGGGGTGCTGGCGCCGCTCGCCCAGGTGCTCTCGCCGGAGCGGGTGCTGACGCCGGAGCTGCTGGGGCTGTGCCGGGCGGTCGCCGACCGCTATGCCGGGTCGCTGGCGGATGTGGTGCAACTGGCGGTGCCGCCGCGCCGGGCACGGGTCGAGGCCGAGTCGTCGCCCGCGCCGCTGCCCCCCAATGCCCCGCCGGATCCCGGGAGTTGGGAGCGGTACGGGGCCGGTCCGGGGTTCCTGGAGGCGCTGGCGCGCGGGGACGCGCCGCGGGCGGTGTGGACGGCGCTGCCCGGACCGAGTTGGCCGGGGGAGCTGGCGCGGGCGGCGGCCGCGGCGCTCGCCGGCGGGCGCGGGGCGCTGGTGGTGGTGCCCGACGGGCGGGCCGCGGCCCGGGTGGACGCGGCGCTCGGTGAGCTGATCGGAGCCGGCCGGCACGTGGTGCTGACGGCCGAGTCCGGGCCCGAGGAGCGGTACCGCCGCTGGCTGGCGGTCAGCCGGGGCTCGGTGCGCGCGGTGGTCGGGACGCGCGCCGCGATGTTCGCGCCGGTCGCCGGGCTGGGACTGGTCGCGCTCTGGGACGACGGGGACGGCAGTCACAGCGATCCGCACGCTCCCCAGCCGCACGCCAGGGAAGTGCTCCTCCAGCGTGCGGTCGGCGAGCGGGCCGGTTTCCTGGTGGGCGGGTTGAGCTGCACGGTCGAGGCGGCCCAGTTGGTGGAGACCGGCTGGGCACGGCCGCTGGCCGCCGACCGGGAGCGGGTGCGGGCCGCCGCCCCCTTGGTGCGTACGGTCGGGGACGGCGACGAGGCCCGGGACGCCGCGGCGCGCGCCGCCCGGCTGCCGTCGATGGCCTGGCAGATCGTGCGGGACGGGCTCGCCCGCGGTCCGGTGCTGGTGCAGGTGCCGCGGCGGGGCTATGCCCCCCGGTTGGCGTGCGAGCGGTGTCGGGAACCAGCCCGCTGCCGGGCGTGCGCCGGCCCGTTGGAGGCGCGCGAGGCGGGCGAGTTGGCCTGCGCCTGGTGCGGCCGGGAGGAGTCGGACTGGCACTGCGCCGAGTGCGGCGGCACCCGGCTGCGGGCGCGGATCGTCGGCGCGCGGCGTACGGCGGAGGAGCTGGGCCGGGCGTTCCCGGCGGTTCCGGTGCGCACGTCGGGGCGTGATCACGTCCTGGCGTCGGTGCCCGCAGCCCCCGCGCTGGTGGTGAGCACACCCGGTGCCGAACCGGTCGCCGAGGGCGAGGGGTACGCCGCCGCGCTGCTGCTGGACGGCTGGGCACTGCTGGGGCGGCCGGATCTGCGGGCCGGCGAGGAGGCGCTGCGCCGCTGGATGGGTGCGGCCGCGCTGGTCCGCGGTCAGGCGGAGGGCGGCACGGTCGCGGTGATCGCGGAGCCGACGCTGCGACCGGTCCAGGCGCTGGTGCGCTGGGATCCGGTCGGCCATGCGGTGCGCGAGTTGGCCGAGCGGGCGGAGCTGGGGTTCCCGCCGGTTTCGCGGATGGCCGCGGTGGCGGGTCGTGCCGAGGACGTGGCCGGTCTGCTGCGGGCTGCCGAGCTTCCCGAGGGGGCCGAGGTGCTGGGTCCGGTTCCGCTGCCGGTGCCGGATCCCGGGCGGCCGCGGCGGCCGGGCGATCCTCCGCCGGGCGAGGTCTGGGAGCGTGCGCTGGTTCGGGTCCGCCCGGGTCAGGGCGCGGCGCTGGCGGCGGCGTTGAAGGCCGCGCGGGCGGCCCGGCTGGTCAAGCGGGAGGGCGAGCCGGTCCGGGTGCGGATCGATCCGCCGGATCTGGGCTGAGCCGGGTGCGCGGGCCCCGTCGCCAGGTCCCGTGGGGGCCGCACGTCGCCCCGGGACCGTGGTCGGCGGACGGTCCCGGGTTCCGCTGCGGGGCGACCGTGGGGGAAATCCGAGGGGGAGTCCGAGGGGGGAGTCCGAGGGGGGAGTCCGAGGGGGGAGTCCGAGGGGGAGTCAGCCGTTGCGGGGGCCGGGGAAGGCGCCGGGGCGGGCCTCGTCGCGGGAGGAGGCGGAGGGCTGAGTGGGCAGGGTGCGGGCGGCGGGGACGGACGGGTTCGCGGTCAGGCCGCCGGCCATGCTGATCGCGCGGGCCGTGGGGGCGTCGGAGGGGCGCACCGCGGTTTCGCCGCTGTCGCCGGACGGCTGGGTGGTGGCCCGCCGGGCGCCGTAACGGCGGTGCACCGCCTGCTTGGTGACGCCGAGTGCGGAGCCCACCGCGTCCCAGGAGAAGCCCAGTGAGCGGTCGAAGTCGACGGCCGCGGTGACGAGCGTTTCGACGCTGTCGCGGAGTTCCTGGGCGAGGCGCACGGTGGGGGCGGGCGCCCGTCCGTAGACGACGAAGCCCGCGGAGGGGCCCGTGCGTCGCGGCCGGTAGACGTTGCCGAGCTGCGCGGTGAGCGTGCGCAGGGCGTCCACCTGCCGGCGGACCCGCTCGATGTCCCGCACCAGGAGATGCAGGCTGGCGCGCGCCTGGGCGTCGTGGGTTGCGTGGTCGGCCATGGGCAAGCCTCTCGAACCGGCGTGGAAAGGATGGGTGAAAGCGTTCGGGCCGCCAAAGCGGCCCGGAATCGGTCAATGCTGTTTGACCAACGCGCCAAGAGCGGCTCTGGTCACGGTGCAGGGGCGTACGAGCGTGTGCGCGGGGCGCGGATGACTTCGCACGCCCCCTGGCGTTCCGGCCCATGACCTGCGTCAAGGCCCCTAGACTGGTGCGTCGTTCCGCAGCGTGTGAGAGGTAGTCCGTCACCCATGAGGCTTGTCTTCGCAGGTACCCCCGAGGTTGCCGTACCCGCCCTCGATGCCCTGATCGCCTCGGACCGGCACGAGGTGGTGGCCGTCGTGACCCGGCCCGACGCGCCGGCCGGACGGGGCCGCCGGCTGGTGGCCAGCCCGGTCGCGGAGCGTGCGGAGGAGGCCGGCATCGAGGTGCTCAAGCCGGCCAAGCCGCGCGACGAGGACTTCCTCGCCCGGCTGCGGGAGATCGCGCCGGACTGCTGCCCGGTGGTCGCGTACGGTGCCCTGCTGCCCCAGGTCGCGCTGGACATCCCGGCCCACGGCTGGGTCAACCTGCACTTCTCGCTGCTGCCCGCGTGGCGGGGTGCGGCGCCCGTGCAGCACGCGGTGCTCGCCGGTGACGAGATCACCGGTGCCACCACCTTCCAGATCGAACGGGGGCTGGACTCCGGCCCGGTGTACGGGGTGCTCACCGAGGAGGTCCGGCCGACCGACACCAGCGGGGATCTGCTGACCCGGCTGGCGTTCGCCGGCTCCGGTCTGCTGGTCGCCACGATGGACGGCATCGAGGGCGGCTCCCTCAAGGCGGTGCCGCAGCCGGAGGAGGGGGTCACGCTGGCCCCGAAGATCGAGGTGGAGGACGCCCGGATCGACTGGACCGCCCCGGCGCTGCGGGTGGACCGGGTGGTGCGGGGTTGTGCGCCGGCGCCCGGTGCCTGGACGGTCTTCCGCGAGGAGCGGCTCAAGGTGATGTCGGCCGCCCCCGCCGCCGAGTACGACGGACCGGCCCTGCCGGCGGGCGAACTGGCCGTCACCAAGAAGACGGTGCACGTGGGCACCGGCAGCCACCCCCTCCAGCTGCTGTGGGTCCAGCCGCAGGGCAAGAAGCCGATGCAGGCGGCGGACTGGGCGCGCGGGGTGCGGATCGCGGCCGGGGAGCAGCTGGGCGGCTGACCGGGGCGGGGTGCGCTCGCGGGGGCCGTCCGCGCGCCCCCGGCTTCGGGCCCGCGTAGGCTGGGGCGAACCCCCGTCCCGTAATACCGGAGCACCTTTCTGTGAGTCAGCAGCAGCCGCGTCGCCACGGCACCCGCAAGCCCTACCGTCGCCCGAAGAAGGACCCGGTCCGGATCCTCGCGTTCGAGGCACTGCGGGCGGTGGACGAGCGGGACGCGTACGCGAACCTGGTCCTGCCGCCGCTGCTGCGCAAGGCGCGGGACGCCGGTGACTTCGACGCCCGGGACGCGGCGTTGGCCACCGAGCTGGTCTACGGGTCGCTCCGCCGCCAGGGCACCTACGACGCGATCCTGGCCACCTGCGTCGACCGGCCGCTGCGCGAGGTCGACCCGCCGGTGCTGGACGTGCTGACGCTCGGTGCGCACCAGTTGCTCGGCACCCGGATCCCCCCGCACGCCGCGGTCAGCGCCACCGTCGACCTGGCCCGGGTGGTGCTGGGCGACGGCCGGGCGAAGTTCGTCAACGCGGTGCTGCGCAAGCTCACCGCGCACGATCTGGACGGCTGGCTGGAGCGGGTGGCCCCGGAGTACGACGAGGACCCGGAGGACCATCTGGGGATCGTGCACGCCCATCCCCGCTGGGTCGTCTCCGCGCTCTGGGACGCCCTCGGCGGCGGTCGCGCGGGCATCGAGGAGCTGTTGGCGGCGGACAACGAGCGCCCCGAGGTGACGCTGGTGGCGCGGCCGGGCCGGTCCACCGCCGAGGAACTGCTGGCGGCCGCAGGCGAGGACGGCGCGGTGCCGGGCCGGTGGTCGCCGTACGCGGTCCGGCTCGCCGAGGGCGGGGAGCCGGGTGCGCTGGACGCGGTGCGCGAGGGGCGCGCCGGCGTGCAGGACGAGGGCAGTCAGCTGGTGGCGCTGGCGTTGGCCGCCGCGCCGCTGGACGGCCCGGACCGCACCTGGCTGGACGGCTGCGCGGGGCCGGGCGGCAAGGCGGCGCTGCTGGGCGCGTTGGCGGCGCAGCGGGGCGCGGCGCTGGTGGCGTCGGAGAAGCAGCCGCACCGGGCACGGTTGGTGGCCCGGGCCCTGGAGGGAAATCCGGGTCCGTACGCGGTGATCGCCGCCGACGGCACCCGTCCGGCGTGGCGCCCCGGGGCCTTCGACCGGGTGCTGGTGGACGTGCCGTGCACCGGCCTGGGGGCGCTGCGCCGCCGGCCCGAGGCGCGCTGGCGGCGGCGGCCCGAGGACCTGGACGGTTTCGCGCCGCTGCAGCGGGAGTTGCTGCGGCAGGCGCTGGCGGCGGTGCGGATCGGCGGTGTGGTGGGGTACGCGACCTGTTCGCCGCATCCGGCGGAGACCCGGGCCGTGGTGGAGGACGTCCTCAAGGGGCGCGGCGGGCCGGCCGCCGAGGCCGAGTGGATCGACGCCCGGCCGTTGATGCCGGGCGTGCCGGAGCTCGGTGACGGGCCGGATGTCCAGCTCTGGCCGCATCTGCACGGGACCGACGCGATGTATCTGGCGCTGCTGCGCCGGACTGCCTGACGGGTCCGCGCGGCCGCGGTGGCCGGTTCCGCCCGTAAGGGGGAGCGGCCGCCGGGGGAGCGGTTCGACGCACGGATATCTTGATGTCGAGCAATCTTGATATCTTGATGTCGAGCAATATTTGAGACGTGGATGGAGCGGAGTACCCGGTGACTGACTCGACCATCATTTACACCCACACTGACGAGGCCCCGGCCCTGGCGACGTACTCGTTCCTGCCGGTGGTCGAGGCGTACGCCTCGACGGCCGGGGTGACGCTGGAGACCCGCGACATCTCGCTGTCGGGTCGGATCATCGCCAGCTTCCCGGAGCACCTGAAGGAGGACCAGCGGATCGCCGACGCCCTCGCGGAGCTCGGCGAGCTGGCCAAGACGCCCGGCGCGAACATCATCAAGCTGCCCAACATCTCGGCCTCCATCCCGCAGCTCAAGGCGGCCGTCGCCGAGCTCCAGGAGCAGGGCTACGCGCTCCCGGACTACCCGGACGACCCGAAGACCGACGAGCAGCGCGAGATCCGCGCCCGCTACGACAAGGTCAAGGGCAGCGCCGTCAACCCCGTGCTGCGCGAGGGCAACTCGGACCGCCGGGCGCCCGCGTCGGTCAAGAACTACGCCAAGGCCCACCCGCACCGCATGGGTGCCTGGACCGGCGACTCCAAGACCAACGTGGCGACCATGGGCGCCGACGACTTCCGCTCCACCGAGAAGTCCGCGGTGATCGCCGAGGACGGTGCGCTCCGCATCGAGCTGGCCGGCGACGACGGCTCCACCACGGTGCTGCGCGAGTCGGTGCCGGTCCTGGCCGGTGAGGTCGTGGACGCCTCCGTGATGCGGGTCGGTCCGCTGCGGGAGTTCCTGGCCGCGCAGGTCGCGAAGGCCAAGGCCGAGGGCGTGCTGTTCTCCGTGCACCTGAAGGCCACGATGATGAAGGTCTCCGACCCGATCGTCTTCGGCCACGTCGTGCGCGCCTTCTTCCCCAAGACGTTCGCCCAGTACGGCGAGGCGCTCGCGGCGGCCGGGCTGACCCCGAACGACGGCCTCGGCGGCATCTACAAGGGCCTTGCGGCCCTGCCGAACGGCGCCGAGATCAAGGCGTCCTTCGACGCCGAGCTGGCCGCGGGCCCCGAGCTGGCGATGGTCGACTCCGACCGCGGCATCACCAACCTGCATGTCCCCAGCGACGTCATCGTGGACGCCTCGATGCCGGCCATGATCCGCACCTCCGGCCACATGTGGGGCCCGGACGGCCAGGAGGCCGACACCCTCGCGGTGCTCCCCGACAGCAGCTACGCCGGCATCTACCAGGCCGTCATCGACGACTGCCGGGCGCACGGCGCGCTCGACCCGGCCACCATGGGCTCGGTGCCCAACGTCGGCCTGATGGCGCAGAAGGCCGAGGAGTACGGCAGCCACGACAAGACCTTCGAGATCCCGGCCACCGGTACGGTGCGGGTCCTCGACGGCGCCGGCAACGTCGTCCTGGAGCAGACCGTGGGCGCCGGCGACATCTTCCGGATGTGCCAGACCAAGGACGCGCCGATCAAGGACTGGGTGAAGCTGGCCGTCACCCGTGCCCGCGCCACCGGCGACCCGGCGGTGTTCTGGCTCGACGCGACCCGTGCGCACGACGCCCAGCTGATCGAGAAGGTCAAGGCGTACCTGCTGGAGCACGACACCGAGGGGCTGGAGATCAAGATCCTGGCCCCGGTCGAGGCGATCACCTTCTCCCTGGAGCGGATCCGCCGCGGCGAGGACACCATCTCGGTCACCGGCAACGTCCTGCGTGACTACCTGACCGACCTGTTCCCGATCCTGGAGCTGGGCACCAGCGCCAAGATGCTGTCGGTCGTCCCGCTGATGAACGGCGGCGGGCTGTTCGAGACGGGCGCCGGCGGCTCCGCCCCGAAGCACGTCCAGCAGCTGGTCAAGGAGAACTACCTGCGCTGGGACAGCCTGGGTGAGTTCCTCGCGCTCGCGGTGAGCTTCGAGCACCTCGCGACGACCACCGGCAACGCCCGTGCCAAGGTCCTCGCCGAGACCCTGGACCGCGCGACCGGTGCGTTCCTGAACGAGAACAAGTCGCCGAGCCGCAAGCTGGGCGGTATCGACAACCGCGGCAGCCACTTCTACCTGGCGCTCTACTGGGCCCAGGAGCTGGCCAAGCAGACCGACGACGCGCAGCTCGCGGAGGCGTTCGGGCCGCTGGCCAAGACGCTGACCGAGCAGGAGCGGACCATCGTCGACGAGCTGATCGCGGTGCAGGGCTCCCCGGCCGACATCGGTGGCTACTTCCGCCCCGACCCGGCCAAGGCGTCCGCGGTGATGCGTCCGTCGAAGACGCTGAACCAGGCGCTGGCGGCCCTGAAGGGCTGATCGCCGCCGCACCACCTCGTCCGCCCCGGCCGGGCCGCGCGACCGGCCGGGGCGGCATGGCGCGTACCCGCGCCGCGGGGTGACGGGGCTCTCCCCGCCCGGCGGGGTCCGTCCGCGAACGGACCGCCATACTGGGGGCATGGCCTTGATCAACCCCAGCATCCTGTCCGCCGACTTCGCCCGCCTCGCCCAGGAGGCACAGGCCGTCGAGGGCGCCGACTGGCTCCACGTCGACGTGATGGACAACCACTTCGTCCCCAACCTCACCCTCGGCGTGCCGATCGTCGAGTCGCTGAGCAAGGCGACGGACACCCCCCTCGACCTGCACCTGATGATCGAGGACCCGGACCGCTGGGCGCCGCAGTACGTGGAGGCCGGGGCCGGTTCGGTCACCTTCCACGCGGAGGCGGCCGCGGCACCGGTGCGGCTGGCGCGGGAGATCAGGGCCAAGGGCGCGCGGGCGTCGATGGCGCTCAAGCCGGCCACCCCGATCGAGCCGTTCGAGGACCTGCTGCCCGAACTGGACATGGTGCTGATCATGACCGTCGAGCCCGGCTTCGGCGGTCAGGCGTTCCTGGACATCATGCTGCCGAAGATCCGCCGCACCCGTGAGCTGATCTCGCGGCACGGACTCCAGATGTGGCTCCAGGTGGACGGCGGTGTCTCGGCGGAGACCATCGAGCGGTGCGCGGAGGCCGGCGCCGACGTGTTCGTCGCGGGTTCCGCGGTGTACGGGGCGGACGACCCGGCCAAGGCCGTCCGTGACCTGCGGGAGAAGGCCGAGGCGGCGACGGCCGGGAGCTGGGGCTGCGCTCACTGATCGAGTCGGCCCGGCCCGTACGGGGCGCGGAACCGGTCCGTCCGGTGTGGTCCGCGCCATCGGTTGACCTGGTGGCAACCGAGCGTTCATGCCTGTCGTGACGCTCGTGGTCCCCGTACACCTCGGGTTTCTGAAAGGATGAGCAAAGACTCGATCAGATGCGCAAAAGGGGAGAATTTCGTGGTAGCCAGCCGCCCACAGTCCGGAATGGGCCCTGCCGAGCTGGTGCAGGCTGCGGCCATGGCCCGCCGTTTCTATCTTGAGGGCAAGTCCAAGATCCAGATCGCGGAGGAGTTCGGCGTCAGCCGGTTCAAGGTCGCCCGTGTGCTGGAGACGGCACTGGAGCGCGATCTCGTACGGATCGAGATCCGGGTGCCCTCCGAACTCGACGCGGAGCGCTCCGACGCCCTGCGCGCCCGCTACGGCCTGCGGCACGCGGTCGTCGTGGAATCGCCCGCGGACGCTCCCCCTGCCTTCGGCGGGGGGACCCCCACCGAGGACGCCGCCGACCCGGAGAACCTCGGCGAAGTCGCCGCCGACCTGCTCGGCGAGCTCGTCGCCGAGGGCGATGTGCTGGGGCTCGCCTGGGGCCGCTCGACCATCCACATGGCGGCCGCCCTGCACCGGTTGCCGCCGTGCACGGTCGTCCAGCTGACCGGGGTCTACGACGCCGGGACCGCCGACCGCGGATCGGTCGAGGCGGTCCGCCGCGCGGCCGACGTCTCCGGCGGCGAGGCGCATCCGATCTATGCGCCGATGCTGCTGCCCGACTCGGCGACCGCCGCCGCGCTGCGCGGCCAGACCGGGATCGCCCGCGCCTTCGAGTACTTCGACAAGGTCACCGTCGCCTGCGTCTCCATCGGTTCGTGGGAGCCGGGCGTCTCGACCGTCTACGACATGCTGTCGGAGGAGGAGCGGGAGCACTACGCCTCGCTGGGCGCGACCGCCGAGATGTCCGCGCACCTCTTCGACGGCGAGGGGCGGCGCGTCGGCCGCGACCTGGGCGAGCGGTGCATCACCGTCGAGGCCGACCGGCTGCGCCGGATCCCCGAGGTGGTGGCGATCGCCGGCGGCCGCCGGAAGGCCGCGGCCATCGGCGCGGTGCTGCGCTCCGGCCTGGTGACGAGCCTGGTGACGGACACCGCGGCCGCCGACCACCTGCTGCTGGAGACCGGTCCCGGCCCGCGGCCGGCCCTGGACCGGGCGGACCCGGACGGGAAGTGAGCGGGCCCGGCGCGCCCGCCGCCGGGCAGCCGGCGCGTGGCTGTGACAGCATCGGCCCATGCTGATCCACACCGCCCCGCGCCGGGCCGCCGCCGTCCTCGGCGCGCTGCTCGCCGCGCTGCTTCTCGTCCTGACCGGCTGTTCCACCGGCGGTGACGGCAAAGGGAGTTCGGCCGGCACGCACCGGCCGGCTGCGACCGGTACGGCCGACCCCCGGTCGCCCGGCGGCGCCGCACCGGGCTGGGCCAAGGGCCTGCCGACCGTGCCGGCGAAGGGGCTGCCCGCCGAGGCGCAGCGCACCCTCAAGCTGATCGACGCCGGCGGACCGTTCCCGTACCCCAAGGACGGCACCGTCTTCGGCAACTACGAGAAGCAGCTGCCCAAGGAGCCGCGCGGCTACTACCACGAGTACACGGTCGACACCCCGGGTTCCCGGAACCGCGGCGCCCGCCGCCTGATCACCGGCAAGCAGCACGAGTTCTTCTACACCGAGGACCACTACAAGAGCTTCAAGGCGGTGCTGCGGTGAGCGCCGAGGTGCCCCGGGCGCTGGCCGCGGTGCTCGACGGGCGGACGCCCGCGGGTGTGCTGCCCTGGCCGGCCGACCGCCCGGTCGCGGACGCCCTGGCCGCGGCCCGGGACGCGGGGTGGGACGGTGCCGCACTCGACCTCGCGGGGGTCGCGGACAAGGCCGGTTTCCTGGACCGGTGCGCGGCGGCCCTGGACTTCCCCGCGTACTTCGGCCACAACTGGGACGCGCTGGCCGACTGCCTCACCGACCTGTCCTGGTGCCCCCCGTCGCGCGGCCGGCTGCTGGTCATCACCGGCTGGCAGGGCTACGCGGCCGCCGTGCCGGAGGACTGGGGCGTGGTGGAGGGCGTGCTGGCGGACGCCGTGGGGCACTGGCGGGACACCGACACCGGGCTCGCGGTGATCATGGCCGGCGGGCGCGGCCGGCAGGGGGTCTAGCCCGGGAAGCCGGCCGTCCCGGACGCCGTTCCGCGACCTTGCGCATGCGTCCCGTGAGCCGGCGTCCCGGTGCGTGGACACCGGATTGGTGGATCACACACACGGCTCGCGGGGCCGTAGGACTATCACATGAGTCCTGGTCAGGGCCCGTATCCTGGCGGTATGCGATTCCTCAATCCGAAGAACGGCGCCCTCGAAGAGAGTTCTTCGGTGCCCTACGACCTGACCTACGACGATGTGTTCATGGTGCCCAGCCGCTCGGCGGTGGGCTCCCGCCAGGCTGTGGACCTCGCCTCGCGCGACGGCTCCGGCACGACCATCCCCCTCGTGGTCGCCAACATGACGGCGATCGCCGGCCGCCGTATGGCCGAGACCGTGGCCCGCCGCGGTGGTCTGGTCGTCATCCCCCAGGACATCCCGATCGATGTCGTCACCGACGTCATCACCTGGGTCAAGCAGCGCCACCTCGTGCTGGACACGCCGATAGTGCTGTCCCCGGTCTCGACCGTGGCGGACGCGCTGTCGCTGCTGCCCAAGCGGGCGCACGGCGCCGGCATCGTCGTCGAGGGCGGCCGGCCGGTCGGCGTCGTCACCGAGCACGACCTGGCCGGGGTGGACCGCTTCACCCAGGTGGCCGAGGTCATGTCCAAGGACCTGCTGGTCCTGGACGCGGACATCGACCCCCGCGAGGCGTTCAACCGCCTCGACGCCGCCAACCGCAAGCTGGCCCCGGCGGTCGACGCGGACGGCCGGCTGGTCGGCATCCTGACCCGCAAGGGCGCGCTGCGCGCGACCCTGTACACCCCCGCCACGGACGAGGGCGGCAAGCTGCGGATCGCGGCCGCCGTGGGCATCAACGGCGATGTGGCCGGCAAGGCCAAGGCGCTGCTGGAGGCGGGTGTGGACACCCTCGTCGTGGACACCGCGCACGGCCACCAGGAATCGATGATCAGCGCGGTCAAGGCGGTCCGGGCGCTGGACCCGCACGTCCCGATCGTCGCGGGCAACATCGTCGCCGCCTCCGGTGTGCGCGACCTCATCGAGGCCGGCGCGGACATCATCAAGGTCGGTGTCGGGCCGGGCGCGATGTGCACCACCCGCATGATGACCGGTGTGGGCCGGCCGCAGTTCTCCGCGGTGCTGGAGTGCGCCGCCGAGGCGAAGAAGTACGGCAAGCACGTCTGGGCCGACGGCGGTGTCCGCCACCCCCGCGACGTGGCCATGGCGCTGGCCGCGGGCGCGTCCAACGTCATGATCGGCTCGTGGTTCGCCGGCACGCTGGAGTCGCCGGGCGACCTCCAGCACACCGCCGACGGCCGGCCGTACAAGGAGAGCTTCGGGATGGCCTCGGCGCGTGCGGTGCGCAACCGCACCAGCGAGGAGTCGGCCTACGACCGCGCCCGCAAGGCGCTGTTCGAGGAGGGCATCTCCACCTCCCGGATGTTCGTCGACCAGGCCCGTCCCGGAGTCGAGGACCTGATCGACTCGATCATCGCGGGCGTCCGCAGCTCCTGCACGTACGCCGGCGCCGCCTCACTGGCGGAGTTCACGGAGAAGGCCGTGGTCGGCGTCCAGAGCGCCGCCGGTTACGCCGAGGGGAAGCCGCTGCACGACAGCTGGAACTGACCCCGCCGGAGCCCGCCGACGGCTCCGCACGCGCCGCTCACCGGCCCCGCACCGACCTGGTGCGGGGCCGGTGGCGTTCTCCGGGCGCCGCCGTGATTGACTGCGTGGAGCGCAACATTCCGCTGCCCTTCGCCGCCGTGCGCAACGAACCACCGTGATTGCGCAAGGATCGTGCATTACGGCAGGTCAAGCAGGGGCCGTAGTGTCATGCGCTGTACGTGGAGTGGCGGAGACCGCCTGCTCGGCGGTCTCCTGCTGCAGGGTGGTTCGTCCTGCCTGTCCGGCCGCCGTGGTCTCGTCACCGGAATGTGCCGGAATGTGTCAGTCTGACCGGCAGTGACGAAGGAGCCCCCAGTGTTGGAGAACGGCGCTGCCCCGCCCCCAGGGGACAGCTATTCCCCGCCGCCCGCCGGCGGTGGACTCGGCACTCGGCTGATGCGCCGCAAGCCGGTCGAGCGGTTGGTCGCCGAGGGCGGCCAGGGCGAGGGGGGCACGCTCCGCCGCTCGATGGGCGTCTGGCAGCTGACCATGATCAGCATCGGTGCCACGCTCGGCACCGGCATCTTCGTGGTGCTCGGCCAGGCCGTCCCGGACGCCGGCCCCGCGGTCGTGCTCTCCTTCGTCATCGCCGGTATCACCGCGCTGTTCTCCGCGCTCTCCTACGCCGAGCTGGCCGGCACCATCCCGGTCTCCGGCTCGTCGTACTCCTACGCCTACGCCACCCTCGGTGAGCTGATCGCCTGGGTCTGCGGCTGGTGCCTGATCCTGGAGTACGGCGTCTCGGTCGCCGCGGTCGCGGTCGGCTGGGGCCAGTACCTCAACGAGTTCCTCAACGGGACGCTGGGCGTCACCATCCCCGCCGCGCTGTCCGCGCCGCCGGGCCAGGGCGGCTACTTCAACCTGCCCGCGCTGCTGGTCGTGCTGCTGGCGATGGTGTTCCTGCTGGGCGGTGCCAAGGAGAGCGCCCGCGCCAACACCATCATGGTGATCGTCAAGATCATCACGCTGCTGCTCTTCTGTGGCGTCGCGATCCAGGGTGTGAAGTCCGGCAACTACGCCAACTTCATGCCGATGGGCATGGCGGGGGTCAGCGCCGCGGGCGCCACCCTGTTCTTCTCGTACATCGGTTTCGACGCCGCCTCCACGGCCGGCGAGGAGGCCCGGAACCCGCAGCGCGACCTGCCCCGCGCGATCATGCTCTCGCTGGTGATCGTCACCGCCCTGTACTGCCTGGTCGCGGCCATCGCGGTGGGTGCCCTGCCGTGGGAGGAGTTCAAGGGCTCGGAGGCCGCGCTGGCCGGGATCCTCAAGACCGTCACCGGTCACAACTACTGGTCGGTCCTGCTGGCCTTCGGTGCCGTCGTCGCCATCGCCAGCGTCGTGCTGACCGTGCTCTACGGCCAGACCCGGATCCTGTTCGCGATGTCCCGGGACCGGCTGGTGCCCACGGTGTTCTCCAAGGTTCACCCCAAGAGCGGCGTGCCCCGGGTCAACACCGTGATCGTCTCCCTCTTCTGCGGCGTGCTCGCCGCGGCGGTGCCGCTCGGTGAGCTGGCCGACGCCACCAGCATCGGTACGCTCTTCGCGTTCGCGCTGGTCAACGTGGCCGTGATCGTGCTGCGCCGGACCCGGCCGGACATGCCGCGGGCGTTCCGCACGCCGTTCTCGCCGGTCTTCCCGGCGATCGGCTTCCTGCTCTGCCTGTACATGATGGGCAGCCTCGGCCCGGTGACCTGGGTGGTCTTCGGTGTCTGGATGGTGGTCGGCCTTGTGATCTACTTCGGATACGGCATGCGCCGCTCCCGATTGGCCACCGCAGAGAAGTGACCCACCCGCAGTGCGACTGAACGATCTCGACGAACGCATCGTCCACGCCCTCGCCGAGGACGCCCGCCGCAGTTACGCGGACATCGGCCAGGAGGTCGGACTGTCCGCACCGGCGGTCAAACGCCGGGTGGACCGGTTGCGGGCGGACGGCGCGATCACCGGGTTCACGGTGCGCGTCGACCCGGCCGCCCTCGGCTGGGAGACCGAGGGGTTCATCGAGATCTTCTGTCGCCGCAACACCTCGCCGGACGCGATCCACCGCGGTCTGTCGCGCTATCCGGAAGTGGCGTCCGCCTCCACCGTCACCGGTGAGGCGGACGCCCTGGTGCAGGTCTTCGCGTCCGACATGCGGCACTTCGAGCGGGTACTGGAGCGGATCGCCGGCGAACCCTTCGTCGAGCGCACCAAGTCCGTCCTGGTCCTCTCCCCGCTGTTGCGCCGCTACGGGTCGGGCGCGCCCGGCTAAAGCCAGCCTTCGGGCCGGGGCGCCACCGCCGGGGCGCTACCGCCGGGCGGCGTGCGCCGGGCCCATGCCCGCCGGCAGGCGCGGCGGGGTGCCCTCGGTCCATACGACGCGGAGCGCGGAGGCGGCGATCCGCCAGCCGTCCGGGGTCCGCACCAGGGCGGTGTCGGCGTGGCCGCCGGAGACGAAGAGGGCCTCGGACCCGTCCGCCAGCACGTGGGTGCTGAGCTGGGCCCCGCGGGCGGTGGCCCGGTCGCCGTCGATCTCGATGACGGCGTTGCCGCCCAGGTGCACGGTCCGGTCGAACAGGGCCATCCCCTCCCGGATCCGGGCCACCACGGCGTCCCGGCCGCGGACGGTGCCGAGGGGCATCTCGGCCGTGGCGTCCTCGGTGTAGAAGGCGCGGCCCCACGCCTCGTCGAACACCCCCTCGTCCAGGGAGCGCAGGTAGCGGTCCAGCAGGTCGGTGATCTCGGCGCGGTCGGTGAGGTGCTGGAGCTGCCGCGCCGTCCGGAGGTGGGCGGGGTCGGTGGCGGGCGGGGTCGGGACGGTGGCTGCTGCCTCGTGTGCGGTCATGTGGTGATCCTGTGACCTCAAGTGGACTTGAGGTCAAGGGCGGGCGTGGCGGCCGCCTCCACGGGCGGCGCGTCGGCGGGCCGACGGGAGCGCAGGCCGACCGTCACCGCGGCGCCCACCACCAGCACCACGGCCGCCGCGATGCGGTAGCCCAACGCGGCGGCGTCGGTGAACGCGGCCGCCGTGGACGTCCCGTGTCCGGTGCCCGCGGCGTAGCGGACCGACAGTGCGGTGCCGACCACGGCGATGCCCAGTGCCGCGCCCAACTCCCGTGCCGCGCCCTGGAGTCCGGAGCCCATACCGGCCTGGTGGGCCGGCACCGACGCCACGATCGCATGCGACAGCGTCGGCAGCGCCAGGCCCGCGCCGACCGCCATCACCAGCAGGTACGCCAGGTAGCGCAGGTAGGGGGTGCCGGCGTCGGCGGTGGCGAGCAGCAGCAGGCCGACGGCCACCAGGAGCAGCGCGGCGCCGGACGTCCGGGCCTCGCCGATCCGCTGCGCCAGGCGCATCCCGTACCGCGTCACCGCCATCATCCCGAAGGCCAGCGGGACGATCGCGAAGCCCGTCCGCAGCGGCGGATAGCCCTTCACGTACTGGAGGAACTGCGCGTTGACGTAGAACAGGGCGAACATCCCGAAGAAGCCGACGGCGATCCCGGCGGTGCCGGCGCGCAGTCGCGGCAGCCGGAAGAGCCGGGGGTCCAGCACCGGGTGCGCGGCCCGCAGACCGTGCCGGACGAAGACCGCGAACAGCAGCAGGGCCAGGGCGAAGGCGCCGAGGACCGGTGCCGAGGCCCAGCCCAGTCCGGGGCCCTCGATGATGCCGAAGAGCAGGGCGAAGGACCCCAGGGCCAGCAGTGCCGAGCCCGGCAGGTCCAGGGCCGCGGTCTGCCGCGGCACCCGGGGCGCGGACCGCGCCACCCACGCGAGCAGGAGCACCGCCAGCGGCACGTACCCCCAGAACAGCCCCTGCCAGGGCAGGTATTGGAGGATCAGCGCGCCGCCCGCGTTCCCCGCCATCCCGCCGACGCCGATCGCCAGGCTCCATACCGCGACCGCCGCCGCCTTGCGTCCGGGCGGGGACGCGTGCAGGAGCACGGACATGGTGGCCGGTACCAGGAGTGCGGCCCCGGCGCCCGAGACGGCGCGGCCGGTCAGCAGTACGGGGAGGGTCGGCGCCAGGGCGCTGACCAGCGTGCCGGTGCCGAAGACCGCGAGCCCGGTGAGCAGGGTGCCCTTTCGGCCGTAGCGGTCGCCGAGCGCGCCGGCCGGGATCAGCAGACCGGCGAAGACCAGGACGTAGCTGTCGACGATCCACAGCAGTTGGGCGGGGGTGGGGTGGAGGCCGCTCGCGGCGATCTTCGGTATGGCCAGGTTCATGGCGGCCACGAGGGACTGCGCGACCAGGACGCAGGCGCACATCGCGGCGGTGACGGAGCGCCGGCGGGCGCGCCGGGGCGAAATGGCGCCGGTCGGCGGCGCTGCTGAGGTGGTCATGGCGGGGACGCTAGAGTCGCGTTCAGTTGATCTCAAATGCAAGGTGTGCACTCCATGATTGCGCAGAACGCAAAAATCGACTTCAACCTGCTGATCGCGCTGGACGCGCTGCTGGAAGAGGAGAGTGTGACCGCGGCCGCCGACCGGCTCGGGCTCTCCGGGCCCGCCATGAGCCGGGCGCTCGGCCGGATCCGCCGGACCCTCGGCGATCCGGTGCTGGTCCGCGCCGGACGGCACATGGTGCCGACCCCGCGTGCACTGGAGATCAAGGCCGAGGTGCGGCAGCTGGTCGAGGCCGCGTACGGGGTGCTGGCCCCGTCCGCCCCCGCTGATCCGGCGCAGCTCAACCGGATCTTCACGCTGAACGCCAGCGACCTGTTCGTCACCGCCCTCGGGCCCGCCCTGGTCGCCCGGGTCGCCCGGGAGGCGCCGGGGGTGGCGCTGCGCTTCCTCGGCGAGAGCCATGTCGATCTGCCGCTGCTCCGGGACGGGGTGGCCGACGTGGAGCTGGGCATGATCGACCGACCGGAGCCGGAGATCCGTACCGAGCGGCTCTTCGACGACCGCGCGGTCGCCGTCGTCCGGGCGGGCCACCCACTGACCACCCGGCCCCTCACCGCCCGCCGGTTCGCCGCCGCCCCGCACCTCAGCTTCTCCCGGCGCGGACGGCTGGCCGGCCCCATCGACACCGCGCTCGCCGAACTCGGGCTGCGCCGCCGGGTGATCGCCACCGTGCCGACCGTCGCGGCCGCGCTGATGATGGTGCGGGACAGCGACGCGGTGGGCATGGCCGCGGAGCGGGTCGCGGCGTCGATGGTCCGCGGGCTGGGCCTGTGCACCCTGCCCATCCCGCTGGACCTGCCGCCGATGGCGATGGCGATGGCCTGGCACCCGCGGCAGGAGGCCGACCCGGGCCACCGGTGGCTGCGCGGCGTGGTGCGCGAGACGGTGGCCGCCGCGGTGGCCTGAGTCACCCCGCCGGCACCCGCCCGACCTGGCCGGATGCCGCGTGCAACGAATCGCCGCGGTGGCCCTTGAAAGCGCAACGAATCGTCCGTCGCCACGCAACGGTGGCGCCTTGTCCCGGATCGTCGGCGGACCGTACCGTCATTGCGTCCCACCCGAACCACCACCGCCGAGGGGTCCCATGTCGCCGCTGCACACCGCCCTGCTCCAGAGTTCGGGACGGCCCGGCGACGTCGCGCACAACCTGGCGGTGCTTGCCGACGCGGCCCGCGAGGCGGCCGCGACCGGCGCCCGGCTGCTCGCCTGCCCCGAGCTGTTCCTCACCGGCTACGCGATCGGCGGCGACGTGCACCGCCTCGCCGCGCCGGCGGACGGCGACAGCGCCCGGGCGGTGGGCCGAATCGCAGCCGAACACGGCATCGCGGTGCTCTACGGCTACCCGGAGCGCGCCCCCGAAGAGACCGGCGTGGTCTACAACTCCGCCCAGCTGATCGGCCCCGACGGCACGGCGCTCGCCAACTACCGCAAGACCCACCTCTTCGGCTGCTTCGAGCGCGAGTGGTTCACCCCGGGCGACCGGACGGTCGTCCAGGCGGAGCTGGACGGGATCCGGATCGGCCTGCTGATCTGCTACGACGTGGAGTTCCCGGAGAACGTCCGGGCGCACGCGCTGGCCGGGACCGATCTGCTGCTGGTGCCCACCGCGCAGATGCACCCCTTCCAGATCGTGCCGGAGCAGATGATCCCGGTGCGCGCCTTCGAGAATCAGATGTACGTCGCCTACGTCAACCGGGTCGGCGCGGAGGGCGAGTTCGAGTTCGTCGGCCTGAGCTGCCTGGCCGGACCGGACGGCGTCGTCCGCACCCGCGCGGGACGCTCCGAGCAGCTGGTGCAGGCCGCGGTCGACCCGGAGTTCCTGAAGGAAGCGCGGGAGAACAACCCCTACCTGCAGGACCGGAGGCCGGAGCTCTACACCGACCTCGCCTGACCGCCGCCCCACCGCGCCCGGCGGCCCCGCCCGCCTCCGTGCCGTTCCCCGGTCAGCCGCGGCGCCCCGCACCACCCCACCGGACACGAGCGCGCCCCGCCGCGCCCACCCGCGCCCGATACGCCCTGATACGCCCCGCCCCCGCCCCCGCCCGCAAGGAGTCCGCCCCGATGACGTCCACGGTGCCCCCCGCCGTCCCGCACACCTCCGCGCAGCCGCCGATCACCATGTTCGGCCCGGACTTCCCCTACGCGTACGACGACTACCTCGCGCACCCGGCGGGCCTCGGCCAGATCCCGGCGACCGAGCAGGGCACCGAGGTGGCGATCGTCGGCGGCGGCCTCTCCGGCATCGTCACCGCGTACGAGCTGATGAAGATGGGCCTCAAGCCCGTCGTCTACGAGGCGGACCAGATAGGCGGCCGGCTGCGCACCGTCGGCTTCGACGGCTGCTCCGCCGCGGGCGACGACAGCGTGCTCAACTGCGAGCTGGGCGCGATGCGCTTCCCGCCGTCCTCGACGGCGCTCCAGCACTACATCGACCTGGTGGGCCTGGAGACCGCGCCGTTCCCCAACCCGCTCGCCGAGGCCACCCCGTCGACCGTCGTCGACCTCAAGGGCGAGTCGCACTACGCCGAGACCCTCGACGACCTGCCCGCGGTCTACCGCCAGGTCGCCGAGGCGTGGAACGCCTGCCTGGAGGAGGGCGCCGACTTCTCCGACATGAACCAGGCCATGCGCGAGCGCGACGTGCCGCGCATCCGCGAGATCTGGGCGCAGCTCGTCGAGAAGCTCGACAACCAGACCTTCTACGGCTTCCTCTGCGACTCGAAGGCGTTCACCTCCTTCCGGCACCGCGAGATCTTCGGCCAGGTCGGCTTCGGCACCGGCGGCTGGGACACCGACTTCCCCAACTCCATCCTGGAGATCCTGCGGGTCGTCTACACCGAGGCCGACGACCACCACCGCGGCATCGTCGGCGGCTCCCAGCAGCTGCCGCTGCGCCTCTGGGAGCGCGCGCCGCGGAAGATCGTGCACTGGGCCCCGGGCACCTCGCTGTCGTCGCTGCACGACGGCGCGCCCCGGCCGGCCGTGACCCGGCTGCACCGCACCGCCGGCAACCGCATCACCGTCACCGACGCCTCCGGCGACATCCGCTCGTACAAGGCGGTGGTCTTCACCGCGCAGAGCTGGATGCTGCTCTCGAAGATCGACTGCGACGACGACCTGTTCCCGATCGACCACTGGACGGCGATCGAGCGCACCCACTACATGGAGTCCAGCAAGCTCTTCGTCCCCGTCGACCGGCCGTTCTGGCTGGACAAGGCCGTCGACGACGAGGGCAACGAGACGGGCCGCGACGTGATGTCGATGACGCTCACCGACCGCATGACGCGCGGGACGTACCTCCTGGACAACGGCCCGGACCAGCCGGCCGTCATCTGCCTCTCCTACACCTGGTGCGACGACAGCCTGAAGTGGCTGCCGCTGTCGGCGAACGAGCGCATGGAGGTCATGCTCAAGTCGCTCGGCGAGATCTACCCGAAGGTCGACATCCGGAAGCACATCATCGGCAACCCGGTGACCGTGTCCTGGGAGAACGAGCCCTACTTCATGGGCGCGTTCAAGGCCAACCTGCCCGGCCACTACCGCTACCAGCGGCGCCTGTTCACCCACTTCATGCAGGAGCTGCTCCCCGAGGACAAGCGCGGCATCTTCCTCGCCGGTGACGACATCTCCTGGACGGCGGGCTGGGCCGAGGGCGCCATCCAGACCGCACTGAACGTGGTGTGGGGCGTGATGCACCACCTCGGCGGCGGCACCGACGGGACCAATCCGGGCCCCGGCGACGTCTACGACGAGATCGCGCCGGTGGAGCTCCCGGAGGACTGAGCGCCTCCGGAGCGGGCGCCACGCCCTGAGCGGACCGCTCGCGTGCGCGCCGACCGACGTGCGGAGGGCCCCGGTTGATCCGGGGCCCTCCGCATTTCCGCGTACGGGGCCGTGTACGGGAGCCCGGGCGGTCCCGCGGGTGCTACAGGCCGGCCGCCCGGACCCGCCCGTGCAGTTCGGCGGCCCGGTCGGCCAGCTCCTTGCCGTCCCGGCAGTGCACCTGGAGGTCCACCAGGACCTCCCGGGCCCCGGCTTCCGCGGCGCCGGCCAGATCCGCCAGCACCTGGTCGTGGCTGCCGGTGTACGGGCGGCGCCCGGCCTCGGGCAGCGGCGCCGCGGTCAGCTCGACCCCGACCCGCAGCACGACGTCCAGCTCCCCGGGGTCGCGGCCGTGCCGCTCGGCGGCCCGGGCCAGCCGGGCGAGGAGCGGGGTGAGCTGCTCGCCCGTCAGGTGGGCCGGGAGCCAGCCGTCGGCGCGCCGCGCCACCCGGTCCAGGGCCCGGCCGCCGCCCGCGGCCAGGTAGACCGGGATCGGACGGGCCGGTTTGGGGCCGACCGAGGCCGGCGCGAGCTCCGTCCAGCGGCCCCGGTAGGCGACCGGGTCGGGGCCCCAGACCGCCGCGCAGACATCCAGCAGTTCGTCCAGCTGGGCGCCGCGGTCGGCGTACGCGGTGACCCCGGCGGCCCGGTACTCGTCCTGGGACCAGCCGGTGCCCAGGCCCGCCAGCACCCGTCCGCCGGCGGCCGCGTCCAGCGTCGCCAGCGTCCGGGCGAGCGGGAACGGCGCGTGCAGCCCGGAGACCAGCACACTGCTGCCCAGCCGGACCCGGTCGGTGACGGCGGCAGCCAGTGCGAGGGTGACCAGCGGGTCGGCGCACCGCCGGTAGAAGTCGGGCCAGGGCAGGCCCGGCACGCCGTAGAGCCCGTCGAGGGGCTCGTGCGGGAACACCGTCCGTTCGAAGACCCAGACGCTGTCGAAGCCGATCTCCTCCGCGGCGCGGGCCACGTCCCGCACCGCGCACCGCGGGTCGTACTGCGGCATCTGGGGCAGCCCCAGTCCCAGTCGTAACGTCATGGGCGGCACCCTACGGCGAGGCGCCCGGCAGCGGAACGAACTCGGCGGCGGTCGTGGCGCGCCGCCGCCGACCGGCCACCGCGCCGCGGACTACCCCAGCGGGGTCAGCAGACAGCGGCCGATCACACCCACGCTCGCGTCCAGGCGGTCGGCGAACTCCTCGGCGACCTCCGGGAGCCGGCGGACGCCCCACATCATGCGGGCCGCGGCCCAGGCGCCGTCGCGGGCCATCTCCAGGCTCCAGGAGCCGATGAGGTGGGTGAGCGGATCGGCGATGTCCAGGAGGTCGGGGCCGGGCATCAAGGTCTCCCGGATGCCCTCCTCCAGGCCGGTGAGGATCGTGCCGATGCGGTCGAAGTCGCCTTCCAGGTCCGGGGGTTCGCAGTCCAGCGCCCGGCAGGCGTCCACGACGGCCAGTGCGAGGTCGTGGCCGATGTGCGCGTTGATGCCGGCCAGCGCGAACTGCAGCGGGCGGACCCCGGGATGCCGGCGCAGCTGGAACAGCGGCCGCCAGCAGGCCGGCGGCCGCAGCCCGGTGGCGTCGGCGTCGACCGCGGTGAAGTAGCGGCGGGCGAACTGGACGTCCAACTCACCGGCGGCCGCCGGGTCCTCGAAGGCGCCGTCCCCTGCCCGCCGCGCGACGGCCTCGGTGACGGCCAGGTAGACCCGGTTGAAGACGGCCACCCCGTCGTCGGCGGGCAGCACCCGGTCCAGCGCCCGCATCCGCGCCAGTACGTGCGCCACCCCTGCCGCCGCCGCAGGTCCGAAGCCGTCGGCGGACCGGGCGGCGGGTTCGGCGGCGGTGTGCCGCGGGCCGTTTCCGCCGTGCTGCTGAAGGGTCGTCATCCGCTCAGCGTGACATCGCGATACCCCTAAACACGCCGATGACTGTGGCCAGTTGACCGGAACGGGGTAATAATCGGCCCACCGCTCCGAAGCCCTTCCCGCCGTCCCGCGCCGTTTCGCTCCCGTGGTGCGCCTACCGCGTCGATGCGTGCTGCGTGATTCCGTCCGGGCCGACGCGGCGGCGCTCTCCCCGCGAAGTCCCGTGAGCACACCCATGTCCCTTCGGACAGCCCAGTTCGGACATCTCCATTCGGCATCCCAGGAAACGCCGCATGAACGCGGCGCAGAATTCCGGAGGTTGAACCGTGTCCCGAAGACTTGCCGCCGCACTGGCCGCACCGCTGCTGGCGGTCTCCGCACTGGCGGTGGCCGCCGCCCCGGCCCAGGCCGCCCCCGCCGACAAGCCGCAGGTGATGGCGAGCTTCACACAGACCAGTGCGACCAGCTACGCCAACTGGCTGGCGGCCCGCAACAATCAGGGGAAATGGGCCGCCTACGATTTCGACTGGTCCACCGACTATTGCTCCAAGTCGCCGGACAACCCCTTCGGCTTCCCGTTCAAGCTCTCCTGCGCCCGACACGACTTCGGTTACCGCAACTACAAGAAAGCGGGAACCTTCACCGCCAACAAGGCGCGTTTGGACAGTGCCCTCTATGCGGACCTGAAACGGATATGCGCCGGCTATTCCGGCGCGAAGAAGGTGTCCTGCAACGGGCTGGCCTGGACGTATTACGAGGCCGTCAAGAACCTCGGCAGGTAGCGCCGGGCGACGGTCCGGGGCGCGGCGCGGCCCACCGCCCGCGCCCCGGACCGTCCCGCGCCGGCGGCCGCTCCGCGCGGCGCGCGGGAGCCGGGTCCGCAGCAGGTGGCGGCGGGTGTGCGGCGCGGTGGTGCCTAGTTTGTCCTGAAGCAGTAGTTCGACTATGAATCACTTCGGCTCTGTGGCGTGCAGGGCGTCACGGAAGTGGAGAGTGATCATGGCCGGCTTCGGGTGGAAGCTTCATGGGGACGGGCGGCATCTCAAGCCGGGGGAGGTGGTCAAGCCCGGCGAACGCCTGACGTGGGGCCGCACCATCGCGCTCGGAGCCCAGCACGTCGTCTCGATGATCGGCGCGTGCTTCGTCGCCCCGGTACTGATGGGTCTGGACCCCAGCCTGGCCCTCATGGCATCCGGCGTGGCCACGGTCCTCTTCCTGGTGATGACCCGCGGACGCATCCCCAGCTACCTGGGCTCGTCGCTCTCCTTCGTCGGCGTGTCCGCCGTGATCGCAGGTCAGGGGGGTGACGCCGGCACGCTGACGGGGGCGATGCTCGTCGTGGGCGCCTGCCTGGCGGGCTGCGGGATCGTCATCCACATTCTCGGCGCCCGTGTGATCCACGCGGTGCTGCCGCCCGTGGTGACCGGCGCGGTCGTCATGCTCATCGGCTTCAACCTCGCCCCGGTGACGGCATCGACCTACTGGCCGCAGGACCAGTGGACGGCACTGGCCACCATGCTGTTCACCGGCCTCGCCCTCGTCGTCCTGCGCGGCTTCTGGTCGCGGATCGCCATCTTCCTGGGCCTGGTCTTCGGGTACGTACTGTCCTGGGTCCTCGACCGCACCACGGGAATGATCCACGCGGCCAACGGCGCGGGGAAGGTGACCGACCACTGGCGCATCGACTTCTCCGGCGTCGAGAAGGCCGACTGGATCGGCCTCCCGACGTTCCACGCACCGAACTTCTCGGCCTCGGCGATCCTCGTCGCGCTTCCCGTTCTGGTCGCCCTGGTCGCGGAGAACGCCGGCCACGTCAAGGCGGTCGGCGAGATGACCGGTGACCCCCTCGAAGACAAGATGGGCATGGCCATCGTCGCCGACGGCACGGCGACGGTCCTGTCGACCGCGGTCGGCGGCCCCGCCACCACGACGTACGCCGAGAACATCGGCGTGATGGCGGCGACCCGCGTCTACTCCACCGCCGCCTACTCCGCGGCGGCCGTCTTCGCGGTGCTCTTCGGCCTGTGCCCGAAGTTCGGCGCGGTGGTGGCCGCGATCCCCGGCGGGGTGCTGGGCGGCATCACGGTCATCCTCTACGGCATGATCGGCCTGCTGGGCGCCCAGATCTGGATTCGCAACAAGGTGGACTTCACCCTGCCGCTGAACCTCATCCCCGCCGCGGCCGGCATCATCATGGCCATCGGCGGCGTCTCGCTGAAGTTCACCGAGCACTTCGAACTCGGCGGAATCGCCCTCGGGACGCTGATCGTGCTCACCGGGTACCACTCCCTGCGCTGGCTCTCGCAGGGAGCCGGCCGGCGCCAGATGCCGCTCCTCGACGCCGGAACCAGCGACTACGACGGATCAACCGGCCGCGAGGACTGACCGCGAGGACTGACCGCGACGACCGGCCGGTGGGCGTCGGGCCGCGCGCCCCTCGCCCCGGTCGGCGTCACGCGCTCGTCAGGACGACGAGCTGCCGGGTCGCCCGGGTCATCGCGACGTAGCGGTCGACCGCCCCTGCGACGCCCTCGCCGAACGCCTCCGGGTCGACGAGGACGACCAGGTCGAACTCCAGCCCCTTCGACAGCCCCGGGGTCAGCCACCGGACGCGGGACGTCTCCCGGAACGTGCCCGCTCCGCTGTCACCGGCGCCGATGACGCAGGCCACCCCGTCGGTATGCGCGCCGAGCCAGTCATCGAGGACCGCGTCCAGATCCGCAACGGATCCGTGCACGACGGGGATGCCGCTGCTGCGGACGGAGGTCGGCACGTTGGCGTCCGGGAGCGCGGCCCGGATGACCGGCTCGGCCTCCGCCATGACCTCCTCCGGCGTCCGGTAGTTGACGCTCAGGGAGGCCACCTCGATCCGGTCCAGCCCGATCCGCTCCAGCCGCTCCCGCCACGACTCGGTGAACCCGTACCGGGCCTGGGCGCGGTCCCCGACGATGGTGAAGCTCCGGGACGGGCAGCGGAGCAGCAGCATCTGCCACTCGGCGTCGGTCAGTTCCTGGGCCTCGTCCACGACGATGTGCGCGAACGGGCCGGCCAGCGGTGCGGGGTCGGTGCCGGGCAGCGCGGTCCGGTCGATCAGGCTGTCCTGCAGGTCCCGTCCGCGCAGCATCGTCACCGCGCCTTCGCCGTCGTCGTCGGCCGCGAGCACGTTGTCGATGACGTCGGCCATCCGCGCCCGTTCGGCGGCGACGGCGGCGCGCTGCCGACGCTTGCGCCGCGCCGCCTCCGGGTCGCCGAGCCGCTGCCGTGCCGCGTCCAGGAGCGGCAGGTCGGACACCGTCCAGTCCTGGGGAGCCGCCTTGCGCTGGAGCGTGCGGACCTCGTCGCGGCTGAGCCAGGGAGCGCACATCCGCAGGTAGGCGGGTACCGACCAGAGGTCTCCGACGAGGTCGGCCGCTTCGAGCAGCGGCCATGCGCGGTTGAGGGTGGTGACCAGCTCCTCGTCGTGCTGCAGCGACCTCAGGAACAGGTCGGGCGGGATGTCGCCGTCGAGCTTGTCCAGCAGGATCGCGACCAGTTCGTCCCAGATCTCCTCGCGCGCCTCGTTGTGCGGAGTGCCCGGGGCCGGCGCGTCGAACGCCTCGGCCCAGTCGTCGGCGGTCAGCCGGACGTCGGACCAGGAGGTGGTGACCGTCATCTCCTCGGTGGGCGGCTCCTCGTAGAACCTGACGGCCTTCTCGATCGCCTGCACCATGGCCGCGGACGACTTCAGCAGGGCCACGTCCGGATCGGTCTCGCTCGCCGCGCCGGGGCCCTCGGCGACGAGGTCCCGCAGGGTGCAGGTCTGCACGCCCTCCTCCCCGAGGCTGGGCAGGACGTCCTCGACGTAGGCCAGGTACGGCTGGTGCGGGCCGACGAACAGCACCCCGCCCCGGCGGTGCCCCAGGCGGGGGTCGGAGTAGAGGAGGTGGGCGGTGCGGTGCAGCGCGACGACGGTCTTCCCGGTACCGGGACCGCCGTCGACGACGAGGGCGCCGCGCGAGCCCGCCCGGACGATGGCGTCCTGGTCGGCCTGGATGGTGGCGAGGACGTCGCGCATCCGGGCCGACCGGGTGCCGCCCAGGCTGGCGATGAAGGCGGACTGGTCGTCGAGCGCGGCGTGCCCGTCGAGCCCGTCGGCGGTGAACACCTCGTCCCAGTAGTCGCTGATCCGGCCACCGGTCCAGCGGTACCTGCGGCGGCTCGCCAGACCCATCGGGTCGGCGTGGGTCGCCGCGAAGAACGGCTCGGCCGCGGGGGAGCGCCAGTCGATCAGCAGTCGGCGCCCCGCGGCGTCGGTGAGGCCGAGCCGCCCGATGTACACGGGCCCGGAGCCGTCCGCGCCGACGGTGTGCCCGAGGCACAGGTCCAAGCCGAAGCGGCGCAGAGCGCGCAGGCGACCGGTCAGCCGGTGGATCTCGGCGTCCCGTTCCATCGCCGCCCGGCCCAGGCCGCCGGGCGCCCTGCGCTCGGCGTCGAGGCGGTCGGAGAGTTCGGCGATGGTCTGCTCAAGGCTCTCGGCGATGGCGGCGAAGTGCTGCTCGTCGCCGGCGATCAGTATCGGGTCGGCCTTGGGCGAGAGCTGGTCGGGAAGGTCGAACGCGCTGGTGGTCGAGGGGGTCATGTCGTCAGCTCCGTTCCGAGGTCGCGCCCGCGAAGCCCGACGGCGCGGACCTCCGCACGCCGGCACCGAGGTCCCGCGACGCGCGTTCCGCCACCGGCTCGACGCCCCCGCCCGCCGCCCGCACTGACAACCGCACACACACGTCGTGCATCTCCTCTTTCCGCAGGTACTGGCTTCGGCCGGTGATTCTGCGGCACCCCCTGGGCCTTGCCGCAAGCCCCCTGGTGCGCTATACGTTGAGAGTGGCGAGGAGCGGCTCTTCCCCTTCGCCCCTCTCGTCCGATGCGGACGGACCAGCTCTCACCCCCCCCTCGGCCCTCTGGGCCCCCTGACGGTGTCGCCGTCGGCGCTGCGGCTGCCCGCGGCCGATCCTGAGCGATACCGGCAACGCCCCGCGGGCGTCCGGGACTTCGGCGAGGAGCGTGGCGGCCGTCGGGTGGGGACGGCGGCCGGTCCGTACGAGCGCCAACTCGCCGGTGAGGAAGGGGAGTTCGCATTCGTCCGCGGGAGACGCATGGGCGGTGTACGGCCCCGTCGGCGCAGGCGCACGCGTCGGGTCGTGGACCTGGACCTGGGCCGGGACCTGGGCCGGGACCTTGACCGGCAGGCCGTCGACGGGGCGGGGTGCGGGGCGGGTGTGGTCCCGGCCGTTCGTGCCGTTCGTGTCACCGGCTCACCCGGTGACACCGCTTTTAAGCGGCCGCTTAGGATGGTTCGGGCTTGTCGCGCCGGCCCCGACCGGTGCCGCGGGCACCGGATCACCCACTCGGATTCCCCAGGAGCACCACCCGTGAGCGTCGAACCCCGCCAGGCCGCCGACCCCGTCGCCTACGGGCAGCTGGTCCCCGTCACCGTCCACTTCGACGACCTCGACGCGCTCGGCATGCTCCACAACTCCCGCTATCCGCTGCTGGCCGAGCGGGCCTGGGCCGAGTACTGGCACGGGTTCGGCTTCGGCTTCGACGGCGACTGGGCCGCCGCGGGCGACATGTGCAACGTCGTCAAGGAGATGAAGGTCTCCTACGAGCGCCCGGTCACCCGCGCCGGCCGCTACGCCGTGCACCTGTGGGTCGAACGCCTCGGCCGCACCGGCCTCACCTACGGCTTCCGGCTCTGCTCCGCCGACGGCACCGAGACCCACGCCCGCGGCCACCGCGTCCTGGTCCGCGTCGACCCGCAGGCGCTGCGGCCGACCCTGTGGTCGGACCGGGGCCGGGCGATCGCCGCGGACCTGCTGCGGCCGGAGTCGGCGGGCGAGGTGCCGGCCGCCGGGGCCGAAGCGGCCTGAGCCGCCGCGGTCAGGAGCGCTCCAGGCCGCTTTCGGTGGCGGCCGGTGCGCCCGCCGAGGCCGTCCGGGCCGGTGCCCGCAGTACCCGCGCCCCTGCCACCAGGCCGAAGGTCAGCGCCGTGACCAGGACGAACGAGCCGGTCAACGAGGTCGCCTGAGCGATGCCGCCGATCGCCGAGGGGGCGATCAGCCCCGAGGTGTAGGTGATCGTGGCCACCCCCGCGATGGCCTGGCTGGGCGCCGGGCCGCTGCGGCCGGCCGCGGCGAACGCCAGCGGGACCACCACCGCGATCCCCAGGCCGACCAGGCCGAAGCCGGCCATCGCCGGCACCGGGTGGCCGGCAGTGACGATCAGCAGTCCGCCGAGGGTGGCCAGCGCCCCGCCCGCCCGGACCGTGCGGACCGGGCCGAACCGGGCCACCACCTTGTCCCCGGCCAGCCGGGCGGCCGCCATCATGCAGGAGAACGCGGTGGTGGAGGCGGCCGCCAGTCCCGCGTCCGTACCCAGCCGGTCGCGGAGGTAGACCGCCGACCAGTCCAGCGAGGCACCCTCGGCGAACACCGCGCAGAACCCTATGGCGCCGATGATCAGCGCCGACCGGGGCGGCAGCGCGAAGCGTGGCGGCGGATGCTCCTCCGGGGCGCTGCGCAGATCCAGTACGCCCCGGCAGACCAGCGCCCCGAGCAGGGTCGACACCAGGGCGGCGCCGGCGAGATGGAGCCGGGCATCGGTGCCGGTGTGCGCGGCGACGGTGCCGACCGCCGATCCGAGCAGCGCGCCCACGCTCCACATGCCGTGCAGCCCGGACATGATCGGGCGGCCCAGCCGGTCCTCGGTCTCCACGCCCAGCGCGTTCATCGCTACGTCCGCCATGCCCGAGGTGGCGCCGTAGACGAGCAGGGTGCCGCAGAGCACGAACACGTCGGGGGAGAGGGCGGGCAGGGCCAGGGACAGCGTCCACAGTGCGAGCAGGGCGCGCAGCGCGGCGCGGGCGCCGAAGCGGTGGCTGATCCGGCCGGCCAGCGGCATCGCCAGCGACGCGCCGATCGCCGGGAAGGCGAGGGCCAGGCCGAGTTGGCCCGGCGGGATCTGGGTGTGGTCCTGGATCCAGGGGATGCGGGTGGCGAAGTTGCCGGTGACCGAGCCGTGGACGAGGAACACCGCGGCGATCGCCCAGCGGGCGCGGCGCAGTCGGCGGTCGGGGAGTCGGGGGAGCGGGGCACGGGGAATGGCGCCGGGAACGCCGTTGCCAGCCATGGCCGGTAAACTATCAGGAACCCTGCCTGATAATAAGGGTGACGGTTCGCGAGGATGGAAGAATCCAGCCATGCATGCACCGCTCGCGGCAGCCGCCGGCCGTACCGCCTCCCCGGCCACCGCCCGGCTGATCAACGACCGGCTGGCGCTCCGACTCCTCCAGTCCGAGGGGCCGCTGACGGCCGGTCAGCTCAAGAAGCTGACCGGCCTGTCCCGCCCCACCGTCGCGGACCTGGTCGACCGCCTCCAGGAGGCCGGACTGGTCGCCGTGGTCGGCGAGAGCGGTGCCCAGCGGCGCGGCCCCAACGCCCGGCTCTACGGGATCGTCGCCGACCGGGCCCATCTGCTCGGTCTCGACCTGCGCACCCACTCCCTCACCGTGGCGGTCGCCGACCTCCTCGGGCAGGTACGGGCCGAACGCACCGTCCCCGTCGACCCGCCCGGCGCCGCCGGCACCACCGCGGCGGCCCTCGCCGGCGCGCTCGCCGGCGCGCTCGCCGGCGCGCTCGCCACCATCGACGGCACGCTCGCCGAGGCCGGGGCCGCCGCTCCGCACGCCCTCGCCATCGGCGCGCCCGGCCTGGTCGACCCGGTCACCGGGCGGCTCGGAGGCTCCGCCCCCGCCTGGCACGACGCGCTGATCGACGCGCTGCGCGACCGCGGGACCGGCACCCTGCTGCTGGAGAACGAGGTCAACCTCGCCGCCCTCGCCGAACAGCGGGACGGCGCCGCCCGCGACCGCGACACCTTCGTCCTGCTCTGGCTCGGCCACGGCACCGGCGCCGCGGTGGTCCTGGACGGGGCGGTGCGGCGCGGTGCCTCCGGCGGCGCCGGCGAGATCGGCTTCCTGCCGGTCCCCGGCACCGGCGGACTGCCCTCCGCCACCGGCTGCGACGGCGGCTTCCACTCCCTCGCCGGCTCCGCCGCGATCGGCCGGCTCGCCGCGGAGCACGGCCGCGCGCCGACCGCCGCCGACGACGGCCCCGCACGCACCGAGGCACCGCCCGCCGAGGCACTGGTCCGGGACGCGGTGGCCGAGGGCGCCGGCGGCGCCGCCTTCCTCGACGCCCTGGCCGCCCGGATCGCGCTCGGCGTGGCGGGGGTGTGCGCGGTGCTCGACCCCGGGTGTGTCGTGCTCGGCGGCGAGATCGGCCGGGCCGGCGGCGACCCGCTGGCCGGGCGCGTCGCCGACCACCTCGCCCGGCTCTCCCCGCTGCGCACGGAGGTCCGGGCCGGGACGGTCGGCGGCCGGGCGGTGCTGCGCGGTGCGGTGCTCGCCGCCCGGGACGCCGCACAGGACGACCTGTTCGGCGCCGCGGGCTGAGCGGGCCCGGCCGGCCTCGGCGGGGGTGCCCGCGTCACCGCCTCGTACCGGCCGCCGGGCTCACCCGTCCGCCCGCTCCGCCAGGAACTCCGCGTAGGTGCGGCGGCCCACCGCGTGCTCCGGGGCGAGGTTCTCCCCGCGCCGCAGCGCCGCCCCGGTCGCGCCGGGTACCCACACCGGCAGCGGCAGTCGCCGCCGGTGGCCCGCCGTCAGCGTCATCCGGACGACCTCGTCCGCCGTCAGCACCTCGGGACCGCCCAGGTCGGCGACCCGCCCGGCCGGCCCGCCCAGCGCCAACTGGGCCAGCCGGTCGGCCACTTCACCGGAGTCCACCGGCTGGACGCGGATCCCGGCCGGCACCGGGACCACGGGGGAGCGGGCGCCCGCCTTGACCAGCCGGAGCAGCAGGTCGTGGAACTGCGTCGCCCGCAGCACCGTCCAGCCGATCCCGGCCCCCGCCACCAGGCGCTCCACGGCGAGCTTGGTGCGGTAGTAGCGCAGCGGGATCCGGTCCACGCCGACGATCGAGATGTAGACCAGGTGCCGGACGCCGGCCCGGCCCGCCGCCTCGATCAGCCGCCCGGCCGCCTCCGTGTCGCCGCCGGCGGGCGTGGAGGCGCAGTGCACGACCGTGTCCACACCCGCCACCGCCTCCGCCAGCCCGGTGCCGTCCCGCAGGTCGACCGCGTACGACCGGGGGCGCCGCCGCCCGGCGCCGGTGTGCGGGTGCCGGCTCAGCGATCGGACGCCGTGGCCGCCGTCCAGCAGCCGGCCGACCACCGCGTGCCCGAGGGTGCCTGTGCCGCCGGTGACGAGGATTTCCGTCTTTTCCGTCATCGCGGATCCGTCCTTGAAGTGGGGAGAGGGGTACCGCCCCATGACGGAGTACCGGGCGCGGTCGTGACGGGCGGCGCGCCCGCGCCCTGTGAGGCAGCCCACAGGGCTTCGCTCGCATGGGCGACGATCGGCCGTGGCAGACTGAGGCTGTACTGACATAAGCAGCAGCGCACTCCGGGGTCGGTGTAATTCCGAACCGGCGGTAATAGTCCGCGACCCGTCCGCAGCCAGCGGCCGGTTGAGCAGGTGAAATTCCTGCACCGACGGTGAAAGTCCGGATGGGAGGCAGTGCGCGGCGGGCGAGCTTGACGTACACCGCCGTCGGCGGCACGTCCGGACGTGGTTTCCGGTCGGGTCGTGTGTGCCGACTTTGGTGTGCTGTGGCTTCAGCGTCCGCTCCTGTCGTCCAGACAGCCCCGGAGTCCGTGCCCGAAGAGGCAGGAGGACCCGGTGGCCACCCCAGCCCCCGTAGAGACCGCGGCGATGCGCCGGGCGATCGAGCTCGCCGCCCGCGGCCTCGGTCACACCAGCCCGAACCCGGTCGTCGGCTGTGTCGTCCTGGACTCCGCGGGCCGCACCGCGGGCGAGGGCTGGCACCAGCGGGCCGGCGGGCCGCACGCCGAGGTCCACGCCCTGCACGCCGCCGGCGAACGCGCCCGGGGCGGCACCGCGGTCGTCACCCTGGAACCCTGCAACCACACCGGTCGCACCGGTCCCTGCGCCCAGGCGCTGATAGACGCCGGGGTCGCCCGCGTCGTCTACGCCGTCGCCGACCCCAACCCCTCCGCCACCGGCGGCGCGCTGACCCTGGCCGAGGCCGGGATCGACGTCGAGGGCGGACTGCTCGCCGACGAGGCCGCGGCCGGCAACGAAGCCTGGCTGACCTCGGTGCTGCGCGGCCGCCCCTTCGTGCTCTGGAAGTACGCCGCCACCCTGGACGGCCGGATCGCCGCCGCCGACGGCACCAGCCGCTGGATCTCCTCGCCCGAGTCCCGCGCCGACGTGCACCGGCTGCGCGCCGCCGCGGACGCCGTGATCGTCGGCTCGGGCACCGCCCGCGCCGACGATCCGCAACTCGGCGCGCGGGTCTCCGGGCTCGCGGACGACGCGGTCAGCCAGCCGCTGCGGGTGGTCGTCGACTCCAGCGCCAGCGCCGTCAAGGCCGGTGCCCGGGTCCTGGACGGCACCGCGCCGACCCTGATCGCGGTCGCCGAGGACGCGGACGCCGCCCACCTCGAAGGGCTCGCCCCGCTCGTCCGGCTGCCCCGCGCCCCGCAAGGGCGCGGCCTGTCCATCCCCGCTCTGCTCCAGGCGCTGCAGGCCCGCGACGTGCGGTCCGCGCTGCTCGAAGGCGGGCCGACGCTGGCCGGGGCCTTCCTCGCCGCGGGGGCCGTCGACAAGGTCGTCGGCTATCTCGCGCCGGTGCTGCTCGGCGCCGGCCCGTCCGCCGTCGGCGACGCCGGAATCACCACCATCACCCAGGCGTTGCGGCTCGATGTGACCGACACCGCCCGGCTCGGCCCCGATCTGCGCATCACCGCCACCCCCATTCGCCACTCCCGTCCCGAGGAGAACTGAAGTGTTCACCGGAATCGTCGAAGAACTGGGTGAGGTCGCCGCCATCGAGGACCTCGGTGACGCCGCCCGCTTCCGGCTCCGCGGCCCCGTCGTCACCGAAGGCGCCAAGCACGGCGACTCGATCGCGGTCAACGGCGTCTGCCTGACCGTCGTGGACACCGCGGACGGCGAGTTCACCGCCGACGTGATGGCCGAGACCCTGCACCGCTCCAGCCTCGGCGCGCTGACCACCGGCTCCCGGGTCAACCTGGAGCGCCCGATGGCCCTCGGCGGGCGGCTCGGCGGCCACCTCGTCCAGGGCCACGTCGACGGCACCGGCACGATCGTCGAGCGCACCCCCGGCGAACACTGGGAGTTGGTCAAGGTCGCGCTGCCCGTCCGGCTCGCCCGCTACGTCGTCGAGAAGGGCTCCATCACGGTCGACGGCGTCAGCCTCACCGTCGTCGAGGCCGCCGACGACTACTTCACCATCAGCCTCATCCCCACCACCCTCGCCCTGACCACCCTCGGCATCAAGCAGCCCGGCGACCCGGTCAACCTGGAGGTGGACGTCCTCGCCAAGTACGTCGAGCGACTGCTCGGCCGGGGCGACAAGGACACCGAGGACCTCGCGGAGATCAAGGAGATGGACCGGTGAGCGTCCTGGACTGGCTCAACGGGCCGGCCTTCACGGCCTTCGGACAGCGCGTCATCTGGTCCGACATGATCGGCAACACCGTCGGCCTGGCCGCCCTGGCGCTCGGCTGGCGGCGCTCGATATGGACCTGGCCCACCCAGTTCCTGTCCGGCGTCATCCTCGTCGCCGCCTACGCCTCCGCCCACCTCAGCGGCGGGGTCGGCAAGCAGCTCCTGGTCATCGGGGTGGCGCTGTGGGGCTGGCGGCAGTGGCAGCGCGGCCGCCGGCAGGCCCAGGACGGCTCGATCGCCGTCCGGTTCGCCAGCTGGCGCGAGCGCGGGCTGCTGATCGGCGGCACCGCCCTCGGCACGCTGGCCGTCGGCGGCCTGTTCGCCCTGGTCCCGCAGCTGTCCTGGAACCCCTGGCCGGACGCCTACATCTTCGTCGGCACGCTCGCCGCGATGGTCGCCCAGGCCCGCGGACTGGTCGAGTTCTGGTTCGCCTGGCTGCTGGTCGACGTGGTCGGCGTCCCGCTCGCCTTCAGCAGCGGCCTGGCCTTCTCCGGCCTCGTCTACGTCGTCTACCTCGCCCTCGTCGCCTGGGGCATGCGCGACTGGTGGCTCCGCTCGCGGGCCGCCGCCGAAAGCCCCGCACTGGAAGGAGTCGCGGCATGACCGCACTGCAGAGCTGGTACGAGACCGAGAGCGGCGACCTCGCGCTGGACCCGGTCGAGCGGGCCATCGCCGACATCGCCGCCGGCCGGCCGGTCGTCGTGGTGGACGACGAGAGCCGGGAGAACGAGGGCGACCTGATCATCGCGGCCGAGAAGGCCACCCCGGAGATCGTCGCGTTCATGATGAGCGAGTGCCGCGGCCTGATCTGCGCCCCCATGGAGGGCACCGACCTGGACCGGCTGGACCTCCCGCAGATGGTCGACCGGAACACCGAGTCGATGGGCACCGCGTTCACCGTCTCGGTCGACGCCACCGCCGCGCACGGCGTCAGCACCGGTATCTCCGCCGCCGACCGCGCCACCACCCTCCGGCTGCTGGCCGCCGGCGGCTCGGCCCCCGGCGACTTCGTCCGACCGGGCCACGTCTTCCCGCTGCGCGCCAAGCCCGGCGGCGTCCTGGTCCGCAACGGCCACACCGAGGCCGGGGTGGACCTCGCCCGGCTGGCCGGACTCCGCCCGGCCGCCGCCATCGTCGAGATCGCCGGCGAGGACGGCACCATGCTGCGGCTGCCCGAACTGGTCCCGTTCGCTCGCAAGCACGGCCTGGCGATCATCTCCATCGAGGACCTGATCGCCTACCGCCGGTCCGCCGAACCCACCGTCCGCCGCGAGGCCACCACCCGGCTGCCCACCGCGCACGGCGAGTTCACCGCGTACGGCTACCGCTCCACGGTCGACGGCGTCGAGCACATCGCGCTGGTCGCCGGGGAACTGGGCGACGGCGAGGACGTCCTGGTCCGGGTCCACTCCGAGTGCCTGACCGGCGACGTCTTCCACTCGCTGCGCTGCGACTGCGGCCCCCAGCTGGAGGAGTCGCTGCGCCGGATCACCGAGGCCGGCCGCGGGGTGGTGGTCTACCTCCGCGGCCACGAGGGACGCGGCATCGGGCTGCTGTCCAAGCTGCGCGCCTACGAGCTCCAGGAGCGCGGCCGGGACACCCTCGACGCCAACCTCGAACTGGGGCTGCCGGCCGACTCCCGGGACTACGGCGCCGGCGCCCAGATGCTCCGGGACCTCGGCGTCCGCTCGGTCCGCCTGATGACCAACAACCCCGAGAAGAGCGCCGCCCTGGTGCGCCACGGCCTCACCGTCACCGGCCGCGAACCGATGCCCGTCCAGGCCGGCGAGCACAACCTGCGGTACCTCCGCACCAAGCGCGACCGGATGGGGCACGACCTGCCCTGGCTGGACGGCGCGCCCACCACCTGCGGCAACCAGTAACCCCCGACCACCCCGTCAACCACGCACCGGCACCAACCCGTACGAGGAGAAGCATGAGCGGCAAGGGCGCACCCGAACTGACCGTGAAGAACTGTGGCGACCTGCGGGTGGCCGTGATCGCCGCACAGTGGCACCAGCAGGTCATGGACAGCCTGGTGGAGGGCGCCCTGCGGGCCCTGGGCGAGCTGGGCATCGACGAGCCGACGCTGCTGCGGGTGCCCGGCGCCTTCGAGCTGCCGGTCGTCGCCAAGGTCCTGGCCGACCGCGGCTACGACGCGGTGGTCGCGCTCGGTGTGGTCATCCGGGGCGGCACCCCGCACTTCGACTACGTCTGCCAGGGCGTCACCCAGGGCCTGACCCAGGTCGCGGTGGACACCGGCGTACCGGTCGGCTTCGGCGTGCTGACCTGCGACACCGAGGAGCAGGCACTGGACCGCGCCGGACTGCCCGGATCCGCCGAGGACAAGGGCCACGAGGCGGTCACCGCCGCGGTCGCCACCGCCACCACGCTCCGCACCGTCGCGGAGCCCTGGCGCTGAGCCCACCCGCCACCGGCCACCGGCCTTCGCCCGAGGCGCTGCACGCCGCTGTGGCATCACCGCGTAGGGTAGGCGCCATCATGTCCAAGAAGACGTTCGAGGAGCTCTTCACCGAGCTCCAGCAGAAGGCCGCCACCGGCGACCCCGCCACCTCCCGCACCGCCGAGCTGGTGCAGGCCGGTGTCCATACGATCGGCAAGAAGATCGTCGAAGAGGCCGCGGAGGTGTGGATGGCCGCGGAGCACGAGTCCCACGACGCCGCCGCCGAGGAGATCTCCCAGCTCCTCTACCACCTCCAGGTGATGATGGTCGCCAAGGGGATCTCCCTCGACGACGTCTACGCCCACCTCTGATCCAGCCCCCTCCGCACTTCCCCAACTCCCTGAGCCGCAAAGGAAATCGCTGTCATGCTGCGCATCGCTGTCCCCAACAAGGGTTCACTGTCCGAGCCTGCGTCGGCGATGCTCCATGAGGCCGGCTACCGCCAGCGCAAGGACCGCCGCGAACTGGTCCTGGTCGACGCCGAGAACGACGTCGAGTTCTTCTTCCTGCGCCCCCGCGACATCGCGGTCTACGTCGGCTCCGGGAAGCTCGACATCGGCATCACCGGCCGCGACCTGCTGCTGGACTCCGGCTCGCCGGCCGAGGAGATCCTCCAGCTCGGCTTCGCCGGCTCCACGTTCCGCTACGCCACCCGTCCCGGCACCGCCAAGGACGTCAGCGAGTTCGGCGGGATGACCATCGCCACCTCCTTCTCCGGCCTGGTCACCAAGCACCTCGCCGACAACGGGGTGGACGCCTCCGTCGTCCACCTCGACGGAGCGGTCGAGACGGCCATCCAGCTCGGCGTCGCCGAGATCATCGCCGACGTCGTGGAGACCGGCACCACCCTGCGCAACGCCGGCCTGGAGATCATCGGCGAGCCGATCCTGAAGTCCGAGGCCGTGGTCATCCGCGGCACCGGAGCCCCGGACGACGACCCGAAGGTCCGCCAGTTCCTCCGCCGCATGCAGGGCGTCCTGGTGGCCCGCCGGTACGTGATGATGGACTACGACATCCGGGTCGACCAGGTCGAGAAGGCCGTGGCGCTCACCCCGGGTCTGGAGTCCCCGACCGTCTCCCCGCTGCACCACGAAGGCTGGGTCGCGGTCCGCTCCATGGTCCCGGCCAAGGACGCCCAGCGCATCATGGACGAGCTCTACGACCTCGGCGCCCGCGCGATCCTCACCACCGGCATCCACGCCTGCCGGCTCTGACGGACCGTAGCCAGCACTCCCACACCACCTGACGGAAGACGACACGTGTCCGCGCCCGCGTCCCCCGCTCCCGCCCTGCCCGGCCTCCCGGTGACCTTCCGGCCGACCCGCACCCGGGCCGTCCTGTACACCGTGGGCATCGCCCAGCTCGCCGCGCTCACCGCGATCGCGGTGCTGCTGCCGGCGCTGAGCGGCGGCGAGCGGATCAGCTTCGTCTGCACGGGAGTGCTGGTGGGCGCCGTCCTCCTGCTGCTCGGCCGCCCCAGGGTGGTCGCACGGCAGGAGGGCGTCACGGTCGTCAACCTCACCACCCGACGCGACCTGGCCTGGGCCCAGGTCGTCCGCGTCAACCTCCGTGCCGGCGACCCCTGGGTCCATCTGGACCTCGCCGACGGCACCAGTCTGCCCGCGATGGGCATCCAGCCCGGCATCGCCCGGGACCAGGCCATCCGCGACGCCCGCGCCCTGCGCGACCTCGTCGAGACCCACGGTGCCGTCGACCACACGGCCCGATGAGCCTGCCCTAACGCGGGCCCCGCTGTTTACTCTGTTCTCCGGGGTGCGCCCGCGCCCCGCCCCTCCGTGGGACCCAACGACCCGAGGAGTGACTCCCTCCGGCAATGGACGGATCGTCCTGTAGTACCTGCGCCGCCCCTTCCGAACCCCCGCATACGACGGAGGCGGCGGCATGACCGGCCCCCTGCTGCTCCTCCTTGCGGCACTCGCACTGATCCTGGCCAACGGCTTCTTCGTGGCCGCCGAGTTCGGCCTCGTCACCGTCGAGAAGGCGGACGCCGAACGGGCCGCCGCCGACGGCGACCAACGGGCCGGCACCGTGGTCTCCGCACTGCGTGAACTCTCCTTCCAGCTCTCCGGCACCCAACTCGGCATCACCATCACCTCCCTGGTGGTCGGCATGCTCGCCGAGCCGGCGCTGGCCGAGCTGCTGTCCGGCCCGCTGCTCGCCCTGGGCCTGCCGCGGGGTGCCGTCCCGGGCATCGCGGTGGTCATCGGCATGCTGGTGGCCTCCGCCGTCCAGATGGTCATCGGCGAACTGGTGCCCAAGAACTGGGCGGTCTCCAAGCCGCTCCAGGTCGCCCGCTTCGTCGCCGGCCCCCAGGACGCGTTCTCCCGCTTCTTCCGGCCGGTGATCACCCTGCTGAACACCGTCGCCAACCGGCTGGTCCGCGCCCTCGGCGTGGAACCGACCGACGAACTGGCCTCCGCCCGCACCCCCGGCGAGCTGGTCTCGCTGGCCCGGCACTCCGCGCGGGCCGGGGCGATCGAGCAGGACACCGCGGACCTCTTCGTCCGCACCCTCTCGCTCGCCGACCTCACCGCGGAGAACGTGATGACGCCCCGCGTGCGGGTCAGCGCCCTCCAGGCGAACGCCACCGCGGAGGACGTCGTGAACCTCACCCGGGCCACCGGGCTCTCCCGCTTCCCCGTCTACCGCACCCGGCTCGACGAGATCGTCGGCATGGTGCACCTCAAGGACGCGCTGGCGGTCCCCGCGGAGGAGCGGCTGCGCATCCCGGCGGCCCGGATCGCGGTGTCGCCGCTGCTGGTGCCCGAGACGCTGCCGGTGCAGCCGCTGCTGGAGCGGCTGCGCAGCGAGCAGCCGATCGCCGTGGTCGTCGACGAGTACGGCGGCACCGCCGGCGTGGTGACCCTGGAGGACATCATCGAGGAACTCGTCGGCGAGGTCCGCGACGAGCACGACCGGGTGGACCTGCCCGAACTGGGCCAGGCGCCGCCCGAGGACGGCCGCCCCGCGTGGGACGCCGACGGCGGCTGCCGGGTCGACACCCTGCGCAGGATCGGCCTGGACGCCCCCGAGGGCCCGTACGAGACGGTCGCGGGACTGGTCGCCCACATACTCGGCCGGATCCCGGCGCCCGGCGACACCGCGGAACTCGACGGCTGGCGGCTGCGGGTGCGGCTGGTGGCACACCACCGCGCCGAGCGGATACGACTGGTCCGGCTGGCCCCCGTCGTCCCCGAGGCCGCCCGCGAGCGGGTCGTGGCCGGTGCGGAGGTGGCCCGATGACCGTGGCCCAGCTCCTCTTCGCGGTCCTGCTCGTGCTCGCCAACGGCTTCTTCGTCGGCGCCGAGTTCGCCCTGGTCTCGGTCCGCCGCAGCCAGATCGAACCGCTCGCCACGATGGGCTCCAAGCGGGCCCGCCGGGTCCTGCACGGCCTGGAGAACCTGCCGCAGATGATGGCCGCCGCCCAGTTCGGCATCACCATCTGCTCCCTGACCCTCGGCGCGGTCGCCGAACCGACCGTCGCCCACCTGCTGGAGCCGGTCTTCGCGGCCGTCCGGCTGCCCGAGGCCCTGGTCCACCCCTTGGGCTATGCCATCGCCCTCGCCCTGGTGGTCTTCCTCCACCTGGTCATCGGCGAGATGGTCCCCAAGAACCTCGCGATGGCCGATCCCGAGAAGACCGCCCTGTGGTTCAGCCCCGGACTGGTCGCCTTCGCCCGCCTGTGCCGACCGGTCACCGCGCTGCTCGGCGCCCTGGCCGGCGGTGTGCTGCGGCTCTTCGGAGTGGAGCCCAAGGACGAGGTCGAGGCGGTCTTCACCAGTGAGCAGCTCACCCACCTCGTCGAGGACTCCGGCCAGGCGGGCCTGCTCGACCCGGGCGAGCAGGAGCGGCTCTCCGACGCCCTGGAGCTCGGCAGCCGCCCGGTCACCGACGTACTCCTCGACCCCGCCGGGCTGATCACCGTCGAGCCGACGGTGACGCCCCGCCAGGTGGAGGCGCTGACCGTACGGACCGGCTACTCCCGCTTCCCGGTATGCGCACCGGGCGGCGCCTACATGGGCTATCTGCACGTCAAGGACGTCCTGGACCTGGAGGACCGGGACCGGGCGGTGCCGCAGCGGATCTGGCACCCGATGGCCACGCTGCGCGCCGAACTGCCCCTGGACGACGCCCTGACGGCGATGCGCCGGGCCGCCTCCCACCTGGCCGCGGTCGCGGACCCCACCGGCCGGGTGCTCGGCCTGGTCGCGTTGGAGGACGTCCTGGAGATGCTGGTCGGCGAGGTCCGCGACCCCGCGCACCGGACGGAACCGCAGGCCGGTGCGGCGCCGCGGAAGGGGCCCGAGCGGGTCGGCGGGCCGCACGAGGAGGCGCCACTGGCGACCGAGGACCCCGCGCTGGCCGGCTGACCGCCGGACGGCCACGACGCCGTGGGGCGCGCCGGACCACCGGCGCGCCCCACGCGTTTCCGGCCCCGGGGCCGGTCCGCGCTCACGGCCGGGCCAGATCCCGATCCAGCGGACGGTCCTCAGAGGTCCAGCCCCTTCGGCGGTGCCTGCGGATCCGGCCCGCGGCCCGAGAGCACCTCGCCGTAGGCCTGCATCAGGTCCGGCAGGCGGAGGGTGGCGAGGTCGTCCCGGGTCGGGGTGCCCTGCCAGGTGGACAGCCGCAGATCGCGGTAGGCGCAGCTCTTCTCGTACAGGGTGCGCAGGAAGCGTCCGTTGCCCAGTTCGTCGATCCAGCCCTGCTCGACTACGTGGCCGTTGATGCTGCGCAGTTCGTCGCGGGCCTCCTCGTCCCAGCGGTCGCCGTTCTCCGCGGCCAGCACCTCGCCGATCTTGGTGAGTTCCAGCGGCCGGTAGCTGGGGAAGTCGACGCGGCTGGTGAACCGCGAGGACAGGCCGGGGTTGGCGGCCAGCAGCCGGTCCATGCCCTCGGGGTAGCCGGCCAGGATGACCACCAGCCGGTCGCGGTTGTCCTCGGCGCGCTTGAGCAGCACCTGGAGCGCCTCGTCGCCGTATGCGTCGCCCTTGCTGTAGCCGGAGTTGGACAGGCTGTACGCCTCGTCGACGAAGAGCACCCCGCCCAGCGCCGAGTCGATCAGCTCGTTCGCCTTGACCGCGGTCTGGCCGAGGAACTCGCCGACCAGATCGGCCCGTTGGGCCTCCACGAGATGGTCGCCGCCCAGCAGCCCCAGCGCGTAGAAGACCCGGCCGAGTATCCGGGCCACCGTGGTCTTGCCGGTCCCCGAGGGGCCGGAGAAGACGAAGTGCCGCTTCGGGGGCGCCACCGGCAGGCCCTGGCTCGCGCGCAGCCGGGCCATCCGCAGCTGCGCGGAGAGCGCCCGTACGTGGCGTTTGACCGGCTCCATGCCGACCATCCGCTCCAGCTCGGCCAGCGCCTTCTCCAGCAGCACCGGGTCGGCCGGCCCGGTGGGCAGGAGTTCGCCGCCGCGCCGTCCCGGTGCGGTGGTCTTGATGCGGGCCGCGCCGCCTTCCCCGGCGGGCGGGCCGGGCGGCTCGGCGGCCGGCCCGGCCGGCTCGTCGGCGAGCAGCAGCTCCCGGCCGTCCACCGGGTCCAGCGGCGCCAGCGGGTCGAGGTCGGCGCCGGCCTCCTGGGCCGGGCCCTGGGCGGAGACCGCCGCGAGGCCGGTGCCCTCGTCCAGGCCGTCCGCCTCCGCGATGGCGGCCAGCCGGGCCGCGGTGTCCATGAAGGTCGGGTCGACCCGGTGCACCGCGCGGTAGAGGGGGAGTGCGGCGGCGCTGCGGCCGGTGCCCTCGTAGGCGCGGGCGAGCCAGTAGCGCAGCTCCTTGCGCTGCGGTTGCTCGCTGCGGCAGCGCATCAGCGCCGCGGCCAGCAGCGGTTCGGCCTGCCCGTACATCTCCAGCCGTACCCGCGCCATCCCGCCGAACAGCCCCGCCTCGATGCCCAGCACCGGATCGCCGAGCAGCGGTTCGGTGTGCCGGACGAGTTGGTCCCAGTCCTTGACGAGATAGGCGCGGCAGGCGTGCAGGAAGCGCACCTGGGGGTCGGTCTCCACCGGTGGGCAGCCGGCCAGCGCCTGGTCCAGTTCGGCGACGTGGCGGCCGTCGAGCCAGTGGGAGGCGTGCGCCAGCAGCAGGTCGCGGCCGGTCTCCAGGACGGGCTGGACCCACCAGCCCAGCCAGTACCAGGAGTTGAGGGAGCGTCGGTGCCGGGCGCGCTGTTCACCGAAGCGGTCCCGGTGCTGGTGCATCCGCAGCAGCGCCATGGCGGTGTCCGCGCGCAGCGCGTGCAGCCCGAGCCAGGCGTCGGCCATCGACGGATCGAGGCGCACCGCGACCCGGAACTCCTCCTCGGCCTGGGGGTAGGCCCCCATGGTGTAGGCGTCGACCGCGCGTAGCCAGGCGAGTTCGGCCGGGGCGGGCGAACCCTGAGCGCCGACATCCATCCCGTCCCCCCACAAAACGTCCCCCCGTGGTGTTCCACCGGACGTGTGCCGGGCCGTGGGCCCAGGGCCTGGCAGGCCCTGGCCGAACCGGCGTGCGGCGGGCGGGAGTTGCCCTGCCACGCACCCGGGTCCGGATCCTGCGGTGGCACAGACTCGCATCGTACCTGCGCTGTCGGTGCAGGCCGTAGAGGGCGGCACGAGGTGGAAGCGGGGGGCGGGCGAGGGGGCGCATCGGCGCGAAGAAGGTGGTGACCCTGGGTGAGGGAAGTGATGCGCGGCGAGCGCCGCGGAAGGTACTTTCGCACAGAACGAAGCCCCCGATCACGGGGGAACAACCGGGGGCTTCGCGTCTGCGGGCGGTCCGTTGAACCGCACATTGAGAACGTAAGTCCTGTACGCCCCCTAGGTCAAGCCGAGTTGGAGCACTCGGCGGGTCCCGGTCGGCAACTGTCGGCGTGTCAGCCAAGGTCGGCTACACAGGGTGAAATCCGGGCCCGGTCACGTCCTGTCGGCCGGTCCCACGTGCACCTCGTACCCCATCTGTCCCTGGTGCACCAGGAGATCGGCGTGCGGTCGGGACGGATCCGCCGCGAAGTGCGCGCGCTCCGCCGGAATCCAGCCATCCCAGAACGCGGAGAGCCCTGGCCCGTCCCGGAGTTGGCCCCGTTCCCATGAACGCTCGCTCGCCAGTTCCATCCAGAGCAGGCACGCGGTGTACGGCCGCAGTGCGCGCCGCCCGGTGCCCACGCCCTCGACCAGCACCACCGGCGCCGGCGCCAACTCCCGCACCTCCGCGAACTCCCGACGCACCCAGTCGTACACCTCGTAGCGCGCCGTCCCGCCCCGGGCCAGCGGCGCCAGCACCTGCTCCTGGAACCGGTCGCTCCAGGCGAACAGCTCCTCATGGGTTGCGAGGTCGTCGGTATGCACCACCGGGGCGCCGCCGAGCGCCTCGGCCAGCCGTCCGGCGAACGTGCTCTTGCCGGAGCCCGCGTGCCCGTCCACCGCGATCAGCCGCACCGGGCCGCACGAGGGAGCCAGGGTGTGCAGCCGGGCGGCCAGCGAGGTCAGTACGGGGTCCTGGACCGGTGTCATCCCACCAGCGTACGCCAGTGGTCCACACCAATATTCGTGGCGCGACGCGCGTCGGACCGCCTTCCTAAGCCCGCCGGTAGCGGAGATAGTTGAGCCCACCCGCACAGTCCGCACCGCCATCCGTCCGCACCGACTGGGGGACCTCATATGACCAGCTCCGCGCCCCGGCGCACCGTCCTGGCCGCCGCGCTCGCCGCCGCGGCGGGTGCCGCCGCCCCCCTGGCCGCGGCCGCCGGCGAGCCCGGCCGCCGCCCCGCCCCACCGGCTCCCGCCGCCACCCCCCGATCGAAGCGCCCCGTGGACTACCACGCCTGGACCACCGCCGCCGACTGGCGCCAGGGCACCGGCCACGGCACCCGCGTGGTGTCCGGCCCCCGCCCCGGCATCGGCCTCGCCCGCCCCGCCGGCACCACCGACTACCGCGACCCGCACACCGGCAAGACGGCCACCTGGGAATACGCCACCTGGACCAGCCCGGCGCACCGCCTCCCGGTCCCGGCCACCGAGGCCGTCGCCTCCTGGAACGCGCACACCCCCGCCGGCACCTGGATCGCCGTCGAACTGCGCGGCACGTACTCCGACGGCGGTCACACCCCCTGGTACGTCATGGGCCGCTGGACCGCGGGCGACGGCGAGACCGACATCCGGCGCACCTCCGTCGACGACCAGAAGGACGGCCGGAGCGCCGTCTCCACCGACACCTTCGCCGTCGACGACCCGTCGAGCGGCCTCCGGCTGGCCGCCTACGAACTCCGCCTCACCCTCTACCGCCGGCCCGGCAGCACCGACACCCCCACCGTCTGGCGCGTCGGCGCGATGGCCTCCGACCTCCCCGACCGCTTCGAGGTCCCGGCTTCGCCCCCCGGCCTCGTCGGGCGCGAACTGCGCGTCCCGCGCTACTCGCAGGAGATCCACAAGGGCCAGTACCCCCAGTACGACAACGGGGGAGAGGCGTGGTGCAGCCCCACCTCCTCGCAGATGATCATCGAGCACTGGGGCCGCCGCCCCACTCCGCAGCAGCTCTCCTGGGTCGACCCCTCCTACGCCGACCCCCAGGTCTGCCACGCCGCCCGCTACACCTTCGACTACCAGTACAACGGCTGCGGCAACTGGCCCTTCAACGCCGCCTACGCCGCCACCTACCACGACCTGCAGGGCATCGTCACCCGCCTCTCCTCCCTCACCGACGTCGAACACCTCGTCCACGCCGGCATCCCCGTCATCACCTCCCAGTCCTTCCTCAAGACCGAACTCGACGGCGCCGGCTACGGCACCGCCGGCCACCTGATGACCGTCATCGGCTTCACCAAGACCGGCGACGTCATCGCCAACGACCCGGCCTCCCCCGACGACCCCGCCGTCCGCCGCGTCTACAAGCGCCGGCAGTTCGAAAACATTTGGCTGAGGACGAAGCGGCACGACGACAAGGGGCAGGTCAAGAGCGGTAGCGGAGGTGTCTGCTACCTCTACTTCCCGACTAAGCCGGCACCAACTCAGCACCGGGTACTCGCGGAGCTGGGAATCCGTTGAGCATGTGCACCCCGAAGGTGGCCTCGATGACCTGACGACAGCGCTCGCTGCCGTCGAGGGCGAGGTGGCCGTACCGGTCCACCGTGATCTTGATGGAGCTGTGGCCCATCCAGCGCGAGACCTCGTGGATGGGCACACCGTTGCTCTGGGGCACGGTGGCCCGCTTGTGTCGGAGGTCGTGCGGGTTGTGGTCGGGAAGATCGAGGCGTTTGAGGGCGCGGTCCCAGGAGTTATGGAAAAGGCCGGGGTGGATCGTGCCTCCGGGGTCACCCTGGAAAGGGCTTCCGACCTGCGGCGGAGGCCCTTTCCGATCTTTCAGGGGCTTCCTGTCTTGGGCGGCCGAAAGTCCCTCGAAACTCCCTCGGAAAGAGCTGAAAGTCCCTGAAAAATCCCAGAGGTGGGCCGCCTGGTCAGCTCTCCGAGCAGGCGATCCATGGGGGAGCCCACTTGCCGCGCAGCTGGCCTCTCCCACCTTGGCCTGCGCGGAGAAAACGTCGCGGCGGCAAGCCGGACTCGCACGTCCCCGGACTCCTACGCCCGCCGTGACGACGGCGGTGATCGTTATCAACTGCCATCCGGCCGAGCGCCGTCGGCCGCTGGGCTGGGCGTGCCGCTCGTGGATGGTTGCACGGCCCGGTCCATCGCGGCCGGGCAGGGCGTCTGGGATTCTCTCGACGGGCTGCGGTCGCAGCTGCAGGACCGCAGTTTCCGCCCGCTGCCGGTGCTTACGCCAACGACCTCCGTACTGCGATCTCCGTTGAGGGCGGATGCGAAGGCGGAGGGCGCCTCGGCCCAGCTCGCTGCAAGCCCCGTCAGGGCGGGGCCGGTGATGGTGAGAAAACCCCGACGGTCCATGCGGCCACTCCCCACCAGGTCAGCCAGTGCCTCGACGGTAGCGGCCTCTGTCCAGGGAACAGTAAGCCCGGTGACCTCCCATACGGGAAGCCGGCGCGGCCATCCTTCCGTCTGGGCCCGTTCGTGCGGAACGCACAGCAGGTCGGCAAGGACGCGCTGAGCGTCGGCGTCCGGTTCCTGGCCCTGCTTCCACTTCCACGCGGTGGTGCGGTTGGTCGCCAGAAGGGATGCCCAGCTCCTTCGCCCGCGCCTGCATGAGTCGGGCGACCTCGGCCCGGGACCAACCCCGCGGATGCGGGGACCACACTCGGTCGACATCGCGCTCTTCGGGCGCATGGGGACCACCCCCGCGGATGCGGGGACCACCTACAGGCCGGCCGCCCGGACCCGCCCGTGCAGGGACCACCCCCGCGGATGCGGGGACCACAGGCCGCGACCTGCTGCTTCATACGGCCAACGAGTGGATTTTGCTCACTTCCAGAGAAAGCGGCACTTCGCTATCGATGCGAATAGATCCGGCAGAACCATGCATAGGACTTCCCTTAGTGATTCCCGAAGCGCCGCCTCATGGCCGCTTTGCTTGGGAGGCGACGTCTTCCGCGCCTTCGGCCGATGCGTCGAAGGCGGCGGGGATGCCGATGTCCGTCTTGTGGAGGTCGGCGATATCCAGGACGAAGGAGCGTTCGTTTCCTGCGTGCACGAAGCCGAGCTCGGGGGCGCAGCCCAGTGCTGTCACTACGGCGTGGGCGATCCCGTACATGCACTGGGCGGCTGCCGTGACGGCCTGGTTGGGTGGGTCGCCTGCGGTGAAGTGGCCGGGGTGGTATTTATGAGCGTCCTGCCCGGCTTCACGGCGCAAGAGTGCCACCGCAGCCACTGCTGCTGGTTTGTCCTGCCGATACCCACCTTGCAGCCGGTTGATGGTGCGCACTGCGGCCGCACGAGGGAGGGAGTGCCAAGGCGGATCGTTGAGGGCGCTGCTCCGTACCGTGCTCTCGTTGTCGATCTGCACCGTGGTTGTGGTCATCGAGTGCTCTCGGCATGCTGATGGGATACGGAACCGGCGTCGGATTGAGACGGGAGGGCAACTCTGCGTCCGGGAGGCAAAGTTGGCGGTCCCAGGACAGTGGTGAGTCGGGCGCGGAACCAGTGCTCGACCCGGCCCGAGATCGGGTTCGCCTCGTGCAAGGTGATCACAGGCAGGACGACGGAGTCGTCCACGATCTCGTCGATGACGGATTGCTGGGTGCCGTAGACCGCACCGAGCAGACGCAGCCGGACCAGCATGCCCGGGTCGATCTCACTCGCCGTGATCACCTGCGTGAACCATCTGGCGATCCCGGAACGCAGGACCGCAGCCGGCGCCCCACGCCCCGGTGTTCGCCGTGACTGCCAGGTGTACAAGTCCCGCAGTCCCGCGGGGTCTGCCTTCCCGGGAGAGCCCTTACGTTCGCTCGGACCTGGTGGGGCGGTCCGCCGCCAGACGGGCACGTCCTCGCCAGCGGTGTCATCTGCCCCGGCCTGTGCCTCCTCCAAGGCGATGAGGCTGAGCAGCAGGGTTTTCTGGAGGGTGTCGCCTTCGGCGAAGACTCCCCTCAGGTTGTCGAGGGTTCCCACACCCAAGGGGTAGGCCTTTCCCGATCTCCCTCGTTCGTCATCCACCATGGCGGACTTGATCCCGGAGGTGTCGTAGGCGTGGGCGTGCACGAGCCACCGAGCGGCTTCGGCGCAGGACAGCGCATCGACTCCGGGGCGTCGCATGGCGAAGAAGGGCTCGCCGACGGGCACGTCCGCCACGATCCGGCTCAGCGGCGCGACCTCACCCTTCGCGGTACGCAGGTCGGCGACCTGGTAGAACGGGCGCTCGGGATGGAACAGGTCGAAACGCTCCCGGTGACGTTCGAGATATCCGGGCACCGCGGAGAACGGGTCGTCCGACAGCCACAGATCCTCCCAGTCCTCCACCTCCGCAGGACCGTCCAACGTGTCGTAAACGATCGCGAGGAGCATTCGCAGCAGGGCCATCTCCTGGGTAGGTACGTCACCCACCAACCGGCGCAGAGGCGCCGCCAGTTCAAACAACCCGAGCAGGGAGACCTCCGTGACCGTTCCGTCCGTGCGTTGCACCGGCAGCCACGGCATGGAGACCAGGTCGACGGACGGCGGCCCGCACTCGCCTACGGGCGTCTCCGCCACCATGCTCCCCCTGCCGGTAACGGATCGACCACCGGCACTCGGCTCGGTGCCCACTGCGGACGTCTCCTGGTGCTGCTCACCGCCGCTGCCCTCATTCCTGACGAATCCGTCCTCTGAGGCTGTTGCCCCCATACCGGCCGTGACGCCAGCGTCCACGGAAACGCCAGGGGACGTCACCCGCAGGCCATCGGCACCGCTGTAGGTGAGAACGAAGCCTGCCAGACAGGTCTGACAATCCGCGTCGAGAACGAAAATCAACTCCCCGTCCAGCCAAGGACGTTCCTTGGTCTGCCAGGCAGGAACCAGGAACCGCTCCAGCTCCTCGATGGTCCGGTCGATCATCCAGCGCTTGCTGAAACGCATCGGAAGCGTGAGCGCGCTCGTGGCCACCGCCTCCGCCGCACCCCTACTCGGCGGGAAGCCGGTCGGCAACGCCAGGCCGCCCTGTCCGCCCTCCGCGCCGTCATCCAGCCATCGTCCGTTGGTGTCACGCCTGTCGTGTCGGCAGCACGATCGCCTGGCGCAGGTTGACGTGGCGGGCGCGGCTTGTGGTGTAGGCGATCAGGTCTGCGATGTCGTCCGCGGAGAGGCCGATCAGTGCGTCGAACATGCCGTCCAGTTGGCCGGACAGCTCCGGGTTGTCGATGTGGCCGCCCAGTTCCGTGTCCGTGAGGCCGGGTTCGATGTTGGTGACGCGGACGTCGCGCGGGCCCAGTTCGGTGCGCAGGGACTGCGAGAGGTACGTCAGGGCGGCCTTTGTCGCGCCGTACACCGCGTAGTGGGGGAACGCGATGTGGGCGCCGATGGAGGAGATGTTCACCAGGTCCGCGGTCCGGCCCGCCGCGGCCGCCGCGATCAGGTCCGGGGTGAAGGCGCGGATGACGTGCAGTGCGCCGGTCACGTTCGTGTCGAGCATGCGCTGCCACTCGTCGGCGCGGCCCTCGGTGACGGGGTTCGGCAGCATCACGCCGGCCGCGTTGACCACGAGGTCGACCTCGCCGTACGCGGCGTGCACCTGTTCCACCGCCGCCGTCACGGAGGCCGCGTCGGTGACGTCGGTGGCGACCGCGAGCGCCTGTCCGCCGGCCGCCTCGATCGTGGTGGCCAGCTCGGTCAGCCGTTCGGCGCGGCGGGCGAGCAGCGCCACCCGCACCCCGTGCGCGGCGAGCGACCTGGCGGTGGCCGCGCCCATGCCGCTGGCGGCTCCGGTGATGACGGCGGTGCGGCCGGTGAGGGTGTCGTACGTCATGGGAACTCCTGGTTCGGTGGGGTCGTTGCCGGGTGTTTCCCGGTGACTGCACCCACCTTGCTGCCGGGCGCCGCGCTTACCCAGGGTGGCCGTTTTCCTGGGTCTGGCAGTACCAGGATCGGCGGGGACACGGCCTAGGATCGCCGGCATGGACATAGCCACCGGCCGGGAACTCGGCGACTTCCTGCGCTCCCGGCGCGCTCGCATCCAGCCCGAGGAGGTCGGGTTTCCGGGCCACGGCAGGCGGCGGGTGCCGGGTCTGCGCCGCGAGGAGGTCGCCCAGCTCGCGGGCGTCAGCGTCGACTACTACATCCGCCTCGAACAGGGCCGCGGCCCCTCGGTCTCGGACGCCGTCCTCGACGCCATCGGGCGGGTGCTGCGCCTCGACGGCACCGAGCAGGAATACCTGCGGCGGGTGGCCAGGCCCGCCGTGCGGCGCGCGTCCGCGGCCCGCCGTGCTTCCGCCGGCGGTCCCGCGGCCCAGGAGGTCCGCCCCGGCCTGCGGCTCCTCCTGGACACCATCGACAAGGCCCCGGCGTTCGTACTCGGCCGCCGGATGGACGTACTCGCGTGGAACGGTCTGGGTGACGCCGTCGTCGGCTTCTCGCGGATGGCGCCCGAGGACCGCAACATGCCGCGGCAGGTGTTCCTCGTCCCGCAGGCCCGTGAGCTGTACCTGGACTGGCCGGCGGTGGCCGCGGAGACGGTCGCCCATCTGCGGCTGTACGCGGGCAACCACCCGAAGGACCCTCAACTGGCCGTGCTGGTGAGTGAGTTGTCGCGGGGAAGTGAGGACTTCCGTCGATTGTGGGCGGACCATCAGGTGAAGGAGAAGGGGTACGGCGCGAAGCGTCTGATGCACCCGGTGGTCGGCGAACTCGACATGCCGTACGAGACGTTGGCGGTGCCGGGGGAGCCGGATCAGCTGCTGGTGGTGTACACGCCGGAGCCGGGATCGCGGACGGAGGAACGGGTGAGGCTGCTGGCCGGCCGGCCGGGCGGCGATGTCGGCGGTCCGATCGGGGCGTGAGCCGTGGTGGGGCGCGGTCCCTGGTGCGCCGGTGCGGTGGGCGGGGGCGCCGCGGGCGCCGTCCTTGGGCTCCGCAGGGCTGCCGCGGCGGCCGCGGGGTGCGCGATTAGGCTCTGACCGTGCCAGCAGAGAACCAGCCCCGATCGGCCAAGAGCGAGCAGACCCGCACGCTGATCCTGGAGACGGCGATGCGGCTGTTCCAGGAGCGGGGCTACGACAAGACCACGATGCGGGCCATCGCCAAGGAGGCCGGGGTCTCCGTCGGGAACGCGTACTACTACTTCGCGAGCAAGGAGCACCTGATCCAGGGCTTCTACGACCGGATCGCCGCCGAGCACCGGGCGGCGGTCCGCGACGTACTGGACCGGGAGACGGACCTGGAGGAGCGGCTGGCCGGGGTGCTGCGGGTGTGGCTGGACATTGCCGCGCCGTACCACGAGTTCGCGGCCCAGTTCTTCAAGAACGCCGCGGACCCGGAGAGCCCGCTCAGCCCCTTCTCGGCCGAGTCCGAGCACGCCCGCGAGGCGGCCATCGACGTGCACCGCGAAGTGCTGGCGGGGTCGAAGGCGAAGGTGCCGGCCGAACTCGCCGAGACGCTGCCCGAGCTGATGTGGCTGTCCCAGATGGGGCTGGTGCTGTACTGGGTCTTCGACCGTTCGAAGGGGCGTGAGCGCAGCCGCCGGCTGGCCGGGCGCGGTGCCCGGCTGACGGCGCGCGGGGTGTCGCTGGCCCGCTTCCGGGTGCTGCGGCCCCTGGTGCACGAGGTGCACGAACTGTTCACCGACTTCCTGCCCGGTATGGCCCAGACCGCGGTCTCCCGCAAGGGGGCGAAGGGTGTGGAGGGGGAGGTGGGGCGGCGCCATGCGCCCGTGGCAGATGGCAGGGGGGCAGGCGGCTCCGGCGTGCTGTGATGGGCCCGTTTCGTACGGGGCGAGGGTCGGCTCGTGGCCGCGCCGGTACGCGGGCGGTCGGGACGGTACGCGGGCGGTCTGGACGGTCGGATGCTGGCGACGTTCACGGTTCCCCGCCGTGGGGCGGCGATCCGAGGGGCCCGGCGGGCCTGGGCCCCGCCATCGGACGCGGCGCGAATGGCTCTTGTGCAGGGGCGTCGGGGTGTAGTCCGCTGGGCTTCATGAGGAGCAGGAGGAAGCGGAGTATCGCCACGGTGATCGGTGCCCTGGTGGTGGGGTCGCTGTGCGCGGGCGCGCCGGCTTCGGGTGCGGGCGACGCCGAAGCCGCCGGGTACCGCAGCGGCGGAGCCGCGCCGTCGGGTGGCGGGTCGGCGGCGCCGGCACCCGAAGCCGGCCGTTACGACGATCGCGAAGGCGGTATCGGCGTGGACCTCGACACCGTGACCATTCCGGAACTCCAGGCGCGGATGGCGCGCGGTTCCCTGACCTCGACGGCGCTGACCACCGCCTACCTGCGGCGGATCAAGGCCATCGACCCCACGATCCGTGCCGTGTTGCGCACCGACCCGACGGCCCTGCGCCAGGCGGCCGCCAGCGATGCCCGGCACCGGCGCGGCGACCCCCTCGGCCCGCTCGACGGCATCCCCGTCCTGCTCAAGGACAACATCGAAACCCGCGATCTGCCCACCACGGCCGGGTCGCTGGCGCTGGCCGGCAGCCCGCCGGGCCGCGACGCCGCCGTGGTGACCCGGCTGCGCGACGCGGGGGCGGTGATCCTCGGCAAGACCAATCTGTCCGAGTGGGCGAACTTCCGTGCGGAGAGGCCGACTTCGGGGTGGTCGGCGGTCGGCGGGCAGACCCACAACCCCTACGTACTGGACCGGAATCCGTGCGGGTCCTCCGCGGGTTCGGCCGCCGCGCTCGCCGCGTCGCTGGCGCAGGTGGCGATCGGCACCGAGACCGACGGCTCCATCGTGTGCCCGGCCGGGATGAACGGGGTGGTCGGCCACAAGCCCAGTCTCGGCCTCGTCAGCCAGGCCGGTGTGGTGCCGATCTCCGCCGAGCAGGACACCGCGGGGCCCATGGCGCGCAACGTGATCGACGCCGCGCTGACCTTCGAGGTGCTCAGCGGGCGTGACACCGCGCGCCCCGGCGGTACCGCCGGCCTCCCGGACGGGCTGACGCGCTCCGGTGGCCTGCGTGGCAAACGGATCGGCCTGTGGCGGCTGCCCTCGCTCGGGCCGGAGGTCGATGCCGTGCTGACCCGGACCGCGGAGCGGCTGCGTACCGCGGGCGCCGAGGTCGTCGAGGTGACGCCCCCGTACCAGGAGCGCCTGGCCGAACTCGAATTCCCGGTGCTGCTGAGCGAGTTCCACCGGGACATCGACGCCTACCTCGCCACCCGCAACGGGCCGCGGAACCTCGCCGAGCTGATCGCCTTCAACCGCACCCACCCGGCGGAACGGTCCTGCTTCGCCGGCCAGGAACTCTTCGAGCGGGCCCTCGCCGCGCCGTCCACCAGCGATCCGAAGTACCGGGCCGCGCGGGCGGAGTTGTCGGATCTCGCCCGGCGCTCCCTCGACGAGACCATGGCCGCGCACCGGCTGGACGCCATCGCGGCGCCGACGAACCCGCCCGCCTGGACGACCGACTGCGCACGGGGCGACAACGACGTCGTCCCGTCCTCGACTCCCGCGGCCGTGGCCGGGTACCCGTCGTTGTCGGTGCCGGCCGGATTCGTGGACGAGCTGCCCGTGGGACTGCTCCTGATGGCCGGCAACCGGCAGGACGACGCGCTCCTGTCGCTGGGGGCCGCCGTGGAACACCGCCTGCACGCCTGGCGGGCGCCGCGGTATCTGCCGACGGTCGGTGGGACCGCGGCCGGCGGCCCCGGCACGCCGCGCTGACGGAGCGGGTCCGGCAGCGGTTCGCGGCGGCCGGGGCGGGGTGCGGCGGACGCCGCGGGGCGGTATGCCAGGCCGGGGCCTGCCTCGGCCGGGCGCGCCCGGGGCTTGCGTGCCGACCCGCGGTGCCCGGCGGCGTCAGCCGGACGCCCCGCGGGATTCGCGCCGTCCCTGGGCCACCAGGCAGACCGCGCTGAGCAGGGCCATGCCGGCGAAGGCGAGGGCGACCGGGGTCCAGGAGTTGCCGGCGCTGGTGAAGAGCCATGTGGTGGCGGCCGGGGCCAGGGTGCCGGCCAGGCCGGCGGTCTGGAAACGCCCTTCGACTGCGGTGCGCTGCTCTACCGCGCACCGCACCTGGCCCGCGCGGTGCACACCCAGGACGCCTCGTACCTCGACGCCATCCACGGCGCAGACGGCGACACCCCGGGCGAGTGGAACCCCAGCGACTACGCCTACCACCTCACCCGCCGCCCGCGCGGCCTGCCGCTGTGGTTCTCGCTGGCCGTCCACGGCACCGACGCCTACCGCGACGCCGTCGCCCGGGGCGCCGGGATCGCCCGCTGGACCGCCGACCGGGTGCGGGCGACCGACGGCCTGGAACTGCTGCGCGAGCCGGAGCTGACCGTGGTCCTGGTGCGCCGCACCGGCTGGCGGCCGGAGGACTACTACGCCTGGTCCAAGCGGCTGCTGGCGTCCGGGACGGCCTTCGTGACCCCCAGCGTGTGGGAGGGCGAGACCGTCGCCCGGCTGGCGTTCCTGCACCCGGGCATCGGCGAGGAGGCGGTCGGCGGGATCCTCGACTCCATGGTGGAGGCGGGGAGTTAGGGCACGGCGGGCGGGCCTCACGTCACCGAGAAGCCGCCGTCCACGAACACCGTCTGGCCGGTGACGTACGCCGCCCCGGGGCCGGCCAGGAACACCGCGGCGCCCGCGAAGTCGGCCAGCTCGCCGTTGCGGCCGGCCATCGTCCGGCGCGCCATCGCCTCGGTGCGCACCGGGTCGGCGAAGACCGCCGCGTTCAGCGGGGTGCGGACGAAGCCCGGGGCGAGGGCGTTGACGCACACGCCGTGCCGGGACCACGCCTCGGCCTGGGAGCGGGTCAGGGCCGCCAGTCCTGCCTTGGACACCCCGTAGGCGCCGCTGTTGCCGAACGCCCGGACCGACTGCTGGGACGCGATGTGGAGGATCCGCCCCCAGCCCCGCTCCGCCATGCCGGGCCCGAAGCGCCGGCCCAGGAGGAACGGGGCGTCCAGATTGACCGCCATCGTGCGGTCCCACTCCTCGGTGCTCAACTCGTCCATGGGCGGACGGGGGTTGACCCCGGCGGCGTTGACGAGGATGTCCGGCTCGCCGAACCGGTGCGCCACCTCGTCGGCGCCCGCCCGGACCGCCGCCCGGTCGCCCAGGTCGGCGGCGACCCAGTCCGCCGTGCAGCCCGCCGCCCGCAACTCCTCGGCGGCGGCCCGCAACGGGTCCGGGCGGCGCGCCATCAGGACGACGGCGGCCCCGGCGCGGCCCAGCGCCTCGGCGATCGCCTGCCCGATCCCGGAACTGCCCCCGGTCACCAGGGCCCGGCGGCCGGTGAGCGAGAACAGCGCTTCGAGGTACGGGGTGGGCACGGGGTCGGCCTCCTGGTCGGAAGGAGCGCCGCGGGTCGGCGCGGCGCGGCAGAGCAGCGGGCTCCCCGACGATCACATACCGTGCCGTGCCGCGCCACCCCTTCCGGACGGCGCGGCCCCGCGGCTGCGTTTCCGCGTTCCTCGATCCCCGTTCCCCGTGCCTCGGCGTTCCGGGGCCCGGCGTTCCCTGGCCCGGTCGGTCAGTCGACCAGGTCCAGGACCGGGCGCAGGCCGCCGGGGCGGCGGTGGACGGGGAGGTGGTCGACCGGGAAGTAGGCGCAGCCGACGGCGGTGGCGCCGCCGTCGGCGGTGCGGTCGTCGCCGACCATCAGGACCCGCGGCGGTGCCACCCCCAACTCCCGGCAGGCGAGCGAGAAGAGCCGTGGATCGGGCTTCTGCAGGGCGTGCTCGAAGGAGAGGACGCAGGCGCTGAGGTGGTGGTCGAGGCCGTGGGCGCGCAGGACCGGGCGGAGGTCCCAGCCGATGTTGCTGAGGACGCCGACACGGATACCGCGGTGGTGGAGGGCGGTCAGCACCTCGGCGGCGTCGGGGTAGGGCACCCAGGCGTCCGGGGTCCGGTGGCGCTCGTAGAGGACGTCGTAGAGGGACCGGTCGGCGCCCGGCGGGTCGTACAACTCCGGGTACGGGAGGGGGACTTGGCGGGCGAGGCCGGTGTAGAGGGCGCGGTGGTGGTGGGCGTCGCGGTCCCGGACGTCCCAGAGGTCGGTCAACGCGTCGGGGACCGTGGCCGGTGTGGCGCCGCCGGGGAGGGCGCCGGCCCGCTCCAGGGCGGTGGCCAGCCGGGCGATCTCGGCCTCGGTGAGGGGGCAGGGCGCGGTGCCGGGGGCGGCGTGGAAGGCGGCGAGGGACGCGCGGAGCCAGGATGCGGTCGGCTCGATGCGCAGCAGTGTCCCGGAGAAGTCGAACAGCACGCCGTCGATCCCGCCGCCGGCCGTAGTGCCGGATGCGCCGTTGGTGGTCGTCATGGTGACCATGGTGGCGGCTGTCCGGGCGGCCGGTCAGGGGAGTGCGCAGAGTCCGGGCCCGAACGCGACCAGGAGCGGGACGGCGGGGAGCAGCAGGGCGTAGGCGGTCATCCGCAGCCGGCGGCCGGGGGTGAACCGGGCGGCCGGGGCCAGCAGCCGGTCGACCCGCTGCGGGACCTGGGCGAGCTGGGGCGGGCAGGGCCCGAACACCCCGCGGTCCTCGTTGAGTTCGACCAGCGCCAGGGCGATGGTCAGCCGGCCGAAGCGGCGCGAGGCGACGTCGTCGGCGGCCATCTCGACCAGGCGGTGCACCTGGTCGCGGAACGCGGCGAAGACCGGGACCTGCGGGAAGCCGCCGGCCAGCGCCGCCGCGCAGTGCAGCAGGACGTCGTGGCGGGCCCGGAGGTGGCCCTGCTCATGGGCGATCAGCGCATCGACCTGATGGCCCTTCAGGCGCTGCAACGCCGCGGTGGTGATGACCAGTTGGGGCGAGGGGTGGTGGAGCCAGAAGGCCCCCGGCCGGTCGCCCTCCAGGACCACCAGGCGGCCGCCGCGCGGGTCCTCGCCGGGCAGCAGCGGCGAGCGGCGCCGCAGTTCGGTCCGGCGCCGCCGGCGGCGGGCCCGCGCCGCCCGCACCTCGCGGGTCAGCGCCACCACCGTCCATGCGCCGCCACCGGCGAGCAGCAGCGCCAGCACACCGGCCCACGGCCCGTACGTGTTGAGCGCGTACGCCTCGACGACCACCCGCGGGGCGAAGCCGAACACCGGGCTGCGGATCGCGTCCCATGCGGCGGCCGCGCTCAGCGACATGGCCAGCGCACAGCACAGCAGGACACCGGCCACCACGCACTGCCACACCCACAGGGCCAGGACCGGCTCACGGTCGAGCCAGTCCGAACGGGCCATCAGGCGCGGCGCCGTTGCCGCGGCCAGCACGCCGAGGATCATCAGCGTGAGGGGGACCATCATGGCGTCAGCCTATGAGCGGCCGGCTACCGGTTGGTACGGTCCCGCGGCGGAAGTGACGTACACCACGCCGCGGACGGGTGTGGCGCGCGGGACGGGGGGCCCGTGCCGGCGGCCGGCCCTCAGAGCGCCAGCAGCATGGCGAGCATGCCCAGCCCCATGGCCACCTGGCAGGCCCGCAGGACCGTGGGCGGCCCGGCGCCCGCGGTGCGGGACCCGCCGGCCGCGGTGCCCGCCGGGGCCAGCCGGATCCCGGCGGCGAGCACGTAGACCGTGTAGTAGGCGAGCAGCAGGCCGGTCAGCAGCGGGACGCCGGCCGGGGCGGTGTGCAGCCCCCCGGCCGTCTCCGCCATGCCCGTCATCCCGGTCATCGCGGCCGTCGGGTGCCCGCCCCCCGGCATGCCGTGTCCGTCGTGCATCCCCGGCATGCCGACCATGGCGAGCGCCATGTAGACCATCGCCAGCGCGCCCACCGCGTGGTGCAGATGGCGCCGCACCAGCCCCCACAGCGCGGCCGCGCCGAACACCGCGGTGTACGCCCAGGGCGCCCACGCGGGCGGCGCCACCGCGGACGCCGGCAGCGCCATCACCGCCATGCCCAGGGCCATCAGGGCCTCGCCGCGGGCCGTCACGCGTTGTGCCGGGGGGCCGGTGCGGGCACGGGTCAGGCAGTAGCCGCCGGTGGCGGCACACAGCAGTACCAGCAGCCAGCCGACCAGCGGCGGTGTGTGCACGGGGGACACCTCCCGGACCGGGGGGACGGTGGGCATCGGCAGGATGCCCGGCCGCGGCGTGGCACACGGGAGCGCACGGGCGCAATCCGGGAGCGCAGGGCGCGGGTTGCGGGAGAGCCGGACTCAAGCGGGAATCGAGAGTGCGCTGGCAGAGTGGGATACCCGAATTGCAGAGGGAGGCTGCCCGATGCCTGGCTTCGCCCACGATCCGAACGGGGCGTTGACGGTGGTCAACCGCTTCTCCGTCAAAGGGAACACGGACCGCTTCGAACGCTGCTTCCGCGGCCATGCGGAGTTCCTCGGCGCCCGCGCGGGCTTCGTGGCCTCGACCCTCGTCCGGCACACCGGCAGCCCGCGCAGCTATGTGCACCTCAACTCCTGGGAGGACGACGACGCCTTCGTCAAGGTGACCCGGAACGAGGAGTTCCTGGACCAGGTGCGGCGGCTGGGCGCCCTGGTGGAGACCCAGGGCGACAAGATGGCCGCGGTGCTGCGGCGCGGTGCCGGCCGGGCGGCGGGCGGGGCGGGGCACGGTGTGGTGGTGCTGGTCGACTACGAGGTGGACGACCCGGAGGAGTTCGAACAGCGGTTGGCGGTCCGGGCGGACGCGCTGACCGGCGTCGAGGGGATCCGCGGCGTGGAGCTGCTGCGCTCCACGGTCTCGCCGGAGCGGTACCTGGAGGCGATCTGGTGGACCGATCGGGAGGTGGCGCGGACCGCGATGGACGGCGCCACCTACCTCGCCCACGAGCCGTGGCTGCCGGGGCTGGCCGGAGTCCGCACCACCGAGACGCGGCTGGTCTCCAGCGTGTCGGCACCGGGGCCCCGGGAGTCCGGGGGCGGGGTCGGCTGATCCGCCGACCGGCCGGCCGCGCGGCTCAGGGGATCCAGCCGGCGTCCTCGGCGATCCGCATGGCGTCGATCCGGTTGCGGGCGTTGAGCTTGCTGACGATGGCCGTCAGATAGTTGCGGACCGTGCCCTTCGAGAGGTACAGCAGGCCCGCGATCTCGGCGGCGTCGGCGCCCTGGGCGGCCAGCCGCAGTACCTCCAGCTCGCGCGGCGAGAGCGGGCTCTCCTGGGAGTCCCAGGCGGTCAGGGCGAGTTGCGGATCGATCACCCGGCGGCCGGCGGCGACCCCGCGGACCGCCTCGGCGAGCTGGTCGGGCGGGGCGTCCTTGAGGAGGAAGCCGGAGACCCGCGCGGTCAGCGCCCGGCGCAGGGTGCCGGGTCGGCCGAGGCTGGTGAGGATCAGGGTGTGGCAGCCGGGCAGTTCCTCGTGGAGCTGGGCGGCGGCGGTGAGGCCGCTGATGCCGGGCAGGTCGATGTCGATGACGGCGACGTCGGGCCGGTGTTCCAGCGCGGCGGGGAGGATGGCGTCCCCGCGGTCGACGGCGGCCACGACCGAGAGGTCAGGCTCCAGTTCGAGCAGAGCCACGAGGGCGCCGCGGATCATGTGAACGTCTTCCGCGAGCAGAACCTTGAGTTCTAACATCGCTGCGATTCCCCCTGTCCGTCCAGGTGTCCGGATTCCGCTCCGGACCGATCTCCGGGCTGCTGTCCGTGGTGCTGTTCATTGTGCGGGGAGGTTTCCTTTCCTGGGTGCGCGGCATCCGGCCGTCGCAGCGGCGTCTGCGGGGCCGTGGCGACGAGTCGGAAGCGGCCGCCGTCCACGGGGCCGGCGGCCAGGCGGCCGCCGATCTCGGTGAGACGGGTGGACAGGTTGCCCAGCCCGCTGCCGTCGTTGAGCTCCTCGCGGGACGAAAGCCGTTCCGGGACACCGTCGTTGACCAGCGTCAACCGGACCGTTCCGGCCACGTCCGGGGTGTCCGCCGGGTCCGCGTCGTCGTCCTCGTAGGCCACCGTGATCCAGCAGTGCTGGACCTTGCTGTGCCGGAGGATGTTGGTGACGCCCTCGCGCAGGGCGGTGGCCAGGACCGTGCCGACGACCGGGTGCAGCCGGCCGCCGCCGACCGAGACCTCCGCCTCGATGCCCGCCGCGGCCAGCATCGACTCCGCGGAGGCGACTTCGGCCTCCAGGGACATCTCGCGGTAGCCGCTGGCGACGACGCGGACGTCCGACAGTGCCTGGCGGGAGATCTCCAGGATCGAGGTGATCTCCTCGCGGGCCTGGGCGGGGCGGACCAGTACCAGGCGGTGGGTCAGTTCGCTCTTGAGCGTGATCGCGGAGAGGCTGTAGCCGAGGAGGTCGTGCAGGTCGCGGGCGAAGCGCAGCCGTTCGTTGGCGACGGCCAGGTGCGCGAGTTCGCTGCGGGCCGCGTGCACTTCCTGGACGAGGTCGGTGAGGCGGGACAGCCCGAAGATGACCAGACCCGTCAGCACGCTGGCGATGGTGAAGTAGCAGACGTCCAGGACGGACAGGCCCAGGGTGAGCGAGTAGGTCAGCATGCTGACGCAGACCAGGGCGTACAGCAACCAGCCCAGGAGCCCCGGCAACATGAGCAGAATCGATCCTGCCAACGGTCCGGCCATACTGCCCCAGTTGATCCCGAACCAGAGGAAGGGGAGGTAGGTCAACAGCGCCTGGAGGCCCAGGGTGAACGCCTTGCGGCGGGGCGGCCAGTGGCGGGAGGCCGGGGCGGAGTGCACGAACTGAACGGTGAAGACGGCGGCGACCGAGGCGAGGCAGGCCAGCGTCTCCCCGGGCCGGGGATGGCCGCGCAGCACGTTCAGCAGGGTCACCGCGCCGTAGCCGACCAGCACGGTGACGGTGACGGCCCGGGCCAGGCGGGGTGGCGGGATGTGCCGCTCGGGCAGCCGCTGGCCCGGCCGGCCGGGGGTCGCGCCGGCCGGTTCCCCGTCCTGGTCCTCGTCTCCGGCGAAGGGCGTCGGCATGCGTAAACGGGCCACCCTCGGATCCCCCTTCACGGCCTGCGGCGGAGTGGTCGCCTGAATCTATCTCCTGAAGGCGTACGAGAGGATGTCGGTTCGTCAGATATGTGTTCGGAGTGCCCCATCTCGGTTGCCCCCGAGCGCCGATCGCAGGGCGTGGCGGTGCGGCGGTGTGGCGGTGTGGCGGCGTTCCCCCCGAACCTCGCGGCTAGATGAACATCGGGACCGGGTTCAACCGCGCGTAGGCGGTGGGGCGGTCGGTCCGGCCCAGTGCCGCCGGGACGTCGAAGAGCCGGCCCGGGGCGAACCTGGCCCAGAAGTGCCGCAACCCGGGCACCAGCACCTTCACCACCGGGAGGCCGATGTCGGGCCGGGTCTGGTCGAGGACCAGCAGCTCCATGCCGTGCGCGCGGACCAGGTCCTCGATCGCGTCGAGGTCGTCGCGCAGGTCCGGGCGCGGGGTGTAGCCGTACCCGCCGGGGGTGCGCGGGGTCTGTGCCGGGTCCGGCAGCAGGTAGGGCTGGCCGGCGGTGGTGGCACCGGACCACCAGGCGCGCAGCTCGCGTTCGGTCGCCGACGGGGTGCTGCCGGGTACGGGGGCGTCCACGACCGTGGGCAGCAGCTGGCCCATCTCGGTCAGCGCCCGGCGCAGCGCCAGCCGTGGGTCGAAATGCGCACCGAAACCGAACGCGATCTCCTCGGCCGGGCCGTCGGTGCGCCGGGACAGCGCGGCCATGACGGGGATGCCGAGGTCGGAGGTGAGGTCCAGGACCCAGACGCGGCGGTGCAGCCGGCCGTAGACCTCGGTCAGTGCGCTGATCCAGGGCTCGTCGAACGCGCCGAGGCCGACCGCCGGTTGACGGGTGCGGTTGTACCACCACAGGGCCACCGCGTCGCGTTCGACCAGCTCCAGGAAGCCCTGGACGACCGCGTCCTCCAGGCTGGCGCCCGCCGCGTTGCCGTTGGAGTCGGCCCAGGGCAGATCGGGGGGAGCGTCGACGCAGTGCGGGGAGTAGTAGAGCATCGAGGTCGGCAGCAGGCGGTGGGTGCGACCGGTGACCGACCAGACCGGCGTCCACTCCGTGGGGCGGTCCGGATCGAAGGGCGGGCAGACCTGCTGGAAGGCGGAGTGCCGGGCGTTCCACCGCGTACGGTCCCGGAACTGGCGGGCGTCGAAGAGCTGGCAGTCGTTGGGGTGCAGCGCGGCCGCGCCGAGGCCGGTCAGGGTGTCGCGGACGGTCGGCTCGTCGCCCTGGCGGGTGCCGCTGTACCGCTCGACCGCCTCGCACAACGCGCTGACCTCGGCCTCGACGCGGGTCACGCCCTTGCCGCCGCTCCGGCTGCGCAGCGAGCTGCGGACCCCGGCGAGGCTGCGGCCGGTGAGCGCCAGATTGTGCCCGGAGACATAGCAGTTGATGCCGTCGGGGGTGCGCTCGTCGGGCCGGTTCTCGGCGACGATGCCGGTCACCGGGCCGATGAGGTGGCGGTGGCGGTCGAGCACCTCCTCGGGGCGCAGCGCGCGGTGGTTGCCGCCGCCGTCCACCTTGGGGCGGGAGGTGAGGGCGAGCGGGCGCCGCAGCCGGGCGCCGAGCAGCCCCGGGTCGCCGCAGTCGGGGCACTGCGGGCGGCGGGTGACCTGGTGGTGGTCGGTGCGCAGGGTCAGGGTGTCCAGCGCGCACACCGCGTGCTGGCCGTCGGTCCGCACCCCGGCCAGCCACTTCGCGGCCTCCAGCGTGGCGGTGTGCAGGGCCATCGCCCGGCCCGCCGCCAGCGACGCCTCGGGGACGGCGACCGGTCCCGCGCAGCCGAGCGCCCGCTGCACGGGGGCCTCGGCGGCGCGATGGCCGCGCAATCGGTGCGCCAGACACGACCAGCACGGGCCGTCGGGGGCGCCGAAGACCGGGCCCACCCACGGGTTCGGGCCGCACGGTTTGGCCAGCAGCCAGGGGCGGCCGGCCAGCCGGTGGGCGGCGTCGATGCCGCGCAGGCCCGGGTGCAGGTAGTCGTCGCACAGTACGAGGGAGAGACCGGCGCACTGTTCGGCACCGGGGGCGACGAGGGTCAGGCCGGAGGCGAGGCAGGCGGCGCGGGCCGCACCGAGGTCGGCCCGGCCCAGGGCCAGCAGGGCCACGGGGGTGCCGGCCACCCCGCGGCCTGCGGTGTCGCCGTGCAGGCCCAGCAGGTCCCAGTAGGCCAGGGCGGCCGCGTCGCAGGTCTCCTCGGCGGCCGGGTCGCGGTAGCCGACCAGACCCGACCGGGCGAGCCGGCCGATGACCCGGCCGGCCTCCAGCGCCGGCATCGCGGCGGACGCCTCGCGCAGCAGGTCGGGCAGGGTGCGGGTGCCGTCGAGCAGCCGGGCCAGCTCGGCCATGTGCGGGCTGCGCAGCGCCGTCACGCCCTGCTCGGAGCGGAGGTAGACGGCCTCGCCGGCGACGATGTCGGTCCGCAGGTGGCGCTTGAAGCCGACCCGGGGCCCGTCGGCGGCCGTCAACATGCGACCGGCCCGGCGGTGGCGAGCGCGGCGGTGAGCGGGGTGCCGTCCCCGTGGTCCGCGGTGAACTCGGCGTACTCGGCAAACTCGCTGTACTCGGTGTACTCGGTGTACTCGGAGAAGTTGCCGGTGATGCAGACGTTGCTGGCGGACAGCGCGCCGGCCGGTGCCGGCCGGTCCAGGTCCTCGATCACCAGGCCCGCGCAGAGCGCCGGCAGCTCCGCCGGGGCGTGCTCCGCCAGGCCGAACTCGGCCAGTACCGCCACCGGGTCGGCGCCGAACCGCGCGCCCAGCTCCGCTTCCAGTCCGCTGCGCGCGGCCAGTACCGCGAAACGCCAGTCCTGCGAGGTGTAGCCGGCCGTAGAGCTCATCGGTGGATCCCCCTGTGTCGAATGAGACGGATGCGCCGGGCGCGCCACGTGAGCCGGGCGCGCCGGACGTACGGTGGCTGTGCGGTGGTGCCCGTGCAGATCGTGCGCGAGCCGTGGGGCGGTGGCCACGGGGCCGATCCGGGATGCGGTGTGCGGCCGTCGCCGTGGAGCCGTTGGGGAAGGATTCTGCGGAGGCCCCCCGGGTGCGGACAGTGCCGGGCTCACCTCTCCGGCATGAAAAATTCACGCCCGCCCTCGTGTGCCGCTCACTGGGCCCGCGACCTCCGGTAATGCGACTCTCCGGGCATGCTCCGCTAAGCCCCGCGCTGCCGGGGACGACGAAGGGGGAGAGCTGGAAGTGGACATCACACTGCTGGGGCCGCTCGCGGCCCACGAGCGCGGCGCCTGCGTGGTCCCGACCGCGGGCAAACCGCGCCAGGTACTCGCACTGCTGGCGCTGAACGCCGACCGCATGGTGACCGTGTCGACGCTGATGGAGGAGATCTGGGGCCAGGCAGTGCCGCGCAGCGCGGCCACCACCCTGCAGACGTACATCCTCCAGCTCCGCCGGCTGATCAGCGCCGCGCTGGCCGGCGATCCGTCCCGGGAGGCCAAGGACGTGCTGGTCACCCAGCACGGCGGCTACCTGCTGCGGGTCCGGCCCGGCACGGTCGACACCCAGGAGTTCGGCCGGCTCGCCGCCCACGGCCGGGCCGCCTTCGAGGCCGGCGACCACGCCGACGCCGCCGAGGTGCTGCGCCGGGCCCTCGACCTGTGGCGCGGCCCCGCACTGGTCGACGTCCGCGCCGGCAGCGTCCTCGAACTGGAAGTGCTGCGGATGGACGAGGACCGGCTGGCCGTCCAGGAACTGTGCATCGAGGCCAACCTGCGGCTCGGCCGGCACGCCGAACTGGTCCCGGAACTCCGGGTCCTGATGGCCCGTCACCCGATGCACGAGAGCTTCTGCGCCCAGCTGATGATCGCGCACTACCGCTCCGGCAGCGCCTGGCGGTCTCTGGAGGCGTACCAGCGGCTGCGCGCCGGACTGGTGGAGGAACTGGGACTGGAGCCCTCGGCCCGGCTCCAGCGGATACAGCGCGCCGTCCTCGCCGGGGACCGGGGACTGGAGGCGCTTCCGGCGGGACTCAAGTCGCCCTCGACGCGCGGTTTCTAGCGTGGTCGCGGACCTGAAGCCTGCGACCGGAGAGCCGACATGCGGATACTCGTCTGCTGCACCCACGCCGTCAGCCATGTCTTCCCGACCGTGAGTCTGGCCTGGGCCCTGCGGGCCGCCGGCCACGAAGTGGCGTACGCGGCCGCGCAGGACGGCCTGATCGCCCGTTCGGCCGGCTTCCCGGTCGTCGACGTCCTGCCGCATCTGACGATGGCCGAGCTGTTCGGCAAGTTCGCGCAGGAGCGCCCCGACCTGATGCGGGAGATCGAGAAGGGCATCCCCGACCTCAAGGGCGCGGTGCCCGGATTCGCCTACCTCTGCTCGCAGTTGACCGACGGCACGGTCGCCGCCGCCGAGGCGTTCCGGCCGGATCTGATCCTGCACTCGGAGATGAACGGCGCCGCCCTGATCGCCGCCGCCAAGCTGGGCGTCCCCGCCGTCGAGCAGGGCTTCGGCTTCGCCGACGCCACCGGCATCCCGGAACTGCTCGCCGAGCACATGGCCGACGCCGCGGACCGGCACGGTGTCACCGGACTGCCCGAGCGACGCGCCACCATCGAGGTGACCCCGCCCAGCATGGCGGCCGGCAGCGACGGCTGGACGATGCGCTGCGTGCCCTACAACGGCGGCGGAGTGCTGCCGGAGTGGCTCACCCGGCGGCCCGAACGGCCCCGGATCGGCGTCACGTTCGGCACCGTGTCGTCCCTGACGAACGGGCTCGGCCCGCTCCAGCAGGTGATCGAGGCCGCGCCGGAGTTCGACGCGGAGTTCGTCTGCGCGCTCACCGAGGCCGAGATCGAGGGCCTGGGCACCCTGCCGGACAACGTCCGCACCGCGAGCTGGCTGCCGCTCAACGCCCTGCTGGACACCTGCACCGCCGCCCTCCACCACGGCGGCGCCGCCAGCACCCTGACCGCGCTGCACACCGGACTCCCGCAGGTCGCCCTGCCCGGCGGCGGCTACCGCAGCATCTACGCGAACGCCATGGCCCGCCGCGGCGTCGGCCTGGTCTCGCCGTCGAGCGGCCTGGACACCGCGCTGATCGGGCGGCTCCTCACGGACCGGTCGCTGTACGAGGCGGCGGACGAGGTGCGCGCCGAGATCGCCGCCATGCCCAGCCCCGCCGAACTCGTCCCGCGCCTGGTCGACCTGGCCGGCGCCTGACCCGGGCCGGCACCCGCACCCACCGACACCGGACCGTCCGCCGCACCACCCACCGGACCGTCCACCCGACCACCGGACGGTCCATCCGACCACCGGGCCATCCGCCGGACCACCGGACGGTCCATCCGACCACCGGGCCATCCGCCGGACCACCGGACGGTCCACCCGACCCCCGGACCACCCGTCGGACCATCACGGACAGAAAGAGGGGACATCGTGGCCGATCAGCGCCACCCGAAGCGGTGGTGGATTCTCGCCGTCATCTGCATCTCCGTACTCACCGCGGTACTCGACAACACCGTGCTCAACGTCGCCATCCCGTCGATGTCGTCCGAGCTCGGCGCCACCACCACCCAGCTCCAGTGGATCCTCAACGCCTACTCGCTCGTCCAGGCCGGGCTGCTGGTCGCGGCCGGCGGCCTCGGTGACCGCTACGGCCGCAAACGGGCGCTGGCCGGTGGCCTCGCCCTGTTCGGCGCCGGCTCGCTGGGCGCGGCGCTGTCCGGCACCGCGACGCAACTGATCGCCTCCCGTGCGGTGATGGGCGTCGGCGCGGCCTTCCTGATGGCCAGCTCGCTGGCCGTCCTGGTGCGGGTCTTCGACGACGCCGAGCGGCCCAAGGCGTTCGGCGCCTGGGCGGCCACCGCCGCCCTGGGCATCGCCATCGGCCCGCTGGTCGGCGGCTTCCTGCTGGCCAACTTCTGGTGGGGCTCGGTCTTCCTGGTCAACGTGCCGATCGCGCTGCTGGGGGCGATCGCGGTGTCGGTGCTGGTGCCCGAGACCCGCGATCCGGAGGGCGAGCGGCCCGACCTGCTCGGCGGCCTGCTGTCGATCGTGGCGACCGTCGGCCTGCTGTACGCGGTGACCGCCATCCCCGAGTACGGCTGGACCTCCGCGCAGGTCCTGCTGTCGGCGCTGGTCGGCGCGGCGGCCGCGGTCGGCTTCGCCGTCTGGTCGCGGAAGGCGGCCTACCCGATGCTGGACGTGGCGCTCTTCCGCGACCCGCGGTTCAGCGGTGCGGTGGCCGGCGGGGTGCTGGCCGCGCTCGGCATGGGCGGTGCGCTCTTCCTGCTCACCCAGCACCTCCAACTGGTGCTGGGCTACAGCGCGTTGGAGGCCGGGCTGCGGGTGGCGCCGATGGCCGTCTCGGTGTTCGTGTGCAGCAGCGTGGTCAGCCCCAAGGTGATCGCGGGCCTCGGCGCGCCGCGCACCGCGGCGGCCGGCCTCGCGGTCTCGGGCGTCGGGCTCGCGGTCCTCGCCTGGGTCGCCGCGGACGGTATCGGCTACGCCGGGATGCTGCTGGCCCTCGTCCTGATCGGCGCCGGCCTCGGCATCGCCATCCCGGTCACCGCCAACGCGTTGATGGGCGCCATCCCGCCGGAGCGGGCCGGCACCGGGTCGGGCGTCAACAGCGCCCTCCAGGAGCTCGGCACCGGCCTCGGCGTCGCGGTGCTCGGCGCGATCCTGATGGGCCGCTTCGTGTCCCTCGTGCCGTCCTCGGTGTCCGCCGCGGCGGACCGCTCGCTGCCGGCGGCTCTGGACGCCGCACACCGCCGGGGCGACGGCGGGGTCCTGGCGCAGGTGCAGCACGCCTTCACCTCCGGGATGTCGCTGAGCCTGCTGGTCGCCGCCGCGGCACTGCTGGTCGGCGGGGCGCTGGCCGGGCTGCTGATCGGACGGCAACCCGGTACGGCCGGGGCGCCCGGTACGGCCGAGGCACCCGGTGCCGCCACCCTCGGCGGCCCGGCCCAGGACGCTCCCGCCTCGGCGGTCTGAGGAGGCCGACATGCTGACGACAGGCGGCCGGCTCGCGGAGCGGCCACCGGCAACGGCGCGCGCCGGCCGGGCCAAGCGCACCGTCACGGACCTGGCCGTATTCGGCGGGCCGGCCGCCTTCCGGGAGGAGCTGAGCGTCGGCCGCCCCACCATCGGCGACCGCGCCCGGCTCCTCGCCCGGATCGGCGAGGCACTGGACCGGCGGTGGCTCAGCAACGACGGGCCGCTGGTCCGGGAGTTCGAACGACGGGTCGCCCGGGTCGCCGGCGTCCGGCACGCGGTGGCCACCAACAACGCCACCATCGGACTCCAACTCGCCATCCGCGCGGCGGAGTTGACGGGCGAGGTGATCGTGCCCGCGATGACCTTCGCGGCCACCGCGCACGCGGTCCGCTGGCTCGGCCTCGACCCGGTCTTCTGCGACGTCGACCCGGCCACCGGCAACCTCTCCCCGGCCGCCGTCGAAGCCGTCCTCACCCCGCGCACCACCGGCATCATCGGCGTGCACCTGTGGGGACGGCCCTGCCCGGTGCGGGAACTGGAGTCGCTCGCCGCGGCCCGCGGACTGACCCTGCTGTTCGACTCGGCGCACGCCATCGGCGTCACCAGCGCCGGCCGGCCGGTCGGCGGCTTCGGCAGCGCCGAGGTCTTCAGCTTCCACGCCACCAAGGTCGTCAACGCCTTCGAGGGCGGCGCCGTCCTCACCGACGACGACGCCCTGGCCGAACGGGTCCGCAGCCTGCGCAACTTCGGCTTCGACGACGCCCGCGAGGTCCAGTGGGCGGGCACCAACGGCAAGATGGCCGAGAGCTCCGCCGCGATGGGCCTGACCTCCCTGGAGGCGATGCCCCGCACCGTGGCCCACAACCGGATGCTGCACCACGCCTACCGGGCCGGGCTGGCCGGCGTCCCCGCGCTGCGGCTGGCCGGCTTCGATGAGCGGGAGACCAACAACTACCAGTACGCGATCGTCGAGGCCGACCCGGCCTGCGGCCTGGGCCCGGACGACCTGCTGGAGGTGCTGCGCGCCGAAGGCGTCATCGGCCGCCGCTACTTCGCGCCCGGCTGCCACCAGATGCGCCCCTACCGCACGCCCGACGCCGCGGTGCCGGTCCTCCCGCACACCGAGGCCCTGGCGGCGAAGGTCCTGGCCCTCCCCACGGGGACCCAACTCGGCCCGGACGACGCCCGGGTGATCTGCGACATCCTGCGCGTCGCGGTGGACCACGGGCCGCTGACCGCCCACCGGGTCCGCGAGCGGCGCGCGGCCGCCACCCCGGCGCACGCCCCCGACGGACACCCCCGATGAGTGAGGAACCGGACATGGCACTGGACTCGACCCGTGTGGCCGCGACGGAACTGGAGACGGTCGTCGGGGCGCGGCTGCCCGAGGGGGAACGGGCCGCCGCCGGCCGGCTGGCCGCGCTCGCCCAGTTCTACATCGACGACCCCTTCACCCACCTGGAGACCGCCCGCGCCCGCCTCGGCCTGGACCGCACGGAGTTCGCCCGGCACCTGGAACTCTTCGACTCCGTACCGGAGTTGCGACGGGCCGTCACCCAGGGGCCGACCGGCAAGTACTGGGACAACACCTTCCTGCCGCTGGAGGCGTCCGGCGCGATCGACGCGGTCCTCGCAGGCCGCACCGCCTTCCCGCACCGGGTCGGCCTCTACCCCGGCCCGACCTGCATGTTCCGGTGCAGCTTCTGCATCCGCGTCACCGGCGCCCGCTACGAGGCCCGGTCCGTGACGCCCGGCAACGAGATGTTCGCCGCGCTGATCGACGAGGCCCCCACCGACGACCCCTACCGCTTCTACCTCTCCGGCGGCCTGGAGCCGCTGACCAACCCCGGCCTGGGCGAACTGATCACCCACGCCGCCGGACGCGGCTTCAGACTCTCCTGCTACAGCAACTCCTTCGCCCTCACCGAGCAGGCCCTCACGCGCCAGCCCGGCCTGTGGGACCTGCACGCCCTGCGCACCTCCCTCTACGGCACCGACGAGGCCGAATACCAGGCCACCACCACCAAGAAGGGCGCCTACGAGCGGGTCAAGAACAACATCAAGAACCTGCTCCGGATGCGACGGGACCGCGGCTCGGACCTCCGCGTCGGCTTCAACTACGTCGTCCTGCCCGGCCAGGTCGCCCGCCTGCACCGCCTGATCGACCTGTTCGCCGAGATCAACGAGGCCGCCCCGGACCGCCCGGTCGACTTCCTCACCCTGCGCGAGGACTACAGCGGCGAGCCCGACGGACGGATCAGCCCCGCCGAGCGCGCCGAACTCCAGGAAACCCTGCTGGCCTTCGAGGAGTACGCCGCCCGCCGCACCCCGACCCTCAACGTCGACTACGGCTACGCCCTCAACAGCCTCCGCCAGGGCAAGGAGACCAAGCTGCTGCGGATCACCCCGCAGACCATGCGGCCGGCCGCCCACCCGCAGGTCGCCGTCCAGGTGGACGTCCTCGGCGACGTCTACCTCTACCGGGAGGCCGGCTTCCCCGGACTCCCCGGGGCGGACCGCTACATCGCCGGCCGGGTCACCCCGCAGACCGGGCTGCGCGAGGTGATCGGCAAGTACCTCGCCGAGGACCCGCACATCGTCCCCGCCCAGGGCGACGAGTTCTTCCTGGACGGCTTCGACCAGGCGGTGACCGCCCGGCTCAGCCAACTGGAGGCCGACACCGGCGCCGGCTGGGCCGCCCACCGCGGACTGCTGCACCACACCGGCCCCGTGGCCTCGGCCGAGGAACGCCGCTGACCCCACCGACGACCACGGCACAGACGAGGAGAAGCACAGTGAGCCTGACCGCGACCGGCAACTTCCGCGGCGAGACCTGGGAGGAGACCCCGTACGACGAGGCCGAGGGGGCACGCCTGACCCGCACCAGCCTGACCAAGAAGTTCTGGGGCGAACTGGACGGCGCCAGCACCGGCGAGATGCTGATGGCCAAGGGGCAGGTGGAGACCTCCGCCGCCTACGTCGGCTTCGAACGCTTCACCGGCCGAGTCCACGACCGCACTGGCACCTTCGTGCTGCGGCACAGCGCCCGCGCCACCGCCGCCGGCCGGGAGGCGCAGATCGACATCCTGCCCGACTCCGGCACCGGCGAACTGCGCGGCATCCGCGGGACCGGCCGGGTCCTCGACGCGGCCGACGGCAGCCACCCCTTCGTCCTGACCTACGACTTCGCCGGCCCCGCCCCCGACGGGTCGGACGGATGACCTCCGCGCCGGTGGCCTTCGACGCGGCCGCCGAACGGTACGACACCGCGCTCGGCGGGCTGCCGCACGGCCGCCGGATCGCCGACGCGCTGGAGCCGTGGCTGGCCCCCGGCGCGGTCTTCGAACCGGGCGTCGGCACCGGCCTGGTGGCCGCCGCGTTCGCCGAACGCGGCCGGACCGTCGCCGGGGTCGACCTCTCGGTGCCGATGCTGGCCCGCGCCCGGCAGCGGCTCGGCGACGTGGTCGCGGTCGGCGACGCCCGGGCGCTGCCGCTGGCCGACGCCACCGTGGACAACGTCGTCCTGGTCAACGTCCTGCACCTGACCGGGGACGTGGCCGGCACCCTCGCCGAGGCGGTGCGGGTGCTGCGCCCCGGCGGGCGGCTGGTCGCGCTGCACGGCCGCCCGGAACCGGAACCCACCGACCTGATGGCCGCGGCCGCCGGGCTCGACGTCCTCCAGCGCCGGCCCGACGGCCCGGTCGAGGTCGCCGCGGCGCTGCGCGCACGGGGCGCCGCGCTCGTCGTGCAGCGCCGGGCGGTCGAGCAGTGGGCCCGGATGTCGCCCCGGGACCTGGCCCGGGCGATCACCGGGCGGCAGTTCTCGTACCTGATGGGGCTGGGCGCGGCGCAGTGGGAGGAGGTGGTGGAACCGGTACTGGCGGCGGTGCGTGCGCTGCCCGGCCAGGACCGGGCGCGCGAACAGTGCTGGCGCTGTTGCGTGACGGTGGCCGAGAAGTGACCACGGCCGACCGGTGAAACGGGCCGGTCGAACGGTCCGGTGAAACGGAATACGGAAATACGCGCGAATTACCCGCGGTGCGAGTGTGGGAAGTCCGGGAATCCACCCGCCGCCAGGTATTCTGCCGGCCTGCCCAATTTCCTTCGCGGCCCTCGGATGCGGAAAATCGATGCGGCTTGACACGGCTTCGCCGCATCGTCGAGTATTCCCCAGGATTCCTGGGTTCCGGGATTCCTGGATTAGGGGATTCCGGAATTGCGGAATGCGTGAATTCCGGTCCGTTCCGGAACGTTGTGACAAGGAGAGCACGGATGAAGTTCGCGATCGTCATGCTGGAGAACACCGAGTCCAGGAAGCTGCTGGACGAGGACCACCTCGCCTACCGCAAGCAGATCGAGGGGTGGATGGGGGAGCAGGCGCAGGCCGGTACCCTCGTCGGAGGTGAGGCGTTCGAGACCGCCACGGTGGCTCCGGTGACGGTCCGCCGGTCCGCCGACGGCACCCGCGAGGCCGCCGAGGGCCCGTTCGCCGACGTCGACGAGACCCTCGGCGGGTTCATCCTCGTCGAGGCCGCCGACCGGGCCGCCGCCGTCGAGATCGCCAAGACCTGGCCGACGCCCGAAACGCTTGAGGTGCGGCCCGTCTGGGCGGCCGAATAGCCGACCGCATCGTCTGCGTCCCGCGGATGCGCCGGGTGCCGCGCCACCGCGCGGCCCCGGCTTCGCGGGCCGACCGGAGGAGAAGGACGTAAACGATGACCGAAAACGCAATTCTGGTGACCGGCGGCGCGGGATTCATCGGATCCCATTACGTCCGCACGCTCCTCACCGGCCCCGAAACGGCCGACGTGACCCTCACCGTGCTCGACAAGCTCACCTACGCCGGAAATCCGGCCAATCTCCGGCCGGTCGAGGACCACCCCCGCTACCGCTTCGTACGCGGCGACATCGCCGACGCCGCCCTGGTCGGCGAGCTGGTCGCGGCCCACGGCACCGTCGTGCACTTCGCCGCCGAATCGCACGTGGACCGCTCCATCAGCAGCGCCGGCGACTTCGTCCGCACCAACGTGCTCGGTACCCAGGTGCTCCTGGACGCCGCACTGCGGGCCGGCGGCCGCCGCTTCGTCCACGTCTCCACCGACGAGGTCTACGGCTCGGTGCCGACCGGCTCCTCCCTGGAGACCGACCGGCTCGACCCCAACTCGCCCTACGCGGCCTCCAAGGCGTCCAGCGACCTGCTCGCCCTCGCCTACCACCGCACCCACGGCCTGGACGTGCGGGTCACCCGCTGCTCCAACAACTACGGCCCGTACCAGTTCCCCGAGAAGGTCATCCCGCTGTTCATCACCCGCCTCCTGGACGGCGGCACCGTCCCCCTCTACGGCGACGGCCTCAACGTCCGCGACTGGCTGCACGTCGACGACCACGTCCAGGGCATCGAAGCGGTCCGCACCGCCGGCCGCCCCGGCGAGATCTACAACATCGGCGGCGGCACCGAACTGACCAACAAGGAACTGACCGGACTGCTGCTGGACGCCTGCGGCGCCGGCTGGGAGAGCGTCGAGTACGTCGCCGACCGGCAGGGCCACGACCGCCGCTACTCGGTCGACCACACCAAGATCGGCAAGGAGTTGGGGTACGCCCCGCGCCGCGACTTCACCACCGGCCTCGCCGAGACCGTCGCCTGGTACACCGCCCGCCGCGACTGGTGGCAGCCGCTGCTGCGGCGCGCCGCACTGCCGTGACCGGCCGCCCCGCCGGCTGGCTGGTGACCGGCGCGGGCGGCATGCTCGGCCGGGAGTGCCTGGCGGTCCTGCGGGCCGCCGGCCAGCAGGTCACCGGCCTGGACCGCACCGCCCTCGACGTCACCGACCCCGGCAGCGTGCACGCCGCCGTCCGGGCCCACCGCCCCGCCACCGTCCTCAACTGCGCCGCCTGGACGGCCGTCGACGCCGCCGAACGGCACGAGGCCCGGGCCCGGCGCATCAACGGCGACGGCCCCGCCCACCTCGCCGACGCCTGCCACCACCACGGCGCCCGGCTGCTCCACCTCTCCACCGAGTACGTCTTCCCCGGCGACGCCACCACGCCCTACGCCGAGGACGCCCCGACCGCCCCCGTCAACGCCTACGGCCGCGGCAAGCTCGCCGGGGAACGCGCCGTCCTCGCCCGGCTCCCCGACACCGGCTACGTCGTCCGCACCACCTGGCTGTACGCCGGCCACGGCCACAACTTCGTCCGCACCATGCGCCGCCTCCAAGCCGAACGCGACCACGTCGACGTCGTCGACGACCAGCACGGCCAGCCCACCTGGACCCGCGACCTGGCCCGGCAGCTGCTCCTGCTGGGCCGGGCCGCGCACACCGGCCGGGCGCCCGCCGGGATCTACCACGCCACCTCGACCGGCGCCACGACCTGGTACGGACTGGCCCGCGCGGTCTTCGCCCTCACCGGCGCCGACCCCGACCGGGTCCACCCGACCGGCACCGCCCGGCTCGCCCAGCCCGCGCCCCGGCCCGCCTACGGCGTCCTCGGCCACGACCGCTGGCGGGCCGCCGGACTCCCCGCCCTGCCCCACTGGCACGACGCGCTGGCCCGCTCACTGCACGGCACCGCCGGCTGAGCCCCGCAGGCCCGCGTACCACTCCCGGCACGCCGCGTACGACGGCAGCAGCCCGGCGCGCGCCGCCGCCGCGAGCGACGGCGCCCCGGCGTCCTTCGCCGACCGCACCGGCGCGACGTCGCCCGGCCAGGCGATGCCCAGCGCCGGATCGCACGGGTCCACCCCGAACTCCCGCCGCGGCGCGTACGGCGCCGAGCACAGGTACATCACCGTGCTGTCGTCCTCCAGCGCCATGAACGCATGCCCCAGGCCCTCCGCCAGATACACCGCGCGCCGGTTCCGGTCGTCCAACCGCACCGCCTCCCAGCGCCCGAACGTCGGCGACCCGGTGCGCACGTCGACCGCGACGTCCAGCACCGCGCCCCGCACGCACGTCACGTACTTGGCCTGGCCCGGCGGGAGTTGCGCGAAATGGACCCCGCGCACCACCCCGCGCCGGGACACCGACACGTTCGCCTGCGCCAGATGCAGCCCGTGCCCGGCCGCATCCCGCAACCCGGCCTCGGCGAAACACTCGTGGAAGGTGCCCCGCTCGTCCGGGAACACCCTCGGCTCCCACAGCCACACACCCTCGATCCCCAGCGGACGCACCCGCACCACCCCATTCCGACGGCAGCCGACCCGCCCAGCGTGCCGCCCGCCGGACGACCGCTGCTCAAGCGGAGGTCGAGCGCCCCCGCCCATCCTCGGAATCGCCCGCACATACGAAGACGGCGAGGGGGCCGGCCGTGCCGCAGCACCGGAACTTCATCGAGCTCGTGACCGCCCGGGCCGCCGAACGGCCCACCCAGGACGCCCTGGTCTTCCTGACCGAGGACGGCACCGGACTCACCCCGGAACGCCTCGGCTACGCGCAACTCGACCGTGCCGCCCGCGCGGTGGCCTGCTGGCTGCAACGCCACGGCGCCTCCGGCCGCCCGGTCGTCGTCGTCCAGAGCCAGGGCCCGCTGTTCGCCGCGGCCTTCCTCGGCTGCCTCTACGCCGGGGCGATGGCGGTCCCCGCCCCGCTGCCCGGCGGCGCCCGCCACAACGTCGACCGGCTGCTCGGGATCATCAAGGACACCGCCGCGCACTGCGTGCTCACCGACAGCGCCGGCGCCCCCGACATCTCCCGGCTGCTCGCCGCCCACGGCCAGGGCGGTCTGCCGTGCCTGGCCACCGACGCCATGGACCCCGAGGACGCCGACCCGGACGCCTGGTCCCACCCGGACGTCTCCGAGGACGACATCGCCTTCCTCCAGTACACCTCCGGGTCCACCAGCGACCCCAAGGGCGTGATGGTCTCCCACCGCAACCTGATGTCCAATCAGCTCGCCATCTCGCGGGCCCTGGGCACCCACCAGGAGACCCGGATGGGCAGCTGGCTCCCCTTCCACCACGACATGGGCCTCATCGGCCACCTGCTGCACCCGCTCTGGCTCGGCGGCACCGGCGTCCTGATGCCCGCCGCGACCTTCGTCCGCCGCCCCGTCCGCTGGCTCCAGGCCGTCACCGACCACGGCATCACCGCGGGCGGCGGCCCCAACTTCGCCTACGACCTGTGCCTGCGCCGGATCCGCGACGAGCAACTCGACGGCCTCGACCTCTCCCGCTGGGAACGGGCCGTCAACGGCGCCGAACCGGTCCGGGCCGACACCCTGCGCGCCTTCGCCCGCCGCTTCGGGCCCGTCGGGCTCCGCCCCCAGGCGTGCTACCCCTGCTACGGCATGGCCGAGGCCACCCTCATCGTCAGCGGCGCCACCCCCGGCGCCGGCACCGTCACCCGGACCGTGGACGCCGCGGCCCTGGAGGACCACCGCCTCACCGCCCCCGAGGACGGCCGCCCCACCCGCGAACTCGTCAGCAGCGGACGGCCCCAGGACATCGAGGTGTGCGTCGTGGACCCCGAGACCCGCCGGGCACTGCCTGACGGCCGGGTCGGCGAGATCTGGCTGCGCGGCGGCAGCGTCGCCCACGGCTACTGGAACCGGCCCGACGAGACCCAGGAGGTGTTCCGCTGCGCCCGCGCCGACGGCGAGGGCGGCTACCTCCGCACCGGCGACCTCGGCGCGCTCCACGACGGCGAGCTGTACGTCACCGGACGCCTCAAGGACATGCTGATCGTCTCCGGCCGCAACATCTACCCGCAGGACATCGAACGCACCGTCCAGAAGGTCAGCTCCCTCTTCGGCTGCTGCACCGTCTTCGGCGTCGGCGACGACCGCGACCACGTCGTGGTCGTCCAGGAACTCCGCGACCGCGGCACCTACGGCACCGACATGCCGGCCCTGGCCTCCGCCGTCCGCCAGCGCGTCACCACCGAATTCGAGGTCGGCGCCGACTGCGTACTGCTCGTCCCGCAGGGCACCGTGCGCCGCACCACCAGCGGCAAGGTCCAACGCGGGGCGATGCGCGCCCTCTTTCTCGCCGGCGAACTCCAGGCCCTGCACCGGGTCGCCGGCCCCGAACTGGACCGGCTGCTGGGCCCGCTCGCCCGCGACACCGACCGGCCCGCCGGCCAGCCCGGACAGAACTGAAGGGACGCCGCCGATGCCGCGCACCATGAGCCACCTGTGGACCCCGCCCGACGAGGACACCGCGCCCCGGCGCACCCCCGCCGAGCGCCTGGAGAGCTACCTCGGCGACCCCGAGGACCCCGCGGGCATGCTGTCCTACGCCCGCGCCGCCGCCGCCGACGCCACCGAGACCTTCCCCGCCGAAGCCTGCGCCCTGCTGGACCTGTGGGGACTGCCCGACCACTACGTCCCGGCCGAACACGGCGGCCGGCTCCGCAGCTACCAGGAGCTGCTGGGCCTGGTCCGCACCCTCGCCCGGCGCGACCTGACCGTCGCCGTCGCCCACGCCAAGACCTTCCTCGGCTCGGTCTGCGTCTGGGTCTCCGGCGACCGGGCGGCCGCCCGCCGGCTGGCCGACCGGGTGCACGCCGGGGACGCGGTCGCCCTGGGCCTGACCGAGCGCTACCACGGCAGCGATCTGATGGCCGGCGAGGTGACCGCCTGGCCGGTCGCCGCCGGCTACCTCCTCAACGGCGAGAAGTGGCTGATCAACAACGCCACCCGGGCCCGACTGGTCTGCCTCCTGGCCCGCACCGGACCGGACCCCGGCCCGCGCGCCTTCAGCATCCTGCTCGCCGACAAACGCGACCTGCCCGCCGCCTACCGCGAACTCCCCAAGGTCCCGACCCACGGCATCCGCGGCGCCGACATCAGCGGCATCACCTTCGACGACGCCGTGCTGCCCGCCCGCAGCCTGGTCGGTGACACCGGCGCCGGCGCCGAGATCGTCCTCAAGTCCCTCCAGATCTCCCGCACCCTGTGCCCGGCGCTGTCGCTCGGCGCCGCCGACCAGGGCCTCCGCCTCGCCGTCCGCTTCACCCGCGAACGCCGCCTCTACGGGCGCACCCTCGCCGAACTGCCGCTGACCCGCCGCACCCTGGGCGAGATCTACGCCGACCTGCTGGCCATGGAGGCGCTCAGCACCGTCGCCGCCCGCAGCATCCACCTGCTGCCGCAGGAACTCAGCCTGACCTCCGCCGTCGCCAAGTACCTGGTGCCCACCGTCGTCGACGACGTCCTCACCCGGCTCGGCGGCCTCCTCGGCGCCCGCTCCTACCTCACCGCCGAATTCGCCGACGGCCGCTTCCAGAAGACCGAGCGCGACCACCGCATCGTGGCCGTCTTCGACGGCAACACCATGGTCAACCTCTACGGCCTGATCTCCCAGTTCCGCGCCCTGGCCCGGCACCACCCGGCCACCCCCGACCGGCTGCCCGACCCGGCCCTCTACGACCCCGACGCCCCCCTGCCGCCGGCCCGCCTGGCGGACCTGGCACTGATCTCCCGGCACGGCAGCAGCATCCTCGGCGCGCTGCCCGACCACACCGCGGCGCTGACCGCCGCGGCCGCCGCCGACCCCGCCCTGGCCGGCGCCGCCCGCGCCGCCCACCGGCTCACCGCCCGCGCCGCCCGCCTGCTCACCGCGCTCCCCAAGGCCGCCCACACCGTCACCGGCACCCCGCCGGAGAGCTTCGACCGGGCCGCCGCCCTCGCCCTGTGCACGGCCGGCGCCGCCTGCCTCGGCGTCTGGCGCCACGCCCCCCGGATCGGCCGCCACTGGCCCGCCGCCATCTGGCTGGAACCCGCCCTGCACCGCCTGCTGGCCAGGCTGGACGCCACCGGCCCCACCGACCCCGCCACCGGGGACCGGACCGCCACCCGGGCCGCCGCGGACGACGCGGTCTTCGGCCCGCTCACCGACCGGCTGACCGACCAGTACCTCCGCGGCGAGGTCTTCTCACTGCTGCCGTCGACGACGGCCGAAGGAGCTCCCAGATGAACCTGTCATCGGCCCAGGGCACCCGCCCCCCTTCCGTATCGGAGGAGAGCGCCGTACGGGCCCGGATCGCCTCACTGGAGAAGCGCTTCGGCAGTCGGACCGACCTGGCCAACCCGCTGCGCGACACCGCGCTGCTGGACGCCGACGAGCGGGCCGAACTCCTGCCCGCGGCCGAGCGGATGCTCGCCGAGTACCGGCTCAACGCCGAGTTCGTGCCCACCGCCCTCGGCGGCCGGTTCGTGCAGGTCGACACCCTCGCCCGGGTGCTGCGCACGGTCTTCCGCCGGGACGGCGCGCTCGGCCTCGGCTACGGTGCCTCCTCCTTCCTCGCCGCGGTCGCCGTCTGGGCCGCCGGCACCCCCCGCCAGCAGCAGTGGACCGCCGACCTGCTGATGGGCGGCGGCCGGCTGGCCGTCGCCTACCACGAACTCGCCCACGGCAACGACTTCGTACGCAACGAGTTCCGCGCCGACCGGCACGAGAACGGCTACCTCCTCAACGGCCGCAAGGAGGTCATCAACAACGCCGAACGGGCCGAGGCCCTGGTGCTGTTCACCCGCACCAGCCCGGAGCCGGGCAGCCGCAGCCACTCCGTGCTGCTGGTCGACAAGGAACTCCTGCCGCCCAACGGGCTGGCGTACCTCCCGGCCTACCCCAGCGTCGGGATGCGCGGCTGCCAGCTCGGCGGCCTGGACTTCACCGACTGCCCGGTGCCCGGGGACGCCCTGGTCGGCGGCGAGGGCGACGGCGTCGAACTGGCCCTGCGCTCCTTCCAGCTGACCCGCAGCGCGGTGCCGTCGATGCTGCTCGGCGGCGCCGACTCCGCACTGCGCACCGTCGTCGGCTTCGCCCTGGACCGGCAGCTGCACTCCCGGCCCGTCCTGGACATCCCGCACGCCCGGTCCACCCTGGCCGGCGCCTTCCTCGACCTGCTGATCTGCGACAGCCTCGCGCTGGCCGCCACCCGCGCGGTGCACGTACTGCCCGCCGAGAGCAGCGTGCTGGCCGCGGTGGTGAAGTACCTGGTCCCGAAGATGCTGGGGGAGACCACCTACGACCTGTCCACCGTGCTCGGCGCCAGCTTCTACGTCCGCGACGGGCGCTACGGGATGTTCCAGAAGCACGTCCGCGACCTGCCGGTGATCAGCCTCGGGCACGCCGGGACCGCCGCCTGCCAGGCCACCATCATCCCGCAGCTGCCCCGCCTGGCCCGCCGCTCGTGGCTGCGCGACGGGCCGGCGCCGGCCGCACTGTTCCGGCCCTGCGAGGGCCTGCCGCCGGTCGACTTCCAGCGCCTGGCACTGGCCGGGCCCCGCGACTCGCTCGCCGCCTCCCTCGTCGCGCACGCCGACGCCCTCACCGCCCGCACCGACCTCGGCGCCTACCGGCCCGCCCTGACCACCCTCGCCGCCTCACTCGTGGCCGAACTCCACCGCCTGAAGGACGCCTGCGGCCGGCTCTCGCCCAAGGACCGCACGGCGCTGGCCAGTCCGCACGCCTACGCCCTCGCCGACCGCTACGCCCTGGTCCTGGCCGGCGCCGCCTGCCTGGGCGTCTGGCTGCACCACACGGTGCCCGCCGGCGGCCCCGGCCAGGCGTTCCTCGGCGATCCGGGCTGGCTCGCCGGGGCACTGCACCGGATCGCCCGGCGCCTGGGCCTGGACACCCCCGAACGCCCCGACGGGTGCGAGGCGCGGGTCGTCGAGGAGGTCCTGGCCCGCCACCGCGACGCCCGCAGCTACGACCTGTACGACACCCCGCTCGCCGACTGAACCGGACCCGGCCGCCCCGCGCGGCCCCCGCCCGGGTCCGCGAAGGGCCCCCGCTGCAAAAGGAGTTCACCATGGAGAACCGGCCCGACGAGGCGGAGTTCCGGGCCTGGCTGCTGGCCCGCCTCGGCGAATACCTGGAGCGCCCCGTCGAAGACCTGGACACCGCGGTGCCGTTCGCCGAGAGCGGCCTGGACTCGGTGGCGGCGCTGAGCCTGTGCGGCGACATCGAGGACGCCTACGGGCTGGTCCTGGAGCCGACGGTGGTCTGGGACCACCCCACCGTCGCCGCCCTCTCCCGCCACCTGTGCGCCTGCGCCGCGGTCGCCGCCCGCCCCGCCCCCGGGGCCCACTGATGCTCGGCATCGCCGTCACCGGCCTGGACTGCGCCTTCCCCGGCGCCGCCGACCCCGAGGAGTTCTGGCGGCTGCTCGGCCACGGCCGGCAGGCGGTCGGCCCACCGCCGCCCGCCCGCGGCGACGGCCGCCGCGGCGAGCGGCCGGCCGGCTACCTCGACGACGCGGACGCCTTCGACCACGCCTTCTTCGGGATCGACGCCGCCGAGGCCCAGGCCATGGACCCGCGTCAGCGGCTGCTGCTGCAGTGCGTCTGGCGGGCCCTGGAGGACGCCGGCACGCCGCCCGCGGCCCTGGCCGGCACCCAGGTCGGCGTCTACACCGGGACCATGACCGACGACTGGACCGCCCTCCAACTCGCCGACCCCGCCACCGTCTCGGCCCGCACCGGCACCGGCACCGGCCACGCCATGCTCGCCAACCGCCTCTCCTACCAGCTCGACCTGCGCGGCCCCAGCCTCACCGTCGACACCGCCTGCTCCTCCTCCCTGGTCGCGGTGCACCTGGCCTGCACCGCGCTGCTGGCGGGGGAGTGCGACCACGCGGTGGCCGCCGGGGTGAACGTCCTGCTCACCGCCGCGCTCGACGCGGTCTACGCGCGCTCCGGGCTGGCCGCCCCGGACGGCCGCTGCAAACCGTTCAGCCCCGCGGCCGACGGCATCGGCCGGGCGGAAGGGGTGGGCGCGGTGGTGCTGCGCCGCCTGGAGGACGCCCTGGCCGAGGGCCGCCCCGTCTACGCGGTGATCCGCGGCAGCGCCATCAACCAGGACGGCCGCAGCAACGGCATGACCGCCCCCAGCCGCGGCGCCCAGCGCGAGGTGATCACCGCGGCCTGCCACCGCGCCGGGGTCCGCCCCGCCGAGGTCGCCTTCGTCGAGGCGCACGGCACCGGCACCCGCCTGGGCGACCTCATCGAGCTGGGCGCCCTCGGCGACACCTACGGCGCCGAGGACCGTGAACTGCCCTGCCACGTGGGCTCGTTGAAGGGGAACATCGGGCACGCCGAGGGCGCGGCGGGCATCGCCGGACTCATCAAGGCGGTACTCGCGCTGCACCACCGGACGCTGCCGCCCGGCTACGCGGCGGGGGACGACACCCCGGGTCCCGGGCCCGAACGGGCCGGGCTGTGCCTCCCGGACCGGCCGGTGCCGCTGCCGCCGCGGGGGCAGCTGCTGGCCGGCGTGTCGAGCTTCGGGATGGGTGGCAGCAACGCCCACGTGGTCCTGGGCACCGCCCCCGAGCGCCCCTTCGCACCACCCGCGTCGGACGCCGTCCCCAGGGTGTTCACGCTCAGCGCGGACAGCGCCGCCGGACTCCAGCGGAACCTGCTGGTCCAGTCGGAGGCGCTGCCGGACGTCCCGCGGTCCGCCTTCGCCGCCGCCTGCTGGACCAGCAACACCGTCCGCACCCGCCTGCCGTACCGTTTCGCGGCGGTGGCCACCGACCCGGCCGCCGTCGCCCGGGAGCTGCGGGCGGCGGCGCTGGACGCGGACGTGTTCGGCCACTCCGACCGGTTCGCCCGCCCGGACGGCCCGCCGTCCGTCGCCCTCCTCTTCACCGGGCAGGGCTCCCAGTACCCGGCCATGGGCGCCGGGCTGTACGCAGCCGTGCCGTCCTACCGCCGCCACTTCGACGCCGCGGCCGCCGCCCTCGACCCCCACCTGGACCACTCCGTGGCGGAGTCGGTGCTCTCGGGGGACGAGCGGGTGAACCGTACGGAGCGCGCCCAGCCCGCGCTCTTCGCCGTCGGGTACGCGCTGGCCGGGATGGTCGCCGACCTCGGTGTCCGCCCGGTCGCGGTGCTCGGCCACAGCAGCGGGGAGTACGCCGCGGCCTGCGCCGCCGGGGCGCTGACGCTGCCGGACGCGGCCCGGCTGGTCGCCCGGCGGGCCCGGCTGATGGGCGCGCTGCCGGCCGGCGGCGCGATGCTCGCCGCCCGCTGCCGACCGGAGGACGCCCGGGAACTGGTCCGCGGCACCGCGACGGTGGCACTGGCCGCGGTCAACGGCCCCCGCGCCGTGGTCCTGTCCGGCTCCCGCACGGAACTCACATCCATCCAAAGGGAGTTGACGGCGGGCAAGGTCGGGAGCCGGTGGCTGCCGGTCTCGCACGCCGCCCACTCGCCGCTGGTCGAGCCGATGCGGGAACCGTTCGCGCGGGCCGCGGCGGAGGTGCCGGGCAAGGTGCCCACCGTGCCGTTCCACTCCACCGTCCACGGCCGGCGGTGCGGCGACTCCGAAGCGCTCGACGGCGCCTACTGGGCCGACCACCTCACCGCCCCCGTGCGGTTCGCGGACGCGCTGCGCGGGCTGTACCGCGCGCACCGCCCCACCCACCTCGTCGAGATCGGACCGCGCCCGGTCCTCGCCCCGCTCGCGCACCGGCTGGTGCCGCTGCCGAAAGAGGCGTGCCGCCACGCCTGCCAGGGGCCGGAGTCGACCGGCGGGGAAGCGGCTGAACTCGCCGCCGCGCTCTACCGCAGCGGACTCGACCCGGACTGGGCGGCGCTCTACGCACCGGTCGAGCGCACCCCGCACCGCCTCCGCCCGCACGCCTTCGCCACGGCCGCCCGCTTCTGGGCCCGCCCGGAGACCACCCCCCGGCCCACCGCGCCGCCCCCGGTGCCGACCGCCGCACCGCCGGACGGACCCGAGGCGATGCTCGACACCGTCCTCGCCACCACCGCCGCCGTCCTGGGGCGGGAGCCGTCCGACGTACCAGCCGACGCCCGCTTCTACGAGGACCTCGGCTTCGACTCCGTGATGATCATGGAGTTGCGGCACCGCATCGAGCAGTCCTTCCCCGCCCTGGCCGCGGTGCCGCTCTCCGAACTCCTCGACGGCGTCACCGACCCGCGCGGCCTCGCCGAACACCTCCGGCTGCGCTGCTCCGGAGTACGCGCATGACCGCCCCGGTGTACGTGGCCGCCGCCGGCACCGCGCTCCCCGGCCCGCCCGTCGACAACGCCACCCTGGGAGAGCGCCTGGGCCTGCTGCCCGCCTGGGTGGAGTCCTTCATCGGGACCCGCACCCGGCACTTCGCGGTGGACCTCACCGACGGCCGGATCCGGCACACCCTCGCCGACCTGTGCACCGCCGCCGCCCGGCAGGCGATGGACACCGCCGGCATCGGCCCGCACGAGATCGACGCGGTGGTGCTGGCCACCGCCACCCCCGACACCCTGATGCCCACCACCGCCGCCACCGTCGCCGACCGGCTCGGCATCGACGGCGTCCCCGGCTACCAGCTCCAGTCCGGCTGCGCCGGCGCCGTCCAGGCCCTGTCCCTCGCCGCCGCGCTCCTCGGGCAGACCCCGCCCCCGCCCGACCGGGCCCCCGCCGTCCTCGTCCTCGGCGGCGACGTCTGCACCAAGCACCTCGACCTGGGCCGCCCGCTGCACCGACTGCCACCCCGCGCGCTGGTCAACTACGCACTGTTCGGGGACGGCGCGGGCGCCGCCGTCCTCACCGGCGACCCGCTCGGCCACGCCGTGGAGCTGCGGCACACCACCCACCGCATGCACGGCCGGGACCGCGAACCCGGCCAGATCGTCGAATGGTTCGGCAGCGCCGACCGGGACCGCACCGCCCCCGGCGTCAGCGAGGACTACAAGGCCGTCGAGGAACACGTCCCGCCGATGGCCCGCGCCGCACTGACCGGACTGCTGGATGCCACCGGCTGGCCCCCCGCCACCGTGGACTTCCTGCTGCCGCCGCAGCTCGGCGGCAGGATGACCGCCGCCATCGAGGCCACGCTGCGCGAGGCCGCCGGACTGCGCGCGGACTGCACCGCGGTCTCCTGCGTCACCGAGACCGGCAACACCGGCAACGCCCTGCCGTTCCTGCAACTGGCCCGGCTGCTGGCCGAGATGGCCCCCGGCGACCGGGCCCTGGGCGTCGCCATCGAGTCCAGCAAGTGGATCGAAGCCGCCTTCGCGCTGGAAGCGGCATGAGAGGGGAGGCACGACCGTGCGCACCGTACTGGACCTGATCGAGCTGGCCAACGACGAACTCGGGCTGCACCTGCGCCCGGAGGACGCCGGCACCGCCTTCGACGACCTGCCGGAATGGGACTCCGTCCACCTGCTGCGGCTGGTGACCGCCCTGGAGGACGCGCTCGGCGGGCCGGTACCGGTCGCCGAGGTCCTCGGCGCCGCCAGCCTCACCGCCCTCTTCGACCTGGCGGTGCGCCCGTGACCGCCCGCCCCGCCCGGCGCACCCCCGGCACCGCCACCCGGCACCCCGACCGGGCCCGCCGGCACACCCGCTACTTCCTCGACTGGGCCCGCGCCGCCGCCCCGGTCCACCTGGCCGCCGACGTCGACATGTCGGCGGTCGAGGCGCACCGGGCCGCCGCCCGGGAGGCGAGCCGCCGCTACTCCGCCGTCAGCTACCTGCTGTTCGCCGGGGCCCGCACGCTCGCCGCCCACCCGGAGGCCAACGCCGCGGCCCTGGGCACCGCCCGCCCCCGCCTGGCCCGCTACCGCGCGGTCAACGCCAAACTCGCCCTGGACCGCACCCACGGCGGCCACCGCACCGTCCGCACCGCCGTCCTCACCGGCGCCGACCGGCTCGACCTGGACGCCGTCCAGGAATGGGTAGTCCGCTGCCGCGACGACGACCCGGCGACCCTGCCCGGCGCGGCCGGCCTGCGACTGCTGCGCCGACTGCCCCCGCCCCTGGGACGGCTCGCCTTCCGCGCCGCGGTCCGCGCCCCCGACCGGCGGGCGGCACTCCTCGGCACCTTCGCCGTCAGCTCCCTCGGGCACCGCCGGGTGGACACCTTCCACTCCTACGGAGGCACCGCCGTCACCCTCTGCGCGGGACGCACCGCCCCGCGCCCGGTGGTCCGGGACGGCCGGATCGTCCCGGCCCCGGTCATGCGGCTGGGCCTCACCTTCGACCACCGTGTGCTGGACGGCGCCGCGGCCGCGGAACTCCTGGACGATCTGGTGCGCCGCTTGGAGGAATGGGATGCCGGTCCTTCCGGGACTCCCGACGGTCGGCCCGGCCGGGCCGGCGATCGCCGTGCTGCACACACCGGGACCGGACGGTCCCTGGCAGCCGGTGCGTGACGCCCTCGCGGGCAGCGGCTCGGTGGTGGTGCACGCCCGGCCCGGAGGCTGGCTGCCGGCCGACCCCGACGACCCCCGGCTGCGCGCCCTGCTGGGCCGCGACTACCCGCGCTACCGCAAGATGTCGCACCCGCAGGTCCGCGGCCGGTTCGTCGCCTCGCGGCTGCTGCTCAAGTACGCCGCCTGCTCGGTCATCCACGCCGCGCCGCACTCCGTCGAACTGGCCTACAAACCCGGCGGCCGGCCCTACCTGCGCGGCCTCGACCAGATCGACATCAGCCTCAGCCACACCGACGACCTGCTGCTGGTCGGCCTCACCCGGCGCGGCTGGATCGGCGTGGACGCCGAACTGTCCGACCGCCGGATGGCCCGCACGGGCATCGAACGGCAGGTCTGCACCCCCGCCGAGCGGCGCATGCTGGACGCCGTCCCCGAAGCCGACCGCAATGCCGCACTGATCCGGCTGTGGACCCTCAAGGAGGCGTACAGCAAGGCGATCGGCCAGGGCATGCGCTTCCCGTTCACCGAGTTCGGCTTCGGGCCCGGCGACCGCCCGGTCACCGTGCTGTGCCCCGACGGCGCGCCGGGCACCGGCGAGGAGTGGTCGTTCGCCACCCACACCGTGGCCGGCGACTACACCATCAGCATCGCGCGGTACGACGCCGGCTTCGGCGACACCGGCGACACCGCCGCCGGAACCATGCTCGACGAGGGACTGATGCAGGCCCTCCTGGAACTCGCGGACGCCGAACGGTGACCGGGGCGAACGGAAGAAAACGGGAGGGGCGATGACCGGACCGGAAGCGAAACGGCAGCCGAGGGCCAACATGACGGAGCGTCAACTGACCGCGGACGTCTGCGTCGTGGGCGGTGGACCCGCCGGTCGCGCGCTCGCCCTCGCACTGGCCCGGCACGGCCGCTCCACCGTCCTCCTGGAGAAGAACGGCACCGCCCGCCGGGCCTTCCGCGGGGAGTCCGTCGCCCCCGACGCGGTACGGCTGCTGGCCGGACTCGGCGTCCTCGACGGGCTGCGCACGGCCGCCCTGCCGGTACGTCGGCTGACCGTCGCCGACGGCGGACACACCGTCCTCGCCGTCGACTTCGACTCCTTCCCGTACGCCTACCGCACCCCCCTGGAAATCCCCCAGCCCACCCTGACCGCCGCCCTGGCCGACGCCGCGCACCGGACCGGAGCGGTCACCACCCTCGAACGGGCCACGGTCACCGCTCTGCTACGGGACGACGCCGGCCGGGTCCGCGGGGTGGCCGCCACCACCCCCGACGGCACCGTCGAGGTGCGCGCCGCCCTCACCGTCGGCGCCGACGGGCGGCACAGCACGGTCCGCGACCTCGCCGCGCTGCCCTGGCACAGCACCCCCCTCGACCGCGACGTCATCTGGCTCAAACTCCCCTTCCCGCACGGCAATTGGGACCGCCACGCCTACCAGGTCCGAATCCGCGGCAACCGGCACGGCCTCTTCCTCCCCAGCGCCGACGGCCGGCTCCGGGTCGGCCTCAACATCCCCAAGGGCGGCTTCAAACAGCTGCGCGCCCAGGGCGTCGCCGCCCTCCACCGCCGCCTCGCCGAACTGGCCCCGGAACTCGCCGACACCGCCTGCCACACCCTCACCGGCTGGTCCGGCACCGCCCTCCTGGACATCTTCTCGACCGACGTCCCGCACTGGTACGCCCCCGGCCTGGCCCTCGTCGGCGACGCCGCCCACACCCTCTCCCCGGTCCTCGGCCAGGGCGTCAACCACGCCCTGGCCGACGCCGTCGCCCTCGCCGCCCACACCGCACCCGCCCTGCACCACCACGACCCGCCCGCCCTGGACGCGGCACTGGCCCGCTACCAGTCCCACCGGGCACCCGTGGTGCGCCGCGCCCGCGCCCTCCAACTCCGCCAGGAACGGGTCTTCGCCTTCGCCGCCCCGCTCGCCGTCGCCCTCCGCCGCGGCGCCTACCGCGCCCTGCACCACACCCCCGCCCTGCGCCGCCGCGTCCTGGAACCCGTCTACTTCCCCGGCCGGCAACGCCTCCGCCGCCCGGCCCGCCCCCTGGAGACCCCGTGACCACCGCAGCCACCACCCGCGCCGGCCACCTCGACGAACTCCGCGACCTGGTCATGCTGCACGCCCGCGCCCAGGGCCTCCCCCCGGCCCACTGCCGGACCCTGCTCGCCCGGATCCGCACCCCCGACGGGGACGCCGACGGGCCCGGCTCCTGGGCGGGGGAGTGGTGCGCGGCCGGCGACCGGCTCACCGCCCGCGGCCGCCTGCTGGACGCCTGCCGGCACTACGCCCTGGGCCGTTTCCCCTACGTCGACGGGCCCGGGCGGCAGCGCGCCCAGGACGCCTGCACCGCCGCCTTCGACCGCTGGCGCCGCGGCACCGCCGGCCGCCGGCTCCGCGTGGAACGGCTCACCGTCACCCACCCCGCCGGCACCCAGACCGCCTGGGCCGCCGGACTGGGCGACCCGGCCCGGCCGCTGCTGCTGATCACCGGCGGGATCGTCAGCGTCAAGGAGCAGTGGGCGCCCCTGCTGCGCCTGGCGCCCGCGCTCGGCATGGCCGTGGTCGCCGCCGAACTGCCCGGCGTCGGCGAGCACACCGCCCGCTACGGCCCCGGCGCCCACACCGCGTACACCGCCCTGCTCGACGCGCTCACCGGCCGCGCCGACACCACCCGCACGCACGCCCTCGCGCTCAGTTTCAGCGGCCACCTGGTGCTGCGCTGCGCCCTCGACGACCCGCGGATCCGCTCGGTCGCCACGGTCGGCGCCCCGCTCGGCCCCTTCTTCCGCGACCCGGCCTGGCGCCGCCGCGTCCCGCTGACCACCCGCCGCACCCTGGACCACCTCACCGACGGCACCACCGACCACGCCCTCCCCGAACTGGCCCTCACCGAAGCCCAGTTGCGCGGCCTCGACCTGGACGTGGCCTACGTCGCCAGCCTCCGCGACGAGATCGTGCCGCTCACCGAGGTGGCGCTGCTCCGCCGGACCGTCACCCGCAGCCGGGCACTGGTCCTCGACGACGTCCACGGCGCCCCCGCGCACCTGGCGGTCGTCCGCCCCTACCTGCTGGCCCACGCGCTGCGCGCCGCCCGGGCCCATCCGGCCCGGCGCGCACTGTTCGGCGCCCTGTCCGCAACCGCCCGGGCCCGCCGCGCCCTGCCCGGCGGTGCCGCATGACGACCTGGACCTGGACCTGGACCGCCCCCGCCGGGCGGGCGCTGAGCGGAACCCTGGGGATCGCGGCACTCCTGGCCGGCGCCCGCATCGCCGGCCCGCGCGACAAGGTGCTGTGGGCGGCCGCCCTGGCACCCGACACCGCCCTCCTCCTCGGCGCGGCCGCCGCCCCCACCTGGCGCCGACTCCCGCGGTACGCCATCGGCCCCTACAACGCCCTGCACTCCCCGGCGGTACCCGCCACCCTGCTCACCGCGGCCGCACTGACCCGCCACCGCCCGCTGCTGGTGGCCGGCCTGGCCTGGTTCGGCCACCTGGGCTGGGACCGCGCCTGGGGCTACGGCCCACGGGACGCGGACGGGTTCGTCGCGGGGCGGGGGCGGGGAGCGTAGGGCGGACTGATCCGCATGGAGTTGGTCCCGCGGGGGCGGGGCCCTGAATGGGCATGCCTTGGCAGGTGAGGCCGGGAAGCGGAGGTCGAGCCCCGTGGCTGTCCAGAAGTGGCACCGCCCAGTGTCCGTGTGAGGTGGTACGGCGGTGGTTCTCGGACAAGGTTGTCCGACTCACGGTGGCAGCGGTCGGGTCGGCGTACACCTCATGATGGAGGGCGAGGCCGCCTACAGGGCAGATGGAGAAGGCGAGTGCTGTCGGACGAAGCGTGGCGTGAGCTACGGGACCAAGGTGCGTACCGCAATTTCCGCGAACGCAGTGTGATGCTGCGACAAGGGTCCGCGGGTACGCATTTGCTCGCCCTCACCGAGGGCCTTGCGAAGGTCGTGTGCCGGGAACCGTGTGGAGTCGTGACCTGGCTGGCGTTTCGGGGGCCGGGCGACCTGTTGGGCGAGGTGTCCGTTTTCAGCGGCACCCCGCGTACGGCAGAAGTAGTGGCGCTCACCCCCTGCACGGCAGTGGTACTGGAGGCAGAACGGTTCCGGCGATTCATCGAACAGCGGGGACTCGTCATGGACTTGATGCGCCAGGCGCTCTCCCGGCTGCGGGAGTCCGATGCACACCGGACCGAACTGCTGACCCTTCCGTTGGTCGTCCGGCTGGCGCGGGCACTTCTGCGACTGGCCGAACTCACCATGTCCGGTACTGAGGCGGGAGTCGTACGGCTGACCGGCCTGAGCCAGGAGGAGATCGCCCAGGCGACCGGAGTGACGCGTAACGCGGTCATCACCGGACTGCAACGGCTACGAGAGTCCGGTGCCGTGGAGACGGCCCGCAAGGTCATCGTCATCAAGGACATGGCGGTACTTCGGGACTGGGCAACGGCCGACCCGAAAAGTAGGTTTGCGTAGTTCTCCTCGCCCTCCGATTGAAGGAGCGCACGCGCCAAGGTGGCAGGGCCGTCGCCTGAGGGCCTCCCCGCGCTGTGACGTGGAACACCCTGGAAGTGCCCTGGGCTGTGCAGTTGGACGGACGGAACCGGCGGAACCTCGAATCAGCCGGTTACCGGCTACGTCACCGTCCCCCCGGCCGCCAGGAGATCACCTATGTCCACGCCCGTTCCTGCCCCGTACGCCGAGAGCCGACCGCTTCCTCCCTACCGTGCCCTGTTCGCCGTCGACGCAAAGGACTTCACCGGCCTTCCCGCGGTACAGCACGGTCCGGTGAGCCAGTTGATCCCCGAACTCGTCGACCAGGCCCTGGAGCGAGCCGGCCTCCACGAGCTGCGCGATTCCAAGCGGTTTCCGGCCAACACCGGGGACGGCGTGGTGTTCGGGTTCGATCCGGCGTTGCTGCCCTTCGTCCTCTGGCCGTTCCTGGGTGTGCTCGACGACATCCTCGGCGCGTACAACAGGCAGTGCGTGGGCCCCCGCATCCGGCTCCGGGCCAGCGTCCACGTCGGACCGTTGCCGGACGCGGACCGCCCGGGCGACGGCAACGGCTCTGCCCGCAACGACACGCATCGGCTGCTGGACTCCCGTCCGGTCAAGGCCATCCTGGCCGCGGCGAGCGAGCAGGTCACCCACCTGGCGGCGGTCATCTCGCAGCGCGTCTACGAGGACGTCGTGCTCGGCGCGTACACCGGACTGCACCCCGACCGCTGTGTGGAGGTGCCCGCCACCGTGGAGGGCAAGAACTTCTCGCAGCGGGCATGGCTGTATGTCCCATCGCCGTCCGGAAACCTCCTGCAGGCCGGTGTGCGACCGCGCGAGGAAGCTCCCGTGCAGGCAGCTGAGTCCGGAGACCGGGAACAGGACGCGGTGGTGCGGCCCGGCACGCACTACAGCGGCAACACGCAGCACGTGGGTGAAGGCGCCGCGGTGATGGGGAACGTCGGACGGGACATCACGTACACCGGGGGTTCCACCACGTATCACGGCACCAATCAGCACTGGGGCGGCGGCGACAACGTGGCGGGCGACAAGCGGGTCGGCGGAGCCGGAGACCACCGGTGAGCGCCGGAGCGGACCCCACTCCGAACGCCCCGGATGCCGAAGGCCGACCGGACCCGGGGAACTCCTACCGGGAGAACCAGCAGCGGCTCGACCAAGGCATCGCGTTCATGGGCGACATCGCCGGCGACTTCACCGTGGTGTTCGGTGCCGATGAGGCCGTCACGGAGCGCATCGTGCCACCCCGCCTGAGGGAGGGACCGTACCCGGCGGACGACGTGCGGGCCCGATTGCGCGGATTCGTCGAACCGCCGGCCTACGCGCAGTGCCGCAAGGTCCTGGATGGCCACATCCTGGTGCTGAGGGCCAGCGGCGGGACAGGCGCGAGCACCGCCGGCTTCGCCTTGCTGGCCGACCGGTACGGAGCCGGTGGCATCACCGGCCTGGACTCGCCGGACGACCTCTCGCACTGGCACCCCAAGGAGGCGCGCGGCTATCTGCTCCAGGGGTTGTCCCCGGTGGGCGCCGCTTCTCTCAGCGAAGTCGCGCTCACCCGGCTGGCCGCGCTGCTGCGCCGGGTGGGCGCACATCTGGTCGTCACCGTACGGGCGGCGGCGGTGCTTCCGGGCGACACGGTGCCCTGGCAGGTCGTGCACCGCCCCCCGCTGCCGACCGAGGTGGCCACGAAGCGCCTGATCGCCATGGGCGATGCGGGCGAACTCCATGCCGAGCAAGTCGCCGACGCACTGGCGCATCTGACCTCCGCGGACTTCACCGGCTATTTGCAGGGCCGCTGCCTGCCACGGGACGGGGTCGAGGTGGCCGAGGGCCTGCGGGATCTCGTCCTGTCGGGGAACTCCGCCGCGTCCGTGCTCGACGAGTTGCAGGCGGGCAGTCTCACGGAGGCCCGTAGAACACTGGCGGAGTCGAGTCACCGAGCCGACCGTTTGTCCCTGATGGCCGCGATCTCGCTGCTGCCCGGACAGGATCGAACGGTCATCGAGGAGTTCAGCGCGATTCTCCGCCGCCGCATCGACGAACGCGGCGGTCCGGCTGGCGGCATGACCGGGCAGCGGGAGCGCAACGGTATGCAGGGACCCTCTACGGAGGGAGCGGAGGCGCGGCGCGATGTTCTCGGGCCGGCCTTCGAGGACCGGCTGGCGGCCGTCGACGCGCACCCGCTGCCCTTGAGCTTCGGGACGGCACAGCACTATCCGGTCCAGCCGGTGGCCTTCTCCGGGCGTCATCGGTCGGACTCTCTGCTGCGTTGCCTGTGGTTGGACTACGAAGGCATGGCGGGCCTGCTGTGGAAGACCTTGGAGGAGGCTCCCCACCACTCCGGCATCGAACTGGCGGCCGGTCAGGCGATCGGGAAGGTCCTGGTCCACGCGACCGGCCGCGGCGCTCTGCGCCAACTGCAGCCCTTCGCCGCATCGGACAGGCGCTGGCAGCGCCGTCTGGTGGCCTACGCACTCGGGGAGATGGTCGAGCACCCCGCTCTTACGGGCGCGGTGCGGGAGCAGCTACGGCAATGGAGCCGGGCCGCGCCCGTCCCCCTTCGCTGCACTGTTGCCGAGACCTGCGCCGGCAGTTACGGCCTGGCCAGGCCCGCCGTCGCCCTCAAACTCCTGGACTCCGTACTCGGCGAGTCGGAAGCGAAGCTGGAAGGCAGCTTGAAGGCCGCTGTGTCCTTCGCTCTCGGCACTCTTCTCTCCGAGGACGCCAACCTCGTCCTCGTCCTCGACCGCTTGCGGGAATGGCAGCAGACCGACACCGATACACAGCGTCATGCCATGGCTGTCCATGTCATGGCGTCGATGAGCGTGGCGACCTTCCCCCAGCCAGGCGCACCGGGCGTACGACGCGTGCGCCTCGCCGACCTGCTCGTCGACCACTCCGAGCGGGCCCTCGATCTCGTGACGGCAGCCCTGGACGACCCCGCCACCCACGAAGCGACGGCGACGGGCCTGTCCCAGATCGAGAGCGATCCGGGCCTACGGCAGACGACCGGCTTCCTGGACTTCCTCACCGCACTTTCCAGCAGGGCCCGCAGCCACCGTGGCGTCCTGCGATTCGTCCTGCGCCGTCATCGCTCCCGTACGGCTTCCTCAGAAGGATTCGCCTCATGACTGATCCACTCATCGCACCTCTGAACTCCTCACCGGCCTGGGAGTTGTTCCGTCTGCGGTTCGGCTCCCCGGAGGATCGGGCCCTGGTGTTTCTCGCGGCCGACGGGGCCGACGGAATGGTGCCGCCCCGCAACGGCGACTACTGGGGCTATCCGCGACCGACAATGCGAGCGGTGCGTCAGGGGGGCTTCTTCGACGTCGTATGGGTCTCGCTCGCGGAACGGCGGATTTCGGTCGACATCCCGCGTCGGCCGCCCAAAGCACCTGCCCGCTACGGGGTTGCCTGGAAGGTCACCAACCCGGTCGTCGCGGCGCGGAACCGGATCACCGAGGAAGGAGCCCGACACCTGGTGGTCGGCCACATCAACGAAAACGCCACCGTGCCCGGCGCCGCGGACCCGCTGCGGAAGCCCCCGCCGCACTTCGGTACCACCGAGGTCGAGCCGCCCGGCCGGCTACGGGTGATCGAAGGCTTCGGCCTGACGTACTGGTTCCTGGACCCGCCGGCTGCTCTCCTGCCCACCCCCGTCGCCGGCCGTGAGCCGACCCTTCCGCCAGGCTTCGGCGAAGCCCACCGCGAGGCGTACCGCTTCTACCGCGAAGTCGTCGCGGGCGGGCCCGTCGGTCTGGCCGCCCTGTGGCTGCTGCACCAGCCGGAACAGGCAAGGGAGGTGCTCGACTGGACGGTGACCCACCGCAGTCTCCTCTCCGACCGCGACGGCTGGGAACACGCCCTCGCGGCAACGCTCCAGTCACTGACCCCGGAGGACCGGGGGTTCGTCGGCGTCAACTTGGCGCGCGTTCTGAGCGATGTGGGGGTCCCGCAGGGCGATGAGGTCCTGCGGCGGATCGGCCACATCGACGAGGAGGAACCTGGGAACGGCCCGTATGGGGGCGACCAGTGATACTCCGGCTGCCCTTCGCCAGCCGCCTCCCAAGGGGGGCCGAGCCCGCGGACGTGGAGGCCCTGTCGCGCGAGCTGATCGCTCAGAACCACGTCGAGATAGGGCGGGCGGACGGAAAGGCCGCGGTCCTGCTCGCCGCCGGGGGATCGCTGCTCGGACTCCTCCTGGTCCACCGCCCGCCGGGCAGCTTCTGGCCTCATCAGCTGTGGTGGACGGCCGTGGTGTCCACCACAGCGGCCCTGCTGTTCCTCCTGGCGGCGCTGGTGCCCCGGCGCGGACCCAGGCTCCGGGAGAGCTCCCGCGTCCTTGCCTATTACGGGGACGTGGTCCGGGCGGAGAAGCATGCGGAACTTCCATCGGAGTTACTCCTGAGCAGCGTCGATCCGCACCGCCGCCTGTACCGGGCCCTGACGGCGACCAGTCGCATCGCCCGCACCAAGAACAGGTGTGTGCGCGGCGCCGTGCTCCTGCTGCTCCCGGCGGTCACCGCGGTGAGCGTGGCGCTGCTCTCCCCTTCGTGAGGTGCCTCGGAAGGCGAGAAAGGGCAGGAAAGGGAAGAAAGAGGGAGGGCCTGGGCGGCAGTGCCACGGGGCCAGGGCCGCGTGTACCGGGTGGGGCGACGGGCGGGCTCGTCCGGAGGCCGTCGTGGGGGCCTGGGAGAGTGACGGCGGGCCGTCGCTCCGGGCCCGCCGTCACCAGGTGACCGGTAGTGCCTCCAGGCGGTTGAGCATCAGCCCGGACCGCATCCGGACCCGGTCCTCGGGGACGGCGAGCCGGAGGCCGGGGAAGCGTGCGGCCAACGCGCCCAGGGCGATGCGCAGTTCGGTGCGGGCCAGCGGTGCGCCAAGGCAGAAGTGCGGGCCGTGGCCGAAGGCGAGATGGGTGCCGTCGTGGCGGTCCGGGCGGTAGGCGGCGGGGTCCGGGAAGCGGGCCGGGTCGCGGTTGGCGGCGCAGACCGCGGCGATCACCGCGCTGCCGGCCGGGATCGGGCAGCCGGCGAGTTCCACGTCCTCCAGGGTGACGCGCAGCGGACCGCCGTCCCCGATGGGGTTGATGCGCAGCAACTCCTCGACGGCGGCGGAGAGTTGTTCGGGGGAGGAGCGCAGTGCGGCGAGCGCGCCCGGGTGGCGCAGCAGGGTGAAGACGGCGGTGCCGAGAACCGAGGCGGTGGTCTCGTAGCCGGCGACGAGCAGGGTGAGGACCATCGTCAGCAGTTCGCGCTCGGAGAGTCGGCCCCGCTCGTCGCGGGCCGCGACCAGCGCGCTCAGCAGGTCGTCGCCGGGCTCCGCGCGTTTGGCGGCGATCAGCGAGCCCAGGTACTCCAGCAGGGCGGCGCGCCGGGCCAGTGCCTCCGCGCGGTCCAGCGCGGTGATCGACAGCACCGCCTCCGACCAGTCCCGGAAGTCCGCCCGGTCGGCCGGCGGTACCCCGAGCAGTTCGCAGATCACGGCCACCGGCAGCGGCTGGGCCAGGGCCTCCAGGACGTCGACCGGGCCGCCGTGCCGCGCCATGGCGTCCAGCAGCCCGTCGGTGAGCTCCGCGATCCGCGGGGTGAGGGCGGCGACCCGGCGCGGGGTGAACTCCCGGGCGACCAGGGACCGCAGCCGGGTGTGCTCGGGCGGGTCCATGGTGAACAGCCCGCCCTGCTCGAACGCCACCGTGGTCAGCCGGGGGGCGCCGGGCGCCACGGTGGCCGCCCGGCTGAACCGGGGATCTCCCAGTACGGTGCGGACGTCCTCGTGACGGGAGACGACGTAGCCCTCGTCGCCGCTGGGGAAGCGGGCCGGGCAGACCGGTGCGCTCTGCGTCAACTCCTCGTAGACCGGCGGGACCTCGGTCGCCGAGGGGCGGGGGAAGGGGTAGGCGCGCACGGGGGCGGCGGCAGGGGCGCGGTCGGTCATGGTGCCTCCGGGGCTGCGGCGGTGCACGGGCAGGGCGGACGTGGGGGCGGGCCTGGGCGGGCCGCGTGCGGCCGCAGTGAGCATCGCCCGGCGGTCCACAGTGCCGGTCGAGGCGGGCTGGAGGGGCGGATCCGGGGCCGCTCACTCCTGAGCAGACGCGGCACCGCGGGCGGCCGCATGGTGGCAGGCCGGCCCGCACCCGTGAGCGTCCGCGGGCCGTCCGGAGACGGACCGAAGGAGAGGCCGCGCACCATGACCGACGCGACATCCACCACCGAGGGACAGCTGGCGCCCTTCCCCGAGGACTGGGAGCGGGCGCTGGCCGTCGTCGCCCACCCCGACGACCTGGAGTTCGGTTCCGCGGGCGCGATCGCCGCCTGGACCGCCGCCGGCAAGGAGGTCGTCTACCTGTTGGCCAGCCGCGGCGAGGCGGGCATCGACGGGATGGCGCCGGAGGAGGCCCGGCCGGTCCGCGAGGCGGAGCAGCGCGACAGCGCCCAGATCGTCGGCGTCAAGGAGGTCGAGTTCCTCGACCACCGGGACGGCGTCATCGAGTACGGGCTGCCGCTGCGCCGGGACATCGCCGCGGCGATCCGCCGCCACCGCCCCGACCTCGTCCTCACCTACAACCACCGCGACCTGGCCTGGGTGAACCACCGCTGGAACATGCCCGACCACCGCAACACCGGGCGGGCCGCGCTGGACGCGGTGGCCGACGCCGCCAACCGCTGGGTCTTCCCCGAACTGCTGGAACAGGGCCTGGAACCCTGGAGCGGCGTCCGGCACGTCGCCATCGCCTCCTCCGCGCAGCCCACCCACGCCGTCGACATCACCGCCACCCTGGACACCGCGGTGGCCTCCCTGGAGGCGCACCGGGTCTATCTGGACGGGGCCGGGATCGGGGACGTCCGCGGGCCGATCACCGGGTTCGCCCGGCAGATCGGCGAGCGGTTCGGCGGCCGGCCGGCGGCCTCCTTCGAACTCCTCAACCGCTGACCGGTGGACGCCGCGACGCGCCTGCGTCCGCTGATGGACGCGGTGCACGACACCGCCACGGAGGTCCGGGCCAAAAGCCCCGACTACTTCGCCGACCGACCGCTGCGCCTGGACCGGGACCTGTTGGCCCGCTACGGCGGTCCGGCGGGCGCCGACGGGACCCTGGCCCGGCTGCTGGGGGACGCCTACGGCCTGACCGTCGAGCCGGTCGACGGGCCGGAGGCACTGACCGCCGTGGACCGGCTCCTCGCCGAGCGGGCGACCGGCGGATCCGGCGCGTCCGGCGCGTCCGGTGCTTCCGCCACCGCCCCGCCGGAGCCCGAACTCGCCGCCGTACTGCGCTCGGTGGCCACCGCCCAGCAGGAGCGCGACCGCCTGGACCGGGCGGCGGCCGAACGGATCGCCGCCCGTCCCCCGGAGCGGACCGGCGTCATGGGCGGCGTGCTCCACTACGCCGCCGCCGGCCCCCGCCGGGAGGGCGCCCCGCCCGTCGTCCTCCTCAACGCCCTCGGTATGGGCCCCGCCCTGTGGTACCCGCTGATGGGGCAACTCGCCCAGGAGCACCGCGTGGTGACGTGGGCGCCGCGGGGCACCGCCCCCGGTTCCCGGCCGCTGCGGGTCCGGGACCACGCCGCCGACCTCGAAGCGGTGCTGGTCGCCGAGGGCGCCACCGCCTGCCACCTCGTCGGCTGGTGCACCGGCCCCAAGGTCGCGATGGCCTTCCACCGCCGCCGCCCGGACGCGGTGCGGTCGATGGTCTGGCTGCACGGCTCGTTCCGCCGCACCGACGACGCCGGCGGGCGGGAACCGGACACCTCCTACGAGCGCAATCTGGAGGAACTGTGCCGGGCGGTGGCGGCCCGGCCGGCCATGGCCGACACTCTCCGCCGGATCTTCGACGGAGGGGGCGGCGCCGACCCCGGCACCAGCACCGGGACCGACGCCGCCCCCGGCACGGAGGCCGATCCGCGCCGCTTCGCCGAAGAGGTGCTGGCGCGCCCGGCCCGCGCCCTCGACGAGGAGCTGCGCCGCCCGTTCGCCACCGGCCCGGTCCTCGCCGCCTACGCCCGCCAGCTCCTCGACTACTGGGCCGACGACGCCCTGGCGCACGCCCCGCAGGTCCGGGTCCCGGTGCTGTGCGTGGGCGCCGCGTACGACCGGATCGCGTCGCCGGAGCGGCTGGCGCAGGCGGTGGACCGCTTCCCGGACGCCCGCTACCGGCAGCTCACCGGCGCCACCCACCACTCGATGTACGACCGGCCGCGCGAGATCGCCGGACTGCTGACCGGCTTCCTGCGCGCGGTCGAGCCCACCGGGACGCCCCGCACCCCCGCTCAATTGTGAGCGGCACCGCAGGGCGCCCCTCCCTAGCGTCATCCGATACGGGGCCGCGCACGGCCCGTCGCACGAAGAAGGGGACTGACCGATGACCGACACGGTGAGCGCGGCAACGGGAGCGTTCCGCGCGGCGCAGACGGGTCCCGCCGGCGCCGACGGCGACCTGCTGCACTCCGGCAACGCGGGATTCATCATCCACCGGGCCGGCCAACTCGACCACGCCTACCGCACCGAGGGCCGGGCGTTCGCCGCGGACCTCGTCGAGCACCTCAACAAGGTGATGGCCGGCACCGCCACCGTCCTCGTCCACGAGGAGGTGCTCGGCGCCGTCGACCGGCTGCACTGGCTGATCCACATGAAGAAGCCCGACGACTACCGCCGCTTCCTGGAGATCGCCGACCACGACCGCTCCTTCAAGGAGATCACCGAGGCCGATCGCCTGACGCAGCGTCAGGGTGGCAACTGGGAGCGGATGTTCGTCGAGGGCTCCTTCCGGGAGCGGGTGTACGTCCCGCAGCACGGCCTCGACGACCACGACGCCGACCACGACACCGGTCACGACGCCGCCCACGGTGGCCACGACGGCGCCCACCACGACCACGACCACGACGCGGACGCGACGACCTTCGTGCCGCCCGCCCGCCACCAGACCGGCCTCCCCGACAGCCGCCTGCGCAGCTCCGCGGACAGCGGGCTGACCGTCATCCGCACCGCCCAGACCTTCTACCGCTTCCGCAACGAGGCCCGGGAGTTCGCCTTCGCCTGGTCCTCCGAGGTCAACCGGGCGCTCGGCGGCGAGCTGACCGTCTACCTCTACGAGGAGACCTTCGGGCAGCAGGACCGGATCCACTGGATGATCCACCTCGACAACCTCGACGTGTACCGCAAGCTCACCGAGCTGAGCCGCACCGACGCCGACTACCGGGCCCTGTTCGGCCGGGAGTTCGTGCCCGCCCACAAGGGCGGCGGAGGCTGGGAGCAGACCTTCGTCCCGGCCTCGATCCACGACACCGTGCTCACCCCGCTGCACGGCGGCGCCCCGATCGGCTTCTGACCGTGGACACCCGCCGCCCGCCCCGGACCGGCAGCCGCCCCGCCGACGGGCCGCCGGTCCGCCTCACCGCCGAGCCGCACGTCCTGCGCGTCACGCTCAGCCGCCCGGACCGGCAGAACAGCCTCAGCGGCCCGGTGCTGGACGCCCTGACCGCGGCGCTCGACCGGGCCGTGGCCGACCCGGAGTGCCGGGTGCTGCTCATCGAGGGCTCCGGCGGCACCTTCTGCACCGGACTCGACTTCGACGAGGCCGGTGCGGATCTGGCCGACGGCGGCCCGGCCACCGGCGCCGGCCAGGGCGGCGCCGCCTTCCTCGCCCTGATGCGGCGGTTCGGCACCGCCCCGGTCGCGGTGGTGGCGTCCGTCGACGGCCGGGTCGCCGGTGGCGGGGTGGGGCTGGCCGCCGCCGCGGACCTCGTCCTGGCCACCGAGCGCAGCCGGTTCAGCCTGCCCGAGGCGCTGTGGGGGCTGCTGCCGTGCTGCGTACTGCCCGCGCTGATGCGCCGTACCGGCTTCCAACCCGCGTACGCGATGGCGCTGAGCACCCAGCCGGTGTCCGCCCGGCGAGCCGAGGAGTTCCGGCTGGTGGACGAGGTGGTGCCGGACCCGGACGCGGCGGTGCGCCGGCTGCTGGTCCGGCTGACCCGTCTGGACCCGCGGACCATCGGCGAACTCAAGCGGTACGCACGGGCGCTGTGGTTCACCGGCGAGGAGACCGACGCCTTCGCGCTCGCGGAGTTCACCCGGGCCGTCGCCTCCCCCGTCGCCCGGCGCCGGATCACCGACTACACCACGGCACGGCAGCTCCCCTGGGAGTAGCCCCGGACAAGTGAGGACGACGCGATGGTGGCACTGGTTTTCCCGGGCCAGGGATCCCAACGCAAGGGCATGGGCGGGGAGTTGTTCGCGCGCTTCCCCGACCTGACCGAGCGGGCGGACGCCCTCCTCGGCTACTCCGTCGAGGAGCTGTGCCGCACCGGCGGCGACGGGAGGCTGGACCGCACCCAGTTCTCCCAGCCCGCCCTGTTCATCGTCAACGCGCTGTCCTACCTGGCCCGGGAGACCGGACTGCCCGAGCCCAGCCACCTGGCCGGGCACAGCCTGGGGGAGTACAACGCACTGTTCGCGGCCGGCTGCTTCGACTTCGCGACCGGGGTGCGGCTGGTCAAGGAGCGCGGCGCGCTGATGGGCCGTGCCGAGGGCGGCGGGATGCTGGCGGTGCTCGGCGCGGACGGCGACGCGCTGGCCGCCCTGCTCGCCGCCGACGGCGCGACCGGCGTGACCGGAGTGACCGGCGCGGACGGCGCGGCCGGTGTGGGCGGCGTGGACATCGCCAACTACAACGGGTCGGCGCAGACCGTGCTGTCCGGGCCGCTGGACGCCCTGCGCGAGGTGGCCGCCCGGCTGTCCGGGCGGGACGGTGTGCGGTGCGTGCCGCTGCGGGTCAGCGCCGCCTTCCACTCCCGCCATATGCGCCCGGCCGCCCGGGAGTTCGCCCGGTTCCTCGAAGGGTTCGCCTTCCGCGATCCGCGGCTGCCGGTGCTCTCCAACGTCACGGCCCGGCCGTACGGCCCCGGGCAGGTCGCGGAGCTGCTCGCCCGGCAGATCGACCATCCGGTGCGCTGGACCGGCATCATGGACCGGCTGGTCGCGGACGGGGTGAGCGACATCGAGGAGGTCGGGCCCGGCCGGGTGCTGACCGGGCTGTGGCGGCCGGTGCGGGAACGGGCCGCGGTACCCCCGGCCGCCGCCGCGCCCCCGCCCGCCCCGCCGACCCGGTCCGCCCCGGTGCGCGCCGAGGACCTCGGCAGCGCCGCGTTCCGCCAGGACTACGGCGTCCGCTACGCCTACCTCGCCGGTGCGATGTTCCGCGGTATCGCCTCCACCGACCTGGTCATCCGGATGGCGCGGGCCGGTCTGATGGGCTTCTTCGGTGCGGGCGGCCTCACTCTGGAGCGGGTGGAGGAGGCGCTGACCACCCTGACCCGCGCCCTGGGCCCGGAGGGCCGCTTCGGCATGAACCTCCTGCACGCGATCGACGACCCGGCCTACGAGGACGCGGTCGTCGCGTGCTGCCTCCGGCACGGCGTCCGGCACGTCGAGGCCGCCGGATTCACCCAACTCACCCCCGCCGTCGTCCAGTTCCGCTACACCGGCGCCCACCGCGGCCCCGACGGCCGCCCGGTCGCCGTCCGCCACGTGCTCGCCAAGGTCTCCCGGCCCGAGGTCGCCACCGCCTTCATGGGCCCGGCCCCCGAGCCGATCGTGGCGAAGCTCCGCGCCGCCGGCCGGCTCACCGACGAGGAGGCCCGGATCGCCGCCGAACTGCCGGTCAGCGAGGACCTCTGCGTGGAGGCCGACTCCGGCGGGCACACCGACGGCGGCGCCGCGCTCACCCTGCTCCCCGCCATGCTCCGGCACCGCGACGCGGCGATGGCCCGGCACGGGTACCGCAAGCGGATCCGGGTCGGCGCGGCCGGCGGCATCGGCGCCCCCGAGGCCGTCGCCGCCGCGTTCGTCCTCGGTGCGGACTTCGTGCTGACCGGCACCGTCAACCAGTGCTCACCACAGGCCGGCACCTCCGACGCGGTCAAGGACATCCTCGCCGGACTCGACGTCCAGGACACCGCCTACGCCCCGGCCGGCGACATGTTCGAGATCGGTGCCCGGGTCCAGGTCGTCCGCAAGGGCACCCTGTTCGCCGCCCGCGGCAACAAGCTCCACCAGCTCTACCGCGCCCACGACGGCTGGGAGTCCATCGACCCCGCCACCCGGCGCTCGGTCGAGGAGACCTACTTCAAGCGGACCTTCGACGACGTGTGGGCCGAGACCCGCGCCTACCACCTCGGCCGCGGACGCGCCGCCGAGATCGACAAGGCCGAGCGTTCGCCCAAGCACAAGATGGCGCTCGTCTTCCGCTGGTACTTCGCCCGCTCGGTCCGCTGGGCACTGGAGGGCGACCCGGCCCAGAAGGTCAACTTCCAGATCCAGTGCGGCCCGGCGATCGGCGCCTTCAACCACGTCGTCCGCGGCACCCCGCTGGAGGACTGGCGCCACCGCCACGTGGACGCCATCGCCGCATGTCTGATGACCGGCGCCGCCGACGTCCTGTCCCGCCGCCTCCCGTCCTGAACTGTTCTGCGTACAGCCCGTCATGACGTTCCCTCACCACAGGAGCACCAGGTGACCACCCAAGCCGCCCCGGCACCCCCGGTTTTCCACTCCACCAACAGCGGTGTGATCGTGCAGCGCACCGCCCAGCTCAAGCAGGCCCACCGCACCGAAGGCCGCCGGCTCGCCCTGGAGCAGGCCGCGTTCCTCAACGCCAAACACGCCGGGCAGGCCACCGTCACCGTGCACGAGGAAGCCTTCGGCACCCGCGACCGGCTGCACTGGCTGATCCACCTCCCCGCCCTCGGCGGCTACCGCGCCCTCGCCCCGCTCCTCGACGGCGACGAGGGCCCGGCCGCCGACGCCGACTGGCACGGCTGGTTCACCGACGGCTCGTTCCACGAGACCGCGCTCATCCCGCAGCACTGGGGCATGTACGGCACCGACGAGGCACTGCCCGAGGGCACCGTCATCGACGCGGCCGCCCCCGACCTGCGGGTCCCGCCCGCCCAACGGCAGACCTCGATCAGCCCGGCGCGGACCCGGCACTCCGCCAACTCCGGGCTGATCATCCACCGCAGCGCGCAGCCCAAATACGCCTTCCGCGCCGAGGCCCGGCTCTTCGCCCGCCGGATCACCGCCTCCATCACCACCGGACTGCCCGGCATCGCCTCCTCCTTCCTCTACGAGGAGGCGTTCGGGCCCGCCGACCGGGTCCACTGGCTGATCCACATGAAGAGCGTCGACGCCTACTACGACCTGATCGACATGCACATGCGGATGGACGAGGAGACCCGCGCCATCTACCTCGACGAGATCATCGCGCCCGAGAAGGGCGGCGGCACCTGGAACCGGCTCTTCGTCGAGGGCGCCATGACCGACACCGCCTTCGCACCCCTGGCGGAGGCCCACTAGAGCCGCACTCGCCCCCCGCCCCGACGCCCGCGGGCCTGCTCACTTCTGAGCGGGCCCGCGGGCGCGCTGTTCCTAGGGTTCACACCGGCGCCGCACACCGGCCTCGCACCCGGCACCGCGCGGCCGCTCACCTGGCCGTCCACCGGTCCCACACCTGGGGGAGCAAGCACATGGAGCCTGGAACCAGCCCTGCGGGAGCGCCGGCAGCCACCGGCGACGCACTCGCCGCGGACATCGCCCGGACGCTCACCCGCGTCCTCGGCGAGGCCCGGCCCGACGACCCGCCGGCCACCCCGGACACCGCACTGCGGCGGCTGGGCCTGGACTCGATGACCGCGGCCCGGCTCTGGCTCGCCGTCCAGCAGGAGCACCGCCTCGACGTCCCGCTCCGCTGGCTCGCCGAGGCCCCGACCCTGGCCGACTACGCCCGGCGGGTCGCCGCCCTCGCCAGCGGCGACACCCGGCCGGAGTCCGGCCCCGGCGCCCCGTCCGCCACCGCCGACCCGGCCGCCCGCCACCAGCCGTTCCCCCTGACGCCCCTTCAGGAGGCGTACCTCAGCGGCAAGGAGCCCGAACTCACCGCCGACGCCATCGGCTGCCACCTCTACCGCGAGTTCGACCTCCCGGCCCTCGATGCCGAACGGCTGCGCACCGCCTGGCAGCGCCTCGTCGACCACCACGACATGCTGCGCGCCGTCCTCACCGACGACGGCCGCCAGCAGATCCGCGCCACGGCCCCGTCCTGGACCCCGACCGTCCACGACACCGCGGACCGCGCCGCGTTCACCGCCCGCGCCGCCGAGGTTCGCGAGCGGCTCGCGCACCGCCACTACCCGGCCGGGCAGTGGCCCCCGTTCACCGTCGAGGTCACCCGCCGCGCCGACGGCGGCGGCCGGATCCACCTCAGCATCGACGCGCTGATCACCGACGGCCAGGGCCTGGACCTGCTCACCGCCCAGTGGCAGGCGTGCTACGACGACCCGCGGCACACCCTCCCCGCCCCCGCCACCGGACTCACCGTCCGGGACTGCGCAACCGCCCTCGACGCCGCCCGGCACACCCCCGGCCACCGCCGAGACCTCGACCACTGGGTGGACCGGATACGCCGGCTCCCCGGCGCCCCCGACCTGTTCACCGACGCCCCGGAAGAGCGCCCCGACGGCATGCCGTGCCTGCGCCGGACCACCCGCACCGCCGCCCTCCCGCCCGCCGTGTGGCAGGCCCTCCAGGACCGCGCGGCGGCACTGGAGGTCTCGCCGACCGCCCTGGTGCTCACCGTCTTCACCGAGGCACTCGCCCGGCAGGGCGCCCACCGCCCGTACGCGCTCGTCGTCACCACCAGCCGCCGGCCCCACCTCCCGCCCGAAGCCGACCAGTTGGTGGGCCCGTTCACCGGAACCGCGCTCGTCGAGGCGGTCCTGCCCTACCAGCACCCGTTCGACGAGGCGGCCCGGCTGACCCACCGCGGACTGTGGGACGCACTGGAGCACTCCGGGGTCTGCGCGGTCGCCGCCGGGCGCGAACTGCGCGCCCGCGACCGGGGCCGCGGCCCCGCGCCGCTGCCGGTCGTCTTCACCAGCATGCTCGACCCCGCCGGCCGCCCCCGCGACCGCGGTTTCGCCGCCCGCACCGGCTACGCCGTCAGCCAGACCACCGGCATCTGGCTCGACCACCAGATGTGGGAACAGGACGGCGCGCTCCACCTGCGCTGGGACACCGCCGACGCCCGCTTCACCCCCGGCACCGCGGACGCCGCGTTCGCCGCGCTCTGCAACGGCCTGCGCGCCGCCGCCCTCGCCACCGACCCCACCACCCGCCCGCTCAACGACCTCCAGCAGGCGTACTTCGTGCCCCGCGCCACCGCCGAACCCGGCCCCTGGCGCGGCTGCCAGGTCGTCACCTCCTACGACAGCGAGGAGCGGATCGACCCGGTCCGGCTGTCCGCCGCCGTGACCAGGCTGGCCGCGGCCTACGACGTCCTGCGCAGCGCGGTCACCCACGACGGCACCATCGAGGTGTGCGCCCGGGCGCCCGAGCAGTGGACGGTACCCGTCACCGGCCCCGGCCCCGACGGCGCCGCCCCCTGCCCCGACGCCGTCCGGGAGGCGATGGCCGCCGCGCCCTTCCCGCTCGGCCGCCACCCGCAGTTCGAGGTGCGCGTCACCCGCGGCACCGCGACGCCCCACAGCGAGGCGACGGGCACGGCGGGGGCGGGCACGGCGGCGTCCGGCACCGACACCGTCCACCTCGCCGTCGACCTCACCCTCGCCGACGCCCGCAGCATCCACCTCATCGGCCGCGAACTCATGCGGCTGTACGCCGATCCGGCCGCCACCCCCCGCCCCGTCGAACCCCGCACCGACGAGGCCACCGCACCGCCCGCCGACCCCGACCACTGGCCGCGGCGGCTGCGCGACCTCCCGCCCGGCATCCCCGTCGCCCGCACCGCCCCCGACGGCACCCCGCCGCGCCGGATCCGCCTCCAGGCCGCCCCGCTCGCCTGGCAGCCGTTCGCCGACCGCTGCGCCGCCCACGGACTGTCCCCGGACGCCGTCCTGTTCACCGCCTTCTGCGACGCGCTGGCCCGCCGCCACGGCACCGGCTTCGCGCTGCCCGTCGTCCGCTGGGACCACACCGGCGACCGGCACCGGCCGGCCGAACACACCGCCCTCAGCTGGCTGCCCTGCCCCCCGCCCGCGCTGCCGTTCACCGACCGCGCCCGCCACTGCCAGGACACCCTCGACCAGGACCGGGCGGTCCCCACCAGCGGCCTGCCCGAGCTGCGGCGCACCGCCGCCCGCACCGGCACCGCAGGACACCCCGTCGTCTACACCTCCGTCCTGGACCTCACCGACCGGCCGCTGCCCCCCGGCAGCACCGCCGGCCCCTGGCTGAGCTGCACCCCGGCCGTCACCCTGGACTGCATCACCACCGTGGACGCCGGGCTGCTCCACCTCGCCTGGGACGCGGTCGAACCCGAAGCCCCCACGGACGGCTGGGACGAGGCGTTCGCGGCGTACACCGCGGCCGTACGGCGGCTGGCGACGGACGACGCGGCATGGGACGGGCCCGCGTCGGACGCCCCGCGGGCGGCTCCGGCGCAGGCCCCGGCCGCCGGCGCGCTCACCGACGCCGAGCTCCACACCCTCCTGCACACGTGGAACGACACCGCCCACGACTTCCCCGCCGACCGGCTGATGCACCAGCCCTTCGAGGAGCAGGCCGCCCAGCGGCCGGACGCCGAGGCGCTGCGCTGGCGCGGCGGCACCATGACCTACCGGGAACTCAACCGGCGCGCCAACCGCCTTGCCCGGGAACTGCGGACCCGCGGCGTCGGCCCGGAGACCGTGGTCGCGGTCAGTGTGCCGCGCGGCCCGATGATGATCGCCGCGGTGCTCGGCGTCCTCAAGGCCGGCGGCTGCTACCTCCCGATGGAGCCGTACCTGCCCGCCGAACGCGCCGCGGTCATCCTGGAGGAGGCGGCCGCCGCCCTCGTCGTCACCACCGAGGACCGGAACGGCTGGCCCGTCCCCGACGGCGTCGACCGGCTCTGCGCCACCGCCGCGACCCGGGGCCCGCACCCCGCCGACGCCGACGCCGACCCCGACCCGGCCACCGGGCCCCAGCACACCGCCTACATCATCTTCACCTCCGGCAGCACCGGCCGCCCCAAAGGCGTCGCGGTCGCCCACCGCCCGGTCCTCAACCTCCTCAACTGGTGCCACCGCACCTTCGACTTCGGCCCGCACGACATGGGCCTGTGCGTCACCTCGCTCGGCTTCGACCTCTCCGTCTTCGACGTCTTCGGGCTGCTGGGCCGCGGCGCCGCCCTCTACCTCGCCGACGAGGAGCAGCAGCGCGACCCGGCGCTCCTCCTGGACGTCCTGCTCGACGAACCGGTCACCTTCTGGAACTCCGCGCCCACCACCCTCGCCCAGATCGGCCCGCTGCTCGGCGGCCGGCAGGACGCCCCCGGCACCGGCGACCTGCGGCTGGTCTTCCTCAGCGGCGACTACACCCCGCTGTCCCTGCCCGACGAGATCCGCGCGGTCTTCCCCCGCGCCGACCTGATCAGCCTGGGCGGAGCGACCGAGGCGACCGTCTGGTCCAACTGGTTCCGGATCGGCGCCATCGACCCGGAGTGGCGCAGCATCCCCTACGGCAAGCCCATCGACAACTGCCGCTACCACGTCCTCGACGCGCAGCTGCGCCCCTGTCCCGTCGGTGTCGAGGGCGACCTCTACATCGGCGGTGAGTGCCTGGCGCTGGGATACGTCAACCAGCCCACGCTCACCGCCGAACGCTTCCTGCCCGACCCCTTCCGCTTCCGGGACGGCCCCGACGAGCGGCTCTACAAGACCGGCGACCGCGCCTGCTACTTCCCCGACGGCAACCTCTGCTTCCTGGGCCGGGCCGACGGCCAGGTCAAGATCCGCGGCTTCCGGGTCGAACTCGCCGAGATCGAGCACCGGTTGCGCGCCCACGAGGCCGTCAAGGAAGCAGTGGTGCTGGCCCGCGAGGACGGCTGCGGCGACCGCAAACTGGTCGGCTACGTCGTCCCGCGCCCCGGGGCCGCGTGCACCGGCCGGGACCTGCGGGCCTTCGCGGCCCAGGCCCTGCCGGAGTACATGATCCCCAACTTCCTCGGCTTCCTGACTGCCTTCCCGGCCACCGCCAACGGCAAGTTGGACCGGTCGGCGCTGCCCTGGCCGCTGACGAAGGACCAGCTGACCGGGCCGACCGCCGAGCCCGCCGAACCTGCCGGGACCCCCGAGGCCGCCGCCGCGCCGGCCGGCGGACCGGACCGGGCCCCGGCGCCCCGGCCCACCGGGCCCTCGCACGCCGAGCTGTGCGCGGAGGTCGCCCGGCTGTTCGCGGAGGCGCTGGGGGTGCCGTCGGTGGACGCCGAGGCCGATCTCTGGGACCAGGGCGCGACCTCGTTCACCATGGTCCGGGTCTCCGGGGCCCTCCAGCGCGCCCACCGGCAGCGGGTACCGGTATCGGCACTGCTGGACGAGCCGACGGTGAGCGGCATCGCGCGGTGGGTGCGGACGCATCTCCTGGGGGCGGCCGAGCCCGGACCCGAGTCGGCGGCCGAACCGGCGCCCGCGCCCGCCGCCGCGCCGGAACCGGTTCCCGCCCCCGCCCCCGAACCGGTCCCCGCCCCCGCCTCCGTCGACTTCTTCTCCGCGGAGGACCGGGACCGCTTCAAGCGGCAGCACTGGAACCGGCGCCCGGAGGAGCCGGACAGCTCCGAAACCCTCCTGGACTCCGCGGAGTTCGAGGCCGAGCTGTACGACTGGCGGGCCAGCCGCCGGGACTTCGGCGCGGGCCCCGTCCCGTACGCCGACTTCTGCCGGCTGCTGAGCCTGCTGCGCGCGGCACCGGCCGACGGGACCGCCCGCGCCCTGTACCCCTCGGCCGGCGACACCTACGCCGTCCAGGTCTACCTCCACCTCACTCCGGACGCCGTCGACGGCCTCGGCGCCGGGCTCTACTACTACGACCCGGACCGGCACGCCCTGCGGCTCCTCGACGCCGACGGCCGGTTCGACGGCCGCAGCCACTTCTACTACAACCGCCCGGTCTTCGAACGCTCGCGGTTCGGCGTCTACCTCTTCGGCCAGCGGCACGGCATCGAGCCGCTGTACGGGGACGAGAGCCTGCGCTACCTCACCCTGGAATCCGGCTACATGGGGCAGCTGCTGCTGATGGGGCAGGCCGCCTGCGGCATCGGACTGTGCCCGATCGGCGCCCTCAACACCGACGGGCTGCGCGCCCGACTCGGACTGGACGAGGGGCACGTCTTCCTCCAGGCGTTCCTGGGCGGCGCCGCCGCACACCCGGAACGCTCGGCGGCCGGCACCCGTCCGGTGTTCGCCGACCCCGAGCCGACCGGCCCGGCCGCCGAGGAGGCGGAGCCCGCGGCCGCCGCCCCCACCGCCGTCATCGGCATGGCCGGCCGCTTCCCCGGCGCCGACGACCTGGACGCGTTCTGGGACGACCTGCTGGCCGGCCGGGACGCGGTCCGCCCGCTGCCCGCCACCCGCACCGAGGCCGCCCCGCCCGGTGCCGCCGCCACCGGCGGCTTCCTCGACGACATCGACCGCTTCGACAGCCTGCGCTTCCACATCGCACCGCAGGAGGCGGGCACCGTCGACCCGCAGGCCCGGCTGATGCTGCACACCGTCTGGCAGTGCCTGGAGGACGCCGGACACACCGCCGGGTCGCTGCGGGAGTCGGCCGGCCGGGTCGGGGTGTTCATCGGCGCGATGTGGCACGACCACCGGCAGCAGGGCGCCGATCACTGGGCCGACGGCGGCCCCGCGCACACCCCCGCCACCGCCTCCGACATCGCCAACCGGGTCTCGCACTTCTTCGACTTCCGCGGCCCCAGCCTCGCCGTGGACACCTCCTGCTCGTCCTCGCTGGCCGCGCTGCACCTGGCGGTGGCGAGCCTGCGCCGCGGCGAGTGCGGGGCCGCGGTGGTCGGCGCGGTCAACCTCCTCGGCCACCCGTACCACTGGGGCCTGCTCGACGGACTGGAGCTGCTCGCCACCGGTGCCCCGCGCGGCGCGTACGCCGCGGACGGCAGCGGCTGGCACCCGGGGGAGGGCGCCGGGGTGCTGCTGCTGCGGCCGGCCGCCGCCGCCGAACGCGCCCGGGACACCGTGCACGGACTGATCGAGGGCACCCGGATCGCCCACGCCGGGCGCGCCCCGCGCTACGGCGCCCCGCGCACCGAGGCCCTCACCGACTCCCTGGCCAGGGCGCTCGCCGACGCGGGGGTGACCCCCGACGACATCGACTACGTGGAGTGCGCGGCGGCCGGCGCGGGCATCGCGGACGCCGCGGAGCTGGAGGCCCTCGGTTCCGTCCTCGCCCGCGGCGCCGACGTCCCGCCGGTGCCGGTCGGCACCCTCAAGCCCAACATCGGCCACCTGGAGGCCGCTTCGGGCATCTCACAGCTCATCAAGGTGCTGCTCCAGATGCGGCACGGCACCCTCGCCCCGACCCTGGTGGCCGCCGACCGCAGCCCGCTGGTGGACTGGCCGGGCCTGCCCGTCGAGGTGGTCGACCGGCCCCGGACGTGGCCCGTCCGGGCCGCCGACGGCCGCGCCACGGCCCTGGTCAACGCGGTCGGCGCCACCGGCTCGTACGGACACGCGCTGATCCGGGCACCCCACCGGGACATACCGGCCGGCGACCGCGCGGACCGGGCCCGGGAGGCCGCGCCGCGCCCCCCGGCACCGCACGGCCCGCGCACCGTCGTGCTCTCCGCCGAGTCCCCGGCCGGGCTCGCCGACGCCGCCCGCCGGCTCCGCGACCACCTGGCCACCACCGGCCGCCACACCGACCCGGACGACCTGGCCTGGACGCTCCAGACCGGCCGGGTCCCGCTCGCCTCCCGGCTGACGCTGGACGCCGACGGCCTGGACGGCGTCCGCGCCGGACTGACCGCCTTCCTCGACGGCCGAAGCCACCCCGGCCTGGCCACCGGCACCGCCGACCCGGCACCGGCCGCCACCGGTCCGGACGCCGCCCCGGACCCCGCCACCGCGGCCGCGGACTGGCTCCGCGGCCACCCGGTCGACTTCGCCCGGCTGTGGACCGTCCCCGCCCGCCGCATCCCGCTGCCGGTCCGCGCCCTGGGCGGCGAACGCCACCGACTGGCGCCCGAGCGGCCGGCGGAGCCGCGGCAGCCGACCCCGAGCCGGCCGACCCCGAGCCGTGCGGCGCCGACGGAACCCGTCGCGGCCCCGCCCGCCGCCCCGACGACCGCGCCGCCCACGGCCGCCCCGGCCCCCGCCGAGCGCTACGTCCTCGACCGCTACGCCGACGCCAGCGGCATCCCGGCCGACCGGCTGCACCCGCGCGTCCCGCTGGAGAACTACGGGCTCAGCTCCCACCTGGTCTCCCTGCTCAACGACCGTTTCGAGCGGGAGATCGGCGGGGTCTCACCCACCGTCCTCTACGAGTACCCGGACCTCGCCGGTGTCGCGGGCCACCTGGCCCGCCACCACCGCGGGCCGTGGGCCCCGGCCGCCGCCCCGCACCAGGACGCGGCCCCCGGCACGGCGGCCCCCGGCACGGGAGAAGCCGCCATGGAAGCCCCCGGCACCGACGACCCCGGCACCGACGACCCCATAGCCATCATCGGCATCGCCGGCCGCTACCCCCAGGCCCCCGACCTGGACCGCTTCTGGCGCAACCTGGTCGACGGCCGGGACTGCGTCGGACCGCTGCCCGCCGAGCGGGCCCGCGAGGGCTGGCCGACCGACCTGATGTGGGGCGGCTTCCTCGACGGCGTGGACCGGTTCGACCCGCTGCTGTTCGGGATCTCCCCGCGCGACGCCCAGCTGATGGACCCCCAGGAACGGCAGTTCCTGGAGGTGGCCTGGGAGACGCTGGAGGACGCCGGCTGCACCAGGGCCGCGATCCGCGACCGGCTCGACTCCCGGGTCGGGGTGTTCGTCGGGACGATGTACAACGAGTACCCGTTCTTCGGTGTGGAGCGGTCCCTGCTCGGCGAGCCGGCCGACACCGGATCGGCGGTGGCCGGCATCGCCAACCGCGTCTCCTACTTCCTCGACCTGCACGGCCCCAGCCTGGCCGTCGACACCATGTGCTCGTCGTCGCTGACCGCACTGCACCTGGCGGTGGCGAGCCTGCGCCGCGGGGAGTGCGCCGCGGCCCTGGTGGGCGGGGTCAACCTCTCGCTGCACCCGCACAAGTTCCGCCAGCAGGCCCGGCTGAAGATGGCCTCCGCCGACCACCGCTGCCGCAGCTTCGGGGCGGGCGGCGACGGCTTCGTGCCCGCCGAGGGCGTCGGCGCGGTACTGCTCAAACCGCTCTCCGCGGCCCGCGCGGACGGCGACCGGATCCACGCCGTCATCCGGGCCACCGCCGTCAACCACGGCGGCAAGACCAACGGCTACATGGTCCCCAACCCCGTCGCCCAGGGCGAGTTGGTACGCACCGCGCTGCGGCGGGCCGGCGTCGAACCGTCCGACCTCGGCTACCTGGAGGCGCACGGCACCGGCACCGAACTCGGCGACCCGGTCGAGATAAACGGTCTGACCCGGGCCTTCGACGGGGCGCCGCCGGCCCCCGGCAGCTGCGCGATCGGCTCGGTGAAGTCCAACATCGGCCACGCCGAGGCCGCCGCCGGTATGGCCGGCCTCGCCAAGGTCGTCCTCCAGCTGCGCCACCGCACCCTCGTGCCGTCCCTGCACTCCCGCGACCTCAACCCGGCCGTGGACTGGGCCGGTTCGTCCTTCCACGTCCCCCAGGAGACCCGGCCCTGGGACGCCCGCCGCGGCCCCGACGGCACCCCGCTGCCGCGCCGCGCCGGGATCAGTTCCTTCGGGGCGGGCGGCGCCAACGCCCACGTCGTGGTGGAGGAGTACCTGCCCGCCCCGGCGGCCCCGGCGCCCGCCGCGCCCGGACCGCAGCTGATCGTGCTGTCCGCCCACGACGAGGGACGGCTGCGCGCCCTGGCCGCCCGACTCCGCGACCACCTCACCGAGGACCCCGGCGGCGCCCCGCCACCGGCGCTCGCCGACGTCGCCCACACCCTCCAGAGCGGCCGGGAACCGCTGCGCGAACGCCTCGCCGTGGTCGTGCACGACCTGCCGGAACTCGTCGGGCACCTGGACCGGTTCGCGGGCGGCGCCGCGGACGGCCCGGTCCACGACCGCACCCCGGGCGCCGCGCACCCCGAGGGCCCGCCCGCCGCCCCGGAACCCGGCGCCGACCCGGTCGCCGAGCTGTGGCGGCTGGCCCGGCACTGGACCCGCGGCGGCGCCGTCGACTGGTCCGCGCTGCACCCGGCGCGCCCCCGGCTGACCGCCCTCCCGTCGTACCCGTTCGCCGGGCACCGCTACTGGCTGCCCGAACCCCGGCAGCCGCTCGCCCCCGCCCGCCCCGAGATCCCGCTGCACGCCTGCGGCTGGGAGCCCGTACCGGGCCCGCGCCCGACCGGGGACGTGCCCGGCCGGACCCTGTGCCTCTTCGCCGAACACAGCGAGCCGCTGGCCCGCACCATCGCCGAACTCCTCGGCCCCGAAAGGGTGCTGCTGGTCCGCGAGGGCGCCGACGCCGGGGACGGCGTGCCCGCCTTCGCCTCCGAACGGGAGGCCGCGCGGATCATCAACCGGGCCCTGGCCCAGCACCCCGACCTCACCCACTGGCTCGACCTGACCGACCTCGGCCGACCCGCGCTCGACGGTCCCGGCCCCTGGACCTGCCGACTGCTGATGCTCCAGCGGCTGGTGCGCCAACTCCGCCGCACCGGCTGCCGGATCCTCCAGGTCACCGGCGGACTGTACGACCTGCCGGGCCCCGCACCGACCCTCGCCGGCGCGCGACTGGCCGGCTTCGTACGGATGCTGGGCGCCGAGTACGGCAAGGTCGCCGCCACCGTACTGGACCTGGACCCGGCCGCCGACCCGGCCGACACCGCCCGGCAGGTCCTCGCCGAACTCGCCGCGCCCGACGCCCCGCACCAGGTCTGCCTCCGGGACGGCGTACGCCACCGCCCGGCGCTGGCCGAACTGCCCGCCGCCGACCCGGGCCCGCTGCGCTGCGCCGCCGACCGGGCCTACCTCGTCACCGGCGGCACCCGCGGCATCGGCGCCCTGGTGGCCCGGCTCCTGGTACGGCGCGGCGCCCGGCGGATCGCCCTGACCGGCGGCCGCACCCTGCCGCCGCGCACCCGATGGGCCGGCCTCGACCCCCGGACGCCCGAGGGTGCCACCGCCGCCCTGGTCGCCGAGCTGGAGGGCGCGGGCGCCCACGTCCTGCTGCACTCCGGGCCGCTCAGCGACCGGGACCGCACCGCACGCTTCCTGACGGAGGTGCGCCACACCCTCGGGCCGCTCGGCGGGATCGTGCACTGCGCCGGCCGCGGACCGCTCGGCCGCCCCTCGTTCGTCGGCAAGGACCTCGCCGACTTCGCCCCGGTCCTCGAACCCAAGACGACGGGGCTTACGACGCTGGCCGAGCTGTGCGCGGCCGACCGGCCGGAGTTCTTCGTGCTGTTCTCCTCGCTGTCGGCGCTCGCCCCCGCCCTCGCCGTCGGCGTCGGCGACTACTCCGCCGCCAACGCCTTCCTCGACTCCTTCGCCGCACACCAGGCGCGCTCCGGCCGGCCGTGGTTCCGGTCGGTGGTCTGGCCGACCTGGAGCGAGGCCGGGATGGGCGCCGCCCAGCCGGACGGCTGCGCCGCGGCCGGCGTCGGACCGCTCACCGACGAGGACGGGCTGCGCGTCCTGGAACGGGTGCTGCAACTGCCGCCCGAGCACGTACGGGTGGTGCCCTGCCCACCGCTGGACGGCGTACCGGCCGACCCCCGGGCGCTCCTGGGGCACCCGGCGCAGCCGGCCCCCGCCCCCGAACCCACCACCTCTGAGGAGGAGACCGCCGTGCGGACCACCCCGGACCACGGGCTGCCGTCACCTGCCGCGCCGCCCTGGCTCGCCCCCCTGTTCAGCGAGCTGCTGGCGATCCCGGAGGACGACCTCGACCCCACCGAGCTCTTCGGCGACCTGGGCGTGGAGTCCGTGATGCTGGGCGAACTCCTCGAACGCATCGAGGAGAAGATGGGCCGCCCGCTGGACCCCGGAACCCTCCTGGACCACCCCACTCTGGACCGGCTCGGCCCGCACCTGGCCGCCCTCGGCGCCCCGATGACCACCGGCCCGGCCGACGGCGCCGCCCCGGCGCCGTCCGACGCGGAGACGCCCGCCGCCCCCGCCGCGACAGTCGCCCCGGCACCGGCCCCCGAGCCCCCCGCCGCGGGCCCCGACAAGATCGCCGTCATCGGTCTGGCCGGCCGCTTCCCGGGCGCCCCGGACGTGGCCGCGTTCTGGGAGAACCTGCTCGCCGGAGCGTGCGCCGTCGACGAGGTGCCGGTCGCCCGCTGGGACACCGCCGCGCTCTACAGTCCCGACCACGCACCGGGCCGCAGCATCAGCAAATGGGGCGGATTCCTCGACGGCATCGAGGAGTTCGACCCGGAGTACTTCCGGATGACCGACGACGAGGCGCGCTGCCTGGACCCCGCCGTCCGGCTCTTCCTGGAAGGCTCCGCGCAGTGCCTCGCCGACGCCGGCTACCGCGAGACGGAGCTGGCCGGCCGCGACGTGGGCGTCTTCGCCGGGGCGCGGATGTCCGGCTACGGGCGGCGCGCCGGTGACCGCCGGGACGCCGTGGGCATGGGCTCCGACCAGAACTTCATCGCCGCCCGGGTCGCCCACCACTACGACCTGCACGGCCCCAACCTCGTCGTCGACAGCGCCTGCTCCTCCTCGCTCGTCGCCCTCCAACTCGCCTGCCGCAGCCTGCGCGACGGCGAGTCCGAACTGGCCCTGGCCGGCGGGGTGGACATCCTCCTCGACGAGGAGCCCTACCTCGACTTCAGCGCCGCCCGGGCGCTCTCCCGGCGCGGCCGCTGCGCCACCTTCGACGAGCGCGCCGACGGCTTCGTACCCGGCGAGGGCTGCGGCGTCGTCCTGCTCAAGCCGCTGGCCGCGGCGCTGCGCGACGGCGACCGGATCCACGCCGTCATCGACGCGGTGGCGGTCAACAACGACGGCCGCACCATGGGCCTGACCACCCCCAACCCGGCCGCCCAGGCCAAGGTCGTCCGCCGGGCGCTGGCCGCCGGCGGCCGCGACCCCGAGGACATCGGGCTGATCGAGGCGCACGGCACCGGCACCATGATCGGCGACCCGATCGAGCTGCGCGCCCTGACCGAGGTGTTCCGCGAGGCCACCGACCGCACCGGCTTCTGCGCCATCGGCAGCGTCAAGAGCAACGTCGGGCACCTGCTGAGCGCCGCCGGTATGGCCGGCTTCCTCAAGGCCGTCCTCGCGGTGCGCGAGGGCCGGATCCCGCCGACGCTCTTCTGCGACCGGCCCAACCCCCGCTTCGACTTCGCCGCCTCGCCGTTCCGGCCCGCCCGCACCGCCTTGGACTGGACCCCCGAAGGAGGCCGGGTCCGCGCCGCCGGCGTCAGCGCCTTCGGGCTCGGCGGCACCAACGCCCATGTCATCACCAGCCAGTTGGATCCGGCGCTGGCGGCCCGGCACACCCCCCGGCCCGCGCTGCCCGACCCGCGGTTCCGGCGCCGCCGCCTCTGGCTGGAGAAGCCCGCGCCCGCCCGGCCGGCCGGCCCGCCGCCGGAGCCGGCCGCCGACGCCGCCCCGGCCCCCGCACCCCGCCGCCCCCTCAGCGCCTCCATCCTCGGCCTGCGCTTCGCCCCCGCCCCGGCCGGCCCCGCACCCACCACCGCGCCCGCCCTCGACACCGCGGCGGCCACGCAGGAAGGACAGCCGTGTTGAACTCCCCTTCCGCACCGGACCCCGGCCACGAACTGGTCTGCCACCTGGTCCTTGCGCACTCCGACTTCATCATGCAGAACCACCGGGTGCACGGGGTGTCCGTGATGCCGGGCGTCACCTTCCTCGACATCGTCTTCCGCATCCTGCGCGACCGCGGCTTCGACACCGCCCGCGCCGAACTCCGCAACGTCCTCTTCCACGAGGCCATCGCCACCGCCGAGGGCTTCGACTGCGACATCCGGGTCTCGGTGTCCGTCCCCACCGACGGCAGCCGCTGGATCACCGCCGAGAGCCGCCGCCGCGAGAACGGCGCCCCGGTCACCACCTACCGCGAGAACTTCCGCGGCGAACTGGTCTTCCGCGACGCCCCCGAACCGCCGCCGCTCGACCTCGACACCCTGCGCAGCACCGCCCTGCGCGTCGTCGACCTCGACGAGATGTACGCCCGGGCCCGCGCCGAGGAGATCCGGCACGGCTCCGCGATGCGCTGCTTCGGCCGGCTCTACTACGGCGACGGACGGCTCCTCGCCGAACTCGGCCTGGACCCCGAGGCCGCCGAACTCGACGGCCACTTCCACCTGCACCCGGCCAAGATGGACTGCACCACCATCGCCGCCTTCGCCCAGGTCCCGCCGGAGAGCGACGACCCGTTCATCCCGGTCTTCATCGAGTCGTTCCGCGCCCCGCGCCCGCTCACCGGCACCGCCTACGCCTACATGCCGCACCCCGAGACGCTCGCCCAGTCCGGCGACGTGATGCACAACGACTGCGCGCTCTACGACGCCGACGGCCGCTTCCTCGCCGGCTTCACCAAGCTGATGTGCAAACGCATCCGGCACGCCGGGCTGATCACCCGGCTGGTCACCGAGGACGGCCCGGACCGGCCCGACGACGGCTCGGTCGACGCCATCCGCCGCCCCGCCGCGATCCGCACCGCCGGCTGCGCGGACCCCGGCATCGACGACGAACGGGCCGCCGACCCCACCGAGGTCACCGGCCACCTGCGCGGCATGATCGCCCGGATCCTCGGCCGGGACCCGGCGGCCCTCTCCACCGGCACCGGCTTCTACGAACTGGGCCTGGACTCCGGCCACATGCTCGACATCAGCCGCGAACTGGAGAAGTACGTCTGCGCCCCGCTGTACCCGACGCTGCTGTTCGAGTTCTCCGACATCGACTCGCTCGCCGCGCACCTGCACGCCGAGTACGCGCCCCGGCTGCGCCCGGCCCCCGATCGCGACCCGGCGCCGCGGCCCGCCGCACCGGACACCCCGGCCGCGCCCGACGACACCGTCGAACCGGCCCTGCGCTGCCACCGCCCCGTCTGGTCCCCGGTGGCCGCCCGGCCCCCGGCCGACGGGGCGCCCGCGGACCGCGCCCTCGTCCTGATCGGCGCCTCCGCCGCCACCGCCGCCGCGCTCCGCACCGCCACCGGCCCCGGCACCCGCGTCATCCGCGCCGAACGCGCCTCCGGCTACCAGCGACTGGGCCCCGACCACTACCGCCTCGACCCCACCGACCGCGACCAACTCGGCCGGATGCTGGGAGCGTTGCGGGACGAGGGCGCCACACCGGCCGGCTACGCCCGGCTCGCCCGGGTCCCGGCCCGCGCCGACGACACCGGCCCGGTGCCCGAGGCGTACCGCGAATGCTGGGCGCTGGCCGCCGCCGTCACCGACACCCGACCGCTGCACCCCACCGCCCTGCTCTTCCTCCACCCGCACGACACCACCCCCACCGGCCCGCACCCCGAGGACGCCGCACTCGGCGCGCTGGCCCGCACCGTCGCCGTCGAGGCGCCGGTGCTGCGCGCCCGCGCCGTCGGCCACCCGGCGGAGCTGCCCGCCGACCGGCTGGCGCGGCTCCTCGCCGACGAGACCGCCGACCTCTCCGCCGAGTCCGAGGTCCGGTACACCGACACCGTCCGCCGGGCGGTCCGGTACGCGTCCGAGCCCGCCCCCACCGGCGGCGACGGCCTGCGTCCGGACGGCGTGTACCTGATCACCGGGGGCGGCGGCGGGCTCGCCGCGCTGATCACCGAGCGGCTGGTGGCCCGCGGACCGGTCCGGCTGGTCCTCACCGGCCGCAGCGCGCCCGGCCCCGACCTGACCGCGCGGATCCGCGCCTGGCAGGACCGCGGCGCCGCCGTGCACTACGTCCGCGGCGACATCGGCAACCTCGACGACGCCTACGCGGTCACCGCCCGGGCCCGCGAGCTGTACGGCCGGATCGACGGGGTGTTCCACTGCGCCGGCACCGTCAAGGACGGCATGTTCTTCCGCAAGGACCCGGCGCAGACCGCGGCCGTGCTGGCCGCCAAGACCGCCGGCACCCGCCACCTGGACGCCGCCACCGCCGACGACGACCTGGCGTTCTTCGCGCTGTTCTCCTCGGTCTCGGCCGCCGTCGGCAACCCGGGCCAGGCCGACTACGCCTACGGCAACGCCTTCATGGAGCACTTCGCCGAGCGGCGCGCCGCCCGCACCGACCGCCGGGGCGCCACGGTGGCCGTCGGCTGGCCGCTGTGGGCCGACGGCGGGATGCGGGTCTCCGACGACGCCCGGCACCGCTCGGCCGCCGGGACCGGACTGCACGCCCTGCCCACCGACGCCGGCCTGGACACCCTGTTCGCGCTGCTGGCCGACGACCGGGGCGTGCGGACCGTGGTCACCTACGGGGACCAGCGGCGCATCGAGCAGCTGCTGCCGGTCCCGGAGCAGGCCCCCGAGCAGGTCCCCGAGTCGGCGCGGTCCGACGACCGGCCGACGTCGCCGTCCGAGCCGTTCGCCGCCGCCTCCGCCGCCTCCGCCTCCGGCCCGGCCTCGTCCGTCTCTCCTGTCTCCTCCGTCTCCTCCGCCTCCTCCGCCTCCGAGGGGAAAGCCCCGGCCGACCAGCCGGACGCCATCGCCGTCATCGGCCTCGCCGGCCGCTATCCGCACGCCGACGACCTGGACGCCTTCTGGCGCAACCTCGCCGAGGGCCGCGACTGCGTCACCGAGGTCCCGGCCGACCGCTGGGACCACGACGCGGTCCACGACCCCGAACCCGGCAAGGACGGCCGCACCTACGGTCGTTGGGGCGGCTTCCTCGACGGGGTGGACCGCTTCGACGCGGCCGCGTTCGGCATCTCCCGCCGCGAGGCCGAGCGGATGGACCCGCAGGAACGCCTCTTCCTCACCATCGGCCGACAGGCCGTCGAGCACGCCGGCTACCGGCCGGACGCCCTGACCGGCTCCCGCGTCGGTGTCTTCGCCGGCGTCATGTGGAACCACTACCAGCTCTTCACCGATGCCGACGGCGACGGCGCGGACGGCGGGGTGGCCCCCACCGCACTGCACTGCGCGGTCGCCAACCGCCTCTCCTACTGTCTGGGCCTGGCGGGCCCCAGCATGGCCGTGGACACCGCCTGCTCCTCCTCGCTCACCGCCCTCCACCTGGCCGTCGAGAGCCTGCGCCGCGGCGAGTGCGCGATGGCCGTGGCCGGCGGCGTCAACCTCTCCGTCCACCCGCAGAAGTACCTCCAACTCGCCCAGGGCCGCTTCCTGTCCACCGACGGCCGCTGCCGCAGCTTCGGCGCCGACGGCGACGGCTACGTGCCCGGCGAGGGCGTCGGCGCCGTGCTGCTCAAACCGCTGGCGCGGGCGCAGGCCGACGGTGACACCGTGCACGGCGTGATCCGCGGCTCGTTCCTCAACCACTCCGGCCGCACCAGCGGTTTCACGGTCCCCAGCCCCGCCGCCCAGGCCGCCCTGATCGGCGAGACCCTGTCCCGCTCCGGACTGGCGCCCGACAGCATCGGCTACGTCGAGGCGCACGGCACCGGTACCTCGCTCGGCGACCCGATCGAGATCGCCGGACTCACCCAGGCGTACGCCGACTCCGGTGTGGAACCCGGCAGTTGCCCGATCGGCTCGGTGAAGTCGAACATCGGCCACCTGGAGAGCGCGGCCGGGATCGCCGCGGTCACCAAGGTGCTGCTCCAGATGCGGCACCGCGAACTGGCCCCCTCGCTCCACGCCGAACGGCTCAACCCGTACATCGACTTCGCCGCCTCGCCCTTCCGCGTCCAGCGGGACCGCGCGCCCTGGCGGCCCCCGGCGGGTGGCACTGTGCTCCGCGCCGGGGTCAGCGCGTTCGGCGCGGGCGGTTCCAACGCCCATGTCCTGCTGGAGAGCCCCCCGCCGGAACCGGCCGACACCACCCCCGCGGGACCCCAGCTGTTCGTGTACTCGGCGGCGGACGAGGCGGGGCTGCGCGAGGTCGTCCGGCGCCAGCTGGCCCACCTCGACCGGCTGGCGGTCGAAGGCGCCGACGGCGCCGGTACGGTCGAGGACGCCGCGGTGGCCCTGCTCACCGACGAGGTCGCCGCCGTCCTGGACGTGCCCCGTACCGCGGTCGACCCCCGCGAACCCCTCGCCGACCTGGGCCTCGACCCGGTCGCGGCCACCGAACTCAGCCGCCGCCTGGAGCACCGCCGCCCCGGCGGCGCACCGGTCGCCCTCGACGCCTCGATCGCCGAACTGGCCGCCCGGGCCACCGCGGACCCGCGCACCGTCCCCCTGGCCGCCATCGCGTACACCCTCCAGGCGGGGCGCGCCCAACTCCCCGCCCGGCTGGCCGTCGTCGCCTCCGAAGTCTCCGCACTGCAGGCCGAGCTCACGGCCTACCTGGCGGGCGGGGAGCCCGGCGACGACGTCTTCACCGGCGCCGCCGATCCGGCCGGGGGCGCGGACCGGCCGCAGGCCGAGGACGAGCGGACCGCGGCCGGCGGGCGGGCCGTCGAGCTGTTCCGGCAGGGACGGCTGCACGGCCTGGCCCGGCTCTGGGCCGCCGGTACCGATGTGCCCTGGGAGGAGTGCCGGCCCGCCGACGGTCCGCGTCCGCGCCGGGTCCCGCTGCCCGCCCACCCGCTCGACGAGCGGCCGTACTGGATCGGCCGCTGGCAGCGGGACCGGGCCGAACGCCCGCACCCCGCGGTCGCCCCGGCCCCCGGCGCCCCGGCCGCGCCGGTCACCGCCCGGCCGACACCGGTCCCGGCACCGGACCCGGCGCCCCGGCCCGCCTCCGACCGTCCCGCCCTCGACCGGGCCGAGGCCGTCCGGGCCGTCGAGGACGCCGTCTGCGCCCGCCTCTACCTCGAACGCCACGAGATCGACGCCCGGTTGAGCTTCCAGGAGATGGGCGTGGACTCGGTCGGTGCGGTGGAGATCGTCCGCGGTCTGGGCGAGCGCTTCGCCGTGGAGATCGACCCGGTCGCGCTCTTCGACCACCCGACCGTGGCCCGTCTGGCCGACCACATCCGGGACCTCTGGCAGCGCACCCCGGCACGTACGGAGCCCACCGCGACCGACCGGCCTCAGGGGACCGACGACGCCCCCGCCGCGGCGCCCACCGCCGAAGCCACCCCCGCCACCACCCCCACCACCGACACCACCGACACCACCGACACCACCGACACCACAGACACCACAGACATCGCCGTCATCGGCATGTCCGCCCGCTTCCCCGGCGCCGAGGACCTCGACGCCTTCTGGGCGAACCTCGCCGCCGGCCGGGACAGCTTCACCGAGGTGCCCGCCCACCGCTGGGCCGTCGACCGGGTCTTCGACCCCGACCGCCTCGCCCCCGGCCGCACCTACAGCAAATGGGCGGCGATGCTGCCCGACGTCGACCGCTTCGACGCCGCGTTCTTCCACCTCTCGCCGCTGGAGGCGGAGGTCATGGACCCACAGCAGCGGCTCTTCCTCCAGCAGTCGCACGCCGCGCTGGAACACGCCGGATACGCGGTCGGCGGGCCCGAACGCACCCACTGCGGGGTCTTCGTCGGCTGCGCTCCCGGCGACTACTCGCTGCTGCTCGACCGGGCGGGCAAGGCCGACACCGGCCACGCCTTCCTCGGCACCACCAGTTCCCTCCTGCCGGCCCGGATCGGCTACTTCCTCAACCTCGACGGCCCCACCATGGCGGTCGACACCGCCTGCTCGTCGTCCCTGGTCGCGGTCCACCTGGCCGCCGACAGCATCCGGCGCGGCGAGTGCGCGACGGCCGTCGCCGGCGGCGTCGCCCTGATGGTCACCCCGCAACTCCACATCCGCGGCAGCAAGGTCGGCATGCTCTCCCCGCGCGGCCGCTGCGTACCGTTCGACGCCGCGGCCGACGGCACGGTGCTCGGCGAGGGCGTCGGCGCCGTCGTCCTCAAACGCCTCGACCGCGCCCTGGCCGACGGCGACCACATCCACGGCGTCATCAAGGCCACCGGCGTCAACGGCGACGGCCGCACCAACGGCATCACCGCGCCCAGCGCCGCATCCCAGGCCGCCCTGATCGCCGACGTCCACGACCGGGCCGGGGTGCACCCCGCCGACATCGGCTACGTCGAGGCGCACGGCACCGGCACCGCCCTCGGCGACCCGATCGAGGTCAAGGCGCTCACCGAGGTCTTCCGCCGGCACACCGACCGGGTCGGCTACTGCGGCCTGGGCACCGTCAAGGCCAACATCGGGCACACCACGATGGCCGCCGGGATCGCCGGACTGCTCAAGGTCCTGCTGGCCCTGCGCCACCGCGAACTCCCGCCCGCCCCCGCCTTCGACACCCCCAACCCCAAGACCGAACTGCCCACCAGCCCCTTCTACGTCGTCCCGGACCGCCGGCCCTGGGAGCCCGGCCCCGGCGGCACCCGGATCGCCACCGTCAGCAGCTTCGGCTTCAGCGGCACCAACGCCCATGCGGTGCTCGCCGAGGCCCCGCGGCCCACCGCCCGCCCCGAAGAGCCCGACGGGGAGCGGCTGTTCCCGGTCTCCGCCCGCGACCAGGCCGCACTGGGCCGACTGCTCGGCGCCCTCGCCGACGCCATCCCGGACGACGCCCGGCCCGCCGACGTCGCCTTCACCCTCGGTGTCGGCCGCGCACACCTCCCCGTGCGCGCCGCGGTCATCGCCCGCGACACCCCCGAACTCCGCCGCAAACTCCGGCTGCTGGCCGTCGGCTCGACCGCGCCCGGCTGCCACCGCACCGGACCCGACGGCCCCGCGGCCGCCACGACGGAGGAGACCGGCGGCCGGGACCTGATCGCCGGCACCGGCGCCGCCGACCCCGACGTCCGCCGCGCCGCCCTGGAAGCCCTGGCCGCCGCCTACACCTCCGGCCACGACGTCGACTGGCGCGCCCTGCCGCACGGGCCGCACCCGCGCCGCACACCCCTGCCGACCTATCCGTTCGCCGCGGACCGGCACTGGGTGGAACTCCCGGCAGCCACCGGCGCAACCCACCCGGAGCCCACCGCCCCGGCCCCGCACCCGCTCCTCGGCACCGCGGCCGGTTCACCCGGCGACCCCGACGGCGCCGTCCTGCCGGCCGCCGTCCCCGCCGGCCACTGGGTGCTGGACCACCACCGGATCGGCGACGCCCCGGTCCTCCCCGGCGCCGCCGGACTCGACCTGGCGGCGGCCGCCGCGGCCCGCTGCGGCCTGCCCGGCCCGGTCACCCTGCACGGCGTCCAGTGGCTCCGGCTGATCGACGCCGAGGCCGCCGGTTCGCTGCGCCTGACCCTCGCCCGCGACGGGGCCACCGCGGGCGGCTACCGCTTCACCCTCACCACCGGCGACGACGGCGGGACCGTGTGCACCCGCGGGCAGCTCACCGCCGGACCCGACGGCCCGCGCCCGGCACCCGAGACCCTTGACCTCCGCGCGCTCGCCGCCCGCTGTCCGCACACCATCCCGGCCGCCCGCTTCTACGAGGACTTCCGCGCCGGCGCCATCGCCTACGGCCCGTCCTTCCAGGTCCTGGAGACGATCGCCTTCGGCGCGGACGACGTCCTGGGCACCCTCCGCACCCCGCCCGGCACCGACGGCTTCGCCCTGCACCCGGCCCTGCTCGACGGCGCCCAGCAGACCATCGCGGCGCTGGAGGCCGGCAACGACGCCACCCTCGTCCCGTTCTCCGTCGAGCGGGTGGAGATCCTCGACGACCGCGCCCGGCCGGTCCACGCCCACGTGCGGCGCACCGGCCGGCACCAGTACACCGTGCGCCTGGCCGACGCCGACGGGCGGGTCTGCGTCCGCTACCACGGCCTCGCCCTGCGGGCCCGCCGCAACCCCGTCGACGCGATGATGCACCGGCCCGTCTGGCAGGACGCGACCCGCTCCGCACCCGTCCCCGCACCGGACACCGGCCGCACCGCCGTCGTCCACACCCCCGCCGCCTCCCGGCTCGCCACCGTGCTGGCGGCCCGCACCGGAGCGGCCCTGGTCCCGCTGACCGGCTCCGCCGACCCCGACCGGACCGCCGACCGCCCCGCCCTCCAACAGCCCCTCGACACGCTGTACTTCGTGGCGACCACGGACGAGGAGGACCCGACCACCCCCGAGTCGGACCACTCCGCCCTGGAGCTGTTCCGGCTCGTCAAACACCTGATCACCACCGGCCGGACCCGGGACCGGCTCGCCCTGCGCCTCGTACTCGGCGGCGCGGTCCCGGCCGACGCCGCCGACCCGGTCCGCCCGGACGCCGCGGGGCTGCTCGGGCTGGCCCGGGCGATCGAGGCCGAATGCCCCCGCTGGAGCGTCAGCTGCGTCGACGTCGGCGCCGGCCCGGACGCCGACCCGGCCGCTACCGCCGAACGGATCACCGCCGAACCGGGCACCGAACCCGTGGTGCTGCTGCGCGGCGCCCGCCGCCTGGAGCGGGTCTTCGCGCCGGTGCGGGTGCCCGCGCCGCAGGGCGTCGAGCCGTTCCGGGAGGGCGGCGTGTACGTGATCGCCGGTGGCGCCGGCGGCATCGGCTTCGCCCTCAGTCGGCTGCTCGCCCGGATCGCCCGCGCCCGGCTGGTCTGGCTCGGCCGCCGCCCGGAGGACCCCGAACACCGCGCCAAGGCCGCCGAGATCGCGGCGCTGGGCGGGCAGGCCCGCTACCTCCAGGCGGACGTCGCCGACGAGTCCGCGCTGCGGGCCGCGCTGGCCACCGTCCACACGGAGTTCGGCCCGGTCGCCGGCGCCCTGCACGCCGCCCTCGACCTGCGCGACCGCACCCTCGCCCACATGGACGAGGAGACCTTCCGCGCCGGACTCGCCCCCAAGGTCGCCGGGGTCACCGCCTTCGGCCGGGTCTTCGGCGCCGAACCGCTGGACTTCCTGCTGATCTTCTCCTCGGCGGTCTCCTTCGTCGAGGCCGGAGGACAGGCCAACTACGCGGCGGCCAGCACCTTCGAGGACGCCTACGCCCAGTGGCTCGACCGCCGGCGGCCGTACCCCGTCGCGGTCGTCAACTGGGGCTTCTGGGGCAGCGTCGGCGCGGTGGCCACCGACCGGATGCGGGACGCCTTCGCCAAGCTCGGCATCGGCTCCGTCGAACCCGCCGAAGGGATGGCCGTCCTGCGCCGCGTCATCAGCGCCGGCCTGCCGCAGACCCTCGCCATGAAGGCGGACCCGGCGGCCCTGCCCGCGATGGGCATCCGGGTGGCGGGCGCGGACACCCCCACAACGCACCCGGCGCCACCCGCCCCGGCCCCGGAAGCCGCACCCCGGCAGACACCCCCGGCCCCGCCCACCGCATCCGACACCACCTCCACCACTCCTACCACCTCCACCACTCCCGCCGCCCTCTCCGCCGACGCCGTCCGGGACTACGTCACCGGGGTCTTCGCCGAGGTGCTCAAGTACGGGGCGACCGCCCTGGACACCGCCGCGACCTTCGAGAACTTCGGCGTCGACTCCCTCGTCAGCCTCAACATCGTCAACCGCTTCGAACGCGACCTGGGCGACCTGCCGTCCACTCTCCTCTTCGAGCACATGACGATCGACCAGCTGACGGAGCACTTCAGGGAGAGCTATGCGGAACCGCTGACCGGTGTTCTGGGAGCGGAAATTGACGCACCATCAGCACAAGCTGCGTCCGCCTCGCCGTCACCGTCACCGTCCCAGTCGCCGTCCTACGCACCGTCCCCGGGCGAGCCCTCGGCGGATGCCGCCGACGGCACCCCCGCCGTCTTCACCCGCGCCCAGGAGGCGTTCGCCGAGGTCGAGGCGTACAGCCGGGACCTGCTGCGGCGTACCGTCCTCGGCTGGGACGCGGTACCGCGCCCGGGGGAGTACACGACCGTCGGTGAGCTGCGCTCCCGCCTCGGCGTGGTCGACCGGCACCGGCGGCTCTTCGACGCGGCGCTGAGCATCCTGCGCCGCTCGGGCGCGGCGACCGGTCCGGAGCCCGACGCGGGCACCGCCGCCGACGCCGGCGAACGGGCCGCCTTCGGGCTGGCCCCGGACGCCGCCTCGCCCGCCGCCCGGGTGGACGGCGCCCAGGTCGCCGCCCGCTACCCCGAGATGCGCGGCCACGTGGCGCTCGTCGAACGCACCGCCGCCGCCCTCGCCGAGGTGCTGTCCGGCCGCCGCAACCCGATGGACGTGCTGTTCCCCAAGGGGTCGGTGGCGCTGGTCGAGCCGATCTACAAGGGCCAGCCGATCGCCGACCACTACAACCGGCTGCTGGCCGAGGAGATCGCCGACACCGCCCGCCGGATCCACGCCGAGACCGGCCGCCCGGCCCGGATCCTGGAGATCGGCGCCGGCACCGGCGCCAGCTCGCAGACCGTACTGCCCGCCCTGGCCACCGCCCCGGACACCGCCCACTACTGGTACACCGACATCTCCCCGGCCTTCCTGCGCCACGGCGAGCGGGAGTTCGGCGCCGGCCACCCGTTCATGTCCTTCCGGACGCTGGACATCTCCCGCGACCCGCGCGAACAGGGCTTCGACCCGGGCAGCTTCGACGTCGTCTTCGGCACCCACGTCCTGCACGCCACACCGGACATGGACCGCACCCTGCGCAACATCCGCAACCTGCTCCGCCCCGGCGGCCTGCTGCTGGTCAACGAGATCACCCGGTTCTCCGACTTCCTCACCCTCACCTTCGGTCTGACCACCGGCTGGTGGATGTACGAGGACGCCGCCCGGCGCCTCCCGCACTCGCCGCTGCTGGCACCGGCCCAGTGGCGGGACACCGCGGCGGCGGCCGGACTGCGGACCGTCCGCACCCGCGGCCTCCCCGGCATCCCGGTCGACGAGCTGGAGCAGTCGCTGGTGGTCGCCGAGCGCCCGGCCGAGGACCCGGCCGACGCGGGCGGGCCGTCCGCGGAGTCCGTACGCGGCTATGTGAGCGGGGTGTTCGCGGAGATCCTCAAGTACGGTGCGGCCGACCTGGACCCGGCGGCGACCTTCGAGAACTTCGGAGTGGACTCGCTCGTCGGCCTCAACCTCATCGACCGCTTCGAACAGGACCTCGGGGACCTGCCCGCGACCCTGCTCTTCGAGTACCCGACGATCGACCGGCTGGCGGAGTACCTGGCGGCGGAGCGGCGGGAGCGGCTGGCGGCAGTGCTGACCCCGGAACCCCCACTCGCGACGACGCCGACCGACCGTCCCCCGACGACATCGGCCGCAGCGCCTCCGGCATCGGCCGCACCGCCTGCGACCTCGGCCGCACCGCCTCCGGCATCGGCCCCGGAACCGACGGCAACGCCGACCCCCGCGGCCGCCCCCGCACCCCCGCCCCTCCCCGCGTCCCAGGACATCGCCGTCATCGGCGTCACCGGCCGCTATCCCCGGTCACCCGACCTCGACGCCTTCTGGCGCAACCTCGCCGAGGGCCGTAGCTGCATCACCGAGATCCCCGCCGAACGCTGGGACTGGCGCGACCACTTCGACCCCGAGAAGGGCAGGAAGCACCGCAGCTACAGCCGTTGGGGCGGCTTCCTGCACGACATCGAGATGTTCGACGCGCCGCTCTTCGGCGTGCTGCCGCGCGACGCCGCCGACCTCGACCCGCAGGAACGCCTCTTCCTGGAGACCTGCTGGGAACTGCTGGAGACCACCGGCCACCTCGGCACCCACACCCACGAGCCGGAGACCGGGGTCTTCGCCGGGCTGATGTACGGCGAGTACGGGCTGCTCTCGGCGGCCACCGACTGGCCCGAGGGCCGCTACGTCACCGGCCACTCCGCCTTCTGGTCGATGGCCAACCGGGTCTCCTACACCTTCGACCTCCAGGGCCCCAGCCTCGCCGTCGACTCGGCCTGCTCCTCCGCGCTCAGCGCCATCCAACTGGCATGCGAGAGCCTGCGCCGCGGCGAGTGCCGGATGGCCATCGCCGGCGGCACCAACCTGATCCTGCACCCCGCCCACTACGCCGCCCTGTGCGCCCGCACCATGCTGTCCGCCGGCGACGCGTGCCGGGTCTTCGACGCCGGCGCCGACGGCTTCGTACCCGGCGAGGGCGCCGGTGCGGTCCTGCTCAAACCGCTGGACCGGGCCGAGGCCGACGGCGACACCATCTGGGGCGTCATCAAGGGCGCGGTCAGCAACGCTGGCGGCAAGGTCAGCGGCTACACCGTGCCCAACCCCAACGCCCAGGCCAAGCTGGTGCAGGAGGCGCTCCGGCGCTCCGGTGTGCACCCGCGCACGGTCTCCTACGTCGAGGCGCACGGCACCGGCACCGCGCTCGGCGACCCGATCGAGATCGGCGGGCTGACCAAGGCGTTCCGGGCCGCCGGGACCGCCGCGTCCGACACCGGCCACTGCGCCGTCGGCTCGGTGAAGTCCAACATCGGCCACCTGGAGGGCGCGGCCGGGATCGCCGCGGTGACCAAGGTGCTGCTGCAACTCAAGCACCGCACCCTCGTACCCACCATCAACCTCGACACCCTCAACCCGAAGATCGATTTCGCGGGTTCGCCGTTCCGGCCGCAGCGCACCGCCGAACCCTGGGAGCGGCCGGTCGCCGACCTCGGCACCGGTGCCCGGGCCTGGCCGCGCCGCGCCGGAATCAGCTCGTTCGGAGCGGGAGGAGCCAACGTGCACATGGTGCTGGAGGAATACCGCGGCCCCGGCCCGGACCCGGCCGGCACCCCGGACGCGGTCGCCGAACCGACCACCGCCACCGGGGAACCGGAACTGTTCGTGCTGTCCGCCCTCGACCGGGCCACCCTCGCGGTGCACGCCGGACGGGTCGCCGACTTCCTCGACGGCCCCCAGGGCGCGGCCACCCCGCTCGCCGACCTCGCGCACACCAGCCGCATCGGCCGCCGGGAACTTCCGGAACGCCTCGCCGTGACGGCCACGTCACACCTCCAACTCGCGGTACTGCTACGGGAGTTCGCGCGGGACGGGGAGGTCTCCTCGGAGCCGGGGGCGGTCTGCGTGGGCACGGCCGTCAAGGGCGGCCCCGCGGACGGCCCGGACGGGGACGCCGTCGCCGCCGCGCTGGCCGGGCGCCGATGGGCCGGACCGGCCGCGTACTGGGTGCGCGGCGGCCGGGTCGACTGGCGCGAGGTGCCCGGAGCGGCGGCCCGCCGACGGGTGGCCTTCCCGCCGTACCCGTTCCGCCGCAGCCGCCACTGGGTGACCGACGACCCCCGGCACCTGGCACCCGGCGCGGTGCGGACGGTCCCGGCGGAGGCAGCCGGTGACACCACGGCGGCCCCGCATCAGGAGGCGGCTCCCGAGCAGCCGCCGGCCCCGCGGGCGGCGGCGGACGCGCACCCCGCGCACACCCCGGCCGAAGGCGTCGCCCGGGCCCCGCAGGGGGATCCCGCCCCCGAGCCGCGGCCCGCGCCCGCCCCCCTCCCGCCCGGCGCCGTCGAGCGCCGCGCCAACCACCCCGCCCTCGCCTTCGCCGACCACCACCGCATCGCCGGGGCCCGCTGGGTGCCCGGAGTGGCCCTGCTGGAGGCCGCCCGCGAGGCGGGCCCGGAAGGCGGCCTCGGCTTCCCCTTCCGTATCGGTTCGGTGCGCTGGCTGGCACCCGCCGACCTCGACGCCGGCACCCGGCGGATCGCCCTCGCCTACGCCGACCGCGCCGGAACCGGCACGACCTTCCAGATCACCGACCCGGACGCCGACGGCCGCACCCTCGCCCGCGGCATCCTCACCGCGGGCGGCCCGGACGCCGCACCCGAGCCCCCCGGCCGCCTCGACCTGGCCGCGCTGCGCCGCCGCTGCCCCACCCCGCACGACCCCTGCGAGTTCTACGACGCCTTCGCCGACAGCGGCCTGGAGTACGGCCGTCCGCTGCGCACCGTCGCCGGGCTCCGGTCCGGCGACGGGGAGTGCCTGGCCCGGCTGAGCCTGGGCCGGGTGCTGCGCCGGACCGGCCCGGCCTTCGCCCTGCACCCCGCCCTGCTGGACGGCGCCCTCCAGGCCGTCTCGGCACTGTGTACCGGCGAACGGAGCTATCTGCCGGTCGGTGTGGCCGAGCTGCGGGCGTACGGGCCGCTGCCCGCGGACAGTTGGGCGTACGTACGCGAGGTCACCCCCGACGACCGGACCACCGGGCACCGCCGCTTCGACCTCCGGCTGACCGACGGCGAGGGCCGGGTGCTCCAGGCCGTCGACGGGCTGGAGATCGCCCCGCGCGACGCCGCACCCGAGCCCACCGAAACCCGCTACCTCCGGGCCGAGTGGACCCCGGCCGCCCGCCGCGCCGCCGCGGACCGCCCGCCGCGCACCGTCCTCGTCCTCGGCACCGACACACCGACCCGCCGCGCCCTGGCCCGCCGGCTGACGGACCACGGCAGCACCGTCCTGTACGCCACCGACGGCCCGGACTTCACCGCCCCCGAGGACGACGGACAGCCGCACCCCACCTACACCCTCCGCACCGACGACCCCACCCACCACACCCGGCTGATGGCCGAACTGGCCGACCGGGGGCAACTCCCCGAGGCCATCGTCCACCTGGCCACCGCCGAGGCCGATGCGGACGCCGTGGCCGGTCGCGAGCTGCCGCCCGTCCTCTGGTCCGCGGTGGCGGTCCTCGCCCGGCCCGAACGCCCCGCCCTCCGCCTGGTGTACGCCCACCCCGCGGGCCCCGACGGCCCCGGCACCGCCGACCCCCGGCACACCGCCATCGGCGGCACCCTGCGCACCCTCGCCCTGGAACACCGCAAGTTCGCCGGAGCGCGACTCGAACTCCCTTCACGTCACGCGGAGTTGGAGTCCGATGCGATCGTGGCGGAACTGGCCGCCGCCACCCCCGGCGTCGTCGAGACCGCCTACGCCCCCGACGGCACCCGCACCGAGAAGCGCCTGGCGCCCTGCACCCCGCCGGATGTCCGGCTGTGCGACTTCCCGCTCCGGGACGGCGGCACCTATCTGATCACCGGTGGGGCGGGCGCCCTCGGGCTGCACTTCGCCGCCTTCCTCGCCGACCGCGCCCGCACCGCCACCCTCGTGCTCACCGGCCGCTCCCGGCCCGACGCGGTCACCGCCCGGCGCCTGGACGAGCTGACCGAGGACGGCGTACGGGTCGTCCACCGGCGCACGGACCTCCGTGACGCCGCCGCCGTAAGGGAGTTGGTGGCCTCCGTCACCGCCGAGTACGGCCCGCTGAACGGGGTGATCCACGCGGCCGGTGTCACCCACGACGCCCGCGCGGTCGCCAAGACGCCGGACCAGGTCACCGCGGTACTCGGGCCCAAGGTGCAGGGCACTCTGCACCTCGACACGGCCACCGCGGACCAGCCGCTGGACTTCTTCGTCCTCTTCTCCTCCATGTCGGGCGAGTCCGGCAACCCGGGCCAGACCGACTACGCCTACGCCAACGCCTTCCTCAACGCCTTCGCGGTCCGCCGCGAGGCCCTGCGCGCCGCCGGCCGGCGGTCCGGCCGGGGCCTGTCGATCGGCTGGCCGCTGTGGGCCGACGGCGGGATGACCGTCGACGACGCCACCCGCGAACTCTTCGTCCGCACCTGGAACATGGTGCCGCTGCCCACCCGCGCCGGCCTGCTGGCGTTCGTCCGGGGCCTGGCGTCGGAGCTGCCGGCGCTGTGCGTGGTGGAGGGGCTGGTGCGCGACGACGCACCGGACGCGGAGCCGGCCGCCGCCGCCCCGGAGCCGGCCGCCGCGGAACGGCCGGTCGCGGAACCCTCCCTGGACGGCGCGCGGCTGCGCGACCTCGTGGAGCGCGAGGCCCGGGTGCTGGCCTCGGGGTTCCTGCTCGTCGACGAGACGGACGTGGACGTCCGAGCCGAACTGCTGGAGCTGGGCTTCGACTCGATCACACTCACCGAACTGGTCAACAAGGTCAACGAACGGTTCGGCCTCGACCTGCTGCCCACCGTCCTCTTCGAATGCCCCGACCTGGCGTCGTTCGCCGCCTACTTGGTGGCCGAGCACGCCGTCGAGCTGTCCCGGCACTACGGGGACACCGGACCGGCGGAGACGGCGACGGAGACCGCGACGGAGGTGGAGGCGGTGACGGGGACGGTAACGGAGGTGGTGACGGGGACGGATACGGAGACGGTGCACGCGGCGCCGACCGTCGCCCTCGCTCCCACCCCCACCCTCACCCCCGTCCCCACCCCCACCCGTACCGAGATCGCCATCATCGGTATCGCCGGTACCCTCCCGGGGGCCGACGACCCCGACGCCTTCTGGGAGCACCTGGCCGCCGGGGACGAGCTGGTCGGCCCGGTGCCCGAGGACCGCACCGCGATCCGCGCCAACCCGGCCACCCGCGATCTGCGCGGCGGATTCCTGGACTCCGTCGACGCCTTCGACGCCCGCCTCTTCGGCATCTCGCCCAACGAGGCCGCGCTGATGGACCCGCAGCAGCGGCTGTTCCTCCAGACCGCCTGGCGGGTCTTCGAGGACGCCGGGTACCGCCCGGCCGATCTGGCGGGCTCCTCGTGCGGACTGTTCGTCGGCGTCGCCACCCACGACTACGACGACCTGCTCAAGGAGAGCGGCATCCCGGTCCAGGCGCACACCGCCACCGGCATCGCCCACTCCGTCCTGGCCAACCGCGTCTCGTACCTGCTGGACCTCAACGGGCCCAGTGAGGCCGTGGACACCGCCTGTTCCAGTTCCCTGGTGGCCATCCACCGGTCGGTGCGCGCCATCCGGGACGGCGAGTGCGAACTGGCCGTCGCGGGCGGGGTGAACGTCATCCTCACCCCGGGACTGCTGGAGTCCTTCAGCCAGTCGGGGATGCTCAGCCCGGACGGCCGCTGCAAGACCTTCGACGCGTCCGCCGACGGCTACGTCCGGGGCGAGGGCGTCGGTGCGGTGCTGCTCAAACCGCTGGTCCGGGCCGAGGCGGACGGCGACCACATCTACGCGGTGATCAAGGGCAGCGCGGTCAACCACGGCGGCCGCAGCAACTCCCTCACCGCACCCAACCCCGACTCCCAGGCCCGGGTGATCGCCGCGGCGGTCCGCGAGGCGGGCATCGAGCCCGGCACCATCGGCTACGTCGAGGCGCACGGCACCGGTACCCGGCTCGGCGACCCGATCGAGACCGAGGGCCTGAAGAAGGCGTTCCGCACCCTCCACGAGGAGCGCGGCGAACCGCTGCCCGACACCGGGCGGATCGCCCTCGGCGCGGTGAAGACCAACATCGGCCACCTGGAGACCGCGGCCGGGATCGCCGGTGTCCTCAAGGTGGTGCAGTGCATGCGCCACCGCGAGCTCCCCGCCAGCCTGCACGTACGGGAGCTCAGCCCGTACCTGCGGCTGGACGGGACGCCGTTCCGGATCAACGACCGGCACCGCGCCTGGGAGCCGGCCCACACCGCCGACGGGCGTCCGGTGTGGCGCGCCGGGATCAGCTCCTTCGGCTTCGGCGGGTCCAACGCCCACCTGGTCCTGGAGGCGTACGACGGCCAACTGCCGTCCTCCGTGGACGAGTTCATCCCACGGGTCGTCACGCTCTCGGCCGGCGACGACGAACGGCTGCGGAGCTACGCCGGACGGCTCGCCCGGCATCTGCGCCGCTTCCCGGAGGCCGACCCGGCCCGGGTCGCCCACACCCTCCAGACCGGGCGCACCGAGCACCGGCAGCGGTTCGCGGTGGCGGTCCGCGACCGGACGGAGCTGCTGCGGGCGCTGGAGACGTTCGCCGCCGGGGAGCTGCCGGACGGCGCGCTGACCGGCACCGCCCGGCGCGGCGCCCCGGCGGCCGGCGGCGACGAGGACCGCGAGCTGCTGATGAAGCTGTGGTGCGAGGGCGCCGAGGTGCCCTGGCACCGGCTGTGGACGTCGGTGCCGGGGCGGATCCCGCTGCCGACCGCGCCGTTCGCCCGTACCCGCCACTGGTTCGCGGCACCGGCCGCCGAGCCGCAGACCACCACCGACGCACCGGTCCGACCGGCCCGACCCGTCCGAGCGGCCCGACCGGCCCCATCGGCGCGACCGGCCCGACCGGCCCGACCGGCCCCTGAGGAGACCGTGATGGAAACGCCCACCCCGATCCGCCCGACGCACCCGGCGCGGCGCGGGCCCAAGGTCCGGCTGGCGGCCCCGGGCGGCGCCCGACCCGCCCCGCTCGCGCCGGCCCAGGCCGCACCCGCCCAGGCCGCACCCGCTCCAGCCCCGTCCGCTCCGGTCGCACCCGCTCCCGTCGCCCCTGCCCCCGCCCCTGCCTCTGCCGCCGCAACCGCTGCCGGTCCCGACGTCGCGGCCCTGCTGCGCGGTCAGCTCGCCCACCTGCTGGGCATGGACGTCGACGAGATCGACGACGACGCGCCGTTCGGTGAGCTGGGGCTCGACTCGATCTACCGGATGGACCTGGTCCGCACGCTCAACGAGACCTTCGGCCTGGAGCTGAAGGCGGCGGAGCTCTACGACTACGACACGGTCGGCCTGCTGAGCCGGTTCGTCGCCCCGCTGTGCGGGGGCCCGCGCGGGCCGGTCACCGCCCCCGCCGCCCCCGCACCCGAGGCCACCGCGCCCGAGGCCCCCGCACCCGAGGCCCCCGCCCCCGCCGCCCCCGCACCCGAGGCCCCCGCGGCCCCGGCCGCCGCCCCGGCCCCCGAGGAGCGCTCCTTCGAGGACGTCCTCCAGGACGCCATCGCCGCCGAACTCGGCCGCCCCTTCGACCCCCGCGAGACCTTCACCGACAACGACTTCAGCTCGTTCGACATGCTGCGGGTGGTCGCCGCCCTGGAACGCGGCTTCGGCGCGCTCCGCAAGACCCTGCTCTTCGACCACCCCACCCTCGACCGGCTGGCCGCCCACCTCACCGAGACCCACGGCCCGGACGCCGCCCGCCTGTTGGCGACCGCCCCGACCACCGACGCGCCCCCGGCCGAACCCGCCGCCGCGGAACCGCCGCGGTACGACGGCGGCGCCCTGGTCATCGCCAAGACCGACCTGCCGGACCACCCGGAACTCGCCGCCGCCGTGGCCGACCTGGAGCGCCGCCACGGCCGCGAGGGCGGACTGCCGGGCCGGGACATCGCCCCGCTGATCTTCCTGGGCGCGGCCCGCAACGCCTACTTCAACTTCTCCCGCCGCGGCGACGCCATGCTCACCTGGAGCTACGTCGGGCCCACCGAGGACATGCCGGCGCTGGCCGCCGAGTACGTCCGCCACGGGCAGGCGCACGGCATCGGCCCCAACATCGTCTCCCTGATCCGCCTGGAGGAGGCGGACGGGGTGCGGTTCACCGCCACCCCCTTCGGCGCCCTGCAACGCCTCGAAGGGATCGGGGACTTCACCCTCGAAGGCGGCCGGATGCAGCGCCTGCGCTACATGATCCGGAAGTTCGAGAAGGCGGGGGAGTGCCGCACGGTCGAGTACCCGGTCGGCTCCGACCCGGACACCGACCGGTCGATCACCGAGCTGATCGACCGCTGGTGCGAGGCCAAGGACATGGTCAACCCGTACGTGCACACCGTGCGGGACGAGATCGGCCGGGGCATCCTCGCCCCGCGCCACCGGATGTTCCTGACGTACGTGGACGACCGGTTGGTCAACGCGGTCATCGTCACCAAGATCCCGTCCGAGGACGGCTACCTGCTGGACCTGGAGTTCTACCCCAAGGACGCCCCGCTCGGCGGCCTCGACCACACCGTGGTGAAGATCATCGAGCAGACCGCGGCCGAGGGCTGCACGGTCTTCAGCTTCGGCGGCAGCTTCGGCGCCAAGGTCTGCGAGTCACCGAACGCGGCACCGGAGGCCGAAGCCGCACTGGAGGAACTGCGCTCCCGCGGGATCTTCACCGGCGACGGCAACCTCCGCTTCAAGAACAAGTTCCGCACCGAGAACCTGCCCCTCTACCTCTGCCAGCCCGCCGACACGGCCCGCACGGACGTCTCCCGGCTGATCCTGATGATCGCCAATCCGGAGGTGGCGGCCCAGGGGGACGCCGCGGACGACGACCAAGCCACCGCCGACGGCCCCTCGCCCGCCGCCGCGCGGACCGCGACGCCGCAGCCCGCCACACCGCCGGCCCCGCCCCGTACGGCACCCCCGGCCACCCGCACGGCACCCCCGGCTCCGGTCTCCCAGGCGCCCCACGTTCCCCAGTCACCCAACACCACCCAACCGCCCCACGCCCCCCAGCAGCCCACCGGCCCCCGGGACCAGCACCTCGCCGCACACGGCTGGAACCCCCTCCACCTCCCCGCCTCCGCCGTCGACTTCGACCTGCTCAGCGACTCCTGGGCCGAGCTCGACCGACCGGACGTCGCCGCCCGCACCGCCGCCCTGCGCGCCGCGGCCGAGCACCGCCCCACCGGCCAGACCCTCGACGGCCTGGACCTGCTGCCGTTCTCCTGCGTGGTGCCCACCCCGTCCGGCCGGGCCGCCGAGGCCGCGCTGTGCCGCGCCTGGCCGCACCGCGGACCCGTAGTCCTGCACAACTCCCTCTTCCCCACCTGGTACTTCAGCCACCTCGACCACGGCTTCACCCCCACCGCGGTACGCCGCGCCGCGGACCGGGACCCCGTCTTCCGCGGCGACCTCGACCTGACCCACCTGGACGCGCGGCTGGCCGAGGACGCCGGCCGGATCGCCTTCCTGTGCGTCGAGGTCAGCAACAACGCCGACGGGGGCGCCGCGCTCTCCTACGAGAACCTCGCCGCGGTCCGCGAGACCGCCGACCGGCACGGCGTCCCGCTCGTCCTGGACGCCACCCGGGTCCTGGACAACGCCGTACTGATCACCGAGCACGAGGACGACCACCGCGGCCGCGAGGTGCTGGACGTGGCCCGCGACCTGCTCGCGCTCGCCGACGCCGTCACCATCAGCCTCTCCAAGGACTTCGGTGTGGACACCGGCGGCATCGTCGCCACCGACGACCCGGCCGTCGCCCACCACCTGCGCGAACGGATCACCCTGCGCGGCCCGGAGACCAGCCGCTCCGGCCGGGCGCTGGCCGCCGCCGCGCTCGCCGACACCGCCTGGGCGGTCCCGGCGGTCCGCGACCGGGTGCACCGGGTCGCCCGGATCCAGCGGGCGCTGGCCGCCGCCGGCGCCCCGGTGACCGACGGCACCGCCACCCACTGCGTCCTGCTCGACACCCGGCGGATGCCCGCCCTCGACGGCCACGCCCACCCGGTTCCGGCCGCCCTCGCCTGGCTCTACCGGCACACCGGCATCCGGGCCGCCGCCCACCTCGACGCCCGCGCCGACGGTCCGGCCCTGATCCGGCTGGCCGTCCCGGTCGGCCTCACCGACACCGAGACCGACGAGATCACCGCCCGTCTCACCGACCTGTTCGCCGGCCCCGCCGTCCTCGACATCCCCGACCTGCTGCCGGCGCCCGGCGACGGGCCCGCGGCCCTGGCCTGGTACCACCCCCTGGACCGGGTCCCCGACGACATCCGGCAGGCCATGGTCGAGGGCCACCAGGCCGAGAACGACAACTGGACGGTGCTTCGCGAGCATCAGCCGGCCACCGAACGGCACCTGGTCCGGCTGCCGCAGGGCGCCGGCGGTGGCGACGTCGAGGTGTTCACCGCGGGGGACGGGCCGACGCTGCTGCTGATGCTGCCGTTCAACATCGGCGCCGGTTTCTACGGCCCGCAGTTCGCGGCGCTCACCGACCGCTACCGGGTGACCGTCGTCCACCACCCGGGCGTCGGCTCCACCACCGCCTGCGAGGACCTGACCTGCGAAGGGATCGCCGACCTGGGCCGCCGCACGCTGGACCGGCTCGGGGTGCGCGGCCGGGTGCACGTCGCCGGGGCCTCCTCCGGCGGACTCACCGCCCAGACCTTCGCCCTGCGCCACCCCGACGCCACCGCCTCGCTCACCCTGATCGGCAGCTCGTACAAGCTCGGCAACCGGTCCGGCGAGGTCAACCGGCTCACGGTGGTCGCCGGCGAGGACTTCGACCATGTCGTCGCGCAGAGCGGATCGGACCGGCTGGCCCGCGAACGCGCCCGCTACGAGCGGCAGTTGCTGCGCTGCGAAAGCATGGACCCGCAGACCGGGCTGCGCTACCTCGACGTCTTCGCGGCCGCCCCGAACCTGCTCGCCCGGCTCGGCGACATCACCGCGCCCACCCTGCTCGTCCAGGGCCGGTACGACACCGTGATCCCGCTGAAGACCGCCCACCTGCTGCACGGCGCCATCCCGGACGCCACCTACCAGGAGATCCCCGACGCCGGGCACTTCCCGAGCCTGACCAGCGCCGACGCGTTCAACGCGGCGATCGCCGCCCACCTGGAGCAGCACCCGGCATGACTGGACGGAGACCCGGCATGACCACCACACCCATACCCGTAACCGCGTCCGCGCTCACCGCGCCGGCCCTCGACATCCGCCAGGAGGTCAAGCGGACCATCACCGTCCGCCCGGGGATGTGCGGCCCCAACTCCCTGTTCCAGGGCCAGCTCGGCGACTGGACCTGGGAGACCGTCAGCGCCCTGTGCGGCACTGACGTCTTCGCCGCCCGGGACACCGCCGGCAACCCCACCTACCTGGCGTTCTACTACTTCCGGGTGCGCGGCAGCCGCACCCTGCACCAGGGCGCGCTGACCTTCGGCGACCGGCTGACCGTCACCTCCGGCTGCTACGACCAGGGCAGCGAATCGGTGCTCACCCTGCACCGCCTGGACCGCACCGGCACCCCCGGCGCCGACCGGCCGCTGGACCTCGCCGAGTTCTACGACCACCCCCGCGAAGGCTCCCTCTACGTCGAGAACTTCAACCGCTGGGTCACCCGCAGCACCCCCGGCAGCAACCAGGACCTGGTCAAGGCGTCCCCGCCCGACTTCCGCCACGAGGGGCTGCCGGCCCTGCCGGTCCGCTACTCGCCGCGCGCCGTCTACCGCCGGGCCCGCAGCGAGCACACCTTCCGCGACCGCGCCGACCGCGGCTACCGGCCGCTGCCCGGCATCGGCCTGGTCGAGCACCCGGTCGACCTCACCCGGGACGTCAACGGCGTCGGACTGCTCTACTTCGCCTCGTACTTCGCCCTCGCCGACAAGGCGGCCCTCGCCCTGTGGCGGCAGCGCGACCGGTCCGACGCCGCGTTCCTGCGGCGCACCGTCCTGGACCAGAAGATCTGCTACCTCGGCAACGCCGACCTCGACTCGGTGCTGGTGCTCAGCGCCACCTCGCGGGTCAGCACCACCGACCCCGGCGACGAACTCACCGACGTCGTCATCCGCGACCGCGGCACCCAGCGGGTGATCGCCGTCAGCACCCTGCACACCGTCCACGACCCCGAGGGGGAAGCAGCATGACCCAGGCACCGACCGCCCACAGGGCCGCGACGGCGGAACTGGTCCGCGCGGTCGTCACCGCCATCCTGCCCGGCACCGACCCCGAACTCGTGGGCGGCACACGCCACTTGAAGGACCTGGGGGCGGACTCCGTGGACCGGGTGGAGATCATCTCGGAGCTGATGGCGCGCACCGGCACCGACGCCCCGATGTCCGCCTTCAGCGAGCTGCCCGACATCGACAGCCTGATCGACTTCCTGAGCGGAGCGCAGCGATGACCGCCACCGCCGGCGCCACCGACCGAACGGCCTACGGCATCGAGGCGCTCAACGTCTGGTGCGGCCTCGCCAGGATCACCACCGCCGACCTCTTCGCCGGCCGCGGCCTCGACCCGGCCCGCCTCGGCAACCTGATGATGACCGAACGCTCCATCGGCCTGCCGATCGAGGACCCGGTCACCAACGCCGTCAACGCCGCCCGCCCGCTCGTCGACGCCCTCCCGCCGGAGGAACGCGACCGCATCGAACTGGTCGTCACCTCCACCGAATCCGGCGTCGACTACAGCAAATCGCTCACCTCCTACGTCCACGAACACCTCGGCCTGAACCGCCACTGCCGCCTCCTGGAGGTCAAACAGGCGTGCTTCGGCGCCACCGCCGCCCTCCAGACGGCCGTCGGATACCTGGCGTCCGGCATCTCACCCGGCGCCAAGGCCCTGGTCATCGCCACCGACGTCGCGGTCGTCGACGAGAAGGCCGAGTACTCCGAACCGGCCGCCGGACACGGCGCCGTCGCCCTCCTCCTCGGCGACGACCCGCGCGTCCTCGCCCTCGACCTGGGCGCCTTCGGCAACTACAGCTACGAAACCCTCGACTCCGCCCGCCCCTCGCCCCGCTTCGACATCGCCGACGTCGACCGCTCCCTCTTCGCCTACCTCGACTGCCTCAAGCACTCCTACGCCGACTACGCCTCCCGCGTCGTGGACGTCGACGTCACCACCGACTTCGACCACCTCGTCATGCACACCCCGTTCGCCGGGCTGGTCAAGGCCGGCCACCGCAAGCTGATGCGGGAGCACGGCGCCGCACCGCACGCCATCGACGCGGACTTCACCCGCCGGGTCGCCCCGTCCCTGGCCTACCCCAGCGTCGTCGGCAACCTCTGCTCCGGCTCGGTCTACCTCGCCCTCGCCAGCCTGCTGGACTCCGGCGCCGTCACCGGCCCGCGCCGGATCGGCCTGTTCTCCTACGGGTCCGGCTGCTCCTCGGAGTTCTTCAGCGGCGTCGCCGACGAGCGCTCCGCCGCCGCGGTCGCCGCCCAGGGCATCAAGGCCCACCTGGACCACCGCGCCCGGATCACCTTCGACGAGTACCTGCGGATGCTCGACCACAACCTCCGCTGCCTGGAGCCGGTCCAGCACCGCACCGTCGACCCGGAGCCCTGGGAGCCGATCCTCGCCCGGGTCGCCGACCGCAAGGAGATCCTGACGTTCACCGGCGTCAAGGACTACCACCGCCAGTACGCCTGGCGCTGAACTTCCCCTTCCCGTAAGGAGATTCACCTTGTCCGGCGCATGGATAGCGGGGCGGACCGACGCCACCGGCTCCGCCCCGCGGCTCTTCTGCTTCGCCCACGCCGGCGGCGGCGGAGCCTTCTTCCACCCCTGGCGCACCGCACTGCGCCCGCACGTCGAGGTCTGCCCCGTCGTCCTGCCCGGCCGCGAGGGCCGCGGCCGGGAGACCCCCTACACCCGCATGGGCCCGCTCATCGAGGACCTCGCCGACGGCCTGGCACTCCACCTGGACCGCCCGTACGCCTTCTTCGGGCACAGCCTCGGCTCGATCGTCGCCTACGAGACCGCCCGCCTGCTGCGCGACCGCGGCGCCACCGGCCCGGCCGCCCTGCTGGTCTCCGGCCGCCGCGGCCCGTACGCCCCCACCGACCGCCCCGCCGTCCACCACCTGCCCGACGAGGAGTTCCTCGCCGAGGTCACCGGGCTCGGCGGCACCCCACCGCAGGTCCTGCGCCAGCGCGAGCTGCTGCGGCTGTTCCTGCCCGCGCTGCGCGCCGACTACGAACTGAACGAGACCTACCGGCCCGTCCCACCGCCCGCACCCGCCCTCACCTGCCCGGTCTTCGCCTACACCGGCGACGCCGACCCGCTCGCCTCGCCCCACCAGGTCGCCCGCTGGCGCGACGTGACCAGCGGCGACTTCCTGCTGCGGGTCCTCCCCGGCGACCACTTCTACCTCAAGGAGGCCCCCGACGGCCTGATGACCGCCCTGCGCACCGCCCTGTCCACGGTGCACCGGGAATCGACCACCGCTCAACGACCCCTTCGTACGGTCGGGACCTGAGCTTCGGGTCGATCGCCCTGGGGAGGCCACATGAACCCGTCGTCACACGTCTTCGCACCCACCGGATTCCGCGCCCGGATGCACGGCGTGCTCTACAAGGACTCGGTGCGGGCCTCCACCGTGACGGTCGACCGCAACCAGAACGCCTACAGCTGCGGCGACCAGGACCGCAACGTCTACTACGTGGAGAGCGGCCAGATCAAGACGGTGATGTTCTCCCGCTCCGGCAAGGAATGCCTGCTGCGGATCTACACCCCCGGGGACCTCTTCGGGGAGCTGTGCTCGCTCGGCGGCGTCCGCGCGGAATCCGCCACCGCGATGCGCGACAGCGTCGTCCGCAGAGTGCCCTACGGGCAGTTCCTCACCGCCCTCACCGAAGAGGGCCTGGTCGACGCGTTCATCAACCACCTCACCCGGCGGCTGGCCGAACAGCAGCAGTCCATCACCCACCTCGTCACCGTCGACAGCGAACAGCGCCTGGGCGAGATCCTGCTGGACCTCGCCCGCAAGCTCGGCAAGGGCGACCGGCAGCGGCCCCGCATAGAGGAGCGGATCACCCACGAGGAGCTGTCCGGCATGGTCGGCACCACCCGCTCCCGCGTCGGCCACTTCCTCAAGCGCTTCCGTGACGTCGGCCTGGTCGAGGTCACCCCCGAATCCCACCTGGTCGTCGACCAACGCCGGCTCGCCGCCTACCTGGAGACCCGGTCCGCCTAGACAGGAGCAACCATGCGCGTCCTCTTCGCCACCAACCCGCACATCGGCCACACCTTCCCGACCATCGCGCTGGCCTGGGCGCTGCGCTCCGCCGGGCACGAGGTCCTGCTCGCCACCACCGGCGACGGTCTGACCGCGGCCGGCGCCGGACTCCAGGTCGCCGACGTCGCCCCCGACTGCGACATGGCCGCCCTCCGCACCACCATCGCCGCCGAATGCCCCGACATCGTCCGCCGGCTCACCGAGAACCCGCCCCGCGACCTCAGCCTGATGTCCGTGATGTGGGCCCGGATGGCCGCCGGCGAACTCGGCGACGGCACCGTCGAAGTGGCCCGCGCCTGGCGGCCCGACCTCGTCGTGCACTCCCAGATGTGGAGCGCCGGCACCCTGGCCGCCGCCGCGCTGGGCGTCCCCGCGGTCAGCCACGGCTACGGCTTCGCCCGCAGCGGCGACCTGGAGACCGCCCAGTTCACCGACCACATGGCCGACGCCCGGGAACGGCACACCGCCGCCCGGCTCCCCGCCCGCCTGGTCCTGGACGTGGCACCGCCCAGCATGGTCACCCCCGAGCCCGGCGGCCGCACCGTGCGCTACGTCCCCTACAACGGCGGCGGCGTCCTCCCGCCCTGGCTGCTGGAGAACCCCGGTCGCCCCCGCATCGCGGTCACCCTGGGCACCATGGCGCCCAAGCTCACCGGCCTCGGCCCGGTCGAGCACCTGTTCCGCCACGCCCCCGACGTCGACGCCGAGTTCGTCCTCGCCCTGGGCGACATCGACCTCAGCTCCCTCGGCGACCTCCCGGCCAACGTCCGCCCCTGCGGTTGGCTGCCGCTCGGCGCCCTGCTGCCCACCTGCGCCGGCATCGTCCACCACGGCGGCGCCGGCACCACCATGACGGCGGCCGGCGCCGGCGTCCCGCAGCTGATGCTCCCCGACGGCGCCGACCGCCACATCAACGCCGACGCCGCCACCGCCCGCGGCCTGGCCCTGGCCGCGGCGCCCGAAGACCTCACCCCCGACCTGCTGCGCCGCCTGACCGAGGACGACAAGCTGGCCCACGCCGCCGCCGAGGTCCGCGCCGAGACCGCGACCCTGCCCGGCCCGGCGGACCTCGTCCCCGACCTCGTCCGGTTCGCCACCGCCTGACCCGGCGGCCCGGCCCCGCCCCACCCACCCAGCCATCACGAGGTGACAACCCCATGTGGGACCAGCAGTTCGAGCAGCTCGTCCGGGACCGCCTGCCCGGCCTCGACCCCGGCACCCCGCTCACCGCGGACCTCTCGCTGCCCGCCTTCGGCCTCGACTCCATGGCCACCGTCGGCCTGATCGTCGCCCTGGAGGAGACCTACGGCCTCGCCCTGCCCGAGACCGTGATCGCCCCCGCCACCTTCGCCACCCCCGGTGCCATCTGGACGGCCCTGCGGCCGCTGATCACCGCCGCCGGCAGCGGAGCCGGCCGATGACCACGGCCGGCCCGGACACCCCCGTCAAACGCCTCCACCACTGGTTCCTCGACGGTCTGGCCCGCAACCCGCACGGCACCGCACTGCGCCTCAACGACCGCCGCTGGACCTACGACGAGGCCGACCGCACGGCCCGCTCCTGGGCAGCGGCCCTGCACACCGGGCCCCGCCCGCCCCGCCGCGTCGGCATCCTCGCCGCCAAGTCCGAGGAGAGCTACCTCGGTTTCCTCGCCGCCCTGTACGCGGGCGCCACCGCCGTCCCCCTCAACCCCGAGTACCCGGTCGCCCGCAACCAGGAGATCGCCGCGGCCGCCGCCCTCGACGCCCTCGTCGTCGACCCGGCCGGCGCCGCGCAACTCGACGCGCTGGCCGCCGCCGCCCACCCCGCCGTCGTCCTCGCCCCCCGCCACGACCGGTGGGCCCCCGCCGCGGCCGGCACCCCCGTCCGCGTCCCCGACCCCGCCGCCGACCACCCGCCGGCCACCGGCCCCGACGACGGCCCGGCCTACATCCTGTTCACCTCCGGCTCCACCGGCCGCCCCAAGGGCGTACCGATCCGGCACGGGAACATCTCCGCCTTCCTCGACGCGACCCTGCCGCGCTTCGACTTCGGCCCCGACGACACCTTCGGCCAGGTCTACGAGCTCACCTTCGACCTCTCGATGTTCGAGGTCTGGGCCGCCTGGGCTTCCGGCGCCTGCCTCACCGTCCTCAACCGCCTCCAGGCCCTCAACCCCCGCCGCTACCTCCGCGACCACCGCATCACGGTGTGGACCTCCACCCCGAGCCTGGTCGCCGCGGTCCGCACCCGCGACCTGCTCCGCCCCGGCGACCTGCCCGGCCTGCGCCACACGGTCTTCTGCGGCGAGCCGCTACCGGCCGAGAGCGCCGCGTACTGGTGCACGGTCGCCCCCCACACCGTCCTCGACAACCTCTACGGCCCCACCGAACTCACCGTCGCCTGCACCGGCCACCGCTGGGACCCGGCCACCGACGCGCCCACCGGCACCGTCCCGATCGGCCGGCTCCACCCCGGCCTGCGCGGCCTCCTCCTCGACGAGGACGGCCGCACCGACGCCACCACCGGCGAACTCTGCGTCACCGGGCCCCAGATGTTCGACGGCTACCTCGACCCCGCCAACGACGCCGGCCGCTTCCTCGACCACGACGGCCACCGCTGGTACCGCACCGGCGACCGGGTCCGCCGCACCGCCGACGGCGGCCTGGTCCACCTCGGCCGCAGCGACGGCCAGGTCAAGATCCAGGGCTACCGCATCGAACTCTCCGAGGTGGAACGGGCGGTGCGCACCGCCGCCCCGCAGTCCGACGCCGCCGCCTTCGCCGTACCCGGCCCGGCCGGTCCGGTCCTGGTCGCGTTCGTCCTCGGCGAGGACACCCCGGACCTGACCGCACTCGCCAAGCGGCTCGCCGAACTCCTGCCGCCGTACATGCTCCCCAAGCACCTGTGGGCGCGGCCCGACCCGCCGCTCAACCCCAACGGCAAGACCGACCGGCTCCGCCTGCGCGCGGAGGCCGCCGACCGGATCTGAGCAACGCGATACGGGGCAGATCGGGAATCCCGGTCCGCCCCGTACGTGTGCCCGCGGCACGGATATGACGCGTTGTCGGTTCAGCCCGGGGTGAGGCGGGGGGCCGCCGCCACCACCTCCCGCGTCCAGGCGTGGCGGGGCGCACCCAGCACCTCGGCCGCCGGACCGTCCTCGACCACCCCGCCCCGGTCCAGCACCAGCACCCGGTCCGCCAGCCGCGCCACCACCCCCAGGTCATGGCTGACCAGCAGCAGCCCCAGGCCCAGGTCCCGGCGCAGCTCCGCCAGCAGCCGCAGGATCTCCGCCTGGACCCGGACGTCCAGGCTCGCCGTGATCTCGTCGCACAGCAGCACCTCGGGCCCGGCCGCCAGCGCCCGGGCCAGTGCCACCCGCTGCCGCTGGCCGCCGGACAGCCCGCCCGGCAGCCGGTCCGCGCACTCCGCCGACAGCCCCACCAGCCCCAGCAGCCGCCGGGTCTCGCCGGCCGCCGCGTCCCGGTCCAGACCGCGCAGCACCCGCAGCGGGCGGGCGATCGCCGCGGCCACCGTGCGCCGCGGATTGAGCGAACCGGTCGCGTCCTGCGCGATCAGCTGCACCCACCGCCGCTGCGCGACCGACCGGTCCCGCAGCCGCGGGGCCACCGGCGCCCCGGCGAGCTCCACCACGCCCTGATCCGGCCGGTGGTGCCCGCTCAGACACCGCACCAGCGTCGTCTTCCCGGTCCCCGAGGCCCCCAGCAGCGCGACGCACTCGCCCCGCGCGACGGCGAACGACACCCCCGCGGCGGTGGTCACCCGGCGCGCGCCGCGGCCGTGCCCGGCCCGCAGCCCGCGGACCGCCAGCACCGGACCGGCACCCGCCGGACCACCGGCCGTCCGGGCCGACGGCCCGCCGGCGGGGGAGCGGTCCGGCCGGTCGCGCACCGCCTCCGCCACGTCCGGTACCGCCCGCACCAGCTCCGCCGTGTACGCCGCCCGCGGCCGGTGCAGCACCTCGTCCACCGGGCCGTCCTCCACCAACCGGCCGCCGCGCAGCACCGCCAGCCGGTCGGTGAGCCGGGCCGCGGCGGGCAGGTCGTGGGTGATGAACACCAGCGTCAGCCCGCGCTCCGCGGCCAGCCGGCCGATCTCGTCGAGCACCCGGCGCCGGGTCAGCACGTCCAGACCGGTGGTCGGCTCGTCGAGCACCGCCACGGCCGGATCGGCCGCCAACAGCCGCCCCAGCGCCAGCCGTTGCTGCTGACCACCGGACAGCTCGTGCGGGAAGCGCCGCAGGAAGTCCCGTCCGGCGGGCAGCCCGACGCTCTCCAGCGTCCGGGCCACCGCTTGCGCGGAGCGCTCCGGGGCCAGTTCGCCGATCAGCGCGCCCACCCGCATCGTCGGCGTGAGCGCCCCCGCCGGGTCCTGCGGCAGATACCCCACCGTGTGCCGCCGCACCGCCCGCAGTTCGCGGCCGGACAGCGCCGCCAGGTCCCGCCCGGCCACCCGGACCCGGCCCGCGGTGATCCGCAGACCGGCCGCGGCGCCGCCGTCGGCCGGCCGCAGGGCGCCGAGCAGCGCCATCGCCAGCGTGGTCTTCCCGGACCCGGACTCACCCACCACGCCGAGCGCCTCCCCGGACCGCACCCGCAGGGACAGACCGTCGAGCACGGGCCGCCCCCGGGGGTCGGCGACAGTCAGCGCCTCGATGTCGAGCAGCGGTGCGTCCCGGTGTCCGCCGGGCCGGGCGCGCTCCCCGCGCACGGCGCGAACGGTGCCCCCGGTGCCCCCGGTGTCCCCGGTGTCCCCGGAGCTTCCGGAGCCCCCGGTGCCCGCAGTCCCCACAATGCCCACAGTGCTCACGGTGCGATCCTCGCGGTCAGTCGGTCCAGGCCGAGGTTGACGGAGACGGTGAGGACGGCCAGCCCGGCCGCCGGGGCCGCCACGCCCCAGGGCGCCAGCGTCACGCCCTCCATGTTCTGGCTGATCATCGCGCCCCAGTCGGGACTGTCCGGCCCGAAGCCGAGGAAGCCCGCCGAGGCGGTCAGGGCCACCGCGACGGCCAGCCGGGTGCCGGCGTCGGCGAGCACCGGGCGCACGATGTTCGGCACGATCTCCCGGGCCATCACCGCCACCGGCCCGTCCCCGAGGGCCACCGCCTGGTCCACGTAACCGGCGTGCAGAACCTGCGCGGTGGCGGCCCGTGCCACCCGGGACACGAACGGCACCCCGGTCACCGCCACCGCGGTCACCAGCGTCCCGGTGTGGTAGCCCCAGCCGTACAGCAGCACCAGCAGCACCAGTACCGGCGGCAGCGCCAGCAGCAGGGTGTCCAGCCGTGCGACCAGCGCCGCCGGCCGGCGACCGGCATACGCCGCCAGGACGCCGATCGCCGTCCCCAGCACGGTGGTGACGGCGGTGGCAAGCAGCGGGATCAGCACCAGCGGCCGTCCACCGGCCAGGAACCGGGCCCACACGTCCCGGCCCGCGCCGTCCGTCCCCAGCAGCCCCGCGCCGTGCGTCTCGTAGGGGGCCGCGACGATGCGACCGGGATCCAGCGGCGCCAGCCACGGGCCGGCCACCGCGAGCACCACCACCGCCAGCAGCGGGAGGAGCGGCAGCAGCGCCCGCACCGCACCGGCCGGCCGGTGCCGCCCGGTGCGGTGCGGGCGCGCCGGGTCCGGCGGCGGACCGGGTTCGCGCAGCCGCGCTGCCCGCACCGTGCTCATCGCGCCCTCCGCAGCCGCGGATCGACCGCCATCCCCACCAGGTCGGCCAGCACCAGCCCGCCGACCACCGCGGCCGCCATCAGCAGCCCGACGCCCTCCAGCACCGCACTGTCGTGGTGCTCCACCGCCGCCACCAACTCCCTTGACAATCCTGGATAGTTGAAGACCTGCTCGACCACCGCGGTACCGCCGACCAGGGCGCCCGCCAGCCAGCCGAAGACCTGCGCACAGGGCCCGGCGGCGGTCGGCAGCAGATGCCGTACCACCACCCGCCGCTCGCTCAGCCCGGCCAGCCGCGCCGCCGCCACATGCGGGGCCGCCGCGGCATCGGCCACCGCCGCCCGCACCATCCGGCTCGCCCATGCCGCCGAGAACAGCGTCAGCGCCGCGACCGGCAGCACCAGCACCTCCGGCCGGGCCAGCGGCGACGCCCCGAACGGCACCAGCGACACTGCGGGCAGCACCCCCAGCCACGACGCGCACACCAGCACCAGGATCCCCGCGGTCACGAACTGGGGGAGCGACACCAGCACCACCGCCCCGCCCGACAGCACCCGGTCCAGCCGCCCGCCCGGCCGCAGCCCGGCGGCCAGTCCGACCGCCAGTGCCAGCAGTACCGTCAGCGCCGCGCACAGCCCCACCAGCAGCAGGGTGTCCGCCAGCGGCCCGGCGATGATCGCGCGCACCGGACGCCCGTCCGCGGTGCTCCGCCCCAGGTCCCCGCCGAGCGCCGCCCCGATCCAGTCCGCGTACCGCACCACCAGGGGGCGGTCCAGGCCCAACTGGGCGCGTAACTGCGTGAGTTGACCTGCCGTGGCGGAGCCGCCGAGGGCCGACGCCGCGGCGTCCCCGGGCAGCACCTCCGCCGCCGCGAACAGCACCGCCGACGCGGCCAGCAGGGTCGCCGCGGCACCGGCCAGCCGCCGCCCGCACGCCACCGCCGGCGGCACCAGCGACCACCGCCGCACCCCGCGCGCCCGCGGCCCGTTCATCCGCGTACCGCCGCCCGTGCGAACAGCGGCACCGACTGGCTGACCGCCACCCCCGACAGTCCGGGCACCGCGGCGTCCACCTGCTCCTGGAACCCCCACAGCAGATCCCCGCCGGAGGCGTACAGCCCCTGCTGGATCGCCGCGAAGCGCGCCGCCCGGCGGTCGTCGTCCACCGTCGCCTGGGCCGCCGCGAGCCGTTTCCAGTGGTCCTCGGCCAGGCCCGTGACGTTGAAGAACGCGCCCTTGGAAGTGGTCGCCGACAGGTGTACCGCGGCCGGCCGGTTGGTGTAGTAGAAGGTCTGGAACGGCGCCCGGGCCAGCCCGGGAAGATCCGCGTAATAGGTGTCCGCCGGAACCTGCTCCACGTTCAACGCAACGCCGGCGTCCCGGAGTTGCTGGCCGAACAGGCGGGCCGCCGTGACGAGGCCGGGCACCGTGTCCGCCGCCCGCAGGGTCAGTTCGCGCACCCCCGCGCGGGCGAACAGCCGCCGCGCCTCGGCGACCTCCCGCCGCCGCGGCCCCGCCCCGGCGGCGTAACCGGGCAACTCCTTGCCCACCAGGTCGTCGCCCCGAGTGCCCAGTCCCTCCAGCACCCGCCCCACCAGCGCGTCCCGGTCGGCCGCCAGCCGTACCGCGCGCCGCACGTCCGGATCGTCGAACGGCGCCAGCCGCGCGTTCATCGCGAACGACAGCGCGTTGGAGTTGGCGGCGCCGCCGCGCAGGATCCGCACCCCCGGGTCGGCCCGCTCGGCCCGCGCCCCGGTCGCCGAGATCCCCATCGCATAGTCGATCTGGCCACTCTTCAGCGCGTTCAGCCGGGCCGCCGGATCGGCGATCCGCACCAGCTCGATCCGCTCGAACGACGGCCGCCCGCCCCAGTAGCCGCGGTTCGCCACCAGCCGCAGGTTCTTCCCGTCGTTCTCCTCCAGGCGGTACGGACCCGAGCCGATGCCCTTGGTGAAGTCCCGGGTCCCCTCGGGGAACACCGGCGAGAACACCACCAGCACCGACTCCCGGAAGTCCCCCCGCGGCCGGTGCAGCCCCACCCGCAGCGTGGTCGCGTCCACCACCTTGATCCGCGCCGGATCCAGATCGGCGAAGACCGAGGCGCGCTTGGACGGCGGGGCCGCCAGCGTCCGCAGCGAGTACGCCACGTCCGCGGCCCGCACCGGCGCCCCGTCGTGGAAGACCGCGTGCTCGTGCAGGCGGACGGTCCACTCGGTGGCGTCCGCGTTCGGCTCCACCGACCGCGCCAGCCCCGGCACGTACCGGCCGCCCTGCAGATACATCAGCGAGTCGTAGACGTGGTACAGCGCCACATAACTGGCACCGAACCCCGCATCGCGCGGATCCAGCCCGGTGCTGCCGGTGGCGTCGCCGGCCCCGACCCGCAGCAGCGCCCCGTCGGCCGCCACCGACGCCGAGCCGCCGCCCCGCGCTCCGCTGCACGCCGACAGCGCCCCGGCGCCCGCGGAGGCTCCCGCGGCGGCCGCGGTCCATTGCAAGAAGCGGCGTCGAGCGACGCCGGAAACCCGGGACATGGCAGTTCGGCTCCTCGGACACGGGGACGGATCCCCCGAGCCTGGGCGCGCCGCCAGCGGCCGTCTGCTCAACTTTGCACGCCCGCGCCGCCGTTCGTCCCGCGCGCCCGGCACCGATCGGCCGCCCAGGCGCCGCGTACCGCCCGATGCTCAGTTATGAGCGGAGCGCCCGCGAGCGGGCCGGGAACATCGGCCCCGGAGGTGGCTCTTGTGCGTGGAATCCTTCTCGCCGGCGGCACCGGCTCCCGGCTCTGGCCGATCACCCGGGCGGTGTCCAAACAACTGATGCCGGTCTTCGACAAACCGATGGTCTACTACCCGCTCAGCACCCTGGTGATGGCGGGCGTCAGCGAGGTGCTGGTGATCACCACACCCGAGGACCGCCCGCAGTTCCAGCGGCTGCTGGGCGACGGGCACCCGTGGGGCCTGCGCCTGGAATACGCGGTCCAGCCCGAACCCCGCGGCATCGCCCAGGCGTTCCTGATCGCCGAGGACTTCCTCGCCGGGGCGCCCGCCGCACTGATCCTGGGCGACAACATCTTCCACGGCGTCGGCCTCGGCCGCCGGCTGCGCGACCGCGGCACGGTCACCGGCGGGCGGATCTTCGCCTACCCGGTCGCCGACCCCAGCGCCTACGGCGTCGTCGAGTTCGACCCGGCCGGGCGGGTGCTCTCCATCGAGGAGAAACCCGCCCTGCCGCGCTCCCGCTACGCCGTACCGGGCCTGTACTTCTACGACGGCGCGGTCGTCGACATCGCCCGCGGCCTGCGCCCCAGCGCCCGCGGCGAACTGGAGATCAGCGACGTCAACACCGCCTACCTGGAGCGCGGCCAACTGCACGCGACCCTCCTCGACCGCGGCACCGCCTGGCTCGACACCGGGACCTTCGACTCCCTCGTCCAGGCCGCCGAGTTCGTCCGGGTCATCGAGGAACGGCAGAGCCTGAAGATCGGCTGCGTCGAGGAGGCCGCCTGGCGCGCCGGCCTGATCGACGACGCGCAACTGCGGCGCCTGGCCGAACCGCTGTGCAAGAGCGGCTACGGCGACTACCTGCTGCGGCTCCTGGACTGGGAGGCGCAGCGGCACGCGCAGTTCGCCGACCGGCTGGTACCGGTGGCGGGCCGGTGAGCCACATCCGAGGAGAACCGGTGACCCAGACCAGTCAACCCCACCCCGACCGGGTCCGGCCGCGGCTGCTGGCCGTGCACGCCCACCCCGACGACGAATCCAGCAAGGGCGCGGCCACCATGGCCAAGTACGCCGCCGAAGGCACCGACGTCCTGGTGGCGACCTGCACCGGCGGCGAACGGGGCTCCGTCCTCAACCCCGCACTGCGCGGCGACCCGGAACTCGCCGACCGGATGCCCGAGGTCCGCGCCTGCGAGATGGAGGAGGCCCGGCGGATCCTCGGCGTGCGCCAGGAGTGGCTGGGGTTCGTCGACTCCGGCCTGCCCGAGGGCAACCCCGCCCCACCGCTGCCCCCGGGCTGCTTCGCCCGCCTGGACGTCGCCGACGCGGCCAGCGAACTCCTCCGCGTCATAAGGGAGTTCCGGCCGCACGTGGTCACCACCTACGCGCCCGACGGCGGCTACCCGCACCCGGACCACGTCATGACCCACCGGGTCGCCGTCGCGGCCTTCGACACCGCCGCCGACCCGGACGTCTGCCCCGAGGCCGGCCCGCCCTGGCAGCCGCTCAAGCTCTACTACAACCACGGCTCCCACCCGGCCCGCCGCGCCGCCCTGCACCGCGCCCTGCTCGACCGCGGCCTGCCCTCCCCGTACGCGCCGATCTGGCGGGACCTGCGGCACCAGCCGCCGATCACCACCCGGGTCCCGTGCGCCGCGTACTTCCCGGTGCGCGACCGGGCGCTGATCGCGCACGCCTCCCAGATCGACCCGGACGGCCCGTGGTTCGCGGTGCCGCTCGCCCTCCAGCAGGAGATCTGGCCGACCGAGGACTACGCCCTGGCGCGCTCCCTGGTCGACACCCACCTGCCGGAGAGCGACCTGTTCGCCGGCATCACCCTGCCGGGCGTGCCGCGCCTGCACTACGCGGCCCGGCACACCGCCCCGGCGGACCGGCCGCACGCCGGCGCCGTCACCCCGGCCGGCCGCTGAGCGGCCCGGTGCCGAACGCCGCGGTCACCCGCAGGTGGCCGGGCATCGGGGGCAGCGGGTCGAGGCCGTGCCGGAACACCGGCGCCGCCTCGTCCCCGCCCTCCCGCCCGAACCCCAGCGACGGATAGAACGACCGGAACCGCCCGTTCTTCGCGGTCTCCCGGTACCGTCCGCGCACCGCCACCAGCCCGCACTCCCGGGCCTGCCGCAGCACCCGGCCCACCGCGGCCGCCGCGATCCCCCGGCCGAACACCCGGCAGCTGAGCAGCGCGTTGTCCAGTTCCAGCACCCCGTCCGCGCACCGCGCGAAGACCGCCCCCACCACGCCTGCGTCCCCGCACCGGTCGGCCGCCGTGACCACCAGCACCGCCCGCCCGGGCGCCGCGGCGTACGCCGCCACCTCCGCCGGTCCCATCCGCAGCGTCGTCAGGTTGAACTGGTTGGTCCGCCGGGTGAGTTGGGCCACCCGCGCCAGGTCGCCCCCGGTCGCGGTCCGGATCCCGACCCGCACGTCCAGCCGCCGCAGGTACTCCGCGTACGAGCCGGTGTCGGCACGCAGCTCCGCGCGGGCCGCCTCGGTCCGGTAGTGGGCGCCCCGGACGCGGTCCTCCTCGGTCAGTTCCAGCGTGTCGAACCAGCCGTCGGCGAGCAGCAGGTGGCCGTGGACGGCCGGTTCGCCGCCGAGCCGGACCACGGCCGCCTCGGGCAGGCTCCCGGCGACCAGCCCGGTCTCGAACGCCGAGTCGTCGGCGAAGACCAGGCTGTCCGCCCCCAGGTTCAACCGTGCGGCGATCTCCCGCAGGTTCCCGTCCTTGGGCTCCCAGTTGGCCCGCACGCAGGCGAAGTCGGCCTCCCGCAGCACCATGTCCGGGTGGTCCCGCAGCACCGCCGCCACCGCCCCGGCCTCGTTCTTGCTGCTGACCGCCAGCACCACGCCCTGGCTCCCCAGCTGCTTGACCACCCGCTGGAACCGCCCGAACGCCTCGCCCCGGAGGGTGCCAGCCGCCGCGATCCCGTCCGGCCCGTCGTCCCCCAGCACCCCGTCCCACAGGGTGTTGTCGAGGTCGACCACCAGCACCTTCTTCGTCCGCCCGGACAGCGCCCGGGCCAGGTGCCCGACCTCCCGCGCGTACCGGGCCAGCAGCTCCTCGCTCAGGTGCGCCCCGGCGTAGACCGCCAGCCGCGGCTCCTCGGCGGGCCCACCGGCGGCCACCAGCGGATCCAGGTCCAGCACCACCACCCGCGAGTGCCGCGCCGCCAGCCGCAGCAGTGCGGCATTGAACTCCCGCCACACCACGCCGAGTTCGGCCCGGGACGCCAGATCCACCAGTTGGTGCGACCAGCTGCGGGGCAGCGGCACGGTGTTGAGCACCAGCGTGCCGCCGCCGTGCGCCGCGTACCGCTCCGCCAGCGCCCCGACCCCGGCCAGCGCCCGGTCCGCGGCCGCCCGCACCGCATCGACCCGCCACACCACCGGCAGCTCGTCGAGCACCACATACGGGTCCAGGACGCACAGCACCAGCCGGTGCCCGGCGTCGTAGACCGCGCTCGACGGGTCCCGCAGGTCCCGCACGTACGCGTCGAAGTCGCTCACCGCCACCCGTGCCCACAGGCCGTGCCGGGCGCACTCGGCGGTCAGCGACGGCACCAGCGCGGCCAGCGTGCCGTGCCCGGTGACCGCGATCCCGATCTCCCCGGGGGCGTCCGGGGCGGTGCGGGAGGGGGCGTGCCGGGCCAGCAGCCGCCCGGCCCGCGCCAGGTCCGCCAACCCGCCCGGACCGGCGGCGAGTTCGCCGAGCACCGCCCGCACCTCGCCGTACCCGCCGCCCGCCCGCACCAGCTCCCGCAACCGCCCCAGTGCCGCTGCCACCGCGTCCGCCGTCATCGCACAGCCCCCTCGCCGCCGGTCGGATGTCCGCGCCAGGCTAGGGCGCGGCCCGACCGGCCGACTCGGGCGCCGGTGGAGCCCCCGTACAGTGCGCCGCGGCCGGGGCTCAGCCGGCCGCCGGCCGCTCCGGCCCGCACCAGGCGGTCAGCGCCGCACGCAGCGCGTCCTCCGCCACCGGCCCGTCGCTCGCCCAGGCGAGATAGCCGTCCGGCCGCACCAGCAGCGCCGCCGCGTAGGGCTCCCGGGCGGTGGCCGGTACGACCTCGACCCGGTCGGTCCAACCCGCCGCGGCCTTGAGTGCGCCGCCGGCACCCGAACCGTCCAGCCCGAGCAGCAGCGGCCGCCCCGGGCGCAGCAGTTCCGCCAGCCGGGCCGGCCCGTCCGCCGTCGTCACCGGCAGATCGCGGGCGAACGCCCCCGCCAGCGGATGACCGCCCGGCCCGGAGGGGCCCCCGGCGACGGTGGGCGGAGCGGTGTAGCGGATGCCGGTGCCGTAGATGACGTCGCTGAGGTGCTTGTTGACCTCGTCCATCGCCATCAGCCGGGTGAACAACGCCCGCAACGCGTCCACCTGCGGGCCGGGCGCCATCAGCGCCACCTGCGCCCGGGTGTTGTCCAGCACCGCCGCGGCGACCGGATGCCGCTCCGCCTCGTAGCTGTCCAGCAGCCCCTCCGGCGCCCCGCCCCGGCACTCCGCGGCCAGCTTCCACCCCAGGTTGAAGGCGTCCTGAAGGCCGAGGTTGACGCCCTGCCCACCGGCCGGGAAGTGGATGTGCGCCGCGTCCCCGGCCAGCAGCACCCGGCCCGCGCGGTACCGGCTCGCCTGCCGGGCGCTGTCGGTGAAGCGGGTCACGAAGTCCACGTCGGTCAGGGTGATCCGCTGCCCGGTCACCCGCTCGATGGCGCCGGCCAGTTCGCCGGCGGTCGCCGGGCTCTCCAGGTCCTCCGGCACGCTCCATTCGGTCACGGCTATCCGCCCGTCGGGCATCCGCATGAACCAGCCCCCGTCGGTGCGCCGCCAACCGGTCGGCAGCTCACCGCCCCCGTGCACCTCGACGGTGCCGCGCCCCATCCGGGACACCAACGACGGGGCGGTGCCCGGGAAGTCGATCCCGGCACTCCTGCGGACCGCGCTGCGCCCGCCGTCGCACCCGACCACGAAGTCGGCACGGACCGCGGAGTCGCCGTCCGCGGTCCGCACATGGACGGTGACACCGTCCGCGTCCTGCGCCAGGCCCGTCACCTCCTGGTCGTAGCGGACCACCGCGCCGAGGCCGTCGGCCCGCCGGGCGAGCAGCTCCTTGAGGACGTGGTGGGGGAGGGTCAGGCCGTGCGGCTGCTCGGCGGGCTCCGCCGAGTGCCGGCCGAGGTGGTACAGCCCGGCGAAGTGGCCGCGGGTGGCCTGGTCGGAGAGGCTCTGCCGGTAGTCCGCCAGGCCCGGCAGGCTCTCCTGGGCGCGGGTGAACTCCGCCAGCAGGCCCCGCCGGTCCAGTGTCTCCAGCGTCCGGGAGTGCAGCTCCAGCGTGCGCGGCTCGCCCTGCCCGCGCCGCCCCCGCTCCAGGACGAGGGTCACGACGCCGTGCAGGCGCAGCTCGGCGGCCAACGCCAGGCCGACCGGGCCGCCGCCCGCGATCACGACATCGAAGTGCTCCCCGCCGAGGGGGTGTTCCGTAGTGGTCATGCCCGCGACGCTAGCGACGGCGGGCACCCGCCACCAGTTACCGCTGTGCACACCGGAGTTGCACCGGACGCACTCTCGGGGCGCCCCGCCGGCCGCACCCCGGCCGTCCGCCGCCCCGCCGGGTCAGGGCCGGTACCGCAACGGATGGTCGGCGGGCACCTCGGTCACCACGATCTGGTGCCCGTCCGGGTCTCCAGGCCACAACTCGTTCGCCCGAGGGCGGAGGCTGACCTGGATGGTGGTGCGGTGCACCAGGCGGGGTCAGGGGGGAGTGAGGCTGTCGAGTTGGGCGGCGAGGCCGGGGTGGGTGGCTGCCAGGTGGGGGCGGGTGGCGGTCAGGGGGGCGATGAGGTCGGCGGGGTCGTTGTGGGCGAGAGCCGCGTGGAGCTCGCTGAGCGGGCGGCGGGCGGTGGGGGGCAGGTCTGTGAGGGCGGTGATCTGGCCGGCGAGGCGGCGTAGGTCGGCGGCGTTGTGGCGGGCCCAGGTGGCGGTGGTGCGCTGGGCGGCGCGGGCCTGGCGGGTGGCGGTGACGCGCTGTTCGCCGGTGGTGCCGGCGGGGCCGGGGCGGCCGCGCAGGTAGCGGCGTTCGGCGGCCTGGCGGCTGGTGACGCCGAGGGGGTGGGCGAGGTCGGCCCAGCTGGCGCCCGCGTCGCGGGCGGTTTCGATCAGGCCGGTCTCCCATCCGGCGAGCTGCTCGCGGACCTGCCGCAGCAGCATCAGGGAGGCCAGGGCCTGCTCCGGGCCCGGCCCGGTGCCGGGGCTGCCAGGGGTCTCGTGCTGGGCTGTGTGCAGGGCGTCGTTTATGGCGTTGAGGGCCGCCGCGGCGGCGAGGAACGACGCCGGGCTGTGGGCGTCGGTGCTGGTTGTGGACGGCTGGTCTGCTGCGGTCACGGGCACCTCCCTCGTCATGTCATCAAGTCGACGACATCATGTTTGTCATCCATTGGATGACATGTTACAACGGTGTCAGTGCAGCGCATTGGCAGCAACTGCCTACAAACCGCTGGAGGTGTTTCACGATGTTGATGCGCACTGACCCCTTCCGTGAGCTGGACCGGCTGGCACAGCAGCTGATGGGCCCGGGCACCTGGTCCAAGCCGTCGGCGATGCCGATGGACGCCTACCGCGAGGGCGACGAGTACGTGGTGGCCTTCGACCTCCCCGGTGTCACCGCGGACGCGATCGACATCGACGTCGAGCGGAACATGCTCACCGTCAAGGCCGAGCGCCGGCCGGTGGCGAAGGCCGACGACGTGCAGATGGAACTGTCCGAGCGGCCGCTGGGCGCCTTCTCCCGCCAGATCGTGCTCGCCGACACCCTCGACACCGAGCACATCCAGGCCGACTACGACGCGGGCGTGCTCACCCTGCGCATCCCGATCGCCGAGCGCGCCAAGCCCCGCAAGATCTCCATCGGCGTCGGCTCCGGCCGCAAGGAGATCTCCGGCTGACACCAGCCGGCCGGACCGGTGCGGAGGACAGGCACCTGATCTCCTCCTCATCACCCGTCCTCCGCACCCCTGGACAGTCCGAACAGGAAAGGGGCGGCCGAGATGACTCTGCGACGCGAAGCGTTCCTCGATCACGTGAGAGAACGCGGTGAGTACGAGACCGTGCAGGAAGCGGAGCGGGCGGCCCGCGTGGTTCTCGCCCTGCTCGGCGCGCACCTGGTCGGCGAGGTCCGAGCCCAGCTCGCCGCACGCCTGCCGGAGGAATTCGCACTGATCCTGCTGAACCCGCTGCAGAGCGCCGAACCGCTGCCCCCCGAACGGTTCGTCCGCGCGACCGCGGCCTGGATCGAAGGCGCCACCGAGCACACCGCGACCTGGGACGTCAGCGCCGTCCTGTCCACGGTCGCCGACACCGCCGGCAACGACCTGACGGGGCAGATCCTGCTCCAGCTCCCCGCCGGCTACGACCTCCTCTTCGGCCGCCCACAACCCACCTGACCAAGACCTGGAGTGGTGCCACACCCCCGGGCGCCACCCCATCCCGGCTCCGATGAAAGGCATGCACAGCAGTGATCACCGACGTACGCGCACCTCAAGGGCACCAGCAGCCGTACGAGACGGCGTACGAGCAGATGCTGGAGAAAGTCCGCTACGAGGGCGCCTACCCCACCCGCGAGAAGGCCGACGAAGCCGTCCGCCTCGTCCTGGGAGGGCTCGGGCGTCAGCTGACCGGCGACGAACGCGTCGACCTGGCCGCCTGCCTGCCCCTGGAGGCCGCACGCGTCCTGACCGCACAGATCCCCGACACCCAGCCGCTGACCGGCTGGGCCTTCGTCAAGGACCTCGCCGCCCGCTCCGGCGCCTCCCTGGCCACCACCCGCTGGGACACCGGCTCCGTATTCGCCGCCGTCACAGCCCACGCCGGCCCCGACCTGATCACCCGCATCCTGTACCAGCTTCCCACCGGCTACGCCCTGCTGTTCGGCCGCGCCGAACTCGCCCCGGCCGCGTAAGCGGGCACCCGGAGCCGTAACAGAGGCCCGCCCCGACCCCCGCCGGACGGTCTCGTACTGGTGAAGTCCCCGATCGCGCGGATCGGGGACTTCACCTTGCTGGTCACCGTCCGGGCCACGCTGGCCCGGACCCCCGCCGATCCCGGATTCGTCCTCAGAACCCGTTCTCACTCAAAAGCGGAACGGACCCCCTTCTGAGACTTGCATTGTGCGGAAATCCGGGCCCATGACAGACCCTCAGCCCCCTTCCTCGACCGACCGGTCGGACGCGGACGACGTGGAGCAGCACGCCTGTCCGAAGTGTGGCGCCCAGCCCGGCTCGCCCTGCCGCTCGCGCGGCGGCGCGGTCGCCTCCGCCTACCACACCCGCCGCTTCACCATGGTGCCCCGGCTGAAGAAGGCGCTGCGGGTCCCGACCCCGGCGGACCGGGGCCCGGGCCGGCCGTGGCGGCCGGGCACCCCGCCGCCGGCGCCCATCGACCCGGACCTGCCGAGCGCGGACATCCGCATCGGCTACGCGCGCTGCTCGACGCTCGGGCAGGAACTTGATTCCCAGCTCGACGCGCTCGCGGGGCACGGCATCCCGAGGGACAAGATCTTCAGCGAGAAGATCAGCACCCGGGTGCGGGTCCGCCCGAAGTTCGAGGAGGCGCTGAGGACGGCGCGGGAGGTCAAGGCACACGCCCCGCACTGCCGGGTCATCTTCACCGTGTACGAGATCAAGCGGCTCGGCCGCGACGCCGCCGAACTCACCGCCCTGGCGGACCATCTCACCGCCCACGGCCTCATCCTGGAGATGCTCGCCGGCCCGCTGCCCGGCATCTACGACCCCACCGGGCCCGGGAAGCTGCTGTTCGCGTTCTTCGCGGCAATGGCGGAGACGGAGCGGGAGAACATCCGGGAGTCGACGCTGGAGGGGCTCGACACCGCGGCCCGCAAGGGCAAGCACGGCGGCCGGCCCCCGGTCATCACCGACGACATGCTCCACACTGTGCTGCGGCGCCGCGCGGGCGGCGAGTCCGTCGAGCAGATCCAGCCCGACCTGATCATCCCCATCGGCAAGCGCAAGGACAGAACCCCTCCGTCGCCAGCATCTACCGGGCCCTCGCCGAACACGCCAAGCGCGAGGCGTACCCCGAAGCCGTCGCCCAGGCCCACTCCGACTTCGCAGCCCTCCAGGCCAGCGGCGCGCTTCCTGAGCCCCGTACCGGAGCCCAGGCCGTGGCGACGCGGTGACGGCCTCTGTCGCCGGGCGGGATCAAGGGGCTGACCCCCGCCTGCGACGAGCGTCCCGCCGACGCTCAAGGAAGCGGGGCCAGCCAGCCACCCAGCACACCAGGATTCTGCTCATCAATCACGGAGCAAGATCATCCCATGGCCCCTTTTGGGCTCACCTCGGCGATACCCCAGGTAGCCAGGCCGGTGGGGTCGGTGGAGATGACAGTGCGGTTGGCGACGGTGGGGGTGGGTGGGGAGGCGCCGGGGTGGTGCAACCACCAGGCGATGGAGGGGATCGGGAGTGGGGTGGGGGAAGTGTCGCGGAGTGTGTCACGCCAGACGCCCGGCCGGATCGCGCAACTGCCGCCGCCGCCGTCGAGATAGACGTAGCGGTCCGTTGGGACTACTAACGGCTCGTCCAACACTCGGAGACGCTGATCACCTGGGCAGCCATCACCCTCATGACCAGGCGCCTACGACGTGTCCGACGGCTCCTATCAGGCCCGCGCCAGGCAGGCCATGGGCTGCCTTCCCGGCGGTGCTGACCAGTCTCGCGGTCACCGGCGGCCTCGTCGTCCTCGCGGCGCTGAGCCCGGTCGGTCGATGCCGCGTTCTGGGTGAGGTCGGTGTACGTACGGGGTGGTGGTGGCCAGCGGTACGAACCCGAGGCGTCGCAGGATCGGACGGCTCTGGTCGGACGCGTCGACCTGGAGGTAGCGGTAGCCGTGTTCGGCGGCGATGCGGGTACGGAAGGCGACCAAGGCCCGGTAGACGCCCCGGCCGCGCCACTCCGGCACCGTGCCCCCGCCCCACAGGCTCGCGAAGGACGTCCCCGGGTGCAGCTCCATCCGTGCGGCGCTCACCGGCACGTCACCGGCCATGGCGACGACCGCGGGAGGCAAGCCAGCGGCCAACTGGCCGAGCAACAGATGCCGATGGTACTGCCGTGCCTCGCCGAACGCCCGCTCCTGCGCGGCCACCGCGAGCTCGACCCCGGCAGCATCGGTAACCGGGAGCAGGCGAACGCCCTCGGGCAGTTCGACGCTCGTGGGCAGGTCTTTGATGTCGGCGACCATCAGCGTCTCCTCCGGCTCGGGTACGAAACCCGCTGCCCGCAGCCGTCCGGGCAGGTCGGCCGGCCGGTCGTACCCGTACAACTTCCACTCGAACCCGCGCCCGAGCCAGGTGAAGTACTCCACCTGTTCCGCGATCGCGGCGTCTGCCGTGGCCTCGTCCAGCTCCGACCAGACGACCCCGTTCCAGCCGTCGGCGTCTGCGCCCACATGACGTACGACGCCGCCCACCCTCTCTACCCGGGCTCCGGGCCCATCGGCCCGGATGCCCTGCCGCATCTCGCGATCGAAGACCGCCAGCACTGTGTCCTGATCCATCCGCTCACTCCAGCATCACCAGGCGCACGAGGCAACGAAAAATGAGCGGACCGAACCGGCCCCTACCCGAACCGGGCCCAGCCACGGCCTCCCGGTAGCCACCCTTGACCTGCGCGGACTTGAGGCGACGACGACAAGAGTGCGCACGATGCCGATGCCATCACGGCTTTAAGTCCACTAACTTGACATTTAAAGTTGCGAGTTGGAACGCGATACAGACATCGGGTCTGGAGACAAGCGCCACTTGTCTCCAGGCCCAACGGCTACAGGCGGTGCCGCCGATCCGGCACTCCTGAGCGGATGTGCCGAAGTCAACTGCTGACACTCGCCCTGATGACTTCGTAGTCAGCAGGATCGTCACGGGACCAGCAATGGACCTCGTTCTGTCCGCTCAGCTGTCCTGTGCTGCCAGTGCCGCGACCGCGGGGATCGCTGCGAAGGCTTTGTGCATGTGCCGGATGAGTGCAGGGCGGTCCTGCCGTGCGGTGTGTGATGCGGTCCATGCCTCCAGCGCGCAGTGCCAGGCGGCGAGCATGAGGTCGAGCAGCAGGCGTAGTTCGGTGTGGCCGGGGACCTGTCCGGCCAGCCGGTCTGCGACGATGCGAACGACGTTCGCGGAGACCTCTGAGCAATGGCGAAGGCTGTGCGCGGTCAGCGTGGGGGTGCGGTCGGCCAGGCTGCGGCTGGCCAGGAAGCGCTGCTCCCAGCCGTCCGTCATCTGTTCCAGTGCCGCGAACAGTGCGTCTTTGTAGGCGCCAAGCAGGTGCTCGCCGGTCAGGGGCCGGGTCTCGATGTCGGTGAGGTAGGCGGCCCACAGTTCCTTCTCAGGGGCCAGTGCCACGTCTTCCTTCGAGGTGAACGTGCGGAAGAAGGTGCGCTTGGAGACTTCTACCGCATCGACGATCTCGTCGAGTGTGACCGCGGTGAAGTCCCGAGCGGTGAACAGTTCGAGGGCCGTGTCGACCAGATCTTGACGGGTCCGCAGCTTCTTGCGCTCACGCAGCGGCAGTTCCTTCGGGTCCTCCTGCACAGGATGAAGCCTACCAGCAGCTTTTGCCACTTGTAAGCTTATGCCACTCAGTGGCACTATCTCTCGCCATGAAGGCACTGACGATTGATCACTCAGCCCCAGGAAGCCTTGCGCTCACCACGGTCGCCGACCCCGAACCCGCCGCCCACCAGGCCCTGGTCCAGGTCCACTCGTTCTCCCTCAACGCCGGCGAGGTCCACCATGTGGTCCCCGAGGGTGAAGCCGGTACGGTGCCCGGCTGGGACGCCGCGGGCGTGGTGGTCCGGGCAGCCGCCGACGGCTCCGGTCCCGTGGCCGGCACCCCCGTCGTCACCGTGGGGGCCGACGGCGCCTGGGCCGAACTGCGCGTCGTGGACACCGACTTGATCGGCACCGTGCCCGAAGGAGCCGACCTTGGCCCGATGAGCACACTGCCGGTCGCAGCGGGCACGGCCCTGCGCGCCCTGCACCGCATCGGCCCGATCCTGGGACGACGCGTGCTGGTGACCGGCGCGGGCGGCGGCGTGGGCCGCTTCACCCTGCAACTCGCGGCCCGGGGCGGCGCACACGTCACCGCAGTGACCAGCGATCCGGCGAAGGCGGACGCGCTGTGCGCACTCGGCGCCGACGAGATCGTCACCGACCTGGCCGCGCTCCAGCACCTCGAACCGGTGCACGGCGTGGTCGAACTGGTCGGCGGCGCCCACATGGTCGCCGCACACGGTGCCCTGGCCGAGAACGGCGTGCTGGTTGCTGCCGGGCACATATCCGGCGACGGCGAGCAGTTCCCCTACGGCGCCCTCTTCGGCAACGGCCGTCGCCACAACCGTCAGATCGCCACCTACTACCTGCTGGACGATGCCGTAGGTCTGGGCGCCGACCTCACCTGGCTGGCCGCACTCACCGCCCGCGGCGAGCTGGACCCGCAAGTCGCCCTGCGTACCGACTGGACGCAGGTGGCGCGGGCAGCCGCCGAACTGGCAGGCCGCCGCGTGCCGGGCAAAGCCGTCATTGACATCCACTAGGCGGACAGAAAGACGTCCGCTGCTGGTCCCGTGACAACCCTGCGGACTGCGAGCCATCAGGGCGAAGTGTCGGCAGTTTACTTCGGCGCATCCGCTCAGGAGTGCCGGATCGGCGACACTGCCTGTAGCCGTCGGGTCTGGAGACAAGTGGCGCTTGTCTCCAGACCCGACGTGTGTATCGCGTTCCAACTCGCAACGTTAAACCTCAAGTTGAGAAGCTGTTTTCAACGCCCAGCCTCCCTGGGTAAACCGTCAGCACCGCAACTCCTGCGGGCCGTCCAGCAGCTGGGCCGTACGCTCCAGCGAGCGCGCCAGGTGCGGGCCGGCCAGGTGCGCCTCGAAGGCATCTCAGGGCTCCCGCTCGTCCACGACCACCCAGGAGCGCGGATCGTCCGGGTCCACGTAGTTCCGGTACGACAGGCAGCGGGCTCTGCCATGCTCAGCACCACCATCGACCGCGCCTGCTCCCGCATCTCCGCCTCGCGCCCCGGCTTTGCCCGCAGCCGCGCGACCGCCGTGACCCGCTGCGATATCGACGCCCCCGCTCGTCGTTCTGTGTCCTCTCGGCTGAGCCAACCACCGCCGAGGCCCCGATCTTCGCGGACCTCGTGCTCAGAACCCGGTGGGCAGCCGGGGGGTGTACGGACGCTCCAGCGTCGCGAGTTCGTCGCCGGTCAGCCGGACGTCCAGCGCGGCCGCCGCGTCGTCCAGGTGGTCCGGGCGGGTCGCGCCGATGACTGGGGCGGTGACCACCGGGTTGCCCAGCACCCAGCCGAGCGCGACCTGCGCCATCGGCAGGCCCCGGGCCCCCGCGACGGACTGCACGGCGTCCACGATCGGCCGGTCGACGTCCGCGAAGAACCGCCGGGCGACCGGATCCCCGGCCGAGCGGGCCGTCGCCTGCCCGTACGGGCGGGCCAGCCGCCCGGAGGCGAGCGGGCACCACACCAGGCTGCCCACCCCCTGGTCGGCGAGCAGCGGGAACATCTCCCTCTCCTCCTCGCGCTGCATCAGGCTGTACTGGTGCTGCATCGACACGAAGGCCGGGCCGCCGTCCCGCGCCGCGGTGTGCTGCAGTTTGGCGAACTGCCAGGCCCACATCGAGGAGGCACCCACGTACCGGACCTTCCCGGCCGCCACCACCTCCCGCAGGGCCGCCACGGTCTCCTCGACCGGGGTCGCCGGGTCGAAGCGGTGCAGCTGGTAGAGGTCCAGGTAGTCGGTGCCCAGGCGGGTCAGCGAGCCGTCCACCTGCGCCAGGATCGCCTTGCGGGACAGCCCGGAGCCGCCCGGGCCGTCGTGCATCGGCAGGCCCACCTTCGTCGCGAGTACGACGTCTTCGCGACGGGTGTACCGCCGCACCGCGCGGCCGACCAGTTCCTCCGAGGCACCGCCGCCGTACACGTTGGCGGTGTCCCAGAAGGTGATGCCGAGCTCGACCGCCCGCCGGAAGACCGGCGCCGCGGCCTCTTCGTCCAGCGCCCACGGGTTGTGCCCATGGCCGCTGCCGCCGAAGCCCATGCAGCCGAGGGCGATCCGGCTGACCGTCAGGCCGGTGCCGCCGAGTTTGACGTACTCCATCGTTCCCCCGCTCATGCCGGGTACGGTTCGGCGGCCCGCGCGTGCTTCAACGCGCCCGCCCACCAGGACAGTTGGTCGAGCATGGTCTTGGCGTAGCCGGCCGCCTGCGGGTCGTCCGGGCGGCCGTCCGACCAGGCGGTGAAGTAGTTCGGGAAGGCCAGGCCGTCCCGGATGGTCACCGCGTGCAGCTCGGTCAGCACGTTCTCCAGGTGCAGCACGGCGTGCCGGCCGCCTGCCGCGCCGCCGTAGCTCACGAAGGCGACCGGCTTGGCCGTCCACTGGGTGAAGTGCCAGTCGATGGCGGCCTTCAGCGAGGCAGGGTAGCTGTGGTTGTACTCCGGCGTGACGATCAGGAAGGCGTCCGCGCCCTCCAGGGCCTCGGTCAGCCCGGCCATCCCGGCCGGGCGGGGGTAGTCGGCGCCCGCGAACTTCGGCGGGGCAGAGGGCAGGGCCAGTGGGAGGTCCACCTCGGCCAGGTCGACCACCTCCACCTCGAACCCGCCGTGCGCGACGGCCTGTTCGGCCACCCACGAGGACACCACCGGACCGAACCGGCCCTCCCGGACGCTGCCGACGAGGATCACCAACTTGTGCGTGTTCTTCTCCATGTCCACCACCATCGGCCCGCCCGCCGGCCGCAACCAGACCGTGCCCAGGCTGGCCCCCGCAGGGCCACCCTCCGTGCTGCCGCCAACCGCTACGCTCGTCGCATGGGCACACCACTGGGGGACTTCATCCGCGCCAAGCGCGACAGCATCCAGCCCGAGACGCTCGGCCTGCCCGACCACGGCCGCCGCCGCTCGCCCGGGCTGCGCCGCTCCGACCTGGCCGTCCGCGCCGGCATCAGCGTCGAGTACCTGACCCGGCTGGAGCAGGGCCGCGACCGTAACCCCTCCCCGGCCGTGGTCCACACGCTCGCCGACGCCCTCAGCCTCGACCCCGCCGAGCGCGGTCACCTGCGCTACCTTGCGAAGATCACCGGCGGCGCCTGCGCCGGCCACACCCGGCCCGCCCCGCCGCCCCGCGACGTCCGCCCGGCCGTCCGCGAGACCCTGCGCCTGCTCGAACCGGGCGTCGCCGCCGTCACCAACCGCCTCGGCGACATCCTCGCCCACACCAGCGGCTACGCCGCCGTCCTCGGGACGACCGGCCTGCTCGACGGCCCGGCTCCGAACCTCACCCGCTACGTCTTCACCGACCCCCGGTCTCGCACCCTCTTCCCTGACTGGGACGAGGTCGCCGACGAGCAGGCCTTCGACCTCTGGCTCGGCCCCTCGGCCGAGAACTCCGAGTGGCTCAGCACCGAACTCGCCCCCGTGGCCGGCTCCGAGTTCACCCGCCGCCTGGGCAACCACCGCGTCCCCCGCCGCGGACCGCTCCGCCTCCAGCACCCGGCCGGGCCCGAACTCCGCCTGCTGCGCGAGAGCTTGGACCTCACCGCCGACGCCCAGCAGCTCCTCGTCCTGCTCCCTGCCGACGAGGACACCGCCGCCCACCTCGACCGGCTCACCCAGCCAGCCCCGGCCCGCCTGCGGGTGATCTCCTGAGCGTGGCGAATTCGACGATCCGGTCCAGGGACGGCTTCCAGCATTGCGTGGTATCCACGACCAGGCAGGGGACGTCGAGCGAAAACGCACCCCACGACTCGATCGGCGCTTCCCCTACGCGATGCTGAGCCCGGCAGGAGGTCGAACCACGCTCACCATCGACCAGTCGATCCTGCCGTCTGCCGTCTGCCGACCAGCGCCTGTGGCGTTCGTACATGCTCCTCCGCGAACCGAAACGCGCAGGCAGATCCCGCCATGGCATCCCGATACGCTGCCGGTACAGGATCCCGTTGACGATCTTGCAGTGGCTCGCCCAGCGACCGCCGCGCCTATCGGACTTCGGCAGATGAGACTTCAGCCGGACCCACTCCGTGTTCGTGAGATCTTCGCGCGTCGTGCTCATGCCAATGATCCGGGACCGCAGCGGTCACAGGTTCCGCGGAACAGACCCTAGTTCAGATCGGCGAGGAGGCCGTCCAGGGCCTCCTCGAGGGCTGCGGCGTTGGCCGGATCGAACCAGGTGGTGCGGATGCGCTCGTTGTTCCCTTTGGGTGTCTCGTGGTCGGCGGCGAGTTGGTGCAGAGGGCGGGTCTCGTCGTCCAAGGAGCGGCCGACGTTCTGGAAGAGGCCGCGCACATAGCGGTCGGCGGCGTCGGGGGCGATGCCGTTGCCGACAGCCCAAGAGGTGAGCGTGGCGAGGTAGGTGTAGTGGGCGGTGAGCGTCCCGGTCAGTGCGGAGAAGACGTTGAAGGCGCCCTCGTCCGCGACGGGGAGCGCTCCTCCCAGTTGATCGAAGAGGGAGTCGACCGCTGGGTGCGAGGGGCAGGTCACGGTGACGGAGCGACGCTCGCGCACTGCGGGCAGCGGGATGGCGCGGACGATCGGGGCGCCGGTGGCGAGGGTCCGGCGCAGGTCGTCGGTGGCGACGCCGGCGATCAGGTTGACCACGATCTTGTCGTCGTTCACCTTCAACCCGGTGAGGGCCTCGTGGTGGTCCTGGCGGCGCACGGCGATGACCACCAGCTCGGAGCGGTCCACAACCTCCTGGTTGTCGGCGCATACCTGGACGCCCTCATAGCGCTCGGACAGTTCGGCGGCGGTGCGGGCCCCTCGGGGAGACAGGAAGACGTCTGGCAACGCACTGCCCTCGTTGCGCAGGCCCTCGACGATGGCCCGGCCGATCTCGCCCACTCCGATAATGCCGATGCGCTGCACTGTGTCTTCCTCCATGGTGCGCGGTAGTCGTGACTTGTGTTGGTGCTCGATCTGTGCGGTCGCGATGGTTGCCGTCGGCTCCTCACATATGGAGTCGAACGAGTCGACGTCACGTCAGTCGGGGGCTTCTCCACAGCAATGTGACCGCGGCGACGCCCGCCAGGCTGGGAATCATCCCGGCCCAGCCCAGCTCCGGCGGCAGTCCGGTCGCACCGGAGGTGTCCTTGGTCAGCAGCCCGGCCAGTCCGACGCTGGTGCCGAGCATGAACACCACGGTCGCGGCGGGACGGGCCCATCGCTTGCCTGCCTTGACAGCCCAGGCCATCGTGAGCCAGGCAAGGACGCCGAGCGCTCCGATGACGGACATCACGACCAGGCAGGTGGTGACGGCCGAGTCGACCCGCGCCTGGAGGTAGCTGGGATAGGCGGCCCGGATGTGGTCGGCCAGCAGATGGGTGCCGCGGTCGATGTACGGGGCGATCGTCGCTAGGACAGTGAGCGCAAGGCCCACGTACATCGCTGCGAGCAGCCTTCGTGCATGGGGTGGTTGCGTCATCAGGGTGCTTCTCTCTTCATTTCCCTTCATTGGTCGATCAGGGCGATGCCGTGGTCGCCATACCGGGCCCCTTGGGCCCCGGCGTCGGGAACGGCGGCGTCGATGTCGCCGAGGTCGGTGGCGGTCAGGTGCAGGTCGAGGGCGGCCAGGTTGTCGCGCAGGTGGGGGCGGCGGGAGCTGCCGGGGATGGGGATGACGTCGCCGCCGCGGGTGAGGAGCCAGGCGAGGGCGATCTGAGCGGGGGTTGCGCTCTTGGCAGCGGCGAGGTGGGTGATGGCGTCGACGATGGCGAGATTGGCCTTGAGGTCGTGGCCGTTGTAGCGGGGAGCGGTGGCGCGGAAGTCGCCGGGTTCGTACCGTGTAGTGGCGCGGACGGACCCGGTCAGCAGACCGCGACCGAGAGGGCTGTAGGCGATCAGAGTGGCGCCGACACTGCGGATCGTGGGCAGGATGTCGATTTCGACATGGCGTTCCCACAGCGAGTACTCGGTCTGGACGGCGCTGATCGGATGGATGGCGTGGGCGCGGCGGAGGGTGGTGGCCGAGACCTCGGACAGGCCGATGTGGCCCACCTTGCCCTGGGCCACCAGGTCGGCCAGGGCGCCGACGGACTCCTCGACAGGCACGGCGGGGTCGATGCGGGCTAGGTAGTACACGTCGATGTGTTCGGTGCGCAGCCGGCGCAACGAGGCTTCGCAGGCACGCTGCAGATCGTTGGGTGAGCCGGCGGGGACCAGGCCTTCGGCGGTGCGGCGGACTCCGGTCTTGGTGGCCAGTACGACGCGATCGCGGTGCGGTGCGAGGGACCGACCGAGGAGTTCCTCGTTTACTCCGTCGCCGTAGAAGTCGCCGGTGTCGAACAGTGTCACGCCCGAATCGAGGGCCTCCAGCAGGGTGGCTGCGGCCTCGTGCGGGTCGGTGGGGCCGTAGATGCCGGTCATGCTCATGCAGCCGAGGCCGAGTCGGGAGACCGCCGGGCCGTCGGGTCCAAGGGTGGGGTTCATTGCTCCTCCGTCACTTTGCCAGGGCCGCGCGGAGGAACGCGAGGATCTCCGCCTGGGCGACCGCGGCCTGTGGTTCCACGCCGGGCAGGGTGAGGAACGCGTGCTTTGCGCCCGGGTATTCGGAGAGTCGCGCAGAGGTCCCTGCCTCGCGCAGTCGCTCGGCGTAGCGGCGGCCGTGGTCGGCGACCGCGTCCTGGGTGGGCACCACCACGAGCGCCGGGGCGAGCCCGCTCAGGTCGTCCGCGTGCAGCGGCGAGACGGCGCCGGCGTCGGCTCCCGGCGGGACGGCGAGCCGCTGGAAGAGCCGGAGTAGTGGCAGGGCCCGGGTCGGGCTGTATGCGTACTCGGCGATCGAGGGGTGGTCGAACATCGTCTCGGTCACGTCGACTGCGGGGTTGACCAGCACCTGCGCCTTGAGTTCCAGGCCGGCCTCCCTGGCCCGGATGGCCGTCAGCGCGCTGATCAGCGCGCCGCAGCTCTCACCGAAGACGGCCGCGCGCTCCTGGTCGACGCCCCACTGCGCGGCGTGCCGCACCACGTACTGGAGCACGTCCCAGCCGTCGTCGGCGGCGTTCGCGAGCGGGCTGCCGGGGGCGAGGAGGCGGTGCTCGACCGAGACGACGAGGGCGGGCAGTCGGGCGGCGAGGTGGCTGTTGGTCCAGTCGCACTGCACCGCCGTGCCCACGAAGCCGCCTCCATGGACATGGACCACGAGAGGCAGGTCGGTTCGAGCTGCGGCTTCGTCGTCTCCCGTCGGCGCCGGCCGATAGACCCGGACCGGGAGGGCGCGGCCGGGCAGCGCGATCTCCTGCCAATCGATCGCGGCGCCGGGATCCGGCTCTCCGAGGATCGCCCGCGCCTCGCCGGAGGCCCGGAAGCGGTTCTCCGCGTCGCGATAGGCGAGCAGCTCCTCGGCTGTGATCGCCGAGAAGTCCGGCTCCGGCGGCCGTATCGCGGTGGTGGTCTCGCTCATGTGTCCTTCTCCCCTTCCGGCTGGACGCCGGGTGTGTCGTCGTGACTGGACCACGTGTTGCACCCCATTATGCACGCAGTGCGTGCATCAGCAAGTGCATAGATTAGAGTGAGTCCTGACGAGAGGGGCGAGATGACTGGCCGAAGGCGATGGTCGACCGAGGAGATCCTGGACACGGCGGCGGAACTGCTGCGCACGAGCGACGCCGAGTCGTTCAGCGTGCGCAAACTCGCCGCAGCGCTCGGGACCGACTCCTCCAGCCTCTACCGGCACTTCCGCAACAAGACCGAACTACTGCGCGCGGTCGCCGACCGGATCCTGCTGGCCGCCATGGACGGCTACCGCCCCCAGGGCGACTGGAAGCAGCGCGTCACCGCCCTGGCCCTGCACCTGCGCGAGGCATTCGGCGAGCAACCCCAACTCGCCGCCGTCTGGGGACGCTACGGGTCCGGCGGCACCGGATCCCGATTGGTCATGGAGGAACTGCTGCAGGCCCTGGGCACGTCCGGCCTGCCCGACGAGGAGGTCCCGGCGCGATACCACCGCATCGTGATCCTCCTCGCCGCGCTGATCTCCTCCGAGGCGGGTATCAGCACCATCACCCCCAAGGAGTACGAACAGGGCATGGAGCAGTTCCGCGTCGCGGTGCTCGGCGCCGACCCCGAACACTTCCCCGCCCTGGCCCACTTCGCCCGCGACATCCGCCCCCTCGGAGCCGACCGCCGCGCCGCATTCGAAGAAATCCTCGCCGCCCAACTCGCCCACATCGAGGCCCAGATCCCCTGATGCACCGAATCACGCGTGCCATGCGGTCGGGGCGCGCCGCTGCCGCAGGCCCGGTGCCGCAGGCTCGGTGCTGGAGCAGCGGCCGAGGAAGTTGAAGTGGTCGTACCGGCGCGAGGAGACCCGGGCGGTCGTTCAGACCGAGCCTGACCAACCGCCCGCCGATTGGACAGTAGGCACTCCGGGCGCGGGGCGGGCCGGACGCCCCGGCCGCCGTGGCTGGGGCCGATTCGAGGTGGGAGTTCATGTCCGGCTCGAACCGACCGTAGGGGTTCACATGGTGCCAGAACGGCGGGGATAGGGCTCGCCGTTCGGCGTCGGTGAGCCGCTTCTCCTCGCTCAGGCCGTACGCACCGCCCGGCCCAGCTCCTCGATCGCCTGGTAGGTGGGGTGCTTGGGCCCGCCGCGGGCGAAAGCGCCGCAGGACCTGCTCGGCCTCGGCGGTGCCCAGGCGCAGGGCGGTGGCGCACTTCACGATCTGGTCGTATTGCCGGCGGATCAGGGCCCAGTCGATCGTCTTGCTCGACAGCACCGGCCCCCGGCGAGGCCACTTCTCGTCCTCCCCGGCCGCCGGCCGGTACAGCCGCGCCGAGCCGACGTTCTCAGCAACGTGGAGCGGCCCCTCAAAGGATCTGCACCCATAGAGGCTCTACCACCGCTTGCGGTCATCCTTCACCGACACGAATCTGCAAGTGGTCGTCCTTCGCCGACACGAAAGGCCGTTGTCGCCCTTCGGTGGCAATCGATCAACGATCACTGGCGCAGGTCGTCGGTCTCCCAATCGACGAGCGTAGCGGCGATCTCGGTGCGGGTGGTTCTCCTTTGCCAGGACCGTAACCCTGGCTTCAGGGACTCCACAAATCTCAGTACAGCTCACACCGTGTTTCCACAATGACCGCATCACAGTACTCCTGGGCGATGCCCGACGGGCGCTGAGCACCATGGATGCGGCGTCCGTTGAGTGCACCGCCACGTTCCCTCCGCACTGGCAGACCCGTGACTATGAAGGCGCCTCAGGGCAGTTGGGACAGGAAGCTACCGTCGCGGAATCCGGCCTCCGGCGTGCCTCGGGTCTGTCCAGTGAACGGTGTTTCTGGTGTTGTTAGGGGTTCAGAGACGGGCTGCTGAGTGGCGTTCGTCGAAGGTGATCTCGAAGGCGTTCAGAGCGGCCTTCCACCGCAGTGACCAGCGTTTGCGTCCCTGACCGGTGGGGTCCAGGCTCATGATGGCCATGTAGACGCATTTGAGAGCGGCTTGCTCGTTGGGGAAGTGGCCGCGGGCCCTCACGGCCTTGCGGATCCGCGCGTTCACCGACTCAATGGCGTTCGTGGTGCACACAACTCGCCGTATCTCGGTGTCGAATTGAAGGAAGGGAACGAACTCCGCCCAGGCGTTCTCCCACAGCTTCACGATCGCGGGATACTTCTTGCCCCACGTCTCGCAGAACTTCAGGAACCGCTCTTCGGCGACGTCCTGCGTGGGTGCCGTGTAGACGGGCTTGAGGGCCTTGGAGATCTTGTCCCAGTCCTGGCGGGCCGCGTAGCGGAACGACGCCCGCAGCAGGTGAACCACACAGGTTTGTGTGATGGCCTGGGGCCAGACGGTCTCGATCGCGTCGGGCAGGCCCTTCAAGCCGTCGCAGACGACCATGCAGACGTCTTGCGTGCCCCTGTTCTTGATCTCGGTCAGGACCTGGAGCCAGTACTTGGCACCCTCGCCGCCGTCGCCGGCCCACAGACCGAGGATCTCGCGGGTGCCTTCGACCGTGACCGCCAAGGCCACGTAGATGGGGCGGTTGGCGACCTGACCGTCCCGCAGCTTCACGTGCACACAGTCGATGAACAACACCGGGTAGACCGAATCCAGCGGTCGATTCTGCCAGTCGTGCATGCCGTCGATCACCTTGTCGGTGATGGTGGAGATGGTGGTCTTGGAGACATCGGCGCCGTAGACCTCTCGCAGGTGGGCGGAGATCTCCCCGTGGGTCAGGCCCCGGGCCGACAGCGACAGCACCATCTCGTCGACGCCGGTCAGCCGACGCTGCCGTTTCTTGACGATCTGCGGTTCGAAGCTGCCCGCTCTGTCCCGGGGCACGTCGATCTCCACCGGGCCGACGTCGGTGAGCACGGTCTTGGCCCGGGTGCCGTTGCGGACGTTGCCGCCGGCGGTCTTCTCGTGCTTCTCATGCCCGAGATGGTCGGTGATCTCGCCCTCCAGGGCGGATTCGAGGATCCTCTTCGTCAGCTGCTGCAGCAGCCCGCCCTCGCCGGTCAGCCTGACCCCGCCAGCTTTCGCACGGTCCACCAGCTGGCTGATCAGCTGGTCGTCCAGAGCGTCCGGCTTCAGCTCGGTCGGCTCGACTTCCTCCACGGCCTCAGCCGAGACGGTCACGTCTGTCATCAGGTGTCACTTCCTGTTCGAAGATCCACCGTTGACCGTACAGACCCTCCCCGCCTGCTCACCCCTGACGACGAGGACTTCGTCATCCGGACGGCCACCACCCGCCCCACCAGGCTCGGCCAGCCCTTCACCCACTGGTGGATCCGCAAACTCGCCGCCTACCTGCGGGAGGTGCACGGACGTGTCATCCGCATCGGCCGTGAAGCCTTACGGTGCCTGCTCCGGCGCCGCGGCATCACCTTCCAGCCCACGGCGTCACCTACTTCCACGGCTGCTACTCCGTGGGCGACGACCGCCTGTGGGGCGTCAACCGCCGCCGCAAGGGCACCGCCAACACCCTGGCCGCGCTGAAGTCGATCCGCGCCGCCCGACCCGACGGCGCCCCGATCTACATCATCCTGGACAACCTCTCCGCCCACACCGGCGCCGACATCCGCCGCTGGGCGAAGAAGAACAAGGTCGAGCTGTGCTTCACCCCGACCTACGCATCCTGGGCCAACCCGATCGAGGCCCACTTCGGCCCGCTGCGGCAGTTCACCCTGGCCAACTCCCACCACCGCAGCCACCCCACGCAATCCCAGGCACTGCACCGCTACCTGCGCTGGCGCAACGTCAACGCCCGCCACCCGACGTACTTGCCGCCCAACGCAAGGAACGCGCCCGCATCCGCAGCGAGAAGGGCATCCGCTGGGGCGGACGCCCCCTCAACGCCGCAGCCTGACCGACCGCGAACCGCAGCCCCGGAGTGCCGAAAGGGACAAGTTCACGAGAAGGACAGCGACAGAAGGACGACTCAGGAGGTGGACGGCTCGATCTCCCCCGCAAAGACGATGACCTGGTCGATGAGGCTCCGCCGCAGATGGACGACGTCCGTTCCCGCCAGGCGGGGGCCTCCATCCGGCGTGGTGAAGACCCACTGGTACCGGGCCCACTCGTCAGGCATGTCCACCGCTGAGCAGCGCACCATCGTGCCGGTCCCCGCCGGGTGGCGCCGGATGTCCAGCACGAACCGCTCGACCGCCGCGATTCCTTCGCTGCGACCCAACGGCCCCCAGAAGACCACGTCTGAGGTCAGGGCCTGGGAGAGCAGGGCAGTCACATAGCTGTCGTCCGAGGCGTTAAACGCGGAGATGAACGTGTCGATCGCGGAGCGTGCCGTCTCTTCCTGCATGCCCCAGCAATACCAGCCGTTGCGCCTGCGCTCGTCCCGTGAGCCGCCTTCCGATCACGGTGGACCATCCCGGTCACAGCACTAGGCGACAGGAGCTGGGCTTCGGCGGAATGCCGAGGAGCTGCGCGGCGCACCGATTCCGTCCCTGGCGCGTCGGCTTTGCGGTCCTTGCCGGGGGAGCAGGCTAGTGATTGAGCATTTCGGCGCGGAAGATAGAGCCCCTGGTCGCACACGAAATGTCCCCGGCAAGGATGGCGACTCCGAAGAGCCTATGGAAGGCGACCCGAGGTCCCGTTAGGCTGCGTTTTTGTCAGGGTCGGTATCGGAGTGGATGGTCCGCTGGGATTTCCACGATTACAACTTTGTGCCCGTCCGGATCGGCGATCCACATCTCGATCAGCCCCCACGGCTCGCGCACCGGCGGCCGCAGCACCGCGACCCCCCGCTCCACCAGCTCCTCGTGCGCCGCCGCCGCGTCGGCCACCTGGAGCCACAGCTGGACGGTCGGCGTCGGGGTGCTCGTGGCCCGCCCGGAGACCTCCAGGAACCCGCCGCCGAGGAAGTACACGGTGCCGCGCTCCGGCCCCGTACCGAACTCCCGGTAGACCGCCAGCCCCAGCGCCTCGCCGTAGAACTTCCGCGACCGCTCCGGATCGGCCGGCCGCACCAGCACCCTGCTGCTCAGTACCTGCACCATGGCACGGACCCTACGCCGCCGGGCCGCCCCGACGGGCCGGACACGGCGCACCGCCGGGCCTTGGGGGCCTTCCGGCCCTGCCGCCGGCCGCCGCCTCTTGTTAGCCTCGCTGGCAGCCATCCTTACGGCCCGAGAGGACCCCGCGCACCATGCCCACCACCTCGCTGACCTTCCGCACCGCCACCGACACCGACGTCCCCGGGCTCGTCGCACTGGTCGAATCGGCCTACCGCGGGGACGCCAGCCGGGCCGGGTGGACCACCGAGGCGGATCTGCTGGAGGGCCAGCGGACCGACCCGGAAGGCGTCGCCGCCGTGGTGCGCAACGAGAGCGGCCGGCTGCTGGTCGCCGAGCGGGACGGCGAGCTGATCGCCTGCTGCCAGCTGGAGAACCGCGGGGACCACGCCTACTTCGGGATGTTCGCGGTCCGCCCGGAACTCCAGGGCAGCGGCCTGGGCAAGGTGATCATCGCCGAGGCCGAGCGCACCGCCCTGACCGCCTGGGGCACCCCGGAGATGCGGATGACCGTCATCCGGCAGCGCGCGGAACTGATCGCCTGGTACGAGCGCCGGGGCTACCGCCGCACCGGCGAGTTCACCCCGTTCCCCTACGGCGACGAGCGGTTCGGCATCCCGCAGCGCGCCGACCTGGAGTTCGAGCTGCTGGTCAAGCCGCTGGGCTGACCGCCGGACCGGCCGCGGCGGCCGGCCCTACAGCCGCCCGGCCTCGATGATCCGCTGGAGGAACTGCCGGGTCCGGGGGTGCTCGGGCTCGCCGAAGACCCGACCGGGCGCCCCGCGCTCCAGGACCACCCCGCCGTCCAGGAAGCACACCTGGTCGGCGACCTCCCGGGCGAACCCCATCTCATGGGTGGCGATGACCATCGTCATACCGTCCTCCTTGAGGTCCCGGACGACCCGGAGGACCTCGCCGACCAGCTCCGGGTCGAGCGCCGCGGTGATCTCGTCGAGCAGCAGCAACCGCGGCCGCCCGGCCAGCGCCCGGGCGATCGCCACCCGCTGCTGCTGGCCCCCGCTGAGCCGGTCCGGATACTCGCCGGCCCGCCCGCCGAGCCCCAGCCGCTCCAGCAGCTCGCGGGCGCGCTCCTCGGCCTCGGCGCGCGCCACCCCGTGCACCCGGCGCGGCGCCAGCGTGATGTTGTCCAGCACGCTCATGTGCGGGAAGAGGTTGTACGCCTGGAAGACCACCCCGATCCGGCGGCGCACCGCGTCCGCGTCGGCCCGCGGATCGGTGATCTCCTCGCCGTCCAGGAAGATCGCCCCGTCGTCGATCTCCTCCAGCAGGTTGGTGCAGCGCAGCAGCGTGGACTTGCCGGACCCGGAGGCCCCGATCAGCACCGTCACGCTGTGCGGAGGGACCTCCAGGTCCACGTCCCGCAGGACGACGGTGCCGCCGCCGCGCCCGTAGGTCTTGCGCACCGACTCCATCCGCAGCACCGGCCCGCCGTCCCCGGCCGCCGCCTCCGCCGCCACCGGGCTCCCGTCCGTCGTGCTCATACCGTTCCTCCCTGGGCGCGCCGGCGGTCCATCCGGGCGGTGACCCAGTCGGTGAACCGGGTCATCGGGATCGTCAGCGCCACGAAGACCAGACCGGCCACCACGTACGGCGTGTAGTTGAAGTCCTTGCTGGCGATGATCTGCGCCGCGTAGACGGCGTCCACCGCGCCCGCGATCGACACCAGCCCGGTGTCCTTCTGGAGCGACACCAGGTCGTTCAGCAGCGGCGGCACCACCCGCCGCACCGCCTGCGGCAGCACCACGAAGCGCAGCGTCTGCCCGCCGGAGAGCCCCAGCGACCGGGCCGCGGCCCGCTGCGAGGGGTGCACCGACTCGATGCCGGCCCGGAACACCTCCGCCACGTACGCCGAGTACGTCAGCACCAGCGCCGCGCCGCCGAGGATCACCGGATCGGTGGTGACGCCCTGGAGCCGCAGCGCCGGCACCCCGAACACCACCATCAGCAGGCAGATGATCAGCGGCATGCCGCGGAAGAAGTCGGTGTAGGCGGTGGCCAGCAGCCGCAGGGGGAAGAACACCGGTCCGCGCAGCGTCCGCGCCACCGCCAGCAGCAGGCCGAGCACCAGCACCGCGGCCCCGCAGACCACCAGCAGCCGCAGGTTCAGCAGCAGCCCCTCCAGCACCTTCGGCAGCGCGATCCGTGCGTACGCGGCGCTGAAGAACGTCTCCCGGGTGCGCGGCCAGCCGGGCGCTGCGGTGACCACGAAGTACAGCACCGCGCCGGTGACCAGCGTGCTCAGCGCCGCGAGGCCGGTGGCCCGGCGCGCCCGGGTGCGCTTGTACCGCTCCCGTTCGATCCGCCGCCGGGACGGCACGTACCCGTCGTCGGCGGACCCGCCCACACCGTCCGGCGCGGCCCCCTTCGCCGTCCCCGCCGCCTTCGCCGTCCCGGACGTCACTTCAGCACCGGCACGTTGACGGCGTCGGCCAGCCACTGCTTCTCCAGCGCGGCCAGGGTGCCCTTGCGGCGCAGCGCGTCCACCGCCGCCGTCACGCAGCCGGTGATCGCGCTCTCCTTGTCCAGCACCAGCCCGAACTGCTCCTTCGCCGGCCCCTGATGGGCGAACTGCCCGACGACCACGGCGTCCTTGAGCTCGGCCGAGGTGATGTAGAAGGCGGTCGGCAGATCGACCAGGATCGCGTCCACCTGACCGTTCTTCAGCGCGGCCTTGGCCAGGTCGTTCTTCTGGAAGACCGCGACGGCCTGGTGGGGGCGGATGGTGTCGTTGACGACGTCGAGGCTGGTGCTGCCGACCTGGGCGCCGAGCTTGGCGTCCTTGAGGTCGGCGATGCTCCTGGCGCCGGCCGCCTTGGAGCCCTTGACCGCGACGACCGCCTGCCGCACGTCGTAGTAGCCGGAGGAGAACGCCACCGCCTGCTTGCGCGAGGCGCTGATCGAGACCTGGTTGACGTCGAAGTCGAAGGACTTCGCACCGGGCGCGAAGGCGCTGTTGAACGGCACGGTCCGCCACTGCACCGCGTCCTTGCCGTACCCCAGCTCCTTGGCGACGGCATAGGCCACCGCCGACTCGTAGCCCTTGCCGTTGGCGGGGTCGTCGTCGCTGAACCAGGGCGCGTAGGCGGGCTTGTCGGTGCCGACCGTGATCTTCCCGGGCGCCACGGTGGTCAGCTTGCCGGGCGCACAGCTCCGCTTCCCCGGCCCGGCGGCCTGCGCGCCGTCGGGGGACGCGTCCTGCGGAGCGCAGCCGACCGCGGTGACGAGCAGCACGGCGGTGGCGCAGACGGTGAGACGTACGGGGCGTGGCGACAGGTGCATGTCGGGAGAGTGGCAGCGCACCGGCCTCCCTGTCGAGATCACCGGGGCGAACGTCCACATGCTGGAAGCCCGTTGCGCCGCTGTGAACTGCGGATTTCCCGTCGGGCGGCCCCCGTGTGCCGGGCTCGGCCGACCCGCCCGCAGGATCTCGGCTACGCGGTGAAGCGCACCGCCCGCCGGATCTCCGGCTGGTCGGTCACCACCCCGTCCAGCCCCAACCCGCGCGCCAGCCGCAGCTGGTCATGGGTGTTCACCGTCCAGCCCAGCACCCTCAACCGCGCGGCGTGCGCCCGCTCGACGAGTTCGAGGGTGAGCCGCCGGATGTCGAGCGACACCAGTTCCGCGCCCACCGCCTTGGCCCGGTCGACGACATCGGCGTCGTACCACTCGCCCACCAGCCCGGTGCGCACCCCCGGCAGCAGGGTGCGGACCGCCGCCAGTGCCTCGTCGTGGAACGAGATCACCTCCACCCGGCCGGTCAGGTCGCGCGAGCGCACCACCTCGGCCAGCGACCGGGCCGCCGCGACATCCTTGATCTCCGCCTGGATCGGCAGCCGCACCGCGTCCACCACCTCCTCGAACACCGGGATCCGCTCGCCCTGCCCGGCGTCCAGCTCCCGCAGTTCGGCGAGGGTGCGCTCGGCGACCGGGCCGCTGCCGTCGGTGGTCCGGTCGACGTCCGGATCGTGCATCACCACCAGCCCGCCGTCCTTGCTCAGATGCAGGTCCAGTTCGATGACGTCGACGCCCTCACGTTCGGCCCGTACGAAGGAGCGCAGGGTGTTCTCCGGCTCCACACCCATCAATCCGCGGTGCCCGATGGTGAGAAAGGACAAGGCTGCCTCGCTTCTGTCGGCTCGGTTGCTGTCGGCTCCGCGCACATGTCGGCCGCCGGCGCACTGCTGCCCGAAATGGCCCACAGCCTAATCCGCGCAACAGCGGCATCGCCGTAGGGACAAGTGCCCTCTAGCCCGTACGAGTGCCCGCGCGCCGCGCCCGCTACGCACCGTCGGCCGGCCCGGATGCCGCCATCCGTGCCAGATCCGCCGGCATCGCCTCGGCCAGCGCCGGCTCCGCGAGGTGCTGGCGCTCGCTCCAGGCCGGCGCGACGCGGGGGAACGCCCATTCCGGGTCCTGTTCGGCGCGCCGCAGGGCGCCGCGGACCTCGGCCAAGGCGTCCCGGGTCCGCGCGAGGTGCCGCTCCACCAGGGTGCGCAGGGTCTCCGGGGTGGCGAGGTGGCCGAGCCAGAGGCGCAGCACGAGCGGGTGCTTGAGGACCGGCGGACCCGGGTCGTCGGTGCCGTCCGCCCAGCCGGCGAGCGCGGCGCGGCCGGCGTCGGTGAGGGTGTAGCCGCGGGTGGCCCGCGGCTCCTCCGGTCCCGACCGCCGCGACGTGGCGAGCCCGAGCCGCTCCAGCCGCCGAAGCTCCGCGTAGATCTGGCTGATCGCAGGCGACCAGTAGAAGAACCGCAGCGAGGAGTCGGCCCACTTCTTCAGCTCGTAGCCGGTGCGCGCACCGCGGAAGGAGACCTCGCTGTGCGGCGTCGACCGCGACCGCACGACGCAGGAGGTGGAGGAGGCGCTGCGCATCATCGGCCGCGCCTGGCAAGGCGAACAGCTCGCCTACCAAGGCGAGTTGATTGACATCCCGCCGCACCCGATCCTGCCCCGGCCGCACCAGATGCCGCACCCGCCGCTCTTCCTCGCCTGCAGCCGCGCCGAGACCCTCCGCCAGGCCGCCGAACTGGGCGTGGGCGCCCTCGTCATGGGCTTCGCCGGACCGGACGCGGTCGCGGAGCTGCGCACCGTGTACGACGCCGCCCGCGCCGCCCGCACCGGCGACCGGCTGGTCTCCCCGCGGATCAACGACCACTTCGCGGTGCTCTGCCCGACCACCGTCCTGGCCGACCGGGAGCGGGCCCGCGCCGTCGGCCTGCGCGGCCAGCGCTTCTTCGCCCAGGCCATCGCGCACTGGTACGGCGGCGCGGGGATCCCCGACGAGGCCGTGGTGGACGGCGCGGACGAGGCCGCCGAACTGCGGCGGGCCGCCGAGACGGTCGTCGCCCACCTCCACGAGCAGCGCATCCCGGTCCGCCCCAACGCCACCGCGACGTTCCGGGCCGACCACGCCTACGGGACGGCCGAGGACGCCATCGCCTACGTGGAGCGGTTCCGGGCGGCCGGCGCCGACGAGGTGATGTGCCTGATCCAGATGGGCACCGTGCCGCAGGAAGCCTGTCTGGAGACCATCCGCCAATGGGGTGAAAAGGTCATTCCGCACTTCGCCGGGGACCGCCCCCGCCCCGCGTCCGTCACCCGCCCGGACGGGCCGTGACTCCAGGGCCTACCCCGCCATCCTCCGGAGAAAACGCGGAATACGACACCCTGGATGCCAGGAAGTGAGGCCGAACCCGTACCTCACAGGAAAAACACTCGTGACCACGGGGGGTCAGCAGAATAATTTTCACCGACCCCACTTGAATGGGCGATCCTTGGCTGGTTACGGTGTTCCCACAGGACGATCTACCGCCGGAGGGCAGTCATGACGGAAATTCTTTCGCCTGTGGGTGTCCGGGGTGGCACCCTGTCCGACGAGTCCGTGGTCGCGCACCCCGCCTGGCCCGTACTGAAGGACGCCATCGAGACCATCCGCCCGTGGCAGGTCAAGGACGGCTCGATCGACCTCGCAGCGGACGGCGCGCCGACCGCCGAGGCCGTCCGCCACGAGGTCGAGCGGGCGATCCTCGCCATCCGCGAACTCGCCCCGCTGATCCCGCACAACGCCGCCTACCACCAGGCACTCGCCGCCGACCTGCGCCGCTGGGCCGACGACGGCTTCGGCGTCCCCGACTTCCTCGACTCGCTGCTCGCCTTCCAGCCCGCCCAGCAGCGCGCCGACGGCCTCCAGCACCTCGTCGTGTTCCCCATGTACACGCAGAACGGCAACCCGGACCGCAACTTCGAGGCCGTCGTCCTGCGCATGGTCTGGCCGGACTGGCTCGCCGACCTGGAGCGCACCCGCTACGACAACCCCCTCTTCTGCGGGATCACCTTCGAGGACTTCACCGCCGGCTACGACACCAACTCGGCCGTCCTCTTCCCCGAGACCATCGCGGTCCGCCAGGCCCCCGAGCGGTTCAGCTGGGGCGGCATCTTCTGCGACCGCGAGGCCGCCCGCTTCCGCCGGGTCAGCGAGGCCGCCGTGGACCTGCTCGGCGTCGAACTCCCGCCGGACGTCGAGGCCATGCTCGACGACCAGCAGCGCTGCCAGCAGGCGTTCGTCCTCTGGGACATGATCCACGACCGCACCCACAGCCACGGCGACCTGCCGTTCGACCCGTTCATGATCAAGCAGCGCCAGCCGTTCTGGATGTACGGCCTGGAGGAGCTGCGCTGCGACCTCACCGCCTTCAAGGAGGCCGTGAAGCTGGAGGCCGAGGGCTACCCGCAGGCCCGCGACGTGCAGTTCGCGGTGATCTTCGACCGGATGTTCCGCTTCCCGGTCACCGGCGACCGGGTGCGCAATTATGACGGCCTCGGCGGCCAGCTGCTCTTCGCATACCTCCACAAGCACGACGTCGTACGCTGGACGGACAACACACTGCACATCGACTGGGAGCGGGCGCCCAGGGTCACCAACCAGCTCTGCGGCGAGATCGAGAAGCTCTACCGCGACGGCATCGACCGGCCCAAGCTGGTCCACTGGTTCGCCGCCTACGACCTCGTCTCGACCTACCTCGCCCCGCACCCCGGCTCGGTCTGGGCCAAGGGGCCCGACGCCCTCAACCTCGACCAGCCGCCGCGCAAACTCGTGGACGACGTGCTTCCCGACGAGTTCCCGCTGAGCATGTTCTACGAGGCGCTCGCCAAGAAGCTGCGTACCGTGATCGCCTCGACCAAGGGCATCACCGCCCAGAGCGAAGCGCCGGCGGCGGCGTGACGAACGCGCGGACCGAGCAGGAACAGAACGGGCAGCAGAGTATGCGGACCGACCGGAACACCCGGCCAACGGCCGTCCAGGGGCAGGACGAGGAGGCGACGGAGATGGTTACTTCGACGGGCGGCCAGGGGCCGCTGGACGGTGCGGTCATCGCGGTGGCCGGAGCGGCCGGCCCGGCCGGCCGCGCCACCCTGCTGCGACTGGCCGAGGCCGGCGCGACCGTGGTCGGCTCCGACGCCAACCCCGAGCGGCTGGCGGAAGCCGTCGACGCGGCCCGCTACGCCCACGGCGGCGCCACCGTCATCGGAGAGACCGTCGACCTCCTCGACCTCGACCAGACCCGCGAATGGGCCGCCCGTACGGAGAAGGAATTCGGCCGGGTCGACGGCGTCGTCCACCTCGTCGGCGGCTGGCGCGGCTGCTCCACGTTCACCGAGACCGACCTGGCGGACTGGGACACCCTGCACAAGCTCCTGGTCCGCACCGTCCAGCACACCTCCCTCGCCTTCTACGACGCACTCGAACGCAGCGGCAACGGCCGCTACGTCCTGATCAGCGCGGCCGGCGCGAGCAAGCCCACCGCGGGCAACGCCGCCTACGCCGCGTCCAAGGCGGCCGCCGAGGCGTGGACCCTCGCCATGGGGGACGGTTTCCGCAAGGCGGGGGGCGAGGAGGGGCCGCGTGCCGCGGCTGCCATCCTGGTCGTGAAGGCGCTCGTCAACGACCAGATGCGCGCCGAGCGACCGAACGCAAAGTTCGCGGGCTTCACCGACGTCACGGAGCTGGCCGAGGCCATCGCCGGAGTCTGGAACCGGCCCGCCCAGGAAGTGAATGGACAGCGTCTGTGGCTGACCCCCAAGCCGTGAACCGGGCGAGGACCGACGCCCGGCAGCACCACGACCCGCAGATCCGCGGCTTCGCCAGCGACAACTACGCCGGTGCGCACCCCGAAGTGCTCGCCGCGCTCGCCCTCGCCAACGGCGGCCACCAGGTCGCCTACGGCGAGGACGACTACACCGAGCACGTCCAGCGCGTCTTCCGCAGCCACTTCGGGCAGCGCGCCCAGACCTTCCCGGTGTTCAACGGCACCGGCGCCAACGTCGTCGCGCTCCAGTCCGTCACCGACCGCTGGGGCGCGGTGATCACCGCCGCCACCGCACACATCAACGTCGACGAGTGCGGCGCCCCCGAGCGGGTCGGCGGCCTCAAACTCCTCACCGTCCCCACCCCCGACGGCAAGCTCACCCCCGAGCTCATCGACCGCGAGGCGTACGGCTGGGACGACGAGCACCGCGCCATGCCGCAGGTCGTCTCGATCACCCAGAGCACCGAACTCGGCACCGTCTACACCCCGGACGAGGTCCGCGCCATCTGCGACCACGCCCACGAGCGCAACATGCTGGTGCACCTCGACGGCTCCCGCATATCCAACGCCGCCGCCACCCTCGACGTCCCCATGCGCGCCTTCACCAACGCCGTGGGCGTCGACATCCTCTCGTACGGCGGCACCAAGAACGGCGCGGTCTTCGGCGAGGCCGTGGTCGTCCTCAACCCCGACGCGGTCCGCGCCATGAAGCACCTGCGCAAGCTCTCCATGCAGCTGGCGTCCAAGATGCGCTTCGTCTCCGTCCAACTGGAGGCACTGCTGGCCAAGGACCTCTGGCTCCGCAACGCCCGCCACGCCAACACCATGGCCCAGCGCCTGGCCACCGGCGTCCGCGAGATCCCCGGCGTGGAGATCCTCTACCCCGTCCAGTCCAACGGCGTCTTCGCCCGCCTCCCGCACGACGTCAGCGAACGCCTCCAGAAGCGGTTCCGCTTCTACTTCTGGGACGAGCAGGCCGGCGTGGTCCGCTGGATGTGCGCCTTCGACACGACCGAGGCCGACGTCGACGCCTTCCTGACGGCGATCCGCGAGGAGATGGGCCGCTAGTCGCTGCGCTTGGTTGGGCCCCGGACGTTTTTGGCTGTCCCGCCGTGGGGGTTGCTCGTCGTTGCGCCTGGCGGCGCTGGCTGTTGTCCGCTGCGCGGGGCTGTTGGGTGCGGTGTCGGGTCGGAGGGGTCGGTGTGCAGGACTGCTGCGCTTTACGTCCTGCACACCGACCCCTCCGCCCCGACCCCTCCCGGTGGTGGTGAGGAAAGACGGTGGGTGGGGGCCAGCGTGAGTGGTCGCCTACCGGTCGCTACTCAATCCCGGTCACCACTCAACAACGGACCCGCACCGTCCCACTCACGCGCAGCCCCACCGGCCTTTTCCCACCCATCAACGGGAGGGGACGGGTCTG
>NZ_NNBP01000080.1 GCF_002803155.1 Streptomyces sp. CB02959
CGCCAGCTTGGAAACGGCTCAGTCCTTTTCAGCCCTGCGGGACAGGGTGAAAACGGTTCCGTGAAGCTCAAACCATCTCAGCTAGGGAATTGTACGACCGCCTGCATTTAAGGATCGAGTGCCAGAAATTTCCCCAATGCGCAAATTTCGCAGCTTGAAAATTCTATCCCAGGGTGAACACTCTCTCGAGAGCAGGGCGGATCCGCAACCGGGCACGATATATAGTCATCTCCACGGCCTTGGGGGTCGCATTGAGTATAGCCGCAGTCTCGGAATTCGTATAGCCGCAGGCCGCAAAGATGAGCGCAGCGCGACTTCGATTATCTACTGCGGACAAGATTTCATGAATATATAGTCGCATGGCGACGATGGAGGCTGGGTCGCAACCGGCAGGCCGCCAATTAATACGACCGGCCCTAGTGGCGCACCTCTCGTCATGTTCGTTTTCTCGTGCCCAGCGTCGGTATTCGTTGGGGAAGCAGAGAAGACATTGACCGATGAAGTAGCTTCTCAAGTTCGCCCCCCGACCCGGATCCCACTTGGTTTCCTCTCGATCCTGCAGACGCAGGTTCTTCAAGGCTACGGCTACAGAAAGTCCCGCAAGTTCGCTGACGGAGTCGGGGTTGGATCTCACGGACGAAGGGATGGTGATGCAAATGCCGGCAATATCTCGCAGTCGATAGATAATCACTCCTTTCGCTATCCAAGTGCACATTACCGAGAATCCATATTCACCGAGGCAGGATTCTTGCTCGCCCGAATGAAACGTCGGCATGGAGACCTCCGAGGAATCCGTTGCAGATGCGGGGCTTAATGTGCGGCTGGCAAGGTCTGCTAGATATATCTGATGCGTGCGTCGATCCTTAATATCCTTGGCCGTTCGAGGGCAGACCGTCGCGGGGTGCCGCGGGGTGCCGCGGGGTGCACTGACTCCTATGTGCCCGGAGGCTGCGGGTTGTCCCGCTTCTTAGCCCTTGTCGGGACGGGTATCGGCCGTCAGGTGGCGGCCGGTAGCTGCGCATCCCTTATCGCGCCACAGAATCACATTCCTCAAAGCAGAGTTATGGGTCAGGCTCTGAGAATGTCACGTGCGCGCAGGCTGACCGACACAACATTCGAGCGGTCGACAGCAGGAAGGCTGCAGTGGGCTGATCGGGCTGGCCGGGACGAGGTGAAGAGGTCCACGGTTCTCACGCCGAGCGCACTCGCGATTCGTCACGCATTTTCTACCTGTACGCTGCGCTGCCCGCTGATAAGTAGAGAGATGAGGACCTGAGAAACTTGAGCCTCGCTGGCCAGACGACCTTGCGAAAAAGATCCTTTAGCTGCATCAGCTCGATGAGGCGATCAAGGTCCTGAGAAGCGGGCTCCTTGGCACTGCCCCCCTTATTAATGCTCATTTATCAACGAATATCAGAGCACGCGACGCGATGAGGTCGCAACACTTAGAGAAAAATCTCATAATATTAGCCATAGATGATTTAGCTGCTACTGGGAACATATGCGCAGGTCGAGGGCTTGCGGAGGTCGCCTGGAACAATCTTAAGCGGCCTGAACGTAGTCCATTCTCCACTCCTACGGGTGATTCCAGTTTTTGCCGTATAATCGTTACAGCTCTGCGCATCCGCCAAGCCGACTTGAGGAGAGAATTCGTTCTCCGAGGACGGGTAGTCCTATCTGCCACTTAGATCGTGTCCTAAATGGTTGGTTGGCGGTTGTGCTGGACATGGGGAGTGGACGTTGGGGATGGATCGTTCCTGATGGCCTGTGGAAGATCGCCAGGCCGTTGCTGCCGCCGGCGCGGGTGCGGCCGCAGGGCGGCGGGGTCGCGAACATCGATGATGAGGCGGTGTTCGCTGCGATCATCTACGTGCTCGTCAGCGGCTGTGCTTGGCGGGCGTTGCCGCCATGCTTCGGGGCGTCGGAGTCGACCGTTCATCGCCGGTTCGTCATTTGGTCCCGCGCCGGCGTGTGGGGTCGGCTGCACCAGAAGGATCTCCAACTCCTGGACGAGCGGGACCTGGTCGACCTGTCTCGTGCGGTCCTCGACTCCGCCCATGTCCGGGCTAAAAAAGGGGCGAACTTGCAGGTCCGAGCCCCGTGGACCGGGGCAAGCCGGGTTCCAAGATGCAGTGAGCCGTTTCCAAGCTGGCGTTGCTGACCGCGAGTTGGACAGTCCTGCGCAAGGGTGAAGCTCCTGGTAGACGGGTTCTCGACCAAGATCACCCGTGTCCGCCAGGAGCTTCGTGTGCTTGCCTATCCGTCCTCGATCGATCTGTCCAGCCGCACTCTGCGGTTCCTGACGGGGCAACTGGCCGTGAGGAGGCTGGAGATCGGGACGCGGTGGCGGCGTCTCTCCGCTGCACGCCAGGCCCTGCTCGCCCTGGCTCATCTGCGGTGCGGTGACACTTATGCCCAGCTCGCCGCCGGG
>NZ_NNBP01000081.1 GCF_002803155.1 Streptomyces sp. CB02959
GGTTGGAAAACGCTCAGTGCTTCATTGCCGTCTGTACGGGACTCCTGACCCCCCAGAACATCAAGATCCAAGTGTCCCTGGTGTCCAAACTCCAGGGTCAGGGCCCATCGAGTTGTCGGTCCGGCGGCTGTTCTCTGACAACGCCGACTTGCAGGGTGACGATCGCCGAACAGGTCGCGGGGTTGACGTTCCGGTACGGGCGGGGCTGCTCGGGGTGGTGCCAAACCGGATGCCACCGGGGCACCTGGTATGCGGACGGTGCTCGCACCGGGGCTGCAAGTCAGCTATAAACAGTTTATAGAACATTCAGTGCCTATATTGTGAGACGTTCCAGTTCGTGCTTTCCTGTACGAAGGGGCAGCGCGCGAGCTTCGATACAAGTAAACCGAAGCGACGGTGACTGCGTTGGACGAACAGGTGCGATTTGCTGCAATTGTGCCACTTATTCGGCTTCCGGAGAGTGGTCCATCATTCACTCACCAAGATAGCCTCTCTCCGGCGCGGGAGAGTAAGTGCACTTCACGCTGTCGATCGCTGTCTTACATCGACGCAGCACGCTGAGTTCACTACCCCAAAGCCTGAAGTCAAGAATGCATAGCATGAGAAGCCAGACAGGCCCCTGGAGCCGTCGACATATTACGCCGGGTCTCCCTTTCGCCCGCGAAAGGAAATATACCGAGATGCGTCACAGAAATGTTGGACGGCAGGGACTCGAGCTCCCTCTACTGTCTCTCGGTTTGAGTTCTCTTTTCGACCGGAATTCTCCTTTGGGCGAGTATCGAGAAGTCATGCTACATGCCTTCGATAAAGGAATCGTAAGCTTTGACTTGTCAACCACCTGTGGCGCGCTACACCCCGCAGTCGAGGAGATTTTCGGGATTATTTTGAATCGTGACCTTCGCCCCTACAGGGAGAGCTTGGTCGTATCAACGCGAGTTGGATACGGCACGGCGCAGAGGGTGAACGGGTGGGGGTCTCAAAAGTTTATAACGGAAAGTCTGGAGCGGTCGCTTCATCGTGCCGGGTTGGATTATGTCGATATCTTCTACGCTCACCGCTACGACCCCAGCGTCCCCTTGGAAGAGACTATGCAAGCTCTCGCATCTGCAGTTTATCGGGGTAGGTGTTTGCGCGTTGGGATTTCTGCATACCCCTCAAGCAAGATTGAGCAAGCCAAGGCGCTACTGAGTGAGTTGGGTGTACCGTTGTGCGCCTACCGCGGACCTTTTTCGTTGTTTCAGCAATGGGGGAAAATGAATCTAGCTGAGATGCTTTCTGAAGCAGGTATCGGCTGGATTTCTACTGATCCTCTAAACGGCGGAATCCTGAGTACCTGCACCTCGAGTAGGCCCACACTAACCCGCGAATCGATCGAGAGTTCAACGGAAGTGCAGACGCAACTAAGCTGCCTTTCGCTTATGGCCGCCATGCGAGGGCAATCCATTGAACAGATGGCGATATCGTGGGTGGTGAATCATCCATGGATTAGTTCAGTAGTGGTTGATGTCTCGAGCCGTAGGCAGCTCGACGCAGCCGCCATCGCGGCATGCTCTGCTGGTTTCACAGGGGATGAACTAGCCAGCATAAATTCGATGACCGTCCACTGTCAAAAGCTTGGGCGATAATGCATCGTGCGCAATTGTCGTCACTTCTCCTGAGATGGTCGCACCACATAGGACGCCACTACCGGGGGCAATGCCATGCCCGATGAATACCTTTCTCTTGCAGTTTCCCTGATTCACGAATTGACAGAAGAGGTGGTTCCAAGTCTACTCAGGGCTCGCCTACTCACGACCTCTGAGGCTGCGGAAATAGCGCAAGCGTCCTCTGTATGCATGAGGCAATTGGTTAGTCGAGACTGCTTGGGTCCCGTAGTGACCCATAACAACAGGCCCCTGAATCGAGAGGGCTACTGACCTTTGCTTATGAGGTTGACGGTTGTGGGTTCCAGTCCAGGTGGGTCGCGGCGAAGGGTTGTCCCGTAAATGATCTAACTTGACTCTGTCGGGGATCTT
>NZ_NNBP01000009.1 GCF_002803155.1 Streptomyces sp. CB02959
AAGTCTGGCCCCGCCGCTCACGCGGCGGGGCCAGAACCCCAAGATCTTCATGAGCCTTCTAGGGCGTGTCCCCGCCCCGTACCGCGACCAGCGCCGCGCCCGCCGCGGCCAGGGCGGCGACGGCGAGGCCGAATGCGGTGGCGGCCGCGGGCAGACCGATGGCGTCGCTGAGGTATCCGTCGGCGACGGGGAGGACGCCGGCGAGGAGGTAACCCCCGGCGTTCAGGGCCGCGTTGGCCTCCGCGCGGCGGGCGGCCGGGACCTCGCGGCTGAGCAGGGTGAGCCCGCCCAGCTGGCCGGCGCCCTGCCCCGCGCCGGCCAGCACCACCGCGGCGACCAGGGGCGCGAGGGCGGCGGTGTGGACGGCGGTGACCAGCGCCAGGGTGGCGGCGACGGTGGCCGCACCGGAGGTCAGCAGGACGGTGCGGACGGCCATCCGCCGCAGCGCGAACTGCACGCCGGTGGCCGACAGGAACATCGCCAGCGCCATCCCGCCCGCCAGCGCCCGGTTCGCAGTGCCCAGCAGGCCGGCCAGCAGTGACGGGCCGAGCGAGAGCACGAAGGAGGTGGCGCTGATGCCCGGGGCGAACGCGGCCAGCCCGAGGACGAGATGGCGCCGGTTGGCCCTGGGCACGGCGGGCAGCCGCACCCAGGAGCCGGACGCGGCCGCGCCGGATCCCCGGTCCCGCCGGGGCAGCGGCATCCTGACCACCGACGCCAACGCGGTGACCAGCAGGAGGGCTTCCACGACGAAGACGGTGAGGGTCGGTCCGGGCGCGGTTTCCGACAGCACCCCGGCAAGTACGGGGCCGATCCCGGCGCCCAGGACCATCCCGGTGGACGCCAGCAGCGGCCCGCTGCTCCGGCCGGCCGCGATGTCCGTCACCGCCGCCATTCCGGCCGACACGGCGGCGCCCGTGGCCACGCCGGTCAGCAGGCGGGCGACGACCAGGGCGGCCACCGAGGGCGCGGTGGCGTAGACGAGGCAGGCGACCAGGCCCAGGAGCAGCGCCGGCACCAGGACCGGCTTCCGTCCGACGCGGTCCGAGGCGACCCCCGCCACCAGCAGCGCGCCCAGCAGTCCGACCATGTAGGCCGCGTAGATCAGCGTCAGGGTGCCGGAGCTGAAGGCGAGTTGGCGCTGCCAGACCGCGTACAGCGGCATCGCGGTGTTCGACAGGATGAAGAGGGCGACCACCGGCCAGGCGGCGAACCAGATCTCCCTGGTCGGCGGCGGCGCCGCGGCCCGCATCGCCGCGACCGGTCCGGGCGTCGAACCGGGCCCCGGCGGGAGCGTCGGCCGGGGCGCCGGCACCGCACGGGCCGCGGTCGGGCGTGGCGCACGGGTTCCGGGCTCGGGTGCCGTACGGGTTACAGGCATGGGTGTCCCCTCCTCATCCAGCCTGTACGAGAACTTTCGTACAGGCGGTACGAGAAGATTCGTACAGGCAACTACAGTACGATGCAAGTCGTACTAGGGTTGGACTCGCCGAACGGGAGGAGTGCCGGGATGAGCACAGGGACGTCGTCCACGACAGCGGGGCGGAGCGGATCGCGGTCCGACGGGGCGCACCGGGCCGGTATGTCCCGGCCCGACATCGCCGCGCTCCAGCGACCCGTACCGGCCGACGCACCCGAGCCGCTGCCGGAGCCCGAGCGGGACGCCCTGCGGCTGGAGGTCGTCATGGGCGCGCTGAGCGACCCACTGCGGATGGGGATCGTGCGCACCCTGCTGCTGGAGTCGGAGGACTTCGACCACACCTGCGGGTGGTTCGGGCTCGACCGCCCCAAGTCCTCGCTCACCCACCACTTCCGCGCCCTGCGGGAGGCCGGGCTGATCCGCCAGCGGCAGTACGGACTGGAGCGGCGCAGCCACGTCCGGATCGAGGATCTGGAGGCCCGGTTCCCCGGCCTGCTGGCTCTGGTCGCCGCCTGGCGGGAGTGACCGCGGGCCCGGCGCCGTCCGCCCGCACCGCCACGGGACTCCGCCGGGGCCGGAACGAAGGTCCCGGCAACCGGTTCGGGACGGCTACGGCTACGGCTGGCAGCGCGCATCGGAGGGATCGGCGACCAGGGCGCGCTCCCAGTGCTGGGTGTCGGCGTACTCGCGCATGTTGACGATCTTCCCAGCGCGGACGGTGAAGACGCCGATGTTCCGCTGCTGGTACGGCCTGCCGGTCTTGCCGGTCGCCCACGAGTCCCACTCCACAAGCACCTGCTCCCCCTCACCGAAGACGTTGGTGACCCGCACGCCGACCTCCCGGTCCGGGTCCAGATGAGCGAAGGCCGTCGCCAGGAATCCGTCGATCACCTGGTCCCGCCCCTGCCAGGTGCCCGAGATCGGCAGGTCGCCGCCGTACCAGCAACTGCCGTCCTCGGCCCAGGAGTCCCGGACCACGTCCTGATCGCCGGCCGCCAGCGCGTCGAAGTAGCGCCGCACCACGTCCCTGGGCTCCATGCTCGACATGAGGTACTCCTGTCACTCCGCTGAACCGGGCGGCCGTTCCGCCTGACCACAGTCAAGTCGCAGGCACCGCACCGACCAAGGCGCACTCCGCGAACACACCCTTCACGAAACGCGATCAATGGCCGCCGAAACCGGCCGGGCCCACCACCTCGGGAAGACAGGCACGGCCCATGCCGGCGATCCGCCGACGGCGCCCGCGGAGGCGACCGTCGCCCCAGGCAGAAGCCGATTCGGTTCAGCGGGATCGATGCCGTACAGTTCAACCTACCGACGCGGGGTGGAGCAGCTCGGTAGCTCGCTGGGCTCATAACCCAGAGGTCGCAGGTTCAAATCCTGTCCCCGCTACTCGTTCGAAAGTGAAGGCCCGGTGGATACCGGGCCTTCACTGCGTTCAGGGCGATGCCCGTCTGCCCACGCCGCCGCCATGGTGCCCGTACCGGCCGCGTGGGAACGCGATGCTCTCTGGCGCAGATGAGGGGAGGCCGTGTGGTGACGTCGCCGCCGTCGAATCGTTGGCAAACCATGACAAACACCCGCCGTACACTCACCGGTTTCGCGCTTGCCATGCTGCTGCTCGGCCCCGTGTCCGCACAGGCCGCGGCAGAGCCGAAGGACGACACCCCCGTTCAGGCCCACCTCAAGATGCCTCTGAGCGGCCTGTTCACGGACCACCCCCTCCCGGTCGACTGGAGCATCCTGGGCACCCGCCTCTGACCCGTCGGACGGGCTCCGCGGAAATCCCCGCGGTCCACACGGTCCATCGACCGTTTCGCTCCCCGGCCCGGCCGGGGAGCTTTTCTGTGCACCGGTCCGGGGTGATGCTCCGCGACGACCAGGCCGAATCCCGTGTCCGGCAGTCCGGGCCGCGGTGGCCATGGGACGTGGTGGCAGCGGCCCGGCTCAGGGGCGCGGGTTCGCGTCCTCGTCGGGGGCCCCGGCTATCTGGGCCATGCGCAGCGGCAGGTGCGTGAACAGTCCCACCGCCTCCTCCCGCCACCACTCGCCCCAGCCGGACGCCTCGGCGGCGGCGCGCTCGGCATAGCGCCTCAGGTCGGCGCGGAGTCGGCCGTCGGTGCCCTGGCGGCGGGCGATGTCCCGGACGCGTTCGATGCTGTCGGGCGTGCAGTGGGGATCGCCCAGAACGGCTTCCACGACGGCCCGGTCCGCCGCATCGGCCCGCTCCAGAATGGCGCGGAGGGCGTAGGTACGGCGGCCCGCGCGCAGGTCGCCGCCCGGGGGCTTGCTCAGGGCCGCGTCGTCGCCGAAGAGGTCGAGGTAGTCGTCGCGCAGCTGCCCGCAGACGCCGACCAGGGTGGCATAGCGGCGCAGGCGGGCGTCGTGGCGTTCGAGGTCCTCGCCCGCGGCGAGGAGTCCGAGGCGCAGCGGGGCCAGGACGGAGTACCGGGTCGACTTGTACTCGGTGACGGCGTGCAGGAGTTCTTCGTCCGGCAGGTCCTCGAAGTCCCGCTCCAGGTCGAGGATCTGGCCGGCGACCGCGTCCGTGGCCGCGCGGGACTGCACGTCGAGCATGGCCTGTCGCAGCGGGGCGGGGACGTCCGCCTCCAGCAGCACCCGCAGCGACAGGAACGCGGCGAGGTCCCCGGCCAGCACGGTCAGGCCCAGGGCGGTGCGCTCGTGGTCGGGGAACGCGGTGCGGTAGGCGTAGTAGGTCGAGGGGCCGCCACGGCGCACCGGCGAATCGTCGATGACGTCGTCGTGGATGAGTCCGTGCGTCTGGAGCAGTTCGATGCTGAGCGCGGCCTCCACAAGGCCGGGTACGTCCTCGGTGGTCACCAGGCGGGCCGCCTCGTAGAGCAGGACCACACGGAGCCGCTTGCCGCCGCGCAGGGACAAGTCCCTCAGCAGTTCCAGGCATTGGGGGGTGAAGCGCCCCCGCGGCGGGGTGTCGAAGGTCTCCCCCAGGCGCGTGAAGTACGTCTCGAAGGCCGCGTCGAAGCGGCGCCGGTGCGCGGCGAGGCGCTCTTCGGCGGCGGCTGCCAGGGGGTTCATGAAGTCCTTTCTCCGCATGGGTGCGTGCCCAATGTACGGGTGGGGCGACCGGGTCCCGCCGGGAGGGCGAGCAGGTCGGGTCCCACGGACCGGCAGCCGGCCGCACGCCCCGGGGGCCGCGAGGGGTGACCGCACGAGGCCGGAGCCTGGCGGTTGCCGACGCCGGTCGACGGCCATCGTCGGTGACCGTGACGGTGACGGCGGAGCGTCCGCGCACGCCCGTACGCGTGCGCGTGCGCGTCCCTCGTTGCCTCCGGGGCGTGCGGTCAGTAGGTGCCCTGCTGGTCGTAGGCCGGGAAGGTCGGTCCGGTGGGCTGGGGGGTGGCCGGTCCGGTGGACCTGACGAGCAGCGCCGCGGCCAGGACCGCGAGCAGCGTGACGCCGATCGAGCACCACAGGACGACGGTGTAGCCGCCGAGCGCCGCCTTGTCGACCACCTCCGCCAGCTGCGGCGGAAGCCCTCGCCCGCTGAGGATGCGGCCGTCCCGGGCCGCGCGGACGAAGGCCGGTGAAAGCCCGGGTACCGTCTGAAGTTGGGCGGCGAGCGCGGCGGTGAGGACGCCGCTGAACAGCACCGTGCCGAGCGCCCCGCCCACCTGGCCGGCCGTGCTGGTCACTGCCGCTCCCCCACCGGCGTCCGGCGCGGCGACGCCGGCCGTGGCGAGGTGGTACAGCGGCATCAGGGCCATGCCGAGGCCGAGGCCGGCGAGGAGCATGCCGGGCAGGAGCAGGGTGGCGTACCCGCTGTCGGACGCGAGGAAGGTCAGAAGCAGCAGGCCGAGCGCCGCGAGCAGCAGGCCCGGCACGATCAGGTTGCGCGGCGCTGTGCGGTGCAGCAGGCGGCCGGAGACCTGGGTGGAGCCGATGACGATCGCGGCGGCCGCGGGCAGCACGGCCAGGGCGGTGCCGAACGGGGAGTAGCCACGGTAGTTCTCCAGGTACGCCGTCAGCGTCGGGAACAGCGCGAGCGTGCCGGCACCGGCCAGGAACAAGGTGAGGAGGGAGCCGATACGGCTGCGATCCCTGATGACGTACGACGGGAGGAGTGGGGCGGGGGTGCTGAGCTGCCACCGTACGAAGCTCACCAGCAGGACGGCGCCGACCACGAGAAGCGCCGGCACCAGGAGGTCCGTCCAACCGCGCGTGCCCGCCTCCTGGAAGCCGTAGACGAGGGCGAGGACCCCGCCGGAGCCGAGCAGCAGGCCCAGGATGTCGAGGCGGGGGGCGGTACGGACCGGGCGGTCGTGCACCAGGGCGGCCACGGCGATCACAGCGATCACGGCGAGCGGGACGTTGGCAAACAGGCACAGGCGCCAGCTCAGGTTGAGCAGCCAACCACCGCTGAGCAGACCGACCGTCGAGCCGCCGGCGGCGATCGCGACGTAGACCCCGAAGGCCCTGCCGCGTGCCTTCGGCTCGGTGAAGTTGGCCGCCACCACGCCCAGGGCGGCCGGCGACAGCAGTGCGGCGAAGGCGCCCTGGAGGGCGCGGGCCCAGACCAGGACGCCGGGCGTGGGGGCCATCCCGCCGATCGCGCCGGCCACCGCGAAGCCGACCAGCCCGATGACCAGCATCCGTTTGCGGCCGACCAGGTCCGCGAGGTGCCCACCGAGCAGCAGCAGCCCGACGAAGGCCAGTTCGTACCCGGTGAATATCGCGCTCAGGTCGTCGCCGCGTACGTGCAGATCGGCCATGACGGACGGGATCGCGATGCGCAGGGACGCCGCATCGAGCACGACGAGCAACTGCACGAGGGCGACCGCCGCCAGGCCCCACCAGCGCTTGGGGTGCGGGAACGGCGAGTCCTGGGGGTGGGGCGGGGAAGTGGGTGTGGCCCAGGCGTGCGGGCCCATGCCCGGGGGTGGTCCGAAGCCCTGCGGGGGAACGACGTCCGCCGGGGCGGTGGGCGCGTACGCGGGCGGCGGAGGTACCGGGGGCTGCGGCTGCCCGGACGGGATGCCCGGGTCCGCGAGGGGCGTGGCACCGGGCGTGCCGGCGGTCGTTTCGGGGGCGAAGTCCAGCAACTTGGCGGCATGGCGGCCGAGTTGGGCGAGTACCGCGCCCGGCAGCCACTCCCCCTCGGCGTCCGTGCCGCCGTCCGCCGCCGTGCGGGCTGCGACCTGTTGGAGGGTGGGCCGCCCGGCCGGGTCCTTGTCGAGGCACTGGCGGACGAGATCGAGCAGCGACTCCGGTACGCCGGTCAGATCCGGCTCCTCCTCGGCGATCCGGAAGAGGTGGGCGTTCAGACCGGTCTCGGTGGCGCCGAACAGGAGGCGTCCGGTGGCGGCGTAGACGAGGACGGCGCCCAGGCAGAACACGTCGCTGGCGGGGGTGAGTTCGAGGCCGCGTACCTGCTCGGGCGACATGAAGCCGGGGGAGCCGATCAGCATGCCGGTGCGGGTGTGGAGGCTGTCTTCGGCGAGGCTGTCCATGGCCCGCGCGATACCGAAGTCGATCACGCGCGGTCCGTCCACGGTGGCCAGTACGTTGGACGGCTTGAGGTCCCGGTGGATCAGGCCCGCCCCGTGCACCGCCTCCAGGGCGAGGGCCAGGCGGTTGGCCAGCACTCGCACGGAGTTCTCCGGCAGCGGTCCGAAGTCGTGTGCCACCACGGTGGTCAGGTCGGGCCCCGGGATGTACTGGGTCGCCACCCAGGGCACCGCGGCCTCGGTGTCGGCGTCGAGCACGGCCGCCGTCCAGGAACCGCCCACCTTCCGGGCGGCCGCCACCTCGCGGGCGAAGCGCCGGCGGAACTCCGGGTGCTGTGCGTGCTCGGCCTGGACGACTTTGACCGCGACGGTCCGCCCGGCCTCGGAGCGACCCAGATAGACCAGGCCCATACCGCCGGCGCCCAGGCGGGCGATCAGGCGGTACGGACCTATGTGCGTCGGGTCTGAGGAGATCAACTGGTCCACGGGGGAAAGATAATCCACGGTATGGGCCCCGGTAGCGGCTTCCACACTTCCTTGCCGGAAAAGCACAAGGCCCCACCGCGGCCCCACGATCGCGCGCACCCGTCCGACGCCGTCACCCTGCGCTGATGGTGTCCCGGACGGTGCGCTCACCGTCCGGGACACCCACGACGCCACACCGGCAGCGGACTCACCTGGCGAGTTCCGCCAAGGCGTCCAGCCGGGTCAGCTTCCGCGGGTTGCGCACCACGTAGATCCGGGTGACCCGTCCGTCCTCCACCGCCACGCTCACCGCGGACGGCTCGCCGTCGATCTCGATCCGGCCCGCGGGCGCGCCGTTGAGCCATACGGCCGTCGTCTCGAACCCGGCGACCACCTGGTTCGCACGCGCCAGCAGCGGCGCCACCCGCTCGACCCCGTGGATCGGAGCCGGCGCCGCGGCCACCAGCCCGCCGCCATCGGCGATCAGGACCACATCCGGCGCCATGACCTCCATCAGCTCCTGCAACCGCCCGGTGCGCAACGCGACCAGAAACCGCTCCACCACGGCCTGCTGCTCCGACCGGCTCACCCGCGCACGCGGCCGTCGGGCCGCCACATGCTCGCGTGAGCGCCGCGCGATCTGCCGCACCGTGGCCGCGGACTTCCCCACGGCCTCGGCGATCTCGCCGTACGGCATCGCGAACACCTCGCGGAGCACGAACACCGCCCGCTCCGCCGGCCCGAGCGTCTCCAGCACGGTGAGCATCGCGATCGAGACGCTCTCCGCGAGTTCGACGTCCTCGGCGACATCAGGGCTGGTCAGCAGCGGTTCCGGCAGCCACTCCCCCACGTACTCCTCGCGGCTGCGCGACAACGTTCGCAGCCGGTTGAGCGCCTGCCGCGTGACGACCCGGACGAGGTACGCCCGCGGGTCGCGCACCTGCGAGCGGTCGGCGTCGGCCCAGCGCAGCCACGACTCCTGCACCACGTCCTCCGCGTCGGCCGCCGACCCGAGCATCTCGTAGGCGACCGTGAACAGCAGACTGCGATGGGCGACGAACGGGTCCTCGGTCATGACGAACGGGTCCTCGGTCATGACGAACGGGTCCCCGGTCCTGCCGTCGGTGCCACGCCGGAGTTCTCGGAGCGCGCGGCCAGCGGAACCTCACAGGCCGCGGAGAAGCCCTGCGACTGGATCCCGAGTGCCGTGTTGTTCCTGGTCGCCAGGTTGACGAAGGCGATGAAGGCGGTGAGTTCGATCAGCGCCGCCGAGCCGAGCCGGTCGAGCAGGCTCGCCGACAGCTCGTCGGTGACGGTCGGCGGCGTGCTCGTCATCGCCTCGGCATACTCCAGTACCTCCCGCTCCAGCGGCGTGAACACCTCCGACTCCCGCCACCGCGGCACCTGGCTCGCCTTGGCCAGGTCCAGATTCTGGTTCTGTGCCTGGAAGTAGCCGGTGTCGAGGCACCAACTGCACCCGACCTGCGCCGCGACGGCCATGTGCGCGAACGACTTGAGGCTCTCGTCGGCCGCGGCCCACTTGCCCACCTTGGCCCCGAACTCCAGGTTGTCCATGGCGACTTCGGGACTGTGCCACGTGACCTCGACCGGTTCGGGCACGGCACCGAGCTGCTTGGTCATGCTCTCCGCGAGCTCCGCGGGAAGCTCCGCCTTCGGAACGCGTAGCGCCATGATGTCTCTCCTTGTGCATCGGCTTGTGCATCGGCCGGTACGTCGGCCTGTTTGCCTGTCTGCCATGAAGACACCGCCGGGCCCGAGAATGTGACAACCACCGCGTCGACCTCGGCGGCGTTCGTCGATCTCCGTGCGGCGACGGTGCGGAGGCCGTTGCCGAACGGGCGCATAGGATCGCCGGCATGGCACTGCGACCTGTCCAGGTGAACATCAAGGCTCTTGACGGCTCGGCCGTCGGCCGGTTCTGGGCGGAGGCGCTCGGCTGGCGTGCCTACCACCCCGGTGTGACCACCTACGTCGGCCCCGGCGGCGGCCCCGTGTGGCCGGACCCGGTCTCCCTCTGCATCGACATCGTTCCCGTCCCGGAACCCAAGACGACAACCAAGAACCGGGTGCACCTCGATCTCGCCACCACCTCCGCGGCCCATCAGGCGGAGTTGGTCGCGCGCCTCCGGGCTCTCGGCGCGACGCCCACCCACGTGGGCCAGGGCGACGTGCCGTGGACGGTCCTCGCCGACCCCGAGGGCAACGAGTTCTGCGTGCTGGAGCCGCGGGAGACCTACCGGGACACCGGGCCGATCGCCGCGGTGGTGGTCGACTGCGCGGACCCGCGGGCCATGGCCGGGTTCTGGGGCGAGGCGACGGACTGGACCCTGCACGAGGTGACCGACGACCTTGCGGTGCTGCGCTCCGCCAAGGGCATCGGCCCGTATCTCGAATTCCTCCGCACGCCCGGCGTGAAGACCGGCCCGGACCGCGTCCATCTTGACCTGCTGCCGTACCCCGGTGACGACAAGGCAGCGGAGGTGGCCCGGCTGCGGGCCCTCGGCGCCACCGACCTCGACCTCGGCCAGGGCGACGTCCCGTGGACATGCCTGGCCGACCCGGAGGGCCACGAGTTCTGCGTCCTCGCCCCGTCCTGACACGCAGCCCTGAAGCGCAGCCCTTACGTGGAGCCCTTACGACGAAGAAGCGGCCGGGGAGTTGCCCACCTGGCGGCACTCCCTGCCGTCCGTGCGCAACCACCCCGGCCGCTACCCTCGCCTCGATCCGGCTCCGGATCCGCCGGTGATCCGCCGATGTGCTGTCGGATCGGCGTTACGGGGTGTAGACGGCGTCGCTGCCGTACAGCTCCTTGGTGAAACCGGAGATGTAGTCGTGCTGGTCGGAACCGTCCAGGTCGTAGGTCAGGTACACGCCATAGCCTTCACCCACGGTTCGCCGGGCAAGGTCGGCTGCGGTGCTCGGAGACGTGGCTCCGATCTGGACCGCTGCCGGGGACAGGTTCGCCTTGGGCAGCCGGATGCTCGGTACCTGCCACGACCCGTACCACGGGTTCCACGCGTAGTTGAACTTCGACGAGATGTCCACGCCGCCGTAGGACAGCCGGTCCGCCGACGGGCCGATGCTGTACAGGGAGACGAGCTTGTCGGGCATGTAGTCACGCAGCGCGGAGACCAGGTAGACGAAAGAGCTGTCGTTGGGCTGTCCCGTGCCGTTCTTCCCGTACTCGGCATACTCGTCGTCGAAGTCGATGCCGTCCAGGCCGTACTTGCCGACGGTGTCGGACAACTGCTTGGCGAACGCCGAGGCTGCTTCCTTGGACGGGAAGTTGGCGAAGCCCGCGCCTTCGTGGTTGCCGAGCACCGACAGCATCACCTTGATGCCCTTGGCCTGCAGCGGTCGGATCTCGGTCGCCGCGTTGTCGAGGACGCGCTGGACGTTCTCGTTGAAGTACAGGTAGGCCGACTTCTTGGTGGCGTCGTAGTTGATGTTGGCGGCGAAGATGACCGCGACATCGAAGACGTTGGCGCCGCCCTCGGCCAGGGTGTACTTGCCGACATTGAGCATGCTGTTGCGGTTCACCTCGACATAGGCCACCGAGGTGGGCCCCTTCTTGGCAGTTGCCGCCGCCGCAGGGGTGGTCGCCTTGGCGCCGGCTAAGAGCGCCGCTATGACCAGAAACGCAACCACAACCCTTCGCGTTGCGCCTCGACCAGAACTGAAAGTCATGTACCGATCTCCCGTCGATGGGGGGCACCGTGAACTTGCCCCGGGCGGACGCATCCTAGGCAGGGCGCATGCCCCTGGATCCGCACTCATCCTGCTCGAAGGTGCACCGTTGCCGATCGCTCCCCGCACCCACGGCCCGGAGGACCTGGCGGGGCACGACGGCCGATCCTGTGGCATCCTCCCCGCGGTCGAGCCCCAGGACTCGGAAAAGCCCCGCCCGGCCAAAGCCGAACGGGGCTTTCCACTACCTCACAGGAACCAATGCGCCCGAGTACCCCCGAACTCGGGCTGGTCAACCTACGACCGGCCGGCCCTCTCCCCCTACAGGCCGAACCGACTACTCCACCGCAAACAGCAGCCTGTACTCGGCTCCATCCGCCCGGAAGTGCAGACTGCGCTCACCCGGCGTATCAGTGATCCACTGCCTCCCGGGCCTGCCATCCCCGTCCGGTCCCCCGTCGTCCCAGAGAGAGACGGCAATCCTTCCCGTGAAGTCGCAGTCGTACTTGACGGTGTACATCCGGTCCCCCAACACCGTGCCGTTCCACACGGTGCCGCGATCCTGGACGACAAGCCTCGGCTCGTCGAAGCCGCTCCAGCCCTCAGTCGTGACGCACTTGAGCTTCTCCAGATACAGCTTGGCCATACCGTCCCCTGTGAAGGATCCTTCCCGACACTCCACACTCTGTCGGACCTCGATAAACGATCACTAAACGATCGGGCATGGCATTCATCGCCAAATCGGCGGTACAGCCGCGGCCGGCTCGCCTGAGGTTACCCACGTCGCGACGTTCCAGACCAGACGGATCCGCGAGCAGCTTCACGTCCGGCGCCTTCGGGCCCAACTGCCCTGCCAATAAGGCGCGTTGACGTCGCACTTCATGAGGATCACTCGGAAGTGTACTTGTCAACCCGATGCTCCTGTGACTTTCTGGAATCAACCGACAACCGCCAGTAGTAGGCGGTCGGTTAACGGTGAAGGGATGACGATGAGCAATGCCCAGGCGGCAACCACGGGTGGCGAGGACTCGGCCCCTCCGATCAGCACGGTCGCGGGGACCGGAGTCGCCGGGTTCAAAGGGGACAACGATCCGGCCGTTGCGGCTCAGTTGAACCGCCCGTACGGGATCGCGGTGGACAGCACCGGCACCCTCTACTTCTCCGACCACAGCAACCACCGGGTCCGGAAGATCACGACCGACGGGAAGATCAGCACGGTCGCGGGCATTGGATCCGCAGGCTACCGGGGCGACAACGGCCCTGCCCTCTCGGCCCAACTGAACGGCCCGCGCGAGGTGGCGGTGGACAGCGCAGGCGCCGTCTACATCACCGATGCCGGCAACCACCGGATCCGGAAGATCACAGCCGACGGGACGATCAGCACGGTCGCCGGCACGGGCACCGCGGGCTTCAGCGGCGACGGCGGCCTCGCCACCGCCGCCCGGTTGAACCTCCCGCTCGGGGTGGCGGTGGACAGCACCGGCGTCCTCTACATCGCCGAGTACAACAACCACCGGGTCCGGAAGATCACGGCCGACGGGACGATCAGCACGGTCGCGGGGAACGGGACCGCGGGATCCAAGGGGGACGGCGGTCCAGCGGCTTCAGCCCAGTTGAATCGCCCGTTCGCGGTGGCGGTGGATGGCGCGGGCGACTTCTACATCGCCGATGCCCACAACCACCGGGTCCGGAAGGTCGTGGCCGATGGGACGATCAGCACGGTCGCCGGCACGGGCACCGCGGGCTTCAGCGGCGACGACGGCCCGGCAGCCTCGGCCCAGCTGAACCTCCCGTTGGGGGTGGTGGTGGACAGCGCCGGCACCCTCTACATCGCCGACCACGCCAATCACCGGGTCCGGAAGGTCACGGCCGACGGGACGATCAGCACGGTCGCCGGCACGGGCACCGCGGGCTTCGGCGGCGACGACGGCCCGGCAGCCTCGGCCCAGCTGAACAAGCCGCTGGGGCTCGCTGTCGACTGCGTCGACACCCTCTATGTCGCCGACTACGACAACCACCGGATTCGGAAGATCGCATCGGCGAAGCTGGCCGGGCTGCCCGATTCGGGCACGGTGGTCTCCTGGGCCAACGTCCGGAGCAGGTTGCGGATGGCGGTCCTGCGTGAGTCCACCAAGGACGGCGCCGAGGTCCACCAGGCCCTTGCCACCCCCAGGGCTCACCAGCGGTGGCGGCTGGTCGTGGCGGGCCAGGACAACGGCGACGTCCTGTACAGGATCGAGAACGTACGCAGCGGCAAGGTCCTGGAGGTCGTCGGAGCACAGGAGCTGCACGGGGCGGTGGTCGCGCAACGCGCCTACGAGGGCGGGGACGCACACCACCAGCAGTGGAGGCTGATCCCGGTGGGCTCCGTGACCGGCACCCCGCGGGTGTACGAGATCGCGAACCGGAACAGCGGTCTGCTCCTACGGGTCGACACCAACGCCCGCACCGCGATCCAGCAGCACGGGGCGGAGGGCGACCACCGGGAACGGCAGTGGCAGCTGCTCCCCGTGTGACACACGCGAGGGGGCAGGGGCGAGATCGCCCCTGCCCCCTCGGCATGCGGAAGCTACTCGGAACGGGACGGGCGGTCGGCGGTCGCCTTGGACGCCTTGGGAGCCTGCGCCTCGGGGGCCGAAGGGGCCTTGGGAGCCTGGGCCTCGGGAGCCTTGGGGGACTTGGGAGGCTGGGTGTAGTCGCTCTTCTTCGGCGTGTTCGCCAGGTCCTCGTCCTTCTGGAGGCCGTCGTGCTCCGTCACCGTCGAACTCGACTCCCGCATGCCGGCGGACGCCGCCGTGGACACCGAACCGGGATTCTGGGCGTACTGGGCCTGCGCGCCGGCCGACGCCTGGGTGGTCTGGATGAAGGAGCCGAGGAAGCCCAGGATGGCCCGAGCTTCGGGCGATGTCTCCTGCACGACCTTGGCCCGGGAGGAAGCCCCGTGGATCGAGTTGTTGAACAGGCTCGCGCTCGTGTCGTCGTAGGTGTCGTCGTCGGCGTCCTCGAAGTCGACGCCGGCCCCCGGCTGCGGCTTGGTGCCGTCGGTGGTCACTGAGAAGAGCCCCGCGCCCTTGCCCGCGAAGCCGAAGATGTTGTCGAACACCATGTTTGTCACCCCTGGTCTCGTCGTGGCGGCGCCGCCCGCCCGGTCAAGGCTTCTTGTGCAGCTCTCGTTCGCTGCCGGTCAGGCTCTCGCCGTCGAACATCGTGTGGTGGACCTCCAGGGCGGAGACGACCTCGGCCAGCCCCTTCATACGGAAGCCGCCGGCCGCCAGGTCGAGGTCGCCGATGTCGCGGGCCACCAACCGGTTGAGACCGGGGTGGTCACCGGACTGCGGGGGCGCCAGTACCGCCACCGGCACGTCGTACATCACCGCGAGCAACCCGGAGAAGGTCACCGGGATCTCGTAGGAGTACTGCTTGCGGACACGCCGCTGCGTGACGATGGTCTCCACGCGGGAGCCCGGCGGGACCTTGCCGGAGATCTGCGAGTTCGAGGCCCAGCTGGTGGTCAGGGAGCCGCCGACGGAAGCCTGGATGCCCAGCATCAACTGGGCGTTGAGTTCCGCGTTGCCGGTGGCGCTGCCCATCGTCGTGAACGCCAGCGAATTGGTCACGGAGTTCGCCGCCGAGGCGGTCGCGGAGCCCGTCGCCGAGTTCGTCACCGAGTTCGTCGCGCCCGTCTCGGTGGCGTTCGCGTTGTCCACCCCGATGTCGTCCTTGCTGTTCTCATTGGTCACGGTGTTGGTGTTCTTGTTCTCCAGGCCGTTCTGAAGCTGCGTCTGAAGCTCCGCCCCGACCTCCGCCTGGAGCTGCGTCTGGAGGTCCAGCTGGAGCTGGTTCTGCAGTTGCAGCTGGAGCTCGGCGCTGACACTGCCGCCGAAGGTGAGCTGCGCCTCCCCCTGAAGCGACCATGTGACCTCGTTCGACACGGTGAACTCGACCGAGTCGGTGAAGTCCATCGAGGAATTCTGGCTGCGGTTGACATAGGTGCGCGAGGAGAACGTGTCGGGCGGGGGCTGGCCGACATTGCGCCGCTCCTCGATCAGCGGCTCCCCGAGGTTCATGTAGGCGAGCCACCCGAGTTTGAACGCGGACCCGGGGAAAGTGCCGAAGCTCGACTTGTTCATGGAGAATCCGACGGGCTTGTGCCGCACACCGTAGTCGTCGACGTAGACCAGGCTGGGGTGGTCCAGGATGGACTGCCAGGTCTGCTCGATGTTGAGTTCCCGCAGGTTCTTCTTCGTCAGCGGCTGGCGCTTGACCCGTTCCAGGTTGTACGCGTTGGAAGGCATTCCCCGTCCTCAACTGATCTGGTCGAACCGCGCTCGGCGAAATGTAAACAGACATCTGCGCACGTTCCGAAAATCGAACGTAGCACGGGGTCCATTGCCCGGGAAGGCGCCTCCGCACATCACGCCCATTCGAGTGATAAAGGCTCGACTTCCGTCCTCAACTCGTCCTGGACGGAGGTAAGTTGACTCACCGTCGGCCACTCGATCGATGCCCCTCCGACCGTCCTGTCCGTGAATGTTGCGACCTCAACCGTTTCCTTGGGCGAGGGCATTCGCTTCGGTCATTAAATTCGTTTCGGAGTCGTTTCGATCGAGGGCCATTGGGCCTGCGGTAACGCCGCGGGACAAACCACTGAACTGAGCGCCTGACGCGTTGTTCTCCACATTCAGAACAGGTGAGGTTTCCGCGATGTACACCCAAGAACGCACGGCGATGGCGAATTTGGTGGTCGGCGGCCCGGTGGCGGTGAACAGCTATGACAACGCAATCGTGGCAGCGCTGCTCGAACAACGGCCGGTCATGCTCGTCCACGCCTTCAACGGCGGCTACCTGCGGCCCGCCGAGCTGAAGGAGGAGAGCCACGACAAGGGGGTCAAACTGGCCACCGCGCTCGACCCGGCCACCAAGGAGGCGCAGGGCCACCTCTGGTACATCACCCCCGGCGGCTTCTTCGGGCAGCGACCGCTGTACTTCATCGAGAGCGCCGCGGGCCAGGTGTCGCCGACACCCGCCGGTGCGGGCGGAGCCGACGGCGGGCGCGGCGACGACGGAGCGCCGAAGCCGCGGCGCAGGCGCATCACCGTCAACCAGGACGCCCCCAAGAGCACGGCCGACACCGTCCAGGTCGGCCTCCCCGACAAGGTCGGCGACAAGTGGCGCGGGAAGAACGGCGCACCCGAGGACACCCAGCTCTGGGTCGTCACGGTGACGCCGTGGGGCGGGATCACCTTCGTGCCGATCACCCACCCCGACGCCATCCTCGGGTTCAAGGACCATGCGGTCACGGCCGACAGCGAGACGCGCCTCACCTACAACTGGGGTGGGGACTTCACCGGGACGGTCATCAACACGTTCTACCCGCGGCTGCCCAGCGAGTGGAACGTCCCGTACCACCACGTCTTCACGTGATCCGCGGCCACCGCCGTGCCAGACCCGTCCCGAGCCAACGCCCGCACTGCCTGGAAGAGGCACCACGATGCCCGTGCCCACGGAAGAACTGAAACTGGAGATCGTCAACGCCGCCACGGGGAAGACCCTCGGCGCCAAGGCCGCGCCGAGCGCGGACGGTGCGCTCGTCGTCCGCGACTTCCCCGATGACGGCCCGCGCCCGGAGCAGTGGCAGCTCGCCCCCGTACCAGCCGCGCAAGGCGAGCAAGCACCGGACGACCAGGCATATGTGATCCGCAACGCGGTCAGCGGAAAGGTACTCGACAACCCTGCCGCCAAGGACCGCGGCGTCCGCCAGTGGGACGCCGCCGCCGGCAAGAAGGGCCAGCAGTGGCACGTCGTCCCCGTTGAGGGCGAAGCGGGCCTCTACTTCATCGAGGGCGCGACCGATGGCGCCGTTCTCGACCTCGACGACCCCGGCGAGGACGACACCCGGATCGTCCTGCGCGAGCACGACGACGGCGCGGAGAGCCAGCGGTGGCGGTTCGTCCCGGCCGAGCCCGAGCGCACCAGCGACCCCGTGCTGCGCTGGGCAGCGCTGGGCCACTGGAACGGCCGCCAGTCCTGGCGGCTGGACCGCTCGACCGCGCTGCGGCCGACACCCGACGCGACGCCCTCGTTCAGCAACATGCTGCTGGTCCTTGAGCAGTTCGGGAGCGACAAGGACGCCGGGGAATGGAAGAGCGACGGGGCCAACCGCTCTCCCGGCGGGCAATCGGGCTGGTGGGCCGGGGCCGGGGCGCGGTTCCTCGCCGACACCACAGGAGCCAAGCGGTCGGACATCGTGGGGCTCAAACCCGCGAAGGGCGCCGTGGCATCGTCCGGCAGAGGCGACGGGACGTTCGACGACGAGCGCGTCCTGCACCAGGCCGTGCCCTCCCCGAACCCCGCGGACCTGTGGACCCTCGTGGACACGACGGGCGACGGCCGGCCCGACATCGTCGTGCTTGCCACCGACGGTGTCCGGGTGTCCGCTCAGGACGAGGAAGGGAAGTTCGCGCCCGCGGGCGGCGAGCTGGTCCTCAAGGCGTTCGGACACGGGCAGCAGGCAGGTGGTTGGCTGGCCGACAGGCACCCCCGCTTCGTCGCCGACACCACCGGCGACGGCAGGCTCGATGTCGTCGGCTGCCACGACGACGGCGTCTGGGCCTCCCTCCAAGACGAGGAGGGAAAGTTCGCGCCGATCGCCGACGAACCCGTTCTCCGGGCGTTCGGCCACGACGAGAAGGCGGGTGGCTGGCTGGCCGACAAGCACCCCCGCTTCCTCGCCGACACCACCGGCGACGGCAGGCTCGACATCGTCGGCTGCCACGACGACGGCGTCTGGGTCTCCCTCCAGGACGAGGAAGGGACGTTCGCCGAGCCTTTGTACGTCCTCGACGACTTCGGGGTCGACCAGGGGTGGAGCTCGGTCGAGGAGCACCCCCGGTTCCTGCTCAGGACCACCGAAGGCGGAGCACTGGACATCGTCGGGTTCGGCCCGCAGGGCGTCGTCGTGTCACGCGGGCGCGGCGACGGCACGTTCGAGCCCTCGAAGCTCGTCCTGAACGACTTCGGGCTCGCCCAGGGGTGGACGAGCGGGAAGCACCTCCGCTTCCTCGCCGACGTCACCGGCGACGGCGACCCGGACATCGTCGGCTTCGGCGACGAGGGGGTCTGGGTGTCGCACAGTCGCGGCGAAGGCCGTTTCGAGCAGGCCCAGTTGGTGTGCCGCGGGTTCGGGCACAACGAGGACGCCGGCGGCTGGCGGGTCGACCGCCACCCCCGCTTCCTCGCCGACATCACCGGTGACGGGCGCGTCGACATCGTCGGCTTCGGCGGCCCGGGGGTGTACGTGGCCCGAAACCTCTTCCGCCGCTTCAGGACCCGATAACTCCTGTCACCCCGACCCGATGTGCGGCCTGGCACGCCTTCGCCTGCGAGGCCGCACGTCGGGCAACCGCCGTAACGGGAAAGGATCGAGGGCGAGGCGGAACCGGCAAGCAAAGCTCACGTCCGGCGGGTGGGGCGCTTGCCCGCGGCCCGCGGTGCTCGCTTGGTTTCGCCGGGTACCGGCGTGGCGTTGTCCCTCCGGCGCTCACGGGGTCGCGCGCACGATGACGAGCGATCCTTCGTAGGTCGGCTGCTTGCGCAGGTGGCCGAACTCCTCGTCCCAGGCACCGGAGTCCAGGTCGTGGCGCAGGGTCGTGTCGAAGTGTTCGCGAACGCGGTCGTCGACGAAGCTCCAGGCCGAACACGCCTGGCGGGCCGCCGGGTCGAGCAGCATCTCGGGGCGGCCGTAGTACGCCTCGTTGAAGCCGTCCGTGCAGTCCAGGGGGATGGGCACGGTCTGGACCGTGCTGGTGCCGCCGAGGGCGGCGGCCAGTTCCTCGATGGGCGGGTAGCGGCGGGCCTCGGTGTCGAGGACCTCGGGCGCGTACCGGTACAGCCAGAAGTCCCGTACCAGGTCGGGATCGCAGGTGAGGAGGACGACCGGGCCGCGGGTCACGCGGCGCATCTCGCGCAGGCCGGCCTGGACGTCGGACCACTGGTGCACGCTGAACAGCGTCATCGCCCCGTCGAACTCCCCGTCGGCGAAGGGCAGGTCCTCGGCGACGGCGTCGATCGCCAGGGCGAGCTGCGTGGGCCGCTGGGCGCGCATCGACTCCGAAGGCTCGACCGCCGTCACTTCCCGAGCCGCGCTCTCGTAGGAGCCGGCGCCGGCGCCGACGTTGAGTACCGTCCGGGAGTCGTCCAGGGTCTCCGCGATGAACCGGGCGATGCGCGCGTCCGGGCGGCGGAAGGAGGAGTATCCGGAGCCGATCGCGCCGTAGTCGACGTCGCCGGCGCTGCCGTCGTGGGTTCGTGTGGTCATGGGGCCTTACCTCGCCTCGTGAGCAGGATCAGGGGAAGACGAGCCCACACGCCGCCGGTTGTGTGCCGGTCGGCGTGAACGGGCCCGTGACGGTGCTGGCTGGGAGCGCTATGAGCAGAGCCGGGGCCGTTTCCGGCCGCTGTCGGTGCGTTCGCGGCCGGGTGTCTGCGCGGGCGCGCACTCCGGGGGCGGTGGCGCGCACACGCCGATGTCCGGCAACCACGTGCGGACGTCACCTTCGTACCCGCTGTCGGCCACCTGCCCCGCCTCCTTCACGCCGGTGTCTTTCCCCGCCCATCCTGCATCTGCGGTGGGGATTCAACAATCACCTGCCAATTGCTTGGCCAATCACCCAAATCGCAACGCAGGTGGGCTTGGGATATTGGAGGTAGCGACAGTCGGCACCGGGTCGGGAGGTCCGGCGAGGGGAAACGGGCGCAGAGGAAGGCCGGAGTCTGGCGGGACGGGTGTCCGTTTGGCGGGAATCTTCTTGCACCTGCGGATGCGGCATACGATGATCGAACGAGGGTGTCCGCAACGCCGCCATCCGGCATTGCCGAGCAACCGTCAGCAACGGGCCGGGCGTGTGCAACGCCGCCCCGCTGTGCCGATGCCGGCGGTGCGCCCGCCACCACGGGAGGGAAAGACCTCGTGACAGACGAGACACCCGACGTGCCGGAAGCCCGGCGGGTCGAAGGGCTGGTTGCGGCTCAGGAGAAGGCCATTGCGCTGTTCGCCGAGGTGGAGGCTCGTGGGCTGGTGGTGCCCGGCCGGGGTGAGCGCGAGGTCAGCGACCTGATCCGGGACCTGGCCAACGAGATGTTCGGCACCACCAAGCACTGGCACAAGCGGATCATCCGCTCCGGGCCCAACACCCTCGCGCCGTACCGGGAGAATCCGCCGGACCGGGTCATCGGGTCCGATGACATCGCGTTCGCCGACTTCGGCCCGATCTTCGAGGAGTACGAGGCGGACTTCGGCCGCACGTACGTCTTCGGCGACGACTCGCACAAGCACCGTCTCCGCCAGGACCTGCCGCGTATCTTCGACGCCGGCCGGGCCTTCTTCGCCGCCCATCCGGAGGTCACCGGACGGCAGTTGCACGCCGAGGTCGAGCGCCTGGCCGCGGCGGCCGGCTGGACCATCGGCATCTGGCACGCCGGCCACCTGGTCGGCGAGTTCCCGCACGAGACGAACGACGGCGCCAAGGCCGACTCCTACATCACGCCGGAGAACGACACCCCGTTGCGCCGCACGGACCGGGCGGGCCGGACGTGCCACTGGATTCTCGAACTCCATCTGATCGACCGGGAACGGGGCTTCGGCGGCTTCTACGAACAACTCCTCGACCTCGCCTGACGCCCCGCTCCGCGGTCCGGCGCGCAGGCACCGTCCCCGCGGGGCCCCGGATCGCGCGGCGTGACGGCCCGGCGCCGCCTCCCCGACCGGGTCGCAACGGGCCCGCTCGCCTCACACGGCCCTGTCGGGGCGTGTGCGCGGGGCGTAACCCCGCACACTCCTGTCGTGTGACGGGCCGGAAATTCGATCTTTCTACGGTGCTGGTCATGGGACTGCCCGCCACCGGCGGACGGTCCCGGTCGGGAAGGCACACGCACCGCGGGGTGGGGTTTCGGTGGCATCTGGCTCGAAGGACGGCAGTGTCCGCACGGTCTGCTCGTACTGCGGGGTCGGCTGCGGGATCGTGCTGGACGTGGCGCGGGATCCCGCGGACGGCCGCCGCCGCGCGGCGAAGGCGTCCGGGGACAAGGCGCACCCCACCAACTTCGGCCGCCTGTGTACGAAGGGGGCGACCAGCGCGGACATGTCTGCGGCGCCCGGGCGGATGGCGCAGGCACTGGTGCGGGCCGAGCGCGGCGCACAGCCGGTCGGGACGGACGTCGACGAGGCCATCGCTTCGGTCGCCGGGCGACTGCGGGCGGTCCTGGACGAGCACGGGCCGGACGCGGTGTCGTTCTACGTGTCCGGGCAGATGTCCCTGGAGGCGCAGTACCTGGCGAACAAGCTGGCCAAGGGGTTCGTGCGGACCCATCAGATCGAGTCGAACTCGCGGCTGTGCATGGCCTCGGCCGGGTCCGGTTACAAGCTGTCGCTGGGCGCGGACGGCCCACCCGGCTCGTACCAGGACTTCGACCGTGCGGACGTGTTCTTCGTCATCGGCGCCAACATGGCCGACTGCCACCCGATCCTCTTCCTGCGCATGATGGACCGGGTCAAGGCCGGCGCCAAGCTCATCGTCGTCGATCCCCGCCGCAACGCCACCGCCGACAAGGCCGACCTCTTCCTCCGGATCAGGCCCGGCACCGACCTCGCCCTGCTGAACGGCCTGTTGCACCTGCTGGTCGCGAACGGCCACGCCGACGAGGAGTTCATCGCCGAGTTCACCGAGGGCTGGGAGGAGATACCCGCCTTCCTCGCGGACTACCCGCCCGACCGGGTCGCGGAGCTCACCGGCCTCGCCGAGGACGACATCCGGCAGGCCGCCCGGTGGATCGGCGAGGCCGGTGACTGGATGAGCTGCTGGACCATGGGCCTGAACCAGTCCACCCACGGCACCTGGAACACCAACGCCCTGATCAATCTGCACCTGGCCACCGGCGCCATCTGCCGCCCGGGGTCCGGTCCGTTCTCGCTGACCGGCCAGCCCAATGCCATGGGCGGCCGGGAGATGGGCTACATGGGGCCCGGCCTGCCCGGACAGCGCTCCGTGCTGGTCGCGGACGAGCGCGCCTTCGTCGAGGGCCTGTGGAACGTCCCCGAGGGCTCCCTGCGTCCCGAGGCCGGGCGCGGCACCGTCGAGATGTTCGAGCGGATGGCCGCCGGCGATATCAAGGCGTGCTGGATCATCTGCACCAACCCGGTCGCCTCGGTCGCCAACCGCAGGACCGTCATCGCCGGTCTGGAGGCCGCCGAACTCGTCGTCACCCAGGATGTCTTCGCCGACACGGAGACCAACGCGTACGCCGATGTCGTGCTGCCCGCGACGCTGTGGGCGGAGTCCGACGGCGTCATGATCAACTCCGAGCGGAACCTCACCCTCGTACAAGGGGTGCTCGACCCGCCCGGACAGGCACTGCCCGACTGGCAGCTGATCGCCCGGGTGGCCTGCGCGATGGGGTTCGCCGACGCGTTCACCTACGCCTGTGCGGAGGAGGTGTTCGAGGAGCTCAAGCAGGCGTGGAACCCCAAGACCGGCTGGGACCTGCGCGGTGTCACCTACGAGCGGTTGCGCACCACACCGGTCCAGTGGCCGGCACCGGACGCCGGCGGTCCGGACCGCAACCCGATCCGCTACCTCAACGACGGAGTCAGCCAGACACTGCTGGAGCGCGCGGACGGCACACGCCCCCGCCTGGCCTTCCCGACCGCGAGCGGACGCGCCCGGTTCTTCGCGCGGCCGCACCTCCCACCGGCCGAACTCCCCGACGACGACTACCCGTTCGTCCTCAACACGGGCCGCCTCCCCCACCAGTGGCACACGCTGACCAAGACCGGCAAGGTCGCCAGGCTCGCCAAACTCAACCCCGGTCCGTTCGTGGAGGTCCATCCCGAGGACGCCGACGCGAGGGGGATCGTGGAGGGCGACCAGGTGGAGATCGCCTCCCGCCGCGGGCGTGCCGTCCTGCCCGCCGTGGTCACCGGCCGGGTCCGGCCCGGTACGTGCTTCGCGCCCTTCCACTGGAACGACCTGTTCGGCGAATACCTCAGCATCAACGCCGTCACCAACGACGCCGTCGACCCGGTCTCCTTCCAACCCGAGTTCAAGGTCTGCGCCGTCGCCCTCACCAAGACGGCCGCCCCCACCCCGGAAGCCCGCCCGAGCTCGCGGCCCGAGGCGGCCCCGACGGCCGCCGCGCGGCAACCGGCGCCCGCGGACGCCGTACCCGCCGCCGCCGTACCCGCGGACGCCGTACCCGCCGCCGCCGGCTCCCCCGTCCAGGCACTCGCCGCCCTCTTCGGCATCACCGACCTCGTCCCCGCGCCCCTGGCCGAGCCGGAGCGCCGCTACCTCTCCGGCTATCTCTCCGGTCTCGCCATGGCTCCGCCCGACGGTCGTGTCCCCGTACTGCCGCCCGACGCGCCCTTCGCCCCCGCCTCCGCACGGTGGGTCGACGGCGTCCTCGCCGGCATGTTCTCCCGCGCCGCCGCGCCCGACACCGCCGCGCCTCCCGCCACCGCACCGGCAGCCGACGCGGCCGTACCGCCCCGTCGCCTGGTCATCCTGTGGGCCTCGCAGACCGGCAACGCCGAGGAGTTCGCCGCCACCGCCGCCGCGCACCTCACCGAGACGGGCCGCACCCCCGAACTGCTCCCCATGACCGACCTCGCTCCGGGACAGCTCGCCACCGGCACCGACACCGACCTGCTGGTCGTCACCAGCACCTTCGGCGACGGTGACGCCCCTGACAACGGCGCCGACTTCTGGCGGGCACTGTCCGCCCCGGACACCGGTCCGCTGGCGGGAATCCGGTACGCGGTGCTCGCCTTCGGGGACTCCGCCTACGACGACTTCTGCGGCCACGGCCGCCGGCTCGACGAGCGGTTCGACGCGCTCGGGGCCACCCGGCTCGTCGCCCGCACCGACTGCGAGCCCGACTTCGAGGAGGCCGCCGCGCGGTGGCTCGGCCAGGTGGTCACCGCCCTGGCCGCGTCCGACGACCGACCGGCCGGGGCCGCGGGCGGGGGCGGGGGCGGGACGGCCGCCCCCGATCCCGTCGTCACCACCGCCGGCGCGCCCGCGCCCACCGTCGCCTCCGCGCCGCCGGCTCCCGCACCGGCCGCCCCCACCAAGGCGTCACCGTTCGCCACCCTGCTCATCGGCAACAGGTTGCTGAGCCTGGCCGGTTCCCAGAAGGAGGTACGGCAGTTCGCCTTCGACACCCGCGACGGCGCACTCGCCTACGACGCCGGTGACGCCCTCGGCATATGGCCGGTCAACGGCGCCGGTCTGGTCGCCGAATGGCTCGCCCTCACCGGACTGGACCCCGACGAACCGGTCGCCCTCGGCGGCGCGCAGCTCCCCTTCGAAGACGCGCTGCGCACCCGCCTGGACATCGCCCGGGTCTCCACCGGCCTGCTGAAGTTCGTAGCGGACCGCACCGGCAGTCACGACCTGAAGCGGCTGCTGCGGCCCGACAACAAGGACGCGCTCGCGAAGTGGAGTTGGGGCCGTCAGGCCGCCGACGTCGCCGCCGCGTTCCCGGTACGCGCGTCCGCCGCGGAATGGGCCGCCGTGCTCAAGCCGCTCCAGCCCCGCCTGTACTCCATCTCCTCCAGTCCGCTCGCGCACCCCGGCGAGGTGCGGCTCACGGTGTCCGTCGTCCGCTACACCAACGACCTCGGCCGCGACCGCGCAGGCACCTGCTCGACCTACCTCGCCGACTGTGCGGACGACGGCCCGGTACACGTCTTCGTGCAGCGCTCACCGCACTTCCGCCCGCCCGCCGACCCCGCCACCCCCATGATCATGGTCGGCCCCGGAACCGGTGTGGCGCCCTTCGTGGGTTTCCTCGAAGACCGCCAGGCCCGCGGCCACACCGGCCCCAACTGGCTCTTCTTCGGTGAACAGCGCCAGGCCACCGACTTCTACTACCGCCGGGAACTGGAGACGTACCGGGCATCGGGCCACCTCGACCGCCTCGACCTCGCCTTCTCGCGCGACCAGCGCAAGAAGGTCTACGTCCAGGACCGGATGCGGGAGAACGGTGCCCGCCTGTGGCAGTGGCTCCAGGACGGCGCCCACTTCTACGTCTGCGGCGACGCCGGACGCATGGCCAAGGACGTCGACCAGGCACTCAGGGACATCGCCGCCACCCACGGCGGCCTGGGCGACGACGACGCCACCGCCTACGTCAGGCGCCTCGCCGCAGACAAACGCTACGTCCGCGACGTGTACTGACCGCGCCGCCGACCCCATCGGGGCCGCACAGGCACAGGTGAGGGCCTTCCCACGGCTTTCCCGGCAGTGGCTGGTCATCCGGTGCGTGCGGTGTCGGGGGCGGACAACGGGAGTTGTTCACCCGAACCGGTCCGCCACCCCGTCCCCGCTCGCCAGTCTCTGCACGGCCCGCACCGCGTCCGTCGCGTCGCTTCCCAGGAGGTCGTGGAGGAGCTGGGTGGCGGGCAGCGCGGGGTGCACGTAGACATGCTCCCTGCGTTGTTCGGCGGCCGCGAGCAGGGCGCGGAAGGTGGCCTGTGCTTCTTCCGTGTGCCCGGCGTGGTGTTGGGCCTGGGCGAGCAGTCCCAGGTGGAGCGGGCGGCGTAGGCGCGTTCCGGTGCGGTGCAGTTCGCTGAGCGAGGTGTGCATCAGGGCGAGGCCGTCGACTTCCCGTCCCAGGTGTGTCAGGCCCCATCCTTCGAGCAGGGCGAGCATCGACTTCCAGTAGAGCAGCCCGTGCTCGCCCGCCAGTCGGGAGCCTTCGGCGCCGTTCGAGCGCGCGGTGTGGGCATCGCCCTCCCAGGCAGCCACGACGGCGTTCACGTAGAGGGCGAAGGACCGGTCGGAGGGCCTGCTTTCGTATGCGGTCAGGCGCAGCAGTTCGCGGCGGCGCACCCGTGCGGTCTGCTGGTCGCCCAGGAGCCAGTGGGTGAACGTGTCGTAGGAGCGGCAGGAGACGCGCGGGTCGTGTTGGAAAGTGCGGCCCAGTGAGTGGCCCTCGTGGGCGAAGCGGTCCGCCATGGTGACGGCGTGCTCCAGGGCGTCGAGTGCCTGTGGCAGCAGGCCGCGTACGTGGAGCACGATGCCGTCGCCGTAGGCCGCGCCGAGCACCGCCACCGGCTCGCCGGTTCGCTCCGCGATGGTCCGCAACAGGCCGGAGAACTCTCGTGAGGCGTCGTAGCGGCCACTGACCAGGCACGCCGCCGACAGGGCCCAGAGCACCGAGGGGTCCTCGGGCGCGTCGGTGACCGCGCTGAGGGCCCGGCCGCGGGCGAGCGCCGTCTCGGCTTCGGGGTGGCCGTAGCCGCGGGTGGTGGCGAGGACCTGGCCGAGTTGAATGTGCAGGCGCTGTTCGAGCCGTGCGGCCTCGGGGTCGTCGGGGGGCAGGAAGCCGACCAGGTGCATCGCCCGGCGCAGCCAGGTCTCCACCTGCTCGTACGCCAGGCTCTGTTCGGCGTGTTCGGCGGCGCGCAGCAGCCTGGGGAGCCCCTGCACGGCGGGCAGCGCGCTCTTGGCGTGCCAGGTGTGATGGGCCACCCGTTCGATCTCCTCCTCGCCCACCTGACCGCGCCGGCGCGCGCACAGCGCCTCGGCGACCCGGGCGTGCAGCCGCTGCCGGTCCACGCGCGCCAGTTCGGCGACGAGCGTCTCCTGGACCAGGGCGTGGGTGAAGTGGAGCCGCCCGGAGTGGTGGGGATCCTCGTCGAGGAGTCCGGCGAGGAGCGCCGTCTCCAGCGCCGAGGCGACCGGTGCGTCGTCGGGCGCGACGCGGTGCAGCAGGTCGGTCTCGATCTCGGCGCCGATGACCGCGCACAGCCGCAGCACCGTCAGGACCGGCTCGGGCAGCGCGGCGAACCGCTGGTGCAGCACCTCGCGCACGCCGGTGGGGATGCGGGCCAGGAGGACGTCCGCCGCATCGGGGCGGTGCAGGTCGCGGGCGTCGCCGAGGAGGGAGAGCAGTTGCGTGACGAAGTACGGGTTGCCCTCGCTGCGCCGGTGCAGCACCTCCACGACCTTCGCGTCCACGCCGGGGCCGGCCTGCGCCCCGACCAGGTCGGCGACGTCCTGCCGGGAGAGCCCGCCGAGTCGCAGGGTCTCGGTGCTGGGGCCGCGCAGGACCGCGGAGAGCATCCGACGCAGTGTGGCGTCGGAGTCGACCTCGAACTCGCGCGCGGTCAGCACGATGCCGAGCGCATGGCCCTGGCGGCGGGTGCTCAGCAGCCTGAGCAGGTCCAGGGACGCGGTGTCGGCCCAGTGCAGGTCTTCCAGGAGCAGTACGAGCGGGCGCTGTGTGGCCAGGGTGAGCAGTGCCTCGCAGACCGCGTCGTGGGTGAGGAACCGGGCCTGGACCCAGTCGGCCGCGGAACTTGCCGCGGTGCCTCTCGGGTCGGACGACCACTCGGGCATCAGGGGAGCGAGCAGCGCCCCGAACGGTTGCGTCGCGTTGCGGAACTCGACCGGGCGGGTGGCAGACAGCCGCCGCAGGATCTGCGTCCACAACCAGTAGGGCGGGACGCCCTCGCCGAGGAAGCAGTGGCCCCAGACCACCTCCAGCGCGTCGCTGCCGTCGCCGCCGTCGGCCGCCTCCAGTCGTGCGGCGAGTTCGAGGAGGAGGCGGCTCTTGCCTACACCGGCGGGGCCGAGGACGCCGGCCACGTGTGCCTGGCCGGCGAGCGCGCCGGCCGCCACGGTGGTCAGCCGATGTAACTCCTGGGAGCGGCCGGTGAACGGCGAGCGGGCGGCCGGGCGGCCGCTCGCCGAAGGCACCTCGGCCGCCGCGGTCCCGTCCCCGCCGTCGAACGGATCGGTGCCCGCGGCCGATGCGCGCGCCCCGCCCCGGCCGGGCGCCTCGGCCGCGTCGGCCGTTTCCGGGCTGTCGGTGTCGTGCCGGGGCGCCCGCGCGTAGTCCGACCGGTCGGCTTCCGCGGGCCGTCCGAGCCCATGGGTCGTGCGGGCCGGGGTGTGCCCGTCGGCTCCCGGCACCGTGTCGTCGTGGTGCCGCGTCGCGGGTACCGGTCCCGGAGCGTTTGCGACTGCGAGTCGTTCCGCGGGCCCGAACGGTGCGGGGCGTGGGTTCGGAACAGGCCCGCGGCCCTCTGGTTCCTGGCGCAGAATCGCCGTTCTGATGCGGCGCAGTTCGGCGGCGGCGTCCACGCTGAACTCCTGGGCGAGGTGGGCGCGCGTCCGCTCGTACACCTCCAGTGCCTCGGCCTGCCGTCCGAGCCGGGACAGTGCGGTCATCAGGTGGCCGACAAGGCGTTCCCGGGCCGGGTGCCGGCGGGCCTCCCGGTCCAGTTCGGCGGCGACCTCCTCGGCCGCCCCGAGGGCCAACCGGGCCTCCGCGAAGGCTTCCACGGCGGTGAGCCGGAGTTGGTCCAGCCGTGTGCCCTCGTCGCTGAGCAGCGGGTGGCCGTCGAACTCCGCGTACGGCGAGCCCCGCCACAGCGTCAGCGCCTCGGCGAGGCGGTCCCGTGCGGCGGGCGCATCGGGCCGGTCGAGCAGCCGCCGCCCGTCGGCCACCAGGCGCTCGAAGCGGAAGACGTCGACCTGTTCGGGATCGACTTCCAGGACGTAGCCGGGCGCCCGGTGGCGCAGCAGCGCACGGGGCTCCGGGCCGGCCGCCGGCTGGAGGGCCCGTCGCAGGTGGGAGACGTGGCTCTGCAACGTGGCGACGGCCTGCCGCGGCGGCGCCCCGCCCCACAGCTCCTCGATGAGCGATTCCGTGGACACCACGCGGCCCAGGCGGATGAGCAGCAGGGCGAGGAGGGCCCGTCGGCGCGGTGGGCCGAGCGGCAGGTCGTGTCCGTCACGGCGCACCGACATGGGGCCCAGGACGTTCAGGAGGGGCGGAGCGGGATCGCACGCCGACGGCGACGGCGACGGGCCCGGCGTCGAAGATATGGGCATGTCGCTCCCCATCAGTCTCGCGCGCACGACCGTGCTGACGGGTGCTCGGTGGTCGCGCCGCCAACGTCATATAAAACAGATCTTTGCATACTGAACGGGAGTATTCCACGGCTGTAGTGCAGCAATCGGCAAGGATCCGGCAAGGACCGTGGCAGGGGCGGAGAACGGCCCGTGCCCTTCCCCCGGAACTGGTCAGCGACGTCGGACCACCCTCCCCGAACACTCCGCGCCGCCTCCGCACACCCGATCGACCGGCAGATCGCAAGCGGATGACGGAGGGGCCGCAGGAGTCCGGCCAGGAATTTGCAAGGGCGACGAGGCATGCTCTCGGTTCCGCCGGCCGGTCGAACGACGCGCTGGGAGACCACCGGGGCCGGCACGTGACACGTGGCGGCAGGCACCTGCATGAAGTCGCGCAGTGCGGCGGTACGGCTCCCGTGGACCAACGGCGGCCACGCCGGGCGACGGTACAGCAAGGTGCGCGCATCGACCAGTGATGCACAGGTGGACTCAGCGCAGATGCGGAGATGCGACATGACCGAGCAGCTGGCCAGCAGGCTGCTGGCGGACGGGATCGAAGAGATCGACATCGACTCGGAATGGGTCGACGATCTCCCGGTGTTGCGGGACGTACTGGAGCGGCACTTCGGCTCCGCCGTCGCGGGTTCCCGGCTCACTCCGTCCCCGCAACCCGACGAACTCCGGGCGGCGCTGCTCAACCGCTCGGCGCGATTAGCCGATCTGGTCGAGAGGTTACAAGGCGTCCTTCTCGGCGATGCGAGCGCCGTCGTCGTCAGAAAGATGCACCTGGACCACCTGGACGTCGACGATCGAGGTGTGCTGCTCTATTGCCTGGCCGCCGGAATGGGATATCCCACCGGTGCCGATCCCCGGCGGAATCAGGTCGTATGGCCGGTGACGGCCAGCGCGAGGAGCCGCGAATTCGAGGCCGCCCGACCGGAGTTGGATTTCGAGGCCGAATACCACACGGACTCGCAGTACCATCCCGACCCGGAGCGTTACTTCCTCCTGTACGCGGTGCGGGCGGCGCGGTGCGGCGGCGGCGACAACAGGGTGCGGGCGAACGCCCACATCACGGAATTCCTGGCGGGGACCCCGGAGGGCCGGAAGGCGATGAGGGTGCTGGAGGCCCTCGACGTTCCCTTCCGAATTCCCTCGGACTACACCGACAGTGGCGAGGCCCCGGAGAAGCGGTACACCTTCGCTCCGATACTCGCGGAGCGGAACACGCTGCGGTGGCGCAGGGACACGGTCGAAAAGGGCTTGGCGGAACTCCCCGAGTACGATCACCCGGATCTGCGCGACGCCCTCGGAATGCTGGAGTCGGCGCTGGCCGAGGCACCGCACGAGGTGCGCCTGACCCTCGTCGACGACAGCTTCATCGTCGTCGACAACCACCGCGCGGTGCACGCCCGTACGGAATTCGCCGACCTCGACCGCCACCACCTGGGCATCCGGTTCCACGACACCCAGCACGTTCGCTAGCGCCGGCTGAAGGGATTTCCCGGCCGTTCTGGTGCGGCGTGTGCGAGGAATGCGTCAGGGGCCGTCCGGGCCGAACATCGCCCGAGGGAAGGTGACGGTGAATTCGGTGTGCCCGGGGCGGCTGTTCATCACGACCGCTCCGCCGTGCGCGGTGACCACGGCCTCGACGATGGCCAGCCCCAGTCCGGTGCCGCCCGCCGCCCGCGAACGGCTGTGGTCGACCCGTACGAAGCGGCCGAAGATGTCGTCCTGGAGCTCCTCGGGCACGCCGGGGCCGTCGTCGGCCACCGTCAGCCGGGTCCCCTGGCCGTCGGCCGCCAACCGCACCGTCACGGCGGTCCCGGGCGGGGTGTGCATCCGGGCGTTGGCGAGGAGGTTGCCGACGACCTGGTGCAGGCGGTGTTCGTCCCCCGCCGTGGTCACCACCGTCTCGGGGAGGTCGAGCAGCCACTGGTGGTGCGGACCGGCCGCCCGCGCGTCGTCCGCCGCGTCGAGCACGAGCCGCGTCAGGTCCACCGGCCTGCGCTCCAGGGCGCGGCCGGCGTCGAGGCGGGCGAGCAGCAGCAGGTCGTCCACGAGGTGGCTCATCCGCACGGACTCCGCCTGGATCCGTTCCAGGGAGCGCCGGACCTCGCCGGGCACCGGCCCCTTGTGCCGGAGGGCGAGTTCCGCATGGCCGCGGACGTTGGCCACCGGGGTCCGCAGTTCGTGACTGGCGTCGGCGGCGAAGTGCCGCAGTCGTTCCTCGCTGGCGTGTCGGCGCTCCAGAGCGTTGCCGACATGACCGAGCATCCGGTTGAGGGCGGTGCCGACCTGCCCGACCTCGGTGCGCGGGTCGGCCACCGGCACCGGTGCCGGCATGGCGACCTCGCCACTGGCCAGCGGCAGTTCGGCCACGCTCGCCGCCGTGGTCGTGACGCGGCGCAACGGCCGCAGCGACAGTCGCACCCACAGCACGCCCAGAACGCCGGTCACCACCAGGGCCCCGCCGAACACCGCGGCCTCGACCGCCTCCAACCGGTGCACGGTCTCCTCGACCGGGCGCAGCGGCAGACCCGTGATCAGGACGTCGCGGTCGTCGCCCACGACGGCGTTGACGCGGTACCGGCCCAGTGCGGACAGCCGGATGCCGTGTCCGGAGCCGTCGGTCGGGAGGGTGGCCAGCGCCCGGCGGTCGGCGGCGGACAGCGGCACCGCGGCGTCCGTCCGGTCCCGTACGACGGCCGCCCGGGTCGGGGTGCCGCGCAGCAGCCGGGCGCCGAAGGTGCCCTCGGACTGGCCGCGGGTGTCCGGCTGGTTGTCGGCGTCCGGCCTGGACTCGTGTTCCAGGCTCGCCGCGAACCGTCCGGCGGAGGCGGAGAGCTGCTGGTCCAGGCGACCCACCAGGAACCCTTCGAGCGCGACGACCGTGGTGACGCCGACGGCCAGGCAGGCCAGCGCCAGGAGCGCGACCAGACCCGCGGTGAGCTGGCTGCGCAGGGTGCGCGGGAGGAACCGCTTCACGAGTGCTCCGGCTTGAGGACGTATCCGACGCCGCGGACCGTGTGGATCATCGGGGTCCGGCCGGCGTCGATCTTCTTGCGCAGGTAGCTGATGTAGAGCTCGACGACGTGGGACCGGCCGCCGAAGTCGTAGGACCAGACCCGGTCGAGGATCTGTGCCTTGGACAGCACCCGCCGGGGGTTGCGCATCAGGAACCGGAGCAGCTCGAACTCGGTGCGGGAGAGTTCGATCAGTTCGCCGTCGCGGACGACCTCCCTGGCCTCCTCGTCCATGACCAGGTCCCCGACGACGAGCTGGTCGCCGTCGCCCTCCGGCTCGTGCGCCATACCGGCCCGGCGCAGCAGACCGCGCAGCCGTGCCAGCACCTCTTCCAGGCTGAACGGCTTGGTCACGTAGTCGTCGCCGCCCGCGGTGATGCCCGCGATCCGGTCCTCGACGGCGTCACGTGCGGTGAGGAAGAGCACACAGACCGTCTTCAGTTCCTTGCGCAGCAGGCGCAGCACCTGCAGCCCGTCGATGTCGGGCAGCATCCAGTCCAGGACGACGGCGTGCGGGCGGAAGGTCCTGGCTACCGCGAGCGCGGAGGCGCCGTCGGCCGCACTGCGGACCTCCCAGCCCTCGCCCGCCAGGGCTCCGGAGAGCACTTCGGTGAGGTCCGGCTCGTCGTCGATCACGAGGACGCGTACCGGGGAGCCGTCGGCGCTGTGCAAGGGGGAAGGGGGGCGGTGAGTGTGCATGGTGACTCCAGCATCCCTCCCGTGCGGGTGTGTGCGGGTATGAGCCGGCTCTGAGTTTCCTGTGAATCGTGCGGCGGGTCGTCACTCAGAGGTTCTTCAGAGGTTGCGCTGCGACGCTGGCGCCGACCACGGAAGGAACGACCCATGAGCACCATCTCGCACACCCGCCGCAGTGCCCATGGCGGTGCCTGGCCGCGCCGGCTGGCGTCCGCGGCTCCGTTGCTGGCGCAGGGCGTCATCGGGGCGGGGGCGGTCGGTGTCCTGGCCCTGTGGTGGACCGGCACGGCGTCCGTGGTGGGACCGGCGGGCTGGCTGACGGGCGCCGGCCGGATCACCGGTCTGCTGGCCGGGTACGCCTGCGCCGTGCTCGTCGCGCTGATGGCCCGCGTCCCGCTGCTCGACCACACCCTGGGCACCGACCGGCTCGCGCGCTGGCACGCCACGGGCGGGCGCTACACCCTCTCGCTGGTACTGACCCACACACTGCTGATCATCTGGGGCTACACCCTCACCTCGCAGAGCGACGTCCTGCACGAGACGACCACCCTCGTCCTCGACTACCCGGACATGCTCAAGGCCACCGCCGGCTTCCTCCTGCTGGTCGGCACCGGCGTCCTCTCGGCGCGCGCCGCCCGACGCCGGATGAGCTACGAGACCTGGCACTACCTCCACTTCGCCACCTACCTGGCCGTCTTCCTCACCTTCGGCCACCAGCTCTCCAACGGTGCCGACTTCGTGGGCCGGCGGCCCGCCCAACTCGCCTGGTACGCCCTGTACGGAGCCGTGGCGATGCTGATCATCTGGTACCGCTTCGTGGACCCGGTACGGCGGTCGCTGCGCCACCGGCTCCGGGTCGCCGACGTTCGCCCGGAGGCCCCGGGCGTGGTGTCGGTACACCTCACCGGGGAGCGGCTGACCGAACTCGGCGCCCGGCCGGGCCAGTTCTTCCGCTGGCGCTTCCTGGCACCGGGCCTGTGGTGGACCGCCAACCCCTACTCGCTCTCCGCCCCGCCACTCCCCCACCGGCTGCGCATCACCGTGAAGGACGCCGGCGGGCACAGCGCGGCCCTGGCGCGACTGCGGCCGGGCACCCGGGTCTGGGCCGAAGGCCCCTACGGCGCCTTCACCGAGGCCCGGCGCCGGTCGGCCAAGGTGCTGCTGCTCGCGGGCGGCGTCGGCATCACCCCGCTGCGCACGCTCTTCGAAACCCTCCCCGGCGACGTCACACTCGTCTACCGGGCGCGGCGCCCGGAGGACCTCGCCCTGCGCGCCGAACTCGATGCCGTCGCGGCAGCCCGCGGCAGAGCCGTGCACTACTCCGTCGACGAACCGGCCGGGTACGCCGCGCCGTTGACCGCCCGCGCCCTCAAGCAGCTGATCCCGGACCTGGCCGACCACGAGGTGTACCTGTGCGGTCCGCCCGGCATGACCAGCGCCGCCCGACGCGCCCTGCGCGGGGCCGGTGTGCCCCGGCACCGCATCCACCACGAATCGTTCGAGTTCTGAGGAGCCACCGTGCGCCGAGCCGTACTGACCGCAGCGTCGACCAGCGCACTGGTCGTCCTCCTGCTCTCCCTCAAACCGCACCAGCCCGCCGGCCTGACAGATGACCTGGCCCAGGGCGGCACCCCACCGTCCCCGGCGCCCACCGGCCGTTCACCGCACGGCGCGCATCCGGCCAACGGCACGTACACCGGTGCCCCGGTCAGCACCCGTTACGGCACCGTGCAGGTCGCCGCCACCGTCAACGCCGGCCGGCTGACGGCCGTCAAGGTGCTGCAGGCCCCGTCCGACAACGGCCGCGACCGCGAGATCGCCACCTACGCCCTGCCGCGCCTGACACAGGAGGCGCTGAGCGCGCACGGCGCCGGCATCGACGCGGTGTCCGGCGCCAGCTACACCAGCGCCGGCTACATCCGTTCGCTGCAGAGCGCCCTGGACCAGGCCGGTGCCTGAGCCCCGCCGCGGACTGCGCCACGTCGAGCGGGCCATGGGCACGGTCTTCTCGTTCGACATCCGCGACACCCGCACCCCCGCCATCGATTCCGCCCTGGCCGACGCCGTCGCCTGGCTCCACCACGTCGACGCGGTCTTCTCGACCTACCGTCCCGACAGCGCCGTCAGCCGACTGGCACGCGGCACGACGGCGCTCGACGCATGCCCCGCGGAGGTGCGCGAAGTCCTCGACCTCTGCGAGCAGGTGGAGCGCGCCACCGACGGCTGGTTCAGCAGCACCGCCGACGGCAGCCTCGACCCGACCGGACTGGTCAAAGGGTGGGCGGTCGAACGCGCCGCAGACATCCTGCGGGCCGCCGGCGCCCACCACACCTGCGTGAACGGCGGCGGCGACCTCCAACTCGGCGGCGGGACGGCACCCGGCGTACCCTGGCGCGTCGGCATCGCCCACCCGCACCGCCCGGGCGAACTGTGCACCGTCGTCACCGGACACGACCTGGCCGTCGCCACCTCGGGCACCGCCGAACGCGGCGCCCACATCCTCAACCCCCGCACCCGCACCCCCGTCACCAGCCTCGCCTCGCTCACCGTCGTCGGCACCGACCTCACCACCACCGACGCCTACGCCACGGCCGCCTTCGCGATGGGTCCGGACGCCCGGGACTGGCTGGAGGGGCTCGACGGACACGAGGCGTTCGCCGTCACCCGGAACGGCGGGACCTGGCACACCCGGGGATTCCCCGGAACGCCGTGACGCCGGCCCGGCCGGACGGCCCCGGCCGCGCGCAAGTCACGGACCCCCCGCCGTGCCCCACACAGCCCGGCCCCTCCTGTCAGGAACGGGCGGGGCCCGGCAGAGAGGGCGCGGCCTCGGCGGTCCCCGCCCGGCCGCCGGCCGTCCGCAGCGTCACGGCAGCCGCGACCCCCGCCACCAGTCCGCACGTCAGGGCGGCCGGGACGCCCTCCCCGATGCCGGCGGACAGGCGCAGCAGGCCCCCGTGCAGGCGCGCGCCGTCCATCGCCATCCGCAGCAACTGGCTCGCCAGCAGCCCGAGGACGGTCGCGCAGACCGCGCCCACCGCCATCGCCGGGACCGTGGCCCGGGTGAGCAGTCCGGGCAGCCGCCGCAGTGCCCACCACACCACGACGAGCAGCAGCCCGTCGGCGGCGCGGTACAGGAGCCAGTCACCGAGCGGCGTACCCCCCGGTCCCGCCCAACCACCGAGCAGCAGCCACTGCCGCAGGAGGTCGCCCGGTTCGGAGAGCAGCCCGATGTTCGGGGACACCGCCTGGAGGGCAGCGGCAACCGACTGGTACGAGAGGACCACCAGCGACAGTGCGACCATCGCGGTCCCGGCGGTCGCGGCCAGGCGGGCGGCGCGCGCCGGGGCGGCCTCCTGCGGCAGCGGACCGGCGCCCTTGGCGGTGACCCGCGCCAGGCACACGGTCACCGCCGCCGCGACCAGCCCCGTCAGCACCAGAACCTGCCGCCCGGAGGAGGTCACGCCCGCCAGCTGGGACAGCAGGCGGAAACCACCGTGCCCGCGCGACGCGATCAGCCACGGCGCGGAGACGGTGATCGCCAGGGTCCCGGCCACCAGGACGACGACACCACCGGATCCGCAACGGACGCCCCAACCCCCGCACCCGGCCCCCGTCCGGGACCGGACAACGGCCTCGGACCGTGCACCGGCATCCCTTCCACGGATCGCGGATCACCCCCCTGTTATTTTCGGGCGGTGACGGACTACGAGGTGGCCGGGGAGCCCGGCAAGGGGTATCTGCTCGACAATCAACAGGCCGAGGCCGGGCAGCGGTTCACGGCGTTGGCCGAGTTGTTCGACCCGGTGACGTTCCGGCGGCTGCGGGCGCTGGGCGTTGCGGGCGGGTGGAACTGCTGGGAGGTCGGGGCGGGCGGCCCGAGCGTGCCCGCCTGGCTGGCCGAGCGGGTCGGGGAGAAGGGCCGGGTGCTGGCCACCGACCTCGATACGTCGTGGATGCCGCAGGCCGGGGCGCCGTACGAGGTGGTTCGGCACGACGTGGGCGCCGACGAGGCGCCCGAGGGGCCGTTCGACCTGGTGCACGCGCGGCTCGTCCTGGTGCATGTGCCGGAGCGCGAGGCCGCACTGCGGTCCATGGTGCGGGCGCTGCGGCCCGGCGGATGGCTGCTGGTCGAGGATGCCGATCCGGCGCTGCAGCCGCTGGCCTGCCCCGACGAGTACGGCCCTGAGCAGGAGCTCGCGAACCGGATCCGGCGCGGCTTCCGCGCGCTGCTCGCGGAGCGGGGCGCACAACTCGCCTTCGGGCGGACACTCCCCCGGCTGCTGCGCACGGCCGGATTGGCCGATGTCGAGGCCGACGCGTACTTCCCGATCACTTCTCCGGCCGGAAGTGCGCTGGAGGCCGCGACCGTACGGCAGATCCGCGACCGGTTGATCCAGGGCGGGCTGGCGACGGCCGAGGAGATCGAGGAGCACCTCGCGAACATCGGGTCCGGGCACCTCGACACCGCGACGGCGCCGCTGATCTCCGCGTGGGGACGGAAGCCGTCGGAATAGCCCCGCCCGACGACCCCGCCCGACGGCTCGGCCATCGGCCGGGATCACCACGGGGAACACCATCGCTCCGAACACCGACCGGCTGACTGGCCGGCTGACTGACCGAGGGGCTGACTGCGCGCGATCCGCGCGCAGTCAGCCCCTCGGCCCGCAAGCACGTCAGCCGAGGCCACCCAGCATGGAGCCGCGGTCGCCGAACCCCGTGGAGTCGCGGCCGCCGAACCCCCCGAGGAGCCGGTCCCCCATACCGGAGGAACCGCCGCCGAGGTTCCGCGCGCCCCCGAAGAGGCCGTCATCGTGGCCGTCCGTGGGCTGCTGCTGGGCGGGAACGGGTGCGGCGGCGTGGGCCGGCGCGGCCGTGGCGGCGAGCCCCACCACGGGAAGCGCGGCCAGCAGCGCAGCCGCAGCGAGGCGAGACGGGTTCAACACAGGACAGTCCCTTCGTCGTCGACCATGACAGTGGAAGCCTGTCCACCCGCACCTGCGGGCGTCCGGTACGGGACGGCGAATCACCTGATCGGAGCCCGGGGCCCGACCGGCTTCGCCCCTGGTTACGGCGCACGAACCGGGGCGGGACGGTGTCCGGACAGCCGACCACGGCGCCGCCCACCGACTGCGGGACCACCGACCGCCCCCTGACTCGGGGCGCGTGTCCAGGGTCACAGCCCACCTCGCCGAACAGCAGGAATGCCGACCCGACCGGTGCAGTTGGCAACTACACGCATGCACGGCGTGCGCCCAAGCCTTCCGGTATCTACGAGGAGTACCCCCGTGACCGTCACAGCGTCCTCCAGCTCCCGCGCGGCCGAGATCCTGTCCCGGCCCGTCGCGCTGAACGGCCTGACCGTCCCGAACCGCATCGTGATGGCCCCGATGACGCGCATGTTCTCCCCGGGCGGTGTACCCGGCGAGGACGTGCAGTCGTACTACGCCCGCCGCGCCGCCGCGGGCGTGGGCCTGATCGTCACCGAGGGGACCTACGTCGGCCACGAGTCGGCCGGGCAGAGCGACCGTGTGCCGCGGTTCCACGGGCAGGAGCAGCTGGCGGGGTGGGCGAAGGTCGCCGAGGCCGTCCACGCGGCGGGCGGCACCATCGTGCCGCAGCTGTGGCACATCGGCATGGTGCGCAAGCAGGGCGAGCCGCCCTTCGCCGACGCCCCGGCCGTCGGCCCCTCCGGCATCCGCGTCGACGGCACCGAGGGCACCGGCAAGGCGATGACCCGGCGCGACCTGGACGACGTCATCGGCGCCTTCGCCGAGGCCGCCGCGGCCGCCGAGCGCATCGGCTTCGACGGCGTCGAACTGCACGGCGCCCACGGCTACCTCCTCGACCAGTTCCTGTGGGCCGGCACCAACCGCCGCACCGACGGATACGGCGGCGACCCGGTGGCCCGTACGAAGTTCGCCGCCGAGATCGTGGCCGCGGTCCGCGAGACCGTCTCGCCCGACTTCCCGGTGCTCTTCCGCTACTCGCAGTGGAAGCAGGATGCCTACGACGCGCGACTGGCCGAGAGCCCGGCAGAGCTGGAGGCGATCCTGGCGCCGCTCGCCGCGGCCGGCGTCGACGCCTTCCACGCCTCCACCCGCCGCTACTGGCTCCCGGAGTTCGACGACTCGGACCTGAACCTGGCGGGCTGGACCAAGAAGCTCACCGGCAAGCCCACCATCACCGTCGGCTCGGTCGGCCTCGACGGCGACTTCGTCAGCGCCTTCCAGGGCGAGGGAGCCCCGGTCCAGGGCCTCGACAACCTCCTCGACCGCCTGGAGCGCGACGAGTTCGACCTGGTCGCGGTCGGTCGCGCCCTGCTCCAGGACCCGCAGTGGGCGGCCAAGGTCCTGGCCGACCGGTTCGCGGAGCTGAAGCCGTACGACGCGGCGGCGCTGAAGACGCTGAGCTAGGCAGCTGCGTCCGGACCGCGTGGTTGCGGTCCGGACGTGCCGCCCAGGCAGGCAAACCGGACACTGCCGAGGTGACGAGGCATCAGCCCGGCAACCGCCAGACGAGGGACACGGCGCATACGGGCAGAGCGTTTCGGGCAGATTGAGCGCGACCTCAGCACCTTCTCGGAGAGGCGCATCACATGCACCGCGTCGCAGCTGTCATTCTGGGAACTCTCGCAGTACTCGGCGTTTTCACGACTCCGGCAAGCGCCGCACCCCACGACGGCACCTCGGCAACAGGGTCGTACGACTACGCGTTCTTCAACCCCAGGCTCGACGGCACCAATATGGTCATGAACGGCTAGGCTCCGTCCGGGCGGTCACGTGCGGAGCCGGCGGACGAACGTCATGCCACAGAAAACGAGTTCCGCCGCCTGCGCCGCGCAGCCTACGCTTCCGTGATCGAGGACACCGCATATCCGACGGAGCGTGGGGCCCTGACATGGACGTGAACGGCGGCAGCGGCCCTGCATCGCTCGGCCCGGCTCTGCTGCTGAGCGGGTTGCGATGCCTGCGCGAGCACGGCGCCCGGACCGCTCGGCTGTACACCGGGACCGCGAATCCGTACCGGTCCTACGACCTCTACGAAAGCGTCGGGTTCCGGCGCCGGAACGAGTACGTCCGCTACCGCAAGCCGATCGCCGTCTGATCCGGTTGAGGTGGCTCCGCACCACCTCGACCGGGCGGATTGCCGAAGACCGGGCCCGGATCGACCGGCCTGGCACGCCTCGGCTCACGACGCCGAGCGCCGGAGCCGCTACGCCGGAACGGGATCCTCCGGCTGCCTCTCGGGGCCGACCTCAGGATGTGACGGATCGTGGGGCCAGAGACTTCTCGATGAGTACCGCGGCCATCTCCTGGGCGCGCTCCGCGGCCTCGTCGACCGATTGCATGGAGTTCGCGATGCAGGCGCCCTCGTGCAGGATGAGCAGTTGGCCGGCCAGTTTCCCGGGGGCGTCGGCGCCGGCTTCGGTGGCGAGGTCCTCCAAATACGCCAGCAGCCATGCCTTCTGCTCGCGGGCGACTTCCTGTCCGGCGTGGTCGGCGGGCAGTTCGACGTAGGCGTTGACGAATGCGCAACCGCGCGGATTGCGCTCACGCATCCATGCGCGCAGGGCGTCGAAGGTGGCCAGCAGCTTTTCCTCGGGGGCTCCGTCGCGCTCGTCGACGTACTCCACGAGCGTGGAGCGCCACAGCCCGTCGCGGGCACGCAGGTAGGCCAGGATCAGATCCTCCTTCGAACCGAAACGGTCGTAGAGCGTCTTCTTGGTGACCCCTGCCTCCTCCGCGATCGCCTCTACGCCGACGGCGCGAATCCCCTGCTCGTAGAAGAGTCGAGAGGCCGTTTCGAGGATCTTCACACCGGCGGGAGTCAGGTGCTGCGCACCGCGCCGCTTCCCGCCCCGGCCGGTTGTCCCACTGTCGCCAGTCATGTCTTGACGGTACACGGACCGGTATGGTTACGTCAGTAGCTATACCGGTCTGTATACCTGACATTGACGACGCTGACCTGGGGCTTCTTCATGTTCGGTGACGCCATCAGCCTGGTGAGCGGCTTCGGGATCGCCGTCTGCGTGGGAGGCGTCGACCTGGTGCAGCCCCAGCGCTCACGAAAGGCCGGGGGCCGCGCACCTCGCCCCGATACCCGTCGACGCACCGCGGCCCATCCCCGCACACCAGCCCACCGCCTCACGAGGAGAGCACCCATGAAGCCAGTAGTCATCGGCGAGGACGTCGAACTGCAGCGAGCGCACCTCGCCGCGGCCTACCGCGGCCTCTACCGGCGCGGCTGGATGCCGGGAACGTCGGGAAACATCTCGGTACGGAGCGGCGATGCCGTCGTGATCACGGCCGGCGGCCTGAGCAAGGGCACGATGTCCCACCACGACGTCGTCGTCGTCGAACCCGAGCAGGGGCTCCCACTGCTCGGCGAGAGCGAATGGCCCCCGGCCGAGACCGCCATCCATCTGGCCGTCTACCGGCAGTTGCCCTCGTGCGGAGCGGTCGTCCACGCCCACGCGCCGCATTCCATGGCGCTCGCCAACCTGGCCGGCGCGGCGGGCCCCATGGGCCAAGTAACCTTCACCGATTGGGAGTTGGCCAAGGGACTAGGGGTGGCCGATCCGCGGCTCGTCACGGTTCCCGTCTTCGCCAACCGGCCCGAGGCGCCCCGTATCGCCGAGGACGTGTCGGCCTATCTCGACGAGTCGGGGGCCGACGCTCCGCCCGCCCTGTTCATCGAACGGCACGGCGTCACCACCTGGGGGCGCGACCTCGAAGAGGCCCGCAAGCGGCTGGAGTGCATCGAGGAACTGAGTCGGCTGACCCTGCTGGTCGGCACGTACGGGGCCGGAGCCACGAAGGAGGCGGTGCGGTGACGCTACCGCAGGCGCCTGGAGGAGAACCCGGCCTCAGCCCCCGCGTCGCCCGGGATACGGAGCAGACCACCCCCCGTATCGAGAGCTATGTCCAGCTGCCCAACTTCTTGATCGTCGCGGCCGAGCGTGGGTGAAATAGGACGTCGAACGGTGATTTGAGCAGCGTTCCCGCGCGTCGTCCGGCACGGGTAATGAATTCCACTGCGCGGATTAAAGCCGGGATCAGGTCGGTAAAGAATTTCCCCGCAACCGATGAGAAATCCCTTGGAACAGCCGACGACGGCTCGACCCGCCTCGAACATGCCCAAGACTGCTGCGCATGGCTACGACAGTCCTCGACAGAACCTCCCCCACCGGCGCCACCGCCCGGCGCGCGCCCTGGCGATCACCGGTGGGGCAGCCTGCATACGCGCGACCTGCGCTGCTGGTCATCACCGTGCTCGCCGCCGTGCTCTACGCGTGGGGGATCAACCACAGCCATTACCACACCTTCTACGCGAACGCCGCGCGCAGTATGACGGAGAGCTGGAAGGCGTTCTTCTACGGTTCCTTTGATCCCGGCAATTCCATCACCCTCGATAAGTTGCCGGGATTCCTGTGGCCGCAGGCGATTTCTGCCCGGATTTTCGGTTTCCATCCCTGGGCGCTGACGCTTCCTCAGGTATTGGAGGGGGTGGCGAGCCTTCTGGTCCTGTACCGGGTGGTGCGCCGCTGGGCCGGTGACAACGCGGCGCTGATCGCCAGCGGCGCGTTCCTGCTGACGCCGGTGTCGGTGGGACTGTTCCGCACCGCCGTCGAGGACCCGCTGTTCACCCTGTGCGTGCTGCTCGCGGCCGAGGCCACCCAACGCGCGGCGGAGGACGGCCGGTTGCGCCCGCTGGTGATGGCCGGTGTCTGGGTCGGCATCGGCTTCCAGTCGAAGATGCTGGAGGCGTGGGCGGTCCTCCCCGCGCTCGCCGCGGTGTACCTGATCTCGGCACCGGTCCCCCTGCGGAAGCGGCTGGTGCGCCTCGGGCTGGCCACGGTGGTGATGACCGCGGTCTCCGCCTCGTGGATGGTGGCCGTCGCCCTCACCCCGGCCAAGGACCGGCCGTACGTCGACGGCACCACGAACAACTCCGCGTTCAGCATGGTGGTCGGCTACAACTTCCTCAACCGCTTCGCGTCCCTGGGCATCAGCGCCGCCTCCACCGGCAGCATCAGTGCGACGCGGGGCGGTGGGGGCCACGGCTCGGGTCATGCCGGGGGCCAGGACGGGACTAACGCCGGGGGCCGTTCCGGGGCCCATGCCGGGGGTGCGTCGTACGGCGCCGGGTCGAGCGGAGGCGCGGGCGCACCTCGCGGCGGCGCCCCCCACCCGCGGACCGCCGACGGCAGCGCCACTCCCGGCACTCCTGGTACACACAGCGGACACAGCACACCCGGCACACCCGGCACACAAGTCGGGCAGTGGACGGGCTCCGCCCACATGTCCGCCCAGGCCCATCGCGGTGGAAGCGGCGGCTTCGGCAGCGATGGCCAGGACGGCTGGTCGAAGATGTTCGGCTCGTCGCTCGCGTCGCAGACCGGCTGGCTCTACCCGTTCGCCGCCATCGCCCTCGTCTGCGGCCTGCTCTGGCGCCGGGGCAGGCCGCGCACGGACCGGCTCCGCGCGGGCTTCGTCCTCTGGGGCACCTGGCTGACCACGTACTTCCTGGTCTTCAGCGCAGGCAGCGTCGGCGGCCACACGTACTACATGGGCGTCATCGCGGTACCGCTCGCCGCGCTGACCGGCGGCGGCATCACTCTGCTGTGGCACGCGTACCGGACCGGTGGGCGCCGCGCCTGGGTGCTGCCCGGCGCGGTCGCCGCGACGGCGGCGTGGGGTGCCTGCCTCGCCGCCGAGTTCCCGTCCTTCCTGCCGTGGCTGGCGCCGGCGGTGGGCGTGCTGGGGCTGGTCGCCGTCGTCCTGCTGGCCCTCGCCCGCCCGGGCGGCCCCCGGCACGGCCGACGGCTCGCCCTGGCCGGTCTCGCCGCCTCACTCGCCGCCGTGCTCCTCGCGCCGAGCGCCTGGGCGGTGCAGGTCTTCAACCCGGCGTACGGCAGCTCTTCCATGGGCGCGGTCGGTCCGTCCGGCACACGCGGCGGCCATGGCGGCCATGGCTCGGCGAAGCTGCCAGGCGGTGGGCACATGAAGGGCGGATTCGGCGACTCCGACGGCCAACTCACCGCCAACCAAGGCAAGTTGCTCGCCTACACCACCGCCCACCGGGGCTCGGCCGAGTACCTCTTCGCCACCAACGGCTGGAACAACGCGTCCCCGTACATCCTCGCCACGGGCGCCCATGTCCTCCCCCTGGGCGGCTTCAGCGGCCAGGTGCCCTTCCCCACCAAGGCCCGGTTCCGTCAGCTGGTCGATTCGGGCAAGGTGCGTTACGTCCTGCTCGGTGGCGGCCGCGGCATGGGCGCCATGTTCGGCGGCGGCGGTGGTGGAGGCACGACCTCCGCCACCCGGATCACCGACTGGGTACGGTCCAGCTGCACCCGCGTCCCGGCATCGGCCTACGGCGGCAGGCAGTCCCCGGCGACCGCACCTGCCGCGGAGGGCAACACCACCCAAACCCTCTACCGGTGCGATCCGGCTCGCTGACCGGCCCCCTGCACAGACACCGCCCCCGACTCCGCTTTCACGGATCGGGGGCGGTGCCGTACGAGGCTCCGGACGGTCCTGGTCCTCCAGTTGGGGAGTCTGCTCAGCGGTGCGTCCAGGGGACTTCGCATCAACTCAGTTGGCGATGCCGACCGGGTGGACCTTGATGCTGTCGTCGTACGAGCCGCCCAGCTTCAGCGCGTCCGCGGGCCACTTCAGGGACACGCTGTGGGTCTCGTTCGGCGGCGTCACGATGATGTTCGTCGGGTTGGCGAGACTGTTGCCGCTGAAGTCGACCTTGTACGAGATGCTGAAGGTGGCGGTGTCACCGGGCTTCAGGTCGGTGATGCGGGGCACCTCGCCGCCGCGGTGCACCGGGGCGGAGGTGCCGTCGGCGTCCTTCAGGTCGACACCCGCGAAGCCCGCCGCCGAGCAGGTCTTCCCGCCCGTGTTCGTCATCTGGACGGTGATCTCGCCCACCTTCTGGTCGGGCGAACTGTCCACGGCCTCCATGGTCAGGTCACTCGTGCGGCAGAACTTGGCCTTCCCCCCGCCCTGCGCCGTGCCGCCCCCGGAGTGGGCACGGGAGGGGGCGGAGGTGCCGGAGCCGGACTTCGACTTGCCTGCCTGGGTATCGGCGCCCTGCGTTCCGGTGGAGGAGCCCGCGCCGCTGGATTCGGCGGCCGTGCCCGAGTCCGTACCCGTGCTCGCACCCGTCTGGCCCGCGGGCTTCGCGCCATTGGTGTCCAAGCCGGAGCAGGCGGTCAGGGACAGGGCGGCGCCTGCGGTCAGGACCGCGGCGGCAACGCGCAGGGTGCGGCGACGAGCGGTGCGGGCAGTGGCGTTGGAGCTCATTTCGGGTCCCCCCGGGGGCGTGTGTGTCGTTGTCTCCTCGGTACGTCACCCACTTTGGTCGGGGCCGCTATCGCCAGGCTGCCGCTCCGCTAACACCCAGCTAATACGGTGCCGGCCGGTACTCCAGAGCGGCTGGACCTTGCACCGGCTGCGGCACGGCGCCGGACGCAACCGCCCAATCATGTGCGGCTGGTGACAGGGTTCTCACCGGCACGACCGACACCGCAGGTCAACGACGGGCTCAGCGGAAGTCGTCGGCGTGGTCGACGGCCCACTGGGCGTAGGTGTGCGCCGGCGCGCCGGTGATCTTTTCGGCGATGACGGAGGTCAGGACCGGGACGCCGTTGGCGGCGGCCCACTGACTCACGATCGCCTCGGCCAGGACCGGATGCATTGTTCTGCCCACTTCCGCGCGAGCCTGCTCGTCGGAGACGTGTTCAATCCGGATGCGGCGGCCGAGGGCCTCGCCGATGTGCTCGACCTGCCGTTGCAGGGTCAGGGACTCTGCCCCGTAGACGGTGTAGGCCTGGTGCGCGTGGCCCGGTTCGGTCAGGGCGGTCACCGCGAGCGCCGCAATGTCCTTCTCGTGCACCGGTGCCGACTGTGCGAGCGGATAGGGAAGGCGGACGACGTTGTCGGTGTGGATCGATTCGGCCCACCAGGTGCGGGTGTTGGTCGCGAAGGTCCCCGGCCTGAGGAACGTCCAGTCCATGCCGGACCGTTGGATGGTCTGCTCGATCGTGCGGTTCAGGCGGGGGACCGGGTGGTCGGCATCGAGGTCCAGGACCGACACCGACGAGAGCAGGACCACCTGCCCGATCCCCGCGGCTGTGGCCGTCGCAACGACCTTCTCGATGTCGTAGGGCTTCTGGGGGTCGAGCATTCCGTACAGGAACAGCTTGTCGGCGCCGTCGAGCGCTGCGGTCAGCGTCTCGGGATGTTCCAGGTCGGCGGCGACTGCTTCCCACCCGGGTGTCAAACCCGCGGCTGGGGTTCTGCTGACTGCTCTGACCTGCTCACCGGCGGCCAGCAGGCCATCGCACACGTGACGGCCCACGTTACCGCGAGCGCCGAAGACAACTGCCGTCATGACAGGACCTCCTGTTGGTTGTGGACGTGAATTGCCGCACCGCCGGCGATGCCGTGGAAACCCGCCTTCGCCACGGGCATGTCGACAGTGCGGGGGCGTGTTGCTGCCACGCGGGTGGCGGCCCGGCGGCAGCGGGCTTGGTTGCCGACGATGAGGTGGGAAGCCTCCCGGCCGCCGGTCAGGGCTGGATGTTCTCCAGGTCCTCCAGAAGGCGCGGGTGCTTCGGCTCCCAGCCCAGCGCCTGCCGGGTGTGGGCGCTGGACGAGGGCTGGTCGCTCGCGAAGATCGGGCCGAGAGGGCCGTAGGTCTCCGGTGGGACCGACTCGACCGGCAGGCCCAGCCGTCGGCCGATGACCGCGGCAATGTCACGCACCTGGTCTCCCTCGTCGGCCACGGCATGCCACGAGGTACCGGCTTCCGCCTGCTCCAGGGCGAGCCGGAAGAGAACTGCCGCGTCGAGCGCGTGCACGGCCGGCCAGCGCTGTGCGCCGTCGCCCGGGTAGCCGGACACTCCGGTCCGGCGGGCGATGTCGGCCAGCAGCCCGGCGAATCCGCCGTTGCCCTGGTGGTGCACCGTGCGCGGCAGGCGTACGGCCGTGCTCCGGACTCCGCGCGAGGCCAGGCCCAGGACCGCCGTGACGGCGCGGCCACGACCACCGACCGGCCCGTCGGTCAGCACAGGGTCGGCTTCGGTGGAGGCACGGCTCGGCACCTGGGGCGTACCCGAGCAGGTGACCAAGGGCCGGTCGCTGCCGACGAGTTCCTCGCCGAGGGTCGCGAGGGCGCCACTTTCCTCGGCGACTGCCTTGGCGAGCGCGTCGGGGCTGCTGAAGTCGTTGGCGAATGCCAGGTGGATCACCCCGTCGGCCCGAGCGACGCCGGAGCGAAGGACGTCCAGATCGGCGAGACCTCCCCGGAGGGGCTGGGCGCCGGCCGCCTCGGCGGCCAGCGCGGAGGCGTCGGAGCGGGCGAGTGCGAGGACGCTGTGGCCGTTGCCGAGCAGTTCGGCGACGACGGCGGAACCGATCAGACCGGTGCCACCCGTGACAAAGACGTGCATGGAGCTCTCCCGTCAAGTGATGGGACTCTTGTCCCGTCACTTCACTGTAGCGCAGTGACGGGACAAGAGTCCCATCACGTATGATGAGGCCATGGCTCGATGGGAACCAGGCGCACGCGAACGCCTTGTCATGGCTGCTGTGGACCTGTTCACCGAGCAGGGGTACGACGCCACGACGGTCACACAGATCGCCGAGCGCGCCGGGGTCACCAAAAGCACCTTCTTCCGGCACTTCCCCGACAAGCGAGAGCTGCTGGTGGCCGGACAGGAGACGCTGTGCCGGCTGCTGGCCGAGGGGATCGCCGAGGCGCCCGGAAACGCCAGCCCACTCAAGGCGGTCGCCGCCGGTCTCCAGCGCGCGTCGAGCACGATGGGCCCCATGAATCGCGAGTTGGCCCCTCGCCTGAAGGCTGCCATCGCTGCCAGCATCGAGCTTCAAGAGCGTGACGCCCTCAAGAGCATCAGCCTCGGGGCCGCGATGACAACCGCTTTGGTCGCCCGCGGCGTACCCGATCCGACAGCGGCTCTCGCGGGCGAGTTGGGCCTCCTCGCCTTCAAACGGGGCTACGCCGAATGGTCCGAGGGCGACCGTGATTCCAAGGACGAGCTCGCCGGCTACGTCCTGGCGGCTCTGGACGAGCTGCGCGCGGCGAGCGCATCGCTGGGCTGACCGGGTTTCGACTGTCGGGCGCGCAGGCGGTGCCCGCATCCCTCCAGCCCTCGCGCCGGGCGGCGAAGGCAGCGTTGACCAGGTAATCGGTTGGAGCCGCGGAGCCTTCGCTGGCTACGCTTCCCGGCATGAATCCCGTGATCGACGTCCTGGCTTCTTCCGAGGTGGACTGCCTGGAGCGCCTGCGGGGGCAGCTCCTGGTCCACCACAGCCGGGAGGCGGCACACCTGACGGTTCTCGGTGCGGTGCGTTCGCCCGAGGACTCGTGGCGTCTGCGGCGGGGCCAGTACCTCGAATGGCTGCAGGAGCCGCTCGCCGGTCATCGCGGGCAACGAGGGCGCCCTGCGCTTCTACCAGCGGGAAGGGGCCGTCGACTTCGTGAAGACGCTGGTCATGCCCGTCTCGGGGTGACTGCGCCGCGCGGAGCAGTGCCCGCAACGATGATGTCGCCGTATTCGCAGGAGGGGCAGAGCCCAGCCGACCCCTCGTACCGGCGGCCAACTGTGGGCCGTGACCGAGCGGCTCATCGTTGAAGCACATGCATCCTCCACCCGCTACGGTCTCCGGGTGACCGAACTTCAGACCCTCCGTACCACCCGTGAGTCCTACGACGCCGTCGCACACACCTACGCGGAGCTGTTCCACGACTCCCTGCGCGACCGCCCCCTGGAGCGCGCCCTCCTGAGCGCCTTCGCGGAGCTGGTGCGGGCGAACGGTGACGGCGAGGTCGCAGACCTCGGCTGTGGGCCGGGGTACGTCACAGCCCACTTGCAGGGGTTGGGCCTGAACGCCTTCGGTGTCGACGCCTCCCCCGTAATGGTCGATCTCGCTCGCGAGGCCAACCCCGGACTTCGGTTCGAGGTCGGCTCGATGGCCGCGCTGGACATCGCGGACGGATCGCTGGGCGGTGTGCTCTCGCGGTGGTCCGTCATCCATACCCCGCCGCAGGACCTGCCCGCCGTCTTCGCCGAGATCGCCCGCGTCCTGGCTCCCGGCGGGCACCTGTTGATCGACTTCCCCGCCACCGAAGGCCCCCACCAGGAGACACAGGCCTACGACCATGCGGTGGTGACGGCCTACCGCTGGTCCCCCGACCGTCTCGCCGCGCTCCTGCGCGACCACGGATTGACTGAGACAGCCCGCACCGTGATCGCGCCGAAGCCCACCGACCAGCGGCAGTTCCAAGAGGTCCAGCTCCTCGCCTGCAAGGCGTAGACCTCGATCGCCTGACGGCGTCAGCTCGGGTCGATGGGCCGGGGACCGGGCGGGATCAGCTGGGCAAGGAGGAGTGGCCTCGCCAGTCACACGATCGCCCGGATGCGACCTAGGCGCCGGCCGGGGCGTTCGGGGTGTGGACGTGCCCGGCCAGCCAGGGAAAGGCTTCCGAGAAGGAAGCGGCGGCCAACTGCCAGGTGTGGCCTTCGGGTTGGTAGTGCAGGGTGCAGGAGATTCCCTTCTTGCCGGCGGCCGCGCAGAGCTTCTGCGCGTCGGCCGCCTGGCCGCCCATTCCGTCGCCGGGGATGTCACGTCCGCCGAAGCCCGTGGGGCCCGGGCGGGTCATCGAGCCGCCGTGCCGGTGCCCGCCCTGCCGACCGCCGGTGCCACCCCGGCCGTTGGCGTGCGGGCCGCCCCATTTGCCCCGTCCGCCGGGCTCGCTGCCGGGGCTGCTGTTGACGAACCAGCCCGCGGTGTCGGTGTAGCGGGCGTGCCCCGCCATCACGGTCAGCGGGTCGAACTTCGCCCATGCCGCCGCGCTGCCCCCGTAGAGCTCCTTGATGGTCAGTTGCTTGGTGCCGACGATCGGACCTTCGTCCCCGGCGATGTCCTCGAAGCTGCTGAACAGCTCCGGATGCATGACGGCCAGATCGACCGCGCAGGTACCGCCCATGGAGAACCCGACGACCCCCCAGTCAGCGGCGGCGGACGAGGCGCCGAAGTGTGAGATGACGTAGGGCCGGAGGTCTTCGGTGAGGTGGTCGGCGGCGTTGCCGCGCGGGCCGTTGACGCACTCGGTGTCGTTGTTGAAACTGCCCCCCGAGTCCGCGAACACCAGGATCGGTGCCTGCCCGTGGTGGGACTTGGCGTAGGAGTCGACGGTCGAGATCGCCCCGCCGGTGCGGATCCAGTCGGCGGGCGTGTTGAACTCGCCCCCGATCATCGTCAGCACCGGCAGGCGCGGATGGTGGGCCCCGGTGAACCAGGCGGGCGGGAGGTACACGTACTCCTCGCGGTGCACGAAGTGACTGGCCGTGTCGGGGATGTTCACCCCCACCAGGCGACCGGTGGTCATCGTGCTCCCCTTGCCCTGCAACGCACCCAACTGCGCGGCGTCGACCTGGTCGGGCAGCGGACCGGCGGTGATCTGCGCCCATGCCTCCTGCACGGTCGGGAAGTAGCCCACCCACTGGTTCAGTACCAGTCCCGTGCACAACAGGCCGAGCGGGATCGCCGGCACCGACAGCACCCGGCGCCACCAGCGTGCGCCCCGCCAGCCCAACACGGCGACGGCCAGCGCCGCCGCGGTGATCCCGATCCACACCCACAGCGACATCGGCGCCGGATCGGTGGCGAGCGCGTTGGCGTTCACGTACCACATCGCCAGCAGTGCGACGAGCAGTCCGACACCGGCGGCGACCGGCAGCCACAGGGTTCTCCAACGCCGGGTACGCCAACCGACGACCACGACGAGCAGTACTCCGACGGCGATCTGGATCGTCAGCGGCAGCCAGCCGTCCAGCAGCGAGACACCGGCATGCCAGGCAGGTGCGGGCACGTTTCCGTGCGAGGGGGCAGAGAGATACACAAGCAGCCAGGGTGCCTGTGCTCGGCGAGCGCCCACCATATTCGCCGAATGAGGAAGTGGTGAGAATTCCCTGAGAGCGTGCTGCGGAAGACTGATCGCGGGCGGGCAGGTCAGGGGAGCTTCGAAGGCCGAGGAGAAGGCTGAGGTGACCAAGTCGGTCGGCCGCGCACAGCTGGTCGTCTAAGCTCCGCGTCGACCGGGCAATGGAGGAGGCGACGTGGACATGGGCTTCTCGGCAGGGCAGGAGCAGTGGCGAGCCCGTTTGGGGACGCTGCGGCAGGTCGTACGGCAGGAGGTGGTGTCGCGCCAGCTCGCGGCCCATCTGCCGGACCTGCCACCTCGACGGGTACTCGACATCGGTTGCGGTCAGGGCACCCAGGCTCTGTACTTGGCCCGGCGCGGGCACTCGGTCACCGGACTGGACGCCTCGGACCGGCTCCTTGACGACTTCCGCGCCTCGGTGGCCGCGGAACCGGCGGAGGTCGGCGCACGGGTACGGCTGGTCCGGGGCGACGCCGAGCAGTTGGCCGACACGTTCGCGCCGTCGAGTTTCGACGTGGTGCTGTGCCAGGGCGTGTTGATGTACTTCCCGGACCCGGGTCCCCTGTTGGATGCCGTCGGGCAGGTCCTGGCGCCGGGTGGGATGGTCTCCCTGCTGGTGCGCAACGGCGATGCCCTTGCCATGCGCCCGGGGCTGCTGGCTGACTGGGACAACGTCGAGCGGGCGTTCGAGGGGCAGTCCTACCTCAATCGGATCGGTGTGCAGGCCCGTGCCGATCGTCTGGAGGACCTCACCGCGGCGTTGGCCCGGCGTGGGCTGAGCGTGCGCCAGTGGTACGGGGTTCGGGTGTTCACGGACACTGCCGCGTCGGATGCGGCGCTGCCGGACGCGGCGACGCTCGACGCCGTGCTCCGCTGCGAGGAACGCGCCGGCCGCACCGACCCCTACCGGCGGGTGGCGGCCCTGCTGCACTTGATCGCTGAACGCAGGTAGCGGAGGACGCCTCGGAGGAGGACGTCTCGCCCTTCTCATCTGTCGCACCCACACCGGCGACGTGCCGCCACGTCCCACGACCACCCGCGACGTCCCTCGACGTCCCTCGACGTCCCTCGACGTCCCTCGACGTCCCTCGACGCCTCCTGTCATGCGAACGCGGCCGCCTTGCCGTAGAACCGGCGTGCGCAGCCTGGGAATCGCAGTCCCATGAGACCGTGATTCCCGGACCGCGCAGCGGAGCGGGCTTGTCGGCTGGTCGGCTCGTCGGCCGGAGCTCGGTGTCCGGGCCGGTTCAGGCGTGGCCCGGTGCCTGGCGCAGGACCAGGGACAGGAAACCCCAGGTGTCGCGGTAGACGTGCAGCCACTCGGAGCGGTGGGTGGCGGCTGTGGCGAGCGCGTGCGAACTGTCGGGGTCGGCAGGATGGTCCAGAGCCCACGAAGCCAGTGACCCCCAACAAGCCCATTCGTAGGCGTCCAGCTCCTGGCGCGTGCTGACATGGCCGTGAACGGGAATCCACCCGTCCTCGGCGACGCGGTCCACGGTGGTGGCCAGGTCGGCGAAGTCGCCGAGCATCTCGATGGCTTCCTGGGAAGGGGTGCGCTCCCAGAATCCGTCGCCGATGAGGACCCGGCCGCCGGGAGCCAGGTGCTTGCGTGCCGCCGCGAGCGTGGGGAGCAGACCGCCGAAGGCATGCGCGGCCCCGACGCTGATCACCAGGTCGAACGGCTCCGCGGAAGCGAAGTCCGCGGCCGGCTGGTGGTGGAGGACGAGGCGGTCCTGGACGCCGAGGTCGCCCGCTGCCTGGCGGGCCTGCCCCAGGGCGTCCTCGGAGATGTCCACGCCCTCGGCGTGCAGGTGCGGGCGGGTGGCCAGGGCCCGCAGGAGCCACTCCCCGCCGCCGCAACCAAGGTCGAGGACACGTTCGTCGCCGCGTGGGAGACCGCGGTCCAGCAACTGCCGCACCGAGGCGTCGTCGAGGGGGGACTTGATCGGGTGATCGGCATGGGCGATCCGAGAGATCTCTTCACGATTCACCAGCGCAGCTTGTCAACAACAGGGGGCGCGCGCACGTCGATATCCTCCCGCGGACCACGGCCTTGCGAGGCGGCCGCCGGCAGCCACCTGGTCAGCCCGAACCGGTCGCGGCCGGAGCGGTCGTGGCCGGTCCGCTGGAGGAACGCGCCCTGGAATCCTCGGCATTCATGCTGGACCGCATCGCCAAGGAACTCTCCGCATAGGCGGACGGTCCCACGGGGGCCTGGCCGCCACGGATACGGCCACGACCACGGACACGGGCGCGGGCACGGGCGGCTGTCCATTACTCGCCCGTGTCGGGCCCGGATGGTTGACAGTTCCACCTCCGTAAGGAAACTGACGTTCTATCGCTCACGACCACAGGTCGGACATTCACGGGGGAGTCCAGGCATGAGTGAGGAGCTCGGTGGGGGGTACCCGCACGACCCGATGGCGTCGGCGGGACATCTCGGATGGGGTCAGGCGGCCGTGGGCCCACCGCCCCAGCCGCCGAAGAAGAGCTGGTGGGCGCGGCCTTGGGTACTGGCCGTCGGGGTGTGCGGGCTGGTGCTCGCGATCGTCGCGGGCACGCTGCTGTGGCGCTCGGCACGGCCCGAGAGCCCCGAGGACACGGACGGGAACCGCGCCCCGTTCTACCTCGCGGTGTACAACCTGGCCCGCGAGCCCGCGGCGCACTACACCGGCTCCGCCCTCGACGGCACGACGTGGGATCTGACCGTCACCGACGGGAGCGAGGCACGCGGAACGATCACCGTCGCCGGACGCCGCATCGCGGTCCTGACGGTCGACGGCAAGACGTACGTCAAGCCCCCGAAGGACATGCTGACCGACCTGCCGAGCGGGGTCTCGGCCGATGCGCTGGAAGGCAAGTGGGTCACCGGTGAGGAGCGTCTGACCAGCACGTTGGCGAACGTGCCGCGCTCCCCCGCCGCCCTCGCGGCACGGCTGTGGGCCGGACTCGACAAGGCCGATGACTTTCCGAAAGCCGACGCTGCCGGAGGTGGCGCGAAGAAGGCGTTGTCCGTCACGACACCGGACGGTGTGCTGTCCGTGTCGGCCGCCCCGCCCTACCAGGTGGTACGGCTGGCGTCCGGCGGCGCCAGGACCGGAAGCTCGTCGTCCGGCGGCCCGACCCGTACGGCGCTGGCTTCCGCCGCCCTGCGCCCGACCGGCGTCGCGCACACCGGTTCCGCCCCCCAAATCGGCCTGGGCAACGTCGACTTCACGCCAATGTCGCCCGATGACGTCGGCAAGGCGTACGACGACCTCATCGACCAGACCAAGACCCTCGGCGGCGCCGTCGACCTCGGTATCAGGTTCAACTTCAACCAGACCGGCAATCTGAACTGCGCGGAGTCCTGCACCGTCACGGAGAACGTCGTCACCACGACGACGGCCGCCCCCGGCGCCAAGCTGTCCGGCACGGTCAACGCCTCCATGACGGCCCAGGTGAGCGTCAACGGGCAGTCCGGCGGGGGCTGCACGCAGAGCGCTTCGCTGCCCATCAACGGCGGCGGGACGATGAGTTGCCTGGCCGCGGGGACCGCCCCCGTCGTCCAGCGGATCAAGGCGGAGAAGCAGCGGGAGGCGGATGCCCAGGCCCGGGCGACCCGACGGCCCGTCCGCATCCCGTACTCGCTCAACTTCCGGGCACAGGTCCAGATCACGGCCCTGGCGGTCGCCCAGGCCGAGATCGCCCAGAAGGTCAAGGCCGAACAGGACCGGCGGAACAAGGCAGTCGAGGCCGCCAAGGAGAACGCGGGTCCCAACCCTGACTGCGCACAGGACAGCTTCGTGGCGGGCACCCCGGTCCTGATGGCCGGAGCCGGTACGGAGCCCATCCAGAACCTCCGGGTCGGGGACCGGATCGGCAATTCGATTCCGGGCAATAGCGCCGTTCAGCCGCACACCGTCACAGCGGTCGTGGTCACCGACACCGACCGCGACTTCGTCGAGCTCACCATTGCCGGCCCGCGGGGCAACGGAACGGTCCGCTCGACCGCGCACCACCTGTTCTACGACGTCACCACCTCGAAGTGGACCAAGGCGTCCGCCCTCAAGCCCGGTGACCGCGTCCAGACCACGGGCAAGTCGGTGGCGACCGTTCGGGCGGTCCACGCGTACCGCGCCGCCGTACGCACGTACAACCTCAGCGTCGACGGCGTCCACACCTACTATGTGGTGGCCGGCGACATTCCGGTCCTGGTGCACAACTGCGCGATGAAGCGCGACGCCAAGAGCCTGAAGGGAGTGAAGGTCCCCCGGCAGTACGGGGGCCTGGACACCGCACACGTACGGGACAACCACTTTCCCGGCGGGAAGGGCGTGACGCGCCAGAAGGACCTGTGGCCGGCGAACATGACGAACACCCGGCTGGAGCAGATCGCTCAGCAGGCACTGGGGAACAATCCGCGGGTGGTCGGATACGACCCCCAGACTGGAATGATCCAGGCGGTGGCCACGGTGCAGGGCAAGTTGGTGCAGTTCCAGATTCCCCGAGGCGGCGGCATCATGCGATCCATCTACCCGCTGCAACCCTGGAGTTGACTGAGGTGGGCGGTCTGACGATCTCCGTAGCGGAATGGGAGGTGTCGCGGGAAACGCCGCAGCTCGTCTACGGGCAGATCTGGTTCACGCTCGCGGGCGTGGATTTCCCCGGGGCGCACTGGACCGACTCGCCGACATCGGTTCTCGGGTCGATGTCCGAGGCCCTCGACGATGCCGCATCGGGCGAGGTCGGAGAGGTCTACTTCTTCGACGGGCCCTACTACGTGACGTTGACTCCGCACCCCGCAGGCGGTCGGGACGAGGTCGAGGTCCTGGCGATCTGTGACCGCGCCCAACAGCTCTCCGGCACGGGGGGAGGCACTGTCGAAGCGCGCGGAAAGGTGCCGCTCAACGAGCTGCGACAGCACTATGTGGACGTTGTCGCCGAACGGGAACGATGGGCGCGGCAGCACGGCCACTCCGAAGTGGCCGACGTTCTGTCACGGATGGCTTCGCGAGTCAGACCTTGAAGATGGTCGCCTGCCTCGTCCTCCTGCCGGGCAAGGAGACCCCCCGCCGGACCGGGGCAGGTGCGCGTGAAGCCTCGGTCCGGTCAGGACACCGCGCCGAGCCGAGCGCGTAGCCCTTCGGCGAACGTGCGCGCCGCGTCCAGATCGGTGGCGTTGGGCCGGGCCCTGTTGATACCGCCGACGAGCTTGAAGGGAAGCCAGGTGTCGAAGGCGCGGCACGAGAAGGTGTCGGCCGTTGTGAAGCCCTTCTGGTCGAGGAGTCGCACGAGGGGGCGGGTGAACGGCCGGAACCGCACTTCGGGCAGTCCGCTGGTGGCGAAGACGAAAGCCCTTTGCCGCTGCCTCTTTTGCTCCCCGTTCGGGAGTGACCGGACGAACTGGAGCAGCCATGGGTGGAAGTTCCCCGTGAAGATCCCCGAGCCGAATCCCACGAGGTCGTAGCCGGAGAGCTCCGCGGTGTCGATTTCTTCAGGGGCGACGACCGGGGCCTCCAGTGCCTGGCCCATGACGTCGGCGATCCTCCTGGTGTTGCCATGAGACACCGAGGTGCACACGATGATGGCCTTCATGATGATGCTCCTTCACTTCCATGGGGGCGTGTGGTGCCGGTCGGGTCGAAGTCAGCGTTGGGGGTGGGGTTGGGGTTGGGTTGCCTTCGGAGCCGAGGTCGGAGTCGGGGTCGAGGGTGGGCCAGGAAGCCATCGGTAGGCTCGTGGGAACCGCATGGCGGTGACGGTGTAGCGGCACACCCGCTCTTTGAGCAAGGCCGCCACCCGCCCGGACAGCGCGGAGGCCCGCGGGGTGTCATCCCGGTGCGTGGCCTGGATGAACCCGTCGCGCCGGCCGAGGCTGATCGCCTGTCCGGCCATGCCGATCGATATGGGTGCCGGTCGTTCGCCCCGTATCAACGCGAGCACCGTGTCGGCGCCGTGGGCACCCATGGGCATCGCTGCCTGGCAGCTCATCCGCAGGTGAGCCCCGACGTGCCCAGGTGGTGCGACGGCGTCGCCGGCCCCGACGATCCGTCGGTGGTGCACACACACCAGGGCATCGTCGGTGCGCAGACGTCCGTCGGAGGTCACCGGCAGGCCGCTGCGCAGCGCCAGGTCCGGCACGTCGAACGAGCCCGCCCACACCGTGCAGTCGCTGGGCAGTGGTCCGGCGTCGGTCTCGATGCCGTCCGGGCGGACTCCGGTGACCCGCAGTCCGGTGCGCAGCACGACGCCGGCGTTCGCGAGCCTGCCTTCGATGCTCGCCCGGCTCGACTCGGGCAGCCGGGCGGCGACCGTCCGCGAGACCAACGAGACCTCCAACGACGGGTACCGGTAGGCGATTTCGGCGGCACTCTCGATACCGGTCAGGCCGCCGCCGATCACCACGACACGTGCTCCCGGGGGCAGTTGGCGCAGTCGTGTGCGCAACGCGTCGGCGCCATCGAGGTCGGCGACACTCCACACGTTCTCGGAACCGGCCAGGCCCCGGGCCGATGTGCTGCCCACCGCGTACAGCAGATAGTCGAAAGCGACCGCGTCACCGTCATCGAGCCGCACCGATCGCTTCTCGATCACGTCCACCGTCGCGGTCCGCAGCCGCACGTCACGGTGCAGCAGACCGCTCAGCGGCCGCACCGCGTGCGACTCCCCCGCCGCGTGCTCGTGCAACCTGACGCGTTCCACGAACTCCGGCCGGGGGTTGACCACCGTCACGCGCACCTTCGACCGCCCTACGGCCGCCAGTCGGTTCGCGGCCATCACACCTGCGTAGCCCGCGCCGACAACCACCACCCGCGCCAACGCCACCACCTCCGATCGGATCGTTGTCACGCTTTGAGGACAACGCAGGCGCAGCGATCGTGACAGCGGATGGATGTGACGCCGGTCACACGGGGTGTGGGTGGGGTGCGGTCGTGCGGGTCCGCGTTCAGACTCCGAACCAGCGCTCGGCGGCCGTACGCAGGGCGGCCAGCTCGCCCGGGTCGGGGCGGGGCGAGCCGCAGGCCCAGGCAACGTAGCCGTCGGGGCGGATCAGCAGACCGGTGAGGTCGGCCGCGTCGCCCCGCGCGTTCCCCGGGGCCGCCACCGGAGGCGTAGACGTGGGCGGCGTCACCGACCAGGAAGACCCGGCGGTCGCGGAACCGGTCGGCGACCCGGGTGTTGCCGCCGTCCAGCCGCCGCAGTACGTGCGGGCCCGCTCCGTCCGGCGGGCCGAGCGGCAGGTCGACACCGAGCACCCGGCGGATACTCGACTCCATTTCGGCCAGGCTCATCGGCTCGTCCGTCGCGGGCTGGTCCCACTCGGTGGTGCTGACCAGCGGCGGATGGCCGGGGAACGGTGCGTAGGAGAAGCCGCCCCGGTCGGTGCGGTGGGGCAGGAAGGGCAGGACCGGACCGTGGCCGGGAATGGTGAGGGCGCCGTTGGCGGGGTCGACCCAGTCGGCCGGGACGGTGGCGTGGGCGGTGCGGTTGGTGCGGCGGTCGTAGCTGACGCCGGGGAACCCGATCCCGGAGAGCTTGCGGATCACGCTGCGTGCGCCGTCCGCGCCGACCACGTAGCGGGCGCGGAGCCGCTGGTCGCCGTCCGGGCCGGTGATGTCGAGGGTGACGGCGTCCTCGTCCTGGGTGACGGCTTCGACCCGGTGTCCGCGCCGCAGGTCGACGCCGAGTGTGCGGGCGCGCTCCTCCAGGACCTCGACGATACGGTGCTGCGGGGCGGCCAGGGCGAAGACCGGACTGGCGTCCAGCAGGCCGAGGTCGAGGCCCATCGCGGCGAACATGAAGTAGGCGGAGTTGGGCTGCGGGGGCTCCGGGCTGCCGCTGAGCGGTTCGTGCAGGCCGCGGTGGTCCGCCAGGCGTACCACCTGGCCGAGGAGGCCGTTGGCCTTGGGTTCGGTACTGGGCTGCGGGAGCTGCTCCAGTACGGTCGGGCGGATGCCGGCCAGGCTCAGTTCGCAGGCCAGCATGAGCCCGTTCGGGCCGCCTCCCACGATGATCACGTCGGATATCACAGAAGATTGCCGGAACGGCAAGTTTCTGCGGGTCGCCTCGGCGAGCAGGCAGTTCCGCACAAGACGGTGCCGCCCAGGAGGGCGGCACCTCATCGCTCCTACGGCCGGGCGGATTCAGGCAGTACGCCGAGGCGGGCCCGAACCGGCCGCCCACACCGCCCTCCCGTCAGGCGGACCCGCGGTGCAACCACTGGCGGAACGTTCGACGCGGGGGCCGCACCACGACGCGACTGTGGGCGATGCGGCCGACCAACTCCACCTGAAGGGTGGTCGGCACCTCGACATCGACCGCCTGGGGAAACTCGACCTTGCCGTAACTCACCGAGAGGGAGTCGGTGTTCACGACCACGCCCGGCCCCGCCACCAGACGCAGGATGCCCCCCTTCATGTCCATCGTGATGCACAGGGCGCCTTGCGTGATCACCGCTTCGGACAGGTCGAGCGTGACATCCGCCCAGGACGACCGGAGTTCCACCCGTCGCGGCACCGCCCAGCGACCGTCACGGCGAAACGAGCCGCCCCGCTGGTCGATCCGGAGCACCTCTCCGACCCCTACCGCGGTGCCATGAGATCCCCCTGCCACGAGCGGCAGATCGACGGTGAGCCCGGCCAGCTCACCGAGCGTACGCGCGGTCAGGGCGACTTCCAGGCGCTCGTCCAACTCGGCGGCGGTCAACCGGCCGTCTCCCCCTGCGCGGCGCAACACGTCCACGGTCCGGTCCCGGTCGGCGTGCGAGGCCCTGAGGGCGAGGGCGGCCGACGCTCCATGGACATGGGGCCGGCCAGTGGGCGCGGTCTCTCCTGGCATGCCTGCCTCCCCGATCTCGTGGACGGTGCCGGCCTCCGGACCCGCCGACCCCCTTTTCGCGAACTTACGTTATATCGCGATACCGCGTCAGCCAAGCTCTTCTCGACGCTTTTCAGCCAGGCGTGCGGGTGGGTGAGGCGTTCCGGGCGGCCCGCGCCGATATCGGTGCGTCGAAGAGCAACGGGCGTTGCCGGCAAAGGGCGTTGAGCGGGGCGGCGGGCCGGTCACGGAGACGCGGCCGGTCATGGAGATGCGAGCCGGTCATGGAGATGCGAGCCGGTCGTGGAGATGCGGTGCCCACGCGCTCGGTGCTGTCATGCCGGGACGGGCCGCGAGGGTGACCGCCGCCGCGGGCCCGCCCCGGCATGGTGATCTCGTACCCACCTTGCGGAACGTCACGCCCAGGGGATCTTGGGAGCGTCCTCGTGGGGGTTTCCGGCGTCGGCCGGCGGGTCAGCCGAGGACGAGCGGGAGTTGCGGTGCCAGGTGGCCCAGTGCGGCAAGGTCGGCCTGCTGCGCTTCGGTCGGGACGCGTCGTCCCGTGCCGACCAGCAGCGCGTCCTGGTCGGAGAACGACAGGGGGAACGCCGCCCCGGCGATCTCCTCCAGCAACTTGCGTGACCGGGCGAGGCTCTCGGCGGGCGGCTCCGCCGCGTCGGGGAGGTGCGCGACCAGGTCGAGGTGGTGCAGGGTCCATTCCAGGACGTACGCGGAGAGGTAGTCGCCCGCGGTGAGCACCTCGTCCTGGGTGCCCACCCGGAGGGCGGGGTCGGCGAGTTCGGCCGCGCGACCGGCGGCGGAGCCGACGTCGTCGAGATGGAACTGCAGCAGCGACGGGTCCTCGTACGCGGCGGCCAGCCGGACGGTCAGCGCGTCGAGCGGATCGTCGCCGGTCGGCGGCGTTTCGGCGACGTTCCAGTAGGTCACCGCGGTGCGCGTGGGTTCCGTGTCGGCGGGCGTCACGAGGGTGATCAGGACGTCCTGGGCGTCGATGATCAGGTGGCTCACCAGGTCCCGTACAAGCCAGCCGGTGCAGCCGGAGGGGCGTGTGAAGTCCTCGGCGGGGAGTTCGGCGACCGCCGTGCGCAACGCCGTCCATGAGCGTGAGAAGAGGTCCACGGCGGCAAGCTAACTACGCGCGGCCCGCCCGGCGACCGAATTTCCCCCGGGTTTGCTCGTCGATCGCGGGGCGGGAGGCGCGGGCCGTCGTCGCTTTACAGGGCGCCGCGGCGCCACTCCCGTAGGAGCAGGTATCCCAGGTACGCGCCGCCCAGGGCCATCGTCCAGATGCCGACGGGCAGTTTGTCGAAGAGCGGGGCGTTCTGCGCCGCCAGATCGGCGAGGACCAGCAGCAGGGCGCCCGAGAGTGCGGAGAGCGCCAAGTGCGGGCCGGTGCCGCGGGTGATCCGCTTGACGATCTGCGGTGCGGTCAGCGCGATGAACGAGATCGGGCCGGCGGCCGTGACGGCCCCGGCGGACAGCACGATCGTCAGCAGCACGGCGCCGGTGAAGGCGCGTTCCGGCCGCGCGCCCAGCGCGGCCGCCGTGGTCTGGCCCATCTCGCTGAGTCCCAGCGGCCGGGACAGCAGCGCGGCGCACGGTGCGCAGAGCAGCAGCACCACGCCGATGGTCAGCGCGTCGCTCCAGGATCGTGCGGTCAGGCTGCCGTTGAGGTACGAGCTCAACACGGTGGCCTGATCGCGTGCGATGGCGTAGACGATGTACTGGATGAAGGCGGTTGCCATGGCGGAGACGCCGATGCCCGCGATGACCAGGCGGCTGGGGTTGCGGAAGCCGCTGCCGGTCGACACGTAGACCAGCGCCATCGCCGCCAGCGCTCCGCCGAGTGCCCCCAGGGCGACCGGGGCGCCCGGGAAGAGCAGGGCGACCAGTGCGGCGCCCGCGCCGGCCCCCGGGCCGAGGCCGATGACGTCCGGGCTGCCCAGCGGATTGCGGGTCACCGACTGGAAGAGGGCGCCGGACAGCCCGAAGGCTGCGCCCGCGGCGACCGCCACCGTCAGCCGCGGTCCGCGCAACCGGTCCAGCACGAAGGAGTCCACGCCGACGGCGTGACCGGTCAGCGCCGCGGGCAGGTCCGGCAGGGCGATGCCCAGGCGGCCCACGGTGAGGGTGGCGGTGCAGGCCACCAGAATCGCCACGACCAGGGCAGCGCCGACCCAGACCATCCGGGCCTGGACCCGCAGGGCGACCGCCGAGCCGAGCCGGATGTGGAGTTTCCGGCTGCCCGGCCGCCGGACTGCCGAGGGGGTGAGGGTGGAGGAAGGGGTCATGAGGTGGCTCGCATCCTGCGAACGGCGATGAGGAGGGCGGGGGCGCCGGCGAAGGCGGTGACGACACCGACCATCAGCTCCTGCGGGCGCACCACCAGCCTCCCGATGACGTCGGCGGCGAGCAGCAGGGTGGGGCCGAGCAGGGCGCTGAGCACGATCTGTCGCCGCAGGTCGGCTCCCAGGAAGGTGCGGGCCAGGTGCGGGACGGCGAGTCCGACGAAGGCGATCGGCCCCGCGGCCGCGGTGGCGGCGGCGCTCAGTACCGTGGCGGTCAGCAGCGCGACGGCCTTCACCCGCTCCGGGCGGGCGCCGAGCGCCGTCGCGGAATCCTCGCCCAGGGCGACCGCGTTCAGGCCGCGGCCGAGCAGCAGGGCGACGGCGAATCCGGCGACGGCCAGCGGCAGCACGCCGCGTACGGCGTCCCAGTCGTGTCCGCCGAGGGCGCCGACGACCCAGTAGCGGTAGCTGTCGAACACCTGCGGGCGGCTGAGGGTGACGGCTTGGATGAAGGCGCTCAGCACGGCGGTGAGCACCGCGCCGCCGAGCACCAGCCGGACCGGGCTGACTCCGCTGCCGAGGGCACCGATGACGTAGACGAACAGGCCGGTCAGCAGGGCGCCGGGCAGTGCCCACAGCAGTGTCTGGGTCTGTCCGGAAGCGCCGGCGAACGCGGTGGCGGCCACCACGCTCGCGGCGGCTCCGGTGTTGACGCCCAACAGGCCGGGCTCGGCGAGCGGGTTGCGGGTCACCGCCTGCATCAGGACGCCCGCCACGGCGAGGCCGAGGCCCACCACGATGCCGAGTGCGGTGCGCGGATAGCGGCTCTCGACGACGGTGCGGGTGTAGGTGTCGCCGTGGCCGGTGACGGCGTCCCAGACCTGGCCCGGGGCCAGGGTCTTGCTGCCGAACATGATGCTGGCGAGGCAGACGAGAACGAGGGCGGCCAGCGCCAGCAGCAGCACCGCCGCGGTGCGCCGGGCGGGCCGGCGCACACGCGCCGGCCGCTCCTCGGTGGCGAGGGTCGAAGTCATGAGTCGGGCCCGTTTCCCGGCGTTACTTACCGGCCTTCTTGACCGCGCTGTCGATCAGGGGCAGGTAGCGCTTGATGCTGTAGGGCACGGTCAGCGGGTTGATCATGGAGGAGGCGGTGACGAAGGAGTTGTCCGAACTCGCCACGACGGCGTCCTTCTTGATGGCGGGCATGGCGGCGTACAGCGGCTGCTTCTCGATGTCGCTGCGGGTCTTGGCGTCGGAGTAGAAGGTGAACAGCAGGTCGCTCTTGTCGAGCTTGTCGGCGTTCTCCAGGCCGATGAGGGACGAGTCGGTGCCCTCGGTCTCCTTGAAGGTGTTGACCACCGGGTCGACCCGGAGTCCCAGGGACTTCACCATCTCCACCCGCTGCTCGGTGGGCTTGAACACGCCCAACGTGCCCGGTCCGGAGGTGTAGATGTAGGAGAAGGTCACGTTCTTGTAGTTCGGCCGGGTGGCGGCGGCCTCGGCGAGCTGCTTCTTGATGCCCGTGACCAGCTCGGTGCCCTTCGCCGGCTGCCCGAGGGCCTTGGCGATGATGTTGATCTGCTGGTCCCAGTCGGTGCTCCACGCCTTGTCCGGGTACGCCACCGTCGGAGCGATGTCCTTGAGGATGTCGTACTGCTTGGCCGTGATACCCGACCACGGCGCGAGGATCACGTCGGGGGCGAGTTCGGTGATCGCCTCGATGTCGAGCTGGTCGCCGCCCTTGAACTGCTTGGGGAGCGGGTCGCCGGACTTCTTGACCGCGTCCTTGATCCAGGGAAGGTAGCCGGACTTGTCACTGCCCCAGGGGTACTCCTCCACGCCGACCGGCGTGTGGCCGAGGGCGATGGCCGTCTCGGCCGACCCCTGGCCGAGGGTGACGATCCGCTTGGGCTCCTTGTCGATCTTGGCGGTGCCCAGCGCGCTCTTGATGGACACCGGGAAGGCGCCGTGCGAGCCGCCCGAAGCGGCGTCGTCGCCCTTCCCCCCGCCACCGCAGGCGCTGACGAACAACAGCAGCGAGGCCGCTGCCGAGGCGGTGAAGAGACGACGCGATACGCGGCGCGAAGCGATGGCCATGCCAGGTCCTTTTCTTCGAGGCAGCACGACGTAGAGCCCGCATGCCTGTGGTTGACAATCCGTCCGGACGGAGAGAGAAGTAACCCCACCCCCAATTCGGCTTAGGTAAGCCTAACCTCTCATCGATCCGGCCACGACCAGTACCCCCATCGCCCCCGCCCGGCATGAACCGTCGGACGTGTTCGGTGGGAAGCCCGAGGACGAACCCCCTGCTCCGCGGAATGCGCTGCGATACGGACGTGCGGCACGCCGGCGATGACAGCGGCGGATTTCGGCCACGCCATCTCGTCGCGGGCCGCGTCGGGGGCTGTGGCGGAGGGCTGTGGCGGAGGCCGTGTCCGGGGCTGTGGCAGCGGGGGTTTCGTACACCCCCTGCGGCCCCACAGTCACCACTTCGCCGAACGGCGCGATGTCGAACACGGTGCGGGAGTACGCCTGATGGCCGCGTTCGGTCGGCAGCCGATCCGCGGCTCGGGGGGCGTCCGGGCGGGGCGCTCTACCCCGGTTCAGTCCTGGCGCTGCTTGCGGCGGGCGGCGGCCGCGCTGCGACCGCTCTCCAGGTGCTTCGCGACCAGCTCCGCGACCCGGTTCTCGTCCCGGTCGGCCAGGGCGTCGTAGAGCTCTTCGTGCTCCTTCGCCATGGCCAGCAGGTCGTCGTGCTGCGCCAGGAGCCAGCGCATCCGGCTGCGCAGGGGGCGTTCGAGCTCGTTGAGCAACTCGTTGTCAGCCAGCGAGATCACCGTCTCGTGGAAGTCGGCCGCCGCCCGCCGGGCCCGGACGGCGTCTCCCTGGCTTGCCGCCGTGAGCTCGGCGTCGAGGTCGGCGCGGAGCCTCGCCAGCCCGGCGCGGGTGCGCCGTTGGGCGGCGAGCCGGAAGGCCAGCGTCTCCAGGGCCGACCGCACCTCGTCGAGGTCGGCGAGGTCGGTCGGCGTGAATTCCCGCACCACGGCCCACGTCCGCGGGCGCGGCGTCACCAGTCCCTCGGTCACCAGTGCCTTCAGGGCGTCCCGGATCGGCAGCCGGCTCACCCCGAGCTCCGCGGCGAGTTCCCGTTCGACCAGCTTGCTGCCCGGCTTGCGGGCACCGTCGATGATCTCGTCGCGCAACTGTCGTGTGACCCGCTCCGACTCGGGCTCGAACCCTCCAGACCCTGTCATGGGCCCATTCTCTCATCGGCCCGTACGGCGTCCGGCGCTCGCCGTCGCGAGCGGCCGAGCGTGGCCGTGGCGGCCGCCGCGAGCAGCAGGACGCCCATGGGGTAGCGGACGGCGACGGTGAACCCGTGCAGGGTGGCCGCCCGCATGCCCCCGTGGAAGGCCGCGGCCGCGCTGGCGGCGACGGTGTTGAAGACCGCCGAGCCGATCGAACCGCCCACCTGCTGAACCGAGTTGACGACCGCGGAGGCGATCCCGGCGTCCTGGGCGGGCACCCCGGTGGTGGCAGCGTTCATGATGGCCAGGAAGCTTCCGCCCAGCCCGACGGAGAAGGTGGCCAGCGCCGGGAGGACGCTCGTCAGGTACGCGGATTCCGGCCCCAGGAGGGTGAGCTGGCACAGTCCGCCGGCCGAGATGCACAGGCCCGCCGTCATCATCACGCGCGGCCCGAAACGGGGCAGCAGGCGGGTGCCGAGCTGGGTGGCCGTCGCCGTCGTCACGATGCTGATCGGCAGGAAGCCGAGGCCGGCGGCCATGGCGGACCACCCCAGCACCGTCTGCAGGTAGTACGTGAGGAACAGCGAGACGGACAGTTGGGACATCATCAGGGCGCCCCCGGCCAGCAGCGCCGCCACGCGGCCGCGGTCGCGTACCAGCTTCGGCGGCAGCAGGGGCACCGCGGCGCGGGTCTGCCGCACGCCGAACGCCACCAGCAGTGCGGCGCCGCCGAGCAACGCGCCCAGCACGGACGGCGCCGCCCAGCCGTCCGCCTCGGCCCGGCTGCAGCCGTAGACCAGCGCGGTCAGCCCGCCGCAGCCCAGCACGGCGCCGCTGACGTCGACACGGCCGTAGACCCGCGGCGAGCGGTCGCGCGGCATCCACGCCGCACCGAGCAGTGCGACGAGCGCGATGGGCACGTTGACCAGCAGGCACCAGCGCCATCCGAACCCCTGGGTGAGCACCCCGCCGAGGACGACGCCCAACGACGCGCCGGCACCGCCCAGCGCCCCGAAGACGGCGATGGCCCGGCGGCGTTCGGCCGGATCGGGGAAGCTCGTGGCGACCAGGGCGAGCGCCGACGCGGCCAGCAGCGCGGCGAACGCGCCCTGCACGGCACGCGCGGCGAACAGTGCCTGGGCCGTGGGGGCCGCGCCCGCGGCCGCGGAGGCCACGGCGAAGCCGACCAGCCCGGACACGAACACCCGGGTGCGGCCCGCGTGGTCGGCGATGCGCCCGGCGAACAGCAGCAGTCCGCCGAAGGCGACGGTGTAGGACGTGACCACCCAAGGGCGGTCGCCGTCGGCCATCCCCAGTTCGGTCTGGAGCGACGGCATCGCCACGCTCACGATGGTGCTGTCCAGCAGGATCATCAACTGGGCCAGGCCCAGCACACACAGCGCCCACCACCGCCGCGGATGCGCGAGCGGCGGGGGCTGCTGCGCGGGGACACGGGGTGGTGAGGTCGGGCGGGCACTCTCGGCCATGGCCGTCCTTACTGGAGGGGCAGCCCTGCGCGCACCACGCGGTACGGCTTCTTGAGCACGGACACGTCGGCGAGCGGGTCGCCGTCGACGACGAGCAGGTCTCCCGCGAAGCCGCGCGCCAGACGCCCCGCCGTCCGTTCCAGACCGAGGAGCCGGGCCGCCTGCGTGGTGGCCGTGCGGATCGCGTCGAGCGCCGACAGGCCCGCCGCGCGCATCAACTCCACCTCCCGGCCGATCGGTTCGACCGCGCCACCGGAGGAGTCCGTGCCGGCCGCCAGCGGGACACCCAGCTCGTGCGCGGCGCGCACCGCTTCCTTGAGGACCGGCAGGTACGCGCGTCCGCGTTCGGCGAGCACCGGGTCGGACTCGTCGACGAGCCCGGCGATGGCGGTCAACGTCGGCGTGAAGTACGTGCCCCTGCGCCGCATGTCGTGCAGAGTGCGCTCACCGACGAACACACCGTGCTCCAGGGACCGGATCCCCGCCCGCACCGCGTCGTCGCAGCCGCGCTCGCTGTAGCTGTGGCACAGCACCCCGGTCCCGCCGCGCCGGGCCGCCGCCACGATCTCGGACAGCTGCTCGTACGAGTAGACCTGCGTCAGCGGGTCCTGCTCCGGCAGTCCGGCGCGCTCGTTCACCCGGGTCTTGATGACGTCCGCGCCGCGGGCGAGGTTCACCTGGACGACCCGGCGCAGCGCCTCGGCCGAGCGGACACCGTCCTTCAGGCGCGCGAGCCGGGTGAGATCCGGGTCGGCGAGCACGGTGTCCCCCAGGTCGGGGGTGACGAACACGCCCGCGGCACGCAACCGGGGGGCCTGCTCGGGAGCCTGGCGGGCCAACTCCCGTACGGCGATGTCCTGATAGAAGTTGGTGGAGCCGCTGCGTGCGCTGGTGGCGCCCTTGCGGACGGCGTCGCGGGCCTCGGCGGCGGTGTTGAGGTGGATGTGCGCGTCGATCAGGCCCGGCAGCACCCACCGGCCGTGCGCGTCGAGGCACGGGGCGGCGGCCGGGACGTCGATCCGCGCCCGCGCCCCGGCGGCGCGCACCACACCGTCGCGGATCACGACGACGGCGTCCTCGGTGACGTCACCGGTCGCCGGATCGACCAGTGTGCCGCCCTCGACGACCAGGTCGCCGGTGCGGGGCGCGCCCCGGTCCGGAGCGCCGGCGGCTCCCCGCGCGGGCGCCGCGGCGGCCTCCGGTGCCGCCGAGAGGGCGGCGGTTCCGGCCAGGGCGGCGGCCCCGGCGAGGACACCGCGGCGAGTGACCCGACTGGGCGGGGGCGGGACGGACTCGACACACATGGCGGGCTCCTCAGCACTCCGATTTCCCTCGATCGCCCAATTGGTATACCGAATCATCGGCAAACGACAAGAGGTTTCGGCGCGCACTTGAGCCACATATGGGACGCACAGGGGCGACTCAACCGCCGATGTTGAATTTTTGGTATCCCATTTCAGGAACCCGTCCCAGACGCCTCCCGCTCAGGTCCCGAGCCCGGGATCACCCCTCGGGAATCGTCCCCCAGGGATCGCCCCTCGGGGAGGTCAGGCCGGCCGTGGGATGTAGGCCAGGCCGTGGGCGCCGGGTTCGCCGAGCTTGGCGAGGTCCAGCCGGGCCAGCCCCCGCAGCGTCTCCAGGTCGACGATGTCGACGGTGGAAGAGGCGACGCAGGCCACGTAGGCGATCCGGCCGTCGGGCGACGAGGTGACGGTCAGCGGGCAGTGCCCCACCTCGAACTCGCCCAACCGCTTGCGGGTGTCGGCGGAGAACACCGTGAGGCGACCCGGCACATGGCGTCCGAGCCGGGACGCCGGGTCGGGCGCCACCCGCACCTCGCCCACGAGCAGCCTGCCCGTCGACGTCAGGTGCACCGGCAGGACGACGTCCTCCGTGGGCAGAGTGTCGACGACGGTCGCCGTCCGGGCGTCGATCACCCGGATGCCGGTGGCCGGCCGCTCCTCATCGCCGTCGAAGAAGGAACCGCCATAGGGCGAGGCGACGAAGACGTGCGTGCCGTCGGCGGAGACGGCGAGTCCCTCACTGCCCGGCACCTCGACCTTCGCGGTGAGGGTCGCCCGTTCGAGATCGACCACCGAGACGAACGGCGCCTCCTTGTTGGTGGCGTAACCCGTTCTGCCCACCGGGTCGATGGCGAACCAGTGCGGGCCGGGCGCGTCCGTGTCGATCCGGCCCAGGGGCCGGCGGGTCCCGGTGTCGATCACCACGACGCCGCCGGGCCGATCCGCCGAGCCCTCCACGCTGACGTAGAGGCGGCCGCGCGCCGGGTCCAGCGCCAGCCCGTGCGGCCCGTGCTCCGGGGCGAGGTCCACGACCTCGACGATGCGGCGGGTGTCGGGGTCGATGACGGTCAACTCGGTGCGCCGGCCGCTGTTCGCGTGGTAGTAGCCCGACCGATACGTCGTCGTGCACCACAGCAGGCGGTGCGTCGGGTCGAAGCACAACTCGTGCGGCTCGGCGAGGACTTCGACCGATCCGAGGTGCCGGTCCGAGGCGGCGTCGAAGAACGAGACCGTCGGCCCGCTCTGGCTGACCACGGCCAGCACGTCGCCTTCTCGACCGGCCCGAGGGGACTGCTGCACAGAGACCTCCTGGAACAGGGTGCAGGGGATGCCCACGCGTCTCCGTGGACATCCCCACTCTCCGCCCGAGAAGATTCCGCGACAATGCAAAGATCGGCACCCAATCATTGCCTCAGGCGTAAAAATGCAGCTCAGGAGCGCTGATGGATCTGAATCTGCTGCGGGCCCTGGACATCCTGCTCCAGGAGAACAGCGTGACGCGGGCCGCGGAGCGACTCGGTACGTCACCGGCGGCCGCCAGTCGCACCCTGGCCAGGCTCCGCCGTGCCGTCGGCGACCCCCTACTGGTCCGTGCAGGCCAGGGCATGGTCCCGACGCCGCGGGCCCTGGAACTCCGGGACGAGGTCGGCGCGTTGCTGCACAGCTGCGACGACGTCCTGCGGCCGGGAGCCGGTTTCGACGCCGTGCATCTCCAACGCACCTTCACCGTGCAGGCCGCCGACCTGCTCCTGGCGGGGCTGGCCGGGACCCTGGCCGAACGGATCCACGCGGAGGCCCCGCACGTCGACGTGGTCTTCCTGCCGGAGGCGGTGGAGGGCGGCCCCGCACTGCGGCAGGGCTGGGTCGACGTCGAACTGGGCGTCCTCGGACACCTGGACCCGGAGATCCGAACCCGACGACTCACCCGGATGACGCTGGTCGGCGTCGCCCGCAGCGGCCATCCCCTCTTCGACGGGCGGATCGACGCCCGCCGCTTCGCCGCGGCCGCCCACATCGGCATCTCCCGGCTCGGCAAGCGCCTGGGACCCATCGACGGCGCACTCGCGGAACTCGGACTGCGGCGCCGGATCGCGGTCGTCGTGCCCAGTCACACCAGCGCGATGATGCTGGCCCGGGACACCGACCTCGTCGCGCTCAGCCTCGCCGACTGGCTCCCCGACACCGTCTCCGCACTGGGACTGCGCACCTTCCCGGTCCCCCTCGACCTGGCACCCCTCGACCTCGGAATGGCCTGGCACCCCCGCAACTCGGCCGACCCGGGGCACCGCTGGTTCCGTGACCGCCTGGCAGCCGCGGTCCTGGGGCCGACGGGCACGGAGGACGACAACGACTCACAACGGGGCGCGATGACGCACTGAGCAGATGACCGGTACGCCTCCGCGGCCTTGAAAGGGGCGTGAACGTCGCGGGTCAACGTGGTTGGTATGACGGCTCGTTGATGGCCTCGGGCCGGTCCGGGGCGTGAGCGCCGCACGGTGCCCCGCCGCCGTTCCGGTTCAACGGTGCCCCCGGCTCCCGTGCGGACGAGGAGGGCCGGCAGAAGCGCGGCTCCGCAATGTCGTCGGTGTCGTCCGGGGCGACTCCGCAACGCCGACCCTCGCGGTCGTGACGACGCATACGGTCGAGCGCCCCACGGCCGGACACGCCGGGGACGGGACACCGACGGTCGGTCCGCACGGTTGAGCCCTCGTGCACGGCCGCGGCCCGGATGGCTCATCACGGCATGACGACGCGCCAAGACGTGTCTGACCATGGCGGCATGACAGCACGCCAGGAAGACAGCCGGCCGGTGGCGGACACCGACGGCCGCGGCACGGGCTCCGCCTCCGCCCGGACAGCCGTGTGCTCTTTTGGCGGCCGACCGTACGGATGGTGGCCCATACGTCCGCCACCGCGCCAGAAACCACTCCCCCGACTGTCGGTGCTGCGCATGGAGGAACGCGCTCCGCCGCTGAGGCCCCAGGCAGTCCGTGCAGCGCCCCCTCGCCGACCACGCATCACACCGACACGATCGCCACGAGGTGCTTTTCCTATGCCCACACACTCCAGACGCGCCCTGCTCGGCGCGGGTATCGCCGCCGCCGGCAGCGGACTGCTGACCACCGGGGCCGCCGCCCTGGACACCAAAAACGGCAGGCATCGCGCCCGCGGCATGACGCACCCGCTTGACCCTCACGACGGCCCCGACGCGCCGGGTTCCAACGGCCCCGATCCCGCGTCCCGCTATGTCTCTCCGGAAGGTCCCGAGGTCGCCAGAACGGAGCGGCACCGGGGGGCGGGCCCCGTACGCCGCTTCACGATGACCGCCGGCGCGGCCAAGTTCGACATCGGCGGCCGGATCGTCGACACCTGGGCATACGACGACCGGCTGCCCGGCAAGGTGATGCGGGTCGACGCGGGCGACAAGGTCGCCATGAGCTTCCACAACCGTCTCCCGCACTCCACCACCATCCACTGGCACGGGGTGCAGATCCGCAACGACATGGACGGTTCGCCCGACATCACCCAGCGCACCGTGAAGGCCGGCCGCTCCTTCGACTACGCCTTCGCGGTCGCCAGGCCCGGCACGTACTGGCTGCACCCGCACGTCGGCGTGCAGCTCGACCGCGGGCTGTACGCCCCGTTGATCGTCGAGGACCCCCGCGAGCCCCTCTCGTACGACCACGAGTGGGTCGTCATGATCGATGACTGGCTCGACGGGGTCGACGGAATGACTCCGGACGCGATGCTGGCCGAGCTGAACAAGAACAAGCCCGGTGGGGCCGGCGGCCACGGCATGCAAAGACACGGCGGCCGGTCGGCGGCCGCCGCGTCCCGGTGGCGCAGACGTGTCAGACACGGGCTGTTCGACGACCCCTCGGACAGCGTGGACCATCCGTTCCACCTGATCAACGGCCGGGCGGCCAGGGACCGGGAGACCTTCCGTGCCAAGCCCGGCGACCGCATCCGGATCCGCCTCATCAACGCGGCCGCCGCCACCGCCTACCGCGTCGCGCTCGGCGGTCACAACATGACCGTGACGCACACCGACGGCTACCCGGTGAAGCACAAGGAGACCGACAGCCTGCTCATCGCGATGGGCGAGCGCTTCGACGTACTGGTCACGGCGAAGGACGGTGTCTTCCCGCTCACCGCGCTCTCCGCGGGCAGCAAGAACCAGACCGCGCAGGCCCTCCTGCGGACCGGTGACGGCGACGCGCCCGACGAGAAGATCCGCCCGACGGAGCTCCGGAGCGGGGGGCTGAGCGCGGACAAGTTCAAGGCCGCGGCATCGGTACGGCTCTCGGACAGGGAGCCGGACCGCACCATCAAGATGGACCTCACCGGCTCCATGGAGGACTGGGACTGGGCGATCAACGGAAGGCCGTACACGGATTCACAGCGGTATGCCGTACACCAAGGGGAGCGGGTACGGATCATCTTCCACAACAAGACCACGATGTGGCACCCGATGCACCTGCACGGACACACCTTCGCGCTCCCCGACGGCGGCCCCCGCAAGGACACCAGCATCGTCCTGCCGGACAAGAAGGTCGCCGTGGACTTCGACGCCGACAACCCCGGCCTGTGGATGCTGCACTGCCACAACGTCTACCACTCGGAGTCGGGGATGATGACCGTCCTGGGCTACAAGACGAAGTGATGACCCCGCCAGTCCCGGCTGACTGGCTCCCGCGCGCCCGGCCCCCGCTACGAACGCGATCCTCGTAGCCACCCGGCCGGTCTCGCCGCGGCCGTCTGCCGCTACCGGCGCTCCATCCGCCTCACCACGCACTACGGCCGCTGGCCGGGCCTCTCCGAGGAGCCCGGCCAGCGGCCTTTCGTTACGACTGCGGGCCGAGCGGACTCCCGCGGCCCGGCCCCGATGAGGCCAAAGGTGTCCCGGCCCCGACTGTGGTGCGGACGCCGGGCTCCAGCGTCACTCGTCGCCCCCGCCTACCGCGCGCACCGGACCTTCCCCACCTTCCCGGCCGTCCGCGCCTTCCTTGCCGCCGTTGTGGTCCCGGCCGCCTCCGTGGCCTTCCCGGCCTTCGTGGCCCTCCTTGCCGCCCTTGCCTTCCTTGCCGCCGTTGCCCTCCCGGCCCTCCGAGCCCCTGCCCTTGTCCTCGTCGTCTCCCCTGCCTTCTCTACCCTCCGAGCCCCGACCCCGGTCTTCGTCCTCTCCCTTGAAGACGAAGGTGTTGTCGCAGCCCACGGACGAGCCCATCCGCGTGCTCTGAGCCCCCGGGGAACCCTCGCCGCCGATCGCGTTGCCCAGAACGCCGTTGAGGATCCCGACCTCGCCGAGGACGTCGACGTTCGCGTCGTGCGACCGGCAGTGGGAGCCCTGCCTGACGTCGATCCCCATGTCGCCCCTCCCGCCGTCTGCATAGGCGGCGCCGGCGCCGAGGAAGCCGAAACCGCCGAGGGCGATGGACACGACAATGGTCTTCTGAAGCTTGTGCATTTCATCTCCGGTGGTCGAATAGCTGCAATCCGTGATATAGCGACTGCGGACAGTTACAAGAGGCTAATACGACGTGCACCGCAAGCATTCGGCGACGCGCCGGATCCCTCGCCGTCGCAATCGACCGGCTGCCCCGACCACGGCCGGCGCAGACACTCCGCCCCAACGGCCCTACCCGACGCTGACGAGAGCCTCAGCTGGGATACGAGGCGGTGGACGAGCCAGTCTCGGGACACCTGGGCGATCAGCGCGCCGGTCTCCATCGGCGGCGTGAGCGAGGCCCGAGGTATCTGGCATGCGGGCAGGATGCTCCCGCTCAGGCGACCCAGTGCGGTCGTCGGGTGCCTGCGGACGGCGGAAGACCGGCGGCGAGCGCGGCGGCCATCCGGTGCACCGCTTCGCGCAGGGTGTCGGCCGGCAGGGTGTAGGGGATGCGGAGGCGTTGTTCGAAGAGTCCGGGGTCGGTGGCGAAGTGGGCGCCGCTCTCGATCCTGACGCCGTAGTCCAGCGCGCGCTCGGCCAGCGCGGAGGCGAGGGGCCCGCCCAGGTCGACCCAGAGCGACAGCCCTCCTGGCGGCAATTCCCAGCTCCAGTGCGGGAGATGCTCGGCGAGGGCGGCGGCCAAGGCAGCGCGCTGTTCGCGCAACTGCGCCAGGCGGGACGGCAGCACGTCCGTTGCCCGCGCCAGGAGAGCGACGGCCAGAAGTTGGTCCAGGACCGAGCCGCCCATGTCGGTGGCGACCCGCTGGGCGGCGAGTTCGGTCACCAGTCGCGCGGGGGCGCGAAGCCAGCCGATGCGCAGACCTCCCCAGTGTGTCTTGCTCATCGAACCGATGGTGATGACTTGACCGGCCCCGCCTGGCGCTGCGTGGGAGGCGAAGGGTGCCGGGGCGGGGACGTCGAGGGCGAGATCGGTCAGGGTTTCGTCGACGACCAGCCAGGTTCCGGAGCGTTGTGCGGCGCGCAGGATCCGGACGCGTTCCTCGTCGGGCATCAGGCAGCCCGTCGGGTTGTGGAAGTCCGTTACCAGATAGGCCAGTTGGGGCACCGCATGGCGCAGGGTGGACTCGACGATCTCCACGTCCCAGCCGGTGTCCGCGACGGGTACCGCCGCGGCGCGGAGCCGGGCCCTGCGCAGGGCGTCCAAGGCGTTCGGATAGGACGGGTTCTCGACCAGGACACGGTCACCGGAGCGGCACAGCAGGCCCATGGTCAGCGTGAGCGCCTGCTGGGCACCGGAGGTCACCAGGATCTGCTCCGGCAGGGTGGCCAGGCCCCGCCGGGTGAAACGCTCGGCGATGGCGGCACGTAGCTGCGGAAGCCCGTAGGGGTGGTACCCCGGGGAGTGCGCGTGCTCGGCCAGTTGGGGCGCGACCTCGCCGAGGGCGTCGGTGAGCGCCCGTTCGGGCAGGCCGGGGGCGGCTCTGGCCAGGTCGATCGCGGTGTCCGGGGCGGCGAGTGCCCGGGTGATGCCGCTGGGCGCACGGTCCTCGGGCAGGGCCGTCCAGGTGCCCGAGCCCTGACGGCTGTGCGCGTAACCGTTCTCGCGCAGCAGGTCGTAGGCGGCGGTGACGGTGGGCCTGCTGGTCTCCAGGGCGGTGGCCAGCGCCCGCTCGGCGGGGAGCCTGACGTGCAGCGCGATCCGCCCGTCCAGGATCAGCCCGCTGAGGGACTGGGCCAGTTGACGGTAGGCGGGGCGGGTACCCGGCGGGATGCCCTGGGGGCCACGCACCCCGCAGGAGCTGACGGCCCGCGCCTTCGTCGTCGCCGAAACGGCCGCCGCACACCGCCCGGACGCGCTGATCGTCGCCTGCAACACCGCCTCCGTACACGCCCTGCCCGCCTTGCGGACCCGCTTCGAGCCGCGACTGCCGGTCATCGGCACGGTCCCGGCGATCAAACCGGCCGCAGCCGGCGGCGGACCGATCGCGGTCTGAGCCACCCCCGCCACCACCGGCAGCCCCTACCAGCGCGGCCTCATCGACGAGTTCGCGCGTGGGGTGAGCGTCACCGAGGTGCCCTGCCCCGGCCTGTCCTCAGCCGTCGAGAGCGGCGACGAGGCCGCCACCATCCGCGCGGTGGCCGACGCGGCGGCCCGCACCCCGGACGACGTACGGGCCGTCGTCCTCGGCTGTACCCACTACGAACTCGTCGCCGACCGCATCCGCGCGGCCGTCCGACGGCGGCCCGGTCTGCCACCTCCGGCACTCCACGGCACCGCCGGCGCGGTCGCCGCCCAGGCACTGCGCCGGATCGGCGCACTCCCCGCACCGCATGCCCCTGCCGAAGGGCCCTTGACCGTGCTCCTGAGCGGGCGCCCGGCGACGCTTCCACCGGCGGCACTGACCTACGAGGAAGGCCGGTTGCTGCAGGGCCTCACCCTTCCGGCGCGGGGAGCTCGTCCATGAACGACAACGCCCCGGCCTCCCACTCCCGCCAGTCCCGCACTCCCGAAGGCTCCGCCGTTCCCCCACCACGCACCCTGCGCCCCGCCCTGCCACCGCTCACCTACGTCCCGCTCGGCCGGCAGCCGTTGAGACGCCTGCCCCAACTGCTCGTCGGCCGCGCCCTGTACGGATTCAGCCTGGCGTTCATGGTCCGGGCCGCGTGGGGCATGAACCCCTGGAGCGTTCTGTACCAGGGACTGGAGCGCCGGACTCCCCTGAGCTTCGGCACGATCAGCGCCCTCCTGGGGGTACTCGTACTCCTGCTGTGGATCCCCCTCAAGCAGAAGCCGACGTTCGGCACCGTCGCCAACATCGTCGTCCTGGCGTACACCTCCGACCTCGGCATCTCGCTCATCCCCCCGCACCCTGGCATCCCGGCCCGGGTCGGTCTCCTCGTCGGAGGCATCCTCCTCAACGGCTTCTCCGTCGCCGTCTACGTCGGCGCGCGCCTGGGCCCGGGCCCCCGCGACGGGCTGATGACCAGCGCATCAGCGTCGACCGGGCGCTCCATCCGCCTCGTCCGTACGCTGATCGAGATCTCGGTGCTGACCGCGGGGTGGCTGCTCGGCGGGAGCGTGGGCGTCGGCACCGTGCTGTACGCGCTCACGGTCGGCTCGATCACTCAGTTCCTCCTGCCGTCGTTCGCCTATCGTGACGGCAGCGCGGACTCCCGCACGCCCCGCCCCCGTCGTCGCCTTCGACGCGCGCCCGGGAACAATCCGTAGAGCCGCCTCGTTGCGCCCAGGACCACAGCTCTTCCGAGTTCCCCGAACCGCGAACCCCGAGGGATTGCCGTGCCCGTAGTCGCACCCACCGCCACCAGCGACCTCACCCTTCCCGGCCTCGCCGCGCAGGCCGAGCGCCTGATCGACCTCGACGTCCACGAGATCGCCGGACTGACCGCCGACGAGCTTCGCGCCTTCGCCGACGAGCACACCGGCGCAGACGGCGCCCTCCTCGCCGTCCACCCGGACCGCGCGCCCGCCTCCGCCCTCGCCCCGCTGCTCCGCCACGCGGACAAGTCCGGCTTCGTCGTCACCGACATGGCCGACGTCGACCGGTTCACCCCACTCGACACCGTCGAACTCCCCAGCTCCCCCCTCTACCTCGTCACCGGCCTCGACCGCGGCGACCACATGGCCAACTGGAGCCCGAACGAGGCGCTGCCCGCCCTCACCGCGGAATCCCGCACGCCGCTGCTGCTCAGCGAGGGCATCCACTGGGTGCTCCAGCAGCCCGCCGCCCTGGAGTCCAACCACTGCTTCATGACCATCGGCTCCCGGCTGCACAAGGCGAACGGCGCCCTGGACGCCCGCACCCCGGCACTCTGGATCAGCAACGGCGTCGGGCGGGACGGTCGCGAGCGGCGCAACGCACCGAAGGTCGGCTGGTGCTGGGCGGGCAACCGGCACACCTGGCTGGGCTTCGCGTCGGCGACGGGCCGCAGGCCCCAGGGGCCGTTGCCGCGGTGAAGTGATCCATCGGACCGCCAAGTGCAGCGTGAGGGGCCGGCAGCCCGGCCCCTCACCGGGCATGGGGCGTTCACGGGCGTGGGGGCGTTCGCCGCGCGGTCATCGGGACAGCGGACGCGGCCCCTCAGAACGTCTTGAGATCCGCGACGCTGCGGACCGGCGTCCCGGTCTTGAGGGCGCGGGCCCGCTCGTACACGGCGACGGCGGCGGCGAGGTCCTGGGTGGCGGCGCCGATCGACTTGAACACGGTGATGTCGTCGACCCGTCGGCGGCCCGGAACCTCCGCCCGCAGCAGCTCGGTCAGGGTGGGGACGGCCGAGACCGCCTGCGCGTCGAGCTCGCGCCAGGCGATGACGTCGCCCGACTCTGCGGCGACGACGTCGGCCCCAACATCGAAGACGACGGCGTCCGCCTGGGTGAAGGTGGGGACGTCGACCTCCCGGCGGGACGGCATCGTCGAGCCGATCGACACGATGTGCTGCCCGGGTCCGATCCACTCACCGCGCAGGGCGACCGGGCCGTCGGCACCGGTGTGGGTCGCCGCGACCACCACGTCCGTCCCGGCAATCGCTGCCTGGGCGGTGTCGACCGGCACCACCTCGATGTCGAGCGCGGCGCCCATCCGTTCGGCGAACGCCTCCCGCCGGAACGGCCGGGGGCTGAACACCTTCGCCCTTTCGATCGAGCGCACGGCGGCCACCGCCGCCAGGTTGGTTTCGGCCTCGACGCCGGCCCCCAGGACCCCGACGGTGGTGGCGTCCTCCCGGGCCAGGTGCCTGGTCGCCACCCCGGAGGTGGCTCCGGTACGCGCGGCCGTCAGGTGGTCGGCGTCGAGCATGGCCAGGACCGCGCCGCTCCCGATGTCGCAGAGGACCACGAGGTAGCGAACGCCCCGCTCGAACGAGCCGTGGAACATCTTGAGGCCGAGCACTCCGGCCTTCGGCATGATGGCCGGCATCACCTTGAAGAACGTGCCCTCGACCGCCAGGTTGGACCGCGGCGGTAACGCCAACTGCGGTCCCGGAGCCTCGCCGAGCGCGGCTTCGACGGCGTCGACGATCGCTGCCATGTCGCAGGACCGGCGCACCTCGTCATCGCTCAGCAGCAGGGTCGTGCCCTCCGACGCCGCGCCGCCACCGCCTGGGGACTGGACCTGATGCAGTTCCATGCTTCTCCTCAAGGGACCCCGAGACCAGGGCGGAGAGGGCGACTTGCGTCCCGGCTCCCCCTCCGTTCTCGGATGGCCCCGGTAAAGGTACGGGTGTTGCTCTGGACACGTCGCGAGCGTAACAGAGTTTGTGACCAGTGGTCACAAATGACGGCGCGACCACCCCCGCTCCCCCGCGCAAGCCTTCACCGCCAACCCGGGCAACGGGGTCTCGTACAGTCCTGACCATGGATGATGCCGCGACAGGCCGAAATCGCCCGGGACGCCCCGCACAGCTCAACCGCGAGCGGATCGTCGACGCCGCGCTCTCGACCGGGAACCTCGACACGCTGACCATGCGGGAGTTGGCCGCTCGCCTGACGGTGTCCCATTCCGCGCTCTACCGCTGGGTCAAGAACCGCGAGCAACTCTTCGACCTCATCAGCGAAGTCATGATCGAGCGCATCCTCCCCGACGACGGCCCCTCCGGGGATGACTGGCGGCCCTGGCTCGCGGACGTCGCCCGGGCCATGCACGACCAGTTCCTCGCCGTGCCCGGCTACGCCACCCGCTCCTCACGACCGCACCGCCACAGCTCGCACTCCTTCGGACGGCTACGGAGCGAGGTCATCGCCGCGTTCACCAACGCCGGGGTCGACCCCGACCTGGCCGAGCAGAGCTGGTACATCTTCATCACCTCGGTCGTCAGCTGGCTGGCCGCCCAGGAGAATCCGCTCGACCTCGGCCACGGCACCCCCCGCTTCGAGCTCTTCCTCGACGTGCTTCTCCGCGGCCTGCCCGCGCGGGAGCCGGGTGCCGAACGATGACCGGCACTGCGACCCGTTCCGTCCCGTCCCGCCCGCCCCTTCACGCTCTTCGGTCCGGCGGTCGGGACGCTGACGCGGGAATTCCCCGCTCCCCCTTTTCGTACGTCACATGATATCGATGTGCTATTGAAAGGGAATTTTCGAACTCCGGCCGGATGGTTGACAGTTCGCCCCCCGGGGTTAATTCCCGAACCCCATTTCCCACTTGTCCCGCCGTAACGCATATGCCAGCTTGAAGAACAGTCAGCCGCATGGATTCGAAGGCAACCATGCCGAACGGCCTGGACAGTCAACCCCACCGGGTGCGCGTTCCCACGCCACTTCCGCATCGGGTGTTTCGCGTTTCGGCCAACCATGCCGGGGATTTCCTTTCCCGGCATGAACGACCAGCGGCATCTTCCGGGAGAGGGCGGGAAACGCGGTGGAGCACCGAAGAAGCACGAGTCGAAGAAGCGCCGCAAGTCGAAGAAGCGCGAGTCGGGGAGACCGGAACGGAAACGTGCCGGTGGGGGCGTGCCGTTCGATCGCCGTGGCAGGCATCCGATGAACCCCGGACGGGGGCGGCCCACGCACCTGGTCCGGGTGGGCCGGCTCAGGATCTCCTCGCTCCTGCCGACCAGGGCCGAGGGAGCGGCGATGCGCCAGGCGCCGCGCAAGGACGTCTTCGCCGGGCTGACCGTCGCGGTCGCCGCCCTGCCGCTGTCCATCGGGTTCGGGGTGGCGTCCGGACTGGGAGCCCGCGCGGGACTGGTCACCGCCGTGGTGGCCGGGTGCCTGGCCGCCGTGTTCGGCGGGGCGCGCCTGCAGATCACCGGACCGAGCGGCGTGCTGGCGGTGGTGCTCGCGCCGATCGCGCAGGCGCACGGAGCGTCCGGGGTGCTCACCACCGGACTGCTCACCGGGACGATGCTCCTCGGTCTCTCGCTGGTACGGGCCAGCCGCTACATGCGTTGTGTGCCCACGCCGGTGGTGAAGGGCTTCATCCTCGGTGCGGCCGTCGTGATCATCGCGCAGCAGGTGCCGCCGGCGTTGGGACGGCACGTTCCGCACGGGGAAGCCGTCGCGGCCAGCGCGGTCGGGGCCGTCAGCGGCTTCTGCACCGATCCGGACTGGCCGGCGCTCTGCATCACCCTGGGGACCCTGGCGGTCAGCCTGCTCGGAGCCCGGCTCCGGCCGGCCCTCCCGTTCCCGCTCCTGGCCGTCGCCGCGGCCACGGTCGTCGCCACGGCGGCGCACCTTCCGCTGGCCCGGATCGGGCATCTGCCCACCGGCCTGCCGGACCCGTCCCCGGGCTTCCTGGCCGCGGGCGAGATCCTCGCGCTGCTGCCCACGGCGGTCACCCTCACGGTTCTGATCGCGTTGGAATCGCTGATGACCGCGGCCGCGGCGGACGCGCTGAGCGGCGGCGAACGGCACGACGGCCAGCGGGTGTTGTTCGGTCAGGGCCTGGCCAATCTGGCGGTTCCGTTCTTCGGTGGGGTGGCCGCCACCGGCACCGTGTGCCGCACCGCCATCAACGTCCGGTCCGGAGCGGTGTCCCGACTGGCCGCACTGACCAACGCCGCCGTCGTGGCCCTCGTCGTCCTCGTCGCCGCCCCGCTGGTGGCCGCGGTGCCGTTGGCGGCGCTGGCCGGCGTCCTCATCGCCACGGCGACCCGCATGATCGACGTCGCCGCGCTGCGTGCCCTCGGCCGGGTCGGGCGCGGCCAGGCCGCGATCGCCGCGCTCACCGGGGCGCTCACACTGGCCGTCGACCTGGTCACGGCGGTGCTCACCGGAACCGCCCTGGCGGTGGTCCTGGCGTTGCGTACGGTGACCGCGACCGCTCGCGTCGAGGAGGTGTGGGTGCCGGTCCAGGGAGATCCGACGACCGGGACGGGACCGTCCCCGGCGGCCTCCCCCGAGGCCCTGATCGTGGTCCACCGCTTCGCCGGGCCCCTGCTGTTCACCACGGCGGACCGCGTGCTGCGGCCGGTGTTCCCGTCGCCGGGCCGGGCGGTGATTCTCGACCTGGAACGGGTCACCGGCCTGGACACCACGGCGATCCTGGCCCTGGCCGAGGTCATCGACCGGCATCTACGGAGGGGCGCCGTGGTCCACCTGTCCGGTGTCTCCGATCCGCACCGCGCCCACCTCGACGCCCTCGGCGTCCTGGCCGCGCTGCCGCCGGGCGCCCTCTTCACGACCGCCGCCGAGGCCGTCGCACACGCCCGGGCCCGGCTGCTTCCGGTCACGTCCACGCCCCGGGAGGCGCCCTCCGCCCCTCCGCAGACCTGAGGTGCGCCCGGCCGACGGCGTCAGTGGCCGAAGGGCGGCTCGAAGCAACCGCTCTCCAGGTAGGGCCCGTTGGTCTGCACTTGGTAGTTGGTCTTCTGCACGAATGCGGTGACACAGGCGTCCGGGTGGACGCGGAGGCCGATCCGGGTACCTTCCGGTGTCACGTAGTGGTCGCCCTCGAAGCGGGGTTCCATGCCCCGTACGGCGAGGTTTCCACCGCTCCGCTCGCCCTTCGGACCGGTCCGCTCCTCCTCGTACCCGAGCCCGACGAGCGCGGCGCGCACGCTCGCGGGGTCCCATTTCCTCTGCTGCCAGAGCCTCTTGAGGACCGGTTCGATGCGGGCGGCCTCAAGCCGCGCGTCCTCCTCGCCGCCGGGGGACATCTCCCGGGGGCGGCGGAAGGCGTTGTTGTCACCGTAGTGCGGGGCGCCGTCGTGGGATCCCGGTTCCACGTAGGGGCCGGTGCCGGACGGAGTGGGAGTGGAAGTGGGAGTGGGCGTCGCAGTGGGGCCGGCGGTGGTGGGGTGTCCGGGGGCGCCGGGTGGGTTCGGGGCGTCGGCGGCGACGTGCTGCCGGCCGCAGGCAGTCAGGGAGAGCGCGGCGCTGAGGAGGAGGGCGCCGGTGACTGTGCTCTTGTGTCTTCGCCTGTGCGGGAACGGGGAGTTGGGCATGTGCGTCACCCTCTCACGGTGCGGATGCGGGGGTGCCCGGCACCGGTGGGCGGTGGCGGGCACCCCCGCATCCGGTGCCGCGCGGCGGACCGCGGTGAGCCGTCCGGCGGAGGGCGGGAGGTCATTCGCCGGGGGCGAGGGTGCGCGCGAGGATGCGTGCCGCTTCCGCGATCAGAGCGTTGTCCACCGGGGCGTCCTTGGTGTCCTTCGACGACAGCACGGCCAGCACGAGCGGCGTCTTCCTGGTGGTCCAGGCGACGCCGATGTCGTTGGCGGCCGCGTAGTCGCCGGTGCCCGTCTTGTCGCCGACGATCCAGCCGTGCGGCAGTCCGGCGCGGAAGCGCTCCGCGCTGGTGGTGTTGCCCTTGAGCCAGTCGACGAGTTGCTCGCGATCGGCGGGGGCCAGCGCCCGGCCCAGCGTCAACTGCCCGTAGCTGGTGCCGATCGCCTCCGGTGTGGTGGTGTCGCGCGGGTCGCCGGGGATGGCGGTGTTGAGTTCGGTCTCCCAGCGGTCGAGTCGGCTGACCGGGTCGCCGATCGACCGGAAGAAGCGCGTGAGGCCGTCGGGGCCGCCGATCTGGCGCAGCAGGAGGTTGGCGGCCGCGTTGTCGCTGTACTGGATCGCGGCCGCGCAGAGGTCCCGGACCGCCATGCCGGTGTCCACGTGCTCCTTGGTCTTCGGGGAGTTCGGGAGGATGTCCGCCGGCGGATAGTGGATCACCTTGTCCAGGGGGGCGCAGCGCGCCTGGTCGCGGAGGACGGCAGCGACCGCGACCGCCTTGAAGGTCGAACACATCGCGAACCGCTCCTGCGCGCGGTAGGCGACGACCTGCCCGGTGCGGACGTTGCGGGCGTAGACGCCCAGGCGTGCCGCGTACCGCTGCTCAAGGTCCCGCAACTCGCCTTCGGCGCCACGCAGTTGGCGAGTGGTGGCCGCCGATGCGGTCGGGGACGCCGCGGCGGTGGCGAGGACGGCGGTGGATGCGGCGAGGCCGGCCTTGAGCAGGCCGCGTCGGGGCAGAGGGGTGGCACTGGTCATGCGCGGAGGTCTCCCGGTTCGTCCGTGGTGAGGTCCTCGAAGCCTCGACCGCGCGGGGCTTCGATGGGAGACAGCGAAGCAGCAGAGCTCCACCCATGTCCAAGAGTGAACATTTAACTCGGCATAACTTATTGATATGAGTACAGGATGGACCTGCTCGCGCACCTTGAGGCGTATGTCGCGGCCGTCGACGAGGCGAGCTTCTCGCGCGCTTCCGAGCGGCTCGGGATCGCCCAACCGCTCCTCAGCCGGCGCATCAAGACGCTGGAGGCACACTTCGACGGCCAGCTCTTCGACCGTTCGCGGCGTCAGGTCGCGACCACCGAGCTGGGTGTTCTGCTGCTGCCGTACGCCCGGGACGTGCTGGACCGGGCCCAGCGGCTGCGGCATGTCGCCCGGTCGGCCCGGCAGTCGGCGGTGCGGGCCGTCGGAGTGCCGGCGGATTGCGGCGCGGCCGCGCTGGCGCGCGTCCTCCGCGCCGGTGCCGAGCACGGCACCACGTTCGGGGTGCGGGAGCTGCCGCCGGAGGAGCGCGCGGCGGGCCTGGCCGATGCCTCGCTGGCGTACGCACTGGTCCGGGTCCCCCCGGAGAACGCCGCGCTGCGGGTACCGCTGGGCTTGGCGACCGCTCCGCCGGACGCACCCGGCGGTGCGCGTCCCGTGTCGTCCGGGGGCCGGCTGCGGACCCGTCGGCGCACGGTCCACCTGGAGGATCTGCGACCGCGGCGCGGGAAGGGCCCGCGGCCCGAGCGAGCGGCCGCGGTGCCGATCCTCACCATGGTGGAGGACCATGTCCCGTACGCGCAGGACCGGCTGCGCCGCGCCGTCGCGCGGGCCGGGCTGCCGGAGGGCACGGTCCGGCCGGCCGGGCCGGTGGCGACCGCACTGGTCGAGACCCTGGCCGGGCAGGCGACGCTGCTGTGCGCCGAGCCGTTCGCCGAGCGGCACGGGGCGAGTTGGGCGCCGCTGAGCGATGCCGCGCTGCACCGCGGGTACGACCCGCGTGCGGCGGACCGCGAACGGGGACCGGCGCAGGTGCCGCACTGGCTGGTCGCGCTGTTGGCCGCCGCGGTCGGTGCCGCCGCGGCCGAGCCGGCAGCGGCGGCGGCCGGGGCAGCGGGCGAGGACGGCGCGTCCCGGTTGGCGGCTCACGGATGAGCGCCGGGCAGGCACCCCGGCCGGTCTGCGTCGCCGACGACGCGGAGCTCTCCGACGTCGCCGAGGCGATCGCCGCGGAGTGGGCGGCCGTCGGCGTCCGCGGCTCGTTCCTGGCCCGGCACATCGACACCGGTGAGCAACTCGGCTTCGACGTCGACGCCTCGGTGCCGCTCGCCTCGGTGGTCAAGGTCCCGCTCGCCCTCGTCGCGCTGGACCGGATCGCGACCGGGGAGCTCGACGCGGCCAGGCCCGTGGTCGTCGACCCCGCGACGAGCAGTGTCGGGCCCACCGGATTGGCGGCGTTCCGGCACCCGGCCACGGTGGCCGTCGGCGACCTGCTCCTGCTGATGCTCTCGGTGAGCGACAACGCCTCCGCCGACACGTTGTTCGACCTGGTCCCGGTGGACAAGGTCGATGCCCGGCTCCGCGCATGGGGGTGCACGGGCCTGCGCGTACGGCATCGGCTGAACCGCATGTACGAGTGCGCCGCCGGTGCCGCGGGCAACGACTTCTCCCTCGCCCTGGAGTTGGCCATCCGCGACGACCACTCGGGCCGGCACACCATCGAGACGCTGGATCCGGCGCATGCCAACGCCGGTACCGCCACCGGTCTGGTCGACCTGCTGCAACGGGTCTGGCGGGACGAGATCGCGCATCCCGGGGCAAGCGCGGAACTGCGCCGTTTGATGGGACGGCAGGTCTTCACCCACCGGCTGGCGAGCGAACTGCGCACGGACACGCTCCGGGTCAGCGGCAAGACGGGCACGTTCCTGCACCTGCGGCACGAGATAGGCGTGGTGGAATCCGAGGTCGGCGACCGGGTGGCGATGGCCGCGCTCACCCGCTCCGACCGCCGGGCCAACCTCGCGCCGGACATCGACCTCGCGATCGGGGCGGGTGCGCGGCGCGCCTTCGAGGCGCTGCGCCGCTGACGGCCTCGGCGTGAGGGGGCTGCGCGTAAGGGTGGTTGAGGGGGGTTCAGGAGTTACTCAGGGGCCCCCGCCGTGGAAGCCTGGGCCGCCGTGGAAGGGAGGACCGCCATGGAAGGGAGGACCGCCGTGGAAGGGAGGACCTCCGTGGAAGGGAGGACCTCCGTGGAAGGGAGGACCTCCGTGGTCACCGTGGCCGCCCGGCCCGTCGTCGCCGTCGTCGCCGCCATGCCCGTCGTGGCCGTCATGCCCGTCGTCCGGGCCGCCGAGCCCCCGCGGGAGGTCGACGGTGTCGCAGTAGATCACCGGGCCGGGGGTGGTGGGTGTGTTGGGTGGGGTGGGGGCGGTTGATCCGTCGGCCGGGATGCCCTCGGTTTCCATGACCAGCAGGCGGAGCGGGGCGCCGCGGCGTTCGGGGGGTATCGGGACCTGGCCGGTGTAGAAGGGCGTTCGGGAGGACTCCGCGTCGATCGAGGTGAGTGCGGTGGCGGTGTCGTCGAGCGTCACCCAGCCGAGGTCCTCGTCGTCGACGGCGCGGTTGCGGCGCTGGAGCGTGGCGGTGATCCGCGGCGGCTGCGAGCCGGTGGGGTCCCAGGAGGGGCCGGTGACGCTGACCGTCAGCGCGTCGCCGAGGGTGACCCGCAGTTCCCGGTCAGGCAGGGTGCGCACCAGGTCGGCGAGGACCACCCGGGAGATCTCGGCTCCGCTGATCGCTTCCGGCTGGAAGCGGACCAGGGCGAGCCGGACGAAGGGCAGGCAGGCGTCCCCGGTGTCCAGGTCCAGGTCGCAGAACCAGCGGCCACCGTCCGCGTCCGCTTCGAACTGCGGGGTGAAGCCCACGACCGTGACCGGAAGCGGTCCGGAGGGCGTGGGGACGGTGAGATTCCCGGACTGCCGCTCCGCGTGGGGGAACGTGGCCGCCGTCGGGGCGACGACGGATGCGGAGCGGTGGATCGGGTCGCGGCCCATCAGGGTGACCCAGGCGTCCCGTGCGGAGGTCGGGTCGCCGCCCGGTGGCTCGCCGAGGACCACGCCGAGCAGTTCGCCGTCACCGGAGGAGAACCAGGGGCGGTCCAGGTACACACGGATTCCGCCGCCGCGTCGGCGGTGGACGAGGGTGTCGGGTGAGCCGTCGACGGGCTCGAAGGCGAGGGTGGGCATGCAGTACAGCAGCCGCGGCGCCGTGGGGGGTGCGCTGCTCGGCACCGAGTGTTCCGCCGGGTCCCCCTCGACGCTCAGCGCGTGCCCGCCGGGCTCGGCGAACTGCGGAGGGAAGCAGTCCCCGAACGCGCCGGCGGCGACGGGGTGGTAGCGCACCGTGCGGTGTTTGGTGTCGCCGAACTCGTGCTTCTGGGGTGCGGGCGGCGACTTGTCCAGGATCTGGGGGTCGGCTTGGATCGTCTTCGCCCTGTCCTCGGCCGCCTTGGTGCTGAAGGTCAGGACGCCGCCGTGCAGGACGGCGGGTTCGGCGCCGGGGACGCCGTCCACGACCGCCCGCGCGGTCAGCAGGCCGAACACCGGGACGGTCATCGGCCGGGTGTCACGGCCGGTGGGTCCGCCGTCCGTCACCTCGGTCCACTCGGCGACCAGGTCGATGCGGCCCGTGGTCCCCACGTCGAGTGCGACGGTACCGGCGAGGTGTTCGGCGGTCGCGCCGGCGGCGCGGCGCGGCGCGTCGGCGGCCAGCTCCAACACCGGTCTCCGGAGCGGCTGTTGGACCGCGTGCACGAGTGTCAGTGTGCGCGGCGGGGTGAACATCCAGTGCCGGCCGGCCGCCGCCAGTGCCATCGCCGCGTCGGCCCGCTGCCGGTCGGCGGTCCGCCCCGCCGCGTCCGCCGGCGTCCCGGCCGTGCCCGGGGCCGCCGGGTCCGTCGGCTCCCGGCACCATGCGGCCACGCCCATGATGTGCTCGTCGAAATCGATCCGGGAGGAGACCCGGACGGTCGCCACGGCGCCCTTCGGCAGCGACACGGTCAGTACCCGGGTCGCCTCGTCGAAGCGGGGCGGTCCGGTGCCTTCGGCCAGCCGCAGCCGGAAGGACCGGGGGCGGTGCCAGACCTCGCCGCCCCAGGGGATCGGGAAGGGCTCGCCGGGGGGCATGCCCGGCAGGTCCAGGAAGACCGCCCCGGTGGCCAACGGGTCCGGCAGATAGGGCAGTTCGATCTGTTCGCCGCTGTGCAGGGCGGTGATCGCCGGGTTCTTGGGGTCCGCCGCCGGTGAGTCGACCGGCTCCAGGTGGACGTTCGGCTGCGACGGGTCGTTGAGCGAACCGCTCTCCCGTACGGCCAGGTCGTAGAGGGTGTTCTGGACGTCGCGGTCGGTGGAGCCGATGGCCGCGTCCAGCCGGCCGTGCCACTCGACGCAGCGCAACGCCGCCTTCGGGGCGACCAGATGGCGTTCGTCGACGCCCTGGTACGGGACGTGTCCGTCCTTCGTGACCAGGGACGAGCGGTTGAAGTCCGCGGCGTACTGCTCCGCCGTGCGGCCCGCCCCGGTGCCGGGGGCGGTGTCGGTGGTGTCGGTGGTGTCGGTGGTGGCGTTGCCGCAGTCGACCGTGAAGCCGCTCTTGCGGCCGAGTTCGGTGAGGGACATGCAGCCGGGGATGCCGTCGGCGTCGCTCCCGGTGAAGCCCTGGTCGCGTTGTTCTTGCGCGTAGGCGGCCCTGGTCCGGTCGCCGAACACGCCGTCCGCGCCTCCGGGGAGGGCGTGGCCGCGGTCGATGAGGGCCTGCTGCACGATGCGGACGTCGTCGTTGGTCTCGCCGAACTGGACGCGGGCGAGGACGACCCGCACCGGAGTGCCCCCGGGGCCCGGCGGAGCGGCCGCCGGCGGCCCGGCCCCCGGGCTGCTGCGGATGACCAGCCGGAAGGCCGAGGCGCCTTCGCCGAACGGCAGTCTGGGGGCCACCGCGGGTGCCGGGACGGCCTCGAACCTGCGGAAGGTCAGCAACCCGGCACCGGGCAGCGCCAGACCGTCCCCCTTCATCAGGTCGTCGGCCTCCGGGAGGTCGGGGCCGTTGCCCGCCAGGTCGACGGTGCGCAGGCGCACCCGGTACGCGTGGCCGAACCGCAGCCGGGGCAGCGAGCCGGGTCGGGCGGTGGCCGTGATCTCCAGGGGCAGTGCCGTCTTCGCGTCGTTGCTGATCGCCACCGGAGCGTTGGGAGGCCGGTCGTCCTCGACGGATCCCTCGTCGGTGTCGAGCACCAGGCCCGGGCGGTGCGCGGACAGCGACCATCCTTCCCAGGTGACCAGTTGCTCGGGTACGGCGAGGTGGCGGTCGTTGGCCTCGGGCGGTGGTGAGACCAGGTTGACCTGGAAGAAGCCCTCGTCGGAGGCGGTGAGCAGGAGCGGTCCGCCCTGCGGCTGCCGGTATTCCACCTCGCGCTCGTGCAGGGAGAACCAGTGGCCCAGCTGCTCGTCCCAGATGTCCAGCCGGTGGCCGCGGATCAGGTCCTCGGCGAACAGCTCGGGGGCGTCCGGGGGTTGTGCGTCGGACGGGGCGGCTCCCGGAGGTGCGGATTCCGGCTCCGGGACGGTCGCGCCGTCCAGCGCCAGTACCCGGGTCAGGGCCGTGTGGTGCTCCGCGGCCTGTCCGAACTCCGCCTTGAGGCCGTCCAGGCGCTTGTCCTTGACGAGCGAGATGCCATGGGTCCGGACGGTGGAGAGCCCCCGGGCGTCCGGCGGGAGGGACAGCAGCTTCAGGGCTGCACCGTCGATGTCGGCCTGTTCGACGGAGAACGTCGCCTCCGGCAGCGCCTCCACACCGCGGGACGGCGGCGTAAGCGGGTCGGCGGCCGTCCGGGACCGGGCGCCGGGGACGAAGACGTGCCGGCCCGGGAGGAAGTCCAGGAGGAAGACGTACCGGGTGCGCAGGGGCGCGTCGTGCGAGTCCGGCCCCAGTGCGGACGTCCAGTGGGGGGTGACGGTCAGGAACCGCTCGCCCGAGGAGACGGGGAGCCGGTCGGCCGGCAGGAGGAAGTCCAGGACCAGGCCGAGGCGCCGGAGCAGCGCGGGGTGGTCGCCGAGCGAGGTGAGCATCTGGTGGAAGTCCACCCGCGGCAGGCTCGGTCGCGGCGGCGGTACGTGTCGGCCGCCGTGCAACGTGGGCGTGCTGCGGGTCGAGTGGAACGTGCGCAGGTCGGTGAGTGCCTGGCGCAGTTCGGCGTCGGGCCCGGTGGCGCCGCCGGCCGCCGCGGTCGCGTCGTCGGCGTCCGCGGGTGCGGTGCCCATCGGGCCGAGCACGTCGCCGGTCGGGGGCGGTGTCTCGGGCGACGAGGTGGCCGTTCCGACGTAGGCGTTCCGGGTGACGGTCCGGACGTCCTTGGCCGAGTAGGTGCGGTACTCCCGCTGGGCCGGGTTGTCGAAGACGAAGGGCTGCACGGGCGTGCGGGCGTCGAAGAGGCTCGTCCACAGGTGCGTGTCGGGGCCCGGGCCTTGCAGCGTCAGCGGCCCGGCGACGGACGAGGACGCGGCGGGCGTGCCGTCCCCGGTGGCGAAGTCGAACGTGGCCGCCCTGACCTTGTCCGGCCAGGTGAGGAAGTCGGGGAAGTGCTCCAGCGTGGTCTCGTCCGCCTGGCCGGGGGTGTCCAGTCGGGGTGCGATGAACACCGACACCCGGGCCTGGGTGCCGTCGTCGGAGAGCCCGGCGGGCAGAACGGTCCAGGTGAGGTGCTGTTCAGCTGCCATGGTCGGCTCCCGCGGGGATCGGGGCGAACGCCTCGCAGTAGACCTGCCAGTCGCCGCGCGGGACGCAGGCGGCGAAGGTCGGGTCGCCCGGCGCGCCGGAGAAGCTCCGCTCCAGGGTCAGTTCGACGGACTTACTGAAGAAGGCGATCCGCACGCTGACCGTGAGGGTGCCGCGGCCGCGGACCACCGACTCGTGGCCGTGCTTCTCGTAGGCGAGCTCCAGGTAGAACTCCACGCACACCGTGACGATGCCCAGTACGGACAGGTGTCCGTTGCAGCGCAGGTATCCGGCCAGGGAGACGTCGGCCTTGTCGAAGACGAAGCGGATGCCCGCCATGACCGACACCCCGCCGCTCGCGACCCCGAGGTCCAGTGCGGCGCTGCCGCCGAACTCTATGGCGCCCTCGACCTCCTCCACGCCGTGGGCGTCGACGAGGAGGGAGAAGTAGCCGCCGCCCGCGAACAGGGAGACGCTGACGTCGAAGGGGTGCTCCCGCTCGGAGACCGAGAAGCGGAACGAGACCGGCCTGTTGTCGAAGGGGATCGCCAGCTCGGCCGAGAGCGCCACGTTGGACAGGGTGAACACGCCCAGGCCGATGGCGGGGAGCGCGAGCTGGTAGCCCGCGGATATACCGCTGGGCTGGACGTCCACGAAGGCGCCGGGGCCGAAGACGTCGGCGGGCAGGGCACTGCGGAGGGTGTTGATGAACTCCAGGTCGTTGCTGAACTTCAGTTCCACACCGCCGGCCGACACCTCGGGCTTCCGGCCCGCTCCGGTCTTGAAGTGCACCTCCGCGAAGTCCACCTGGGCGATTCCGGCGAAGTCCAGCGTGAAGTTGCTCAGGGTGCCCTCGACGGTGGCCTGGGAGACGGCGTCCTTGGAGCGGACGGTGCGGGCGTCCAGGACCAACGAGGCGTGGCGCACGTCGATGAGGTCCGCCGGGTCCTTCTCCCCGTTCTTCATCGGCTGCGCCAAGGAGGGCTTCCACACGTACCGCAGTTCCTTGCCCTGGCCGTCCGCCAGGTCGCGGATGCGCAGCACGGGTGCCGGCAGCAGGCCCTGCGGGGAGCGCAGGATGGCGTCGATCTGGTCGTCGCCGAGCTGCCGCAGGGTGTCGAGGTTGCCCTTGGTGAGGGAGTTCAGGAACCTGCCGAGGTCGATGAAGCCGAGCAGCTTGGCGCCGGCGAAGGCCGCTTTGATGTCGCTGAGCGGAGCCGCGTCGACGATCTCGCCGGTGGCGGGGTCGGTCTTGAAGACGTCCGGTACGACGCCGGCCCGGCTGGTGATCGTCTTCACCGCGGCGTTGGGACTGGCGAGCCCCCCGGCCTGCTCCGCTCCGAAGGCGAGCGGGACCGCGTCGACCAGGTCCAGGTACCCGCCGGCCGGATGCTTCTCCATCGTCTGCCGGAGGTAGGTGTCGTTGAACTGGACCGGAAGGTCTCCGCCGTGCGGGGTGAACTGCTCGACGGCGGGGACCCGTACGGTCGCGGCGGCCACCCGCGGCAGCCCCACCGCGGGGCCTCCCCCGGGGCCGAGGGTGCCGAGCCCGAAGGTCAGGGTGCCGACCGCGTGGCTGGTGCTGCCGGGGGCGTCGTCCGGCGGCTGTGCCATGGCCATCACCTGGCCGCCCATCGACCGGGTCGTGCGGCGTATCCGGAGCTGTTCCTTCGCCGGATCGGTGCTGGGGGCGAACAGCGGCGCCAGCCGTTCCTGCGCGTTCTCCAGTCCGTTGGGCACGAACACCAGCGGCATGGTGAAGCTGATCTTCCGCCCTTCGGTGTCCGTGCCGATCAGGGTGAAGTCGAAGTCTTCGCCGGAACCGCGGAGCCGCACCCAGAACGGATCGGACGGCTGGGCGTTGGGCCGGGGCTGCGGGCCGTGCTGCTGGATCGGCGGAAGGTGCGGTTCGATCAGCGGGGTGATGCGGTCGGTGATGCGCAGCGCGCGGAAGGGCATTTCGCGTCCCGCGTGCGTGTAGCCGGAGCTCGCCCCGTACTGGACCTCCGGCTCCTTGATGACGATGTACTCCTCCAGTTGGAGGTAGGCGACGATGCCGTCGTCCGGGCGCGCCACGAACACCCGCCGGGCCTCGCGCACGTCGAGGGCCTCGTGGCCGGTGGACAGCCGGCCGCGGATCACGACGCGGAGGAACTGGTCCCGCCCCAGGCCCGTGATGTGGTCGTACGCCGCCAGGTCCGGGAAGTGCCGCCCGATCTGCTCGTACCGCGGCTGGTCGGCCGGCGGGGGCGCCTCCCAGGCTCCGTGCAGGTGGGCCGAGGCGCCCTGCGGTGTGACGATGAACTGCTCGGCGTGCAGGGGCGAGGTGGGGACTTCGAGGGGCACGTCGCCGGCCGGGACGGGCAGTTCGACCCGGCTGGTGAGGGTGACGAGGTCCGCGAGGTTCTCGTCCCTGAGCGGGCTGAGTTCGAAGAGCGGGCCCCGGCCCGCGACCGTCGCGAAGGCCCGCAGCAGGACGTCGCCGTCCCGTGCGCCGTGCAGCCGGGCGTGCCACAACGCCGTTCGGCCGTCGCCCTGTTGGGGCGGCGGTGGGGTCGCCCAGTCCACCGGCTCGTCGTAGGTGATCAGCAGCCGGGCGGGGAACTCGATGACGCTTCGGGGGATGCCCTGGAACACCGTCGTTCCCGCCGTGTCCGGGCTCTGCGGGCCCACCGGCACCGTCATCGGCACCAGGCGCGCCCAGTCGAGCAGCGATTCCAGTGTCAGGTCCAGGCCGTCCACGTTGGCCGGTACCGAGAAGGCCAGGCTGGTCGGGTCGGCGGTGAAGGCCCGCATGGGGCCGAGTGCGGGGGTGGTGGTGCCGATCGTCGGGGGCACTTCCTCCCGCACGTGCTGCGGCGGTAGCCCGACGAGGACCAGCGCGGGGGCCGCGGGGTCCCGCCGTACCAGGCGGCGGCCGTCGAAGCGCAGGTTGACCAGGCCGAGGTCGACGACGAGCATGTCCGCCGGCCGCACCACCCGGAACGGCCCCTCCGCGCTGTCCTCCTCGTGCGGTCCGGTGTCCGGGGGCTGGTCGGGGTCGGGATGCGGGCCGGGGTGCGGCCCCGGGTGCGGGCCGTGCGGCGGACCGCCGAAGCCCCCGCCGAACCCGCCCCCGAAACCGCCGCCGGGGCCCCCGTGCCCACCACCGTGACCGTGCTGGGCCTCGGCGGGAGCGCCACGCAGCTCTCCCCAGAGCCTCGGGGCGACCGTACGGGCGGGGTGGAATGACATGGGAACGTCTCATCGCGAGGTCATGGGAGCGGCGGCGGAGTGCGCCGGCTTCGCTCACTTCTCTTCCATGCTCACTCCGGCCGCGGATCCCCGCCACTGGGCCGCGGGACGACGGCGGTCAGGGAATGCCGAGGAACGTCAGCAGGGTCCGGCGCACCATGAACGACATCGCGTTGTGCCGGTCGTTGAGGTTCGCCAAGTTCTGCCAGACGACGAGGAACTGCTGGCCGCTGTCGTCGTGGGAGAGGACCGTCGCCTCGGAGGCGACGTCGCCTCCCGCCGTGAGATTGCCCAGTCCGATCTTGCAGTGGGTGATCGTGAAGCCGGCGCCGAGGCCGTTGACGCCGGGACGCGCTCCGACCGTCAGGAAGGACGGGTCGCCGTTGGCCTGGGCATCGGAGAGCAGGCCCCGCATGTCCGCCACGATGCCGTCGGTGCTGCGCCCGTCGAGCGTCGTCCCTTCGATGAGCAGCGCGAGGAACCGCGCCATGTCGATCGTCGTGGTCGCCTGCGCCGAGGGGCCGTCGTTCACGGAGGGCACCCGCACCGCGGGAAAGGCGCCGGTGAACGTCCCGCCCAGCCAGATGCCCTGTTGGCCGGTCGGGTCGAAGAGGCCGGCCTTGGCCAGGAGGCCGTTGATCCAGCTGTAGCCGAGCGCCTGGATCGTGGCGGAGGCCTGTTGGTTGTTGCTCGGTACGACCATGCCCCGCAGGTTCGTCGTGAAGGTGGCATCGAACGACATCAGGCAGCCGCCGCTGGCGAGCCCCTGCGGTGGCGCGAAGACCGTGGGGTATTTGGGCACCCGCATGGGCTCGGTGATCCCCGGCTCGCTCTGGAACCGCGGCGCGGCAGCCTGGATATCGGTGTTGAAGGCGGTCTTGAGATCGCCGAACACCGTGCTGTCGCCGCAGTCGCCTTCGGTGACCGCGAAATCGGCGGCGCTCTGCCGTAGTTCGAAGGCCGCGATCATGGCCGCCATCTTCAGCAGGCTGCCGGAGAAGTGCATCTCGGTGTCACGGAAGCCGGCGTAGGCGAAGGTCGGCGAGGTGCTGGTCGGATTCTGCACCGCTGCCACCGAGATGGGGCACTTCTGGTGCACCCCCAGCGTCGGGAACGTGGTCGCCGTCAGCGCCTGGGCGCTGGTCAGCGCCAGGGCCATCTGGGGATCGGGGCTCAGCAGATCCGGAAAACGATTGGGGAAGAGCATCACGGCCTCCTCGTCATCCGCCCATGTCACAAGCCTAGTGACCGCTTGGAGGAACGCGAGTTGTCGCGTGGAGGACGGCGGCGACCGCCCGGGACTCTCCCGGAGTCGGCGTCAGCGGGACGGGACCCTTGTCGCGGCCGGCGTCGGCGCAGCGGGCCCGGCCCGGTCGACCGGGGTCAGCTGCGGGCCCCGGCCTGGTGCTGCCTCGCCTGCACCAGGCCGGTGACGAGGTCCGCCCGCTCGGTCATGGCGTCGACCACCAGGTACTCGTGGTCGGCGTGCGCGCCGCCCCCGACCGCGCCGAGGCCGTCGAGCGTGGGCACCCCCAGGGCGGCCGTGAAGTTGCCGTCGCTTCCGCCGCCGACCGCCGTGCCTTCGAGGCCGGGCAGCAACGCCCGTGCCACCGCGAAGAGTTCGGTCGACGCCGACTCGGGCATCGGGGGGCGGCCGATGCCGCCTCGGACCGTGATCTCCGCCCCGTCCACATGCGGAGCCAGTGCCGCGAACGCGGACTCGACGCGGTCCTTCTCGCCGGCCGACTCGACCCGGACGTCGACGACTACGGTCGCCGCCGCGGGAACGACGTTGTCCAGGGTGCCCGCTGACGCGACGGTCGGGGTCACGGTCGTGCCGATGTCGGGGCGGCCGAGCGCGGCGATGTCCAGTACCTGGTGTGCCGCCTCGACCAGGGCGTTGATGCCGGCGGCGGGCTCCAGACCGGCGTGCGACGCCCGGCCCGCGATGGAGACGTGGAACGTGCCGCAGCCCTTGCGGCCGGTCTTCAGGGCGCCGCCGTCCGCGGCGCCCTCGAACACGAGCACCGCGCCGCACGCCAGGGCCCGTTCCTCGATGAGGGCGCGCGAGGAGTGGGAGCCGACCTCCTCGTCGGCGGTCACCAGGATCTCGACGCCCGACCGGTCGTCGAGCGCGGCCAGGCCGTGGATGGCCTGCACCAGTCCGCCGAGCATGTCGAAGACCCCGGGGCCGGTCGCCCGACCGTCCCGGACCGTGAACGGGCGGCGCGCCAGGGTGCCGAGCGGGAACACCGTGTCGTGATGGCCGAGGATCAGAACGGCGGGCTCCCCGCCGCCCGTCCAGTGGACGTGCGGGCCGGCTGCGCTCTCGACGAGGTCGGCGCGTCCGCCGAGGCGGCGCTCGATGACGGCGGCGACCGCTTCGGCCGATGCCTTCAAGGCGTCGACATCACGCGAGGGGGACTCGATGTCGACGAGCGTCCTGAGGTCGTCGAGCATCGCGTCGACACGCACCGGGGTGGACTTGCGCAGCGTCATGGCGCAAGGGTAGCCGCCACGCCGCGGCGGATCTCCGGGCAGTTGGCGTACGCGGGGCCGGAGGCGCGCCGAGGGCGGCGGGGCCCGGTCAGGGCCGGCCGTGGTCGCGGAGTCGACCCACCTCGTAGCCCCGTTCCGCGCAGGTGTCGAGGATGCGCGGGAGGGCCCCGAGGGCGGAGCGCCAGGCACCGGGGGCCGAGGTGCAGTCGGAGTCGTGCAGGAGGATCGTGCCGCCGCCGCGCAGGTCGCGGGTGACCGTGCGGTGGACCGACTGCGGGGTGGCCGAGGCGGTCCAGTCCTTGCCCCAGCAGGTCCACAGGACCGGGGTGAGGCGCAGGCGGCGGGCGGCCAGATGCGCGGCGGTCGACATCACCCCGTACGGGGGCCGGAAGAGCGCGGGGGCGCAGCCGGTGAGGTCGCCTACCGCGTCCCGGGCGCGGGCCAGGTCGTCGTGGGTAGCCCGGGGGCCGCGCAGGAGCAGGGGGCGGTGGAGCCAGCCGTGGACGGCGATCTCGTGTCCGGCGGCGGCGATGTCGCGCACCAGGCCGGGGCTCCGGTGGGCCTGGCTGCCGAGGAGGAAGAAGGTGGCGGTCACCCGGCGTTCGGCCAGCGTCCGGAGGAAGAGGGGGGTGGACCGCGGGTCGGGGCCGTCGTCGAAGGTGAGGGCGACGTGGCCGGCGCTGCCCCGGCCGGCCAGGCGGGGCATGACGCGGTTGCGCAGCGGCCCGAAGGTGGCGGCGACGGGCGCGGCGTGGGCGGCGGCGAGGGCGGGCAGTACGGCGCAGGCGGTGGTGCGGAGCAGGCGGGTGCGGGTCATGAGCGGTGGCCCTCCGGGTGGTGGCCTGCGGGTGCGTGGAAGTGGGCCGCGTCGTCGAAGTCGAGTTCGTGGCCGAGGGCGTGGATGAGGCGGGGGCCGTCGTGGGTGGTGGCGACCGCGGTGCCGATCGCGCCCGCCCAGACGGTGCAGGCCACGACGGCGGTGGTGACGAGTCGCCGGACGGCGGGGCGGGCGCGCCGCCTGGGGGCCGGTGCGATGGCGGGGCGGGCGCCGGTGCGGCTGACGCGGACGATCTCGGCGGCGGGGCCGTCCGGCGCCCCGGCGAACAGGGCGAGGCCCGCCTCGCGTTGGAGGAGTCCGCGCGGTCCGTCGATCAGGTCGCCGAGGACCTCCGCGAGGTCGGCGGGGTCGCGGATCCAGGCGGCGACGCCTGCTTCGTCCAGTGCGGCGGCGTTGGTCAGGCCGTGTCCCGGTATGCAGCGGTAGCTGGCGACCGGCAGGCCGGCGGCGAACGCTTCCAAGGAGGTCAGGCCGCCCGCGTTCTGCACGAGGACGTCGGCGGCGCGCATCAGCGCGGGCATGTCGTCCGTCCAGCCGAAGGCGTGGTCGATGCCGTCGGCGCGCAGCTGTGCGGCCAGCGACTCGTTGCGGCCGCAGGCCACGACCGGCACGGCGGCGCCGCTGTCGCGCAGTTCCCGGGCCACCCGCCGCACCGGTCCGACACCCCAGGATCCGGCGACCAGCAGGGCCAGCGGGGCGTTCGCCGGCAGTCCGAAGTGAGCGCGGGCCGCGCCGCGGGCCCGTGCGTCGGCGGGGCGGAACCGGGGGTCGGTCACCGGTCCGCGCACCCGGACGTCCGGCGCCCCGGCCTGGCGTGCCTGGGCCGCGGGGACCGCGTGCGCCGCGAGGTGGACGTCGACGCCGTCGGCCACCCACAGCGGGTGCACCGAGAAGTCGGTGAGGTAGGTGAGGACGGGGACGGTCAGCCGGCCGTCGAGCCGGAGGTTGCCCAGTACGCGGCTGGCGCCCGGGTAGGTGGAGACGACCGCGCGGGTGTCCGGCGGCAGGGCCCGCAGCATGCGGTCCTCGGCGGTGCGGAGCAGGGCCCGGGCCAGTGGGCCGCCGCCTCCGGCGCGCTCGGTGCTGCGGTGGACGCGCTGGTAGGCCCAGGGGGCCTGGACGAGCATCCGGTGGTAGCCGTCCCGTACGAGCCGGCCGATCCGGGCGGGCAGCAGGTCGAGCAGGTCGAACCGGTCGACGGTGAGGCCGTCCGCGGTGAGCCGGCGGGCCAGTTCGGCGGCGGCGCCGTCGTGGCCTGCGCCGATGCTCGCGGAGACGATCGTGACGCGGTGCGCCGTGGTCGCCGTCGGCGCCGGCCGGGGGCGCAGGGCGGCGGCTGCGAGCGCGCGCAGGTGTGCCGTGCTTCCGAGGTAGAGCATGGTGTGTTCTTCCGCAGCAGGAGCAGGGGACCGAGCGCTCCGCGGTGCAGCCGGAGCGGAGCCGGGCGGCGAAACTCTACAACATGTAGTAGATCAACTCGTACAACATGTAGGAGCTCGTGCGCAGAGCGGTTCGTCCGCGCACCGGAGGCCCGTTTTCTACAAGCCGTAGTAGCTCCGGAGTAGGCTGGGGCGCCGAACGGGAAGGGCGATGAACGGTGCACGAGCGGAAGCACGACGACAGCGGCGAGGCATCCGGCAGGCGGGCCCGCGGTGAGCTGGAGAGCGGCGTACTGGCCGCCCTCTGGGGCGCCGAGCAGCCGCTCACCGCCCGCCAGGCCATGGAGCGGCTGCCCGGCGACCTGGCCTACACCACCGTGCTGACGATCCTGACGCGGCTCTACGACAAGGGCATGCTGGTCCGGCACCGCGCGGGCCGCGGCTACGCCTACGCGCCGGCCCGGGACGAGGCGTCCCACACCGCCGAGCGGATGCGCACCCTCCTGGAGCGCGGCTCGGACCGGGAAGCGGTGCTCACCCGCTTCGTCTCCGAACTCTCCGAGGAGGACGAGCAGTTGCTGCACCGACTGCTCGCCGGACCGGACGCCGACCGCACGGACGAAGGGCGGTGAGCAGGTGACGATCAGCGTGTACGTCCCGCTCCTGATCACCTTCGTCCTCGCCGTGCTCGCCCCCCGTGCGGCACGGCGACTGCCGCCGCGGCCGTCGGCCTGGTCCCTGGCCTGCGCCGCGCTGGTGACCGCGACCGGCTGGCTCGGATCACTGGCCCTGCTGGCGTTCACCGGCCTCGCGCAGATCCCCGAGGTCGCCCGGGAGGGCCACTGGTCGGTGTCCGCGCTGCGCGCCCAGGACCCGGTCTCGCTCGCCGTCGCGGCCCTCAGCGCGGCGGCCCTCGCCTGGAGCGCGGTGTCCCTGGGGGTGGCCGCCGTCCGCCAGGCCCGCCAGGTCCTCCGGGCCCGGCAGGAGTGCGCCCGGATGCACGGCGGCACGGAACTGACCGTGCTCGACGACGACGTCCCGCGGGCCTTCGCCCTGCCCGGCGCACCCGGCCGGATCGTGGTGTCCCGCGGCATGCTGCGCAGCCTCAGCGACGAGGAGTGCACGGCCCTGCTGGCCCACGAACGGGCCCACCTCCGCGGCCGGCACCACCTCTTCCAGGTCGTCTGGCAGCTCGCCACCGCCGCCAACCCCCTGCTCCGCCCGATGGCCGACGCCGGCGCCTTCGTACTGGAGCGCTGGGCCGACGAAGCGGCGGCGGCCCGCGTCGGCAGCCGCACCGTGGTCGCCCGCGCCGTCGGACGAGCCGCCCTGGCCACCTCCGCCGCCGCCCGGCCCGGGACGCTGGCCGCGACCGGCGGCCCGGTGCCCCAGCGGGTACGGGCCCTGCTCGCACCCCCGCCCCCGCCCCGCACCCTGCCGTTCGCGGCGGGCGCCCTGCTGCTCACCGTGTGCTGCGCCAGTCTGGCCAACGCCGCATCCGACAGCGACCAGATGGTCGAGCGCGCCCAGCGGGCACGGTGCCTGGCGCAGGTCATGACCATGGACGCCCCGGGAGTCGAACGCCCTCGGCCGGACGTCGGGGACTGCCGCGACCATCACGGGCACCGGGACCGCTGAAGGCCCCGGTCGGGGTCACTTCCGGAATCCGTGGTGGACGTCGCGGCGGGCTTCCACTGGCTGTCCCGCCCGACCAGCCCGCCGGGCCGGGCAGCGACGCGCGGCTTTTCCCACCGTCGGCCCGGGGCAAACCCGTTGACCGGTTGTCCCATCTCACCTTTCCCGTGCCGGACGGGACCCGACGCGCCACCGGCGAGCACCGTAGGCTGACCGGTGCAGCTGGTTCGCCCCGTCCGCCAGGCGGGAGGCGTCGCAAGAGGGAACCCGGTGGGAATCCGGGACTGCCCCGCAGCGGTGAGTGGGAACGACCGCCGTCATACGCACTGGGCCCGGCCGGGCCTGGGAAGCGACGGCCATTAGGAGTCTCGTACGACACGGGACACGCCCGCGAGTCCGAAGACCTGCCAACTGCCCGTGCGCGAAGGACTCGCGCACGGACATCCCGGTGACCCCGAGGGCGGGCTGGGGGTGCCCCCGGACGAAGTCCGGGGGAGTACATACCAGGCGGACCAGCGCGCCCTGTCGGGCGACGGCGCTCCGTCGGGTCCGTCACCCCTTCGCGCTCTCGTCCCGTTGCCGGGATCTCAGGGATTCATCTCGCGAAGGAGATCTCCGTGACCGTCAACTCCGCAGCCGTGACCGCACGGGCCACCGTGTACGGCTACCCCCGGCAGGGCCGGCACCGGGAGCTGAAGCAGGCCGTCGAGGGCTACTGGAAGGGCCGCGTCACCGCCGACGCCCTCCGCACCACCGCCGCGGAACTGCGCCGGACCCACTGGCAGGAACTGGCGGACGCCGGCATCGACGAAGTCCCCACCGGCGACTTCTCCTACTACGACCACGTCCTGGACACCAGCGTCATGGTCGGCGCGATCCCCGAGCGTCACCGAGCGGCCGTCGCCGCCGATCCGCTCGACGGGTACTTCGCGATGGCCCGCGGCACCCAGGACGTCGCACCGCTGGAGATGACCAAGTGGTTCGACACCAACTACCACTATCTCGTCCCGGAGTTGGGCCCGGACACCGCCTTCGTGGCCGACTCCGCACGGCAGGTCGCGGAGCTCACCGAGGCCCTCGCCCTGGGGCTGACCGCACGGCCGGTCCTGGTCGGTCCGGTCAGCTACCTCCTCCTCGCCAAGCCCGCCCCCGGAGTCGCCGACGGCTTCGATCCGCTCACCCTCCTCGACCGGCTGCTGCCGGTGTACGCCGAGATCCTCTCGGATCTGCGGGCGGCGGGCGCGGAGTGGGTACAGCTCGACGAACCCGCCCTCGTCCAGGACCGCACCCCGGCCGAGTTGAACGCCGCCGCGCGCGCCTACCGCGACCTCGGCGCCCGCACCGACCGGCCCAAGCTGCTGGTCGCCTCGTACTTCGACCGGCTGGGCGACGCCCTGCCGGTGCTGGCCAAGGCCCCGATCGACGGGCTGGCGTTGGACTTCACCGAGGCGGCCGCGGCCAACCTGGACGCGCTCGCCGCCGTCGGCGGCCTGCCCGGCAAGCGCCTGATCGCCGGTGTCGTCAACGGCCGCAACATCTGGGTCAACGACCTGGAGAAGTCGCTGTCCGTGCTGGCCACGCTGCTGGGCCTGGCCCATCAGGTCGACGTGGCCGCCTCGTGCAGTCTGCTGCACGTCCCCCTCGACGCGGCGGCCGAGCGGGACATCGCACCGCAGATCCGGCGCTGGCTGGCCTTCGCCCGGCAGAAGACCGCCGAGGTCGTCACCCTCGCCAAGGGCCTGGCGCACGGCACCGGCGCCATCACCAGCGAACTCTCGGCCAACCGCGCCGACCTGGCGTCCCGCGCCGCCTCCCCGATCACCCGCGACCGGACCGTACGGGCCCGCACCGCGGCCGTCACCGAGGCCGACGCACGGCGCTCCCAGCCGTACGCCGAGCGGGCCGCCGCCCAGCGCGGTCACCTTCGCCTGCCGCTGCTGCCGACCACCACCATCGGCTCGTTCCCGCAGACCGGCGAAGTGCGCACCGCACGCGCCGACCTGCGGGCCGGACGGATCGACACCGCCGGCTACGAGGAGCGCATCGAGGCCGAGATCCAGGAGGTCATCTCCTTCCAGGAGAAGGCCGGGCTGGACGTCCTGGTGCACGGTGAGCCCGAACGCAACGACATGGTCCAGTACTTCGCCGAACAGCTCACCGGCTACCTCGCCACCCGGCACGGCTGGGTGCAGTCCTACGGCACCCGCTACGTCCGCCCGCCGATCCTCGCCGGCGACATCTCCCGCCCCGAGCCGATGACGGTCCGCTGGACGACGTACGCCCAGTCGCTCACCGAGCGCCCGGTCAAGGGCATGCTCACCGGCCCGGTCACGATGCTCGCCTGGTCCTTCGTCCGCGACGACCAGCCGCCGGCGGAGACCGCGCGCCAGGTCGCCCTCGCACTGCGCGACGAGGTCGCCGACCTCGAAGCGGCCGGGACGTCGGTCATCCAGGTGGACGAGCCCGCGCTGCGGGAGACACTGCCGCTGCGGGCCGCCGATCACCCCGGCTATCTGGCCTGGGCCACCGAAGCCTTCCGGCTGACCACCGGCGGGGTGCGCCCGGACACCCAGATCCACACCCACATGTGCTACGCCGAGTTCGGTGACATCGTGCAGGCCATCGTCGACCTCGACGCCGACGTGATCAGCCTGGAGGCCACCCGCTCCCACATGCAGGTCGCCCGGGAGCTCGCCGCCCACGGCTACCCGCGCGAGGCCGGCCCCGGCGTGTACGACATCCACTCCCCGCGCGTGCCGAGCACGGCGGAGGCGGCGGACCTGCTGCGCGCCGGTCTGCGGGCCATCCCCGCCGAGCGCCTGTGGGTCAACCCCGACTGCGGACTCAAGACCCGCGACTGGCCGGAGGTCCGGGCCTCCCTCACAAGTCTGGTCGCCGCGGCCCGGGCGGTGCGCACGGAGCTGTAGTGCGCGGCCCGTGGGCACCGCGCCCGCCCCGGTCCTGGTGACCGGGGCGGGCGCGCCGCGCGGTCCCGGCGCGGACGACTCGTGCGCCCGGCCCGCCGCCGCGGCACGGTCACGCCCCGCCCCGCGGTGTCACAGCTCCGCGTCGAGCGGGAGGCGGTGGACGCCCGGCAGGTACTGGTCCAGTTCGCCGGGGGTGAAGCGGGCCATGCCGACGACGTGCCAGAACTCGCCGGCCACCTCGCCCTCGTACTTGTAGCCGCCCTCGGGGGTCAGCGCCGCCCAGCCGCCGGGGACGCCGATGAGCGTGGCGTGCGGGGTGGGCGGGCCGTCCGGCGCGGGGACGTTCCACAGGCGGACCGTGCCGTCCTCACCGCCGCTGGCCAGGAGGGTGCCGTCGGGGCTGAAGGCGAGGGAGAAGACCCGCCCGGTGTGGCCGGTGAGGCGGGCGGTGCGGGTGCCGGTGCGGGCGTCCCAGAGGCAGATGACGCGGTCGTCGCCGGCGGTGGCGAGCAGCGGCAGCCGGGGGTGCGCGACGGCCGTCCAGAGCCGTCCGTGGTGTCCGGTCAGGACGTGCTCGGGCGCGCCGTCGCGCCAGACGATGGCGGTGCCGTCCCAGGAGGCGCTGGCCAGCCAGTCGCCGTCGGAGCCGAAGGCGACGGCGTAGACGCGGTCGCCGTGGCCTTCGAGTTCGCCCGTCAGGCGGCCGCTCTCCTGGTGCCAGAGGCGGACCCGGCCGTCGTCGCAGCCGGTGGCGAGGGCGGTGCCGTCGCCGCGGAAGGCGATGGACCGCACCCGGCCCCGGTGGTCGGCGAGGGTGGCGACATGGGCGCCGGTGGCGCGCCACCACAGGCGGACCGAGTCGTCGTCGTTGGCGGTGGCGAGCAGCGTGCCGTCGGAGCTGAACGCCTCGGCCCAGGTGTGGTCGGTCTCCACGTCGATCTCGCGGAGGTATTCGCCGGTCACGGCGTTCCACAGGTAGACGTCGCCGTCGTTGCTGGCGGTACCGAGGATCGGGCCGGCGGGGCTGAAGACCGCGGAGATCAACCGGTCGCCGCGGCCGGTGAGTTCGGCGGTGCGGCGGCCGGTGCGGGCGTCCCAGAGGCGGACGATGCCGTCGTTGCCGCTGGTGGCGAGGCGGGCGCCGTCGGCGCTGAAGGCGACGGTGTTGACCCGGCGGCCGTGGCCGCGCAGGATGCGCTGGCCCTGGCCGGTGTCGGCGTGCCAGATCTGGGCGCCGCCGTCGTTGCCGACGGTGACGAGCTGGCTGTCCTGCGGGCGGAAGCGGCAGGCCCAGGCGGAGCCGCGGTGTTCGACGGGCTGCTGGCGCAGCAGGCTGATGGCGCGGTGGCCGCCGGAGAGGGCGACGCGCCACAGGCGGACGGTGCCGTCGCTGTCGCAGGCGGCGAGGAGCCGTCCGCCGTTGCCGAACATCACCTGGTAGACGGCGCCGGTGCACCGCTCCAGGGCTCCGGCGGGGGCGCCGACGACCGGGTCCCACAGCCTGACCTGGCCGTCGGTGTCGCCGCTGACGAGGAGGGTGCCCTCGGGGTGGAAGTCGAGGGTGTAGACGCGGCCGGTGTGGCCGGTGAAGGTGTGCAGCAGGCGGCGGTCGGCGAGGCGCCAGACGCGGACCGTGCCGTGGCCCTCGGCGCCGTGGTCGCCGGTGGCCAGGAGGGTGCCGTCGGGGCTGAACCGGGCGCGGAACACGGCGCGTTCGTGGCCGTCGAGGGTGCCGGTGCACTTCCCCGTGCGGGTGTCCCAGATGCGGAGGTGGGCGGCGGCGTCGCCGGTGACGAGGGTGTGCCCGTCGGCGCTGAACACCGCGGTGTAGACGGGGGCGGTGTGGCCGGGGAGCTGGTGCAGCGGTTCGCCGGTGGCGGCGTCCCAGAGGGTGACCAGGCCGTCGGCGTCGCCGGTGGCGACGAGGGTCCCGTCGTCGTCGAGGGAGACCGGCCAGACGCCGCCGGGGTGGATGTCCAGGCGGTGCAGCTGGCGTCCGGAGACCGGGTCCCACAGGCGTACGGTGCCGTCGGCGCCGCCGGTGGCGAGCACCCGGGAGCGGAACTTCACGGCGTAGACCCGGCCTTCGTGGCCGTGCAGGGTGCGCAGCGCGCGGCCGGTGTCGGCGGCGCAGACCAGCACGCCGCCGTCCTCGCTGCCCACGGCGAGGAGTTCGCCCTCGGGGCTGTACGAGAGGGGTTCGGGCAGCCGGCTGGTGCGCATGTCGAAGCCGTACGGGACGCCGACGGCGGCGGGGCGGAAGCCGACCTCGACCGGCATGCCGGGGGCGAGGGCGGCGGTGCGCAGTTCGGGGGCGGCGCGGACCTGCGGGTCGGTGAGCGGGTCGATGAGCGCGGCGCGGTGCCAGCGGCTGCGGGTCAGGCGGGCGCCGCGCAGGTCGGCGCGGGTGAGGCGGGCGCCGCGCAGGTCGGCGCCGGTGACGTCGGCGCCGGAGAGGTCGGCGTGGTCGAGGCGGGCGCCGTTGAGGCGGGCGTCGCGGAGTACGGCGCCGGAGAGGTTGGCGCCGATGAGGCGGGTGTCGGTGAGGTCGGCGCCGGTGAGGTCGACGCCGGAGAAGTCGCGGCCGGAGAGGTCCTCGCCGGAGAGGCGGGCGGCGCGCAGGTCGGCGCCGGCGGGCACGCGGAGTCGGTCGATGACGCGGACGGCGTTGGCGCGGGCCGCGTCGCTGACACCGGGCCCGGGGGTGTTGAGGACGGTGCGGACCCAGGCGGTGCTCAGGTCGTGGTCGGCGAGGTCGCAGAAGAACTCGGCGGCGAGGGCGCTCAGCGGGCGGGCGGCCAGCAGGGTGCTGTCGCCGTCGGCGAGGCGGTCGGCGGCTTCGCGGGCGATGAGCCATTCGACGACGGAGCCGTGGATGAACTGGAACAGGCCGTCGTCGGTGCGGATCAGCAGGCTGCCGGCGCCGACGGCCTGGGCGCTCTCCTGGGTGGTGAGGGTGGTGCCGGCGAGCCCCGCGAGGGCGGTGCCGACGGTGTCGGTCAGTTCGTCGAGGTGCAGACCGCCGCGGCCGGTCTCCCACAGGCGGCGGGCGAGGGCGGTGACGGCGGCCCAGAGGTGGTCGAGGGTGAGGCCGGGGGCGGCGCCGGGACCGCCCTGACCGCGGCGTTCCTCGTGGGCGAGCCAGGAGGTGAAGACGTCCTCGTAGAGCCGGGCGGGGCTCAGGGCGCGCCCGGCGCCGGCGACGGCGCGCAGCTGGTCGGGGTCGAGGTCGGCGACGAAGCTGAGCAGCCGGGGGTTGGCGCACAGGGCGAGCAGGTCGGGGATGTTGCCGAGGAGTTCGAAGCGGCGGTCGGCGGTCTCCTCGTCGCCGTAGCGGTTGACGAGGTAGGCGCGGATCTGTTCGGGGACGAAGCCCTCGACGGCGAGGATGCGGCGCTGCGGGAGCAGGCCGATGCGTTCGCCGAGGGCGGTGAGGATCTGGTCCTGCGACTTGAAGTGCTGGGTGCGGCTGCTGACGACGATCTTGGCGTTGTCGACGGCGGCGTTGAGGAGGACCTGGAGGTGGTCGGCGGCGCGGTCGTAGCTGACGCGGTTGACGAGTTCGTCGAAGCCGTCGAAGAGGAGGACGACGCGGCCCTGGCCGAGCATGTAGCGCAGGGCGCGCAGGTCGATGGTGTCGACGTCGTGGCCGGCGAGGTGGGCGGCGACGAGCCCTTCGAGGCTGTGCGCGCGGTCGAGGGTGTGCAGGGGGATGAGCAGCGGGGTGAGGTGCGGGAGGCATTCGGGGATGCGGCGGGCCAGTTCGCGCAGGGCGAAGGTCTTGCCGTGTCCGAAGTCGCCGAGGAGCAGCACGAAGCGGCCGTGGTCGGTCTCCAGGAGCTGGAGCATGGCCTCGACGAGGTGGTCGCGTTCGTCGGCGTCGGGGCGTTCGGCGTCGCGGTAGCGCTGCGGGAGGTAGAGGTCGGGGGCGTAGCGGTCGTCGTTGCTGAGCCGGGCGGTCTGGGCGGCGACGTAGGTGCGCAGGTCGAGGAGGCCCTGGAACTCCAGGAAGCTGCGGACGCGGACGCCGCGGCGCCCGGCGCGTTCGCGCAGGGACTGCTCGGGGGGCGGGCCGTCGTGGACCAGCTCGGCCTCGGAGCCGGTGTCGGTGGCGTGGGCCTGGGCGAGGAAGCGGTCGAGTTCGGCGTCGGTGGGGGTGCCGGGGTGGACGGCGATGCGCTGCTGGCGGACGACGCCCTCGTCGCTCCAGGTGACCATGATCTGGGCGAGGTCGTCGGGGGCCGAGCGGGGGACGTCGCGGAGGCGGACGCCTTCCTGGCGGGCGCGGCAGACCTCCTTGACGCGTTCGGCGAGGGAGTCGGCGGGTTCGTCGACGGCGCGGTTGTCGGCGGGCCGGACGTCGGCGGGCGGGGTCACGGTCTCGCCGGGCGGGGCGAAGATCCGTCCGGCGCCGTGCCAGCTGACGGGGAAGACGGCCGGTTCGGTGCCGCCGGCGCCGGTCCAGCGGGTGACGCCGTCGTCGGTGATCCGCAGCAGCTCGAACCCGGCGGGGGCGGCGGGACCGTACAGCGGCAGGGTGCCGTTCTGGAGCGGGAGGTGGTCGTGGGACGGCTCGCCGCCGGTGGTGCGGGGGCCGCCGCTGGGGCCGTGCAGGACGAAGTGGACGCGGGGCGCGGCGAGGCGGGTGAAGGTGTCGACGTCGCGGAGCGTGCCGGGGCCTCCGGGGGCGTCCTGGGGGCGGCGGCGGCCGGTGAGCGGGTGGCGGAGCGCGCCGATGCGCAGCCAGCCCTCCTCCTCGTAGCCGCGCAGCGCCTCGGCGAACCAGGCGGCCTGGTCGCGGCCGAGGAAGCCGTACTGGTCGTCGGGGCGGTGGCTGGCGGCGATGGAGGAGTTGAACCCGGCGACGACGGTGTGGAGTTCGGGCACCGGGAAGAGGGTCCAGGGCTGGTCGCTGTCGAAGACGGTGTCGAGGCCCTCGTAGAGGCCGCGGAAGAGGCGGGTGTAGTGGCGCCACTTGGGCCAGTACGGGGGTTGCGGCGGGATCTCGTCGGCCTCGCAGGTGTGGAAGTAGCCTCGGCAGGCGGCCTGGCTGACGTCCTGGTTCCCGGGGACGACGACGACGCGCTGCGGCGGCAGGTCGAGCTGGGAGCGCAGCCCGGTGAGGAAGCTGAGGGCCTGGTCGCATTCGCGGGGGCTGCCGGAGGCGGTGAGGTCGCCGGTGACGACGAGGAGGTCGGGCGCGGGGGCGCCGGCGTCCTTCAGTTCGACGAGGTCGCCGCGGATCTCCCGGCGCAGCGCGTCCGGTTCGCGGCCGCGGCCGAAGTCGGGGCCGGCGAGGTGCAGGACCGTCAGGGCGCCCTGGTCGCGGACCGCGCCGGGGGCCTGCGGGTACCGGGGCGCGCGGGCGGGGCGGCGGCGGCCGGACCAGCCGGTGCGGCCGAGCGGACGCTGCCGGTCGTCGTCGGCGGCGGTGGCGGGCAGCTGGAAGGAGCCGGTGGCGGTGAGGGAGCCGGGGTAGCCGGGGCGGCGGCCGGGGCGGGCGTGGCCCTCGACGGCCTGGCCGACGCGGGTGAGCAGCAGGCTGCGGGCGGTCGCGGCGTCGGCGACGCCGACCAGGTCGACGTAGGTGATGGTGGCGAGGAGGCCCTCGATGGGGATGTCCTCGACGCGGACGGTGAGCAGCTTGCGCTCGGGCTCCTCCGGTTCGGCGCGGAGCGCGGCCTGCCATTCCATGCGGCCGTAGGTGGAGCGGCCGTAGTGGCCGGAGAGGACGGCGATGACCGCGACGGATTCGCTGACGCCGCGGTCCATGAAGTCGATGAAGTTGGTGCCGGCGACGAAGTCCCACGCCTGGATGACGGTGCGGTACCCGGCTTCCTCCAGGGTCCATGCGATCCAGGACGCCCATTGTTCGTCGGCGGGCGAGTAGCTGATGAAGAAGTCCAAGTCACGTGTCCGGCCGAGAAGTTCCCCGTCAGTCGCCATGTCCCCATCGTAGAGGTCGGGGGGTGGCGGGGCAGGGGGTTGGAAGGATCACGCGGGGTGTCCGTCAACGGGCGGCAGGGCCGCGGCAGCAGGTGGCACCGGGGCCCGAGGTCCTCGCGGCCGCGCGGTCGGCCCGCTGTCGCGGCGGGTGTCCGCACGTCGGCGGCGAGGGGACCGCGGCCGGTCCCGGCGCTCGCGGTCTCCCCTCTCCCCCGCCCCGTCCGGCCGCGTGTGCGAGGCTGTCGGGCGTGCGATTCCTCAAGCGTCTTCATCCCCTGGACTGGCTCGCCGCCGGGCTGCTCGCCTGCGGCCTGGTGTGCGTGGCCACGGGGCTCCTGCCGACCGCGCCGGCCGGGGACGCGATGGCGCGTATCGGGCCGCTGCTGGTCTTCCTGGCGACGGTCATCGTGATGGCCGAACTGACCGGCCGGGCCGAGGTGTTCGACGCGGTGGCGTCCTGGGTGGCGCGGACCGGGAAGGGCAGCTATCCGCGGCTGTTCGGGCTGTGTGTGCTCTTCGCGTCGGTCACCACCATCGTGCTGAACCTGGACACCACGGCGGTGCTGCTGACGCCGGTGATGCTCGCGCTGGCCGGGCGGGTGGGCATCGCGCCGGTGCCGCTGGCGATGACGACGGTCTGGCTCGCCAACACCGCGAGCCTGCTGCTGCCGGTGTCGAACCTGACGAACCTGCTGGCGTCGAACCGGGTCGGGCTCTCCCCCACCGCGATGGCCGCGACGATGGGCCTGCCCCAACTGGCCGCCGTAGCGGTGACCATGGCGTGCCTGTGGGGTTTCTACTGGCGGCGCGGCCGGCGGGGCTCGGAGGCGTACGTTCCGCCCGAGCGGCGGGCGCCGGCCGATCCGGTGCTGTTCCGGGTGTGCGCGCTGGTGTGTGCCGGTTTCCTGCTGGCGATCCTCGTCGCGGACGTGCCGCTGTGGTCGGCGTCGCTGACCACGATGCTGATCGTGGTCGTCGCGTTCGCGGTGCGGCGCCCCGCCGAGCTGCGGTTGTCGCTGGTGCCGTGGCGGCTGCTGGTGCTGGTGCCGGGGATGTTCCTGGTCGTCGAGACGGTGAACGCGCACGGGCTGCACACGCTGCTGACGGCCGCGATCGGGCCGGACGGCGGCCTCGGCGGCATGCTCCGCTCGGCGGGCGTGGGCGCGGGCCTGTCCAACGTGCTCAACAACCTGCCGGTCTACATGGCGGGCGAGGCGGCGGTGCCGGTCGGCAACCACCACCAGTTGCTGGCGCTGCTGATCGGCACCAACGTCGGCCCGCTGGTCACTCCGTGGGCGTCGCTGGCGACCCTGCTGTGGTTCGAGCGGTGCCGCGGCCAGGGCACGGTCATCCCGCTGCGGCGCTTCGCGGGCACGGGGTTCGTGCTGGCCGTGACGGCGACGCTGGCGGCGACGGTGGTGCTGGCCCTGCAGTGAACGGCCGGTCCTCCTCCCCCGCTCAGGCCGCCCGCACGCGTGCGACCACGTCGAGCAGGTACGTCAGGGTGTCGCCGCGGGCGGCGACGAAGCTGCGGTCGGTGTCCGGGCCGCCGGAACCCACCGTGAAGGGGCCGCCGGTCAGGGTACGGAACTCCACGCCCGCCTCGGCGGCCAGCAGGGCGCCCGCGGGGAAGTCGATGCCCTCCGCGCGGTAGCCGACGAAGCCGCCGATCGCACCGCGCGCCAGCATGCTCCAGCCCAGCAGCGGCGCCCACAACTGGAGCACCCGCCGGGTGCGGGACTCCAACTGGCCCCGCAGGCCCGCGGCCACCGGGTCGGCCCGGTCCACCGCATGGCCCTGGGTCCAGGCCACCACCGGTCCGCTGCGCGGCACCGCGCCGGTCGGCCCCGGCAGCGGGTCGGGGCCGCAGGACGCGCCCTGGCCGCGGACGGCCCGCCAGGTGGAGCCGGTGACCGGTTCGTGCACCACGCCGACGACCGGCGCGCCGTCCACGCACAGCCCGATGCCGACGGCGTACGCGGTCAGGCCGATCGCGACGTTGTTGCTGCCGTCGAGCGGATCCACCAACCAGGTGCGGCGGCCGACGGCGTCGAGGAGGCCCGCCTCCTCGGACAGGATCCGGTCGTGCGGGAAGTGCGTCTGGAGGCGGGCGAGGATGAGTTTCTCGGCGGCCAGGTCGAGGTCGGTGACGACGTCGCCCGCGGCGTCCTTGAGGCCCACCGCGCGGGCCGTGCCGAAGCGGCCGCGCAGCAGGGCCCCCGCCTCCTCCGCCGCGGCCACGGCCACCCGCGTCTCGCTCGCGTAGGGTGCGGCGTCCCGGTCACTCGCGCTGCTCGGCATGGATCCTCCTGAGTGCTGTGCGGACGGTCCGTTCGGTGTGTTCCGCACCGCACAGCCGACGCACCGTACGGTGGCCTCGGCCGTGCAGGGGACCCAGGGACAGGTCGGTGTGGCCGGGCAGCGACCGGCCGAGCACCAGGGTGGCGGCGGGCTGCCCGCGGGTGACGACGGTGGCGTGGAACTCCCCGGCCGGCAGGCTGTACGTCTCGCCGCTGCCGCTGGAGGCGGCGGGGCCCGGTTCGCAGTGCACCAGGCGGGAGGTGGGCCGCAGTTCGTCGACGCCCGAGGGGGCGCTGAAGACCTCGAAGATCCGGTGGGTGGGGGCGTGCGCCTCGTCGGTCACGGTGACCGGGAGGTTGCCGACCCGGCCGTAGAGGACGTAGCTGCGCAGCTCCCAGCTGTGGGCGTGCATGGGGTCGGCGGTGGGGTCGGCGGGGGTGCCGGTGCCGAAGAGGTGGACGCAGACGCCGCGGGCGCCGTCGCGGACGAGCGGCAGGCACAGGAAGCCGAGCGGATGGCGGACCGCGCGTAACTCCCTTTTGCCGCAGGCGATGTCCTCCAGGGCGCCGGTGACGCTGGCGCGGGGCGCCTCCCGCGGGGCGCCGGGCCGGAGCAGTCGGTCGAGCGTGTCGTAGTCCATGAGCCGCGCCGAGGCGTCTCACCTCCGGTAGGGGTCCTCAGCGTGCAGGGCTTTCTCGACGATCTCCGCGACGTCGGCGTCGCTGAACACCGAGGGAAGGGGGAGGTCGACGTCGTCGAAGACCGTGCGGACCTCGTCGACGGTCGGCTCCTCGCCCAGGGGGGCGATGCCGCGCAGGTCGAGGCGGACGGCCTGTTCGCGGCTCTGGTGCAGCTCGGTGACGTAGTAGTCGTAGAGCGGCTGGTCGCGGGCGACGAGGAGGTTGACGCGGTTCGGGTCGTCCTGGGTGATGATCAGGCAGGACTCGGAGAGGTCGAAGCGGAGGGTGGGGACGCCCCGGGAGAGGTGGACGCTGATCTCCAGGGTGTCCAGCCGCTGGCGGAACCAGCAGGCGGCCAGGACCGTGGCGTACGCCTCCTTGCGGGTGCGGTCTGCGGTCCAGGCGTCCGCCGCGTCGTCGTTGCGGCGGCGGGCGAAGGTCTGGCGGAAGCGGGCGTAGGCGGCGCAGGCCCGCTCGTCCGCCGGGTTGATGATGTCGATCTTGACGCTGAGCTGGGCGCGCTGGCGGGTGGCGGCCTCGACGCAGCGGGGCAGGGTGACGGCCCGCAGGTAGGTGCCGGTGCCGCCCTTGAAGTACCAGCGGTTGGTCTGTGCGCGGGCCCGCTCCAGCGCGTCGCCGACCTGGTCCCCCGAGAGGGAGCGGACCATGGCGAGGTCCTCCAGGGCGCGGCGGGTGCCCTCGGACGCCTGCTGGATGTCGGACTTGCGGCGCACCCGTTCGGTCATCGAGCCGACCGCGAGCGAGCCGAGTACCAGCAGCGTCGCACCGGACGACACCTTGTCGCTGATGACGTCGCCGAGGACGTCCATCAGGCCGATGGTCAGGCCGAGGCCCACGGCGATCAGTCCGTCCAGGTTTCTGATCGCCCAGGCGACGACGAACTCCACCCGCCCCACACGCTGTTCCACGTCGAGTCCCCCTCCCCGTTCACTGGCATCGTAGGAGGAAGGGGACGGCTCTGGCCAGGGCTACCCGGCGGCCTCAAGATCGTTTCCACGGCGGGGAGTTGCCGCACCCGGGCCCGTGGCGTGGCGCCGGATCCGGCCGGTCCGGGACGAACGCCCTTCCGCGGCCGCGTGGCCGCCGACCACGGCCTCCGGGACGAGCACCGGCAGGAATACCCCGCGACGACCGGGCCGCGCCGCCCTGCGGGCCCGGCGCGGGGAGGGGGCCCGGCGCGGGGAGGGGGCCCGGCGCGGGGAGGGGGCCCGGCCGCGGCCGGATCCGTACGGCTCCGGCCGCGGATCGGGGGATCCCGCGCCCCGTGCGGATACGGTTTCCGCCACCGCCCAGGCATGCGAACGGCCGGGGCGAGGAGGCGTTCGGCGGCCCGGCGAGCGGCCGGACGCCGGACCGCGCCGGCGCAGGGGTCGCGCCCCCGCCGTGGGCCCCCGAGGCGCCCCGGCGTCCGAGACGTCAGCGGCGTGCCGCTCGACGGCGCACTCCCCGGTCACGGTGGCGGGACCGTGCCGGATCCGCACCGGCTTCCCCGCGCCGCGGGCCTTCGCCCGCCCACAGATGGTCGGACGTCCTAGTAAATCCACCCCCGGCCGCACACCGAACCCCCATCCGACGCGAACGGCCGCCCCGTGCCCGCCTCTTGACATAGGACGCGCGAATGCGGGCCGTCCGCCGGCCGGCCGATGCCGTGTCCGGATATTCACCACGCGTGAGCACGCCGTCCGAATAGCGGGCACTCACCCCGTTCACGCAGCGTATCCCCGCAGACTCGGGCCCAATGATCGTCTCAAGCAATGGACAGGCACGCCCATGACTCGGAGTATCACCCGGTCACCCCAGGACTCCCCGCGGGCCGTGCAGGATGCTGCGCCCCCGTTGTCCCACGGCCTCAAACAGCGCCACCTGTCGATGATCGCGCTCGGCGGGGTCATCGGCGCGGGGCTCTTCGTCGGCTCCGGAGTCGGTATCGCCGCGGCCGGGCCGGCCATCGTCCTCCTCTTCGCGGCCACCGGCGCACTGGTCATGTTGATCATGCGGATGCTCGGTGAGATGTCCGCGGCCCGGCCCTCCACCGGCTCGTTCTCGGTCCACTCCGAGGAGGAACTCGGCTCCTGGGCCGGCACCACCTCGGGCTGGATGTACTGGCTGATGCTCTGCGCCGGTGTCGCCGCCGAGGCGACCGCGGCGGGCGCCATCATGCACTCCTGGGTACCGTTCCTCCCCGCCTACGGCTGGGTGGCGGTCTTCATGGTGTTCTTCTGCGCCAGCAACCTGACCGCGGTCAAGAACTTCGGCGAGTTCGAGTTCTGGTTCGCCACCATCAAGGTCACCGTGATCGTCGCCTTCCTGGTGCTGGGCGTGCTCGGCATCCTCGGCGTGTTCGGCACCGCGCCCGGTACGAGCCACCTCACCGGCCACGGCGGGTTCTTCCCGACCGGCGCCGCCGGACTCGCCGCCGGACTGCTGACCACCATCTCCGGTTTCGCCGGCCTGGAGACCGTCACCATCGCGGCCGCGGAGTCCGACCAGCCGAGCCGCAACGTGGTCCGTGCGGTCCGTACCGCCGTCTGGCGCATCGCCGTCTTCTACATCGGCTCCATGGCCGTGGTGGTCACCCTGGTGCCGTGGAACGACCCGAAGGTCGCCACGGTCGGCCCGTACGTCACCGTGCTGGACCGGCTGGGCATCCCGGCGGCCGGCACGATCATGCAGGTCGTGGTGCTGGTGGCGCTGCTCTCCGCGATGAACGCCAACATCTACGGTTCGTCCCGCATGGCGTACTCCCTCGTCACCCGGGGCCAGGGCCCGCGGTTCCTGGGCAAGGTCACCAGGGGCGTGCCGACCGCGGCGGTAATCGCGTCCTGCATGTTCGGCTTCGCGGCCGTGATCGCCGGCATCGTCTGGCCGACCACGGTCTTCGCCTGGCTGCTGAACATCGCCGGCTGCTCGGTGCTGGTCGTCTGGTCCATCGTCTGCCTGACCCAGCTGAAGATGCGCCGCCGCCTGGAGCGCGAGACGCCCGAGCTGCTGCTGGTGCGGATGTGGGGCTTCCCGTATCTGACGTGGCTGGCGCTGGCGGCCATCCTCGGCGTCTTCGCCGTGATGGCCACCTCCTCGGACGGCCGTCAGCAGCTCGTCGGTACCGCCGTCGTGGTCGCGGCGCTGATCGCCGGGGACCGCCTCAGGCAACGGCGCGACCGGCGCACCGCCTGACCGCAAGCGCGGCCGGCACGCACTGTGGCCCGCCCGTGGGAGGAATCCCGCGGGCGGGCCGCAGTGCACGGGGACGGCAGCGGCGCACGGCCGGGCCGCGGGGAACCAACCCACGGACTCGTCGGGCTGCCCGGCGCGCCGTGCGGAGCGGGCGGGAGGCCGGTAGGGGGTGCCCGGGACGCGGCGCCGGGCACCGCGCCGCCCGGCTCAACCGGTGGTCACGGCGAAGACCACCAGGAACACCGCCCAGCACAGCATCACCAGCACGGTGCCCGTCACCTGGGTACGGAGCGACTGCGCCCGACCGGGCATCAGCCAGAAGGCGAGCAGCCTGTTCAGCAGCGGCAGCAGCAGCCACGTCAGGATGGCGACGCTCAACACGTTCGAGAGGAACAGGCCGAGGTATCCGGGCACCCCGAGGGCGGCCAGCCGGGAACCCACGGTGAGGTCCAGGACCTTGACGGTGGGATACAGGGCCAGCAGCACGGACATGGCCTGCTTCCAGTTGGGCGGTGCGCCCTCTTCCACGCTCGTGTCGAAGCGGAACCAACTGCCGAACGCGGACCCGACCTTGCGCACGTCGTAGGAGACGAAGAAGGCCCGGCCCTCGTCCAGGAGTTTTTCGCGTGCCGGGGATTCCAGCCAGGCATCGAGGTGCGGGCGGTTGTCGAATCGGAAGACCGCCACCCATCTGCCCTGGACGCCCTTCACCGGGCGGAACAACTCCGAACCCATGAAACCGGGAAAAGCCCGCTGAGCCGCCAGCACCCGGTCCTGCCAGCGCACGAATTCCGGTTCCTGGTCGGGCCGGACCACATGGGAGATCACCGCCGTCACCGAGTCGTGTACCGGGGTGCCGCCGACGAGGACTTCCTGGGTGGGGGGCTCCTCGAACAGGTCGCCGCCCTGCTCGATCAGTTCGTGGCGGGCCTCGGAATCCAGCCAGGTCGACAACTGGTCGAGGTGCGAGAAGCGGAAGACGACGACCCACTCGTTTCCCCCGGCGCCGGCGGAAGCGCCTCCGGGGGAATCCGGCGGATACAGCTCCGTACCCTCGAATCCGGCGAACCCCCGCACGGTCTCGCTCGTCCGATCCTGCCAGCGCCGGTAGTCGTCCTCACGACCCGCCCGGACCTTCTGCGAGATCACGACGGTCGCGACGTCGCTGCGGGAGCCACGGCTTGCACGGGAACTCACCCTTACTAGACTAAACCAGAAAAGGACATACGGTACAAACTTCCACCTTCGAATCGTTGAATCGTCGAGGTTCCGCTCGAAGTGCGGGTCTCCGGTGACGTGAAAGTCCTTTCGGCGTGGAGGTTCTTTTGACGTGGAGGTTCTTTTGACGTGAAGCACGGGGCGCGAAAGCGGCTCCTGCTCATCGGGGTTCATCCGCCCATCGAGGATCAAGCGCGACGCTCTGCTCGGAGGCACCGATCATGGGGCACAGAGAATTCATGGCCGAGGCGGTCGCGTTGGCCGCCGAGTCCGTCGAGAAGGGCTGGGGCGGTCCGTTCGGCGCGGTGATCACCCGCGACGACCAGATCATCGCGCGGGGCCAGAACCGCGTGCTGCTGACGGCGGATCCGACAGCGCACGGCGAGGTGGAAGCCATCCGCAAGGCGGTGCAGTTCCTCAACCCCGAGGCGCCCACGGTCTCCGAGGAACACCGGAACGAGTACACGCTGGAGTTGGTGCCCCGTCCGGCGGGGTCTCCGGACGTCCTGCCGGAACGTGCGCGCATGCTCCAGGGCTGCTCGATCTACACCAGCGGCGCCCCCTGCCCGATGTGCATGAGCGCCATCTACTGGTCGCGGATCGACGCCGTCTACTACAGCTGCGACTGGAAGGCCACCGAGACGATCGGGTTCAGCGACGCCTTCCAGTACGAGGACTTCCGGAAGCCCCCCAGCGAGCGGAGCATCACCATCGCGCAGATGTATCCCGAGTTGGGCGCCCATGCCTACCAGGCGTGGGCGGACAAGCCGAACCGCCACCCGTACTGACGGTCTTCCCTCCGTACGCCCGGGAGCACCGGATGGACCTCGACACCATCACCGCGGTCGTGACCGCACCCACCCGCGCGGCCCAGGCGACCTGGAAGCCGGGCGACGCCTGGCTCGCCGGCGGCACCTGGCTGCTCTCCGCGCCCCAACCGCGGCTCCGCCGCCTCATCGACCTGCGGGGTTTCGGCTGGCAGCCGTTCCGGGTCGACGCACACGGGTTGGAGATCGCGGCCACCTGCACGCTGTCCCAACTCTCCGACATCACCGCACCGGTGGAGTGGACCGCGGCCCCGCTGATCGCCCAGTGCCGGCAGGCGCTGCTGGGGTCGTTCAAGGTCTGGAACGAGGCCACCGTGGGCGGCAACCTGTGCCTGGCGCTGCCCGCGGGCCCGATGATCTCGCTCACCGCGTCCCTCGACGGCAGCTGCACCATCTGGCGGCCCGACGGCGGAGCCCGGCAGGTCGCAGCGGTCGACTTCGTCACCGGTCCGCAGCGCAACGTGCTGGCACCCGGCGAGCTGCTGCGCTCGGTCACCCTGCCGGCCTCCGCGCTCCGCTGCCGTACCGCCTTCCGCTGTATCTCGCTGACCCCGCAAGGCCGTTCCGCGGCGCTGCTCATCGGCAGGCGGTCCCCGAAGGACGGTTCGTTCGTGCTGACCGTGACCGCCTCCACCGTCCGCCCGGTGCGCCTGGCGTTCCACGGACTGCCCGGGTCGGCGGAGCTCCGCGCCGCGCTGGAACGGGCCGTCCCGCCGCGGCTCTACCACGACGACGTGCACGGAGCCCCCGCATGGCGGCGGCTCATGACCCTCCGGTTCGCCGAGGAGATCCGGTCCGAGTTGGCGTCGTCACGACAGGAGGAGGGACGGCGATGAGGGTCGAGGTCAACGGCCGGTTCTTCACCGGGGAGCCGCGCCCCGGGCAGTGCCTGCGCAGCTATCTGCGGGAGCTCGGCTGGTTCGGCGTGAAGAAGGGCTGCGACACCGGGGACTGCGGTACGTGCACCGTGCACGTCGACGGGCGGCCCGTGCACAGCTGCCTCTTTCCGGCGTTCCGCGCGGCCGACCGCCGGGTGACCACGGTCGAAGGGCTCGCCGACGAGGCCGGGTTGCATCCGGTGCAACGGGACTTCCTGGCGGCGCAGGGTTTCCAGTGCGGCTTCTGCACGGCGGGGTTGATCATGACGGTGGCCGCGCTCGACCCCGGGCAACGGCAGGACCTCCCCGCGTCGTTGAAGGGGAACCTGTGCCGGTGCACCGGTTACCGTGCGATCGAGGACGCCGTCCACGGAGTCGTACGGGTCGAGGAGGATGCCGAGGGGCAACCGCTGGGGCGGAACCTGCCGGCGCCCGGCGGCCCGCAGGTGGTGACCGGCACGGCCCGCTACACCCTCGACGTCCACGTCGAGGGCCTGCTGCACATGAAGCTGTTGCGTTCGCCGCACGCCCACGCCCGGATCACGGCGATCGACACCGGCGCCGCCCGTGCCGTGCCCGGAGTGCGGGACGTGTTCACCCACGAGGACGCACCGTCCCGGCCGTACTCGACGGGGCGGCACCAGGACCTCACCCTCGACCCCGCCGACACCCTGCTCTTCGACGACGTCGTCCGCTTCGCCGGGCAGCGGGTCGCGGCAGTGGTGGCCGACAGTGCGGCCGCCGCGGAGGAGGGCTGCCGCAGGCTGGCCGTCACCTACGACGTACTGCCCGACGTGTTCGACCCCGAGGTGGCGATGACGCCCGGTTCCCCGGTGCTGCACGGCGACAAGGGGCCCGCGCAGCACCTCGCGGACGCCGGCCGCAACATCGCCGCCGAGGTGCACGGGGACATCGGCGACGTGGCGGCGGCCTTCGCGACGGCCGACGTCATCCACGAGGACACCTACGTCAGCCAGCGCCTCCAGCACGCGCACCTGGAGACCCACGCCTCGATCGCCTGGCTGGACGCCGCCGGCCGCCTCACCGTGCGGACCAGCAGCCAGGTGCCGTTCCTCACCAGGGACGCCCTGTGCACCCTCTTCGACCTGCCGAGGGAGAAGGTGCGGGTGCTGTGCGGTCGCGTCGGCGGCGGTTTCGGGGCCAAGCAGGAGATGTTCACCGAGGACGTCGTCGCCTTGGCGGCGCTGCGCACCGGGCGGCCGGTGCAGCTGGAGTTCACGCGTGCCGAGCAGTTCACCTCCACCGCCGTCCGCCATCCGGTCAGTGTGCGGGTCAAGGCCGCGGCCCGGCGCGACGGCACCCTCACCGCACTGCAACTGCGGGTCGTCTCCAACACCGGCGCCTACGGCAACCACGCCAGCACCGTGTTCCACGGCTGCAACGAGTCGATCGCCGTCTACCGCTGCGCGAACAAGAAGGTCGACGGATACTCCGTCTACACCAACACCGTGCCCTCCGGGGCCTACCGCGGATACGGGCTCAGCCAGACGATCTTCGCCGTCGAATCGGCGCTGGACGAACTCGCCCGTGCGCTGTCCATGGACCCGGTCGCCTTCCGCGAACGCAACGTGATCCGGCCCGGCGATCCGATGCTGAGCTTCAGCGCCGAACCGGACGACGTCGAGATCGGCAGCTACGGCCTGGACCAGTGCCTGGCGCTGGTCGGCGAGGCGCTGCGGCGCGGCAACGGCGTCCGGCCGCCGGAGGGGCCGGACTGGCGCTTCGGGCAGGGCATGGCGCTGGGGATGATCGACACGATCCCGCCCTACGGGCACCACGCCGAGGCCCGGATCTCGCTACGCGCCGACGGGCACTACGAACTGGCCGTCGGTACCGTCGAGTTCGGCAGCGGTACGACGACCGCGCACCGGCAACTCGCCGCGAGCATGCTCGCCACGCGTCCCGAGCGGATCCGCATCGTGCAGGCGGACACCGACCGGGTCGGCCACGACACCGGGGCGTTCGGCTCCACCGGGATCGTGGTCGCGGGACTGGCGGCCACCCGGGCCGCGGAGGCGCTGCGCGCACGCGTCCTGGCCGCCGGGGCGCGCTACGCCGGTGTCGAGCCGTCGGCATGTGCGCTCGCCGGCGACCACGTGCGCTGCGGTGAGGCCCGTATCCCGCTCGCCGACCTCGCGACGCGGTCCCGGGCCGCCGGTCAGGAGTTGTCCGCGACCGGGACGAGCGAGGGCTCCCCCCGTTCGGTCGCGTTCAACGTCCAGGGTTTCCGGGTCGCGGTGCACACCGGAACGGGCGAGGTCAGGATCCTGCAGAGCATCCATGCGGCCGACGCCGGCCGGGTCGTCAACCCGATGCAGTGCCGCGGGCAGATCGAGGGCGGCGTCGCCCAGGGCGTCGGCACGGCCCTGTACGAGTCGCTGCCGCTGGCCGAGGACGGACAGCCCGTCACGACCTCCTTCCGCGACTACCACGTTCCGACGTTCGCCGACGTGCCGCGGACCGAGGTGTACTTCGCCGACACCGCGGACGTGCTGGGGCCGCTGGGCGCCAAGTCCATGAGCGAGAGCCCGTTCACCCCGGTCGCCCCCGCCCTGGCCAATGCGGTCCGGGACGCCACCGGGATCCGCTTCGGCACCCTCCCGTTGTCCCGTGACCGCGTCTGCCTGGCCCTCGCCGCCGAGCGCGAGGCCACCGCCGGGGCGTATCTCACACTCGGGCAGCGGTCCTGAGGTCGCGGTCGAAGGCGCGGATGTCCTCCTCCGTCAGGGTCGTCCGGATGTGCGCGATGGCCTGGAGGTAGTCGCCGGTGAGCCGGGCCGGGTCGACGGCCTCCTCCTCGCCCGAGGCCAGATGGCGTTCGAAGGCGCTCTGGGCGGCGGTGCGCGCCGCGTACTCGATGTCCGCCGGGGTGAAGCGGTCACTGGCCTCGACCAGCGCATCGAGTTCGATGCCGGCCGCGCGGTCGGGACCGATGTAGCGGATCCAGATGGCGCGTCTGGCCTGGGGGTCGGGCGGGCCGACCGGGATGAGGTAGTCGAAGCGGCCGGGGCGCAGGAACGCCGGATCGAGGGACCGCACGACGTTGGTGGCGCAGATCAACAGCCGGCGTTCGCCCCGCCGGAACTGCGGGATGAGCTTGAGGAGTTCGTTGGTGACGCGGTGTGCCAGCGTCGTCGGATCGTGCCGCTCGGAGGCGATCTCCTCCGCCTCGTCGAAGAACAGCACGGCCTGCTCCAGGTGCTCCACGCGGGCGAACAGCCGGCGGAGCCCGGCCGCGACACCGTGTGCGTCATCGGCGAGCTGGTAGGGGAACACCTCGATGAACGGCCAGCGCAGCCGGGAGGCGACCGCCCGCGCGAAGGTGGTCTTGCCGGTTCCGGGCGGGCCGAAGAGCACCACGGCGCGGGGCGGCACCAGCTGGTACTGCCCGGCGACCTCGGGGTGCTCCAGCGGGAGGACCAGGCGGCGTTCGATCAGCGTCTTCTCGGCGCTCATGCCCGCGATGCTGTCCCACAGGCCGTCGTCCGGGACCACCCCGCCGAGCTGGTCGAGCAGGGTGGCCTCGGCGGAGTCCGCGGCCAGCTGCTTCTCGACGTAGCACAGGTCGGGACGGCTCACGTATCCGGCGCGGGTGAACGCCCGCTGCCCGGCCTCGTCGTCCGGCAGCAGCGCCCCTATGCGGCGCACCCCGGACCGCCCCAGCCGCTCTTCCAGGGCCGTCAGCAGCGCCTGCCCGACGCCGTGCCCCCGCCACGGCCGGCCGACCGCCATCCGCAGGACCCAGGCCCGTTCCTGTGCCATCAGGGTCACCGCGGCGCCGATGATCTGGTCCCCCACCACGGCCACCACGGCAGGCGCCTCGGCGTGCAGTGCGCTCACCGCCTCCCCCAGGGTCGCCGCCAGGTCCACGCCGGTGTCCGGCGCCTCCTCCCAGATGCGCACCACCTGGTCCAGATCACTCTCCTCCAGCGCGCGGACCCGCCATGGGGACATTCCTCATCACCTCTCCCGAGTGATGTCGATGGATCGCGCCTCGGAGCGTCGGGGGCGGGCCGCTCCACCCGGTGAGGAGCGGAACACGGACCGGCGTCACCGGTCCTCCTGGTCGTCGATCCCCTCTCCGCGATTGTCACTCGCCCCGCTGTGTGCCGCGAGGGACGGGCGGGGCTCGCGGCCGGGCCTGGACGTTTCGTCCATGCCATCCGGGGCCGGATGTGCCGGCCGGCCGGTGAAGCGCCGCGCCGGATCCTGGCCGCCCGGCCCGATGCGGCCGTCAACTACGGCTGGGACAGGGCGATTTGGCGGGCACGGAGCGCGGCGGACCGGCCGGGCCGCCGGCCGCCGCCCGCCGCGGGGGTCTGGGCCGGGGCGCGGCCGCCCCGGGCCGCCGGGGCGGCGGGGGGGGGACGGCCGTGCCCGGGCATGTGGCCGGGGCCGCCCGATCGCCACGTTGCGCATGCGGACCACCCGGTTCGGTGATGGGCTGGTGCCATCTGCCGTGCAGCAGCTGACATTGGAATATGCCCCTCCCGCTCCACGCGGTGACCGCACGCCCGAGTACCAGGGACACCGGTGCCACGTGGGCGAAGCCCTGTGCCGTCCCCGTCCGCCCGCGCTGCCGGCCCGTGCCCGCAGAGGAGAACAGTGATCACCGACACCGCCCGCCGCCACACCGGGGCCGAGCGCGCCAACGAGATGACCTACGAGCAGCTGGCCCGCGAACTGCTGCTGATCGGCCCCGCGCCCGCCAACGAGGACCTCAGGCTGCGGTACCTCGACGTACTGATCGACAACGGACTCAATCCCCCCGGACCGCCCAAGCGCATCCTGATCATCGGCGCCGGTATCGCCGGTCTGATCGCCGGTGACCTGCTGACCCGCGCCGGACACGACGTGACGATCCTGGAGGCCAACGGCAACCGGGTCGGCGGGCGGATCAAGACCTTCCACACCAGGAAGGGCGAGCCGTCGCCGTTCGCCGACCCCGCGCAGTACGCGGAGGCGGGCGCGATGCGCCTGCCCAGCTTCCACCCGCTGACCCTGGCGCTGATCGACAAACTCGGCCTGAAGCGGCGGCTGTTCTTCAACGTCGACATCGATCCGAAGACCGGCAACCAGGACGCGCCGGTCCCCCCGGTGTTCTACAAGTCGTTCAAGGACGGCAAGACCTGGACCAACGGCGCGCCCAGCCCGGAGTTCAAGGAGCCGGACAAGCGCAACCACACCTGGATCCGCACCAACCGCGAGCAGGTGCGGCGCGCCCAGTACGCCACGGACCCCTCCAGCATCAACGAGGGCTTCCACCTCACCGGCTGCGAGACCCGGCTGACCGTCTCGGACATGGTCAACCAGGCACTGGAGCCGGTGCGCGACTACTACTCCGTGAAGCAGGACGACGGGACCCGGGTCAACAAGCCGTTCAAGGAATGGCTGGCGGGCTGGGCCGACGTCGTCCGCGACTTCGACGGCTATTCGATGGGGCGCTTCCTGCGCGAGTACGCGGAGTTCAGCGACGAGGCCGTCGAGGCGATCGGCACCATCGAGAACATGACCTCGCGCCTCCACCTGGCGTTCTTCCACAGCTTCCTGGGGCGCAGCGACATCGACCCCCGCGCCACGTACTGGGAGATCGAGGGCGGCAGCCGCATGCTGCCGGAAACGCTGGCCAAGGACCTGCGGGACCAGATCGTGATGGGTCAGCGGATGGTGCGGCTGGAGTACTACGACCCCGGCCGCGACGGGCACCACGGCGAACTCACCGGTCCCGGCGGCCCGGCCGTCGCCGTGCAGACCGTTCCCGAGGGGGAACCGTACGCGGCGACCCAGACCTGGACCGGTGACCTGGCGATCGTCACCATCCCGTTCTCCAGCCTGCGGTTCGTCAAGGTGACCCCGCCGTTCTCGTACAAGAAGCGCCGCGCCGTCATCGAGACCCACTACGACCAGGCCACCAAGGTGCTGCTGGAGTTCTCGCGGCGCTGGTGGGAGTTCACCGAGGCGGACTGGAAGCGGGAGCTGGACGCCATCGCACCGGGTCTGTACGACTACTACCAGCAGTGGGGCGAGGACGACGCCGAGGCAGCGCTGGCGCTTCCGCAGAGCGTCCGGAACCTGCCCACCGGGCTGCTGGGCGCGCATCCGAGCGTGGACGAGAGCCGGATCGGCGAGGAGCAGGTGGAGTACTACCGCAACTCCGAGCTGCGCGGCGGGGTACGGCCGGCCACCAACGCCTACGGCGGCGGTTCCACCACCGACAACCCCAACCGCTTCATGTACTACCCCTCCCACCCGGTGCCCGGAACCCAGGGCGGTGTGGTGCTGGCCGCCTACTCCTGGTCGGACGACGCCGCCCGCTGGGACTCCTTCGACGACGCCGAGCGCTACGGCTACGCCCTGGAGAACCTCCAGTCGGTGCACGGCCGCCGGATCGAGGTCTTCTACACCGGCGCCGGCCAGACCCAGAGCTGGCTGCGCGACCCGTACGCGTGCGGAGAGGCGGCGGTCTACACCCCGCACCAGATGACCGCTTTCCACCTCGACGTGGTCCGGCCCGAGGGGCCGGTGTACTTCGCCGGTGAGCACGTGTCGCTGAAGCACGCCTGGATCGAGGGGGCGGTGGAAACCGCCGTACGCGCCGCCATCGCCGTCAACGAGGCACCCGTGGGGGACGCGGGCGTCACCGCGGCCGCCAGCCGCCGCGGGGCCGCCGCGGCAACGGAACCGATGCGAGAGGAAGCACTGACGTCATGACCACCTCCCCGACCTGCACGGTGGCCGAGTACCTGGCCGTCCGGCTGGAACAGCTCGGCATCACCCACCTGTTCGGCGTGCCGGGCAACCACCTGGGCCCGTTCCTGTCGACCCTGCACGAGAAGACCAAGGTGCGTTGGGTGGGCACCCCCACGGAGGGCGGCGCCGGCCAGGCAGCGGACGCCTACGCCCGGGTGAAGGTCGCCGACGCGGAGATCGAACTGGGCGAACAGGGCGTCGGCGCGGTCGCGGTCACCTACGGCGTGGGCGCCTTCAACCTGCTCAACGCCATCGGCGGCGGCTACACCGAGTACATCCCGCTGATCGCGATCAACGGTGCGCCCACCTACGAGCAGTGGATCAACCAACGGGCGATCGGCCTGCTCACCTCGCACATGTCCCAGCGCCCGGAGAGCAACCTCGACGTCTACCGGCAGGTGACGGTGGAGGCCCAGACGATCTCCAACCCCGGGCTGGCCCCCGGTCAGATCGACACCGCGCTCGTCGCCTGCCTCTCCCACCGCAGGCCGGTCTACCTGGAGTTCATGGAGGACGTCTGGGAGGAGAGCTGCCCGGCGCCGCAGGGCCGGCTGAGGCGACAGGAACGGCCGCTCACCCCCCAGAACGAGAAGATGCTGAGCGCCGCGGTCACGGCGTGCGTGAAGCTGGTGAAGGAACACGGCGGCAACCCGATCCTGTGGGCCGGCGAGGAGATCGACCGCTTCAACCTGGCCGACTCGTTCGAGGAACTGGTCCGGGCCACCCTCATCCCGTACTGCACGACCGTCGGCGCCAAGTCCGTGATCTCCGAGGACACCCCCGGCTTCAGCGGCGTCTACAACGGCAAGGCCAGCAATCCGGACGTGGCCGCGGTGTTCCAGAACGCCGGCTGCCGCATCGGACTGGGCACCTGGGCGACGTCGAAGAACCTCGGCGGGAAGCTGTCCATCGGCGACGACTGGGCGGTCGCCGCCCATGAGGGGGTGCATGTGGGCGCCTCGTACTTCCCGGACGTCCAACTCGCCCAGTTCATCCCGGCGTTGCGGGACGCGTTCGTCGAGGAGTTCGGCATCGGGCACTTCTCCGCCGACTACTACGCCGACGCCCACCGGGCCGGCCTCGACGTACCGGACAGCATCGGCGCCTTCCTGGACACCCTGGCCGGCGGCCCCTACCCGCCACAGCCGACCTACGACAGCTTCTTCCGGCACATCAACGACTTCCTCGCCACCCAGACCACCGAACGCTCGGGTCAGCGCACCACCCCGTTCACCGTGATCAGCGACGCCGCGTTCGCGCTGATCGGCTCGATGAACCTGCGGATGCCCGAGCGGGCCTCGTACGTGGCGCAGAACAGCTGGCTGTCCATCGGCTACTCGGTCGGCTTCGCCACCGGGGTGGGCCTGGGCCGCCTGGAGGCAGGCAAGCGGCCGATGGTCTTCGTCGGCGACGGCTCGTTCCAGGAGACCTGCCAGGAGATGTCCACACACGTCCGGCACGGCCTGAAGCCGGTGGTGTTCGTCCTGGACAACGAGGGCTTCTACGGCATCGAGCAGATGCTGGTGCACCCCTGCTACTACAAGCCGAACGGCGCACCGCCGTCCGACGGGGCGGACTTCTACAACGAGCTCCACCCCTGGCACTACGAGAAGCTCGCCGAGGTCTTCGGCACCGACAAGCAGCCGATGCACGGGTGCGCCGTCACCACCCACGACGACCTCACCGCACTGCTCAAGAAGATCGGCGAGCCCAGCAACCCGATCAACCGCGGCCCGATCGTCGTGCGGGTGGCGCTCCCCCGGCGCGACTACCCCGAGGCGCTCCAGTACAAGATCGAGGAGAACTGCCCGCCGCCGGCCGGCGCGGTACTGAGGGAGCGGACGGTGTAGCTCCGCACACCACCGGGCACCCGTCCCCGGCCACCGGACCCGCGAACGCCCTCCGGCCCGCCCCGAGCGAGCCGGAGGGCGTCGTGGCGCCCCGATGCCCCTTCCGCGGAAGCTCCCGGCACGGCGGGCCGGTCGGCGGGGAAGGCTCACTGCCATGAGGACCTCCACAGACGAGCCGCACCGGGCGACGGGCCGGACGGTCCCCGGCCCCCGGGCCGTCGCCGCGGGCGCGGTCGGCAACTTCATCGAGTGGTACGAGTTCGGTGTCTACGCGTACTTCGCCACCGTCATCGCGGCCGACTTCTTCACACCACACGGTGGTGGCGCCGCGGAGGCCCTGGTCAGGACGTACGCGACCTTCGCGCTGGCCTTCTTCTTCCGGCCGCTGGGCGCGCTCCTCCTCGGCCGGGCGGGCGACCGCTTCGGGCGCCGGCCGGTACTGATCGCCGCGGTGGCGACCATGACCTGCGCGACGACGCTGATCGGCGTGCTGCCCACGTACGCCACGGCGGGCGCGGCCGCCCCCTGGCTGCTGACGGCGCTGCGGATCGTCCAAGGACTGTCGGCGGGCGGGGAGTTCAGCGGTTCGGTGTCCCTGATGACGGAGTGCGCGCCCGCCGGGAAGCGGGGGCGGTACGGCGCGTGGCAGTCGTTCACCGTAGCGCTCGGACTGCTCGGGGGCGCCGCCGCGGCAACCCTGGTGACGGCCGTGCTGTCGGAGGCGCAGGTCGCGGCGTGGGGATGGCGGCTGCCGTTCCTGGCGGCACTGCCGATGGGGGCGGTCGCCCTGCGGCTGCGACTGGGCCTGGTCGAATCCCCGGCGTTCCGGCGCACCGGGCCCGACTCCGCGGCCGACCCCGTAGCCGCCGGGGGCGTCCCGCCCACGCCCCCGGTGCCCTTCCGGAGCACGGCAAGGGCGGTCGTCCTCGGGTGCGGACGCCTGATGGCCTGGTCGGCGGCCGGCTACACGTTCCTCGTGGTCCTGCCCTCCTACCTCCAGAACACCGTGGGGACGAGCCCAGGGCGGTCACTGCTGGCCACGGTCATCGCCAACCTGGGCTTCGCCGCCACGATCCTCCCGGCGGGCGCGCTCAGCGACCGGGTGGGCCGGCGGACGGTGATGGTCACCGGCGCCGCCCTCGCCGCACTGTCCGCCCTGCCCCTGCTCCATCTCGTCCAGGAGCGGGACTCCCCCCTGTGGGCGACCTGCGGCGCGGTGGCGCTCGCCGGCGCCCTGGTCGGCCTCATGGCCGGGCCGGGGCCGGCGATGCTCGCCGAGATGTTCCGCACGCCGGTCCGCACCACCGGCCTCGGCGTGGCCTACGCGCTGGCGAACGCCGTCTTCTCCGGCTGCGCCGGCCTCCTCGTCACCGAACTCGTCCGGCGCACCCACGATCCCGACATCCCCGCCTACTACGTCATCGCCACCTGCTCCCTGGGCGCCCTGGCCCTGGCCACCCTCCGGAACGACGACCATCGCCGGGGACTGCGCGACTAGGGGGTCTGGTCTGGATCACCGGGCTAACCGGCGGACGACACCGACGATGTGATGCCCAGCCAGGTAGACGGTTGCGGTCTTCCCGTAGCGGGTGGCTATGCCGCGCAACCGGAGCGACCGGATCGGCGTTCAACCGGCGCGGTCGACGAGGAGTCGGTGCGCCGCGGCTGCGTCGGCCCGGGGAATTCGGCGGTGGCGGGTGTTCCGCGGTCCCGAGTGGCTCTTCGGTCATCGCGCACGTACGAGCGGAAGGCCCAAACCGGCCTGCGGTATCGACCCTTATCTGACACATGACCTGTCCGGACATACTTAAGTTGGAGAACGTGGACCACCGGTGTCCTGTCATGTTCAAGTGACGGAAGTCATCCGACACATGCGGGGGAGCATCCGTCACGCGACTGGCGTCATGACGAAGGGACACCGATCTCATGATCTTGGGGCGGCAGCGGGAACAGCAGCAGCTGGCCGATCTGGTCCTCGGCACACGGCAGGGACGCAGCGGCTCGGTCGTCCTGCGCGGACCGGCCGGAATCGGCAAGAGCACGCTGTTGGACGACCTGGCGCACACCGTCCCCCCTGACGTCCGGGTGCTGCGGGTCGTCGGCGTGGAGAGCGAGGTCGAGCTGTGCTGCGCGGGCCTGCACCAGGTGCTGCGTCCGCTCCTGCCGCGGCTGGACCGGCTCCCGGATCCGCAGGCCGAGGCGATCCGCGCGGCGTTCGGGCTGGGCTCGGCCCCCGTCGACCGCTTCCTCCTCTCGCTGGCCGCGCTGACCCTGCTGTCCGACGCCTGCGAGGAGGCGCCGGTGGCGGTGCTCGTGGACGACGCGCACCGGCTGGACCCGGCGTCCGCCGACGCGTTGGTCTTCATCGCCCGGCGGATCGAGGCGGAGGGCCTGGCGATGGTCTTCGCCGCCCGGGACGGCTGCGGCCGCTTCGACGCCCCGGGCCTGCCCGAGCTCGCCCTGGGGCCGCTGCCCCCCGACGCCGCCGAGAAACTGCTGGCCCGTACGGCGCCGGAGGCCGTCCGCGCGGTACGCCAACGCCTGCTGCACGAGTCCGAAGGCAATCCGCTCGCACTGTGCGAACTGCCCGCCGCCCTCACCGCCGAACAGTTGCGGGGCGGCTCCCCCCTCCCCGAACACCTCCCCCTCAACTCGCGTCTGCAGCAGATCTACTCGGACCGCACGGCCCGGCTCTCCGACCGGCACAGCGACGCGCTGCTGCTGGCGGCGATCGAGCACGACGGGGATCTCACGGTGATCCTCGGCGCCAGCGACGACCGGGACGCGGCGACCGCCGATCTGTACGCCGCCGCGGCGGCCGGGCTGATCGAGCTCGACGAGCAGCGCGTGCGCTTCCGCCATCCGCTGGTCCGCTCCGCCCTCTACCAGGCGGCTCCGGTCCGCACTCGCCATGCCGCGCACCAGGCGCTGGCCCGGAGCCTGGACGCGGACGACGAGCGTCGGGTCTGGCACCTGGCGGCCGCGACGATGGGCGCGGACGACACGGTGGCCGATCTGCTGGCCCACTGCGCGGACCGTTCCCGGCGCGCGGGCGGTGTGGTCACCGCAGGTCATGCGTTGCGCCGGGCCGCCGCGTTCGCCACCTCGCCCCGGGCCCGGGCACGTTGGCTGATCGACGCGGCCGCCTGCGCCTGGGAAGCCTCCGATCCCGCGCACGCCCTGCCGCTGCTCGACGAGGCCGAGACGCTGGTCTCCGAGCCCGCGCTGCGCGCCCGGTCGGCCCGGGTGCGCGGCACCGTCATCCACGCCGGCGGCGACCCCGCGCTCGCCTGCCGCACGCTCCTGGACGGCGCCCGCCTCGTCCTCGACGGTGACGCGGGGCTGGCCGAGGAGATGTTGGTGCTGGCAGCCCGCTCGGCGTGGGTGGCGAACCGTCCTCAGGAGGTGGCACGCATCGCCGAGCTCCTGGAGCGGACCCGGTCCTCGACGGGCCGGGTTCCGGACCACTTCCGGGCACAGCTCGCGTATGTGGGCGGTCTGTCGTCCGACGCGGCGCCCCGCACCGCTTCCCCGGCGCACGACCCGCATGCCACCGCCGACCGTGCCCCGCTCTGGTACGGCGCGGCCGACGCCCCGCCGTGGATGTGGCCGCCGTCGTTCCTCCCGCATCTGGCGGGCGACACCGAATCCACCGTGGACGCCTTGCAGCGGGCGGTCGCCACCCTGCGCAAGAACGGTGCGGTGGGGGCCCTTCCGCTGTCGGTGCTCCCGCTCGTCTCGCTCCAGCTCGTCACCGGCCAGTGGACGGCGGCGACCGCCCTTGCGACCGAGGCGCTCCGGCCCGCCGACGAGACCGGGCAGCGTACCGCCGCCGCCGACCTGCGCGCCGTGCTCGCCTGGGTTGCGGCTGCCCGGGGCGACGGCGACCGGTGCCGCGAACTGGCCGAGGAAGCCCTCGACCTCGCCGTACCGCAGGGGAACGCGTCCACCGCGGCGCTCGCGTACTGGGCGCTCGGCCTGAACGCCCTGGCCGAGGGCAAGGCGTCCGGCGCCGCCCGGCTGTTCCGCGAGGTCACCACGCCCGGCGCCCGCGCGGAACACTTCATGATGAGCTGGCTCGTGCTGCCCGACCTCGTCGAGGCATATGTGCGCGCCGGGCAGACGGAGCTCGCCCGGTCGGCCCTGGAGCAGCTGGAACGCTGTGCCGCGCCCGCGGACGTGCCCGCCCTGCACCCCGCATGGCAGCGGTGCCGGGCGCTGCTCGCCGCCGACGACGCGGCGGACGCCCTGTTCGCCGCGGCCCTGGCCGCCGAGGCCCCCTCGGCCTTCGAGGCCGGGCGCACTCACCTGCTCTACGGGGAGTGGCTGCGGCGGGCCCGCCGCATCAAGTCCGCCCGGGACCACCTCCACCAGGCGCTGCGGTCCTTCCAGGCAGCCGGAGCCACGCCCTGGGCGGAGCTGGCGCGCTGCGAACTGCGGGCCGCCGGTGAGCAGGTGGCGGAGCCGGCTCCGGGTCCCGGCGACGGGCCGCAGCGGCTCACCCCGCGGGAACTACAGATCGTGCGGCTCGCCGCCCAGGGGATGAGCAACAGCGACATCGCGGCGCAGTTGTTCCTCAGTCCGCGAACCGTGGGGCACCACCTGTACAAGGTGTTCCCCAAGCTCGGCATCACCTCGCGGCACCAACTCCGCTCCGAGCGGCTGGAGTCGGCGGAGCGGCCTTCGTCCGTGCGCGCCTGAGCGGGCGCGTCGGGCCGCGGTCGTGACCGCGGCCCGACGCCGATTCCGGATCCGCTCAGCCCTGCTGATCGTGCGGCGGGTGCAGCACCGCCTGTCGGAAGGCGTCGAGCCCGGCGGTGTAGCCGGCGTCCGACCGGTCGTCCGGCATCCCGGCGGCCAGGACGTAGAGGGCGGTTTCGCGGATGCCGTCGACGCCGAGGGCGTCCTCCACCTCGCTGTCGCGGAAGGCCGCGGTCTGGAACGGCCCGAGGCCCAGCGCGGTGGCGGTGAGCGCGAAGGTCTGCCCGAGGTGACCGGCGTTCAGCAGCATCACCCGATACGCGCGGGGCGCCCGGTACTTGCTGCTCATGCGCTCGACCACGGCGGTCACGAACACCACCAGCGCGGCGTCGCCGACCCCGGACTGGTCGAAGCACAGGTGTGCCGCCTGTTCGCGGGTGAATGCGGCGTCCAGCATTTCCAGCGAGTGTTCGAGGCAGTTGTAGTGGTAGAGCCCGGGGGTGACCCCGTCGACGGTGAAGATCCCGACGTACGCCTCCAGTTCGTGGCGGGCGCCGCCCGCCGCGCTGGTGCGTTTCATCAGGGCCCCGAAGTCCTGGCCGTCGAGGAATTCGCTGGGGCCGAACACCATCGCGAGCAGTCCGGAGAGCAGCGGCAGCGGCAGGTCCACCTGCGTGAAACTCCGGTGGGTGCGCCGCCGGTAGAGCGTCCGGACGAAATCGGCGTCCGGGTCGAGCGGGACGCGGGGCAGCAGGATCCGGTCCGCGGTCGGGTAGTTCTTGAACAGCGCGGGACGCTTCCCGGCTCGGAAGTCGTCGTTGACCTCCGGTGATTCCGTGTAGTCGGCGTCCTTGCTGGAGAAGTGCAGTGCGGTGGCCTCCGGCGACCAGGTCTCCCAGTGCTCGGCCAGGAGGGCGTCGCGTTCGCTCTCGCCTTCGGAGACGAGGAAACCGTACGTGTGCAGTTCCCGCACGGCCGCGCGGCAGGAGTCCGGGTCGTATTCCGGGAATTCCTTCAGGGCGTCGTCCTCGGTCGTCCATTCGGTGAACGCCGCGAGGACGTCGGCGGCCATCGGGGCGAGCGAGACCGGTGTGCCACCGAGGTAGTTCTGGATGACGAAGGACCCGTCCCGCCAGTAGCAGACGAGGTTGTGTGCGCGCCGCAACAGCATGGATTCTCCTTGAGGATCGGGGGCCGGTGTGCCCGGCCCCCGATCGGTTATCTCGTGATGCCTCAGCGCTGGAAGTGAATCTTGATGGAGCGACCCTCGACCGGCTTGGCAGCGATATCCATCTTCTTCATCACGCACTCCTCTCTGTTGGAGAGCCCGTTCGGCTCGACGCCCAGCAAACCCGCTCGGCGCGGACGGCGGCATCCGTCGGGTGACCGGTCCGACTCGTCCGGTATGCGACGGCGCCGGGTGGGCACTCGCACCGGTCGTGGCCATGGTTTGCCCGGCGCATCGGTAAAGTGACGTGACCGTGTATGCGGACTGCCGCACCGCAGATTTCCCGAGCGCGTTGCGTGATCAAGTCGCCCGACCGATGCGGTGGTTGCGGAATTGCGTCGGACGGCGATGACGGATGCCCCGTCCGACGCGCACCGGCCGTTTCGAACCGGTCGTCCGACTGATGCCGCCGACGGCACGTCATGGGTTGACTGTGCAGCGAGCCAAACGGGCTCACCATCCGAGAGGAGAGCGTGATGAAGAAGATCGAACTCGCTGCCAAGCCGGTCCAGGGTCGCTCCATCAAGGTGCACTACCAGCGCTGAGCGCCCGGGTAGTTCGATCGGGGGCCGGCCTGTCCGGCCCCCGGTCACCCGGAGCCCGCTCCTGCCGCATCCAGGCCATTGAGGGGGCGTGTGGACGGTGGAAATCGACGAGCTCAAAAGCCGGATGGCGAGTGGCGAGCCCTATCTGGCCAGCGACCCCTCGTTACGGCCGTACCGCAAGCGGTGCGAGGAACTGCTGGACCGATTCAACGCCACGGCCCTCGGCGACCAGCGGCAAAGGGAAGCGATCCTTCCGGAGCTGCTGGGGTCCATTGCGCCGGGCGTGCGTGTGGTGCCCAGATTCCTCTGTGAATTCGGGTTCTTCATCGAGATCGGCGAACGGTCGCGGATCAACTTCGATGCCGTTCTTCTCGACTGCGCGCCGATCACCATCGGCGCCGACGTACGGATGGGCCCCCGCTGCCAGCTGTACACCGCCAATCATCCGCACTCCGCCGAGCTGCGGCACGGCATGTGGGAGAGCGCGCAACCCATCCGGGTCAAGGACGGTGCCTGGCTCGGCGGCGGGGTGATCGTCCTGCCGGGCGTCACGATCGGCGCCAACACGGTGGTCGGGGCCGGCAGCGTCGTGACGCGGGACCTTCCGGACGAGGTGGTCGCCGTGGGAAACCCGGCGCGCGTGGTGCGGGCCCTCGGCTGAGGCGTCGCGCGTCCTTCCCCGTTCCGGCCGCGGGACCGGCGTGGCGCCGCGCCACAACGGATTTCCCGGCTGCGCCGGTGAGGGATGGGGACACATGGATTGCTCATTCGACTTCGACGCGGTGGTGTTCGACCTCGACGGGACGCTCATCGATTCGGTGCGGCCGGATTTCCTGGCCTGTGCGGCGCTCTTCGAGGAATACGGCGCCGAGTTCGTCCCCGACTTCTGGGCGCGTGAAGTGTGCGGCCACGTGGGCGGCTACACGGCGCTTTTCGAGGTCCTTCGGCAGCGGGCGGCGGTCGCGTCGACCGATGCGGAGTTACGGGACCGGCTCGCCGCCCAGTGGGACCGCTTCTTCACTCCGGAGCACGTCACGCTGCTGCCGGGAGCGGGTGACCTGCTGGACGAACTCCGTTCTTCCGGGCGGAAATTGGCCGTGGCTTCGTCGTCCGACCGGGAATGGGTCACCCGCTGGCTCCGGCACTTCGCGGTCGAGCGGTATTTCCCGGTGGTCGTGTCGGGCGACGACGTGGCCAGGAAGAAGCCCGATCCGCTGCCGTACGTGAGGGCGGCCGCGGAATTGGGTGTGGCGCCGGAGCGGTGTCTGGCCGTGGAGGACTCGTTGGCGGGGGTGGCCGCCGCCAAGGCCGCCGGATGCACCGTCGTTGCGGTCCCGACCCGGCACACGCGTCATCTCGACCATGCGTCGGCCGACCATGTCGTGTCGGACCTGCACGAAGTGCGGAGGCTGTGGCCGGCCCTCGGTCCGGTGCCGCCGCGGTGAAGGCGCTGTCTTTTCAGAGTGCGTGCGATCAGTAAAGGCGAGAAGAATGCTAAAAGGTTACGTCGCGATCGTCGACGCGAGTCCCGCCGGCCTCTCGGGCGGCCTGGTCTCCGAGTTCGAGAAGGCCGGCTACGCGTCCGTCCACGTGCAGAGCGTGCCCGTGCGCCCGAAGATGTACGAGAAGGTCGTGCCCACCGGCTATGTGGGCGAGGTCGTCCATGACGGCGACCTCGACCGCACCATCGAGCTGCTTTCCGCCTACCAGCCGGTCGCGGTCCTTCCGGACAGCGAGTTCGGTGTCCCCTTCGCGGATCTGCTCAGCGAGAAGCTGGGGCTGCCGACGAACGGGACGGACAAGAGTCTCGCCCGGCGCGACAAGTACGTGATGATCGAGACGATCAAAGCGGCGGGGCTGCGCGGCGCACGGCAGCTGCTGGTCCGGGACGCCGAGGAACTGGCCGCCTGGCACCGGGAACTGGGCTGCCGGATCGTGGTGAAACCGCTCAGCAGCGCGGGCAGCCAGGGCGTGCACTACTGCGACACCCCCGAAGAGGCGGTGCGCGCGTACGAAGCGCTGGCCGGCACGGAGAACATCTTCTCGATGCCGAATGACACGGTGCTGGCGCAGGAATACCTCGTCGGCACCGAATTCGCGATCAACACCGTCAGCCGGGACGGGAAGCACCATGTGTGCGATATCTGGACCGCGACCCAGATCACCGCGAACGGGGTCCTCGACCTCTGTGACGGTCTGGTCCTGCTGCCGCACAAGGGCGAGCGGATCGACCGGGTCGTGGCCTATTGCGAGCAGGTCCTGGACGCGATGGACATCCGCCACGGACCGGCCCACATCGACGTCAAGCTGACCCCGTCGGGTCCGTGCCTGATCGAGATCGGCGCGCGCATGGGAGGCGGGTACACCGACCATTACGCGCGGATGGGCATCGGGGAATCGCAGTTGAACTGGACGGTGGACGCCTATACCGATCCGGAGCGGTTCTTCGCGCGCCGCCCGGAGCGTTACGAGGTCCGGCAGTTCATCGCCGGCGCGCCGATGATCTCGCCGGTCGAGGGGACCCTGCGGGGATACCGGGGCCTCGACGACCTCAAGAAGTTGGAGAGTTACCACGGTGTGCGGGAATTCCGCCGGCCCGGCGACCGGATCGTGCCGACCGTCGACGACCTGACGTATCCCCTGCTCGTCGAATTGCGCCACGACGTGCTCGATGTCGTGCTGCGCGACCTCGCCACCGTCCGCTATCTCGACGGCAAAGAGTTCTACGACGTCGACTGACCGTGCTCCCCCGGGATGGCCGAGGAGTGAGAGAGGAGAGTCGATGACCGTCGCCGCCCCCGCAGGAACCGAGGGCTGGATACGTCACGTCCTCACCGTCCACTGGGGCGCCCGGTGGGGCGCCGGCGCACTGGCTCCGCTGACCGTCGGCGGCGCCGAGCCCCTGACACACACGGCGGGACTGTGGCACGTCACCGGCCCCGAAGCCGACCACGTCCTGAAGGTGCAGCTCACCGCCGAGGCCGTGCGCGCCGAGCGGTTCGCCCCGCTCAAGGAGCGCGTCCTCACCCACTGCCGCCGCCAGGGGGTCCCCGTCCTGCCGGTGGTGCCGACCGCGGACGGCAGCCCCGGTGCCCGGCACGACGGCGTCGTCTGCGAGCTGAGCCCCCGCAGCGACGGCACGGTCAGCACCGGCAGTCGGGCGCACGCCGCGGCGATCGTCCGCACCGGGTTGGACCTGCGACAGACCCTCGACGGGCTGCCGCCGGGCACCGCCGACGAGCTCGCCACCATCCACCTGCCCCGGCTGGTCGAGGAGGAGGACTGGTCGGCGGCGCTCGACGACGCCGAGCGGCGGCTGCTGCCGAAGGCGGTGGCCGGCCACGACCGCTGGCACCGCGCCGCCGCCGCCGTGCTGCACGAACTGGCCGCCGCCGCACCGCTGTTGCGCCGCGATCCGGTCGGCGGGGCGTCCGGTTCGGCGGCGCGCCCGGCGGTCGTCCACGGTGACCTGCACCTCCAGCACTTCCTGCTGGCCCCGCAGGCCCCGGCACGGGTCGTGGCGGTGCTGGACTTCGACAACCTGCACGTGCAGGACCGGCTGCTGGACCTGGCCTGGCTCGCCGACACCGCGGTGCACGCCTGCGGCGACGACCTCGCCGGTGCCCGCCGGGTCGTGGCCGACTTCGCGGCCGCCGGGCGGCGGCGCGGGCTGCTCGGTCCCGGCGACACGGAACGCCTGATGCCGCTGCTGCTGGCGCACTCGCTGCCGGTGATCGTCGACATCGCCAAGGACATCCTCGACCGCGGCATCCTCGCCGCCCAGTGGCTCGACTACTTCGCACTGCTGTCGCCCGCACGGCGCCGCACCGTCCATCGCCTGCTCACCTGCGCCGACGGCCGCTGACCCCGGCCGCCCGCCGTCCCGAGCGCCCTCCCCCGCCCGCCGTCCGACCCACTCGCCAGCGAGGAGCTGCCCATGACCACCGCCGACCCGACGCCGCTGTCCGCCTGGCCGACGGACCTCTCCGCGTTCTGCTTCGAGGTACCGCACTCGGAACAGTCCCTGCTCTTCGAGTCCGGCAAGGGCATCCGCCTGTCCGACGCGGCGGGCCGCAGCTACCTGGACGCGCTCTCCGGCGTCTTCGTCACCTGCTTCGGATACGACTGCGAGCCGATCGTCCGGGCCGTCACCGACCAGCTGCGCACCCTGCCCTTCAATCCGCCGCTGCACGGCACCAACCGCGCCGCCCTGGAGCTGGCCCGGGCCCTCGTCGACCTCGCCCCGCCCGGCATCACCGCGGCGAAGCTCGTCAACGGCGGTTCCGAGAGCGTGGAGGCGGCGGTCCGGCTGGCCCGGCTGTACCACCGCAGTCACGGCAACCCCGGCAAGGTGAAGGTCCTCAGCTACTACCACGGCTACCACGGAGCCACCTTCGGTTCCCTCTCCCTCACCGGGCGGCCCGACGTCACCCGGTTCGGGCCCGGCCTCCCCGGCGTCGTGCACGTGTGGCCGCCGGACTGCCTGGAGGAGTTCTGGGACGTGCCGCAGGAGCGGTCCGGCGCGCTGGCCGCCGCCATGATCGAGCGGACCATCGAGGCCGAAGGGCCCGACTCGGTCGCGGCGCTCGTCATGGAACCCGTCATCCACCTGCGCGGTATGGCGATCCCGTCGGCCGACTACCTCACCCGCGTCCGCGAGGTGTGCGACCGGCACGGCGTCCTGCTGGTGTTCGACGAGATCGTCACCGGCTTCGGCCGCACCGGGGCGCCCTTCGCCGCCCAGACCTTCGGCGTCACCCCGGACATCCTCTGCGTCGGCAAGGGCATCTCGGGCGGCTACGCGCCGCTGGCCGCCGTCCTCATGGCGGAGCACCTCGCGGCGGTCCTCGGCGAGTCCGGCGGGCCGACGTCGTTCGCCCCCTCGCACACCTACGCCGCCAACCCGCTGGCCTCCGCCGCCGGACTCGCCGCCGTCACCCACTTCCGCGAGGGCGGCTACCCCGACCGGATCCGCGAGCTGTCCGGGTACCTCGGGCCCCGGCTGCGCGATGTCGTCGGCGAGCGGGGGACGGTGCGCGCCGTCGGCCTGCTGTACGGCGTCAAGCTCGCCGGGGGCGCGGCGGACGTCGGCGAGCGGCTGGCCGCAGCCTGTCTGCGGCGCGGCCTGATCCTGCGCGGTCAGGACGACTGGGTGGTGCTGGCGCCCGCCTTCGTCACCACGACCGCCGAGGCCGACGAGATCCTGCACACCCTCGGCGAGGCCCTCGACGAGGTCTGCGGGGCCCACCGGTGAACGCGCTGCGGGACCGCTTCGCCGGACCGGCCCGAGCGGCGCTGGCCCGGCTCACCCCGGCCGAAACGACCGTGGTGCAGCGGGAGTTGGCGGAGTTGGAGCGCGGCGGTCACGGGGGCGGCTCCCTCCTTGAGGGTCTGCGCAAGCTCGCCGCGCAGGTCCCGGAGCGGCTGTACACCGACAGCGCCGACGTCCTGCTGCGCATGCACGAGATAGCCGGCTCGGGCAACCACCAGAGCAACCTGTCGTCGCTGCCACTGGTACGCGCCTGTTTCGCGCTGGGCCTGGTCGACGACGAGGACGGGCGCGGACCGGCCGAACTCATCGTGGGCCGCGGCCACATCGCCCCCGCCTTCTACGCCGAGCACTACGTGCGCGGCACGCTGCCGTTCACCCCGCTGGCCACCCTCCACCAGGGCGGGCTCACCGGGGTCGTCCACCGCGACCTCGGCTTCCGCAACACCATGCGCTACAGCCTCGGCGTCGGCGTGGCCCAGGCGGTCAGCCTGGCCTGGGAACTGACCCGGCGCGGCGAGGACCGCACGGTGGTGTGCCTGGCCGGGGACGGCGAGTTGCACGAGGGGGTCGCCTTCGAGGCGCTGCGGTTCGCCCACGACATGGGCCTGACCAATCTCGTCCTGGTCGTCGACGCCAACGCCAAGGGCATCGAGCCGCTGGCCAAGCCGGTGAACACCGGGTACCTCGGCGCCTACCTGGGCCGGGTGGTGGAGGCCGACGGCCGTGACGAGCACGCCGTGGCGGAGGCGCTCGGCGCGCTGCTGGCCGGCCCCGGGCCCGCGGCGCTGGTGTGCCGGACCCGCAAGGGCGACCACAGCTTCAAACCGGCCGGCGCCGCGACCGCCGCCCCGGCCCGGCCGACGTTCGCCGCGACCGCCGGGCGCATGCTCGCCGCCGAGCAGGAGCGCACCGGGCGCGACCTGGCCGTGTTCACCCCCGACATGGCCGCCCGGTTCGGGCTGCGCGGCCAGGTTCCGTACACCAACACCGGGTTGGCGGAGACGCTGACGGTCGGTATGACCCTGTCGCTGCCGGCGGACACCCTCAAGGTGGTGGCCACCGACGCGATGTACTACATGGACTCGCTGAGCATGCTCACCGAGGCGACCACCAGCGTGCGGAACCTGCTCGTCCTCGCCGGACGCAGCTGGGGTGCCTGGGGCGGCGCCCACAACGCCACCAACCTGCTCGGCCAGCTGCTCCACACCCGGGTCCACGAGCCGGTCACCGCCGGGGAGTTCGCGGCATGCCTGGACCGGCTGCGCCGGGACCCGACCACCGCGCACGTGGTCAGCATGGTCGACGCGCGGTTCGACCCGCCGTCCCGCGACTGCTCGGCCGACATCGACGGCGCGGTCTGGCTGACCCCGCCCGGCGGTGCCGGGACCGAGGCGGCCGTGGTGACGTTCGGCTACGCGAGCGTCCTGGTCGAGCAGGCCAACCGGGACCTCGGGGTGCCGCATCTGCACTGTGCGGCGCTCGCCCCGCACCTCGCCCCCGACGACGTGGCCGTACTGCGGGGCTGCCGGCGCCTGTTGAGCGTCGAGTACAACGGCGCGCGGGGCGGCTTCGGCGAGTTTCTGCGCGCCGAGTACCTGCTGCCGGTGGAGGTGCACGGGGTGCGTCGCGACATCGCCAACCAGGTGCACGCGCGCCAGCTGCCGCTGCACGGTATGACCCCGACCGTGCTGCGGGAACGCCTGGCGGCCCTGCTGAAGAGCCGGGAGGCCGGCCGTGCGCCTGCACACGCATGACTACCGCGCGGCGGACTCCGACGGCATCGTCGACGGCGCGATCCTGATGCACCGCGAGATGTCCGAGCTGCTGACCCGCCGGGGCTCCGTCGCGTGGCACGACCTGACCCGCGGCCCCGACTGCGTGACCGGGGTGGGCGCCGGGGAGACGGTGTACGCGGGTTCGGGGCCGTACGCCTTCCTGTACCACCACTGGCGGGAGCGGACCGGCGGCGACTTCCGGATCGTCCGGGAGGTGCACACCGCGCTGTGGTCCGGCTACTGGGCCCAGGAGGAGCTGTGCGCGCCGTTGGTGCGCCCGGGGGACCTGGCGCTCTTCCCCACCGCGTACACGCGTGAGCTGTTCCTGCGGAACTTCCCCGCGCTCACCGAGGGGGGATCGGCGGTCGCCTACCCGATGCTCGACCGGATGCCGCGGCGCGCGGCCCGCCCCGTGCCGCCGGCCGGACGGCGCCTGCGCCTCGGCTACCTCGGCGCGCTCTCCCTGGCCAAGAACTTCGACCAGGTCCTGTCGGTCTTCGCCCGCTGCCACCGGGAGACCGGCGGGCGGGTGGACCTGGTGTGCGCGGGCAAGCCCAACGCCCCCCGCTGGGAGGCCGACGCGGTGCGGGCGCGGCTCCGGGCGGCCGGGGTGGCCGACGGTTCGGTCCGCATCGAGGGGGTCTGGCCGCAGGCCCGCCTCGCGGAGTTCTTCGACGGCGTCGACGTGCTGTTGTTCCCCAGTACGGCGTCGCGGGAGACCCTGGGCCGCGTCGTCGTCGAGGCCCTCGCGCACGGCGTGCCGGTGCTGGCCGCCGACGTCGGCCCGGCCGTCGAACTGCTCCCCGCCCGGAACCTGGTGCCCACCACGCTCGACACGGCCGGCACCTTCGACATGGGCCGGGTGGGCCCGCTCGGCCGGGTCGACGAGGACGCCCTGGTGGCGAAGGTCCTCACCCGCGACTTCGCCGAGGCTTCCGTGCGCTGCCCGGCGCCCTACACCGACGCGGCGTTCCTGCGGGCGCTCGGCGGCCCCCCGGCCCCCGTGGACACCGCCCACGACCGGGCCCTGCCGGCGGCGATCCGCGTCGCGCCGCGCACCGGTACCGACCCGGCGGAGCGGACCGCGGCGGCCACCCGCCTGTTCCGGGCGTTCTTCGAGCGCCGCGACGACACCGTGACGACCGCCCTGGACGCACTGGCCGCCCGCACCGGCCGGGACGACCCGGCGCTGCGCCGCATCGTCGCCGCGCCGCACCGCAACCTCGCCGACTACCGGGCCTTCCCCCGGCTGTTGGACGCCCTGGTCCTGCCCCCGCTGACCTACACCCTCGCACCCGCCCCGGTGGGTGCCACCACGATGGGAGACACCGCATGACGTCAGACGTGACACCGGACGGGACGACGGATCCGGCGGAACGGTTCGCCGGCGAAGTGGTCCTCGTCGTCGGCGGCGGTCGCGGTATCGGGGCCGCCGTGGTCGAGGGCTTCGCCCGGCGCGGGGCGCAGGTCGTCGTCGCCGACACCGACCGGCTGCCCTCCGCGTACAACCACTACCGCTCGACCGCCGTCACCGGCTACGCCGAGGCCCGCGAGCTGGCCGACCGGCTCGCCGTCGAGGGCCTGTCGGTGACGGCCGCCGCCGCGGACGCCACCGACGAGGACGCGGTCCGCCGTCTCTACGAGGGCATCGCCGACGGTCCGGGCCGCCTCGACACCGTCGTCAACGCCTTCGGCGTGACCCATGTCAGCCCCGTCGAGAAGATGGAGCTGAGCGAGTTCCGGCACGTGGTCTCCGGCAATCTGGACGGGGTGTTCCTCTCCTCGCGGGCGGCGCTGCCGCTGCTGCGCGCCTCCGGGGGCGGTTCGATCATCAACTTCTCGTCCGTTTCGGGCCGTTCCGGCTTCGCGAAGGTCGCGCACTACTGCGCGGCGAAGTTCGGTGTCGTCGGTTTCACCGCCGCCCTCGCCCAGGAGGTCGCGAAGGAGAACATCCGGGTCAACGCGGTCTGCCCCGGCATCGTGCGCTCCAACATGTGGCGCTACCTGCTGTCGGAGTTCGTCCGGCCCGGTGAGACCGAGGACGAGTGCTGGGAGCGGATGCGCGGCATGATCCCGCAGCGCGCGTTCCAGACGCCCGAGGACATCGCCGGCCTGGTGCGCTACCTGGCGTCCGCGCCCAGGGTCACCGGCCAGGCGATCAGCGTGGACGGCGGGATGAGCGCACCGTGACCGCGCCCTCCCGCCCGGTCGACCCGACGGGGACGCGGGCGATCGGCTTCGACGACCCGGGCTGGCGCTTCGACGGCCCCGGCACCGCACCCGTGCGCCACGCCGCGGAACTGCGGGTCCGCGCCCCGCGCGGCGCCGACCTGTTCCGCATGCCGGGCGCGTACGAGGCGTCCGGGATCCCGCGGTTGAGCCGCCGGGTCACGGGCGACCACACCCTGTGGACCCGGGTCACGGTCGACGGGCGGGAGTTCGGGGACGCCGGCGGCATCGTCGTCCACGACGGTGCGGGCTGGTTCAAGGTGTGCGTGGAGCGCACCCGCGCCGGCGGGTGGGCGGTCGTCACCGTCGTCTCCCACCCGGTGTCCGACGAGGCGGCGGGCCCCGTCCTCGCCGGCCCGGACGCCGAGCTCCTCGTCACCCGGGAGGGCCGGCGGTACGCCGTGTTCCACCGCGAACACGACGGCGGGGACTGGCGGTTCGTCCGCACGTTCTTCGGTGCCGACGAAGCGGACGTCCGGGTCGGGCTGTTCGCCCAGGCGCCGTTCTCCGACGCCTGCACGGCCTCGTTCGCCCCGCTCCGGCTCGCCCCCACCGCCCTCGCCGACCGGCGGTGACCGGCCCGTGCCGCCCCTTCCACCACCCCTCCGCACCAAGGGAGTTCCGCTCGTGATCTCGCCGCAGCCCGTCACCGACCTGTTGTGGGCGCACTGGAAGACCAAGATCATGCTGAGCGCCGTCGAGCTGGGCGTGTGCACCGAACTCGCCCAGGGACCGCTGCCCGCGGCGGAACTGTGCGCCCGTACGAAACTGCACCGGCGACCCGCCGCGGACTTCCTCGACGCCCTGGTGGCGCTCGGCCTGCTGGAGCGCACCGGCGACGCGTACGCCAACGCTCCCGAGGCACAGGAGTACCTCGACGCCGGCAAGCCCGCCACGTACCTCGGCGACAGCTTCCTGTCCCGGGGCACCGGCCTCGCCGACGACCTGGTGTCCGTGCTGCGCACCGGGCAGGCGACCCAGGCCCGCCGCGACGGGCGGGACTTCTACTCCGGCACCTACGCCACGCCGGACTCGGTCCGCGCGTTCCAGCGGGACATGACGGCCCTGAGCATCGGATCGGCCCGGGCCCTCGCCGAGCGGTTCCCCTGGGACCGCTACCGCACCCTCGTCGACGTCGGTTGCGCGGAGGGCGCTCTGCCCGGCTGGCTGCTGCGGAGCCATCCGCACCTGACCGCGGTCGGCTTCGACCTGCCGGTGGCCCGCGCTGGCTTCGAGGAGTACACGGCGCGGCTGGGCGTCGCCGACCGCGTCGAGTTCCGGCCCGGCGACTTCTTCCAGGACCCGCTGCCCCCGGCCGACGTCGTCGTGTTCGGCCACGTCCTGCACAACTGGGGCGAGGAGGAGAAGCTCCGGCTGCTGGCGAAGGCGTACGAGGCGCTGCCGCCGGGCGGGGCCGTCGTGGTCTACGAGACCCTGATCGACGACGACCGCCGCAGCAACGCCGTGGGCCTGATCCTCAGCCTGATCATGCACGCGGAGGTGCCCGGCGGATTCGACTACACCGGCGCGCAATGCAGTGCGTGGCTGCGCCGGACGGGCTTCGAGGACACCTACGTCGAGCACCTGGACGGGCCCGAGTCCATGGTGGTCGGCATCAAGTGAGCACCCCGCCGACCGGCCCGGACGACGCCCCGGCCGACACCGACCTGCTGATGTTCTGGAACCTCTACGAGACCGGCATCGAGCGCCTCCAGGGCCGCCACGACCGGTGGCACGCCCAGTGCGAGCTGATCGCCGCCCACCGGCCGCGGGTGCTGCTGACGACCGAGGGCTGGGGCTGGCACCGCGACGGCGGGGCGCTCTTCGAGGACGCCAAGGCGGCCTTCGGGATGGCCGGCGAGTTGTTCACCGCGAAGACCGGCTGCCACCAGGCGGTGTTCTGGCAGCCCGACGTCGAGCGGGTGGCCGTGCAGCACCTCGCCCCCGAGCTGGCCCACTGGCACGGCCACGGCCTGGCCACCCTGCGGCTGCCGGGCTGGACCACGCCATTGCGGTTCCTCGTCGCCCACCTCGACCCGTTCAGTCCCTCGGGCCGGCGCATCGAGGCGGACCACCTGCGCCACCACGCGGATCCCGCCCTGCCGCCGCTCGTGGTCGGCCTGGACGCCAACTGCGTCCCGCCCGGCGACCCCGAACCCGACTGGACCCGGGTGGCCCGGCACCGCCGGGACGATCACCTGCTCCCCGACGAGCGGCGAGCCGACCGGATGCCGCTGCGGCGCCTGCTCGGCTCCCCCACCGAACCGCTGCTCGTCGACGCCGGCGCCCACCTGGGCGACCGGTCGCCCACCTACGGGCAGTTCCTCCCCGGGGAGGCGGAGCGCCGCATCGACCTGTTCCTGCTCTCCCCGTCCCTCGTGCCCGACCTGCTGGCCTACCGGGCCCTGGATCCCCGCCCGGCACCGCCCGGCACCCGGCCCGCCGCCTCCGACCACCGCCCCGTCACCATCCGGCTCCGCCGCCGATGACCCACGAAAGGCGACCGGCCGCCATGCCATCGACCGAACCGGCCCACCGCGCCCGCAGTTGGTGGCGCGACGCCGTCATCTACCAGATCTACCCGCGGAGTTACGCGGACGGCGACGGGGACGGCGTGGGCGACCTCGCCGGGCTGCGGCGGCGCCTGGACCATGTGGCGGCGCTCGGCGTGGACGCGTTGTGGATCACCCCGTGGTACCCCTCCCCCATGGCCGACGGCGGCTACGACGTGGCGGACCCGCGCGGCGTCGACCCGCTGTTCGGCACCCTCGCCGACGCCGAGGAGCTGATCTCCGAGGCGCGGCGGCGCGGTCTGCGCATCCTCGTGGACGTCGTGCCCAATCACGTCTCGGATGCCCACCCGTGGTTCCGGGCCGCGCTCGCCGCCCCGCCGGGGAGCCCGGAGCGCGCCCGGTTCCACTTCCGTCCCGGCCGCGGCCCCGGGGGCGACCTGCCGCCCAACAACTGGCCGTCCGAGTTCGGCGGACCGGCCTGGACGCGCGTCGTCGAGCCCGACGGCACACCGGGCGAGTGGTACCTGCACCTCTTCGCCCCCGAACAGCCCGATCTCAACTGGGCCGACGCCCGGGTACGCGCCGAGTACGAGTCCGTCCTGCGCTTCTGGTTCGACCGGGGCGTGGCCGGCATCCGGGTGGACTCCGCGACCCTCCTCACCAAGGACCCCGCGCTGCCCGACCTGCCCGGCGAGGGGCCGCACCCGTACGTCGACCGGGAGGACCTGCACGACGTCTACCGCGCCTGGCGCCGGATCGCCGACGCGTACCCCGACCCCCGCGTCCTGGTGGGCGAGATGTGGCTCCGCGACCCCGCCCGGCTCGCCCGCTACCTGCGCCCCGACGAGCTGCACACCGCCTTCACCTTCGACTTCCTGCGCAGTCCCTGGGACGCGGACCGGCTCCGCGCCTGCATCGACGCGACCCTGGCGGGCCACGCGGCGGTCGACGCGCCGCCGACCTGGGTGCTGTGCAACCACGACGTGACCCGCACCGTCACCCGCTACGGCCGCGCCGACTCCTCCTTCGACTTCGCCGGCAAGGCCCATGACGTGCCCGTCGACCCGGCCCTCGGCACCCGGCGGGCCCGGGCCGCGGCACTGCTCACCCTGGCCCTGCCCGGCTCGGTGTACCTCTACCAGGGCGAGGAACTGGGTCTTCCCGAGGTGGAGGACCTGCCGGCCGACCGGCTGCGCGACCCGATGCACTTCCGGTCCGGCGGGGCCGACCCGGGCCGCGACGGCTGCCGCGTCCCGATGCCCTGGTCCGGCACCGCCCCGCCGTTCGGCTTCGGCCCGGACGGCTCGGACCCCTGGCTCCCGCAACCGCCCGCCTGGGCGGCCCTCACGGTGGCGGCCCAGCAGACGGCACCCGACTCTATGCTCAACCTGTACCGCTCGGCGCTACGCCTGCGCCGCGCGGCGACCGGCGGCCCGACCACCACCCGTTCCGGCCTCCGCTGGCTGCCCGCCCCCGACGGCGTCCTCGCCTTCCACGGCCCTGGCACTCTGACCTGCTGGACGAACCTGACGTCCCGTCAAGTACCGCTTCCCGCCCGGCACGACGTCCTCCTCTCCAGCGCACCCCTGACCGGCGGCACACTGCCCCCGGACACCACCGCCTGGCTGCGTCCGGCGTGACACCCGGGCCGGCGCGCCCACCCCGGGGCGTCCGCCCGCCCCACTCACCCGTTCCACTCCTCCGCCAGCACGGACCAGATTTCCGTGTCGTGCCGGACGCCCTGGTACGGGAACTGCCGGCGCAGCACCCCGTCGCGACTCATCCCGAGCCGGCGGGCCGCCGCGACGCTGCGCTTGTTGGCCGGCGTCGTCCGCCACTCCACGCGGCTCATCCCGCGCACCCGGAAGGCCCAGTCGATCAGTATCCGGCTGGCGCGGTGCACCAGACCGCGACCCTCCCCCGCCGCTTCCAACCAGCAGCCGATCTCGCAGACCCCCAGCGCGGCGTCGAACTGCGTGAACATCACCCCGCCGACCAGCACTCCGTCCAGCCAGATGCCGTAGATGCGGGCACCGTCCTTGGCCTGGCGGTCCGCGTAGCCCTGGAGGACGTCGACGGCGGACTCCAGGTCGGTGCTGCGCGTCGCCCACGGGATCCAGGGGTCCACCGTCGGCCGCGCACGCTCCATGTGGGCGAGGAATTCCTGCGCCTGCCAGGGCTCCAAGGGGCGTAGCTGGGCGGCGTCATCGAGCGGCAAGGCGAACATGGGGTCCTCCGACTGCATCCAAGGGTGCGTAACAAGCGTTCGGTACGTACTCTAAGCCCATGCCTCCCGCGCCCGTAGATCACGAATCCCGCCGCGAGCACGTCTCCCAGGCGGTATGGCGAATACTGGCCGCCAAGGGGTTCGGCGGCCTGACCCTGCGCGCCGTGGCGGCCGAGATGGACGTCTCCACCGGACTGCTGATGCACTACTTCCCGACCAAACGGGCCCTGGTCGTGCACGCCCTCGAACTCCTGGAGAAGAGCAGCGCGGAACGCCCGCGCCGCGCCCGCCCCCACGAGGGCCTCGCCGCGCTCCGCGCCGTCCTGTTGGACTTCCTGCCGATCGGCGCGGACAACACCGCACGCAACCGGATCTGGGTCAGTTCCTGGGATCTGGCCCTCGCCGACCAGGGCCTGCACGCCGACCAGGCGGAGCGCTACGTCCGCATCCGCGCCACGGTCCGCCCCCACCTGGAAGCCGCCCAGGCACTGGGCGAACTCCCGGCCACCGCCGATCTCGACCAACTCGCCACGACGGTGGTCGCGTTCATCCACGGCCTGGTGGTCCAGGCCCTGTTCGACCCGCAGCGGTTCCCCGCGGACACCCAGGCGGCGACGGTCGACGGCTTCCTCGACACCCTCCGCAAGGGGTGAGCCACGGAAATCCCTTGCGCGCGAACGCGGCGGGCATCAGGGTCTCGGCCATGACGACGATCTCCGTACGGCCGCTGACAGCCGAAGACTGGCCCCTCTACCGCGCCGTTCGGCTGGCGGCTCTGGCACAGGCCCCCGAGGCGTTCGGATCCACGCTGGAGCACGAGCAGGCGTTCACCGACGACCGGTGGCGCGAGCGCCTCACCCTGCGCAACCAGTTCGTGGCGGAGGACGGTGCTGAGGCGTGCGGGCTGATCGGCATCGTCCCGGTCGGTCCGGGTCTCGCCGAGCTGGTGTCGATGTGGGTGCGCCCCGACGCCCGCGGGCGCGGGGTGGCCGACCACCTGGTGCTGGCGGTGCTGCGGTGGGCGGACGACCACGGCTTCCCCCAGGTGCGGCTGTGGGTGGCGCAGGGCAATGACCGCGCGGAGCGCCTGTACGCCCGCCACGGCTTCCAGCGGACCGGCCTGGTGGAACCCGTACGCGAAGGGGAGCCCCAGCTGGAGTTCGCCATGGCCCGCACCGAACCCGGCACGGGCGGGGGCCCGGGGGCATCGGGGCGAGGGTAGTCCGGGGCTTCGCGGCAGCCGTCTGTGGTGCCGCACGGCGGTGGGGCTCGCCGTACCCGAACCGCGGCATCGACGCCGCCAACGGTCCCTACTTGCGATGGAGCGTGCCCGCATTCGGGTGCCTGGCAAGTAGGAGACATGGAGAGGGAAGCCCCTTCGGCAGGGACGGCCGCCGAGTCCGTCGGTCCCGGCATCGCATCGACCGGCGAGCCATGGCGCCGCCCACGACCGCGGCGTTGTGCGCGCCGGTCGCGGTGGTGCTGGCGTACCTGGTGAACGACACCAACCGCCACCGGCGCGGCGCCCACGTGCGGACCCCGTAGATCCGGGGCACCGGACCTCTGCGGTGAGGGACGGCACGCCCCCGCACGGTGATCGGCGGCCGCGGCGGTATCAGCCGTCAGGCCGTGCTTGCCGCCGCTGCCGAGGGGCGTGCCGGGCCGGGCTACCCGGTCAACGCCGCGTGCACCGGGGCCAGTAGGGACAGGTCGTCGGTGGTGACGGTGAGGTGGGTGGCTCCGGCGGACCGCCAGGCATCGGCGAGCGCGCGCCAGGTGTCCGGTCGGCCGGGGACGGGACGGAGGCGGGCCTCCGTCCCGAAGGCGGCCCAGTCACGGCCGGCTCCGGTCACCGCGGTACGCAGCTCGGCGATGAGTGCGGCGCCGCGGTTGACGCGGTTGGCGAGCAGGCCGGACATGGTGAAGCCGTCGGCGAGGGTGGCGATCCGGCGCAGTGCGCCCGGTCTGCCTCCGGTGCGCAGGGTGCCGCCGCCCATCCAGAGCGGTATCCGACGCGGCCGGGGGGTGAGGGTGACACCGGAGAACGCGACGTGCTCGCCGGCGAAGTCCGCTTCCGGCCGGGTCCACAGCAGGCGCAGCGCACGGGCCTGCTCCTCGAAGAGTGCCGCGCGGGTCCCCGGAGCGACGCCGAGCGCGGCGGACTCGGCGGGATCGGATCCGATGGCGATGCCCAGCCGCAGCCGGTCTCCGCTGAGGTGGGCCAGTTGCGCGGCCTGCTTGGCGGCGAGCACCACCGGGCGGTGCGGCAGGATCGTCATCGCCGTTGCCAGTTCGATCCGGGTGGTGACCGCTGCCAGGAACGCCACCAGCGTCAGGCTCTCGTAGGCGGGAGTGCTGGAGACGAGGTGTTCCGGGACGGAGAGGTGGTCGTAGCCGAGGCGCTCAGCGGTCACGGCGAACTCGCGGAGCCCGGCGGGCGAGAGGGCGGTGGGCACGGTCCAGCCGAGGCGAAGGGTCATTTGCGGAAGGTCTCCGGGTCGGCGGTGGAAAGGAACACTGCACGCGGGCGTTCGGCCGGCAGCAGCTGGGAGTTGAGGAGGCGCCGCACGGTCTTCTCCCCGCCGGGCAAGGAGTCGGTGACCGACAGATGGACGTCGAGCACCTGCGTGCCGTCCTCGTTCACCACCCTGGGTACGCAGCGCACCACCCCGGGGATGGCGTGTGCGGCTTGCCGGACGGTGTGCAGGGAGACCTTCTCGCCGCGCAGCACCACGAAGTCCGACAGGCGTCCGTGGAAGGTCAGATAGCCGTCGTCGATCGAGAAGGCGTCCCCGGTGGCGATGGTCCGCGGTCCCAGCAGGACTCTCCCGCTGTGTTCCCCGACCCGTCGCAGCAGTACGGTGTCGGATTCCACCAGCAGTTCGCCCACCTCGCCCTGCACCTCGCGCAGGGACGCGCGCACCCCGGGCAGCGGGCGGCCGACCGAGCCGTACCGGTGCGCGGGCTCGGCGTGCGCGGCCAGGGTCGACACGCGCGGCCCGGCCTCGGTGAGCCCGTAGGTCAGATACAGCTCCGAGGACGATCGTGCGGCCAGCAGGTCCGCCACCTCCGTCGGCGCGAGCCGGTCCCCGCCGACCCCCAGCACCCGCAGCCCGCGCGGCATGAGTCCGGGGTCGGCCAGCAGCTGGCGGGCGATCGTCGGTGTCACCGCCGAGTGGGTCACCCCGTGCGCGGTGACCGCGTCGCGGTACGCGACCGGCGAGAACGGCGGTCCGTCGAGCACCAGTCGCGCCTTGGTCACGTACGCGGCGAACGCCTGCGCCACGAGTGCGTAGGAGTAGTACAGCGGCAGGTTCACCAGCAGGGTGTCCGCCGAGGTGATGCCGGTGGCCCCGGCGTGCAGGCGGGCGTTGTGCAGCAGCGAGGACACCTGGTGCACGCATGCGCTGAACATCCCCGAGGTGCCGGAGGTGGACAGCAGGATCTCGCCCGGCCGGTACGGGGTGGCGGGGTGCCCGGTCGGTACGGCGAACGCGCCGCCCACCGGCGCCTGCGGCCCGGTGCCGGTCCGCCGGGTGGTCACCACCACGCCGGCCCCGACGTGCCCGGCCAGCGCGCGGACCCGCTGCCACGGGGTGCTCGGCGGCACGGCCAGCGGCACCAGGCCCAGCAGCAGCGCCGCAAGCTGCATGCGCAGCAGTTCGACCCCGTTGGCCAGGCAGAGCACGACCGCGTCGCCCGGTGCCGGGCCCAGCCCGGCCAGGTCCGCCAGCACGTCGTCCACCCCGACCGGGGCGCCGGCGTCCGTGCCGGCCCGGGTGGTGCCGACCCGGGTCAGGAAGTCGGCCACCTCGGACCGGGTGAGGCCGTTCACCGGTCCTCCCCGGCGCTGGTCAGGACCTGGCAGCAGCACCTCTCCCGGTCTCCCGCGGCGGATTCCAGGCCGACCAGGATCACGTGCCGGGCGTGGCCGTCCGCGAGCCATCCGTCGATCACCGTGAACGCCACGGGGGCGGCCTGGTCCGGGTGCGCCGCCAGCAGCAGCGACGGCCCGCGCAGCCCGTGGCGCAGGGCGGGCAGTCCGGCCAGCACCCCCGGGTTGGCTCCGGCGAAGCGCAGCGGCGAGACCCTGGAGCGCGGCACCGAGGCGGCGATGCGGCGTATCGTCCGCTCGCTCCCGGTCGCGCTCATGACCAGGATCGCGGTGTCGTCGGCGGCGTCGAGCACGCGCTCCGCGCAGTCCGTCAGCGCCCGGTCCACGGTCTCGGCGACCAGCCAGGCCGCGGGGTCGGCGTAGAAGGACGGTTTGTTGATCGCGTACTCGGCCGGGTCCTCGGCGACGACCGTCGCCGAACCCAGCACCCGTGTGCCCGGCGGCACCTGTGTCACGCCCTCACCCCTTCGAACAGCAGACACGTGTTGAACCCGCCGAACCCCAACGTCAGGCTCAGTCCGGCGCCGGCGCCCACAGGGTGCGCCGATCCCGTGGCCAGCCGCAGCGGTGCCGCCGGTTCGCGCAGCCCGACGACCGGCGGGACCCGTCGGTGGCGGAGTGCCAGTACCGTCGCTACGGCCTCGACGGCCCCGGTGGCGCCCAGGCTGTGCCCGAACGCCCCCTTGGTGGCGAACACCAACGGGCCGTCGCTGCCGAACAGTTCCAGCAGGCTGCGCGCCTCGACCTCGTCGTTGAGCGGTGTCCCGGTCCCGTGTGCGTTGATCACCGCGATGTCGGCGGGGGCCAGGCCCGCGGATGCCAGGCAGCGTTCCACCGCGCGCACCACGGCGCGTCCGGACGGGTCCGGTGCGGTGAGCCCGGCGGCGTCGTTGGCCGCGCCGGCGCCGCGCAGCCGGGCGTACACCCGGGCGCCGCGCTCCCGGGCCGAGTCGGGGTGCTCGACGACCACGAACGCCGCGCCCTCGCCGAGCAGCATTCCGTCGCGCGCCCGGTCGAATGCCCGCAGGCCGGTGGGGCTCATCGTGCCCAGTGCGGAGTGCCCGAGCCGCTTGGCCTCGGTGACCACGTCCACCCCACCCGCCACGCAGACACGCCGCTTGCCCGAGCGCACCAGGGCGTGCGCGACGGCGATCGCGTCCGACCCCGCGGAGCACGCGGTCATGACGCACACCGGCGTCCCCGGGTACCCGATGCCCGCCGCCGCGTCGTCGGCCCAGGTGTGCAGCGCCGGCTCCTTCTCGTCCAACGAGGCGCCGAAGCTGGTGCCCAGCACCAGGCCGACCCCGGGGTCGGCGGTGGACAGGCCGGCGTCCGCGAACACGGAGGCCAACACCTGTCCGGCGAGCACGCGTTGGCGCTCGCCCGCCGGGGTCCCGTACGGCACCGACTCGACGACGGCGGCGAGTGTGTTGCGCAACGGGTGCGGCGAGTCGACCGGCGCCAGACCCGAGTCACCCGCACACAGCCGCTCCCACACCGCCTCCGGGTCCCGGCCCAGCGGAGTGTCCCAGGCCAGCCCGGTGATCACCGGGGTCACCACGGCCGGGCCCGCGCGGGATCGACCTTCGCCCGGCTCATCGCGCCGCGGAACCCGGCGACCGAGCGGCCCTCCACGGTCGCCGCGGCGGAGAAGGCGAAGGTGTGGCCGGACAGCCGGTCCGCGCGTACGTCGAGCACGACCTGGTCGCCGGGCACGACCGGGGCGAGGAAGCGGGACTTGACCGTGCCGACCAGGGTCACCTCGTCGTCGGCGAGCGGGGCGCTGCTCAACTGGTAGAGCAGTACGCCGGATTGGGCGAAGGCCTGCATGGTGTGGCTGCCGGGCAGGATCACCCCCGGGGCCAGGCCGCGCTCGGGCAGGTGCCCGGACAGTGCGCTCATCTCGGCCGAGACGGCGAACATGCTGCGCAGGAACACGCCGGGCTCATGGTCCAGCACCCGGTCGATGAACAGTCGGGGATGGCGTCCGCGCACCAGGGCGGCGATCGCCGAGGTACCCAGCGGCCGGGCCGTGCGGACCGCCGCGGTCGGGGGTGCTGCCGATTCGTTCGTGTGCCGCATCCGGGACGATTCCTCTCAGTGTCTTTCGCAGCGGCGCCGGCAGGGGAACCGCGCGCCGGGTGGCGGGGTCGACGGCGGCGAAGACGAGGTGGCCGGTCACCAGCGGGGTGCGGCCGCCGTCCTCCTCCTCGCGCAGCAGACCGACCGCGAGCGCGAACCAGGCCGCGCCGACGTGGTCGACCCGGGTGTCCGCGACGATCACGTCGCGGTACACGGCGCTGTTGAGATAGGTCACCCGCAGGTCGGCGGCCACCAGGTCGACGCCCGCCGCGCTGAAGGCGGTCAGGCCCGCGTCGTGCGCTTCGAGGTGTTCGGTGCCCGCGGTCTCCATCAGCGAGGTGTAGCGGGAGAAGTGCACGATCCCGGTCGCGTCGGTGTCGACGTGCTCGACCCGGGTGCGGAACCCCGCGCTCACCGCATCGCCCGGGCGCCCGCCGCCACCCGGTCCACGATCTCGTCGGCCTGCGTCGTCGTGGTGATCAGCGGCAGCACGATCCGCAGCGTGGGGTGGACGTAGCGCCGGCCTCCGGAGCGTTTCCCGGCGCCCGCCATGAACTCCGCGTACACCCCCGCTTCGATCAGTTCCCGGCGCAGCTCGCCGATCCGGTCCGCCGCCGCGGCGGTCAGCTCCACTCCGAGCATCGCCCCGGTACCGCGGACCTCGGTGAACACGTCCGGGTGGCGCCCCACCAGGGCGGCGTCGAGCTGCGCGGCCAAGCTCCCGCCGACGTCGGCCGACCGCGCCAGCAGCCGTTCGGCCGCGATGTGTTCGATGCCGTCACGGATCACCGCGCAGTTCAGCGGCCGCAGGTCGGAGGTGGTCACGGCGCCGGAGGAGCGGACGGCCAGGTCCTCCCGGGCGATCACCATCGACGTGGACACCGCGCCCATGCCCAGGAACTTGCCGATGACGGTGATGTCGGTGGGCACCGGCCCGTCGGCGTCGCGCATGGCGAACCAGGCGCCGGTCTTGGCGAACGTCAGCACCTCGTCGGCCACGAGCAGGACGTCGTCGGCCGCGCAGCGCCGCGCGAGTTCGCGCAGGTAGCCGGGCGGTGGCTGGAGAATGCCCGCGTCGCCCTGGATCGGCTCGACGACGACGGCCAGCAGCCGGTCGGCGGACGCGGCGAAGTACTCCGCCAGGGCGTCGGGGTCGCCGAACGGGATGTGTTCGACCCGGACGCCGTACGAACCGGCGGGGTCCGGCACGGGCAGCCCGGCCCGGTAGTACCTGCGGTTGAGCAGCTGCACCAGCCCGCCGGTCCAGCCGTGCCAGGCACCGTGGAAGGCCAGGATGGTGTCGCGCCGCTCCTTGCCCGGACGGTGGCGCAGCCGCCGGCTGTCGAACCGGGACTCCAGGACGAGCCGCAACGCCAACTCGTTGCCCTCCGAGCCGGAGTTGCGCCCGCTGACGTGGTACCGCCCCGCGGGGAAGTGGTCGGTCCACAGCCCGCCTGGGCCGAAGAGCCGGTCGAGGAGTTCCGCCCGTTCCAGCGAGCCCAGTTCGTCGGTGACGTTGCCGACCGCGGTGCCGCGCGTCAGCGCCGCGCGGACGACGGGGTGGTCGCCGCCCAGGGTGGCGCTGGCGTAGCCGCCGCTGGCGTCCAGCAGCCGCAGCCTTCTGCCCCGGTGGGCCGGGCTCAGGTCGACCACGTCGAGCTCCAGGCCGCGCCCGCCCACGCAGGCGAACGGCAGCCGCGCCGCCCCGTAGTGGTTCAGGTGCAGGTCGGTGCCGCGTGCGAGGACACCGGTGGGTTCCCCGGCGCGGTCGTCCCGGGTGACCGGGGCCGTGCTCACGGGGTGGCCGGGGGGAGTTCGGCCCCCGACAGCCGCTCGACGAGCGCGAGTACGTCGCCGAGGGTGGACAGCTCCCCCGCGGCGACGGCCTCGTCGGGGATGTCGATGCCGAACGCCTCCTCACACTGCACGCGCAGTTCCACGAATCCGAGTGAGTCCATGCCGTAGCTCTCGCGCAGGCTGTCGTCGAGCCGCATCTGGTCGATCGGCACCTCCACCAGCACATCGGAGTGCAGAATGCGTTTGATGGTCTGCAAAGAGTTCACCAGGGATTTTCCCCTCAGGGTGGATTCATCCAAAAGGCCACGGCCGGCGTCCGGCATGTGGGCGAGGAAAGGGAGATGAGATCGCGGCGAAAGTCGGGCCGGAGGTGGGCCGGCACCGATCGGAAACATGGCAGCGCCAGCCATTAACGCTCATCGAAGCTAGTTGAGGCTTTACCGCCGTGTCAATGAGGCCCTCGATTTTGCTCGTTATCTATTTTCGCGCACCGGCCGCCACGGGGATTTAGCGCATGAGTTCGGCGGCGTTTCGGCCACTGGCGTTCGGCGGCGGGAATACCGGCCGAACGGAATCCCCCGGTCCGCCGCCCCCGCCCGCGAACCCGGCCCGCAGAGCGCTTCCCGACACAGGTGGGGTCGCGTTTCAGAACGATCGTTATGTACCTTTTACTCCCTATGTCAGGGATTCCCAGCTGGCGCAGACGGGGCTTGCGGTGATGAATCGTCCCTGACTAGCCTTAAGTCGTCTATTTGCCCATCTCGGCCGCTGAGTGCGGGACGAGTCGGCAACCGGGCACCCCGGTGACACCGTCGGGTTTCACGCCCGGAATCCCCTGCGATTCGCTGCAAGCGCATTATGTGATTGCGCTGCCCATTCCCCTCCTTTCCGATGGCCGATCCACGCCCGATCGCCCGGCCGCCGGAAGAAACTTTCGAAGGAACCGCAAAAAGTCATGAGTGTCAGCCCGGACGCCCTGCGCGGCGTCACCCTGTTTGTCGGCGGCCCGATCCAGCACGCCTTGGTGCCCGGCGGAATGGCGACGCCGATCCGCGAATGCCTGAGCCTGACCATCGACCAGTCGCAGCGGGCCGGAGCCACCGTGCTGTCCGCACACGTGGCTGAGCGATTCGGCGCCGACACCGCCTCGTTCACCCCCGAAGAGGTGTCCGTGCGCGACTACGCGTGGATGCGCCAGTGCGATGTCTTCGTACCGGTACTGCCGGTGCTCGACGGCACCCTGCTGCGCACCGACGGCACCCACATCGAACTGGGGTGGGCCAGCGCGCTGGGCCGCCCCATCGTGGGCATCACCGACCAGCCCTTCGCCGAGTCGGCCAGCCACCTGCTCAAGGGGCTCGCCCAGGTCGCCGCCGCCACGTTCCTGTCCACCGAGGAGATCGCCACGGATCCGGCACTGCTGGTCGACGGCGTGCTCGCGGCACTGGGCCGGACCCGGACGGCGGTCTGACATGGCGGCCGCGACACATGTGCTGGGGATCGACCTGGCCAATCCGGTCGTGGTCGGTTCCGGCCTGCTCACCGACCAGGAACGCAACATCCGCAGACTGCTGGACTCCGGCGCGGGCGCGGTGGTCACCAAGACCATCCACCCCAACCCGCCGACCGACCTGGACGAGCGCATCCTCCGGCTGCCCACCGGAATGATCAACAGCACCACCTACTCCAAGCGGTCCGTCGACCACTGGGTGGGCATCCTGCGCGGCCTGGCCCGGGACCGGCTGCCGGTCATCGCGTCGCTGCACGCCGACAGCCCCGCGGAACTGGCCGAGTTGGCGGCCCGGGTGGAGTCGGCGGGCTGCCGCGCACTGGAGCTCGGCATCTCCTGCCTCAACGAGTCGGACGGCCTCGACGACACCCCCGAGCGGGTGCACGCCTACACCGCGGCCGCCCGCGCCGCGACCCGGGTGCCGTTCTCGGTCAAACTGGCCAGCGGCGAGGGCCTGCACGCGCGGGCGTTCGCCGCCGCCCGGGCCGGCGCGGACGCGGTGACCGTCAGCGACACCCTGCCCGCCGCCGCCGTGCACCCGGAGACCGGCGACCTCCGCCTCGGCGGCGTGTTCGGCTACTCCGGACCCGGCATCAAGCCGCTCGTACTGGCCTCGCTGTGGAAGCTGAGCCGAGCCGGGTTCCCCCTGCCGCTGCTGGCCTCCGGCGGCGTGCAATCGGGCCGGGACGTCCACGACTACCTGCGGGTCGGCGCGGTGGCGGCCCAGGTGTACACCGCACTGCACACCGATATGAACCCCACACTCGCCCGGATCGTGGCCGAAACCACCGCACCGGGCGACCCCGACCGCGACTCCGAACCCCTCGCCGGAGCGGACCGGTCCGGGCAGGTGCGGTCATGACCCCCCGATCGGTCGGGCCGCAGCTGTGCGACCTGAGCAGCGCCGAGATCCTGGCCGCCACCGCCGGGCAGACCCTGGCGTGGCCGGTCGGGTCCATCGAACAGCACGGTCCGCACCTGCCGCTGTCCGTGGACACCCTCCTGGCCGACGCCTTCGCCCAGCAGATCGCCTACGAGCTGAACGCCCTGACCCTGCCGGCGCAGTCCATCGCGGCGCGGTCGCTGCCGCAGAGCGGGGGCGGACTGGCCTTTCCCGGCACCGTCCATGTGCGCGGCCAGTCGCTGCTGGCCTTCCTGGAGGACGCGCTGGAGTCGTTGTGCGCCCTGCCGTGGCGCCGGTTGCTGGTCGTCAACGGCCACTTCGAGAACGAACCGTTCCTCTTCGAGGCCCTCGACGAGGTGGGCCGGCGGCCGGCGGCCGCGGGCAAGGAGTTGATCGCGCTGAGCTGGTGGAGCCTGGTCGACACGGACTGGCTGGCCAAGCGGGTGCCGCTCTTTCCGGGCTGGCACGCCGAGCACGCGGGCCTCACCGAGACCAGCCTGATGCTCTACCTCCGCCCGGACCTGGTCTCGGCCGCCCGTCCCGACCACGCCCACCCGCCCCGCCCGGGGATCTACCTGCACCCCGTCGACGTGAACCGCACGACCAACCAAGGTGTCCTGTCGAACACTTCGGACGCCACCGCGGCCCTGGGCAAGGACCTCTTCTGGCACGTGGTCTCGGCCGCGGTCGCCCTGGTGTCCGAGGGCGACGGACTGCTGCGCGAGGAGAAGAAATGACCACGCCCACCCTCTGCGTCAGCAACGCCGTCGACACCCTGCGCGACTTCGCCGTCCGCGCCGACGGCGTCGACGAGCTGCTGTCGGAGTGCTACGCCCAGCAGGACCAGGCGCTGTTCTGGGGACCGTTGGACAAGATGCTCATCACGTACGAGCCGATCGGGGACCTGGACTGGCAGCGGAAGTTCCTGGAGCTCGACGGCGTGGTGAACCTCAGCCCGGCGGGCCGCACCGGCTCGCTGTTCGCCGACGCGCTCGCCGACCCCGAGCTGATGACCGCCGTGGCCGCCCACGCGGGGCCGGGCCGCCGGCTCCGACTGATCCCGCACACCACCACCACCGACCTGTGGCGGTTCGCCGAGGTCCTGCGCACCCGGTACGGCGTGGCGGTCGAGTTGCCGGAGAGCCCGCCGCAGCAGGGCCTGCGCGACCTGCTGGACACCAAGACCGGCCTGCGCGACCTGGCCGCCGACCTCGGCATGGCCGACGGCCCCTGCCGCATCCCTACCGGTACGCACTGCGCCGGGCGGCACGAGGTGCCGGCGGCGGTGCGGGCCATGCTCGCGACGGGCACGCCGTGCATCGTCAAGGCGGACCGCGGCGAGGCGAGCCTCGGTCTGCTGATCTTCCGGCCGGGCGACGACGACATCGCCGAACGCCTGGCCGCCAGCAAGTTCTACGGCGAAGATCCGGTGGTGGTCGAGGAGTTCATCGACGGCGACATCGCCTTCCCGTCGGTGGAGTACATGGTGCCCGTGGGCGCCCCGCCCCACCTGTGCTACACGACCGACATGCTGTTCGAGGGCGCCACACACCTGCGCGGCAACGTCACCGCGCGGGAACTGCGTGACCGATGGTGGTACCGCGCGCTGACCCGGGGCGGACTCCGACTGGCCCAGGAAATGCAACGGCGCGGCTACCGCGGACGGTTCGGCATCGACGCCATCGCCCGCGACGACGTGGTCTACATGCACGACCTCAACGCCCGTCGCACCGGGTCGAGCCATGTGCACGAATTCGGCGAGCACCTCATCGGCCCCGGCTACCTCGACACCCACGCGGTCGGCAACTACGACTTCTACGGGCTTCCGGCCGGGCTGGACCTGCCGGAGGTGCTGCGCCTGCTCGGACGGCTGGTGGCCTCACCCCGGCACGCCGAACGAGGTGTGGTGCCAACCGAGCTGACGGACCTGCGAACTGGCAGACTGAGCTGCATGTTCTACGCCCCGAGCCTGGCCGAGCTGCACGATCTGATCATCCGAGCGAGGGCCGCCCTGGGCCTCCACCGGTGACCACCACCGCACTGACAGTGGTCAAGACCCGACGCTGGCTGGTGCTGGCCGTGGTGCTGCTGTGCTTCCTGCCCGCGGCCATCGACGTCACCATCCTCACCATCACCGTTCCGACCCTCGCCCGCGAACTGCACGCGTCCCCGCCCGAACTGCTGTGGACCGTGGACGTGTACTCGCTCCTGATGGTCGGGCTGGTGCTGGTGAGCGGGCCGTTGGGCGACCGGATCGGGCACCAGCGGCTGCTGCTGGCCGGGTTGGCGGTCTTCAGCGTGGCCTCGGCACTGTGCGCGATGGCGTCCGGGCCACTGACCCTGATCGGTGCCCGGGCGCTGCTGGCGATCGGCGCGTCGATGATCATCCCGGCGACGCTGGCACTCATCCGGCAGACCTTCGGCGACGGCCGCGACCACGCGGTGGCCATCGGGGCGTGGAGCGCGGTCGCCGCCGGAGCCTCGGCGCTGGGACCGGTGGTGGGCGGCTTCCTGCTCCAGCACTTCTGGTGGGGCTCGATCTTCCTGGTCAACCTGCCGGTCGTGGCACTGGCCATGCCCGCCGTGGCGCTGCTGCTCCGCAACAAGATCGAGGCCGAGCGGCAGCCCTGGGAGGCCACCTCCCCCATCCTGTCGATCGTGGGGTTCCTGGGCTGCGCGTACGCCATCATCACCTTCACCCATGACGGCGTGGGGATGGTGGAGGTGGCGGTGCCGGCCGTGCTGGGCCTGACCGCGCTGGTCCTGTTCGTACGACGGCAGCAGCGCACACCGCACCCGATGCTGGACCTGTCCCTGTTCCGGCTGCCCGGGCTGCGTGCCGGAGTGGTGGCCTCGGTGCTGCCGGTGCTGGTGATGGTCGGCTTCGAACTCCAACTGGTGCAGTACCTGCAGTTCGTCGAGGGACTGTCGGCGGAGGAGGCCGCGCTGTACCTGATCCCGATGCCGGTGGCCGCGACGGTGGCGGGCCCGGTGGGCGGAATGATCCTCTCCCGTGTCGGACGGCCGCGTGCGGACGTGCCCGCCGGCCTGCTGCTGGCAGTGACCGGGTACGTCCTGGTCGCTTCCGGCACCGTGGTCCCGCTCGGCCTGGCCCTGATCGGGTTCGGCCACGGTCTGGTCCAGATGGTCGCCTCGAACCTGATCATGTCCACCGCGCCCTCCGCCCAGGCGGGTGCGGCGGCGGGCATCGAATCCGTCTCCTACGAGGCCGGCGCCGGTCTGGGTATCGCCATCTTCGGCACCGTCACCGCGGTGATCTACCGGTCGCTGCTCCCTCCGGGTACGTCGACGTCCCCACTGGAAGCGGGTACGTCCCCGGAGACCGCTCGGGCCTTCGGCGAGGCGTTCCACGCCACCACATGGCTGGCCGGCGCCCTCACCCTGGCCACGATCTTCCTGGCCACCCCGAAATCACCGGCGGCTCACGCGCCGTCCGGGGATCCCGCGTAAGCGCCCGCGCCCGCCCCGCGATTCCCCCCCCGCCCCACAGGACGTCTTCGCCTCGCCCGGCGGCCTGCGCTCAGGCGCCGTCCGTCGACCGCGGCTCGACGAAGGCGCCGGCGGCCGCGGCAAGGGCGGCGGTTCTGGCTGCCTGGCCGGGCAGTTGCGGGTCGGGGGGTGTGCGCAGGAGCACCAGTTGGTGGTACAGCGGCGCGGTGGCGGCGATGAGCAGCCGCCGGGCGTCGGTCTGCGGTGGGAGTGCGCCGCGCCGGACGGCCCGGTCGACGATGGTCTCGCAGCGGGCGTAACGGTCCTCCCAGAGCCGCTGTTGGGCCTGGGCGGCCTGCTCCGAGCGGAACGAGGCGGCGATCAGCGCCACCACGATCGGCGGCTGTGCCGTCAGGGCCGTCTGGATCTCCTCGTTCAGCGCTGTCAGATCGCCTACCAGCGAGCCGGTGTCCGGTGGCTGCCAGTCGTCGTCACCCGCCGCGTCGAGGACGTCGGCGAGCAGGCCGCCGACGTCCCCCCAGCGCCGGTACACCGTCGTGCGGTGCACACCGGCGCGTGCGGCGACGGTGTCCGTGGTCAGCCCGTCGAAACCATGCTCGCCGAGCTCGGCGCGGACCGCGTCGAGCACCTGCGTGCGGATACGGGCGGTGCGGCCCCCGGGGCGTCGGGTCGGCGGCGGCCGGGTGCCTTCTGGCTCTGGTTCCGGGTCTGTGGAAGTCATCAGGAAGTCATCACTCGTAATTGTTTGCTCGTGGGGACGGCGTTATGCCAACATCTTAAAGCAGCAACTGTCGCACTAGTAGCGTGATCGATGCTCTTCCGAAGCGCTCGCCGTAGGCAGGTCCTTCGGCAGCAGGCCCGTCCCCGACCCGGTGACCGGCTCGCTCACCGGGCGGGAACGGCCCGGTCGGCGGACGGGGCCGGGCGGAGCGGGCACGAGCACCCGGAAATCCCCGCGAAAGGAAGCACTTCGTGATGCCGCCTGTTCCCGCCGACCCGACCGTGGTGCACCCGATGCCCGAGCAGCCGCGGGTGGTGCTGCTGAAGCCGCTGATCACCTCGCCGCTGATCGAGGTCGGAGAGTTCTCCTACTACGACGATCCCGACGATCCGACCGCGTTCGAAAGCCGCAACGTGCTGTACCACTACGGGCCGGAGAAGCTGGTCATCGGGAAGTTCTGCGCGCTGGGCGAGGGCGTGCGGTTCATCATGAACGGCGCCAACCACCGTATGGACGGCCCCTCGACGTTCCCGTTCCCCATCATGGGCGGTTCCTGGTCCGAGCACTTCGACCTGATCACCGGCCTGGCCGGGCGGGGGGACACCGTGGTGGGGCACGACGTCTGGTTCGGCTACCGCTCCATGGTGATGCCCGGCGTCCGCATCGGCCACGGAGCGATCATCGCCGCCGGCTCCGTCGTCGTCGACGACGTCCCCGACTACGGCATCGTCGGCGGCAACCCCGCCCGCCTCATCCGCCGCCGCCACAGCGACGCCGACATCAACCGCCTGCTCGCACTGGCCTGGTGGGACTGGCCCCTCCCGCACCTCACCGAACACCTCCGCACCGTCATGTCCGGCAGCATCGACGACCTGGAGAACGCGGCGCCCAGGCTCCCGCAACCGTGAGCCACCCGCGTTCCGGCACGTCGGAGTTCCAGAGTCCAGGAATCGAGTCCTCAACATGCCCGCGTCGTCCCACCGCACCCCGTTCGCCGACTGGCTCCGCACCCACGCCGTCCCGCTCACCCACCTCGACCCCGAGGCGCCACTCGACGACCTGGAGCCGCTGCGCGCCGTCATCGGCGGCGCCCGCGTCGTCGCGATCGGCGAAAGTTCCCACTTCATCGACGAGTTCGCGCTCATGCGCGAGCGCATCCTGCGGTTCCTGGTCGAACGCTGCGGCTTCACCGCCCTGGCCTTCGAGTACGGCTTCAGCGAAGGCTTCCCCCTCGACGCCTGGGCCCAGGGCGAGGGAACGGACGACGACCTGACGGCCCACCTCGCCGCAACGATCCCCGTGGGCGTCGGCGAGCCGCTGCGCTGGATGCGCCGGCACAACCGCACCGCCTCAGCACCGGTGCGTTTCGCGGGCATCGACATCCCCGCGGCCGGCGGATCCCTGCTCCCCGCACTGACCCCGGTCGCCGACTACCTCCGACGGATCGACCCCGAAACCCTGCCGGCGGCCCAGGAGGCGATACGGATCGCCGAAACCTTCGCCGGCGGCTCCGGGGCCGTCGCCGCGCCCGCGTGGGCACGCCTGGCCACCACCGAACAGGACGCCCTCAGCGCGATCCTGACGCGCCTGCTCATCCGGCTCCGCTCCCTCGAACCGCTCTACGTCTCCCGCGGCGACCAGCACGACCACGACATCGCCGTACGCCGGCTCGAAGGCGCCTGCCACGCCGACTACACCTTCCGCGCCATGGCCGGCCTCTTCACCGGCCAGGGGCTGACCGCCGACACCTCGGCCCGCGACAGCTACATGGCCGGTTCGGTCCGGTGGCACCTGGACCGCCTCGAACCCGGAACCCGCGTCGTACTGGCGGCCCACAACGCCCACATCCAGAAGACGCCGGTCTCCTTCAACGGCCACCTCACCGGACTCCCCATGGGGCAGCACCTGCACCGCGCCCTCGGCGACGACTACTTCGCCCTCGCCCTGACCAGCACCACCGGGCACACCGCGGACATGCCCCGCGACGAGAGCGCCCGCTTCGGCTTCACCATCGCCGCCACCGCGCTGGAACCGGCCGAGCCGGGAAGCATCGAAGCCGCCTTCTCCGACGCCGGACTCGGCCTCAGCATCGCCGACTTCCAGCAGGCGCGCCCGCAGACGCAGGGGGACGCCGACCTCACCCCGGGCCCCGACCGCATCCGCATCCAAAGCGCCTACCTGCACACCCCCGTCCTCGAAGCGTTCGACGCCGTCCTCCACACCCCGACCTCCACCGTCGCCGACAACCTCGACACCATGTGAGACGTGCAGGGGTCGCGGCGGCGTTCGCGGCCGAGCAGCCGGCCGGTGGGTCGCGGTCGACGGCTTTGTATCATGTCAACCGTATTGGAAAGAACTCACGGAGCAGCCCGGAGACGTCGACGATGCCCAAGCAGGTGGATCATCGCGAACGCCGCGAGGCGATCGCCCGAGCGCTGTGGCGCGTGGTGGAGCAGCGCGGCGTCGCGCACCTCTCCCTGCGCGAGGTCGCACGGGAAGCGGGCATGTCCCACGGACAGTTGCAGCACTACTTCGCCTCCCGGGAGGCCATGCTGACCTTCGCCATGGACTTCGCGACCGAGCAGGCCGCCTCGCGCGTCGACCGGGGCCTGGCGGAGCTCGGCGACCGGCCGCACCCCCGCGACGTCCTACGGGTGATGCTCACCGGGATGCTCCCGTTGCACCCGGACGCGCGGGCGACCAGCCGGATGAGCGCCGCCTACGTCCTGGAGGCCCTGCACGACGAGCACATCCACGCGCGGGCCCGGCAGGGGATCGCCCAAGGACGCACTGCCGTCGAGCAGTTGGTACGCCGGGCGATCGCCGAGGGGCACATCCCACCGGACCGCGACCCGGTGGCCGAAACCAATCTGCTCCTCGCCCTCACCGGTTTCACCACCCTCATCGAACTCGACGTGATCGGGCCCCAGGACACCCTCGACGCCATCGATCTGCACCTGGACCGGCTGTTCACCGACAGCCCCGCCCGATGACCCGGCGTTGCACCTCGTGGCGGCCGAGACGTGAGCGGCCCTACCGCGTCGACTCCCCCGCCCCGCCGTGCTCCGTGCGCGGAGTGGGCGTGGAGCCGTCCAGCCCGAAGAACGCCGCCGTGTAGTAGCTGGAGCAGATCGCGTCGCGGTAGTAGGTGCCGGTGGTCCCGCACTGGTCGGTGCCTGTTCCGGGGCTGACGGCGAGGCCGTGGGGCATGCCGGGGATCGAGTAGACCTCGACGACCGGCCGGCCGCCGGCGTCGTTGTAGGTGCTCTGCGTGGTGCCGCCGGGGAGGCTCCGGGTGCTCGACGGTGTCTGGCCGACGCCGAGGACGTCGGTCCACTGGTCCCTCAGCTCGGTGGCGTTCACCGGGCGGACTGTGAGATCGGCGGTGCCCTGCGAGATCGCGACCCGCGGCCAGGGGCCGGCGTAGCCGGGGCGGGCGTTGCGGACCTTGTCGCCCCACTGGGCGGGCGTGAGGTGCTGGTCGCTGAGCTGGCAGCCGGACGCCTGGAGCGGAGTGGTGGCGCAGTGGGCGGGCAGTCCGGAGTCGATCGATCCGGCGGCGAAGACGTCGGGGTAGTCGGCGAGCAGGTCGGCAGTCATGCCCCCGCCCGCCGACAGACCGGTGACGAAGACCCGGTGGGCGTCGGAGCCGTACTGCGCCATGGCGTGCCGGACCATCTGGACGAGGGACGCTGCCTCACCGCGGCCCCCCGTGTCCTTGGCGGCGTCGAACCAACTGAAGCACGACAGCGGGTTGTTGGCCGCGGTGGTCTGCGGGAAGACGAGCGCGAAGCCGTACCTGTCGGCGTACTTGGGCCAGCCGGAGTGCGCGTAGTAGTCGTCGGCGCTCTGGGTGCAGCCGTGCAGGGCCAGGACGAGGGGTGCGCCCGGCGGGAGGTCCGCCGGCGCGTACTCGTACATCTGCAGGTTGCCCGGGTTCGGGCCGAAGTCGATGACCTGGTGGAACGTCCCGGCCGCGGCCGCGGCGGCGGGGACGCCCGGCGAGAAGACGCTCAGGCACGCGGCGACGAGGCCGAGGACGACGGCGAGCGTGCGGCGGGTCCGGTGACTGTGCCGTGTGGACAGGTCCATGGTGGCTCCTGGATGTGGGGGGGGACGGTCGGCGCACCGTCCGGCATCGCGTCCGGATCACCTCGCGCAGGATGCCGCCGCGGGCGCCACTTCACCTACTGGTGCCGGACGTTACGAGCCCGGACCGCGGGCGGATATGGGCCGGGTGCCCACGGTCTCCGGTCGGATGTGGCACCGGGCCCCATTGCGCCGCCGCCGGGTCGGAGTGGTCGCGGGGCCGCCGCGAGCCGGTCCCGACGGCATACGGTTCCCACGGCGGCCACGGTATGGCGGTCACTCCCACTCCCGCACGGAGGAAAGTGTGCTGCGCTCCCATGTGCCCGGGACCGAGCCGTTCCTATCGTTTCGGTCATGCAGAGCAGCCACAGCCCCGATGCAGGGGCGTACGCGGCGGGCGATCCGCGCGAAGTCGTCGATCAAGTAGTGGTCGGCGCCCGGTTCCTGGCCGGGCGGACCGCCATGGTCACCGGAGCGGCCGGCGGCATCGGCCGGGCCTGTGCGGTGGCGCTCTCGGCCGCGGGTGCCTTCGTCCGCGTGGTGGACCGCGCCGGAGAGGCGGCCGAACGGCTAGCCGAGGCGATCGGCGGCACCGCCCACATCGTCGACCTGTCCGTTCCGGACGCGGTGGACACGCTCCCCGACGACGCCGACGTGGTGGTCAACAACGCGGGTCTGCAGCACGTGGCCGCCATCCACGAATTCCCGCCGGACCGCTTCGCTTTGATGCAACGGGTCATGGTGGAGGCCCCCTTCCGCATCCTGCGCCGCACCCTGCCGCGGATGTACGAGCGCGAATGGGGACGGGTGGTCAACATCTCCTCCGTCCACGGATTGCGCGCCAGCCCCTACAAGTCGGCCTACGTGGCGGCCAAGCACGCGCTGGAGGGTCTGAGCAAGGTCGTCGCCCTCGAAGGCGCCGAGCACGGGGTGACGAGCAACTGCGTCAATCCTGGCTATGTGCGTACCCCATTGGTCGAGCGGCAGATCGCCACCCAGGCCCGCGTCCACGGGATCCCCGAAGACGAGGTGGTGGCGCGCGTGATGCTGGACCGCACGGCGATCAAGCGACTGATCGAACCGGACGAAGTGGCGCGGGCCGTGCTGTGGCTGTGCACCCCGCAGGCCGGCTGCATCACCGGCACGTCCCTCCCCCTCGACGGGGGCTGGACCGCCCGCTGACCCCCGCCGCGCCGCCCCGGGAGGCGGCACAGCGAAACGACCGTGGCCGGGAAGTACCCGGCCACGGTCGTCTGGGAACCGCTCCAGCGGCGGCACACGCGGTGAGCCGCGCCGCCGCGCTGGGTCACGGAGACACTGCGGTCACTCAGCTCGCAGAGGTGCGGCGGCCGCCCCGGCGGTCGGAGCCGCGGCCACCGCTGCCGGTACCGGCAGCGCCACCCGTGGCCCCGCCGGCTGCCGCCCGTCGACCGGATGATCGGCGGACACCCTTGCCGGAGGCGGCGCCGGCCGCCGTCCCGGCCGCGGCCCGGCGGTCGGAGCCCCGGCCGCCCGAGCCGGAACCCCCGGCGGACCCGCCGGCTCCGGTCCGGCGGGAAGTGCCGCGCCCGCCGGCGGCGGAACCGCCACCGGCCGTCGCCGCACCGGCCGCGGTCCGGCGCTCCGAGCCCCGGCTTCCCGTCCCGGTGGGGGCGGTCTTCGCCGCTCCGGCCCCGCCGCCACTCCGGCGTCGGCGGCCGGACCGCCCACCGCCCTCGGTGCCGGGCTTCCGGTCCGAGCGGGACGCCGCCGGCGTCGCCGGCTGGGGCACCTCGATGGTGACGGCCACGCCGGAAGGCTCGCGGGCACCGGTGATGGTGGCCAGTTCCGTGTCGCTCGACGTGATGCGGGACGTCCGGGGGCGGATGCCCGCGGCCGACATGAGCTGGGTGACGTCCCGCTTCTGGTTGGGCAGGACCAGCGTGACCACGCTGCCGGAACCGCCGGCCCGGGCCGTGCGCCCTCCCCGGTGCAGGTAGTCCTTGTGGTCGGTGGGGGGATCGACGTTCACGACGAGGTCGAGATCGTCGACGTGGATGCCCCGGGCCGCGACGTTCGTCGCCACCAATGCGGTGACCTGGCCGTTCTTGAACTGCTCCAGGGTGCGGTTCCGCTGCGGCTGGGAACGACCGCCGTGCAGTGCCGCCGCGCGCACACCGACGGCCAGGAGCCGCTTGGCGAGCCGGTCGGCGGACCTCTTGGTGTCGAGGAAGAGGATGACCCGGCCGTCACGGGCCGCGATACGCGTGGTGACGGCCTTCTTGTCGGTCTCGTCCAGGATGTGGAGCACGTGGTGCTCCATGGTGGTCACCGCGCCCGCGGACGGGTCCACCGAATGCACCACGGGGTCGGCCAGGAACCGCTGCACCAGGCGGTCGATGTTCCGGTCCAGGGTGGCCGAGAAGAGCATGCGCTGGCCGTCGGGCTGCACGTTCTCGATCACCTTGGTGATCTGCGGCAGGAAGCCCATGTCGGTCATCTGGTCGGCTTCGTCCAGCACCGTGATGCGCACGCCGTCGAGCCGGCAGTCCCCGCGTTCCACGAGGTCGTTGAGCCTGCCGGGAGTCGCTACCAACACCTCCACGCCGCGTCGGAGCGTACCGGCCTGCTTCATGATCGACAGCCCGCCGACCACGGTGGTCAGCCGGAGGTTCACCGCCGTCGCGTAGGGCGTCAGCGCGTCCGCCACCTGCTGGGCGAGTTCACGGGTGGGCACCAGCACGAGGGCGAGCGGAGCCTTGGGTTCCGCCCGGAGTCCGGCCGTCCGGGCCAGGAGCGCCAGTCCGAACGCCAGCGTCTTGCCGGAGCCGGTGCGGCCACGCCCCAGCAGGTCACGACCGGCGAGCGAGTTGGGCAGCGTGGCGGCCTGGATGGGGAACGGAGTGGTGACGCCTTGTGCGGTGAGGGTCTTCAGCAGCCCCGCGGGCATGTCCAGACCGGCGAAGTCCTCGACGGCGGGAAGTGCGGGTGTCGTGCTCTCCGGCAGCCGGAATTCCCTCGGCGCCGACGCGGACGGCGAGGGCGACGAGGCGCGCCGGTTCGACTTCTGGGACCTGCGGGACATGCAGTTATTTGCCTTCCTGGAAACAGCACAAACCGGGGTCCGCACCATGGCGGTGCGGACCCCGGTAAGCGGATACGCGTCCGGCGATCAGGCGGGGACGATGTTCTCCGCCTGCGGGCCCTTCTGGCCCTGCGTGACGTCGAAGGAGACCCGCTGGCCCTCCTGGAGCTCACGGAAGCCCTGGGACTGGATGTTCGAGTAGTGCGCGAAGACGTCGGGGCCGCCGCCGTCCTGCTGAATGAAGCCGAAACCCTTTTCGGCGTTGAACCACTTCACGGTTCCCTGTGCCATGACGTTCTCCTTCTGGTAGGCAGAGGCCCCATCCGGAGATGCCGGTAAAACAAATAATGCGCCATCGGGAGAAACATTTCCGTCAGGCGCACATAGGTTCATGGGTACCACAACTGCAACTCCAAAACCGTAGCACAGCACGGCCGCCCATGGTCAACAGTCGATCGTGAGGAGCGCCAAGCCAGAACCTCCGCCCACCGCCTGAGGCCCGAACCGTCCGCCGACGCCCCCTTTCGGTGACCGTGAGCACCCGGCAGTGACCGGCAGTGAGCATCCTGTCGGTGACTGCACGAACAGGGACGCAATCCAGGAACGCGATCCGGGAACGACGCCCTCCAGGAACGGAACTCCGCACGTCGGCCGTCGACGGGCGGCGACACGTCGCCCCCGGAAGTCGGGGCTTCCGGGGGCGGACGTGGTCATCTGCCGGCGGCTACGACAGCGCGTCGGCCGGGTCCCGCAGGTCCGGTGCGGCAGGTCCGCTGAGGTCTGGGGCGCGGGTGCCGGTGGGGGGCGCGATGATGACGTAGCCCTGCCCCGGGGCTGCGCGGAAGCCGGTTTGCCGGCCCGCCAGGAAATCGGTGACGGGTGTCCTGAGGTGGTAGAGGAGGGTGGAGGAGGGGGTGTCGAAGATCGCCGGGGAGTCGATGAAGAGCGGCGCCTCGGCGGTGACGTAGTGGAGGCCGGCGGTCAGGTGGGCCTCGGTGGTGGGCATGGCGTGCGACTGGGTGCGGTGGTGGACCACCTGGCGCACCATGCGGTCGCAGGCCGTGTGGAAGTCGCGGTCGGTCTCGAGGGTCTGCTCGATCCGGCGGCGGACGGTCTGGTAGGCCGGGACGGTCGTGACCTCGGACAGGGCCCGGACCCGGAAGCGCTTCGCCTCGGGGCCGAGCCGTTCCAGGGAGCGCCGGATCCGGCGGCGGACGTCCTTGAGCGTGCTGCGCACCGACCGGGCGGCGCGCTCGGGGGTGTGGCCGTCCGCGACCAGCATCTCTTCCATGTGCATGTCGACGTAGACCACGTCGATATCGGTGAAGTGTTCGCCGGCCCAGCACAGCAGCGCGGTCAGGCGGTCCTGGTTGAAGTAGCTGTTTCCGCCGCTGATCCCGACGAGCGCGTGATCACCGCGCTTCCAGATGAGCCGGCAGTCCTCGGTGAGCGGTTCCGCGCGCAGGGCGCCGGCGCCTGCCAGTAATTCGGGTTCCATGCCGTGTGTTCCTGGTCTCTTCGGGCCCGCTCAGGCGGGCTTCTCTGTGCCCTGGAGCGCGACGGCCATCTGCAGGCAGGCTTCGTCCAGGAGTCCGGCGAGGTCGACGTCGTCGCCTCCCATCGGGGCGAACATGAAGTCGTCCAGGCGCCCTCGTACGGCGGCCATTTCGGGGCCGAGCGGGCCGTCGGCCTCCAGGATGTGCAGCACCCGGCGGGCGGCGTCGGTGCAGCGGAACGCCCCGTAGTCCGGCGGCTCGTCCAGCAGTCCGCGGCCGCTGCTCAGCAGATAGACCGCCAGCAGGGCGAGTTCCTCACGCAGCCTTTCCTGCGGCGTCCCGGTGTCCCCAGACGTCATAGCTGATCACCTCGCTCTTGTCTCGGCGTTGGGAGGGTGTGGTCCGGTGTGCGGGGTGACCGATGGGGACCGTCAGCATCGGTTCGATGAAGGGCGGGAGGTCCAGCAGCAGGCGGACCGCGTCCTCGCGGAAGCTGCCGACGGGACAGCCGCCGAGGTTCAACGCGTGGGCGGAGAGCAGCAGGTTCTCCACCGCCATCGCCACGCAGAGCTTGGCGGTCTCGTAGATCTTCTGCGAGACCTCGGCGGAGACCCCGGTCATCCGGCGCTTGTCGACGCAGGCGACGACGATGAGGGCGGGGCTGCCGATGATGCCGGGGGCGAAGGCCCGCAGCCGCCGGACGCGTGCGGGGTCGCGTACCACGACAAAGGACCACGCCTGCTTGTTGGACGCGGTCGGGGCCGCGAGCATGCCGGTGAGCATCTGCTCGATCAGGGCGTCGTCGACGGGTTTTGGCGCGTAATTGCGCAACACGGTGCGCGAGCACATGACTCGCAGGATCTCCGGGAGGGTTCCCGGAGAATCGTCGGCAGACATGTCTTTCCCTTCTCTCACTGGTTGTCCCGGCCGGTTGGGCCGGTGGTGGGATACGCCGTACGGGGTGGTGTCGTGCGTGTCGCGGTGAGGACGAGGAATCGTTCCGGTGCCGCCAGATGACGGAGCGGCATACCGGCTTCAGTGAGGGCGGCGGCAAGGGCAGCGGGGTGGCGACTCCGTATGCCTGGGCTCTCGTCGACCGTGGCGGGGACGCGCCGGTGGGCGGGTCCCGTTGCGGGCCGGAGGGTCAGTGGTGTGACGGTGCCGTCGGGGCTCGGAGTCCGGTCCGCCTCGTGGGGCGGGGCGGGGCGGCGCGGTGCTGTCGTCCGTGCGCGCCGAGGGGGGTGGGGTCAGTTCATGGCCGCCGCCCGTACGGACCGTGCCGGATGACCGAACGTGCCTTGGAGCCCTTCCTCGCGAGCCCGACGGAACGCCGCGGAGCCCGGGGCCTGTCCGCCCTGGGATTCCCGCACGTGTCTCCCTCTCCCCACAGTCCTCACATCCCCCGTCCCCCATGGCCCGGACAGTCCGGCCGGCACCCGCTGATCGTGGTGGGCCGGACTTGAAGTTCGGCTGGGTCCGGCCTGAGTGTGGGCCGTGTTTCGGCTGTGCCGGTGCGGGGTGGCGGGTGGCGGTCGGCAGGTGGGGCGAGGTCGCGGGCCCGATTCGAGGACCTGGCGCCCGGACGCCCCGACGCCCCGACGCCCCAGGCAAGTTGGCCCCGTCGAGGTCGGTGAGGTGGGAGAAGGGTGCCGTCGCTTACGGACCCGGAAAGCCGTTGAGGTGACGGCCGCGAGCATCCGTCGGTCGCCGTCCAAGGAGTGTTTGCGAAATTCGCACTGGAGAGAATGCGGAGCCGCTCAAGGCGTTGGCGTTGGCGTGGGAATCGGCGGTGGCCACATCCATGTCGCGGTCGGGCTGGATCCGAATGCGGGGCGAACCGGGGTGGGGGCTGGTATCGGGTGGCGATTCGCGTCCCGGCGGCCGGTCGGCGGCCCGTCTCGGTATCCGTTGAGCACGACACACCGATCGACGGGACCGCGGAAAACCGACAGGCGGGGCCGGAGAGCTCTGAATGGCGACAGCTCCGACCATCGCGAGGGAATTATTCGGCGGAATACTGGCTGGTAAATTCCGACTCGGCGAGCGCGTCGACATGACGGGTCGGACTCTCGTTAAGACCGCACGGACATCAGTCGTTGAGTCCCTCAACCGCGGGCGAAGTCAAGCGCGACGCAGTAAAGCGTGAGCAAAGAACCGCCTCGGCGCTTGACTCCACCATGTCACGATGCGCAACAATATGCAATCAACGCACACCTATATGGATATTCTTCTCTCGAACGGGGGAGTAAATGAAATTCTCGATTTTGGGTCCGGTGCGCATCCATTCCGATCTCATCGAGATGAAACCACCGGCACACAAGGTCAGGAAGATCCTGGCGCTCCTCCTTCTCAATGAATCGCGCTACGTTTCCATTTCCTCCCTCACTCGCGAACTGTGGCCCTATGAACCGCCGAAAAGCGCGGTCGCCACCACACAGACCTACATCGTGCAGTTACGCAAATTATTAGCGGCCGGCCTTGGCGTTTCCTCCACCGAGGTGAGCAAGAAAGTCCTGGAGACCAGTGGGACCAGCTACCGCTTGGATATTCCGGCAGGCTCCCTGGACCTCCACGAATACCGGCTCTCGCTGGCCCGGGCCGAGGCCGCCGTCACGGCCGGAATGGACCGGGAAGCGGTGCAACTCTGGGAACACGCGGAAGGGCTCTGGCGCGGCGACGCGATCGCCGATGTGGAGCACGGCCCACTGCTGCGGGCGGAAGCGGCGTCCCTGCGCCAGTCACGTCTGTCGGCCGAGGAACGCCGGATCGACGCCCAACTGCGCCTCGGTCTGCACCACTCCTCGCTGGCCGAACTCGCCGGCCTGGTCCAGGCCCACCCGTTCGAGGAGGGGCTGCATGCGAAGTTCATGCTGGCCCTCTACCGCAGCGGCCACCGGGGCCGTGCGCTGCAGGTCTACCACGACCTGCGCAAGTCCATGGTCCGCGAACTGGGCGTGGAGCCCTCCCCCACTGTGCAGCGACTCCTCCAGGAGATCCTGACCAGCGACATCTCGCTGGAGCTGACCCGATGACCGCGGGCACCGCGCCGCCGCAGCGGCCCGCACCCGACGCCCTCCGGCGGAAGCCCGCCACGGTCCGCCGGACCGTACCGAACCGATGAACAACGCCGCGGAGATCGACCGACTCAGAGGGGAAGGGCAGCGTCCCGGGCCGCGCACCGGGCCGGAACCGGCCGTTCCCACCGCAGGTCTCGCCGTCGACCCGCGCGCCCGGCTCTCCGTCCGACATACTCCGGATATCCGTGCGCTGTCGGTCTTCTCCGTACGGACCGGGCAGGGCAGGATGAGTGCCTGGCGGCCGTGGACGGGGTGGTTGCGGTTGCGGACGGTGCTCACGGGGACGGTGCCGCGGCGCGGCAGAAGCGACTGGGGATGGCAGTGACCGGCGGCAGCGACGACCACGACGGCACCGAGTTACCGCACGGCGGTCCGGCACCCCTCCCCTCGCCCGCCCCCACCCCGGCCCCCGTGTCCAACAGCATCCGTGACAGCACCATCCACGGCCCCGTCATCATGGCCGGCAGCATCGGCGATCTGCGGGTGACCGTCCAACAGGTCACCCCGGTCGCTCCGTCCCAACAGGTGGTGGGGCGGATCCCGTTGCTGGCGAGCGCGTTCCAGTCGCGGACCGCGACACGGGAGGCGATCGAGCGGGCCCGGCGCGGCAGCGAGACCGTGGTCCTGACCCAGCTGCTGTCCGGCGCGGGCGGGGTCGGCAAGAGCCAACTCGCGGCGTACTACGCGGGGCAGGCCGTCGCCGAGGGGATCGACGTCGTGGTGTGGGCCGACGCGGGGGACGCGTCGGCAGTCACCGGCGTCTACGCACGCGCCGCCGTCGCCGTCCGGGCGCCGGGCGTCGTCGGGGACGTCGCGAGCACCGAGCAGGACGCCGAGTGCTTCCTGAACTGGCTGGCGGGCACCGAGCGGAGCTGGCTGGTGGTGCTCGACAACGTCACCGACTTCGGCGCGGGCGGGCTGTGGCCGAGCGGGTCGCGCAACGGCAACGGGCGGGTGCTGGCCACCACGCGTCGCCGCGACGCCGCGGCCAGCGCGGCCGGCCGGACACTGGTGGATGTCGACCGCTACTCCGGGGAGGAGGCGGCCGCCTACCTGCGCGAGCGGCTGACCCAGGCCGGGCGGGCGCAGTTGCTGGACGACCGGGCCGACGAGCTGGCCGAAGCGCTGGGGCGCCTGCCGCTCGCCCTCGGCCACGCGGCGGCCCACATGATCAACACCGGCTGCACCACCGGCGCGTACCTCACCCTGCTCACCCGACGCAGCCACTCCCTCGACACCGTGCTGCCCGCCAGCGCCGACGCCGAGAACTACGGACGCCCCGTCACCGCCGCGCTGCTGCTCGCCCTGGACGCCGCGCAGCGCCAGGAACCGCGGGGGCTGGCCGTGCCCGCGATGCGGCTGGCCGCGGTCTTCGACCCGTCCGGGCACCCCCGCGAACTGTGGACCACCGAGGCCGTCACCCGGTACCTGACCAGGCACCGCACCATCCCGCCGGAGGCGGCGGAGCCGGGCCGGCGGCGGGCACGACGCCGGGGCAAGGCCGCCGGCGCACCGGTCAGCGCGGACGAGGCGCTGCGTGCCGTGGCCGTGTTGCACAACTACAACCTGCTCTCCGACCAGGGTCCGGCGGCCGGATCACGCGCCGTCGGCCTGCACGCCCTGACCGCCCGTGCCGCGTTGGACACCACCCCCGATCACGGCGTCCTGTACCGCGTGGCCGCCGCCGGGCTGGTGGAACTGTGGCCCGGGGAGGACCACACGGACCGCGAACTCGCCGCCGCCCTGCGGTCCAGCACCGACACGCTGGCGGAACTCGCCGGTGACGGCCTCTGGCGGCCGGACAGCCTCCCGGTGCTCTACCGGGCCGCCGAAAGCCTCTTCGACGCCGGCCTGTTCGGCGCCGCGGTCGCGCAGTGGGAGCGGATCGCCGCGAAGGCCCGGGACACCCGGGGCCATCGCCGCCTGGAGACCCGGATCGCCCAGGGCCAACTCGCCGTCTCCTGCCTGGCGGCGGGCCGCGCCGAGGACGCGATCGGCATCCTGGAGACGCTGCTGGGCAACCACCGCCGGTCCGCCTGGCGCCGCCATCCCGACCTGATCGCGGCCCGGGCGAACCTCGTCGACGCCTACCGCAGCGTCGGACGGACCGAAGAGGCCGTCCGGTGGGGCGAACAGGTCGTGGCCGCCAGCGAGCGTCTGCGCCGTCCGCGGGACCCGGAACTGCTCTCCCGGCGCAGCAGCCTGGCCGGCGCCTACTTCGAGTCCGGGCGCACCGGTGAAGCCATCGCCATGCTGGAGCAGATCCTGGTCGAGACCGAGCGGCTGCTCGGCCCCGACCATCCCGACACCCTCACCGCCCGGCACAACCTCGCCAGTTGCTACGGCCGGACCGGCCGCCGGGACGAGGCGATCAGGTTGGAGGAGCAGGTCGTCGCGGCGGCGCCGAGCCGGTTCGGCGCCGAGCATCCCCACCACCTCAGTGCCCGGAGCAGTCTCGGCGCCTCGTACACGAAGGCGGGCCGCACCGAGGACGCCATCGACGAACTGGAACGGGTCGTGGCCGACAGCGAGCGCGTCCTCGGAGCGGAGGACCAGCAGACCCTCACCGCGCGGGCCCACCTCGCCGAGGCCTACGCCCGAGCCGGCCGGACCGGTGCCGCCGTCACCCTGCTGGAGCAGGTGCTCGCCGTGGAGGAGCGCCTGCTCGGCCCCGACCACCGCACCACCCACACCACCCGGTCGAACCTCGCCGTGCACTACGCGAAGGCCGATCGGGTCGGCGATGCCGTCACCCTCCAACAGCGGGTCCTGGCCGACGGTGAGCGTCTGCTCGCCCCCGACGACCCGAACACCGGCGTCGCCCGCGGAAATCTGGTGTACCTGCTGTTGCGCCGGGGCCGGGAGCGACTCCCCGACGATCCGCAGGCGGCGCTGTGGGACACCGTCGCGGCGCTGGACGCCGCGGGCCCGCTGCTCGCCGCCGATCCGGGCGGGACCGGGTGGGTGCCGGAGTCGGCGTACCGACTGGCGGCGGACGCCTTCAACCACCGCCGACAGCCCGCGCTGGCCACCGAGTTCCGCCAGTGGGCCTGGAGGCGGCACGACCGGAGCCGGCATCCGGCAGCCGCCGCGTCCGACGCCGCGGTCCGGATCCGCCGCGCGCTGGCCCCCACCCACCCCGCCGCGCAACTGTCCGAGCTCCGGGGCTCGCACCACCAGGCCATGCGGGCGGCCGACCAGGGAAGCCGGGCGACGGCACTGGCGTGTGTGGTGGCTGCCGTTCGCGACCGCCCGTCCCTGGCAGACGCCTACCTGCCCTCGCTCGCCTGGACGCTGGACGCGCTCACCGCCCGGCCGCCGGACCCCGGAAGCCAGGCGGAGCTGCTGCCGGCCGTGGCCGAAGCCGTCGAGGCCACCGCCTCGCTGGACTCGATCCCCTCCGACGCGCACCTCTGCGACCTGGCGCTGAACCTCACCAGCCTCGCCCTCTGGCTGCACCTCCTCGACCGCACCGGCCAGGCCCGGTCCGCCGCCGAGGACGCCCACGACGCCGCCGACGCGCTGCCCGGGATCCCCGGACTCCGTGACCACACGTCTGCCGTCCTGAGCTGGATCCGCGCCGCCAACTAGCCATGTCCTGTACACCTGTTGGGGCCGCCCGGCGCAGAGACGTACGGGCCGTCGCCGTACCGGGCAGGGGTGTCGCACGGCCGGGTCGAGCACCGCCCGGCGGTCGTGGCCGACGGCTCCTAGGACCCTGTCCGCGGCAGCCGCGCGACGTCGGACAGCGGTCCGAGGTGGCCGAGCTTGTCGGGGTTGGACACGGAGTGGATCGCCCGGACCGCACCGTCGGCGATGTCGAGCTCGATCACGCCGGCCACGCGCCCTTCGGCGTCGCGCAGCACGGCGCCCGGCCGGCCGTTGACCAGGGCCGGCCGGAGGGAGACGCCGAGCGTCCGGACCCGGCGGAACCCGCCGACGAGCAGTTGGACGACGCGCCGCGGCTCGGTCAGCGACTTCCCGATCGCCCGCGCCTTGCCGCCGCCGTCACCGTGGAACACCACGTCGGGCGCGAGCATGCCGAGCAGCGCGTCCATGTCGCCGCCCGCGGCCGCGGCGAAGAACGTACGGGCCAGCTCCGCGCCCTCCGCCCGCCGTGCCGGGCGCGGCGCACTGTCGACCGCCTGCCCTCCGGTGCCGATGCGCTTCCTGGCGCGGGCGAAGATCTGCCGGCAGTTCGCCTCCGACTTGCCGGTGATCCGCGCCACGTCCGGGTATCCGTACTCGAAGACCTCGCGCAGCACGAACACCGCCCGTTCCACCGGGGAGAGGGCCTCCAGCAGTACGAGGAGCGCCATCGACAGCGAGTCGGTCAGCTCGGCGTGCTCGGCCGGTCCCGGCCTGTCGGCGGACACCACGACGGGCTCGGGCAGCCAGTCGCCCACGTAGGTCTCCCGCCGTACCCGTGCGGAACCCAGGTAGTTGATTCCCAGTCGCGTCACCGCCGTGGTCAGGTACGCCTTCATGTCGGCGATCGCGGTCCCCGCCTGGCGCGCCCGGGTCAGGCCGAGGAACGCGTCCTGCACGATGTCCTCGGCGTCGCCCACCGATCCGGTCATCCCGTAGGCGATGGAGAACAGCAGCGACCGGTATCCGGCCGCGCCCGTCCCACCTGCTGCTCCTGGCACGGAACCCTCCCACCGGCTCGCGTACGCGGCTTCCGGCCGAGCTCCGGCCCCGCCGGCCCGTTCGAAGATCCGCACGACGTCGAGCAGGGTATCCGAGGCGACCGGCCCGTGGTCCATGCCGGGCACGGCACGATTCCCTCCGCGGTTTCGAGCGGCGCGGGGCCTGGTCCACCTGCTCGATCTCCGCTCCGCCGTCAGCCGGAGGGACGGCCGGCGGCACCTCGTCCGGGAGACCCACGTCACATGCACTCCTGTCACAGCTCGCCCGGGTGCCCTGTCTTAGAGGGGCAACAGCCGACAACGACAAGGAGTTCACGATGGAAGCCCGGTTGAACGTCTTCACCAGCCCGGTCGCGGCGAAGTTCGGCAAGCACCTCGTCGCGGCGGACAGGGTCCTCGCGGACTCGACGCTGCCGGCCGCGACGCAGGAACTGGTGAAGCTCCGCGCCAGTCAGATCAACGGCTGCGGTTTCTGCGTCGACATGCACACCAAGGACGCCGCACACGCCGGGGAGACCGCGACGCGCCTCAGCCTGGTCGCCGCCTGGCGGGAGGCCACGGTCTTCACCGATGCCGAGCGCGCCGCCCTGGAGTTGGCGGAGCAGGGCACCCGTATCGCCGACGCGGCCGGTGGAGTCACGGACGAAGCCTGGGCGAACGCCGCCGAGCACTACGACGAGGAGCAGCTCGCGGCCCTGGTGTGCGTGATCGCCCTCATCAACGCCTTCAACCGCGGAAACGTCATGGTCCAGCAGCCCGCCGGCGGCTACCGGCCCGGCATGCACGGATAACCCGGACCTTCCGCTCCCTACGGCCATGGCCCCGTACAACCCCGCAAGGAGAAACCTCATGAACCTCGCTCTGTGGATCGTCACCGGACTGCTCGCCGTCGCCTACCTGCTCGGTGGCGGCGGCAAGGTGATCATGTCGAAGGAGAGGCTGGCCGCCGCCGGGGCCAGTGCGCGCTGGGTCGAGGACTTCAGTGCCGGCGGTGTGAAGGCCATCGGAGCCCTGGAGGTGCTGGCCGCGGTGGGGCTGGTCCTGCCCGCCGTGCTGCACATCGCGCCGGTGTTGGTGCCGCTGGCTGCCCTCGGCCTGGTGATGATCATGATTGGTGCGGCGGTCACCCGGATCCGGCGCCACGAGACCAAGCTCATGATGGTGGATCTGGTCTATGTCGTCCTCGCCGGTTTCGTGGCGTGGGGCCGCTTCGGACCCGAGCCCTTCCTCAACTGACCGCGACGGTGCTGCGCATGACGGCTCGTGAGGTGTACAACGGCGTTCAACAGCAGGCCCGCCGAGGGCGGTTCACCGCTCCCGGTGGGACGGGTGAGGGAGGATTGCGGTGACGGGATTGGCAACGGCGTTCACGAAACTGTTCGCCGTGGAGCATCCGATCGCCCTGGCCCCCATGGGCGGGTCGGCCGGAGGTGCCCTGACGGCGGCGGTCTCGCGCGGCGGCGGCCTCGGACTGCTGGGCAGTGGGAACGGCGACCCGGACTGGCTGGCCCGCGAACTGTCCGTCCTGGCCGCCGAGGACACCGGGAAACCGTGGGGCATCGGCTTTCAGGCATGGGCGATCGACGCCGGTGCGGTCGCGCGGGCACTGGAGCACAACCCGGCGGCGGTGATGTTGTCCTTCGGCGACCCCAGTCCGTTCGTGGAGCGCGTCCGCAGCGCGGGCACGACGCTGATCCTTCAGGTCACCGACCTGGAGGAGGCCCGGAGGGCGGTGGATCTGGGTGCCGACGTGATCGTGGCGCAGGGCACCGAAGGGGGCGGCCACGGGGCCCGGCAAGGCCGGTCCACACTGCCGTTCGTGCCCCTCGTGGTGGACCTGGCAGCGCCCGTTCCGGTGCTGGCGGCCGGCGGGATCGCCGACGGCCGCGGCGTGGCGGCCGCCCTGGCGCTGGGGGCCGCCGGAGCACTGCTCGGCACCCGCTTCCAAGCGACGACCGAGGCCCTGGTCGACCGGGCGACGGCCGAGGCGATCGTGGCGGGCCGCGGGGAGGACACCGAACGCAGCCGGGTGCTGGACATCGCCCGCGGCTCGCAGTGGCCGGCGAAGTACACCGCGCGGACCCTCGGCCACCCCTATCTCGATGCCTGGCGGGGCCGGGAGAACGCACTCGAAGCGGCCCCGCACACCGGGCAGGAGTACCAGGACGCCGTGGCGCGAGGCGAGATCCCCCCACTGCCGCAGTGGGCCAGCCAGGCCATCGATCTCATCAACGACCTGCCGTCCGCGGCCGATCTGGTCGGCACCCTGGCCGCCCAGGCAGCGGACGCACTGGCCCGCGCCGGCCGGCGCTGACCGTGCTCACGGGGAGGCGCCGCGCACGGCCGGACCGGACGCTCGGCGCGGGTCGCGGCGCAGGCGTCGACGGCTGACCGCCGCCGTCGGCCCGCAGCCCGTGCCGGCGCTCCGGCCGGGGCGCCGTCGGGGCATCCGCCGGACGGCGCTCAGTCGGCGCGGCCGGCCGCCGCCACCGTCACGCCCAGCCCGATCATCGCCAGACCACCCGCCCCGCCGACCATGGACAGCCGGCGGTCAGAGCGGGCGAACCAGGAACGGGCCGCCGCGGCACACAGGCCCCACACGGTGTCCGTGATCAGGCCGATGGCGACCGGGACCAAGCCCAACTCCGTCATCTGGAGGGGGACATGGCCGGCCGAGTGGTCCACGAACTGCGGGAGCACCGCCGCGAAGAAGACGAAGCCCTTCGGGTTGGTGACGCCCACGAGAACACCGTCCAGGACCGTGCGCAGATCGCTGCGACGCTCGCCCGGCGGTGCCGCCAGGTCCGCCGCGCGCATGCCCTTGCGGTGCCGGAACGCCTGCACGCCCAGGTGGACGAGATACGCCGCGCCCGCCAGCTTCACCCCCGTGAACACCGCCGCCGAGCTCTCGACCAGCGCGCCGAGGCCCCATGCCACGGCGAGCACCAGGAGGTAGGAGCCGACCAGGTTGCCGAGGACGGTCGCGAGCGCCGTGCGGCGGCCGTGCGCGAGGGCTCTGCCGATCACGAACAGCACGCTCGGCCCCGGAATCGCGATCACCAGTAGCGACATCGCCGCGAACGCCAGAATGTTCTCCGTGGACACCATGTGCCCGTCACCTCCTGGATAGCTGTCCAGCGGGCATCCAAGCAGACGGCAGGGCGTCCGCTCCAGGCCCGTCCCGCACCCGATTCCGCCGGACACCGGCAGGCAGTCGTACCTGGCGGCCGCGGACTCGACGCCCGGCGGATCGTCCCGGCACCGCAACCCGCAACCGACTGGACCGACAGGGTGGTGGACGCGCTGCCGGAAGCCGTGCGCCCCGGGAACGACTGGGGTGGCTGCTACCTTCGCGAACGGCCCGAAGGGATCCAGGGGACCGCAGTCGAGGCGGGACCTTGGTTGCGAGCGGAGGCAACGGTGACTGACCCGACGGAAGCTCCGGACACACTGGCAGGCACCCGGTTCAAGCGCCGGAGTTTCCTGGCGTCTGCCGCCCTGGCGGCCGCCGCACCGGCCGCGGTCGCCGGCGCCGCGCAGGCTGTCCAGCCGCCGACGGACGGACCTCCCCCCACCCCCGACCGCGGCTCCGTGAGACGCCTCCTCGCCGTGCCCGAAGACGGCCGCGGGGTGGACTGGATCCGCTCTGCCCTGCAAGTCGCCGTGCAACTGGAACTCGCCACCATCCCCGCGTACTTGTGCGGCTGGTGGTCCATCAAGGACCGCGGCAGCGACGCCGCCCGGCTGATCCGCCGCATCGTCGACGACGAGATGTACCACCTGGGCGTGGTCTCCAACCTGCTCGTCGCGGTGGGCGGGCGTCCGAGGATCAGGGACGCGGCACCCACCTACCCGGGCCCGCTCCCCGGCGGCGTGCGCGCCGGGGTGACCGTGTACCTGTCAGGGCTCACCAAGTCGGTCGTACACGACGTGATGATGGCGATCGAGGCCCCCGAGGTCCCACTCGCCCAGGGCTCGGACAACTCGCTGAGCATCGGCCACTTCTACAGCGATCTCCAGGAGGCGTTCCGGACCGCGAAGCCCGAACTGTCGACGCGGGAGCAACTGTCCAGGCACATCGGCACGGACGCACTGCGGCCGGTCGAGAACCTCGACGACGTCAACGAGGCCCTGGAGATCGTCAAGGAGCAGGGCGAGGGCACCACCAGCTCCCCCTCCGACACCTTCGAGGACGACCATCCGGCCCACTACTACGCGTTCGGGGAGATCTACCACGGACGACGGCTGCGCACGGAGGGCGGCAAATCGGAGTTCACCGGAGATCCCGTCCCCTTCCCGGACGTCTACCCCATGGGCCGGGTACCGGCTGGTGGTTGGCCCAACCCCCCGGAGGACGTTCGGCAGCTCCTGGACCGTTTCAACGCCAACTACCACGACGTGCTCACCTCCCTCGACCGGGCCTGGGACGGAGGCGGTGACAGCGCTCTGGGCGCGGCGGTCCACTCCATGCGCGGGATGGAGACTCCTGCCGTGGACCTGATGGAGATCGACAATCCCGCCGTCGGGGGCACCTACGGCCCCGAGTTCCGTCCGTTGCCCACCTGACGGGCATATCCGACCCGCCGGCCCGGCGCCGCTTCGCAGACACCGGCGGGCACCCGCAGGCACCCGCAGGCACCACCTGATGGTGGGACTTTCGCGCTCCCTTTCTGTGGACTTTCGCGCCCTCCTTCCATGGAGGTCTCGCAGGCGGCACGCGGCGGGTCGGCAGTGGGGCGGCTGTTGGTGACCTGCGGCCACAGTCGGTCGCGGTCGCCGTCGCTGCCGCTGCCGCCGCCACGGTCGCTGTCGCCGTCGCGGTTCGCCTCCCTCACACGCCGCCCGTCGCGCCGGTGAGCCTGCTCACACCGCACCCGGCGTCTACTACGCACGGCCGTAGACCGCATTTGCCGGTCGGCTGCCCGGAAAACGGCGCCGTTGCCGGGGCTCGCTACGGTCGTGGGCCGTACCACGGACCGTTGTGACCGGCTGGCGTACGCGCTAACAATGTGCGCTGTCGTGCAGTGCCGCCGGTGCCACACCCGGTGGTGCCCTCTCCGACGTGGGCATTCGGGCCGGATCCCGATCCGGCCCCGCCACGGCCTCGGCTGCATGACCCGAGCGCAAGGAAGAAGGTGCCCCATGCCAGCGTCGCCCTGCTCGCCCATCCTTCGGTCGGCGCCGCGTCGGCCGGAGCGGTCGGCCGGATGATGACCTTCCTCGACCACTTCGCCGGCGTCTTCACCCTGCTCTCGCTGACCGCCGTGGTGACGTGCGGGCTCGCCGCCACGGACCGGCTGGTGCTCACCCCCCGACTGCGGGTGGGCGTGCAGTCGGTGCACCGGGCGAGTGCCGTCGCGGCGCTCGGCTTCCTGGTCACCCACATCGCGGTCAAGGTCGCCGAGCGGCACGCCGCCCCGCAGACCGCGGTGGCCCCGTTCACCGGCGGCGCCGCCCTCGCGGTGAGCCTGGGCTCCATCGCCGCCGACCTGCTCGTCCTGATCGCGGCCACCGGTGTGCTCCGCGGTCGGTTCGCCGGCAGCCGGCGCCCCTGGCTGTGGCGGGTGCTGCACTCGACGGCGTACGCCTGCTGGCCGATCGCGCTGGCGCACGGGCTGGCGGCGGGGCGCACCGCACACCCGTGGGTGTTCTGGGGCTACGGGCTGTGCGCGGCCCTGGTGGCGCTCGCGCTGCTGGTCCGTGCTCTCTCCTCCGTGGGCCGCCACCGGACCCTGCGCCGGCGGCGGCGCGCCGCCAAGGCGTATCGGCCCGCTCCGGGCCGCCCGGCCGCGCTGGCCGCCCTGTCCGCGCGGTCCGCCCGGCCCGCCCGGCCCGCCACCCGCGCCCGTCCGACCGCCTGGGCCGCGGCACCGACGGCGGCTCCCCGGCCCGCGCAGAGTCCCGGCCCGATCAGGCAGCCCAAGCACGCCGCGGGGCCGGGGCCCCAGCCGTTCCGGCTCGCGCGACCGAGGAGCGGCGAGTGAAGGACGCCCCGCTGGAGCTGCCCGAGGCGCACTGGCTGGGTTCGGCCCGGCTGACCGCCGGTCTGGACCGCTACCAGCGCCTGGATCTCGCCGCGCACACCCGCGTCCACCCGCCGCTCCCCCGACCGGACCGGGACGCGCTGCTCGCCCTGGCCGCAGCCGTCGAGCTGCCCGGCCGCGGCGGCGCCGGTTTCCCGTTCGCCCGCAAGGCCCGGGCCACGCTTGCCACCGCGGAGCGCACCGGCGCGCCGCCCGTCATCGTCGTGAACGGCGCCGAGGGCGAACCGGCCAGCGCCAAGGACAAGATGCTGCTCGGCCGCGCGCCGCATCTGGTGCTGGACGGTGCCTGCCTGGCCGCGGCCGCGTTCGGCGCCGAGGAGATCGTGATCGGTGTCGTCGCGGGCAGCCCCGGCGAGATATCGGTCCCGGCCGCCCTCGCCGAGCGTGAACTTCCCTGCCCGGCCCGCACCGTGTGCCTGCCCGAACGCTTCGTCTCCGGCGAGTCCGGGGCTCTGATCCGTGGCGTCAACGGTCTGCCGGCGGTACCGGCGCCGCTGAAGGCCCGCGCGGCCGACGGCGGAACGGGCGGGGTGCGCCGCCGTCCGACGCTCCTCTCCAACGCCGAGACCTGGGCCCAACTCGCCATCGCGGCCCGGCTCGGACCCGACGCCTACGCCGCCGTCGGCACCGCCACCGAACCCGGCACGGTCCTGCTCACCGTCAACCGGCCCGGCGCCGGTCCGCTGGTGGTCGAGGTCCCGACCGGCACCCGGCTGGGCCCGGTACTGGACGCCTGCGGCCTGCAGCCGGGCGCGGGGGTGCTGGTGGGCGGCTACCACGGCGCCTGGCTGCACCCGTCGGGCGCCATCGACGCGCCGCTGTCCCGCGCCGGACTGGCCCACCTCGGCGGAACGCTCGGTGCGGGCGCGGTCGTCGCGCTCCCCCACGGCACCTGCCCGCTCGGCGAGACCGCCCGGGTCGCGGCCTGGCTGGCGGCCGAGTCCGCCGGCCAGTGCGGACCGTGCAAGCACGGCCTGCCCGACGCCGCCGAGGGCCTCGCCCTGCTGGCCGCCGGTGCTGCCGAGCCCACGGTGCTGGAGGACGCCCGGCGTGCCCTCGGCGCGGCCCAGGGCGGTGGCGCCTGCTCGCACCCGGACGGTACGGCCCGTTTCGTCCTCACCGCCCTCGACGTCTTCTCCGAGGACGTCGACGCGCACCTCGCCGGGCCCGGCTGCGGCCGTCCGGTGCACGGCGCGCTGCCCCTCCCGCGCGCCGAGGGGTCCCGGCTGGAGGTGGACTGGTCCCGCTGCACGGGCCACGGCCTGTGCGCCGTGCTGGCCCCCGACCTCATCCGCCTCGGCCCGCACGGGTACCCCACCTCCACCAGCCTCCCGGTCTCGCCCTGGCAGGAACACGGCGCCCGCCGCGCCGTCAACCAGTGCCCGGCCCTGGCGGTGCGTCTCCGGCACCACGGGTGAACCCTCCCGGCGGCCTTCGTCCGCCACCGGACCGGGAGACGACCGCCGTTGGGAGAACGTCGGTGGGCGCGGCCGCTTCTATGGTGGGCATCGCGAAGTCCACCGATCGGTCCGGAGGTGCCGTGCCCCCGCAGATGAAGTTGTGCGCGATAACACTCGACTGCTCTGATCCGCCGGCTCTGGCGGCGTTCTACCAGCAGGCCACCGGCCTCGAACCGCACCCGAAATCCGACGCGGACTTCGCCGGTCTCAACTCCTCGGACGGACTCTTCATCGGCTTCCAACGGGTCGACGGCTACCGCGCTCCCCGCTGGCCCGACCAGACGGTTCCCCAGCAGTCCCACCTCGACTTCGCGGTCGACGACCTGGACGAAGCCGAGGCGCGGCTGCTCGAACTGGGGGCGAGCAAGCCCGCTCACCAGCCGAACGAGGACCGGTGGCGGGTCCTCATCGATCCGGCCGGGCATCCTTTCTGCCTGGTCAGGGGCTGACCGGCGCTGACGTCGGCGCGTGTGCCGGTGAGCGCTGCTCGGCGGCGTCGACCGCGAACCGCGAACCGCGAACCGCGACAAATGTCATGCCGAGGCGCATGAGGCTTGGCCCTACCGGCAAGCCGGTCGCGCGACGAGTCTGGGACATGAGCACACCCCGGGACCTCGGACCTCAGGTCCCGGCCCCCAGACCTCAAAGCTGCTTGACTACCCCGATTCCAGGGAGAGTTGATGAGAGCGACATCGCGGCGCCCTGTTCCGCTCACGCTTGCCTCCGGCCTGGCGCTGGCCGCCTGCCTCACTTCACCAGTCGTTCCGGCGGTGGCCGCGGACGCACCGAAACGGCCGGTCGTGGCCACCTCGGCGGGTTTGGTACGCGGCGTCGACCACGGGACCTACCAGACGTTCGCCGGAATCCCGTATGCGGCGGCGCCAGTGGGCCCGTTGCGGTGGCGACTGCCCGGCCCGGCCCGGCCGTGGCCGGGCATACGGGACGCCAGTCAGCCCGGCAGCCCATGCCCGCAAACACCCAACAGCGAGGCACCCGGCGGCAGCACGAACGAGGACTGCCTGTACCTGAACGTCACCCGCCCCCGTACCGATCGGCACCAGCGGCTTCCGATCGTCGTCTGGCTGCACGGCGGCGGTCTCCTCACCGGCGCCGGCAGCAGCTACGACGCGCACCGGATGGCGGTGCGCGGGCACGTCGCCGTGGTGACGGTCAACTACCGGCTGGGGATCTTCGGCAACTTCGGCTACCCGGGCCTCGACGGCTCGGGCGACTTCGGACTGGCCGACCAACAGGCGGCGCTGCGCTGGGTGCAGCGCAACGCCGCCTCGTTCGGCGGCGACCCGCAGAACGTGACACTCGCCGGGGAGTCGTCCGGCGGGATGAGCACCTGCACCCAGCTGACGTCCCCGAGCGCGGCCGGACTGTTCGCCAAGGCCATCGTGCAAAGCGGCGCCTGCTCGATCGACTACGGCAAGAACGCCGTTGGCCGCGGTCTACTCCCCGTCCGCGTACGGCACACCGGCGCTGGCCTGGGCGGCGCTGAACACCGACCGGGTCTTCGCCTGCCCGACGCTCACCTCCGACCGGCAACTGGCCCGCCACACCGCCACCTACGCCTACGAGTTCGCCGACCGTCAGGCACCCGGCCTCGGCTACCCCCAGTCACCGCAACTCCCGTTGGGCGCCGCGCACGCCACCGACCTCCCCTACCTGTTCGACCTCGGCGGCCGGCCCGCCTCCTTCACCGCCGCGCAGAACAGGCTGGCCGCCCACATGATCGACTACTGGACGGCGTTCGCGCGCACCGGCGCACCGGACCACCGGAACCTGCCGCACTGGCCTCAGGTGCCCGCCCGTGCCACCACCCCCTACGTCCAGCGGCTCGACACCGGGCCCGGCGGAATCCACCGCGTGGACGCCGCCGCCGAACACCACTGCCGACTCTGGCCGCAGGGTTGAAGCCGAAGCCGTCCTGCGACGCACCGGGCGCGACAGGGCCCCTGAAGGAACGGGGCCTCGGTTGGCCGAGTTGGTGTTGTCCGAGCATGAGCGCGAGCACACCGGCGAGCAGGGCCGACTGCAACCGCACTACCCTGCGCTGCGCGGCGGCAGGCGCTCTGTGATCCGGTTGAACAAATCCGTCAGCGGCTCGCTGACTTCCCGACCGAACTCGGACAGTCCGTAGGTGACTTTGGGTGGCGTCGTCGGCTCGACCTCCCGCCAGACCAGGCCGTCCTGGACGAGCGCGCGCAGGGTCTGAGTGAGCATCTTCTCGCTGATGCCCCGGATGCTGTCGCGCAGCTCGTAGAACCGAAGGTCGTTGCTCCGCAAGGAGATCAGCACCCAGATGCCCCACCTGCTCGTCACGTGGTCGACCATGTCGCGCGCCGGGCAGTCGGTGTGAAACACGTCATACCGCTTGCCCGTCTCGGCCTGCGTCAGCTGCGCACCTTCCCTCATGTCCGGAGCTTACCTCTGGGTATGTTCTTACGAAAAGTAAGCCTGGCTCCTAGCGTCAATTTCCGCAGTGCACAACGAACCAGGAGCTGAACATGATCGTGGTGACCGGGGCTACCGGGAATGTGGGCCGACCTTTGACGCAGGCCCTGGCCGAAGCGGGCGAGCAGGTGACGGCGGTGTCGCGGCGCACGGTGGCGATGCCGGACGGCGTCCGACATGTGGCGGCCGACTTGGCCGAGCCGGCGGGTCTCACGCCCGCGTTGGACGGGGCGAAGGCGCTCTTCCTCCTGCTGTCCGGCGACCTGCACGCCCCCGAAGCCAGGCCGACCGACATCATCGACCTGGCCGCGGCCAGTGGGGTACGCCGGGTCGTCCTGCTGTCTTCGCAGGGCGTGGCGACCAGGCCGCTCGGCCCGTCGCGGGTTGCGATGCGGGCGGCGGAGGACGCGTTGCGGGAGTCCGGCCTGGACTGGGCCGTTCTGCGTCCGGGCGGTTTCGCCTCCAACGCCTTTGCCTGGGCGGAGTCCGTCCGCACGCAAGGGACGGTCGCAGCCCCCTTCGGTGATGTAGGGGTGCCGGTCATCGATCCGGCGGACATCGCCGAGGTCGCGGCGGCCTGCCTGCTGGACGACCGGCACACCGGCGGGGTGTACGAGCTGACCGGGCCGGAGGTGATCACGCCGCGTCAGCAGGCGGAGGCGATCGCGACCGCGCTCGGCTCGCCGGTGCGGTTCCACGAACTCACCCGCGAGGAGGCCAAGGCCACGATGACCCGGTTCGTGCCGGCGGAACTCGCCGACGACACCCTGGACATCATCTCCGCCCCGAACCCGGCCGAACTGCGGATCAGCCCGGACGTGGAACGAGTCCTCGGCCGCGCCCCGCACCCCTTCGACGACTGGGTCGCCCGCAACATCGCCGCATTCCGCTGAGACACCACTCAGTTGAAGCCCCCGGGCGCCTCGTGCGGCTGCTGCCGCGCGAGGCGCCCGCCGTCGACCACACCGAGGCCACTTCCCTTGCTGAGGCCGTAGAGCACGACCACCGTCCACCTGTCGGCGAACAGCTCGACCGCCAGACACGCCGGACGGTCGGCGAGAAAGGGAGCACCGGGACCAAATCCGCTCACGGCGCCAAAGGTACCTGCTGGTTCCTGACGGAAACCTAGCCTTGGTTCTCCCCCCTCCAAAGCCAGGAGAGTCATGCGAGTCATCACCCAGCAGACGCTCGGCGGTCCCGAGGTGCTCACCATCGTGGACGCGCCCGAGCCCCGACCCCTCCCGACCGAGGTTCTCGTCCGAGTCAAGGCGATCGGGTTGAACCCGCTGGAGGCGCGCCTGCGCGCCGGCGAGTTCCCGCTGATCGGCCGGCCGCCGTTCGTCCTCGGCTGGGACATCAGCGGCGTGGTCGAACAGGCGCCGCAGACGTGGCGGTTCAGGCCCGGCGACGAGGTGTTCGGGATGCCGCTGTTCCCGCGGGCGGCGAGCGCGTACGCCGAGGTCGTGTCGGCGCCGGCGTTGCACCTGGCACGCAAGCCGGCGTCGCTCTCGCACGTCGAGGCGTCGGCGCTGCCGGTCGTCGGGCTGACGGCGTGGCAGGGCCTCGTCGACCTGGGCGGCGTGAGGGAGGGCGATCGCGTCCTGGTCCACGGCGGTGGTGGCGGGGTCGGCCACATCGCGATCCAGATCGCGAAAGCGCTCGGCGCGCACGTGATCGCGACCGCCGGCGGGAACAAGCGGCAGTTCGTCGAGGGGTTCGGCGCCGACGAGGTGATCGACTACACGGCGGTCGACTTCACCGAGGCGGTCCGCGACATCGACGTCGTGCTCGACACGATCGGCGGCGAAATCGTCGAGCGGTCGCTCGAAGTGCTCCGCCCAGGTGGGCACTTGGTGACGGCGGTCGCCGAGGAGGATGCGGAGCTCGCCGCCAAGTACGAGGCCGCCGGTGTGCGCTTCAGCGGCATCGCGGTCGACCCGGATCCGGTCGCCCTGCGAGGTCTCGTCGAACTCGTCGAACAGGGCAGGCTCCGGGTCCACGTGCAGGAGACGTTCCCCTTCGAGCGCGTCGCCGACGCGCACCGGCTGCTCGACGCCGGTCACCTCCAGGGCAAACTCGTCCTCACCGTCTGATCCCGTCGTGGGACCTGGGGCCTCGTGTGAGCGAGGCCGCGCTGATGAACGGCTGGGAACCTCGCACCTGTGGCGACGCGGGAAGAGTTGGCCCTCTACTGGTGGGCTCTCGTATTCAACTGTCGCCAGTTCTCGGCATGGACCAGCCTGGCGGTGACCGACTGTGATCTACGATGCGGGCGCCTTCTGACCGTGGATGGCGTCACGTGTGGCGGCCAGTGCCTTCCTCTCCATGTGACGGACGTTCCGACAGGCGGCCGTTGGAGACGACCATGGCCGCGAGAGTCGGCCCTCTGATACGTTCCAGGACCAAGGGGCCGACATGGATGAGACTTCGAAAGCGCGTGACGAACTGGACCGGCTGGGCCGGTCCCTGCGCAAGCAACTGGTCACGCTGATAACCGATTTGACCATTCGTGTCCACCTCCGTCGACTGTCCCTCGACGAACCGAAGGTTGCCGACCGGCGCGAGCCGCTGCGCTACCACTATTCGACGGTGTACCAAGGCAATCGTCCGGCGACCACCACCGCTGCCGAGACGGCCTCCCGTGCGGCCTTCCTCCTCCGCGCGGCCGGTTGGGACGTCACGACGTCACAGGAGGATGACGACGGGATCCACTGGACAGTGCTCGTCGCTCACCGGGATGGCAACGGCATCCGCATCATGACGAGCGACGACACACCCGCCGTGGCGTTCCGCGCACAGACGCCGGCGCTGGCACTGTGCCCGCCGCAACCAGTCCAGCAGTCGGAGCCGGTGCGAACGCCGGAGACCATCACACCTGGTTACGTCCTCTGCTACGAGTGCGACGGCCTCGGTTGGTGTCCCGGATGCGGTGGCCGCGGGTGGGTGCTCGGCCAGCCCCACCGGAGGAGCCGATGCAGGGAATGCCGCACGACGAAGGTCTGCGCCATCTGCCGGGGTGAGGGTCAGTTGCACGCCTCCGGTTTGTCGGCGTACCAACTCGGCTACTACCCGGGACTGGACCGACACTGACTCAGAAGTCCTCCATCAGCCCGAAGGTGCGGTGTCCGTCCTCCCGTCATCCGGTCGAACTCCGTCAGGGATCCGAAGTCGGCCATGAGAGGGGTGAGCGCGGCCATGGCCGGGTACGTGGTGGCGTCGCACGCGGGCACGGCACCGGCCCCGTCGGGCCCGCCGCTGGTGCGCGCGAGCAGGTGTCCGTTGAGGAAGCTGAAGAGCACCATGGGCGCGTCCGCGACCGTCCGGTCGGGCAGGCCGGTCGGCCGCACGCATCGCGGTGACCAGTTGCTCCAGGGCGGAGGCGGCCACCGGCGAGGTCTGGGCGCGCGTCACCAGCAGCGACAGGCGCGACAAGGTCCGGCAGCTGCTCCTCGAAGGGGAAGTGGCCGCCGGCCAGGGCGTGCGCCTCCGCTCCCCCGATGGCGCAGCCCCGCCGGGCGGCGTCCGGGGTGGCACTGGCACCACCCCGAGTACGGAAACTGGCTTCATTGAACGCCGGGCCCGGGCGGCCGAGTATCGAGGAAACCGACATTCCTCAAGGGGGAACGCATGCCCGTACCCGGGAAATCCACGCGCTGGGCGGCCGTCGCCGCATCCGTACTCCTGGCGGCAACGGCCCTTCCGGTCGCGGGGGCGGACAGCGCCTCCGCGGTGGACGCCGCGCGACCGGGCGCCGTGCGCACGCCCGCGCGCTACCTGAACCAGCGTCTCGACTGGCAGCCCTGTGACTCCGGTGCGCTGGAGTGCGCGGCCATGGCCGTGCCGCGGGACTGGCACCGTCCGGACCAGGGCCCCAGCCTGACCGTGGAAGTCTCCCGGCACCGGGCGACCGATCCCGCCGGGCGGCGCGGAGTGCTGATGATGGCCGCCGGCGGCCCTGGGGCCTCCGGTCTCAAGCGGCCCGCGGGTCTGGCGTCCTACGCTCCCGGCCTCGCCGCCGCGTACGACATCGTCAGCTTCGACCAGCGCGGCGTCGGCAGCAGCACCAGGGTCACCTGCTCCGACCAGTCAGCGGTCGACGCCTCCTTCTCCGGCGACAAGCGCGACCGCTCCGCCGCCGCGATCCGGGAGACCTTCGCCCGGGCACGCGCCTTCGTCCGCGACTGCCAACGCCACTCCGGAGACCTGCTGCCCTACATCACCACCGAGCAGGCCGTCCACGACATGGACCTCTACCGCGTCCTCCTCGGGGCCGACACGATCTCCTACTACGGTCCGTCCTACGCCACCGTCCTCGGCGCCTCCTACGCGACCGAGTTCCCCCGCCGGGTGGCGCGGATGGTCCTCGACAGCAACGTCGACTTCACCGGTACCTGGCAGTCGTTCATGGAGGGCCAACCCCTCAGCTTCCAGCGCCGGTTCGAAGCGGACTTCCTCCCCTGGCTGGCGAAGAACGACGGCGTCTACCACCAGGGCCGCACGCCCGCGCAGGCCAAGGAGACCTTCGAGCGCCTGCGCGGCAGGCTGCACGATCACCCGTTGGTCCTCGACGGGACGACCCTCACCCCCGACCAGTTGGACACCGCCGCCAGCAACGCGATCTACCAGGCCGATCCGGGCTTCGAGCGGCTCGCCGGCGCCCTGACGGTCCTGGAACACCCCGATACCGCACCGCCCGCCGCCAAGCAGGCCCTCGCCCAGGCGATGGCGCACCCCGTCGACGCGGGTTTCGCGGCGGACTTCTTCTCCGTCGTCTGCAACGACACTCCCTGGAACCGCAGCGCCGGCTACTGGACCGCACAGAGCGCCCGCGCCACGCGCGACCACCCGCTGGTGGGCGCCCGCTCGCTGGCCTACTCCGCGGTCTGCGCCGCCTGGCCGCGCCCCACCGCACCGCGCATCCAGGTCACCGGGCGCGGCCTGCCCCCCGTCCTCATGCTGAACTCCACCCATGACCCGGCCACCTACTACGAGGGGGCGCTGCGCGACCACCGGGCCCTGCCCGGCTCGCGCCTGGTGACGGTCGTCGGCGGTGGCGACCACGGACAGTTCCAGAACCACAACGCATGCGTCGACAGCCTGGTCGAGGGCTATCTCGTCGACGGAACGATCCCGTCCGCCGACACCACCTGCGCCGCCGACCCGCTCCCGGTGCCGGTGCCGGTGCCGAGCGGAACCGGGGCGAGCCCGCGCTAGCTGGTCGCCCGGTGCGGGGCCACCCGTGCGCGCCTCAGGAGATCAGCTCGATGTCGTGGAGGCGCATGACGCCGAACCAGGCACTGGTCTCGGCCGCGGTACGGGGCCGGGTGGGCGCCGGCGCTTGCCGGGGGTCATGTCTTCACCAAGCTTCCGCCAAAACCGACCGACGGGATTGTTAGGTAAGCCTTGCCTGGCTTAGTGTCTGCGGTCGTCCCCGCCTCCTCCGACCGGAGCCCCCATGTCCAGCGCGCACATCGCCCTGCTCGGCGCCATCGCCGGTTTCACCATCTACCTGGGCCTGCCGATCGGCCGACTCCGCAAGCCGACGCCCCGCCTGAAGGGCGGGCTGAACGCCGTCGCCATCGGCATCCTGCTCTTCCTCGTATGGGACGTGCTGACCCATGCCTGGGAACCCATCGACGAGGGGCTGAGCAAGCACCACTGGGGGCCCGTCGCCACCGGCGGGCTCGTCCTGGCCGCCGGGCTGGGCATCGGACTGGTCGGGCTCGTCCACTACGACGCCTGGATCGCCCGTCGGCGCCAGGCAGCCGCCGACGCCCCGACCGCGGCCAACGCCGCCAACGGGCCGGCGCCCAAGATCCGGAGCCAGGCGAGCTCGCTGGCCCTGATGATCGCGACCGGCATCGGCCTGCACAACTTCGCCGAAGGACTGGCGATCGGCAACTCCGCCGCCCAGGGCGAACTCTCCCTCGCGGTACTGCTGATCATCGGCTTCGGACTGCACAACGCCACCGAAGGCTTCGGCATCGTCGCCCCGCTCGCCGCCGAGGGCGAGCGCCCGACCTGGACCACCCTGCTCTGGCTGGGCCTGATCGGCGGCGGCCCCACCTTCCTCGGCACCCTCGTCGGCCAGCACCTGGTCAACGACACCCTGTCCATCGCCTTCCTCGGCCTGGCCGCCGGCTCCATCCTCTACGTGGTCATCGAGCTGCTGGCCGTCGCCCGCAAGACCGGCCTCAAGACGCTCACCACCTGGGGCATCTTCGTCGGCCTCCTCCTCGGCTTCGCCACGGACGCCGTGGTCACGGCAGCCGGAGCCTGAACCCGCCGGGCGAAGAACTCCCCGGCGCCGGCCGCCCACCGGAACCACCACCACTCCACCGGCCCGACGGGTCCGGGCCGGAAGTGCCTGACGGCCGGGGCAGGATTTGCCTTCGAGTGGACTCCAACCACCACACTGCTCACGCTGAGATCCATGCGGTGGGCAGAGCGGACAGAAAGGCGTCAGCTGATGGAAACGACTGGTTGGGCGGGGCATCCTCTGCCGTACGACCTCTACCGTCAGGCGATCGAGCGGGAGACCTTGCGCTTCGCCGAGGCGGCCAAGGGCGCGGACCTCGCGACCGCGGTGCCCGCCTGCCCCGACTGGACACTGGCCGAGCTCACCCAGCATGTGGGAGCGCTGCAGCGCTGGTTCTGCACACTGCTGGCCCGGTTGGTGCAGGAGCCGCCACGCAGCCGCGACGTCGAGCTGGGCCTGCCGGAACGCCCGGAGGAGTACGCCGACTGGGTGGCCGCGGGCGTACCCGACGTGGCCGCCGTGCTGCGGGCCACGGATCCCCGAGCGCCGATGTGGGCCTGGGGCGCGGACCAGCACGCGCGGTTCTGGGCCCGTCGGATGCTGTGCGAGACGCTGGTGCACCGGGTGGACGCGGAACGTGCCGTCGGCCGGGAGTCGGCCGTCGATCCCGTGCTGGCGGCGGACGGGGTGGACGAATTCCTCGTCAACCTGCCCTACGCGGGCCTGTTCGCCCCGGCCGTGACGAAACTGCACGGCAACGGGGAGATCCTCGCCTTCCGCTGCGCGGACTCCACGGGCGGCACCGACGAGGAGTGGCGGGTGCGGCTCGAACCGGACGGCTTCCGCCTGCTGCCGCGGGCACGTACCGACGCCGCGCCGTCCGAGGCGACCGCGGCGGTACGCGGGCGGGCGGCGGACCTCCTGCTGCTGCTCTACGGACGGCGGTCGTACCAGGAGACGGCCTTCGACGTCTCGGGGCAGACCGCGGTGCTCGACCGCTGGTTCGCGCACACGGCCTTCTGAGGCGCGCTGGAGGCGCTCAGCGGCCGCCCGTGTTCGTGTAGAGCCGGGTTGCGTAGTACGGGTCGTCCGGCGAGGTGAGTGTTCCGCCCAGCTGCGACCACGTTGCGCGCCCGTCGAGGACGGGGAGCGTGGCCGACCCCACGAAGCACAGCACCGCGGTGCGCGGGAACCGGGCGAGGGATTCCTCGATGTTGTCGAGCACCGAGGCGGCGACGTCCGTGGAGAACGGCTCGTAGAAGTAGAAGAAGCCCGCGTCGCCCGGGATCTCGAACTCCCGGGCGTCCTGGCACCGGACATCGATGGCGGGACGGCCGGAGTCCTCCGGCAGGCGTGCGATGTTCGCCCTGGCCGTCTCACACAGAGCGCTGGAGAACTCCACGCCGACGACCCGCGTGAAGGGGAACTCGGCGGCGACGAGCAGCACCCGTCCCTTTCCTGATCCGAAGTCGACGAAGGAGACGTCGGCAAGGCGGAATGCAGCGTTCCCGCGACCGGCGGCGGAGATCGCCTGGCGAATCGTGCGGACCGGCGTCGGTGAATAGCGCGAGTTGTGCACGAGCGTGGCGTCGTCCGCCTCCCGGATCTCCCAGGGCTCCACCGGCCCGCTCGTCTCCACACCGAGCGCCGCGTCAAATCCCTCGACGTCGTCGATGAAGGCCAGAGTGGCGTCGAACCGCTCGGTAAATTCCAGGGAATCGAGGGCGTTTCGCCGGGCGTTGTTGGCTGCCATAAGACCTTTGCACGTCCCTCGTGGCCGGAAGGGGATCGGCCGTCCGGGGCGGATGCCGGAAACGGCTGGGCGCACGGCGGACGGGCGACCGGACGACGTGAGTCACGCATGTTCAACGCGTCCGTCGACAGGAGTCGATCACGCTGGCGAATGGCGCGTTCGTCACCTATGACGCGGATCACACCCGGCCGAAGCGCATGGACGCACGACGGATCGCGCCCTCCGGGCTTCGGCGCTCCCCCCTTCACGGGTGGTTCGCACGCGGTGCGGAAACTGCGCTGACCTGCGGTCAAACACCCTTGATCGGCGTCCATTTGGGCGGATCGCAGCAGCCTGACCAGCCGACAGGAATTTCCTTGACGCACTCCGGATCGGCTGCTTGGCTCAAGCCACGGGCCCAGACCAGAGCCTGGTTGATGGGCATTAACAGTGCACGGGGGTTTAGCGTTGATGACCGAACACGGTCCGCGCCGAAGGGGATGCACCCAATTCTGGGCGCGTGCGCATGATGCATCACAGCTGCCTTTTGCCGGCGCGCCGCATTCGTGAGCGCCGCGCCCGGCCGCCGCGCTGACCGGACCGCATGACCAGTCGGCTCCCTTCCGCCTGTTCTCTCCGGTGCGCCGCGCAGCGCACGGCCGCGTAATACGTTTCGAAACCGCCTGAGTCCGCCCGGCCCGCGCCGCGGCAGGACCTCTTGTCGCGGGCTTCGAAAAACCTCCAATTCCCTGTGGCTACGCATGGATCGCTGGCCACGGCCTTTACTCCTGTACGCGTCAGTTGCGCGCACCGGCTCCTTCTGGACGACTCCGCCGTACGAAATCCACAGTTCCTCAGTCATGCCCGATGAGGCAGGAAGAAGAAGGAATCAGATCGTGATCCCGTTGTCCTTCGCCCAGCGTCGACTGTGGTTTCTGCACAAGCTGGAAGGCCCGTCGGCCACGTACAACATGCCGCTGACGCTGCGGTTGAAGGGCGACGTCGACGCGGAGGCCCTGCGGACGGCGCTGCGCGATGTGATGGAACGTCATGAATCGTTGCGCACCGTGTTCCCCGACGTGGACGGTGATCCGCACCAACTGGTCCTGGGGGCAGCCGAGTTCACCCTCGACTGGGAGTCCCGGCAGGTCACCGAGGTCGAACTCGCCGACGCACTGCACGCGGCCGCACGCCACACCTTCGACCTCTCCACCGACGTTCCCCTCCGCGCCCAGCTGTACCGGGTCGGCTCCGACGAGTGCGTCCTCCTGCTGCTGATCCACCACATCGCGGGCGACGGCTGGTCGATGGGCCCCCTCGCCCGCGACGTGCTTGAGGCGTACACCGCCCGGGCTGCGCCTCGCCCTGGGCCCGGAGACGGACTTCGCGGCCGTCGTGGAGCAGACCTCACGGCGCGTGGCGGAGGCACTGGAGCACCAGCGCTACCCGCAGGAGCACCTGGTGCGCGAGGTCCACCGACTCCCCGACGGGCGACGGCAGTTCGGTCCCGATGTCAACATCATGTCCTTCAACTACCGCGCCGACTACGCGGGGCACCGCTCCGTCGTCCACAGCCTGAGCGCCGGCCCGGTCGAGGACCTGTCGATCAACGTGTACGACCGGATGTACGGCCAGGGACTGCAGATCTCCTTCTTCGGCAACGCCGAGCTGTACACGTATGAGCAACTCGCCGGGCATGTAAGCGACTTCACGTCCCTGCTCCGCACGCTGCCCGCCCTCCTGGACGGCGCCTCCTGACGCGTCAGGACACGGTCGGCAGGCCGGGCCCCGCGCACCGCACGTCCGTCGCCGGCACCGTTCCGTCGACGAGGTACGCCGCTGCGGCGCCGTCCACGCAGGCGTTGCCGCGGCTGGCGAACACGCCGTGGGAGTAGTCGCGGTCGAGCGTCACCAGGCGCGAGCCGGGCAGCAGCCGCCGCATCCGGTGCGCCCCCTCGATGGGGGTGACCGGGTCGTTCGCGGAGGCCACCAGCAGGACCGGCGGCGCGTCGGGGCTGCCGAGCGGGGTGCGGTGGGCGGGGCGGTGGTGCCAGTAGGCGCAGGTGGATGCCTCCATTCCGGTCAGGATCGGTTGGGGGTCGAGGCTCCGGGTGCGGCGGATGTCCGCGATGATCCGCCGGGGCGAAGATGCCGGAGCGTCGGCGCATTTGACGATGCGGTTGGCGGCTTCGTAGGTGCGTGAGTCCGGGTCGGCGAAGGCGCTCGCGGGGCGGAGCCCGTCGACGACGGCGTCCTCCAGGTAGCCGCGCAGACCGTCGGCGAGGCCCGTCCAGCGTTCCGTGCGGCCCAGCGCGCGGTACACGGCGCGGTCGAACTCCGCGGGTCCGAAGCCGTTCACCGGCCGGGCGGCGAGCCCCGCGCGGACGCGCAGGTAGGCTCCGCGGACCTGGTGCGCGGCGCCGCCCAGTCGGAAGCGGTCGTCGTGGTCGGCGGCCCAGGCGAGGAACCGGTCGCGTTGGCGCAGCAGCGCCCGGCTCTGGACGAGGTCGAAGTCGTACCAGTCCCAGGGCCCGACCACGCTGTCGAGCACCATGCGTCCGGTGCGCCGCGGGAAACGCGCCGCGTAGGCGGCACCGAGGTAGCTGCCGTAGGAGACACCGAGGAAGTGCGTCCTGGGTTCGCCGAGCGCGGCGCGTATCGCGTCCATGTCCCGCACGGTCTGTTCCGTGGAGAGGTGGGGCAGCACCGTTTTCGCACCCGTCGCGCAGTCGTCGGCCATACCGCGCAGTGAGGTCAGGTAGGCCCGTTCTGCGGCGGGGCCGACGGGTACGGGGTCCGGGCCCGGGGCGGCGAAGAGGCCCCCCATGGCGCCGCAGTCGACGGGTGCGCTCCGCCCGACGCCGCGCGGGTCGAAGCCGATGACGTCGTACGAACGCCGGACGCTCGCCGGGAGTTTGGCGCGCTTGGTGACCGCGTAGGGCAGTCCGGAGCCGCCCGGTCCGCCCGGGTTGACCAGCAGGGCGCCGCGCCGCTCGGCGGGGCCGCCCGAGGCGCGCACCCGGGAGACGGCCAGGTCGATCAGCGGCCCCTGGGGCCGGTCCCAGTCCAGCGGCACGGTCAGCCGGGCGCACTCCACGCGGTCCGGCGCCGGCGGAGCGGGGACGGAGGCGGGGCAGGCGCCGAAGCGGAGCGCGGCCGGAGCCGCGGCCCGGGCGGGAGCGGCGGGGAGTGCGGTGGCGGCGAGGGCCGTCAGCGCGCACAGCAGGGCCGTGCGGTGTGCGAAGGGGATCAAGGGAGTGCCTCCGGTGATGGGCAGCGGCTATATGACAATGAAAATGATTATCGATAACGTGTCCTCTCGGCAACGCCGACCGCCTCTCCCCAGGGGCGTCCTCGGGCTGCCCTGATATCTGCACGTCAGCCCGGGAAGGGGAGTTGTGGCTCATCTACTGGTGGTCGAGAGCTGGGTCGGATCGATGAGCAGGTTGCTGCCACGGGCCATTCGGGAGGGCGGGCACGAGTTCACCTTCCTCACCCGCGACCTGCACCACTACCTGCGCTCCGCCCCCGAGGGAACGGCGCACCCCCTCCTCGCCGCACGCCACGTGCTCACCGCGGACACCAACGACACCGCGGCCCTGCTGCCCCTTCTGGAACGGCTGCACCCGGTCCTGGGATTCGACGGCGTGGTCACGTCCTGCGACTACTACCTCCCCGCCGCGGCGCGGATCGCCGGACACCTGGGCCTGCCGGGCCCGCGCCCCGAGGCGGTCGAGAACGCCTGCCGCAAGGACGCCACCCGCCGCATCCTCGCCGACGCCGGACTGCCCGGACCGCGCTTCGCCGTCCACGAGGAGTGGGCCGACCTCGCGGGCGCCGCGCGGCGGATCGGCTATCCGCTGGTCGTCAAGCCGGTCGACCTGTGCGCGGGCATGTACGTACGCCGGGTGGACGACGAGACCCAACTCGCCGCAGCAGTAAGGGCATTGGCCGACTACCCGGTCAATGCGCGCGGGCAGCGGCGGACCCCCGTGGTCATGCTTGAGGAGATGTTGGACGGCCCCGAGGTGAGCGTCGAGACGGTCTCGCACGCCGGCACGGTCGAGGTGGTCGGCGTGACCGACAAGAGCGTCGGCGGGGCGCCCGCGTTCATCGAGACCGGGCACATGTTCCCCGCGGCGCTGACGGCCGCGGAGACCGAGGCCGCCGAGCAGACCGCACTGGCCGCACTCAAGGCGCTCGACCTGACCGACGGTGTCGTGGCGCACACCGAGATCAAACTGACCTCCGAGGGTCCCCGGGTCGTCGAGGTCAACCCGCGCCCGGCCGGAAACCGCATCACCGAACTCGTCCGCCACGTCACGGGCATCGACCTCGCCGCGGCCTTCGTGGACGTCGCCCTGGGCCGCGCCCCCGACCTCCGGCGCAGCGACACCGGGTTGCGCAGCGCCGCCATCGGCTTCCTCGTACCGCACACCGCGGGCACCCTCGCGTCCCTGGGAGACGGCCCGCCGCGGGACGCGCCGGACGTACTGGAGCTCCAACTCGCCGAGCCCGGAAAGCAGGTGAAGGCGGCGGGCAGCAACAACGAGTACCTCGGCCACATCATGGCGGGCGACCCGGCGGGCACCGGCGCCCGCGGCCGGGTCGAGGCCCTGCTCGCCGAAGTGCGGTCCGGACTGGTGATCCGATGACCTCCGCCCTCTCCACGGCCGTCCACCGGACGACCTACGACGCACTCATACGGCGCACCCTGGCCGGCGAGCTGGGACCGGATCCCGCCGGACAGCGGATCTCCGTGGCCTTCACCACCCGGCAGGCCGTACGGCACGACGGGCGCGGCACCGGGTACCGCAACGAGGTGCTCAGCCTGCGGCTCGGCGGGGCCGTCGGCTCGTGCGCGGTCGAGCCCGGCGCACTGTCCGACGACGCGGTCGAGGAGTGCGTGGGCGCCGATGTGGCGCGACTGCTGGGACATCCGCTGCTGCCGGTGCGGGTGGCGGCGCTCGACGCGTATCTGATGCACATCACCCCGCACACCCCGGAGCACGGGGCCCGGCCCGCGCCGCTGCCGGCCGGGACGTCGCTGGCGAAGTCCCGGGCGCGGGCGCGGGCCGTCGTCGAACTCCTCGACCTGCCGCCGGGGGCGACGGTGCTCGTGGTGGGTGTCGTCAACTCGCTGCTGGAAGAGCTGCGTTCGCGCGGCCTCGGTTACGTGCCGTGCGACCTCAAGGGCGGGACGACCGAGTGGGACGAGCCGGTCGTCACCGACGCGCTCGCCGCGGCCGGGCCGTGCGCGGCGCTGCTGGTGTCCGGGATGACGCTGGGCAACGGAACCTTCGAGCCGCTGCGGGAGCACGCGCTGCGGTACGGCAAGCAGCTGGTGATGTTCGCCCAGACCGGCAGCGCGGTCCTGCCGCGCTTCCTCGGTCACGGGGTGAGCGCGGTGTGCGCGGAGCCGTACCCCTTCTTCTGGCTGGACGGCGGCCCCGGCACCGTCCACCGCTACCACCACCGTCACCGCGCGGACCGTCCCGGAGGCTCCCAGTGACCGTGACCGACGTCGGGCCGGTCGTCGCCCGCCCGGAGCTGCTCACCCTGCTCGGCCGCACGCCGCTGGTGCGCATCACCACCGAGCTGGCGGGTCCGCACCCCGGTTTCTGGGCCAAGCTCGAAGGTCTCGGCGCGGGCGGTATGAAGGCGCGCGCCGCGGTGTCGATGCTGCTGGGTGCCCGCGCACGCGGTGAACTGCGTCCCGGCGCACCGGTGGTGGAGTCCACGTCGGGCACACTCGGCATCGGGCTCGCCTTCGCAGGACAGGCCCTCGGCCACCCCGTCGCACTGGTCGGCGACAGCGAACTGGAGCCTTCCGTACGGCAGTTGCTGCGCAGCCACGGGGTGCGTCTCGAACTGGTGGACCGGCCGGCCCCCGAAGGCGGCTGGCAGGCGGCCCGGCTGGCCCGGCTGCGCGAGCTGCTCGCGGTGCTGCCCGACGCCTACTGGCCCGACCAGTACAACAACCCCGACAACACCGCCGGTTACGCCTCGCTCGCCGCCGAACTCGCCGTGCAGCTGGACCATGTGGACGTCCTGGTGTGCAGCGTCGGCACCGGCGGGCACAGCGCCGGGATCATCGGCCCGCTGCGTCGGCACTGGCCCGCGCTGCGGCTGATCGGCGTCGACGCCACCGGGTCGACGATCTTCGGCCAGCCGGCCCGCCCGAGGCTGATGCGCGGCCTGGGCAGCAGCATCCACCCGCGCAACGTCGCCTACGACGCCTTCGACGAGGTCCACTGGGTCGGCCCGGCCGAGGCGGTGGACAGCTGCCGCCGCCTGGCCCGCGGCAGCTTCGTCAGCGGCGGCTGGAGCACGGGGGCGGTGGCGCGGGTCGCGGCCTGGGCCTCCCGTGTGCATCCCGGCGCGGTGGTCGCGACCGTCTTCCCCGACGGCCCGCACCGCTACCTCGGCACCGTCTACGACGACGGCTTCGCCGCCGCGCACGGCCTCGCCCCGTCCGCCGCGGCCGTCCGGCCCGTCGAGATCCCCCACCCCCGCGCGGCCGAGGCCACCGGCTGGGCGCGGTGCACGCGCGTCGCCGATCCGCTCCGGGCCACTCCCCCTTCGGAAAGGAACCCATGAAGGCCAGCCGGCGCACCGTACGCCTCGAACTCACCGAGCCGCTGCGCATCTCCCGCTCCACGATGTCCGCCCGGGAAGCCGTGTGGCTGACCGTCGAACACGACGGCCTGCACGGCCACGGCGAGGCCGTGACGAGCGTCTACCAGGGTCTCGGCACCGAGACGCTCCAAGGGCTCTTCGCCGCCGTCGGCACGGCCCTTCGCCGCTTCGCCGACCCCGAGAGTGCCCTGGAGGCCCTGCGGGCGGGCGAGTTGGCCGGCGCGGACACTCCCCCGGCCGTGATCGCCGCCGTGGACGCCGCGCTGCTCGACCTGGTCGGCAAGCGGGCGGCACGTCCCGTGCACCGGCTCCTCGGTGCGCGCGTCGCCCCGGTCGCCGCCACGGCCCGGACCCTCGGCATCATGTCGCCCCTACGCGCCGCCGCCGAGGCCCGGCGTCTGGCCGCCGACGGCTTCGAGGTGCTCAAGGTCAAGGCGGGCGCGCCCGATGCCGAGGACGACATGGAGCGCATCCGTGTCATCCGCGACGCGGCGCCCGGGGCACGGCTGCTGGTCGACCCGAACGGTGCCTGGAGCACGGCCCGGGCCACCGCCCTGCTGCCCCGCCTCGCCGACCTGGGCGTGGCGGCCGTGGAACAGCCCCTCGCTCCGGGCGACCCCGACGCCCTGGGCTCGCTCGCCGAGAAGTCGCCCCTGCCGATCATCGCCGACGAGGACGCCGTGGGTTTCGACGACGCCCGGCGGCTGGCCGGACGGGTCCACGGCATCAACGTCAAGCTCGCCAAGTGCGGCGGCGTGCACGCGGCGCTGCGCATCGCCGCACTGCTCGAAGGCAGCGGCACCGGGCTGATGCTCGGTTGCCTGACCGCCAGCAGCCTCGGACTCGCCCCCGCCGTGCACCTCGCCGACCGCGCCCGCTGGGTCGACCTCGACGGGCATCTGCTGCTCGCGCACGACCCGTGGACGGGGATCGGGGGCGAGGACGGCTTCGTACGCGCCGGTGCCCTGCCCGGACTCGGCGTGGAGCCGCGGGAGGTGGGCCGTGAAGACCTGGCATGAGATACGCCGCTTCCCGCTCGCGGTCCAGCTCCTGCTGGTCAACCAGCTCGGCGTCAACACCGGCTTCTACCTCCTCATCCCCTATCTCGCCACCCACCTCGGCGAGGACCTGGGCCTGTCGGCGGCCGCCGTCGGTGTCGTCCTCGGCGTGCGCAACCTCAGCCAGCAGGGCCTGTTCATCGTGGGCGGCTCCGCTTCCGACCGGCTCGGTGCGCGGGGCGTGATCATCGCCGGCTGTGCGCTGCGCACCGTCGGGTTCGCACTGTTCGCCCTCGGGGACAGCCTGCCCCTGCTGCTCGCCGCTTCCGTCCTCAGCGGCTTCGCCGGGGCGCTGTTCAACCCGGCCGTGCGCACCTACCTCGCCCAGGAGGCCGACGCGCGCAAGGCCGAGGCGTTCGCCCTGTTCAGCATGTTCGCCACGACGGGTGCGCTGATCGGCCCCCTGCTCGGCAGCGCGCTGCTGCTGGTGGACTTCCGTACCTCCGCCCTGACCGCGGCCGGGATCTTCGCGGTCCTCACGATCGCCCAGGCCCTGGTACTGCCCGCCCGCCAGGTCACGCCGAGCAAGGGCACCGTGTTCGCGGACTGGCGCGAAGTCCTGGGCAACCGTGCCTTCCTGGCCTTCGCGCTCGCCATGGTCGGCATGTTCACCCTGGAGAACCAGCTGTACCTGCTGCTGCCCGACGGGGCGCGGCGGGCCACCGGCTGGGACGGCGCGGCGGGCATCGTCTTCCTCGTCGGCACCGTGTCCAACCTCGCGCTCCAACTGCGCCTCACGCGGGCCCTGACGTCCCGTGGCAGCCGGGCGCGTTGGATCGCGGTCGGACTCGCCGTGATGGGGGTGGCGTTCCTGCCGCCGGCGCTGGCGGCGGACGCCGCCGGATGGCTCGGCGCCGTGCCCGTCCTCCTCGGCGCCCTTCTGCTCTACCTCGGCGTGATGGTGGCCCAGCCCTTCGTGATGGAGCTCGTCCCCGACTTCGGCCGCCCCGAGCTGACCGGCACGTACTTCGGGATCTTCTACGTCGTGTCGGGCATCGCCGCCGCCGTCGGCAACACGGTCGTCGGCTGGGCCATGGACACCGGCGCGCGGGACGACGCGGGCTGGCTGCCCTGGGCGTGCTGCGCCCTGTTCGGCCTCGCCTCCGCGGCGGGCGTGGCCTGGCTGCGGCGGCTCGGCTCGCTGCCGACTCCCCAGCAGTCCGCCGTACCGGCGACGGTTTGAGGAAGGAGCCGACATGACCTCCACGACGGGCACCACCGCCCGCAACCTCCTCACCGACAACCCGGAGCTGTACGAGGCCCGCTTCCCCGACCCCGACCGGCGTGCCGGACGCTGGGCGGAGGACTGCCTGCGGCGGCACGGCGCCGGTCCGCGCGTACTGGACGCCGGCTGCGGCACCGGCCGCGACGCCGCCCATCTGCACGGCGCCGGCCGCCGGGTGACCGGGACCGACCTGTCGGAGGAGATGCTCGGGTACGCCCGTACGCACCACCCCGGGCCGGTGTACGTCCGCGCCGACCTGCGCCGGTTCGAGCTCGGCCGGGACGCGTTCGACGCCGTGGTGTGCCTGGACAGCGCCCTGCTGTACTGCCACACCAACGACCAGCTGGTGGGCTTCCTGTCCTCCTGCCGCCGCGCGCTGGTCCCGGGCGGTCTGCTGGTCGCGGAGATGCGCAACGGCGCGTACTTCCTGGGCCGCACCGGCCTGCTCGATGCGCCCACCGTCGACCGTTTCACCTGGCAGGGCACTGCGTACCGGTCGACGACCAGGCTCACCGTGGACCGTACGGCCCAGCTCCTGCGCCGGACCCGCATCTGGTCCGCCGACGACGGATCGGACGCCGTCGAGCAGCGGTCCGCCTGGCGGCTGCTGTTCCCGCAGGAACTGCGGTACGTGCTCGCCGCGCACGGCTTCGAAGTGCTCGAACTGCACGACGGGCCCGGTCCGCGCACCGAACCCGCCTGGCACGAGGGCCGGCTGCCCGGCGCGGCGACCGACGCCGACCGCCTGCACCTCGTAGCCCGCCGCGCCACCCGCCGCTGACCGCTCCTCCCCACCACACCTCAAGGACACCCTCATGCCCGACGAACGCTTCCCCGGCCTGCGCCGCCGCGGTTTCCTCGCCGCCACCGGCGCCGCGACCCTGGGCACCCTGGCCCTGACCGGCTGCGGCGGTGCCGAGCACGCCGACCGGGAGGAGAACGGCCCGCCCCGGCGCGGGGGACGGCTGCGCGCCGCCTTCGCGGGCGGTGGCGCGAGCGAGACCCTCGATCCGCACCTTTCCAACCTGTTCGTCGACGTCGCCCGCGCCAAGGCGCTCTTCGACAAGCTCGCCGACTACGGCGCCGACCTGTCCGCCCGCCCCCGCCTCGCCGAGAAGTGGGAACCGAACGGGACCCTGGACCGCTGGCGGGTCACCCTGCGCGAGGCGACCTTCCACGACGGCAGGCCGGTGACCGCCCGGGACGTCCTGCACAGCTACCGGCGCATCGCCGACCCGAAGAAGGCGTTCCGCGCCAAGGCGTCCCTGGAACCGATCGACCTCGACGCCAGCCGTGCCACCGGCCGGCGGACCGTCGAGTTCGTGCTCCGCCGGCCGACCGCCGAATTCCCCAACGTCCTGGCCGCGTTCGGGGCGTACATCGTGCCCGAGCACGCCACCGACTTCGACCGCGCGCCGATCGGGTCCGGCCCCTTCCGGTTCGTGTCCTTCGCACCGGGCCGCTCCGCCGTCTTCCGCCGCTCCGACGACTACTGGGACGGCGCCCCCCACCTCGACGAACTCGAATTCGTCGTCGCCAACGAGGAGTCCACCCGCGTCAACGCGCTGCTCGGCGGCCAGGTCGAGTACGCGCACGAGCTGAACCCCACCACGGCCCGCGCCCACGAGGGCGGCGGGCGGATCCAGATCGTCCGGCTCCGCAACAGCGCCATGCAGGCGTTCTGCATGAAGACCGATCGGCCGCCCTTCGACGACAAGCGGGTGCGCCAGGCGTTCTTCCTCATCGCCGACCGCAGGGAACTCGTCGAGGGCGCCCTGTCCGGCGCCGGGACGATCGGCAACGACCTGTTCGGCAAGGGCTACGAGTACTACGCCGACGGCCTCCCGCAACGCTCCCAGGACCTCGACCAAGCCCGCCACCTGCTCAAACAGGCCGGCGCCGAAGGACTGAAGGTCACCCTGGACACCTCGGCCGTCGCCGCCGGCTTCACCGAGGCCGCCGGCATCTTCCGCGACCAGGCAGCGAAGGCGGGCGTCACCGTGGACGTGCGGACGGGCAGCAAGGACTCGTACTGGAGCGACACCCTCGACAACGGCACCCTGTGCTGCTACCGCTCCGGCGCCCTGCCCATCGACGCGCACATCTCCCAGCGCCTCCTGTCCGACTCCCCCACCAACGCCACCAAGTGGAAGCACAAGGACTTCGACGCGCTCTACCAACAGGCGCAGTCCACCCGCGACACGACCCGACGGGCCGCCGTGTACGCGCGGATGCAGCGCCGTCTGCACGCCGAAGGCGGTTTCCTAGTCTGGGCGTTCGCGGACTGGATCCTCGGAACTTCGCCCAAGTTGAGGGGAGTTGAGGACAAGGCACCCGCCAACACCCTGGACTGGGCCCGCTTCGACAAGGTGTGGCTCGGGTGAGCGGCCTGCGCTCCTTCATCGTCCGGCGACTGCTCCTCGGCGTCGCGCAGACCGTGGCGGTGGTACTGCTCGTCTTCGCGCTCACCGAGGCCCTGCCGGGCGACGCCGCCGTCGCCTTCGCCGCGGACCAGCCGGATCCCGCGCGGCTCGCGGCCCTGCGCGAGGCGATGCACCTGGACCGGCCCCTCGCCGAGCGGCTGGTGGACTGGGCGACCGGGCTGCTCCACGGGGACCTCGGCACGTCGCTCATCTCCGGACGCCCGGTGAGCACGTACCTGGCCGACGGCTTCGGCCCCACCCTGCTGCTGGCCGCGGTCACCGTGGCGCTGCTGGTACCGCTCGGTTTCGGCCTCGGCATGCTGGCCGCCCGGCACGCCGGAGGGCCGATCGACCGGCTGGTCAGCTCCGGCACGCTCGCCGTGTACGCGGTACCGGAGTTCGCCCTCGGCGTGCTGCTGGTGACGGTCCTGGCGCTCCGGCTGGACTGGCTGCCGCCGACCGCCCTCGGCTACGGCACGGATCTGCTCGCCCACCCCGCCGCCCTGGTCCTGCCCGTCCTGGTCCTGCTCTCCCGCCCCGTCTGCTCACTGGCCCGCCTGGTGCGCGCCGGCATGATCGACGCACTCGCCTCCCCGTACGTGGCACAGGCCCGGCGCTACGGCGTCTCCGGGGCCCGCATCCACTTCGCCCACGCCCTGCCCGGCGCCCTCCCCGCTGCCGCGCAACACCTGGCGCGCACCGTCGACTGGCTGCTCTGCGGCGTCATCGTCGTCGAGGCGCTCTACGCGGTCCCGGGGCTCGGCACCGTCCTGCTCAACGCCGTCGCCGAGCGCGATGTGCCCGTGGTGCAGGGCCTCGCCGTGCTGTTCGGCGTCCTGACCGTCGTCCTGAACCTCGGCGCCGACCTGGTCGCCCATCGGCTCGCGCCCCGGGCGGGGGTGGCCGCGTGAACTCCTCGCGCACCGGCCGCTTCGCCCTCGCGGCGGGCATCATCGCCGTACCCCTCGCGCTCGCCCTCCTGGGCCCGCTGGTCGCGGGCGACCCGGGCCCACGGACGACGTCGTTCACCTCCGGCCACGCGCACTGGCTGGGCACCGACTTCGTGGGCCGGGACGTGTGGCAGCAGGTGCTGCACGGGGGCCGTCCGGTCGTGGTGACCGCGCTCGCCGCCACCGCCCTCTCCTACCTGGTCGCCCTCCCCGCCGGCCTGGCCGCTGCCCTCACCCACCGCCGCTGGCTGGAGGAACTGCTGATGCGGCCGCTGGACGTGCTGCTCGCCGTGCCGTCGCTCCTGCTGATCCTGCTGGTGGCATCGGTGTTCACACCCGGCCCGGTCGGCCTCGCCCTGCTGGTCGCGCTGGTCAACGTGCCCGATGCGGCCCGTATCGTGCGCGCGGCCGCGGCGGAGGCCGCGGCCCGGCCCGCGGTGGAAGCGCTGCGCATGCAGGGCGAGACGTGGTGGCGCACGGCCGTCGGCCACGTCGGCCGCTGCACGCTGCGCACACTCGCCGCCGACCTCGGAACCCGGCTGACCGGTGTGCTGTACCTGGTCGCCACGGCGGCGTTCCTCGGCGTCGGTGTCGCGCCGGACGCCGCCGACTGGGCGGTCATGGTCGACCGCAACCGCATCGGCCTGTTCGTCCAGCCGTGGGCCGCCGTCGTACCGGCCCTGCTGATCGTGGCCCTGACGACGGGCACCAACCTGCTCTTCGACGCCGCGTTGGACAGCGGCCACCGGCCCGCCCGGGTGCGGGCCACACGCCGGAACGCCATGACGAGAACCCTCCGGAACCGGCCAGGGAGTGCGGTACGCCCATGAACCACAAGACCGGCACGACGCACGGGACCGGCACACCGGCCGGGTCCCCCCATCCCGCCGCTCCGCCGGCCGAGCTCCGCGATCTGCGCGTCGTGGTCGGCGGCCGGCCGATCGTCGACGGCGTGCGCCTGCGGGCCCCGGCCGGCCAGGTCACCGCCCTGGTGGGCGCCTCCGGCAGCGGCAAGACCACCACCGGTCTCGCGCTGCTCGGCGAGTACCCGCCCGGCGCCCAAGTGACCGGCGACGTACGCCTGGCCGCCGACGGCCCGATCGGCTACATCCCCCAGCACCCGGCTGCCGTCCTCAACCCCGCCCGCCGCCTCGCCGCCCTCCTGACCGACATCGCCCGCACGCAGGTACGCCACCTCCCCCGCGGCGAACGCCGAGCGGCGGCCCGCGAACGCGTCCTGCGCGCCCTGGCCGACGCCCAACTCCCGGGCGGCGAGAGCATGTTGCGGCGCCATCCGCACCAGCTCTCCGGTGGACAGCAGCAACGCGTCGTGCTCGCCCAGGCACTCCTGCTCGGCGCCCGCGTCATCGTCGCCGACGAGCCCACCACCGGCCAGGACGCCCTGACCAAGAGCCGCGTCGCCGATCAGCTGGCCGCCGTCGCGGCACGCGGTATCGCCGTCGTCCTGCTCAGCCACGACCTGGACATCGTGCGTGCGCTCGCCGACGAGGTGCTCGTCATGCGGGCGGGCCGGGTCGTGGAGTCCGGTCCGGCAGAGCGCCTCTGGCGCGCGCCCCGGCACGAGTGGACCCGCCAACTGCTCGCCGGTGAGCCCCCGTTCACCGGCTCCCTCCCCGCCGTGAAGTCCGCGACCGGGGAGGCCGCACTGCGCGTGAGCGGCCTCACCGCGCGCCATCGCGACGGGGGACGCGGCGCGGCCGCGGCGCTCCGGGCCCTGGAGCTGGACCTCCGCCCGGGCGAATGCCTGGCCGTCGTCGGCCGCTCCGGCAGCGGCAAGACCACCCTTGCCCGGTGCCTGGCCGGACTGCACCGCGAGTACGACGGCCGGATCCTGCTGGACGGCAGCCCGTTGCCGCGCAGTCTGCGCCACCGCAGCCGGGCGCAGTTGGCGGCCGTGCAGTACGTCTTCCAGGACGTCCGCGCCGCCTTCGACGCCCGCCACCGGGTCCTCGACCAGGTCGCCCGCACCGCCGTCCGCCTGCGGGCCACCGACCCCCGCGCCGCCGAGGCCGAAGCCCTGACCACTCTGACCGCCCTCGGCCTCCCCGAGCAACTCGCCCGCCGACGTCCCGACCAGCTGTCCGGCGGCGAACTCCAGCGCGCCGCCCTCGCCCGCGCCCTGCTCGCCCGCCCCCGCGTCCTCATCTGCGACGAGATCACCTCCGGCCTGGACGCGGTCGCCCGCCGCGGCATCCTCGACGTCCTCACCACATTGCTCCACGACCGCGAGGACCTGTCCCTGATCCTGATCACCCACGACCTGGACACCGCGGCCCTGGCCCACCGCATCGCCGTCCTCGACGCCGGAGAGGTCGTCGAACAGGGCCCGGCCCGACAGATTCACACCGACCCGCGGCATCCCTCCACCGTCGCGCTCATGGCGGCAACGGCCCGTCCGGGGGCAGGGACGGGGTCCTGACCGGACGCGTTCCGCTCGTGGTCCGGCAGCCGTAGAAGGAAGTTGGAAGGAGGTTCGCGGGGAAGCCGGCCGGTCGGGCCGCACGGCATCACCAGGCGTCTCCCCACTGCCTGGACGGGCGTCGGGCGCCCTCGCCGTCAGGGCGCGGGCTCGTCGTGAAGGCGGCGGAACGCCGCGGGGGTCGCCCAGCCGCGCAGCGCGGCCTGGATCGTCGACCGGAACGCGGCCTCCGCCGTGGGGGCGTCGAGGGCCCCGGCGAGTTCGAGCGTCACCAGCCCGTGCAGGGTCACCCAGAGCGAGACGGCGATCGACGTCGTCTCGCCGTCGAGGGCGGAGTCCGCCACTGCGCGATCGATCGCCGCGACCAGCGGCCGCACGGGGTCGCCGGTACCGACCGCCCCGGTCGGCTCGAAGGACTGCACTCCGCCGAACAACACCGTGTACAGGTGGCGGTGTTCGCGCCCCCAACGCCGGTACGCGGCGGCCAGCGCCTGGAGGTCGACGAGGGCGTCCTCGGAGGCCGGCACCGCCGACAGGGCCTGGAACAGGCCGGCGACGGCCCTGTCGCGTACCGCTGCGATCAGCCCGTCCTTGCCGCCGAACAGGGAGTACACCGCCGTCGTCGACGCACCGGCGGCCGTCGCCACGGCGCGCACCGCGACCGACTCCCGCGGACGGGTGGCGAGCAACTCGGTGGCGCACTCGACGAGTCGCTCTTTGACGGTTTCGTCGTTCGTCCTCGGCCTACCCATGACGAGAAGCCTACCCGCTCTGATAACGTCGTTTTGAAACAGCGTTCTGAAACCTCGGAGACCCGTCATGCCCACGTCCGCCGTGCCCAGGTCCGCCCTCCGCCTTGCCCGTTTCACCCGGCGCTTACTGCCGGCCCTGGCCGCCGTCGCGACCCTGGTCGTCGTCTTCCTCGCCCTGATCGTCCTCACCGACGGGGCAGGCTCGGGGTTCGCCGCATGGTGGGCGGCCCTCGGATTCGGAACTGCCGCCGCACTGTGGCGGGGGCGCCGTCGCACCCGGGCGGCGCGGCTCCGGCCGTTCCTGCCGGTGGTTGCCGCGGCAGCGCTGACGGCGTCGGTCTGCGTCCCGACCGAACCGACGGCCCCGCGGCACCTGCCCGCCCTGCCGTTCGTGGCCACCCAGCACTGGAGCCTGGCCACCGGCAGCCGGGTCGCGGTGTACCACTACCCGCCCGCGAAACCCGGCACCCGGCGCGCCACCCCGCTCGTGTACCTCAACGGCGGGCCGGTCCGCGGCATCTCGCTGATCGACCACCGGTTCCTGCAACTCCTGGCACGCCGGGGCTACGACGTCTACACCTACGAGCAGGCAGGCGGCGGACGAAGCGACCTGCTCCCCATGGCCCAGTACACGATCTCCAGGTCGGTCCGTGACCTCGCCGCCTTCGTCGACCGCCTGGACAAGGGCAGGGTCGACGTCCTCGGCTTCTCCTCGGGCGGGGTCGTGCTCACCCGGGCCCTGGCCGATCCGCACGTCGCCGCACGCCTGCACCGGGCGATCATCGCCGAACCCGGCCCGATGGACGGCCCCACCACGCGCATCGCCGGACACCAGGGCCGACCCTCCGCGAAGGGACTCGCGCCGGCCGTGACCGGACCGCGCTCGACACACCTCCCCCGCTACGCCACCGCGTTCGGCCTCATGAGGCTCGGACTGCTCACCCCCGACACCGGGCTGATCGGACAGGCCGAGGGCGACAACGCGTTCACCTCCGCCGACCTCGGCAGCGACACCGCATCCGCCTACTGTGCGCGCGACGCGCACCGCATCCCGACCGAGGACACCGCGCGGAACTTCTCCTTCAGCCCCGCCGCCAGCCTCCACATCCAGCAGACGGTGCAGGACTCACCCGCCATCGCCCCGCAGCTGAGGCACTCCCGAACCCCCGCGATGCTGATGATCGCCGAGTGCTCCTCCCAGGTCCGCCAATGGGAGACCGCCGTTCTCGCCGCTGACCCCGCCATCCAGCGCACGCAGTACATGCCCGGAGTCGGACACCACATGTGGAACGGCCTCGACGACAACAACGACCGAGCCGCCGCCGTCATCACCGCGTTCCTCCAAGGCGCGGCGGCCCCCATACCGAACTACCCGACCCGCGACGGCATCCCCGCCTTCCTGCACGACCACAAGTGACGACCCGCCGGCCCGCCACCCCGCCACCGTCGCCCTCCGCTTCGGCACCTCCACGGAACGGACACGGCGACGAGGCTCAGTGCGTTCCGACGTCGTACGTGGTGCCCTCGGCGACGGCCTGGAGCTTGTCCGGGTTGGCCACGTTGTGGAGGGTGACGATGCGGCCGTCGGCGTCGAAGTCGAAGGTCACGGTGGCGATCACCCGGCCCGGTGCGCTGAACACCAGGCCGGGACCGCCGTTGATCTCGACGAGCTCGGCCTTCATGTCGGCGGGATCGACGCCCTGGTAGGTAACGGTGCCGATGGCCGCGAACCAGCCGGCCACCGTGGCCGCGCCCACGACCGGCCGCAGGGCCTGGCGGACCTTGCCGCCGCCGTCGGTCCACAGCGTGACGTCCGGGGAGAGCAGTTCCATCAGGGCGTTGACATCACCACCGGTCGCGGCGGCGAAGAACCGCTCGGTGGCCTCGCGCTGACGCGACCGGTCCGCGGCGAAGCGCGGCCGCCGGGCCCGCACGTGCGCGCGAGCACGGTGCGCGGCCTGCCGCACCGCGGCCTCGGAACGCTCCACCGCCTCCCCGATCTCGGCGTGGCTGAAGTCGAAGACCTCCTTCAGCACGAACACCGCGCGCTCCAGCGGGCTGAGCGTCTCCAGCACCACCAGCATCGCCATCGACACCGACTCGGCGTCCGTGACGGCCTCGGAGGCGTCCCCGCCGGTGAGGATGGGCTCCGGAAGCCACGGCCCCACATAGGTCTCCCGCTTGTGCCGGTTGGAACGCAGCCGTTCCAGCGCCAGATTCGAGACGATGCGCGTCAGGTACGCCTTGGGGTCGGCCACCTGGGAGCGGTCCGCGGCGGACCATTTGATCCAGGCGTCCTGGACCGCGTCCTCGGCGTCGGCGGCGCTGCCGAGGAGGCGGTAGGCGACGGAGAACAGCAACCGCCGGTGCTCGTGGAAGACCTGCTGGCCGGGGTGGGCGGACGGGGTGGTCACCGGGCCTCCTGGTTGCGGGTGAAGCGGCCGCCGCGCGGCCAGATCGCGCCCGAGGCGGGCATCTTCTTCATACGGCCGTAGGTCGGCCAGGGCGAGGCGGTCACCGTCTCCTTGTACCGGACGGCCGTGCGGCCGGTCAGGCAGATCCGGCGCGGGCTGTCGTCGGGCCGGGTGAACTGCACCACGGCGTCACGGCGTCCCAGGCTCACCGGCGTGTGGTAGTAGCCGAAGCGGAACGGCTTGGGCTGCTTGCCCCTGAGCGCCCGGTCGATCGACAGCGCGGCGTGCACCCCGGTCGGCATGCCGCCCTGGCAGGTGCCGTGCATGACTCCGTAGCCCTGGCGGATCGCGGCCGCGTCGCCGATCGCGTACACCTCTGGGTGGGACACCGAGCGCAGCGCGGCGTCGGTGCGGACCCGCCCGTGTTCGTCGACGGCCAGGCCGGCGGCGGCCGCCAGCGGCGACACCCGGGTGCCGCTCGTCCACAGGACCGCGTCGGCGGCGACGCTCTCCCCGCCCGCCAACTCCACCGCGTCGGGCAGGACCTTCACCACCTCGACGCCGGCGCGCACCCGGACGCCCAGCCGGTCGAGCGCGGCGCGCAGATACGCCCTCGCCCGCGGGTTCATGGCCGCGCCGGGCTCCTGCCGGCCCAGCAGCACCACGTTCGACCGCGGGTACCGTTCGGCGATCTCCGCGGCCGACTCGATGCCGGTCAGGCCGCTGCCCGCGACCACCACCGTGCCGCCGCCGAGCCGTGCCAGCCGGTCGGCCAGCAACTCGGCGTCCTGGGCGCCGTTCAGGGTGTACGCGTGGTCCTCGACCCCCGGGACCGCCGAGGTGTCGGCGGCCCCGCCCAGCCCGTACACCAGCGTGTCGTAGGCCAGCACCCGGTCGTCGTCGATCCGCACGGTGCGGGCGTCGGCGTCCACCGCCGTGACCCAGCCGCGCACGAACCGCACGCCCGTGCCGTCCAGCAGCTCCGGGATGCTGAACTCGGCGAGCCCCTGCCCGGTCGCCGTCATGTGCAGCCGCATGCGCTCGGTGAACCGCTCCTGCGCGTTCACCACGGTCACCCGCACCCCGTCGCGCCCCTTCAGCCGGGCCGCGAGTTGGACGGCCGCGCCCATGCCCGCGTATCCCGCTCCCAGGATCACCACGCGGTGCGCGGTCGCCGTGCCGGTCCCCTGCTGTGCGTCCATCGTTCTGTCTCCTCGGCTCGTTTGCGGACGCCCACCAGATGGGAGCAGGGGGCCCGGACGTGACACGGGTGGGATGTGACGCGCGACACAGTCGGCTTGGGGGCGCCGGAAGGCGGTCGAAGGGGTCGGCGTAGCCGTCACGACCAGGCTCTGTCCCTGGTCGGGTTGCACCTACTGCTGGTCTTCGGGCCTACGCCCGCCGCACCTCGGCGCCACCCGGTTCGGAAGGTGACGCGGACAGCGCCACGCGGCGCAGCCGCGCCGGATCGGTCCGGGTCAGGGCCGCCGGCCCGTCCAACTGCCAGCCGGTCTCATACGCCTCGGCGAAGCACTGGTCGCCGAGCGCGACCCGGCTGCGGCCGGTCAGCCGGCGGACCTGCGGATCGGTGCGGTCGTGGGCGCCCCGCAGACGGGCCGCCGCGCCCAGCAGGACGGCCACGTCCCGATGCCGCCCGTACAGCGCGGCGAGGCCGGCCACGGTCACCACCACCGTCGCGGCGAACGGCATGTCCCTGCTGTCGACCGCCGCCGCGTACGCCCGGCCCAACGCCTCCTCGGCGCCCGGCCCGTCGCCGAGCTCGACACAGAGCACGCCCCGCACCATGGCGACCAGCGCCTGCCCGTGGGCGCCGGCGGGCGGGAACTGCTCGGACAGCCCGGTCTCGGCCGACTCGACCAGCTCGCGCGCCCGTTCCGGCTCACCGATCCGCGCCCGCAGAGCCGCCTCCCGCGCGTCGAGCAGAATCGCCAGCTCGGGTGAGGCCGAGCGCAGCGCGCGCTCCCGGGCCACCGCGATGATCTTCTTCGCTCGCACGGTCTCGTCGCGCCGCTCGTGCACATCGATCCGGCGCAGATCGATGAAGATCTCGTCGCTGAGGCCGAGCGACCCGAACTCGCGGGCCAGCCGTTTGGCCTCGTCGAGGTCGGCGAGCGCACCGTCGAGGTCGCCGTCGTACTGCCGCAGCAGCGCGCGCAGCGGCAGCGCCCTGGTCAGGGCCCAGCGGTCGCCTGCCCGGTCGAAGCAGTCCAGCGCGGCGAGCAGGTCACTCCGGACCTGATCGAGGTGGCCCTCGTTCTCGGCGAAGTGGGCCCGGAACATGCGGGCCAGCCCGGCCAGCCACACGTCCGGCCCGTCGACCAGCCGCCGGATGACCGTCGACGACGCGCCGTCCTGCTCCAGGGCGACCAGCCTGATCGCGATCAGCGCACCGCCGAAGCCCGGCAACTCCGGGTGGCTCCGCAGCCGTTCGGTGAGCAACCGCAGTTCCTCCTGCCGCTCCTCGGCCGCGTCGTTGACCAGCGCACTCGGCTTGGCGATGAAGTTGAGCAGCAGCAGCCCCTCGGCGATGTCGCGCTCCGCACTCGGCCGCTCGGCCGGCAACGCGACCGCCGCACCGAGCCAGTAGGCCGCGTCGACGTGCCGGCCGAGCATGTGCCAGCACCAGATCAGATTCACCGCGAGCCCGATCGCGCGGTCGGCGTCGCCGGTGTCGTGGAGGTGGCGCAGCGCGGCGAGCACGTTGTCGTACTCGGCGCGGAACACCTGCAGTGCGTCGAGCTGTTCGGGGCCGCGCAGCCGCGGGTCGTGGCGGGCGACCAGCTCGGCGAAGTAACGGGCGGCCAGGTCCCGCACGGCGGTCCGGGCGCCCTGCTCGGCCAGGCGCTGCAGGCCGTACTCGCGGATCGTCTCCAGCATCCGGTAGCGGCCGGTGTCCGGCGCGAGCTGCAGCAACGACCGGTCGACCAGGCCCGCGAGCAGCTCCCGGACCTCACCGGCCGGTACCGCGGTGCCGGCGCAGACCGCGGTGGCCGAGGCCGGCGTGACGTCCCCGGGCAGCACCGCGATCCGCTCCGCGACCGTACGCGCGTCCGCGCCGAGCAGGTCCCAGCTCCACGCGATGACCGCGCGCAGCGTGCGGTGCCGGGGGAAGGCGTTCCGACTGCCGGTGGTCAGCAGGCGGAACCGGTCGGACAGCCCGGCGGCCAGGTCGGGCAGCGAGAAGGTGCGCAGGCGGGCCGCGGCCAGCTCAAGGGCGAGCGGCAGGCCGTCCAGGCTGCGCACGATGCGCAGCACGTCGCCGAGGTTGCGCTCGTCGACGTCGAACCCGGGCCGCACGGCCGCCGCCCGCTCGACGAACAGCAGCACCGACGCCGTCCGGCGGGCCTCTTCGAGGTCCGCGTGCGGTTCGGGAAGAGTGAGCGGGCCGAGCGGGACGAGCGTCTCGCCGTCGATCGCCAGCGGCTCCCGGCTGGTGGCCAGTACCCGCAGCCCGGCGCAGCGGGCCAGCAGCTCCGAGAGCAGATGCGCCACGGCGTCGACGAGGTGCTCGCAGTTGTCCACCACGAGCAGGCTCTCCCGGCCGCCCAACTCGTCGGCCAGTACGTCCAGTTCGCCCACCGGGTCGCCGCGCAGCTTGGCCGACGCCTCGAACAGCACTGCGCCGCGCAGCCCGATAGCGGCCAGCAGCGCCGCGCCGACCTCGACAGGCTCGGTGACCGAGGCGAGGTCGATCATCCAGACGCCGTCGCGGTACCCGGACCGGTGGCGGCGGGCGGCCTCGACGGCGAGGCGCGTCTTCCCGGCACCGCCGGGACCGACCACGGTGACCAGGCGCCCGGCAGCGAGCAGCGTGCCGATCCGGGCGAGGTCCCGTTCGCGGCCGACGAAGCTGGTCAACGGCGCGGGCAGGTTGCTCTGCCTGGCCGGCGCGGCGTCGGGGGCGGGCCGGTCGGCTCGCAGCAGGCGCAGGTGGCGCTCGCGCAGGGCGGCGCCCGGGTCGGTGCCGAGGACGTCGGCCAGGGTTTCGCGCACCTGCTCGTACCGGGCGAGGGCCTCGGCCTGGCGCCCCTGGGCGGTGAGGGCGTCCATGAGCAGCGCGGCGGCGCGCTCGTGGACGGGGTGCTCGGCGAGCAGGGCGGTCAGGCGCACGGCGGCCGTGTCCGCGTGCCCCCGCGCCAGTTCGGCGTCGGCGAGGTCGGTGACGGCCTCGACCGAGGCGTGGGCCAGCCGGGCCGCGACGGCGGGCGCCACCCCGGCGACGACCGCGGGCTCGGCGCCGGGACGGTCGCCCCACAGCGCGACGGCCTCCCCGAGCACGGCCGCCGCCGCATGCGGGTCGCCGGCACGCAGGCGGTCCCGGCCCTCCGCGGCGAGCCGCTCGAACCGCAGCGCGTCCACGTCGGCCGCGTCCACGGCCAGTCGGTAACCGCCCGCGAGCCGCGCGACGTCGCCGGCCGGGCCGAGGGTGCGGCGCAGCCGTGAGACGAGGGCCTGCAGGGCGTGCGCGGGGCCGGTCGGCGGGTCCTCGGCCCAGATCGCGTCGACCAGGACGCCCGGCTCGACCGCCCGCCCGCCGGCGAGCGCAAGCCGCGCGACGAGAGCCTGCAGACGGGCACCCGGAACGGGCAGGGCGACGTCACCGCGCGACGCCTGAAAGGCGCCGAGCAGCGTGACCCGAAGCCGCGCACCCCCGTCCATCTCCCCATCTTCGCGCACCCACCGCCGGGTCCTCACCTCAGGGCAGCGCCGGTGCGCCCCCGTGTCAGCGCCGTGTGCGCCCGGTGTGAGCGGCCGCCGGCAGCCTTGGCGGGTCGCAGAGTTGCCGCTGTACGTAAGGGGATTTCTCATGCATGACGTAGTGATCGTGGGCGCCGGCCCGGTCGGTCTGTTCCTCGCCTGCGAGCTGGGGCTCGCGGGCTGCTCTGTCGTGGTGCTGGAGCGGGAGCCGGAGCCGGGATCCCCGTGGCGGGCGGAACCGCTCGGCATGCGGGGCTTGTTCGCCACCTCCCTCCAGGCGTTCCACCGCCGCGGCATGCTGCACCCGCTCAAGACCGCGTCCGGAGTCCAGGACGAACCCGGTGTGGATCTCGACGCGGACGGGCCGCCGCCCATCCGCGGCGGCGTGGGTCACTTCGCCGGAATGGTGCTCGACCCGGCCGACGTCGATCTCGCCGCACTGCCGTACCGACTGCCCAGCCCGGCACCGGACTTCATGGCGTCCAACCTTGCGGCGATCGAATCGGTGCTGTCCGAGCGGGCGGCCAAGCTCGGCGTGGAGATCAGGCGCGGCGTCACCGTCTCCGGCATCACACAGGACGACGAGGGCGTGCTCGTGCGGGCGGGCGAGGACGAGTACGCGGCGCGCTGGGGCGTCGGCTGCGACGGCGGACGCAGCGTGGTGCGTCGGCTGGCGGGCTTCGAATTCGCCGGCACCGAGCCGCGGTTCACCGGCTACACCATGCTCGTCACCCTCGCCGAAGCCGAGCGGCTGCGCCCGGGGATCAACCTGACCCCGACCGGCATGTACATCCGGATGCCCACCGAAGGGCACGTCGGCGTGCTGGACTTCGACGGCGGCGCGTTCGACCGCTCGCGGCAACCGACCCGCGACCATCTCCAGACGGTGCTGCGCCGCGTGTCCGGCACCGACGTGACGTTGAGCGAAGTCCACCTCGCCTCCAGCTTCACCGACCGGGCGATGCAGGCCACGACCTACCGGCAGGGCCGCGTACTGCTCGCGGGCGACGCGGCGCACGTCCACTCCCCCCTCGGCGGACAGGGACTCAACACCGGACTCGGCGACGCCCTGAACCTGGGGTGGAAGCTCGCGGCGACCGTGCACGGGCACGGGCCGAACGGGCTGCTCGACACCTACACCCGCGAACGCCACCCGGTCGGCGCGCAGGTGCTCGACTGGACCCGCGCCCAGGCGATGGCCATGCTGCCGGATCCGCACGGCCAGGCACTCCAGGGGGTGATCCGCGACCTGCTCGGGACCCGGGACGGCACGACCTATGTGTTCGGCAGGCTCTCGGGATCGTCGATCCGCCACGACCTCGGCGACGAACAGCCGCTGGTCGGACACAACGCCCCGGACTTCCGCCTCACGGACGGCACTTGCGTCGGCGACCTGATGCAGGACGGACGGGGCGTCGTGCTCGATTTCAGTACCGACCACCGCCTGCGGGAGGCGGCGACGGGCCGGCAGAGCCGGCTGCGTTACGCGGCCGGGGCGGCGAAGAACGACCTCGGACTGGGTGCCGTACTCGTCCGGCCGGACGGCATCGTCGCCTGGGCCGCCGATCGCGACTTCGGCGCGGAGGAGTTCGAGCGGGCCGCCGACCGGTGGTTCGGCCCTGCCGGAACCTGAGCCGCCGCCCCGTTCCCCGACGCCCCCTCCCCTCCCCCACCCACCTTCCAACCTTCCGACATTCCAAGGACCACAGATGACGATCACCCTTCGCCCGGGAACCACCGTGATGTTCACCGGAGATTCGATCACCGACAGCCAGCGGCTGGAGAGCGAGGACGGCCTCGGGTTCGGCTACCCGCTGCGCATCGCGGGCGAGTGGGGCTTCCGGCACCCGGACCGGCCCGTGACCTGGCTGAACACCGGGATCGGGGGCCACAAGACGATGGATCTGGAAGTCCGCTGGCAGACCGACGTGCTCGACGCGCGCCCCGACGTGGTGTCGATCCTCGTCGGCGTCAACGACATGGGCTGGCACACGATCGACCCGGACGGCCACGTCATCCCCGCGGAGGACTTCGCGGCAGCTTACGACCGCCTGCTCGCGCCGCTGGCCGCGGCGGGCACGGAGCTGATTCTCATCGAGCCGTTCCTCCTGCCGATCAGCGGCAGCGTCCAGGCCGGTGACACGCACGTCGACGAGGAGATACGGAAGGAATGGCGGGCCGACCTGGACCCGAAGATCCAGGTCGTGCGCGACCTCGCCCGAACATACGGCGCGCACCTGCTCGCCGCGGACGGCATGTTCGCCGAACTCTCCGCGGCGACCGGGCCGGAGTACTGGGCCGCGGACGGCGTACACCCGACGCCGGCCGGTCACGCGGCGCTCGCGGCGGCCTGGCTGCGCCTGGTCGAGTAACCCGCGGGCCGGGTCGGCGACGCCGTCGGCGGCCTGGTCGACGACGTTCTCCGGGGCGCCGCCTGGCCGGGCCAGGACGGTCTCCACGGGGCGTTCGTCAGGACGGCCCGCCCCGACGGGGGCGGGCCAGGGCCCGGTGGCTCACCGCGCCTCGGTCCTACTTCTCGGCCGTGCCGGGTTTCCGGCTGATGGACTCCTGATAGATGTCCGCGTAGGTGCGCGAGTCCTTGACCAGGTCGTCACAGAAGGCGGCGACGTCGTTGCCGATGAGTTGCAGGACCCCCTTGCCGGCCGCGACGCCCTCCTCGAAGAAATCGACGATCCCTGAGAGCAGGTTCCCGTCGAGCAGGTCGACCGGCCCGACCTTGAAGAAGTACTTCTGGATCTCCCTGTAGACGATCCGGTAGTCCGGCGGGAGCGCCTTGACCCGGGCCATGTGCGCCCGCCACTGCTTCTTGCCCTCGACGATGTCTTGGATGCCCACGTCAGCCTCCCAGCCGGCCCAGTTTCCTTGCGACGTTACGGTTCAACTGCTCGCGCCACCGGTCGCGATAGCCCCGCGCCCCTTCTCCGCCGGCCAGCGCCGCGCAGAAGCCCTCGATGTCGTCGCCCAGCACCTCTTGAACGGTCTGCCCATCCGCCGCCGTTTCTTCGAGCAGCCCCAGGGCACCGTCGAGGATCGGCATCAGGTTGCGACCCGTGAAGTCCGAGTAGGGGGTGAGGTGAACCTTGATCTGTTCCCACGCCGCCCGGTAGTCGGCCGGCAATGCCTCGGCCCGGGTCTCGAACGCCTTCCATTCCCTGGTGAGGTCGCTGCCGGTGATGGTCTGCCAGAAATTCATCGCCCGCCCTCCTTGAGCTTGTCGATTCGCGATGAGAGGTACTCCCATTTCGCCCAGAACCTCGCGAGTTCTTTGCGCCCCGCATCGTTGAGTGCATAGAACTTGCGCGGCGGGCCCACCCCGGACGGTCGTTTCGTCACCTGAACGAGCCCGTTCTTCTCCAGTCGCAGCAAGATGGTGTAGACCGTGCCCTCGACGACGTCGGCGAAGCCGAGTTCATTCAGCCGACGCGTGATGGCGTACCCGTAGGTCTCCTCGCTGTCGAGGATTTCCAGCACACAGCCCTCAAGCGTGCCCTTCAGCATCTCCGTCAGGTCGTCCATTGCGGACCTCCTCTTCGATCCCCCCAGTACTACGTAGTGCCGAGTACCACTACACGGTATCACCGAGTAGTTCGCCGGGGCAGCACTTGTACGAGGGGCGCGCCGGGCCCAACGGCCGCCCGATGCCGCTCGGTTGACTCCCCACTCCGGACCCGCCCAGCGGAATCAACACCCCGGCGATAAAAATCGACACTGTGTAGACTTTTCGGTGTGGGAGCGCTTCAGCTCTTCGCGAGACCTTCCTGGAGGAGCAATGGACAAGCGGAACTGGCTCATCACCGGCGTCAGCACGGGCCTCGGACGCGCCTTGGCCCAAGCCGCCCTGGCCGCCGGGCACACCGTCGTCGGCACCGTCCGCTCGGAGCAGGATCTGCAAGCCTTCGAAGAACTCGAACCCGGGCACGCTCACGGCCGCATCCTGGACGTGACCGACGACGGCGCCGTCTCCGGCGTGGTCGCCGAAGTGGAGCAGAGCGTCGGCCCCTTGGACGTCGTCGTCGCCAACGCCGGCTACGGCCTGGAGGGCACCTTCGAGGAGACCCCGCTGGCCGAGGTGCGGCGACAGTTCGACGTCAACGTCTTCGGGGCGGTGGCCACCCTGCAGGCGGCGCTGCCCCACATGCGCCGGCGCCGCCGCGGACACCTGATGGCCGTCACCTCCATGGGCGGGCTCATGGCCGTGCCCGGCATGTCGGCCTACTGCGGCAGCAAGTTCGCCCTGGAAGGCATCCTGGAGGCGCTGGGCAAGGAGGTCGCACAGTTCGGGATCCACGTGACGGCGATCGAGCCCGGCTCCTTCCGCACCGACTGGGCTGGACGGTCCATGACACGCGCCGCGCGGACCATCGACGACTACGACGAGCTGTTCACCCCCATCCGCGAAGCGCGGCAGAAGGCCAGCGGGAATCAGCTGGGCAATCCGGCCAAGGCCGGGGAGGCAGTCGTGCACATCACCACGGTCGAGCGGCCGCCGGCCCACCTCGTCCTCGGCTCGGACGCGCTGCGGCTGGTCCACGCCGCGCGCACGGCCGTGGACGAGGAGATCCGCGCATGGGAGACGCTCTCCCGTACGACCGACTTCGCCGAGGGCGCTCAGCTCTGATGCCCGGCGACCACCCCGTGCGGAGCCGTCGCTCCGCCGAACGCAAGGGCGATGTCCGGGAGCGGGCCATCCTCGACACCTGCGAAGTCCTGCTGGCACAGAAGGGCTACGACGCGATGACCGTCGGCGACGTCGCCCAGGGCGCCGGCATCACCCGCGGTGCCCTGTACTTCTACTTCGGCTCCAAGCAGGAAGTGGTCACGGCGCTCGTGGCCCGGACCGTCGAGCATCTGTGGGAGCGGTCGCGGGCCACTGCGCGGGCCGACGAGCCGCGCCAGGCCATCGCGGCAGCCATGCAGCGCACGGTCGACCTGTGGAACGAACACGGTCTGGTCATGCGCACGGCGATCGACCTGTCGTTGACCGTGCCCGAGATCGGCAAGCTGTGGAGCCATACCGCCGACCTGTTCATCGCGGCCATCACCGCCGTACTGGAACGCGCCGGCATCCAGGCCGGCGCCGCACCGGAACAAGCCTCGGCGATGGCACGCGCCCTGTGCTGGATGATCGAGCGGACCTTCTACCACGCCTCGCAGGAGTCCCGCGAGAAACTACAGGAGGCCTCCGCGACCTGCGAACACATCTGGCTGACCAGTGCCGGTCTGACCAGCTGAGGCGTTCTCCGCGCCGCCCTCCAGTACTCGACGATCCGGTCGCTCACTCGAAGCTCACCCCGGCAGCCTTCGATTCGAAGTCGGCGGCGTGCGACGCCACCGTCCGCGCATGGCCGCGCAGCAGCTCGGCGCGTTTGTGCATCTCCTCCGGGTGGATGGAGAAGCTCTCCCCCGCGCCTCCTCCGGGGAATTCACGGACCTTGTCCTCGTTGACGCTCGGCCAGTTCACCCCGATGAACTGAAGGAACGACACCACCTCGTCCGGCAGCTCGATCGCCGTAGCGCCCCCTTGGTCGCACCCGCCGCAGCCCATCAGAGCGTATTCAAGGGAGGGCAACGGGAGCGCACATGCGAGCTCTATGGATCGTCATCAATGCTTCCGGACAGGCGACTTGGGGCCATCGAGCGCTTCGGCGTTCACGCGGTCCGGGTGACGGGGACGGCTCCGTGGCCGGAGGAGGCAGGAGCGGGTGCGCGGCTGGAGGAGGCAGGAGCGGGCGCCCTTCGGAGGGGCGGCGCATTGTAACCGGTCAAATGTGATCAACGGTCGTCATATTTCTAGCAATTTCCGTAGTCTTTCGTGATCAGGATGGGCGCGCGCGGCGGCTCGGGCTGATGGACGGCCCGCGATTCCCACCGGGGACGGCCCCCGCGGACCAGCCCTGCGGGGAAAAGTCCTGTCGGCGAAGGCCAGGTACTCATCAACGTGTTCGAGAATCAGCAGAACCAGCATCTGTCACGGCGTCGTCTGCTCGGACTGGCGGCCCTCAGCGGCGCCGCCGTCGCCGGGATGACCACGATTTCCGCCGCGCCGCGCGCCACGGCCGCCGAGCGGCAGAGCCCGCGGGCGACCAACGGCTCGTTCGTACCGGCCGTGGTCATCGGCACGGGGTACGGCGCCGCGGTATCCGCGCTGCGGCTCGGCGAGGCCGGTGTTCCGACGCTCATGCTCGAAATGGGCCAGCTGTGGAACCAGCCCGCGGACGACGGCAACATCTTCTGCGGAATGCTCAAGCCCGACCGCCGCTCCAGCTGGTTCAAGTCACGCACCGAGGCGCCGCTGGGCTCGTTCCTGTGGCTGGACGTGATCAACCGCGACATCACCCCGTACGCGGGCGTGCTCGACAAGGTGCACTTCGACCAGATGTCGGTGTACGTGGGTCGGGGTGTCGGCGGCGGCTCGCTGGTCAACGGCGGCATGGCCGTGGTCCCGAAGCGCACGTACTTCGAGGAGGTGCTGCCCCAGGTGGACGCCGCCAAGATGTACGAGCAGTACTTCCCGCGCGCCAACTCCATGCTCAAGGTGAACCACATCGACAAGAGCTGGTTCGAGGAGACGGAGTGGTACCAGTTCGCGCGGGTCTCGCGCGAGCAGGCGAGCAAGGCGGGCCTGAGCACCACCTTCGTCCCCAACGTCTACGACTTCGACCACATGCGGCGCGAGGCGGCCGGCGAGGTCCCCAAGTCCGCGCTGGCGGGCGAGGTCATCTACGGCAACAACGGCGGCAAGCAGAGCCTGGACAAGACGTACCTGGCCGCCGCGCTGGGCACCGGCAAGGTCACCATCGAGACCCTGCACCGGGTCAAGGCGATCCGTCAGCAGGCGGACGGCAACTACGTGCTGTCCGTGGAGCAGATCGACGCCGACGGCAAGGTCCTCGCCCAGAAGGAGATCTCCTGCGGCCACCTGTTCCTCGGTGCCGGCAGCCTCGGCTCCACCGAGCTGCTGGTGCGGGCCCGGGACACCGGCGCGCTGCCCCGCCTCAACTCCGAGGTCGGCGCGGGCTGGGGCCCCAACGGCAACATCATGACCGGCCGGGCCAACCACGTCTGGAACCCCACCGGCTCCCACCAGTCGTCGATCCCCTCCCTGGGCATCGACGACTGGGACAACCCGGCCGCCCCGGTCTTCGCGGAGATCGCGCCGATGCCGGCCGGCCTGGAGACCTGGGTCAGCCTCTACCTGGCGATCACGAAGAACCCCGAGCGCGGCACCTTTGTCTACGACAAGGCCACCGACCGGGCCGTACTGCGCTGGACCCGGGAGCAGAACGCGCCCGCGGTCGCGGCCGCGAAGTCGCTCTTCGACCGGATCAACAAGGCCAACACGACGATGTACCGCTACGACCTGTTCGGGCCGGAGCTGAAGAACTTCGCCGACGACTTCTGCTACCACCCGCTCGGCGGCTGCGTCCTGGGCAAGGCCACCGACGAGTACGGGCGGGTCGCGGGCTACCGCAACCTCTACGTCACCGACGGCGCGCTCATTCCGGGCTCCATCGGAGTCAACCCCTTCGTGACCATCACGGCGCTGGCCGAGCGCAACGTCGAGCGGATCATCGCGGAGGACGTGCGCACCGCTGCCTAGGTGTTCTGACCGCTGACCCATCGGGCGCGCCCCAGGGCGCGCCCGACGACGCCCCTGTCGACCAGGGGCGTCGTGGCGTCCGGGCCTGCGCCGAGGCCCAAACCCGGGTCTACGGATTTTCCGGTGGCCGGCGTGAGATCAAAGAGAGGTGCGGCCAGTCGATCCGCGCAGGGGCGGTGCTCGCCGAACCCCGTCCGTCCTCGCTGAAAGGGAATCCATGGACTCCGCCCGACGGCCGATCCTTTTCGTCAGTCTTCCGGAAAGTGGGCTGGCCAACCCGCTGCTCGTCCTCGCCGAGGAACTCTCCCGGCGGAACGTGCCGGACCTCTGGTTCGCCACCGATGAGCCGCGGCGTGCGGACGTGAAGCGGATTTCGGTGGGCTCCCCGGTGGAATTCGGCTCGCTGGGGGAGGTCGTCAGCGAGCTGTCCGCGGTGACGTGGAGCGACGAGATCTACCGGGAGATCACCCAGTCGTCGCGGTTCAAGGCGCATCGCGCGGTCATCAGGCACTCGTTCGTGCCGGCGGCGCAGGATGCGAAGTTCCGGAAACTGGCGGCCATCGTCGACGAGGTCCAGCCGGCTTTGATGGTCATCGACTGCATCAGCGGGTTCGGCATCGAGCTGGCCATCTCGCGGGGAATTCCCTTCGTGTTGAGCGTGCCGTTCGCACCGAGCAACGTGCTGACGGCTTTCACGCCGTTCGGGAAGGGGTACACGCCGTGGGGCTTTCCCGTCCCGCACACCGGACTGCCGTATCGCATGACGTTGGCGCAGCAGATCAGCAACCAGTTGTTCAAGTGGCGGACGCTGGCACTGTTCCTGGCGCCGCGGATGAGCAAGGTGGTGGCGCAGGACACCCGGCGGCGGAAGGAACACGGGCTGTCGTCGATGAGCCCGATGGAGCGGATCGAAAGCGCCGAGCTGGTGCTGTGCAATTCGATTGCCGAGCTGGATTATCCGGTGCGCATTCCGTCGCAGATGCGGTTGGTCGGGACGATGGTGCCGCCCCTGCCGGAGGCTCCGGACGACGAGGAGCTGTCGACCTGGTTGGACGCGCAGACCTCGGTGGTCTACGCGGGGTTCGGGACGATCACCCGGCTGACCCGGGATCAGGTGAGTTCCATGGTGGAGGTGGCCCGGCGCCTCGAAGGACGGCATCAGGTGCTGTGGAAGCTGCCGTCGGAGCAGCAGCACCTGTTGCCGCCGAAGGAGACGCTGCCGGGCAACCTGCGCATCGAGAGTTGGGTGCCCTCCCAACTGGACGTGCTGGCGCATCCGAACGTGAAGGTGTTCTTCACGCACGCCGGCGGCAATGGTTACAACGAGGGCATGTATTTCGGAAAGCCCCTGGTGGTCCGGCCGTTGTGGGTGGACTGCTACGACCAGGCGGTGCGGGGCCGGGACTTCGGCATCAGCCTGACCCTCGACCAGCCTCGGGACATGGACGTCAATGACGTGGTCGACAAGTTGACCCGCGTGCTGGAAACCCCCTCCTTCCGCAGGAATGCGGAGCGACTCGGTGCTTTGCAGCGGGCGGCGGGCGGTCGGGCGGCAGCCGCCGACCTGATCCTCGGGCTGCCGGTTCTCGCCGGGGCCCACCAGTGAAGAAGCCCGTGCGCGCGCGTCGGGCGTGTGGAAATACGAAGAGGATGAGGTAGCGGATGTCGTTCACATATCCCGTTTCCCGGCCCGCTTTGAACGGACGCGAGCTGGAGTACCTGACCGCGACGGTCGAGGACGGGTGGATATCGTCGCAGGGGCCGATGGTCCGGCGTTTCGAGCAGGCCTTCGCCGACTACAACGGGACCGCGCACGGCGTGGCCTGTTCGTCCGGCACGACCGCACTGACCTTGGCGCTCCGCGCCCTGGGAGTCGGTCCCGGCGACGAGGTGATCGTCCCCGAGTTCACGATGGTGGCCTCCGCGTGGGCGGTGACGTACACGGGTGCCACTCCAGTGTTCGTCGACTGCGGAGACGACCTCAACATCGACGTCTCGCGCATCGAAGAGAAGATCACGTCGCGGACGAAGGTCCTCATGCCGGTCCACGTCTACGGGCGGCGCTGCGACATGGACGCGATCATGGACATCGCGTTCCAGTACAACCTGAAGGTCGTGGAGGACAGCGCCGAGGCGCACGGCGTCCGGCCGACCGGGGACATCGCCTGTTACTCGCTGTTCGCCAACAAGATCATCACGGCCGGCGAGGGCGGCATCTGCCTCACCGACGACCCCAAGCTCGCGGACCAGATCGCGCACCTGCGGGCGATGGCCTTCACCAAGGACCACAGCTTCCTGCACAAGAAGTTGGCGTACAACTACCGCATCACGGCCATGCAGGCCGCCGTGGCCCTGGCGCAGACCGAACGCCTCGACGAGATCCTCGAAGTGCGCCGCAGGATCGAGAAGCACTACGACGAGGGGCTGGCCGACGTCCCCGGCATCACGCTGATGCCCCCGCGGGACGTGCTGTGGATGTACGACCTCCGGGCGGAACGCCGGGCGGAGCTCCAGGCGTTCCTGGCCGACCACTCCATCGAGACCCGGCTCTTCTTCAAGCCGATGAGCCGGCAGCCCATGTACTTCGACCCCGACTGGCCGTCGCTCAAGGCCAGCGAGTTCGCCGAGGACGGGCTCTACCTGCCCACGCACACCGACCTGTCCCCCGCCGACCAGGACTTCATCGTCAGCAAGATCCGGGCCTTCTACGGCGTCCGTTGATCGACCCCGTCGGAGAGAGGAAATTCCGTTCATGACGCACTCGGACCCGGTGGTGGTGGACTTCCCCACCCGCAAACCCGGCGTGCCCTTCCCGCCGCCCGACTACGACGGGTACCGCGACCACGAGGGGCTGGTCCTCTCGCGCCTGCCCAACGGCGCCCGGGCGTGGCTGGTCACCCGGCACGAGGACGTGCGCACCGTGCTGACCGACTCAAGGATCAGCTCCAACCCCTCGCACAAGGGCTTCCCCAACGTCGGGACGGTGGGCGTGCCCACGCAGGAGCAGATCCCCGGCTGGTTCGTGGGGTTGGACTCCCCCGAACACGACCGGTTCCGCAAGGCCCTCATCCCCGAATTCACCGTGCGGCGCATCCGGGGGTTGCGCCCGGCGATCGAGCGCACGGTGGAGGAGCGCCTCGACGCGATGCTGGCCGCGGGCAACTCCGCCGACCTCGTCGCGGACTACGCACTGCCCGTGCCGTCCCTGGTGATCTCGACACTGCTCGGCGTGCCGCCCTCCGACCGCGACTTCTTCGAGTCCCGGACCCGCACCCTGGTCTCGCTCCGCGCCTCGACCGACGCGCAGCGCGAGACCGCCGTCAAGGAGCTGCTGCGCTACATCAAGCGGCTGGTGGGCATCAAGGCGAAGTGGCCCGGCGACGACCTCATCAGCCGGCTGCTGGCAGCCGGTTCGATCGCACCGCACGAGCTGTCGGGCGTGCTGATGCTGCTGCTCATCGCCGGCCACGAGACCACTGCCAACAACATCGCGCTGGGCGTCGTCACACTGCTGCGGAACCCCCAGTGGATCGGTGACGACCGGGCGGTGGAGGAGACCCTGCGCTTCCACTCGGTCGCCGACATCGTGTCCCTGCGGGTGGCCGTCGAGGACGTCGAGATCGGCGGGCAGCTCATCAAGGCGGGCGACGGCATCGTGCCGTTGATCGCCGCGGCCAACCACGACACGAGCGCCTTCGAGTGCCCGCACATGTTCGACCCCTCCCGGAGCGCCCGTCATCACGTGGCGTTCGGCTACGGGATCCACCAGTGCCTGGGCCAGAACCTGGTGCGGGTCGAGATGGAGATCGCCTACCGCAAGCTCTTCGAGCGCATTCCCGACATCCAACTCGCCGTTCCCGATGAGGGTTTGAGCATCAAGTACGACGGCGTGCTCTACGGCCTGGAGCAGCTTCCCGTCCGCTGGTAGGCACCGTCCCGCCAACGGAAGGCCAGTCCCGTCCGCGCGGTGCGCCAGTGGCCGCCGGTGGACCCCAATCCCCTTGCAGGAGAGACATCGGCATGCGTATCACCATCGATTCGGAGCGCTGCGTGGGCGCGGGCCAGTGCGTGCTGTCCGCGCCACAGGTCTTCGACCAGGACGAGGACGGGATCGTCACCCTGCTCGCCGCGCCCGGCCCCGACGAGGCGGCCAAGGTCCGCATCGCGACGGCGCTGTGCCCCTCCGGGGCGATCACCGCACACGAGGGCTGACGCCCGCACCGGGCGATCCACCTGCCGGATCCCCCAACCGACGCAAGCGCTCGACATCCGGGAGTGATGGTGCCCGTCCACACCGATGACTATGTGATCGACCCGCCGTCCGACGGCACTGGCACGCCGGGGGGCCGCACGCTCCCCGAGGTGTTCGCGTCCGCCGTGGCGTCCGCGCCCGATGCGGTGGCCCTCGTCGACGGGGACCGCTCGTGGACGTGGGCCGAGTGGCGGGCGGACGTCGACGCGCTGGCCCGCGGCCTCCAGGAGTCGCACGTCGCGCCCGGCGACGTGGTGGCGGTGCGGCTGCCGAACAGCTGGGAGTTGCAGACCCTGCACCTGGCGGTCGCGGCCGTCGGGGCGGTGCTGCTGCCCCTGCACCAGGGCACCGCGGTGGGTGAGGTCCGCGCGCTGCTGGACCGCGCGGAGCCCGTCCTCCTCGTCCTGTCGGGCGCCGAGGGCGAGGGTCCGGCGACGGCCCGTGCGCTGTTGGACGGCGTGCCGTCGCTGCGCGGGGTGTTGCTGGCCGGCGGGCCGGCGACCGGCCGTGCGGAGCCGGGGGTCGGTTCGTTGGACGGGCTGCTGGCGGCCTGGGCGGGCAGCGGGCCCCGGCCGGTGGAGGTCACCCCCGACCTTCCGTTCGTCCTGGTCCCGTCGTCCGGGACGGCCTCGTCGCGACCCAAGCTGTGTCTGCACAGCCACGACGGCCTGCTGTCGAACACCGCGGCCGTGACCGCCGAGGCCGCCGACGCCTTCGCAGGCACGGTCCTCGCGGCCTGCCCGATGACCCATCTGTTCGGCCTCCAGGCCGTGCACGCGGCGCTGTCCACCGCCTGCCGCCAGGTCGTGCTCACCGACTGGGACGCGGACCGTTTCCTGGCCCTGGCCCGGGAGCACGACCCGCGCGTCGTCTTCGCCGTCCCCACGCAACTGTGGGACGTCGTCGGCCGGTTGGAGTCGTCGGAGGGGCCGGCGGGGTTCGCCCCCCACCAGGTGCGGACGGCGGGCGCCGCGGTCGCGCCCGCGCTCGCCGTGCGGGTGCGGGCGGCGCTCGCCTGCGAACTGGTCGTGGTGTGGGGGATGTCCGAGATCGGCACCGGCACCCGCACCCGGGCGCAGGACCCCGACGGCAGTGTCGGCGGCCCGGTCGACGGCGTGGAACTGCGGAGCGTCGACGCGGACGGCGCGGTGTGCGCGGCGGGCGCGACCGGTGAACTCCAGTACCGGGGGCCCGGGCTGTTCCGCGGCTACTTCCGCGATCCGGAGCTGACGCGTGCGGCCCTCACCGACGACGGGTGGCTGCGGACCGGCGACCTCGCTGCCGTCGACGCGGACGGGGTGGTGGTGCTGCACGGCCGGACCGCCGAGTTGATCAATACGGCGGGCCGGAAGTTCGCCGCCCCGGAGGTCGAGGGGCTGCTCGCGGGCCTCGCCGGCCTGGGGCCGGCGGCCGTGGTCGCAGCGCCGGACGACCGGCTGGGGCAGTATCCCTGCCTGGTCGTGACCGAGGAGGCGGACCCCGCCCTCGGGCTGGGCGAGGTGACGGCGTTCCTGCGGGGGTTGGGGGTGGCCGAGCACAAGATCCCCGTCGAACTGGTCGCGGTGCGCACGCTCCCCCGCTCCTCCGCCGGCAAGCTCGACCGGCGGCGGCTCACGGAGCTGCTCGCCGGTGGTGCGGCGCCAGCGGTGTCGGCCCGGCCCGGCGCCGTCCCCCCGGCCACCGTCGAGGAGGCGCTGGACCTCGTGCGGGACTGCGTCGGCCGGGTGCTCGGGGAGGGGGGCGCCGCGGTTCCGTTCGCCCCCGACGCGGACTTCCGTCGGCTCGGCCTCGACTCGCTCCGCTCGGTACGGCTGCGGAGCCTGCTGTGCGAGGAGACCGGGTTGCCGTTGCCGGCCACGCTGGCCTTCGACCGTCCCGATCCGCTCTCCGTCGCCCGCGCACTGGTCCAGCAGGAAGACCCGCCCCGCGCAGCCGCGTGGGGCGTGCCGGCCGACGGTGCCGACCCGGTGGCGATCGTCGGCATGGCCTGTCGGCTGCCCGGCCGGGCGGACTCCCCCGAGGCGCTGTGGGACCTGTTGGCCGGCGGTACCGATGCGATGTCCCCGTTCCCGGACGACCGGGGCTGGGACCTGCAGCGGCTGTTCGACGAGGACCCGGACCGCCCCGGGACCTCGTACGCCCGCGAAGGCGGGTTCCTGCACGACGCGGGCGACTTCGACGCGGGCTTCTTCGGTCTGTCCGACCAGGAGGCGACGGCGACCGACCCGCAGCAGCGGCTGCTGCTGGAGGCGGCCTGGGAGACGTTCGAGCGGGCCGGCATCGAACCGGGGTCCCTGAAGGGCAGCCGCACCGGTGTGTTCACCGGCGCGATGGACCGCGGCTACGGCGCGCAGGCGTCCGCCGTGCCCCGCGCGTGGGAGAGCATGCTGATCACCGGCGCTTCCGCCAGTGCGATCTCGGGGCGCATCGCCTACACCTACGGGCTCGAAGGCCCCGCGCTGACGGTCGACACCGCCTCCTCGTCGTCCCTCGTCGCCCTGCACCTGGCCTGCCGGTCCCTTCGGTCGGGCGAGAGCGACCTGGCGCTGGCCGGCGGCGTCACCGTCATGGCGACCCCGACGCCCTTCGCGCACTTCTCGCGGCTGCGGGCGCTGTCCCCCGACTCCCGCGCCAAGGCGTACGCGGACGCCGCGAACGGTTCCGCGTGGTCGGAGGGCGCGGGGCTGCTCCTGCTGGAGCGGCTGAGCGACGCCCGGCGCAACGGCCACCGGGTCCTGGCCCTGGTGCGGGGATCCGCCGTGAACCAGGACGGTGCCTCCAACGGGCTGACCGCGCCGAGCGGCCCCGCGCAACAGCGCGTCATCCGCGAGGCGCTGGCCGACGCCGGACTGCTGCCGCAGGACGTGGACGCCGTGGAGGGGCACGGCACCGGCACACCGCTGGGCGACCCCATCGAGGCCCAGGCCCTGCTCGCCACCTACGGCCGGGAGCGGCCGGCGGAGCGGCCGCTGTGGCTGGGGTCGGTGAAGTCGAACGTCGGTCACACGCAGGCCGCCGCCGGCATCGTCGGCGTCATCAAGACCGTGCTCGCGCTGCAACACGGCGTGCTGCCCAGGACCCTGCACGTGGACGTGCCCTCGACCAAGGTCGACTGGTCCGCCGGTGCGGTACGGCTGCTGACGGAGGCCCGGCCCTGGCTGCGCGAGGACGGAACGACGCGGCGGGCGGGCGTGTCCTCGTTCGGGCTCACCGGCACCAACGCGCATGTGATCGTCGAGGAACCGCCGGCCGCCGCGGCGCAGGAGCCGACCGGTGAGGTGCCGGCGGGCGCGCCGGCCGGGGCCCCGGAGCCGACCGGTGAGCCGGCCGTGCCGTGGGTGGTGTCCGCCCGCAGTCCGGCGGCGCTGCGCGCGCAGGCACGGCGGCTGGCCGAACACGTGGCCGCCGACCCGGCGCTGCGCGCCCAGGACGTCGCCCACGCCCTGGCCACCACCCGTGCCGTGCACCGGCACCGGGCCGTCGTCAGCGGCGCCGACCGAGACCAACTGCTCGCCGCGGCACTCCGGTTCGGGCGGGGCGAGGGCTCCTCCGGAGTCACTCCGCACGACGCCGCGCCGGGCGACCTGGCCTTCGTGTTCTCCGGGCAGGGCAGCCAGCGCAACGGCATGGGGCGCGCGGCCGCCGAGGCGTTCCCCGTCTTCGGGCGGGCCCTGCGCGAGGTCTGTGCCGCGCTGGACCCGCTGCTGGAACGGCCGCTGACATCGGTGATGTGGGCGGCCCCCGACTCCGATGAGGCGGCCCTCCTCGACGACACGACCTACACCCAGCCGGCGCTGTTCGCCGTCCAGGTCGCCCTGTACCGGCTGTTCGAGTCGTGGGGCGTGGCCCCCGACCACCTGGTGGGGCACTCGGTCGGCGAGATCTCCGCCGCGCACGTGGCGGGCGTGCTCGGACTGCGGGACGCGTGCACCCTGGTGGCGGCCCGGAGTCGGCTGATGGGCGCCCTGCCGCCCGGGGGTGCGATGGTGGCGGTGCGCATCACGGAGGACGAGGTGCTGCCGTGGCTCGCGGAGGTGGCGGACTCGGTGGCGGTCGCGGCCGTCAACGGGCCGCACTCCCTCGTGCTTTCGGGCGCCGAGGAACCGCTCGTCGCCCTCACCGACCGGCTGGCGGCCGCCGGCCACAAGACCCGTCGGCTCACGGTGAGCACCGCGCCCCACTCGCCACTGATGGAACCCATGCTGGCCGCGTTCCGCGAGGTCGTCGGGGCGCTGTCGTTCTCCGCGCCCGCCGTTCCGCTCGTCTCCACCGTCACCGGCCGGCCGTTGACCGAGGCGGAGGCGCGGGATCCGGAGCACTGGGTGCGGCACGTGCGGCGGTCCGTGCGGTTCCGGGACGCGATCGACCGCCTCCGGGAGGCGCGCGTCACCGGGTTCCTGGAGTTGGGCGCCGAGCCGGCGCTCACACCGATGATCGACGAGTGCCTGGAGTCGGATGCCGCGCAGCCGGGGGCGGCCGTGCTGCCGAGCCTGCGCGGCGGGGCGTCGGAGCGGCAGGCCCTGCTCACCGCGGTCGCCCGGCTACACCTCCACGGCGTGCCGGTCGACTGGGACGCGGTGCTGCCCGGAGTGCGGGGTGTGCCGCTGCCCACGTACGCGTTCCAGCGGCGGCGGTTCTGGCTGGCGCCGGTGCCCGTGGGCCCGGCGGACCGCGTTGCCGAGGGGGCGGGCGCCGGGTCGGCCGGCGACGCGGCGGCGGCCGACCCGGAGCCGTCGGGCCTGGCGTCCCGCCTGTCCGGTCTCGACGACGCCGAGCAGGACGCACTCGTGCTGGCCTTGGTCCTCGCCGAGACCTCGGCCGTGCTCGGCGGCCAGGAGCTGTCCGCCGACGACGGCCACCGCACGTTCAAGGAGTTGGGCGTCAACTCGGTGAACGCCGTCGAACTGCGCAACCGCCTGATCGCGGCCGCGGAACTGCGCCTGCCCGCCACGCTCGTCTACGACTACCCCAAGCCGAACGCCGTGGTCCGCCTCGTGCGCGACCGGCTCGCGCCGGAGGTCGCTCCCGGTCGCGATGTGGCCTCGCTCGTCGCCGAGTTGGACGCCCTGCTCGCCGCCGGCGCGGAGGTGCCGGCGGAGGCGATGGCGCGGCTGAAGGCGGTGACGGCCGGGGCGCGGGGGGCGGACGGTGGTGCCGACCCCGGCTCCGGTGCGGCGCTGGACCTGGCGTCGGCCAGTGACGAGGACCTGTTCCGTCTGATGGACGCGGAGAGCTGACGGGCAGGTGGGGCAGGCGCCTTCCGGGGCGCCCACCACCGTCGACCAAGGCCGGGGTTCCGGCGCGGGGTCCGGTCGTCCTTAGGTCGACCGGGCCCCGCACGGCCCGTTGCCCATGGGGAGCGCCGGCAGCGCCTGCGCGTCGGCCCGCCGGACGCGGTGCCCCGGAGTGGCCCGACCGCTGCACAAAACTAGCTAATTCCTGTCTATTTCGGACCGTATGGTCTCGTCATGAATTCTCCTTCCACAGCGGCGGTGTTGTCCGCCCGCCGCATCGCCATCTCGTTCGTGGCCGCCGTATCGGCGGTGGGGGGCGCCACGCCGCTCGCCGCAGCCGACCCCCTCGGGCCACCCCCCGAAACCAGCCAGCACGCCCCGCGGACGCCGCTCACCGCACACGGAATACCGTTCGCCGACGCCACGGTGACCCAGCAAGAGGACGGCTCGTTCCTCGTGGCCTGGAGGGCGCCTGGCGTCGCCTCGGTGACCGTGTACGCCGACGGCCGGGCCGTGGCGCGCGGCGGTTCCGAGGCCCGCGTCACCGTGCGCGGGCTGCCCGCCGTCGACCGCCAGTGGTTCCGCCTGGTCCCCGACCAGGGTGACCCGCTCACCCTCGCCGACCGCTCGCTGCACCTGCCGAGCGCGCCCAACTTCCGCGACGTGGGCGGCTACCGCACCACCGACGGCCGGTGGGTCAAGATGGGCGTGCTGTACCGCACCAATGGCCTGCACGGGCTCTCCAACGCCGACCTGGCCGTGCTCCAGCGACTGGGCATCCGTACGGATCTGGACCTGCGCATGCCCGCCGAGCGCGCCGAGGCCCCGGACCGGGTGCCGGCGGGCGCGCGCTACGTCACCGCCGACGTCATGGGCGGGGACGTCGATCCTGTACTGCCCGCCACGGCCGCGGCGTCCGCGCGGATGATGGCCGGCACCTACCGGACGTACGTCTCCAAGGGCTCCGCGCTCGACGCCTACCGCACGCTGTTCCGGCTCGCCGACACCCCCGAGGCCGTCCCGATGGCCTTTCACTGCACGGGCGGCAAGGACCGCACCGGCTGGGGCAGCGCCGCCCTCCTCACGGCCCTGGGGGTGGACCGCGACACGGTCATGCGGGACTACCTGGCCACCAACGACTACATGGCGGCGCACAACGCCGAGTCCCTCGCCAAGGAGACGCCTGCCACGGCCGCCCGTCTCAAGCCGATCCTGGACGCCAGGATCCGGTACCTCAACACGGCCTTCGACGAGGTCAAGGCGGAGTTCGGCACCTTCGACACCTATCTTCGGCAGGGGCTGGGCCTGAGCCAGCAGGACGTGGAGCGGCTGCGCGAGACGCTGCTCGTCGCCTGACCGGCCGCCCGGCCCGCGGACGGGCCGCAGACAGACTGCTGAGGGACGGCAGTGGGAACGTACGGAGAAACGGCCCTTCCGGCGCGCTGCCGGAAGGGCCGTCGTCGTTGACCGTGACGTGCCGGCACCGTGGTTCCCGCGGTTCCCGTGGTTCCCGGCCGGCATCCGCGGGGTTTCCCCTGGCGGATGCGACCCGGCAAGTCGGGCCCCTCGGTGCGTTTTCTCCGCTCGCGGGCGTTGGAAGGAGATCACGCCCCGCTTCGACCGCTGAGCACGGTGCGCCCTGCGGGGTTCCCTCGCCCTGAGCGCGCGGAAAGTCCGTTGCTCCGGTGCGTCGCACCGGAGCAACGGACTTTCCGCCTGCGCGTTTCCGCTTCCCGCTTCGCTCCTTCCGGCTTCGCCCGTCCCCGAGGGAACGTGGTGACGCGGGGCCCAGGTCCGCCCGCGGACCTGGATGCCGGGGCGGCGGGCGGTGGTCCCGCCACCGCCCGCCGCCCCGACGATTTCTAGGACAGGCCGATCTCGTTGTCGAGGAGGTCGAAGACCTCTTCGTCGGAGGCGGATTCGAAGTCGAAGTCCGCATCGGATCGGGGGGCCTGCTGCCCGGTTGCCGTGGAGGCGTCCCGCAGGGCGTCCCACTTCGCCCGGAGGACCTCCAGGCGACCGGCCACCTGCTCGTGGACCTCCTCCGTGACGGCGAGCCCGCCGAAGGCCCTCTCCAGCCGTTCGAGCTCGCCCAGGAGTGCCTCCGGGCCGGAGGCCGCCTCGGGGGCGATCCGGGCGTGGAGGTGGTCGACCAGCTCCGCCGGCGTCGGGTAGTCGAAGAGCAGGGTCGCCGGCAGGCGGATCCCGGTGAGGGCACCCAGCCGGTTGCGGAGTTCGACCGCGGTGAGGGAGTCGAAGCCGAGGTCCAGGAAGGCACGGTCCTCGTCGATCTCCGCGGCTCCGGTGTGTCCGAGGACCACCGCCACCTGGCCGCGCACGGCGTCCAGGACGACCTCGCGGCCCTCCGCCGTCGACCGGCCGGTCAGGCGCCGGGCGAAGGCCGCCGCCGCGTCACCGTCCGCGGTGGCCGCCGCCCGGCGCCCCGGGACCCGGATCAACCCGCGGAGCAGGGACGGAACCTCGCCCTGCCGACGCAGTGCCGCCAGGTCCAGACGGACCGGAAGCGCGGCGGGCCGGTCGGCGGCCAGCGCGGCGTCGAAGAGGGCCAGGCCCTCCTCGACGGACAGCGGCGGCATGCCCGAACGGGCCATGCGCTGCACGTCGGCCTCGGACAGCGTGCCCGTCATGCCGCTGTCCTGCGACCACGGGCCCCACCCGAGCGAGGTGGCCGGCAGCCCTCGTTCCCTGCGGTGCTGTGCCAGGGCGTCCAAGAAGGCGTTGCCCGCCGCGTAGTTCGCCTGACCCGCACTGCCGAACGTGCCGGCGACCGACGAGAAGACGACGAACGCGTCCAGTGCCAGGTCCTTGGTGGCCTCGTGCAGATGCCAGGCGGCATCCACCTTGGGCCGCAGGACCGCCGCCAACCGCTCGGCCGTCAACGACCCCACCACACCGTCGTCGAGAACACCCGCCGTGTGCACCACCGCACCGATCCGATGCCCGGAAACCAACTCCCCGACAGCACCCCGATCCGTCACATCACACGCCACGACCGAAACCTCGGCACCACACCGACCCAGCTCCGCCACCAACTCCTCAACACCCTCGGCATCCGGACCCCGCCGACTCACCAACAACAGACTCCGCACACCATGCTCAGCAACCAAGTGCCGCGCCACCACACGCCCCAGACCACCGGTACCACCAGTGATCAACACCGTGCCGGAGTTCCAGGCGGTGGCGGGTTCCGGAGCGTCCGGGCGTTCGGTCCGGGCCACCCGCGGGGCGAGGACCTGGTCGGCGCGCACCAGCAACTGCGGTTCGTCCGAGGCCAACGCCCGCGGCAGGAACGCCACTTCGGCCTCCTCCGCCACGTCCACCAGGCCGAAGCGGCCCGGGTTCTCCGCCTGCGCCGAGCGCACCAGGCCCCACACCGCCGCACCCGCGAGGTCCGCTCCGGACACCGCGCCACGGGTGACGAACACCAGCCGTGCGTCGGCGAACCGCTCGTCGGCCAACCACGACTGCACCCTCGCCAGAGCCCAGGCGGCCGCGGCGTGGACGGACTCCACCATCCCGGCGGGCGCGACCGCCGACGGGGCGAACACGATGTCGGGGACACCGGCCTCCGCCAGGTCGTCGAGGTCCGCATGGGGCTGGAGCGCCAGTTCGTCGAGGATGCCGTGGGCGTCCTTGCCGAGCACGGCCAGCGAGTCGGCCGGCTCGTCCGCGAGGTGGATGCCGGTCCAGTCGACCTGGAAGAGCGCGTCACGGTCGCCGGTCTGCAACTGCCCGGTGCTGATCGGGCGCGCGATCAGGGACCGGACCGAGGCCACCGGCGCGCCGGTCGGGTCGGCGAGGGCGATCTGCGTGCCGTCGCCGGTGGAGCGGAGCCGGACCCGCACCCGGGAGGCGCCGGACGCGTGCAGGGAGACACCGCTCCAGGAGAAGGGGACACCGGCCTCGGCCGCTCCCCCGCCGCCCAGGAGCCCCGCGTGCAGGGCGGCGTCGAAGAGCGCGGGGTGCAGCGCGTAGGCGGCGCCGTCGGTCCCTTCGGGGAGCTGGACCTCGGCGTAGACGTCCGCGTCGAGCTTCCAGGCCGCCCGCAGGCCCCGGAACACCGGGCCGTACGCGAACCCGGCGTCCGCGAAGTCCTCGTAGCAGTCCGCCACGTCGAGCGGCTCGGCGCCCTGCGGGGGCCAGGCCGCCGCCTCGAACGCCACCACCGCATCGGTGGCCGGGGCCACCGCACCGCTGGCGTGCAGCGTCCAGGGGCCCTCGCCCTCGCGGGCGTGGACGGACACCGGTCGGCGTCCCTCGTCCTCGGGCTCGCCCATCCACACCTGCACCTGCACCGCGGACCCCGACGCGGGCAGCACCAGCGGCGCGGCCAGCGTCAGTTCCTCCAGCGCAGCGCAGCCGACCTCGTCGGCCGCCCGCAGCACCAGCTCCACCAGCGCCGTTCCCGGCACCAGTACCGATCCCAGCACCACGTGGTCGGCCAGCCACGGTTGCGCGGACGTCGACAGTCGTCCGGTGAACAACCGGCCGCCGGAGTTGGCGAGTTCGACCGCGGCACCCAGGAGCGGATGCCCGGTCGAGCCCAGTCCCGCGGACCGCACGTCACCCGCCCGAGCCGCCCCTCCCGCCGGCCAGAACCGCTCGTGCTGGAACGCGTACGTCGGCAGGTCCACCCACCGCGCACCCGAACCGGCGAGGACGGCGGACCAGTCGACCGGCACGCCGTGGGCGTGCAGCCGCGCAACCGCCGTGAGCGGTGCCGTCGCCTCGAGCCGGTCCTTGCGCAGCGCGGGAACGAGAGCCGATCCGTCCGCGGCGGACTCCGCTGCGAGCGCGGAGAGGGCACCGTCGGGGCCCAGCTCCAGGAAGCGCGTCACGCCCTGGGCCGCCAGCGCGGCGACCCCGTCGGCGAACCGTACGGCCGCGCGGACGTGGTTGACCCAGTACTCCGCGGAGCACAGCTCTTCCGCGGTGGCGGGCTCGCCGGTCACGTTGGAGATGACGGGCAGGCGCGGCGCGTCGTACGTCATGCCGCCGGCGACGGTGCGGAACTCGTCGAGCATCGGTTCCATCAGCGGCGAGTGGAAGGCGTGCGAGACCCGCAGCCTGCTGGTCTTGCGGCCCTTCCCCTCGAAGTGCGCGGACACGGCCAGCACCTCGTCCTCCGCACCGGAGACCACGACCGACGACGGACCGTTGACCGCCGCGATCGACACCGTCTCCGACACGTGCGACAGCGCCTCTTCCTCCGTCGCCTGGATCGCCACCATGGCTCCGCCGGACGGCAGTTGCTGCATGAGCCGACCGCGGGCCGCCACCAGCGCGCAGGCGTCGGAGAGGGAGAAGACGCCGGCGACGTGCGCGGCGGCGATCTCCCCGACGGAGTGCCCCAGGAGGTGGTCCGGGCGGACGCCCCACGACTCCACCAGCCGGTACAGCGCCACCTCGATCGCGAACAGTGCCGCCTGGGCGTACCCCGTCTGGTTCAGCAGCTCCGCGTCCTCGCCCCAGACGACCTCGCGCAGCGGGCGGTCCAGGTGCGCGTCCAGGGCGGTGCACACCGCGTCGAACGCCGCCGCGAACACCGGCTGGGTGCGGTGCAACTCCCGTCCCATGCCGAGGCGTTGCGAGCCCTGGCCGGAGAAGAGGAAGGCGAGCCTGCCCGACCGGGCGCGGTCGTGCGCCACGACGGCCGGCTCCGTGCGGCCGTCGGCCAGGGCCGACAGCGAGCGCAGCAGGTCCTCCCGGTCCGCGGCCAGGATCACCGCACGGTGGGAGAACGCCGCACGGCCGGTCGCCAGCGCGTGGGCGACGTCGGTGACCCGGGTCCTGGGGTCGGCGTCGGCCAGACGGGCCAGCAGTCGGGCCGCCTGGGCCCGCAGCGCCGGCTCGCTCCGGCCCGACAGCAGCACCGGCACCGACGCGGCGGCATCGGCCGCCCCGTCCTCGGTGCCGTCCGGTGCGGCCTCGTCCGTGACCGGCTCGGGCTGCTCCAGGATGACGTGCGCGTTCGTGCCGCTGATCCCGAAGGACGAGACGCCGACGCGGCGCGGGCCGTCGCCCTGCGGCCACTCGGTCGCGGCGGTCAGCAGGGCCACAGCACCGGAGTCCCAGTCCACGTGGGACGACGGGGCATCGGCGTGCAGCGTCCGCGGCAGTACGCCGTGCCGCATCGCCTGCACCATCTTGATGACGCCCGCGACGCCGGCCGCGGCCTGGGCGTGACCGATGTTCGACTTGATCGAACCCAACCACAACGGCCGGTCCACCGACCTGTCCTGCCCATAGGTGGCCAACAGCGCCTGCGCCTCGATCGGGTCACCCAACGTCGTGCCCGTACCATGCGCCTCCACCGCATCCACGTCCGCGGCCGACAACCCCGCACTGGCCAACGCCTGCCGGATCACCCGCTGCTGCGACGGACCGTTCGGCGCCGTCAGACCATTCGACGCACCGTCCTGGTTCACCGCGGAACCCCGCACGGTCGCCAGGATGCGGTGTCCGTTGCGGCGCGCGTCGGACAGGCGCTCCAGCACCAGGATGCCGACGCCCTCGCCCCAACCGACGCCGTCCGCGCCGTCGGAGAACGCCTTGCAGCGCCCGTCCTCGGCGAGACCGCCCTGGCGGGAGAACTCCACGAACGTCGACGGCGTCGACATCACCGTCACGCCGCCCGCGAGCGCCAGCGAGCATTCGCCCTGCCGCAGCGACTGGGCCGCCAGGTGCAGCGCCACCAGCGACGACGAGCACGCCGTGTCCACCGTGATGGCGGGGCCCTCGAAACCGAAGGTGTAGGACACTCGGCCCGAGGCGACACTGCCCGCGCTGCCGCTGCCCTGGTAGCCCTCGAACTCGCGCCCGGACAGCAGCGTGGAGTAGTCGTGGTACATCACGCCGGCGAAGACACCGGTCCGGCTGCCCCGCAGGGTCGCCGGGTCCATGCCGGCCCGCTCCAGCGCCTCCCAGGTCGTCTCCAGCAGCAGCCGCTGCTGGGCGTCGGTGGTCAGGGCCTCGCGGGGGCTCATCCCGAAGAACTCCGGGTCGAACTGCGCCGCGTCCTTGAGGAACCCACCGGAGCGGGTGTCGATGGCGCCCTCGGCGTCGGGGTCGTGGGTGTCCTCGATCTCCCAGCCGCGGTCGGTGGGGAAGTCGGACACCGCGTCCACGCCCTCGGACACCAGGCACCACAGGTCCTCCGGCGAGGTGACGCCGCCCGGGAACCGGCAGCTCATGCCGACGATCACCACGGGGTCGTCCGTCAGGGACGGGAGGGCGGACACCGCGAGCGGCGCCGCGGTGTCCGCGCCGAACAGCTCGCCCAGGAGGTGGTCCGCCAGGGCGTCGGCCGTCGGGTAGTCGAACACGGCTGTCGCCGGGAGCCGCAGACCGGTGGCCCTGGCCAGTACGTTGCGCAGTTCGATGGCGGTCAGCGAGTCGAAACCGAGGTCCTGGAAGGCCCGGTCCGGGGCGACCGTCTCCGGGCCCGCGTGCCCCAGGACCGCCGCGATCTGGGCTCGTACGACGTCGAGCAGCGCCGCGCGCCGCTCCGCCGTGGACAGCCCGGTCAGCCGCGGTGCGAGGCCGGCTGCCGCGACGGCGCCGGACCGGCGGGTCCGCGTGCGGATCAGGCCGCGCAGCAACGGCAGCGGCTCACCCTGTGCGCGGAGCGCCGCGAGGTCCAGGCGGACGGGCAGTGGCGCCGGCTCACCGGTGCCGAGCGCGGCGTCGAAGAGGGCCAGGCCCTCCTCGGTCGACAGCGGCGGCATGCCCTGACGGGCCAGGCGCCGGAGGTCGACGTCGGTGAGGGCGCCGGTCATCCCGCTGTCCTGGGTCCACGCCCCCCACGCCAGCGACGCGGCGGGCAGTCCCTGTGCGCGACGGTGGCGCGCCAACGCGTCCAAGAAGGCGTTCGCCGCCGCGTAGTTGCCCTGGCCGGGGCTGCCGACCGTGCCGGCCACGGACGAGAACACCACGAAGGCGTGCAGGTCGCGGTCCTTGGTCGCCTCGTGCAGGTGCCAGGCCGCATCGACCTTCGGCCGCAACACCCCCGCCAGGCGCTCCGGAGTCAACGACTCCACCACGCCGTCGTCGAGGACGCCGGCCGTGTGCACCACGGCCGTCGGCTCATGCCGGCTGATCAGGTCGGCCACCGCCGCCGCGTCCGAGACGTCGCACGCCTCGACCACCGCCTCCGCGCCGGCCCGCGCCAGTTCGGCTACGAGCTCGGGTGCGCCCTCGGCAGTCTGGCCGCGCCGGCTGACCAGCAGCAGGCTCCGCACTCCGTGGGCGGCCACCAGATGCCGCGCCACAGCACTGCCCAGGCCCCCGGTACCGCCGGTGACGAGGATCGTTCCGTCGGTGTCCCAGCGCTCCGCGTGCTCCGAGTGGGCACGGGCCAGCCGCGGTGCCAGCACCTCGGTGCCGCGCACCAGCAGTTCCCCTTCGTCGGTCGCGAGGGCCTGCGCCAGCACGCTCCGGTCGGCGTCGTCGTCGAGGTCCACCAGGCCGAAGCGCTGCGGGTTCTCCGACTGCGCCGAGCGGACCAGGCCGTGCACGGCGGCGGCCGCGAGGTCCGCGCCGGACACCGCGCCCCGGGTCACGAACACCAGGCGCGAGGACGCGAACCGCTCCTCCGCCAACCACGCCTGCACGGTTTCCAGCGCCCAGGCGGCGGTGCGGTGCACGGACTCCACCACGCCCGCGGCGTCGGCGGGGGGTGCGACGAGGACCGTCGCCGGCACGGTCGGGCCGGTCAGGTCCGCGAGGGTCCGCAACGGCTCGCCCTGCGGTCCGGTGCCCGGTTCGATGCGTTCACCCGTGAGCGGGACGGGGACCCAGTCGACCGTGAAGAGGCTGTCCCGGTCGGCGGCCTGTACCTGCGCGGCCGAGAGCGGACGCGCCACCAGGGAGTCCACGGAGGCGACCGGGGCACCGGAGGTGTCCGCGAGCACCACGGACATGCCGTTCGCGGTGGTGCGGATCCGGACGCGGAGGTGGGAGGCCCCGGAAGCGTGCAGGGCGACTCCGCTCCACGAGAACGGGACGCCGGTCACCTCCCCGTCGCCGGCTGCCGCCGCGTGCAGGGCGGCGTCGAAGAGCGCGGGGTGCAGGCCGTAGGTGCCGCCGTCCGTACCCTCCGGGAGGCTCACCTCGGCGTAGACGTCCGCACCGAGCTTCCAGGCGGCCCGCAGGCCCCGGAACACCGGGCCGTACGTGAGCCCCGCGTCGGCGAGCGCGTCGTAGCAGTCCGCCGCGTCCACCGGCTGGGCGCCCGGCGGGGGCCAGGCCGCGACGTCGAAGGCGACTGCTCGGGCCCCCGAGGTCACGGCACCGCTGGCGTGCAGGGTCCAGGGACCCTCGGTCTCCCGGGCGTGCACCGACGCCGAGCGGCGGCCCGACTCATCCGGTTCGCCCAGCCACACCTGCACCTGCACTCCGCCGCCCGAGGCGGGCAGCACCAGCGGGGCGGCCAGCGTCAGCTCCTCCAGCAGGTCGCAGCCGACCTCGTCGGCCGCCCGGAGCACCAGCTCCACCAGCGCCGTTCCGGGCACCACGACCGAGCCGAGGACCACGTGGTCCGCCAGCCACGGATGGGCGGACGACGAGAGCCGTCCGGTGAACAACAGTCCCCCGGAACCGGCCAGTTCGACCGCGGCGCCGAGCAGCGGGTGCGCCGGGGAGTCCAGGCCCGCGAACCGCACGTCGCCGGAGCGCGCCACCCGACCCGACGGCCAGAACCGCTCGTGCTGGAACGCATACGTCGGCAGGTCCACCCACCGCGCACCCGTACCGGCGTACAGCGCCGCCCAGTCGACGCCGGCGCCGTGGACGTGCAGGTGCGCCAGGGCACCGAGCAGCGCCGTCTCCTCGGGCCGGTCCTTGCGCAGGACGGGAGCGAGCACCACGTCGTCCGTCAGTGACTCCTCGGCCAACGCCGACAGCACACCGTCCGGACCGAGTTCGAGAAAGCGCGTCACGCCTTCCTGGTGCAGCGCCGCCACCCCGTCCGCGAAACGCACCGCCTCGCGCACGTGCCGGACCCAGTAGTCGGCCTGGCGGAGCTGTTCGGGCTCGGCCGGGCGACCGGTCAGGTTCGAGACGATGGGGAGCGTCGGCGCGCCGAAGGACAGCCGCGCCACCACGGCGCGGAACTCGTCGAGCATCGGTTCCATGAGCGGCGAGTGGAAGGCGTGCGAGACCCGCAGCCGGGTCGTCTTGCGGCCCTCCCCCTCGAAGTGCGCGGCCACGGCGAGGACGTCGTCCTCCGCGCCGGAGACCACGACCGACGACGGACCGTTGACCGCCGCGATCGAGACGTCCTGGGTCAGGTGCGGAAGGACCTCCTCTTCCGTCGCCCTGATCGCCACCATCGCCCCGCCCGTGGGCAGTTGCTGCATCAGCCGACCCCGGGCCGCCACCAGCGCGCACGCGTCCGGAAGGGAGAAGACCCCCGCCACGTGCGCCGCGGCGACCTCGCCGATCGAATGGCCGGCCACGAAGTCGGCGCGCACGCCCCACGCCTCCGTCAACCGGTACAGCGCCACCTCCAGTGCGAACAACCCGGCCTGGGCGTAGGCGGTCTGGTTCAGCAGGTCCGCGTCCTCGCCCCACACGACGTCCCGCAGGGGACGGTCCAGGTGCTCGTCCAAGGCGGCGCACACCGCGTCGAACGCCGCCGCGAAGACCGGCTGACTGTCGTACAACTCCCGTCCCATGCCGAGGCGTTGGGACCCCTGGCCGGAGAACAGGAAGGCCGTCCTGCCCGCGCCGGAGGTGCCCTCCACCAGGCCGGCGTCGGCCTCGCCGACCGCGAGGGCGGACAGGGCGAGCACCAGCGCCTCGCGGTCCTGGCCCCACACCACCGCGCGGTGGGGGAAGCTCGCCCGTGCGGTCACCAGGGAGTGGCCGGTGTCCCGCGCGGAGCGCGCGTCGCGGCCGGCGACGTGGGACAGCAGACGGGCCGCCTGGCCGCGCAGTGCGGCCTCGCTCCTGCCGGAGAGCACCCACGCCAGCGCGCCGGGCTCCTCCTCGGCGACGTCCGGAGCGGCGTCGTCCGCGATCGGCTCGGGCTGCTCCAGGATGACGTGCGCGTTCGTGCCGCTGACACCGAAGGAGGAGACGCCCGCGCGACGCGGGCCCTCGCCCTGCGGCCACTCGACCGCGGAGGCCAGCAGTTCCACCGCACCGGCGCTCCAGTCCACGTGGGACGACGGGGCATCGACGTGCAGCGTCCTCGGCAGCACACCGTGCCGCATCGCCAGCACCATCTTGATGACGCCCGCCACGCCCGCCGCGGCCTGGGCGTGACCGATGTTCGACTTGATCGAACCCAACCACAACGGCCGGTCCACCGACCTGTCCTGCCCGTAAGTCGCCAACAGCGCCTGCGCCTCGATCGGGTCACCCAACGTCGTGCCCGTACCGTGCGCCTCCACCGCATCCACATCCGCGGCCGACAACCCCGCACTGGCCAACGCCTGCCGGATCACCCGCTGCTGCGACGGACCGTTCGGCGCCGTCAGACCATTCGACGCACCGTCCTGGTTCACCGCGGAACCCCGCAGCACGGCCAGCACCCGGTGCCCGTTGCGGCGCGCGTCCGACAGGCGCTCCAGCACGAGCATGCCCACGCCCTCGCCCCAACCGACGCCGTCCGCGCCGTCGCCGAACGACTTGCACCGTCCGTCCGCCGCCAGGCCGCGCTGCCGCGAGAACTCCACGAACATCGTCGGGGTGGAGAGCACCGTCACGCCGCCGGCCAGGGCCAGCGAGCACTCGCCCGAACGCAGCGCCTGCGCCGCGAGGTGCATCGCCACCAGCGACGACGAGCACGCCGTGTCGACCGTCACCGCCGGACCCTCGAAACCGAAGGTGTAGGACACCCGGCCCGAAGCGACGCTGGCCGCGCTGCCGTTGCTGCGGTAGCCCTCGAACTGGTCGGCGACCAGGAGCTGTTCGTAGTCGCCGTACATCACGCCGGCGAAGACGCCGGTCCGGCTGCCGCGCAGCGACGTCGGGTCGATGCCCGCCCGCTCGATGGCCTCCCAGGTGGTCTCCAGCAGCAACCGCTGCTGCGAGTCCGTCGCCAGCGCTTCCCTGGGGCTCATCCCGAAGAACCCGGGGTCGAACTCCGGTGCCTCGTGGAGGAAGCCGCCGGAGTGGCTGTACGAGGTGCCGATGGCCTCGGGGTCGGGGTTGTAGAGGGACTCCACGTCCCAGCCGCGGTCCGTCGGGAAGTCGGACACCGCGTCCGTGCCCTCGGACACCAGGCGCCACAGGTCCTCCGGGGAGGCGACGCCGCCCGGGTAGCGGCAGCTCATGCCGACGATCACGACCGGGTCGTCGGCCGCTGCCAGCGGGTTCGGACCCACGAGCACCGGCGCGTCCTGGTCGTGGGCGCCGAACAGCTCGTCCAGGAGGAAGTCGACGAGCACGCCCGCCGAGGGGTAGTCGAACACAGCGGTGGACGAAAGGCGCATGCCGGTGGCCGCGTTGAGCCGGTTGCGCAGCTCGACGGCGGTCAGCGAGTCGAAGCCGAGGTCCTGGAAGGCACGGTCCGGGTCGACCGTCTCCGGGCCCGCGTGGCCCAGGACGACCGCGACCTGGGCGCGCACGAGGTCCAGCAGGGCCTCGCGCCGTTCCACCGTGCCCAGCGCGGACAGGCGCTCCACGAGGCCGGCGACCGCGGCGGAGCCGGCCACCGTCGAGCGGCGGACCCGGGTCCTGACCAGGCCGCGCAGCACCGCCGGTACGTCGTCCTGCTTCCGCAGTGCGGCCAGGTCGAGGCGGACGGTCAGGACGAGCGCGTCGTCGGCGGCCAGCGCGGCGTCGAAGAGCGCGGCGCCCTCCGCGGGGCTGAGTGCGGGCATGCCCGCACGGGCGATCCGCTGGAGGTCGGCGTCCGTCAGCGTGCCGGTCATGCCGCCGTCCTGCGACCACGGGCCCCACGCCAGGGACGTGGCGGGCAGTCCGGCCGCGCGGCGGTGGTGCGCCAGGGCGTCCAAGAAGGTGTTGCCCGCCGCGTAGTTGGCCTGTCCGGCGCCGCCCCAGAGGCCGGAGACGGACGAGAAGAGGACGAACGCGGCGAGGTCCAAGTCCTTGGTGGCCTCGTGCAGATGCCAGGCGGCATCCACCTTGGGCCGCAGGACCGCCGCCAACCGCTCGGCCGTCAACGACCCCACCACACCGTCGTCGAGAACACCCGCCGTGTGCACCACCGCACCGATCCGATGCCCGGAAACCAACTCCCCGACAGCACCCCGATCCGTCACATCACACGCCACGACCGAAACCTCGGCACCACACCGACCCAGCTCCGCCACCAACTCCTCAACACCCTCGGCATCCGGACCCCGCCGACTCACCAACAACAGACTCCGCACACCATGCTCAGCAACCAAGTGCCGCGCCACCACACGCCCCAGACCACCGGTACCACCAGTGATCAACACCGTGCCGGCGGCGTCCCAGGGGGCGCCGACCCGGGCCCGCGTCACCGGCGCCCGTTCCAGCCGCGCCGCCAGCACCGCGCCGTCGCGCAGCAGGAGCTGCGGCTCGTCCGCGGCCAGGGCCCGCGGCAGCACCGCGGGGTCCGCGTCGGGACCGAGGTCCACCAGGCCGAACCGGCCCGGGTGCTCCGACTGCGCCGACCGCACCAGGCCCCACACGGTGGCCCCGGTGAGGTCCGTGCCGTCCACCGCGCCGCGCGTGGCGAACACCAGCCGCGAAGTGGCGAACCGCTCGTCCGCCAGCCAGGACTGGACCAGCGCCAGCGTGTGGGTGGCGGTGGCGTGCGCCGCCTCCACCACGTCGTCGGGGGCGGCCGTCACCGGCACCACCACCGCGCCCGGCACCTGACCGGCCTCGGCCAGCGCCGCCAGGTCCGGGTAGCTGTCGAACGGTGCGCCGGGCAGGGAGCCGAGCAGGGCCACGGACTCCGCGGCCCCGGCCGGGGGAAGCCGGACCGGGTTCCACTGGAGGCGGAACAGCGCGTCACGCCCGATCCGGTCCGCGGCGCCCGCCAACTGCTCGGTTGCGGGCGCCCGCAGGTCGAGGGTGCCGATGGAGGCGACCGGCTCGCCGGAGGTGTCGGCGACCTCGACGGACAGCGTGTCGCCGCCATGCTGGACGATCCGGGCGCGCACGGCCGCGGCGCCGGAGGCGTGGAGCGAGACGCCCTCCCACGAGAAGGGCAGCACGCCCCGGTCCAGGCCGTCGAGGGCCCAGGCGTGCAGGGTCGCGTCCAGGAGCGCCGGGTGCAGACCGTACGCGGACGCGTCGCCCTCGGCGACGTCGGGCAGGGCGACGTCGGCGAACACCTCGTCGCCGCGGCGCCATGCGGCGCGCAGGCCCTGGAAGTGCGGTCCGTAGTCGTATCCGCTGGCGGCCAGTTGCGGGTAGAGGCCGGTCAGGTCGACGGGTTCGGCGCCGGCCGGCGGCCAGGACTCGGCCTGGAAGTCGTAGCCGGCGTGGGCCGCCCGCTCGCCGGGCGTCAGCACGCCGCTCGCGTGCTGGGTCCACGGCCGGTCGCCGTCGCCTTCCGGACGGGAACGGATGGTGACCGGCCGGCCGCCGGCCTCGTCGGCGGGGCCGACGTGCAGTTGCAGCTGCACGCCGCCGTGCTCGGGCAGCACCAGCGGGGCGGCCAGGGTGAGTTCCTCGATCCGGTCGCAGCCCGCCTCGTCGGCGGCCCGGACGGCGAGTTCGACGAAGGCCGTTCCCGGCAGCAGCACCGAGCCGTTCACCGCGTGGTCGGCCAGCCATGGGTGCGACTGGAGCGACAGGCGTGAGGTGAACAGCAGGCCGGCGCCGTCGGACAGTTCCACGGCGGCGCTCAGCAGCGGGTGCCCGGCCGCGTCGAGGCCGGCCGCGCCGAGGTCGCCGGTGGCGGTGCGGTCGGGGACGGGCCAGTAGCGCCGGTGCTGGAAGGCGTACGTCGGCAGGTCGACGGCGTGCGCGTCGGTGCCGGCGAAGAGCGCGGCCCAGTCGACCGCGGTGCCCTGCGCGTGGAGCTGGGACAGGGCCGCGAGCAGCGTCGGCTCCTCGGGGCGGTCCTTGCGCAGCGCGGGGACGACCGTGGTCTCGTCCGGCAGCGACTCGCGGGCCATGGCCGCGAGGGTGCCGTCGGGGCCCAGCTCCAAGAAGCGCGTCACGCCCGCCTCGTGGAGGGCGCGGATGCCGTCCGCGAACCGTACGGCCTCGCGGACGTGGGTGACCCAGTAGTCGGGGGTGCGCAGGTCGTCCGGGGTGGCCGGGGCGCCGGTCACGTTGGAGACGACGGTCAGGTGCGGCTCGTCGTACGTCAGGTTCTCCGCAACGGCGCGGAAGTCGGCGAGCATCGGGTCCATCAGCGGCGAGTGGAACGCGTGCGAGACCCGCAGCAGGCTGGTCTTGCGGCCCTCGCCGGCGAAGTGCGCGCGGACCGCCTCGACGGCGTCCTCGGCCCCGGAGACGACCACGGACGACGGGCCGTTGACGGCCGCGATCGCGACGTCGTCGGTGAGCCGCGGGCGGACCTCGTCCTCGGTGGCCCGGATCGCCGCCATGGTGCCGCCGGCCGGCAGCGCCTGCATCAGCCGTCCGCGGGCCGCCACCAGGGCGCAGGCGTCGGCCAGTGAGAACACGCCGGCCACGTGGGCCGCGGCGATCTCCCCGACCGAGTGTCCGGCGACGTACTCCGGCCGCACTCCCCAGGACTCCACCAGGCGGAACAGCGCGACCTCGACGGCGAACAGTGCGGCCTGGGCGTGGCCGGTCTGGTTCAGCGGTTCCGGGTCCTCGCCCCACACCACGTCGCGCAGCGGGCGGTCCAGGTGCGCGTCGAGGCCGGCGCACACCGCGTCGAACGCCTCCGCGAACACCGGGTGGGTGTCGTACAACTCCCTTCCCATGCCGAGGCGTTGCGCTCCCTGGCCGGAGAAGAGGACGGCGTCCTTGCCGTCGTGCGCGGTGCCCGTGGTCAGTGCGCCGTCGGCGTCGCCCTCGGCGAGGGCGGCCAGGGCGCGCACCGCGGTCTCGTGGCTGTCGGCCGCGACGGCGGCGCGGTGGCCGAAGGCCGTCCGGCCGGCCAGCGTGAACGCGAGGTCCGCGAGCCGCGCTTCGGGCGCGCGGTCGAGGTGGGCCAGCAACCGGGCCGCCTGGTCCCGTACCGCACGGTCGGACTTGCCGGACAGCAGCAGGGGGACCGGCGTCGCGGGGGCGACCGACGGCGCCTCGTCCTCGGTCGGTTCGGCCTGCTCCAGGATCACGTGCGCGTTGGTGCCGCTGACGCCGAACGCGGAGACGCCGGCGCGCCACGGGCGGTCCGTCTCGGGCCACGGCAGCGGCTCGGTGAGCAGCTCGACGGCGCCCGCGGTCCAATCGACGTGCGGGGTGGGCGCGTCGACGTTCAGGGTGCGGGGCAGCACGCCGTGGCGCAGGGCCAGGACCATCTTCATGACGCCGGCCACGCCCGCGGCGGCCTGGGTGTGTCCGATGTTGGACTTCAGGGTCCCCAGCAGCAGCGGACGGTCCTGCGGCCGGTCCTGCCCGTACGTGGCGAGCAGTGCCTGGGCCTCGATGGGGTCGCCGAGCCGCGTGCCCGTGCCGTGCGCCTCGACGGCGTCGACGTCCGACGCTGTCACGCCCGCGTTGGCGAGTGCCTGGCGGATGACGCGCTGCTGGGACGGGCCGTTGGGCGCGCTCAGTCCGTTGGACGCGCCGTCCTGGTTGACCGCCGAGCCGCGGACGACGGCGAGCACCTGGTGCCCGTTGCGCCGGGCGTCCGAGAGCCGCTCCACGAGCAGCAGTCCGACGCCCTCGGCCCATCCGGTGCCGTCGGCCGCCGCCGCGAACGGCTTGCAGCGGCCGTCCTCGGACAGGCCGCGCTGCCGTGAGAACTCCACGAACGTCTCCGGCGTCGCCATGACCGTCACGCCGCCGGCGAGCGCCAGCGAGCACTCGCCCGACCGCAGCGACTGCACCGCCATGTGCAGGGCCACCAGCGACGACGAGCACGCCGTGTCGACGGTGACCGCCGGGCCTTCGAATCCGTAGGTGTACGACACCCGGCCGGAGACCACGCTCATCGAGTTGCCGGTGAGCGAGTGGCCGGTGACGTCCTCCCGGCCGGAGTTCAGCACCGAGCGGTAGTCCTGGGTGTTGGTGCCCACGAAGACGCCGGTGCTGCTGCCCCGCAGGGTCTCCGGGTCGAGGCCGGCCCGTTCGAGGACCTCCCAGGACGCCTCCAGCAGCAGCCGCTGCTGCGGGTCCATGGCGAGGGCCTCGCGCGGCGAGATGCCGAAGAACTCGGCGTCGAAGTCGGCCGCCTCGTAGAGGAAGCCGCCCCCGCGGGCGTAGCTCGTACCGGGGTGCTCGGGGTCGGGGTGGTAGAGCCGGTCGAGGTTCCAGCCCCGGTTGTCGGGGAGGACGGAGATGGCGTCCCGGCCCTCGGCCAGCAGCTCCCAGAGGTCTTCGGGCGACTTCACGCCGCCGGGGAACCGGCCGGCCATGCTGACGATCGCCACCGGCTCGTCGAGGGCGGCGACGGTCCGTTCCACGACGGCCGTGGTCTGTTCCGTGCCCAGGATCTCGGCGAGCAGGTACGCGGTGACCGCGCTGGGCGTGGGGTGGTCGAACAGCAAGGTGGTGGGCAGGGCGAGGCCGGTCACCGTGGCCAGGCGGTTGCGCAGTTCGACCGACATCAGCGAGTCGAAGCCCACGTCGCGGAAGGCCCGCCGCGCCTCGATGCCGTCCGCCGAGTCCAGTCCGAGGGTCTTCGCGGCCTCCTCCTGGACCGTCTGCAACACCACCCGTTCCCGCTCGTCGGCGGAGAGCGCGCCGAGCCGGCCGCCGAGCGCGGAGGAGTCCGCGCGCGCGGACTCGGGCGCGGCGGCCAGGACGCGGCGCGCCTCGGGCAGGTCGGCGAGGAGCGGACTGGGGCGGACCGCGGTCAGGGCGGGGGCGTACGCCGTCCAGTCCACGTCGGCCACGGTCACGTTCGTCAGCCCCTGGGCCAGTGCCTGGCGGAGGGCGGCGAGCGCGGAGGCCGGGGCCATGGGGATCAGTCCGTCGCGGCTCACCCGGTCGGCGACGTTGCTCTGCGTCGCCATGCCGCGGTCCGCCCAGGCGCCCCAGGCCGTCGCGGTGGCCGGCAGTCCCTGTGCGCGCCGGTGCTCGGCGAGCGCGTCGAGGAAGGTGTTGGCGGCACTGTAGTTGGCCTGCCCGGCGTTGCCCAGCGATCCGGCGATCGAGGAGAACAGCACGAACAGTTCCAGGTCGAGGTCCCGGGTGAGTTCGTGGAGGTTCAGGGCGGCGGTGGCCTTGGGGCGCAGCACGGCCTCGAAGCGTTCGAGGGTCAGCGCGTCCAGCATGCCGGCGTCCATGACGCCGGCGGCGTGCACGACGCCGGTGAGGGGCGTCTCGGCGGGGATGTCCGCGAGGACGGCGGCCAGGGCGTCGCGGTCGGCGGCGTCGCAGGCGACGATGGTGACCGGGGTTCCCCGGTCGGTGAGTTCGGCCGCGAGTTCCGGTGCGCCGGGAGCCTCCAGGCCGCGCCGGCTGGTGAGCACCAGGTGCTCCGCCCCGGCGTCGGCGAACCAGCGCGCCAGTTCGGCGCCGAGCGCACCGGTGCCACCGGTGATCAGCACCGTGCCGTGAGCGGTCCACCCGGCGCCGGTGTCGCCGCCGGGGGCGATCCGGGCCAGGCGGCGGGCGAAGGTCCCGGCGGCGCGGATCGCGACCTGGTCCTCCGCCCCGGCGAGCACGTCGAGGAGGCCGGAGACGGCCCGGGCGTCCGGGGTTTCGGGGAGGTCGACGAGTCCGCCCCAGATCCGCGGGTACTCCAGCGCGGCCACCCGGCCGAAGCCCCAGTGCTGCGCCTGGAGCGGGTTGGTGAGCGCGTCCCGGTCGTCGACGGCGACGGCGCCGCGGGTCGCGCACCACAGCGGGACCGGCTTGCCGGAGCCCTCCACGGCGCGCAGCAGGGCGGTGGTGGCGGCCAGGCCGCGCGGTACGGAGGTCAGGTCGGGGTGCGGGCGCTCGTCCAGGGCCAGCAGCGACAGCACGCCGTCGATCGGGCCGTCGGGCCAGGCGAGGGGCTCGGACGGGTCCTCGGTGCCGGAGAGCACCAGCACCTCGGTGTGCAGGCCCTGAGCGCGCAGCGCGTCGAGGAGCCGGGCGGTCCACGGGTCGTCGGTGACGCTGTCGGGCAGCGCGACGAGCCAGTTCCCGGTGGCGGTGAAGCCGGTGCGGGCGGTGACCGGGGTCCAGCCCGCCCGGTAGCTCCAGCCGTCCGCCACCGCTTGGGTCCTGCGCTGCCTGCGCCATGCCGAGAGCGTGGGCAGGAGGCTGCCGAGCGAGTCGACCGTGCTGCCGTCGATGGCCAGGACGGCCGAGAGTCCTTCCAGGTCCTCGCGTTCGACGGCTTCCCAGAATCCGGCCTCGCCGGCCTCGGTGGCGTCGGCGGCGGCATCGGGGCCGCCGGTGGCCTCGTCGGCGGCGTCCAGCCAGAACCAGCGGCGCTGGAAGGCGTAGGTCGGCAGCTCGACGCGGTGGGCGTCGAGCGGGCCGAGCAGGGCGGTCCAGTCGACGGGGACGCCGTGCGCGGACAGGGCGGCGACGCCCTCGGAGAGGGACTGGGCCTCGGGGTGGCCGCTGCGCAGGAGGGACAGCAGGAGCGGCCGTTCGAGGGTGGTCAGGGAGTCCTGGACCATCGTGGTGAGCACGCTGGTGGGGGCGAGTTCGACGAACGAGGTGACGCCCTCGGCCTCCAGGGTGCGCACGGTGTTGCAGAAGCGGACGCCCTCCCTGATCTCCCGGACCCAGTAGTCGGGGGTGCGCAGGTCGTCGTCGACGGCGAGCTCCCCGGTGACCGTGGAGACGACGGGGATGCGCGGGGCGTGGTACTCCAGGGTCGCGGCGACGCTCCGGAAGTCCTCCAGGATGCTGTCCATGCGCGGGCAGTGGCCGGCGACGCTCACCTTGATCCGCTTGACCCGGCGCCCCTGGCCCTCCCAGTGGGCGGCGACGTCGGCGACGACGTCCTCGTCGCCGGCGATGACCTGGGCCTGCGGTCCGTTGACCGCGGCGATGGTGGCGCGGTCCTCCTTGCCGGCGAGGGAGGCCCAGATCTCCTCCTCGGTCGCCTGCACGGCCACCATGGCGCCGCCCGGGGGCAGCGTCGCCATGAGGGCGCCACGGGCCGCGACGAGCTTCGCGGCGTCCTGGAGGGAGAGGATGCCGGAGACGTGGGCGGCGGTGAGCTCGCCGACGGAGTGGCCGGCGACGAACTGCGGGGTGACGCCCCAGGATTCGACGAGCCGGAACAGCGCGGTGGCGAAGGCGAAGAGCGCGGGCTGGGTGTAGTCGGTGCGGTCGAGCAGGGCGGCCTCCTCCGTGCCCTTCTCGGCGAAGACGATGTCGCGCAGCGGCCGTTCGAGGTACGGGTCGCACGCGGCGCAGACCGCGTCGAAGGCCGCGGCGAACACCGGGTATGCGGCGTGCAGTTCGCGTCCCATGCCCGCCCGCTGGGGGCCCTGGCCGGTGAACAGGAACGCGGCCGGCGCCTGGGCCGCGACACCGGTCACCAGCCCCGCCGCGGTGCGGCCCTCGGCGAGGGCGTCCAGGCCGCGGAGGAAGGCGTCCCGGTCGCCCGCGACGACGGCGGCGCGGTGCTCCATGAGGGACCGGGTGGTGACCAGGGAGTGGGCGACGTCGGCCGGTTCCAGGGCGGCACGGGCGCGGACGTGGCGGCCGAGTTGCGCCGCCTGGGCCCGCAGGGCCTCGCCGGTCCGCGCGGACAGGATCCAGGGCAGCACGCCAGGCCGGGCGGCCGGCGCGGGAGCCGGCTCGGAAGCGGCCTCGGGCTCGGGCTCGGGCGCCTGTTCCAGCACGACGTGGGCGTTGGTGCCGCTGATGCCGAAGGAGGAGACGGCGGCGCGACGCGGGCGGTCCAGCGTCGGCCAGGGCTCGGGCTCGGCGAGGAGCTTGGCGTTGCCCTCGCTCCAGTCCGCGTGCGGGGTGGGCGCGTCCATGTGCAGGGTCTGCGGCAGCACGCCGTGCTGCATCGCCAGGACCATCTTGATGACGCCGGCGATGCCCGCGGCCGACTGGGTGTGCCCGATGTTGGACTTCATGGAGCCGATCAACACGGGCCGGTCCGCCGGGCGTTGCTGTCCGTAGGTGGCGAGCAGGGCCTGCGCCTCGATGGGGTCGCCGAGCCGGGTGCCGGTCCCGTGGGCCTCCACGGCGTCGACGTCGGCGGAGCCGAGCCCGGAGTCGGCCAGTGCCTGGCGGATGACGCGCTGCTGGGACGGGCCGTTGGGGGCGGTGAGTCCGTTGGAGGCACCGTCCTGGTTGACGGCCGAGCCCCTCAGCACCGCGAGCACGGGGTGGCCGTTGCGCACCGCGTCGGAGAGCCGCTCGGCGACCAGCAGGCCGACGCCCTCGCCCCAGGCCGTGCCGTCGGCGGCCGCGGCGAACGGCTTGCAGCGGCTGTTGGCGGCCAGGCCGCGCTGACGGGCCAGGTCCACGAACATCTGCGGGGTCGACATGATCGTCGCGCCGCCGACCAGGGCCAGGTTGCACTCGTCCCGCCGCAGCGACTGCGCCGCCAGGTGCAGCGCCACCAGCGACGAGGAGCACGCGGTGTCCACGGTCAGGGCGGGGCCTTCGAGACCGAGGACGTAGGAGATCCGGCCGGAGGCGACGCTGATGAGGTTGCCGGTCAGCAGATGCCCGCCAGTCTCCTCCGTCCGCTGGCTGCTGTCCGCGTCGTAGCCGGCGTGGTTGGTGCCGACGAACACGCCGGTGTGGCTGCCCGCGAGGGACTGCGGGGCGATGCCGGCGCTCTCCACGGCCTCCCACGCGGTCTCCAGCAGCAGCCGCTGCTGCGGGTCCATGGCGAGCGCCTCGCGCGGCGAGATCCCGAAGAATCCGGGGTCGAACTCGCCCGCGTCGTAGAGGAATCCACCCTCGTGGGCGTACGTGGTGTCCTGGCGCTCCGGATCGGGGTCGTGGAGCCCGTCGAGGTCCCAGCCGCGGTTCCCGGGGAAGGCGCCCATCGCGTCGACTCCGCCGTGGAGCAGTTCCCACAGCTCCTGCGGCGACCGCACGCCGCCGGGGAAGCGGCAGGCCATCGACACGATCGCGATGGGTTCGCGCTGCTTCTGCTCCGTCTCGTCCAATTGCTGGCGAGTCTCTTGGAGGTCCGCGATCGCGCGCTTGAGGTACTCGCGAAGCTTCGCCTCGTTCGACATCAGAATGCCAACCCCTCATGGAATGCCGGTTCTGGGGCACAGAGCGACGACACTCACGTCTGACCCACTGTTCCCGGTCATCCTCAACCGAGGCGTACTGCGGGTTTCCGTAGTCTCGCCGGCACGACGGCAGATCCACGCCACGGCGGCCAAATAGCGCTAAGAGATTCCGGGTTGCCTGGCCACTAGCGTCGCGCTTTCGCGCGTACACGCACCGTGCGCGGAGCTCCACCGCACTTGTGAAAGGGATCCTTCATGACCTCCCCCCACCGTGATCTGCCGTCCCTCGACCTCGAAACGCCCGCCCTACTGCGCGTCAGCCCGCTCCTGCGGGACCTCCAGGAACGGGGGCCGGTCTGCCTGGTGCGCACCCCCGCCGGGGACGAGGGCTGGCTGGTGACCCGCCACTCCATGCTCAAGCAGCTGCTGAACGACGAACGCATCGGCCATTCGCATCCGGACCCGGCGAACGCGGCACAGTACGTGCGCAACCCGTTCCTGGACCTGATGATCGCCGACACCGACGCCGAGACCGCCCGTCGCACGCACACCGAGTCCCGCCGGCTCCTGGCCCCGATGTTCTCCGCCCGGCGGGTGCGCGAGATGGAGCCGCGGGTAGCGGCGGTCGTGGACGCCGTGCTGGACGACTTCACCGCCCAGGAGCCGCCCGGCGACCTGCACGGCGGCGTCTCCGTGCCGGTGGCGAGGACGGTGCTCTGCGACATCATCGGCGTGCCGCCGCAGAACCGCGAACACCTCACGGCGCTGCTGTCCCAGACGGCCGTGCTCGGGGACCGCGAGGGGGTGCAGCGCACGCAGCGCGACCTGTACGCCTTCGTCGGGGGGTTGGTCGAGCACAAGCGGGCCGAACCGGGCCAGGACATCATCACCCGCCTGGCCGAGGGCGGACTGTCCGACGAGCGCGTGACGCACCTGTCCGTGGGCCTGCTGTTCGCCGGGCTGGACAGCGTCGTGACCATCATGGACCACGGCGTGGTGCTGCTGGCGACCCACCCCGAGCAGCGGGCGGCGGCGCTGGCAGACCCGGACGTGATGACGCACGCCGTCGAGGAAGTGCTGCGGGCCGCGAAGGCCGGCGGGTCGATCCTGCCGCGCTACGCCACGGAGGACCTGACGGTCGGCGGAGAGACGATCCGGGCCGGGGACCTGGTCCTGTTCGACTTCAGCCTCCCCAACTTCGACGAGCGGGCCTTCGACGAGCCGGAGCGGTTCGACGTCACCCGGAGTCCCAACCAGCATCTGACCTTCGCGCACGGGATGTGGCACTGCATCGGCGCGCCCCTGGCGCGGATCGAGCTGAACACGGTCTTCACCCAGTTGTTCACGCGCCTGCCCGACCTGCGACTGGCGCTGCCGGCAGGCGAACTGGCGGAGAACGAAGGCCGGTTGTCCGGCGGGCTCAGTGAGCTGCCGGTGACCTGGTAGTCGGCGCGACGCAACGGCGGGCGGCCCGGTGGGCCGCCCGCCGTTGCCGTGTCACGGCGCCGCCGTCACTCGCCGAAGGTCGCCGCGAGCCAGTCGTCCGCGATCTGGGAGGCCGCGGAGGCGTCGGACCGGACGATGGACAGGTGGTCCGCGTCGAGCTTGACGATCTCGGCCGACGGGATCATCTCGCTCAGCCCTTCGCCGCCGGCCGCGATGCCCGGGTACAGCCGGGTCGCCTGGATGCTGAGCACGGGGGTGTTCATCTGGGGCACGTCGATGCTGTTCAGCAGGTGCATCCACCGCCCCATCGCGGACAGGTTGGCGTTCAGGATCCGGACCTGGGTCGCCTCCGATGCCAGGAAGTTCGCCTTCAGCAGGCCGCCGTAGTCGATGTCCTCGTTCTCCTCGTGCCGGATGCTGAGGGTGTCCAGCAGCACCAGTCCCGCGGGCTTGATGCCCCAGGTGCTCTCCAGCACGCCCGCGGCCGCGTAGGAGAACGCGCCGGCGGAGGAGTGTCCGACCAGGATGAAGGGTTCGCCGTCGCTGGCGCGCAGCGCGCTCTCCGCGATCGTCCGGGCGGCGCACTCGGCCGTGGCCGGCTGCGGGTCCCCCGGGGCGAAGCCGACCAGCGGCAGGGCACAGACGTTCCGTCGGCCGCGGAAGCGGGCGGCGAACCTGGCGTACTCGTGGACGCCGCCGTTGGCGGTGGGCGTGCTGATGCAGATCAGCCGCGGTGACGCCGGGCCCTCGGCGAGCGTGGTCGGCAGCGGCAGGTCCTCCAGCTCGGCGGTGTTCTCGTAGGACGGGCCGACGCCGCCCATCGCCGACACCAGGCGCCGCGCCTCGCTGATCCGGTCCTCCCTGATGGAGGTGAGGAAGTGCTGCACCAGCCAGTCGTCCTGGTCGGCGCTGCCCGAGCGGGCTCCCCCGGCACTGGCGGACGCGGCGACCCCGCCCGGCCGCGCGACGAGTTCGCCGTCCAGCCAGGTGGCGAGCTTCTCGGTGGTCCTGTTCTCGAAGACCACGGTCGCGGGCAGTTGCAGACCGGTGGCCGCGGCAAGCCGGTTGCGCAGTTCGACGGAGGTCAGCGAGTCGAAGCCCAGCTCCAGGAACTCCCGCTGGGTCTCGATGCCCTGCGGCGAGGCGTGCCCGAGCACGGCGGCCGCCTCGGTCCGCACCAGGTCGACCAGGACGTCCATCCGCTCGTCCTCGGCCAGGTCCGCGAGCTGCGCGGCGAGGTCGCCCGCCGAGTCGGCGGCGGGCTTGCCGGCGGCGCGCCGGCGGGTGGCGACCAGTCCGCGCAGTACGGGCGGCACTGGGCCGTCGATGCGCAGCGGGCCGGCGGTCCGGCCCAGTGCGACGAGGTGGGCCGCGTCGCACACCCCGGCCGCGTCGAACAGCGCCATGCCCTGCTCGACGGTGAGCGGCTTGGCTCCGTACGCGGCGATCCGCTGGAGGTCGGCGTCGGTCAGGTCGGCGGTCATGCCGCTGCCCTGGGCCCAGGCACCCCAGGCGAGGGACTGCGCGGGCAGTCCGTTGGCCGTGCGGAGCCGGGCGAGCGCGTCGAGGAAGACGTTGCCCGCGGCGTAGTTGCCCTGGCCGGGGGCGCCGGTCACGCCCGCGATCGAGGAGTAGAGCACGAACGCGGCCAGGTCGAGGTCCTTGGTGACCTCGTGCAGGTGCCAGGCGGCGTCCACCTTCGGGCGCAGCACGGCCGCCAACCGCTGGGGCGTCAGCGAGGTCACCACGCCGTCGTCGAGGACACCGGCGGTGTGGATCACGGCGGTCAGCGGGTGTGCGGCGGGCACCGCCGCCACGGCGGCGGCGAGCTGCTCGCGGTCGGCCACGTCGCAAGCGCGGACGTCGATCTCGGCGCCGTGGGCGACCAGTTCGTCGCGCAGGGCGTCCGCGCCGGGGGCGTCGGGGCCGCTGCGGCTGAGCAGCAGCAGGTGGCGCACGCCCCGCTCGGTCACCAGGTGGCGGGCCAGCTCGCGGCCCAGGCCGCCGGTGCCGCCGGTGATCAGGACGGTGCCTTCCGGGTCCCAGGCGCGCGGCATGGTCAGCACGGCCTTGCCGGGGTGCTCGCCGCGGTGCACCGCGTCGAACGCCGTGGCGCTCCGTCGGACGTCCCGGACGGTGACGGGCAGCGGGTGCAGCACGCCCCGGTCGAACAGCGCCAGCAGTTCCTCGAACGTCTCCTGGAGGCGCTCCGGGCCCGCCGCGGCGAGGTCGACGGTGCGGTGGCGCTCGGCGGCGTCCGGGCCGGGCTCGGGGGCGTCGCCGCCGAGGTGCAGGAAGTGGCCGTCGGGCGCGGTCAACCGCAGGGCGGCGGCCGCGGGTTCGCCCGTCTGGGCGGTCAGCACCACGTCCACCCCGCGGTCTGCGGTGGCCGCCCGGAAGCGCTGCTCGACGTCGGTGGTCAGGGCGGGGGCGATGCGGTCGGGCGCCACGCCCAGCTCCCGCAGGGACGCGCCCTGGCCCTCGTCGGCGGTGGCGAACACCTCGGCGCCAAGGTGCCGGGCCAGTTGGACCGCCGCCAGGCCGATGCCGTCGGCGTCCACGTGCACGAGGACCGACTGGCCCGGCCGCAGCCCGGCGAGGTCCTTCAGCGCGTGGTGGGCGGTCAGGAAGGCCAGCGGTACGGAAGCGGCCTGCTCGGGTGTCCAGCCGTCGGGAATGCGGGTCAGCAGCCGCCCGTCGGCGACGGCCACCGGCCCGAAGCCGCCGGGCACCAGGCCCATCACGCGGTCACCGGGGCGCAGCCGGTCCGCTCCGGGTCCGGTCTCGGTCACCACGCCGGCGGCCTCGACGCCCAGCGGGGCGGTCGCGTCCCGGTGCGCGCCCAGGGCGTTGTCCACGTCCCGGACGTTCACACCGGCGGCCTGGACCTGGATGCGGAGCTGTCCGTCGGTGAGCGGTTCCAGGGCCTGCGGGCACGGCGCGAGCACCAGGTTGGCGAGGCTGCCGCGGGCCGCGCTGTCCAGCCGCCACGGCCCGGCGGGCGGCAGCAGTCCCGCGTCGCTGCCCAGGAGCGCCAGCCGTCCCACCTTGATGACTCCGTCGCGGAGCACGAACTGGGCGTCCTCGGTGGCCAGCAGGCCCGGGAGTTCCGCGAGCAGCGTGGCGAGGTCCCCGTCGGTGTCGTCGAGGTCCAGCAGCGCGATGCGCCCCGGGTTCTCGGTCTGTGCCGAGCGGACCAGGCCCCACACCGCGGCCGCGGCCACGTCCCGCACGGGCTCGCCCTCGGCGGTGGAGACGGCACCCTGCGTGAGGAACACCAGGCGTGCGGAGCCGGACGCCCGCTCCTCCCACTCGTGGAGCAGACCCAGCACCTTGGCGGTCAGCGCGTGCGCGGCGGCGGGCACGTCCTCGCCCGCCCCGGACACGGGGACGATCACGAGGTCCTCGTTGCCGGTCAGTTCCGCCAGGGAGGCGACGGAGGCACCCACGCCGATGTCGTCGGCGCCCAGGGCCACGCTGCGGACGGCGGCGGGCTGCACCTCGGGGGCGGCCACCCAGTCCAACGACAGCAGCGCGTCGTGCTCCGGGCTGCGCCGGGTGGCCACCGGGGCCGCCGCGCCGGCCAGTTGACCGCGCAGTACCAGTGCCTCGGCGGACAGGACGGGGGCGCCCTCGACGTCGACGGCCGCGATGGACACCGCGTCGTCAGCGGTCTTCACCACGTGGGCGCGCAGCACGGAGGCGCCGCCGGCGTGCAGCGAGACGCCCTGCCAGACGAACGGCAGGAGCTGGTCGTCGTCGGCGCCGACACCGGCCATCCGGTGGGTCTGCAACACCGCGTCCAGCAGGGCCGGGTGGAGGCCGTAGGACGCGGCGTCGTCCGCGACCTGGGACGGCAGTGCGACCTCGACGAACGCCTCGTCGGCACGGCGCCACACCGCGCGCAGGCCCTGGAAGGCCGGGCCGTACCCGGTGCCGTCGTAGAAGCCTTCCAGGTCGACGGCGACCGCGTCGCGGGGCGGCCAGACCGGGGCACCGAAGTCGGCGATGCGCTCGGTGGTGGTCAGCGTGCCGTTGGCGTGCTGGATCCACGGCTGGTCGGGCGCGTCGGCGGAGCGCGAGTGGACGGAGATCGTCCGGGTGCCCCGCTCGTCGGGGGCGCCGATCAGCACCTGGACCTGGGCGGCGCTCTCCTCCGTCAGCACCAACGGGGCGAGCAGGACGAACTCCTCGACCCGGCCGCAGCCGACCTGGTCTCCGGCGCGCAGGGCCAGCTCCAGGAATCCGGCACCCGGGAAGAGGACGTGTTCGCCGATGGCGTGGTCGGTCAGCCACGGGTGGGTCCCAAGCGAGAACCGGCCGGTGAACACGGCCTCGTCGGAGTCCGCGAGGGTGAGTGTCGCGCCCAGCAGGGGGTGGTGCGCCGGGAGCAGCCCGACGCCGGTCACGTCCCCGGCCGAGACGGCGGGCCGGGGCCAGTACCGCTCGTGCTGGAAGGGGTAGGTGGGCAGGTCCACGCGGCGGGCGCCGGTCCCGGCGAACCACTCGGCCCAGTCCACCGGCACGCCCGTGACATGCAGCCGGGCCAGGGCGGTGAGCAGGGCGGTCTCCTCGGGACGGTCCTTGCGCAGCGCCGGGACGACGGCCGCCTCCCCGTCCAGGGTGTGCTGGGCCATCGCCGACAGCACACCGTCCGGGCCCAACTCCAGGAACACCGAGGCGCCTTCGGATTCCAACGCCCGCACGCCGTCGGCGAATCGCACCGTCTCCCGCACGTGCCGCACCCAGTAGTCCGGCGAGCACAACAATTCCGCGGCGGCGACCTCACCCGTCACGTTCGACACGACGGGGATCCGCGGAGCCTCGTACGACAGCCCCTGCACCACCCGCCGGAACTCCTCCAACATCGGCTCCATCAGGGGCGAGTGGAAGGCGTGGCTGACCTGTAGCCGCTGCGTCTTGCGGCCTTCGTCCTTCAACTCCGCTGATATGCGGAGCACTTCGGCTTCGTCACCGGCGAGGACGACCGCTTCGGGGCCGTTGACCGCCGCGATCGACACCCCGTCCACCAGCCGCGGCCGCACCACCTCCTCGGACGCCTGGACGGCCACCATCGCACCGCCGCTCGGCAACGCCTGCATCAACCGCGCCCGCGCCGCCACCAACGCACAGGCATCCTCCAACGACAGCACCCCGGCCACGTGCGCCGCGGCAACCTCACCGATCGAATGCCCGGCGACGAAGTCCGGCCGCACGCCGAGCGACTCCGCCAACCGGAACAGCGCCACCTCGACGGCGAACAACGCCGGCTGGGTGAACCCCGTCTCGTCCAGGCCGTCGGCCTCGCCGAACATCACCTCCCGCAGCCCCTGGTCGAAGTGTGCCAACACCTCGTCCAAGGCCGCCGCGAACACCGGGAACCTGGCGGCCAACTCCTTCCCCATGCCGGCGCGTTGCGCGCCCTGCCCGGAGAACAGCACCGCCACCTTGCCGTCGACGTCCTGGGCGAGGCCGCGCGCGACCTCGACGGTCCCGTCGTCCCCGGCCAGCAGCACCGCGCGACGCTCCAGGTGGGCGCGGGAGGTGGCCAGCGAGTAGCCCAGGTCGACGGGGGCGGGGTCGGTCAGCGCGGTGATCTGCTCCAGCTGTGCGGCCAGTGCCTCCTCGGTGCGTGCGGAGACCGGCCACGGCACGGTCGACGGCGCAACGGCCGGCGCCGCGGGCACCGCCTCGCCGTCCTCCTCGTCGCCCTCCCCGGCGACCGGCGCCTGCTCGATGATGACGTGGGCGTTGGTGCCGCTGATCCCGAACGACGACACGCCCGCCCGCCACGGCCGGCCAGCCTTGGGCCATTCCTGAGACTCCGTCAGCAGTCGTACCGCGCCGGAGGACCAGTCGACGTGCGACGACGGTGCGTCCACGTGCAGGGTCGGCGGCAGCACCCCGTGCCGCATCGCCAGGACCACCTTCAGGATGCCCGCCACGCCCGCGGCCGCCTGCGTGTGGCCGAGGTTGGACTTCACCGAGCCCAGCAGCAACGGGCGTTCGGGGTCACGGCCCTGGCCGTAGGTCGCCAGCAGTGCCTGGGCCTCGATCGGATCGCCGAGGGTGGTGCCGGTGCCGTGTGCCTCGACGGCGTCCACGTCATCCGTCGACAGTCCGGCGTTGGCCAGTGCCTGCTGGATCACCCGCTGTTGGGAGGGGCCGTTGGGCGCCGTCAGACCGTTGGAGGCGCCGTCCTGGTTCACGGCCGAGCTGCGCACGACGGCGAGGACCTCGTGCCCGTGCCGGCGGGCGTCGGACAGGCGCTCCAGCACCAGCAGGCCCACGCCTTCGGACCAGCCGGTCCCGTCGGCCGCCTCGGCGAACGCCTTGCACCTGCCGTCCGCGGCCAGTCCGCCCTGCCGGCTGAATCCGGCGAAGCTCATCGGCGAGGACAGCACCGTCACACCGCCGACGAGGGCGAGCCCGCACTCGCCGGAGCGCAGTGCGTGGGCCGCCAGGTGCAGGGAGACGAGCGAGGAGGAGCAGGCCGTGTCGACGGTGACGGCCGGGCCCTCCAGGCCGAAGGTGTAGGACAGCCGCCCGGACAGGACGCTGCCTGCCAGGCCGGTGCTGGCGTGTCCTTCGACGTCCTCGCGGGAGTTCAGCACGACGTTGGTGTAGTCGACGCCGTTCGTGCCGACGAAGACACCGGTGTCGGTGCCGCGCAGCGAAACCGGGTCGATGCCGGCGCGCTCCAGGGCTTCCCAGGAGGTCTCCAACAGGATGCGCTGCTGGGGGTCCATGGCCATGGCCTCGCGGGGCGAGATGCCGAAGAAGCCGGCGTCGAACGCGGCGGCGTCCACGAAGCCGCCCTCGGCCGTTGTGCTGCTGCCGCTGCCCCCGCCGGTGAGCGAGCTCAGGTCCCAGCCGCGGTCGGCGGGGAACTCCGCGATGCCGTCGCGTCCCTCGCTGAGCAACTGCCAGAGGTCTTCCGGCGAGCGCACTCCGCCCGGCAGGCGGCAGGACATCCCGACGATGGCGAGGGGCTCCTGTTGGGCGGACTCGGCCTCCCGGAGCCGTTCGCGGGTCTGGTGCAGGTCGTTGGTGACCCACTTCAGGTAATCAACGAGCTCGTGGTCGTTCGGCATGACGAGGAACCTTCCGTGTGAATGGGGGCCGGGTTCAGCGGTCGCTGTGACGCCCGAGTTCGTTGTCGATGAAGGCGAGGATTTCCACCGCGCTGGCGGATTCGAGACGTTCGGCGACCCCGGAGCCGTTCTCCTGCGCCGCGGTCCCCCGCCAGGTGTCCAGGAGTTGCGACAGGCGGTTGGCGACGGCGGTCCGCGTGCGGGAGTCGGGCGCGCCGGCCGCGAGTGCGGCGTCGAGCCGATCGAGTTCCGCGAGCAGGGCCGGGCCCGCCGCGGTCCGGGCTTCGTCCACGAGCTGCGGGACGAGGTGTGCGGAGAGGGCGAGGGGGGTGGGGTAGTCGAAGACGAGGGTGGCGGTCAGCCGCAGTCCGGTCGCGGTGGCCAGACGGTTGCGGAGCTCGACGGCGGTCAGCGAGTCGAAGCCCAGGTCGTGGAACTCCCGCCGGGCGTCCACCGCCTTGGCCGAGGGGTGTCCGAGCACGGCGGCGGCCTCGGTCCGTACGAGGTCGGTCAGCAGCCGGACCCGGTCCTCCGGCCGTGCCTGCGCCAGGTTCCGGGCGAGCTCGGCGGGGGCGTCGGCGCCGGGGGCGGAGCTCGCGGCGGTCCGCCGGGCGCCCTTGATCAGGCCCCGGAGCACCGGCGGAACCGCGCCGCGGACCCGGGTTCCGGCGGCGACCGGACCGATCGGGACGAGGTGGGGTGCGTCCGTCGCGGTGGCGGCGTCGAACAGCGCCAGGCCCTGTTCCGCGGTGAGCGGCGGCACGCCGGTCGCCGCGATCCGCTGCATGTCCGCGTCGGACAGTGCCCCCGTCATGCCACTCGCCTGTGCCCACGCGCCCCAGGCGAGGGACTGGGCGGGCAGGCCCCGGGCCGCGCGGTGCCTGGCCAGGGCGTCGAGGAAGACGTTGCCCGCGGCGTAGTTGGCCTGGCCGGCGCCGCCCATGACGCCGGAGATCGAGGAGAAGACGACGAACGCGCCGAGGTCCGTCTCCCGGGTGAGCTCGTGCAGGTGCCAGGCGGCGTCCACCTTCGGGCGCAGCACGCCCGACAGTCGCTCCGGCGTCAGCGCGGTGACCACGCCGTCGTCCAGTACACCGGCCGTGTGGATCACCGCGGCCAGCGGATGGGCGAGGGAGTCGAGCACCCGGCCGAGCGCGGCCCGGTCGGTGGTGTCACAGGCCGCGATCGTCACGTCGGCGCCGAGGGCCGTCAGTTCGGCGCGCAGCGCGGCGGCACCCGGTGCGCTCTCACCACTGCGGCTCACCAGGACGAGGTGCTTGGTCCCGTGCTCGGCCACCAGGTGCCGGGCGAGGAGACCGCCCAGGCCGCCCGTACCGCCGGTGATCAGCGTCGTGCCGTCCGGGTCCCAGGCGGGGGGGCGGGGGGTGGCGTCGTCGGGTGCGGGCAGCCGGGCGAGCCGGGCGAGGTGCACCGTGTCGTCGCGCACGAGGAACTGGGCGTCGCCGGCGGCCAGCAGGCCCGGCAGCGCGGCCGGGAGGTCCGCTTCCGGCGTGTCCACCAGGGCGAAGCGGTCCGGGTGCTCCGACTGCGCCGAGGCCACCAGGCCCCACACCGCCGCGGCGGCCAGGTCGTCGCCGGACACCGCGCCGTCGGTCATGAACACCAGCCGGGCGGCGTCGAACCGCTCGTCCGCCAGCCATGCCTGGATCAGTCCCAGCGCCCACGCGGTCCGTTCGTGGACGGTGCCCGGGACGTCGTCGCCGGTGCCCGGCACCGTGGCGACGACGAGTTCGGGCACGTCCTCCAGCGACGCCAGTCCGCCGGTGCCCAGCGTCACGCTGCGCACGTCGTCGGTGGCCGGTGTCGGGGCGGCCGGCACCCAGTCCAGTCGCAGCAGGGTGCCTTCTTCGGCGCCGCTGCCGGCCGCGCGCGGGAGCGGTTTCCTGGCTTCCAGGACCAGGGAGTCCACCGACAGGACGGGGGCCCCCGCGGCGTCGGCGACGGCGACGGCGTACGTGCCCGGGCCGGTCTTCGCCAGGCGTATGCGGACCTCCGACGCCCCGCTGGCGTGCAGTTCGACGCCGTGCCAGGCAGAGGGGGCGAGGTCGCCGTCGGGTGCGGCCGCCTGCGTCACGGCTTCCAGCAGCGCCGGGTGCAGGCCGAAGTCCGCCGCGTCGGCGACCTCGTCGGGCAGCACGGCCTCGACGAAGGTCTCGTCGCCGTGGCTCCACAGGGCGCGGACGGTCCGGAACACCGGGCCGTGCTCGACGCCCTCGTCGTGGTCCGCGGGGTGCGTCGCCTCGGCTCCGGCCGGCGGCCAGGCGGAGGCGTCGAACGCCGCGGTGCCGTGCGCCGTCCCCCCGGCCGACGGTGCGGGCGTCAGCGTGCCGTGGGCGTGGTCCGTCCACGGCCGGTCGGGGGCGCCCGCGGGCTGCGAGGACACCCGGACCTCGCGCTCGCCGTTCACGTCGGGTGCGCCGAGCAACACTTGGAGCAGCACGGCGTCGTCGCCGGCCAGTACGAGCGGCTCGGTGAGGGTGAGCGTGTGCACGCGGTCGCAGCCGACCTGGTCGCCCGCGCGGACGGCGAGTTCGAGGAAGCCGGCGGCGGGCAGGACGCACGCGCCGTCCACCACGTGGTCCAGCAGCCAGGGGTGGGTGCGGGTGGACAGCCGGCCGGTGAGCAGCAGCCCGCCCGAGGCCCCCAGGGGCACCGCCGCGCCCAGCAGGGGGTGGTCGGCGGGGAGCAGGCCGGCGCCGGTCACGTCCCCGGTCGACGCGGTCGGCGCGGGCCAGTAGCGCGCGCGTTGGAAGGGGTAGGTGGGCAGGTCCACGCGGCGCGCGCCGGTGCCGGCGAACCACGCCGCCCAGTCCACCGCCACGCCCGCGACGTGCAGCCGGGCCAGCGCGGTCAGCAGGGCCCGTTCCTCGGGACGGTCCGCGCGCAGGGCGCTGACGCACAGCGCGGCCTCGTCCAGAGTGTGCTGCGCCATCGCCGTCAGCACGCCGTCCGGCCCCAACTCCAGGAACGCCGAGGCGCCTTCGTCCGCGAGGGTCCGCAGGCCGTCCGCGAAGCGGACCGTCTCCCGCACGTGCCGCACCCAGTAGTCGGGCGAGCACACCGATTCCCCGGTGACCAGGCGTCCGGTCACGTTGGACACGAGGGGGAGCCGCGGCGGCGAGAACGACAGTCCCTCGGCCACCCGCCGGAAGTCCGCCAGCATCGGCTCCATCAACGCCGAGTGGAAGGCGTGGCTGACCGCGAGGCGTTGCGTCTTGCGGCCTTCGTCCTTCAACTCCGCCGATATGCGGAGCACTTCGGCTTCGTCACCGGCGAGGACGACCGCCTCGGGGCCGTTGACCGCCGCGATCGACACCCCGTCCACCAGCCGCGGCCGCACCACCTCCTCGGACGCCTGGACGGCCACCATCGCACCGCCCCTCGGCAACGCCTGCATCAATCGCGCCCGCGCCGCCACCAGCGCACAGGCATCCTCCAACGACAGCACCCCGGCCACGTGCGCCGCCGTGATCTCGCCGATCGAGTGCCCGGCGACGAAGTCGGGTCGGATCCCCCAGGACTCCACCAGCCGGAACAGCGCCACCTCGACGGCGAACAACGCGGGCTGGGTGAACCCGGTCCCGTCCAGGCCGTCGGCGTCCCCGAACATCACCGGCCGCAGTTCCGGCAGTGCGCCTTCGAACTGCGCCAGCACCGCGTCCAGGGCCGTCGCGAACGTCGGGTGCCGGTCGTACAACTCCCGGCCCATCCCTGCGCGTTGCGCGCCCTGCCCCGAGAAGAGCACGGCGAGCGGGCGGTCCGTCTCCGCCCGGCCCCGCGCCGCCTCGGTCAACGCGCCGTCGGGGCACGGCGCGAGCAGCACCGCGCGGTGCGCAAACGTCGAACGCCCCGAGGCGAGCGAGAAGCCCACGTCCAGCGGTGTCGCCGTGCCGCGGTCGGACCCGATCCGCTCGATCTGTGCCGCCAGTGCCTGCTCGGACTTGGCCGACACCAGCCATGGCACCTCGGCGGGCGCCCCGCCCGGTTCCGTGCGGGGCGCGTCGTCGGGGTCGGCCCGTTCGATGATGACGTGGGCGTTGGTGCCGCTGATCCCGAACGACGACACCCCGGCCCGCCACGGCCGGTCGACCCCGGGCCATCCCTGGGCCTCCGTCAGCAGCTCCACCGCACCGGCCGACCAGTCCACGTGCGACGACGGCTCGTCGACGTGCAGGGTCGGGGGCAGCACGCCGTGCTGCATCGCCAGGACCACCTTCATGACCCCGGCCACGCCCGCGGCCGCCTGCGTGTGGCCGAGGTTGGACTTCACCGAGCCCAGCAGCAGCGGACGTTCGGGGTCACGGCCCTGCCCGTACGTGGCCAGCAGCGCCTGGGCCTCGATCGGATCGCCCAGCGCGGTGCCGGTACCGTGCGCCTCGACCACGTCCACGTCGCCGGTCGACAGTCCGGCGCTGGCCAGGGCCTGCCGGATCACCCGCTGTTGGGCCGGGCCGCTGGGGGCGGTGAAGCCGTTGGAGGCTCCGTCCTGGTTGACGGCCGAGCCGCGCACGACGGCGAGGACGGGGTGCCCGTTGCGGCGGGCGTCGCTCAGGCGCTCCACGAGGAGCACCCCGGCGCCCTCCGACCAGCCGGTGCCGTCGGCGGCGTCGGCGAACGCCTTGCAGCGGCCGTCCGCCGCGAGGCCGCCCTGCCGGCTGAACTCCATCAGGGAGCCGGGGGACGCCATCACGTTGACGCCGCCGACCAGGGCCAGCGTGCACTCGCCGGCCCGCAGGGCGTGGGCCGCCGAGTGCAGGGCCACCAGGGACGAGGAGCAGGCCGTGTCGACGGTCACCGCGGGGCCTTCCAGGCCCAGCGTGTAGGACAGCCGGCCGGACGTGGCACTGGCGGCGATGCCGGTGCCGATGTCCCCGGTGGCGTCGGTCAGGGAACGGATGAGCAGGTGGGCGTAGTCCTGGCCGTTGGTGCCAATGAACACCCCGGTGCGGCTGCCGCGCAGGGCGGTGGGGGCGATACCGGCGCGCTCGATGGCCTCCCACGAGGTTTCCAGCAGCAGCCGCTGTTGCGGGTCCATGGTGACGGCTTCGCGCGGGGAGATGCCGAAGAAATCGGCGTCGAAGTCCCCCACGCCGTCGAGGAATCCTCCTTCCTGGCTGACGGCGTTGCCGCGTTCGTCGACGCCGGCGTCCCGCAGGGCGCCCAGGTCCCAGCCGCGGTCTGTGGGGAAGGCGCCGATCGCGTCCTTGCCCGCGGCCAGCAGCTCCCAGAGGTCGTCGGGCGAGTGCGCGCCACCGGGGTACCGGCAGGCCATCGCCACGATCGCGATCGGTTCGGTGGCCGCGGCGGCGAGCTTGTGGTTCTGCCGGCGCAGGTGCTCGGCCTCCTTCAACGAGGCGCGGAGGGCTGCGACGACGGTTTCACTGGATGTGGTCATGGTCCGCTCTTTCAGCTCTGTCCACGCTCGTGGGAGGAGTTGCCGTCGAACGCCGCCTGCACCAGGTCGGCGACGTCCATGGCGTCGATCGATGCGTCGTAGGCGTCGTCCGCCGTCGTGGCGGCCGCGTCGTCGGAGGCCGCGGCCTGTTCGGCGGCGAGCTTCAGCAGGGGGTCGAGCACGCCGATCTCGCGCAGTCGCTTCATGGGGACGGAGGTGAGGAGGGCCCGGATGCCCGCGGCGTCCGCCTCGTCGTCGCCGGCCGCATCCTGCCCCGGCCCCTCGTCGGGGACGAGCCGGGCCAGGACGTGGTCCGCCAGCTCGCTGGGGTTGGGGTGGTCGAAGACGAGCGTGGCGGCCAGGGTCAGTCCGGTCGCGGCGCCGAGTTGGTTGCGCAGTTCGACGGCGCTGAGGGAGTCGAAGCCGAGGTCGCGGAAGGCCCGGTCGGCCCCCACGGCGTCGGCCGTGGGGTGTCCCAGTACCGCCGCGGCGCGGCTGCGGACCAGGTCCAGTACGGTCCGGGCGCGCTGCGCCGGTGTCTGGCCCGTCAACTGCTCGCGCAGGGCGTCAGCGGTGGCGCCGGCGCCACTGTCCTGCGCCGCCTGGTCCTCGGTGCCGGCCGGCACGCCGAGCAGCGGGCTGGGCCGTACGGCGGTGAAGGAACGGACGAACCGGTCGCGGTCGAGGTCGGCGACGATCTCGGTGGGCCGTCCGTCCATGACGGCCCGGCGCAGCGCCACGACGGCGAGGTCCGGGTCCAGCGCACGGATTCCGGTGCGCTGGGCCAGGTCGGCCGCCCGCTGGTCGGCTGCCATGCCCTCGCCGCCCCACACGCCCCAGGCGACCGAGGTCGCGGCCAGGCCCCGGGCCCGGCGGTGTTCGGCCAGGGCGTCCAGGTAGGCGTTGGCGGCGGCGTAGTTGGCCTGGCCGAGGTTGCCGACCGCTCCGGAGGACGAGGAGAACAGGGCGAAGACCGCCAGGTCCCGGTCCCGGGTGAGGTCGTGCAGGGCCAGGGCCGAGGCGGCCTTGGCGCGGAAGACGGCCTCGTAGCGGTCCGGGGTGAGGCTGTCGAGGACACCGTCGTCCAGGACGCCCGCGGTGTGGATCACCCCGGTCAGCGGCGCGTCGTCGGGGACCGCGGCGAGGACCGCGGCGAGCGCGTCGCGGTCGGCGGCGTCGCAGGCGGCGAGGGTGACCTCGGCGCCCAGTGCGGTCAGTTCGGCCCGCAGGCCGTCCGCGCCGGGGGCGTCGGCGCCCCGGCGGCTGAGCAGCAGCAGGTGCCGGGCGCCCGCCGCGGCGAGCCGGCGGGCGACCTGGGCGCCCAGGGCTCCGGTGCCGCCGGTGATCAGGACGGTGCCGGTGGGCTCCCACTCCGCCGCGCCCTGCCCGGCCGGTACGGGCACCAGTCGGCGGCCGAGGGCGGCGGAGGGCCGGATCGCGATCTGGTCCTCTCCCCCGGGGGCCGTGAGGGTTTCCGCGAAGCGGGCCGCGGTCCGCTCGTCGAGGGTGTCGGGCAGGTCGATCAGTCCGCCCCAGCGCTGCGGGTACTCCAGGGCGGCGACCCGCCCCAGGCCCCACACGGCGGCCTGGGCGAGCCCGGGCACCGGTTCGGCGGGGGCGGCCGCTACCGCGCCGCGGGTGACGCACCACAGGGGTGCGGCGATCTCCGCGTCGCCGAGCGCCTGGAGCAGGGCGGTGGTCAGGGCCAGTCCCGCGGGGGCCGTCGCCGTGTCGGGGCCGGACCCCTCGGCGAGGGCGAGCAGGGAGACCACTCCGGTGAACTCGCCTCCTTCGTCGACCAGTTGGTGCAGTCGCGCGGCCAGCGCCACGCGGTCCGGGCCGGGCACTTCCAGGCGCACGGTGTTCGGGCCCAGGGCGGCGACGGCGTCGGCGGCCCAGGCGTCGTCGGACGAGCCGGCGGGGAGCACGGCGAGCCAGGTGCCGGCCGGGGCGGGGGCGGGCTGTGCGGTGAGCGGCTGCCAGCCGATCTGCTGCCGCCACCCGTCGACGGTGTGCTCCTCGTCCCGCCGGCGGCGCCAGTCCGCGAGCGCGGGCAGCACCTTGGCCAGGGCGTCACCGTCGACGTTGAGGGTCGTCTCCAGCGCGGCGAAGTCGGCCTCGCGCACCGCCGACCAGAAGCCGTCGTCCCCCTCGGCCGGGGCCCCGGGGTCGGCGGCGGACTCGGTGGCCGGCCAGTACCGCTGGTGCTGGAAGGGGTAGGTGGGCAGGTCGGTGCGGCGGGGCGCGGTCGCGGCGGTGCCGAACAGTGCGTCCCAGTCGGGGGCGACTCCCCCGACGTACAGCCGGGTCAGGGCGCTGAGCACGGACTCCTGTTCACCGCGGTCCCGGCGCAGCGCCGGTACGGTGACCGGCTGCGTGGGCAGGGCGTCCAGGGTGTCCTGGGCCATGGCGCAGAGCGTGCCGTCGGGGCCGAGTTCCAGGAAGGCGGTCACGCCGCGTTCGGCCAGGGTCTGCACCCCGTCGGCGAAGCGGACCGCCTCGCGGACGTGCCTGACCCAGTAGTCCGGGTCGCACACCTGCTGGTCGGTGGCGGCCCGGCCGGTCACGTTGGACACGAGCGGGATCGCCGGGGCGTGGTAGGTGAGGGTCGCGGCGACCCGTCGGAAGTCCTGGAGCATGGCATCCATGTGCACGGAGTGAAACGCATGGCTGACCCGCAAACGCGTAGTCTTCCGGCCGTCCGCGGTGAACTTCTCCGCCACCTCCGACACGGCGTCCTCGTCGCCGGAGAGCACCACCGACCGCGGCCCGTTGACCGCGGCGAGGCACACGTCGTCGGCCAGGTGCGACCGGGCCTCCTCCTCGGACGCCTGGACGGCGATCATGGCGCCGCCCGTGGGCAGGGCGTTCATCAGCCGCGCTCGGGCGGCCACCAGCCGGCACGCGTCGTCCAGGGAGAGGACCCCGGCCACGTGCGCCGCCGTGATCTCGCCGATCGAGTGCCCGGCCACGAAGTCCGGGCGGATGCCCCACGACTCGACCAGCCGGAACAGCGCCACCTCGACCGCGAACAGTGCCGGCTGGGTGAAGCCCGTCGCGTTCAGGCCCTCCTCGTCACCGAACATGACGTCCCGCAGGGGGAGGTCCAGTTCCGTGTCCAGGTGTGCCGTCACCGCGTCGAGGGCCTCGGCGAACACCGGGTAGCGGGCGTGGAGTTCACGTCCCATGCCCACCCGCTGCGAGCCCTGGCCGGAGAACAGCACCGCGAGCTTGCCCCGGCGCTCCGCCGCCCGGCCGTGCAGGACCTGGGGGGTGTCGAGGCCGTCGGCGAGCGCGGCCAGACCGGCGAGGAGCTCCTCGCGGTCTTCGGCGAGGACAGCGGCCCGGTGGGCGAAGGCCGACCGGGTGGTGGCCGCGGACAGTGCCACCTCGGCGACGGTGAGGTCCGGACGGGCGGCCACGTGGGCGTGCAGCCGTCGGGCCTGGGCCCGCAGCGCCTCCGGCACGGTGCCCGTCACCGGGACCGGCAGCAGGCCGGCCGGCTCGGGGCGGGCGGGTTCGTCCGCCGTGACCGGTGCGGGCTGCTCGATGATCACGTGGGAGTTGGTGCCGCTGGCACCGAAGGCCGAGATGCCGGCCCGGCGCGGTCGTCCGGTCTGCGGCCACGCGACCGCTCCGGTCAGCAGTTCGACGCCGCCGGCGGTCCAGTCGACGTGCGCCGAGGGCTCGTCGATGTGCAGGGACCTGGGCAGTACGCCGTGCTGCATCGCCAACACCATCTTGATCACGCCGGCGACGCCGGCGGCGGCCTGGGTGTGGCCGATGTTGGACTTCAACGAGCCCAGCAGGAGGGGCAGTTCGGGTGCCCGGCCCTGTCCGTAGGTGGCCAGCAGTGCCTGCGCTTCGATGGGGTCGCCCAGGGTGGTTCCGGTGCCGTGGGCCTCCACCGCGTCCACGTCGGCCGGTGCGAGTGCCGCGGCGGCCAGCGCCCGCTGGATGACCCGGCGCTGCGAGGGCCCGTTGGGCGCGGTGATGCCGTTGCTGGCACCGTCCTGGTTGACGGCGGAGCCGCGCAGCACCGCGAGCACCTGGTGCCCGTTGCGGCGGGCGTCGGACAGCCGTTCCAGGACGAGGACGCCGACGCCCTCGGACCAGCCGGTGCCGCCCGCGGCGGACGCGAAGGGCCGGCAGCGGCCGTCCGCGGCGAGCGCCCCCATCTCGCCGAACTCGACGAAGTTCACCGGGCTGGACATCACCGTCACGCCGCCGGTGACGGCGAGGGCGCACTCCCCCGCCCGCAGTGCCTGGGCGGCCAGGTGGAGCGCCACCAGGGACGACGAGCAGGCCGTGTCGACGCTGACGGAGGGGCCTTCCAGACCGAAGGTGTAGGACACCCGGCCGGAGAGCAGGCTCGCCGACTGGGCGGTCTGCGCGTGGCCGAGCTGGCCGGCCTCGGGCCGGTAGTCGCCCGATCCGCCGCCGACGAACACCCCGGTGTCGCCGCCGCGCAGCCCGACGGGGTCGATGCCGGCGCGCTCCAGCGCCTCCCAGGTCGCTTCCAGCAGGATGCGCTGCTGCGGGTCCATCACCATCGCCTCGCGCGGCGAGATCCCGAAGAACCCGGGGTCGAAGTCGGCGACGTCGTAGAGGAAACCGCCTTCGCGGGTGACGGTCCGGCCGCGGCCGTTCCGGTCGCCGCGCAGCAGTCGGTCCAGGTCCCAGCCGCGGTCCGTGGGGAAGCCCCCGATGGCGTCGACTTCGTCCGTGACCAGCTGCCACAGGTCCTCGGGCGAGCTGACCCCGCCCGGGTAGCGGCAGCTCATGCCGACGATGACGACCGGGTCGTCGGTCGTGGCGGCGGACCCCACCCGCAGGGCCGCGCCGTGCTCCGCCGTTTCCTCGCCGAGGAGTTCGGCCCGCAGGTGGTCGGCGAGCGCCTCGGCCGTGGGGTAGTCGAAGACGAGGGTCGCGGGCAGTGCGAGACCGGTGGCGGTGGCCAGTTGGTTGCGCAGGTCCACTCCGGTCAGCGAGTCGAAGCCGAGGTCCCGGAACGGCTGGCCGGACGGTACGGCGTCGGCGTCCGCGAACCCGAGCACCGCGGCGACCCGGGTGCGGACGAGGGCCAGCAGGACCTCGGTCCGTTCCGCGGCCGGGCGGGCGGCGAGTTCGGCGCGCAGGCCGGTCGCGGTGCCTGCCGGGCCCGCCTCGGCGGCGTCCGGCTGCGCGAGCGCTGCCCGGGCCTCGGGCAGTTCCGCGAAGAGGGCACTGCTCCGGTTGCGGGTGAAGGCGGGCGCGAACCGGTCCCAGCGGACGTCGGCGATCGTCACCGCGTCGGTGTCGGTGTCGAGCGAGTGGGCGAGGGCGGTCAGGGCCTGCGCGGAGTCCATCGGCGGCAGGCCGTTGACCCTCAGGTGGGCCGCCAGGCCGTCGGACGCGAGGCCGGCCCAGCCGCCCCAGGCGACCGTCACGGCCGGCAGCCCGCGCTGACGCAACACCCTTGTCGCGCAGGCGAGTTGGGCGCCCGCCGCGGCCTCGATGACGCGGCCACCGGCGCCCCACGTCGCGGCGATCGTGGAGAAGAGGACGAACGCGTCCAGGGGACGGTCGCCGGCCGCCGCCTCGGCGATCTCCGCGAGCTGCGCCACGTTGGCGCGCAGTGCGGCCAGGGCGGCATGCGGCTGTGCCGCGTCGGACGGCTCGTCGGTGTGCACGACGGCGGTCAACGGTGCCTCGGCCGGCAGCGCGGCGAGCGCGGTCAGCAGTGCCTCCCCGTCGGAGGGGCCGCAGTCGAGGACCGTCACCGGCACGCCCAGATCGTCGAATGCCGGCCGCGCCGGCGCCCCGTCCGGGGCGGTGGGGTCGGCCAGCACCAGGTGCTGGGCGCCCTGCCCGGCGAGCCAGCGGACGCACTGGCCGCCGGTGCCGGCGGCCGGGCCGACGATCAGGACCGTGCCGGTCGGCTGCCACGGTGTCGCGGGGCCGTCGTGCGCGGCGCGCACCAACCGTCGCCCGTAGAGGCCGGAGGCCCGCAGCGCGACCTGGTCCTCGGCGCCGATGCCCGCGAGGACGGTGCGGAACCGTTCGGCCGCGCGCCGGTCGAGCACCGGCGGCACGTCCACCAGACCGCCCCAGCGGTCCGGGTGGTCCACGGCGGCGACCCGGCCGATTCCCCACACCATCGCCTGGGCGGGGCTGACCTCGGTCTCCGTGCGGCCCACCGACACCGCGTCGCGGGTGACGCACCACAGGGGGGCGTCGATCCCGGCGTCCGCCAGGGCCGCCACGGCCTCGGTCGGCCAGGCCGGTCCGGCGGGGAGCGCGTCGGCGTACGGGGCGGCGAGCAGTGAGACCGCTCCCGTGAACCCGTCCTCCTGCGCCGCGAGTTCGGTCAGCCGGCCGGTGAGCGCGGCGCGGTCGGTCGGGTCGGCCTCGACGAGGACGGCCGTCTCGCCGAGGGCGGCGAGGACGGCGGCGGTCCACACGTCGTCGGTGCCGCCCGTCGGGACGAGCGCCAGCCACCGTCCGGTGAGGGTGCCGGGCGCGGTGCCGGCCAGCGGGGTGAAGGTCACCCGGTAGCGCCAACCGTCGACGGTGGAGCGTTCGACGCGCTTGCGGCGCCAGGCGGACAGGGCGGGGACGAGGGTCGCCAGTGCGGCGTCGTCGAGTTCCAGGTCGTCGGCGAGCGCCGGGACGTCCGCGCGCTCCACCGCGTCCCAGAAGTCGGCGTCCGCGGAGTCCTGCGGGCCGTCGTGGTGGGGCTCGGCGGCCGCGACCTCGGGCCAGAACCACTCCTGCTGGAAGGGGTAGGTGGGCAGGTCCACGCGGCGGGCGCCGGTACCGGCGAAGACGCCCGACCAGTCCACCGCGACGCCCACCACGTACAGCTGGGCGAGCGCGGTGAGCAGCGCGGTCTCCTCCGGCCGGTCCTTGCGCAGCGCCGGAACGACGGTCGCGGTCCCGTCCAGGGTGTGCTGGGCCATCGCGGTCAGCACGCCGTCCGGGCCCAACTCCAGGAAGACCGAGGCGCCTTCGGCCTCAAGCGTGCGCACGCCGTCGGCGAAGCGCACCGTCTCCCGCACGTGCCGCACCCAGTAGTCGGGCGAGCACAGCGACTCCGCGGCGGCGACCTGACCCGTCACGTTGGACACGACGGGAATCTGCGGGGCCTCGTACGACAGCTCCTCGGCCACCCGGCGGAAGTCCGCCAACATCGGCTCCATCAACGCCGAGTGGAAGGCGTGGCTCACCGCCAGGCGTTGCGTCTTGCGCCCCTCGCCTGCCAGCTCTGCCGCCAGGGCGAGCACGTCGGCCTCCCGGCCGGCGAGGACGAGCGCCTCGGGGCCGTTGACCGCCGCGATCGACACGCCCTCGACCAACCGCGGACCGACCTCGTCCTCGGACGCCTGGACGGCCACCATCGCGCCGCCCGCGGGCAGCGCCTGCATCAACCGCGCCCGGGCCGCCACCAACGCGCACGCGTCCGCGAGCGAGAACACCCCGGCGACGTGCGCCGCCGCGATCTCACCGATCGAATGCCCGGCGACGAAGTCCGGTCGTACTCCGAGGGACTCCGCCAGCCGGAACAGCGCCACCTCGACGGCGAACAACGCCGGCTGGGTGAAGCCCGTCTCGTCCAGGCCGTCCGCAGCGCCGAACAGCACCTCCCGCAGCTCGTCGTCGAAGTGCGCCAGCACCTCGTCCAACGCCGCCGCGAACACCGGGAACCTGTCGTACAACTCCCGGCCCATGCCGACCCGTTGCGCACCCTGACCGGAGAACAGCACCGCCAGCTTCCCGTCGCTCCCGCGGGAGACGCCGCGGGCGAGTTCCCGCACCGCCGTCCCGTCGGTGGCGAGCACCGCGCGGTGGGCGAAGGCCGAACGGCCGGTGGCCAGGGAGTGGCCGACGTCGAGCGGTGACGCCCCGGTCAGTGCCGAGACCCGCTCGATCTGGGCCGCCAGCGCGGCCGCGGACTTGCCCGACACCGGCCACGGCACCAGGCCCGGCACGGTCACGGGCTCCGGCGCCACCGGCTCCTCGGTGTCCGGTGCCTGTTCGAGGATGACGTGGGCGTTGGTGCCGCTGACACCGAAGGCCGAGACACCGGCCCGCCGGACCTGCCCGGTCGCGGGCCAGTCCTGCTGCTCGGTGACGAGCGCGACCGAACCGTCGGTCCAGTCGACGTGCGAGGACGGGGCGTCGATGTGCAGGGTCTTGGGCAGGACGCCGTGGCGCATCGCCAGGAGCAGCTTGAGGGTGCCGGCGACGCCGGCGGCCGCCTGGGTGTGGCCCAGGTTGGACTTGACGGCTCCGACCAGCAGCGGCCGCGGCCGGTCCGGCCCGTAGGCGGCGATCAGGGCGCCCGCTTCGATGGGGTCGCCGAGGGTGGTGCCGGTGCCGTGCGCCTCGACGACGTCGATGTCGGCGGGGGCGAGGCGGGCGTCGGCGAGGGCCTGGCGGATGGCGCGCTGCTGGGCCCGCCCGTTGGGCGCGGTCAGCCCGTTGGAGGCACCGTCCTGGTTGACGGCGGTGCCGCGCACGATGCCCCACACCTCGTGGCCGTTGCGGCGGGCTTCGGAGAGGCGTTCCAGGACGAGCACGCCCACGCCCTCGGACCAACTCGTGCCGTCGGCCGCTTCGGCGAAGGGCTTGCACCGCCCGTCGGGGGCCAGACCGCCCTGGATCGTGAACTCGGTGAAGGCACCGGGACTGGACATCACCGAGACGCCACCGGCCAGGGCGAGGGTGCACTCGCCGTTGCGCAGCGCGTTGGCGGCCATGTGCAGGGCGACCAGCGCGGAGGAGCAGGCGGTGTCGACGGTGACGGCCGGGCCCTCCAGCCCGAAGGTGTAGGACAGCCGCCCGGACAGGACGCTGGCGGTGTTGCCGGTCGCGACGTGGCCGCGGAGGTCGGCGGTGCCGGTGCCCTGACGCAGCAGCTCGGTGTAGTCCTGGCCGTTGGTGCCCACGAACACGCCGGTGCGGCTGCCACGCAGGGTGGTGGCGTCGATGCCGGCGCGCTCGAACGCCTCCCACGAGGTCTCCAGCAGCAGCCGCTGCTGCGGGTCCATGGCCAGTGCCTCGCGCGGCGAGATCCCGAAGAAGGCCGCGTCGAAGAGGCCCACGCCGTCCAGGAACCCGCCTTCGAGGGTGGCGGAGGCACCGTGGGCGAGCGCGTCGAGGTCCCAGCCGCGGTCCGCGGGGAAGCCGCCGATGGCGTCCTCGCCGCGGCTCAGCAGCTGCCAGAGGTCCTCGGGCGACCGGATGCCGCCGGGGAAGCGGCAGTTCATGCCGACGACGGCGATGGGGTCGTCGTCGGCCGCGCGGCCGGCGGGGGCCGGGCCGGCCACGTCCACCGCGGGGAGGGTGCCGAGGAGTTCGCCGAGCAGGAAGTCGGCGAGTGCGGTCGGGGTCGGGTAGTCGTAGACGAGGGTCGCGGGCAGTTTCAGGCCGGTGGTGGCCGTGAGGGTGTTGCGCAGTTCGACGGTGGTCAGCGAGTCGAAGCCCAGGTCGCTGAAGGCGCGGTCGGCGCCGATGTCCGAGGTGCCGGCGTGTCCGAGGACCGCGGCCACCCGGGTGCGCACCAGGTCCAGGACGAAGCCGGGGCGCGCGGTCGGCGAGAGTCCGGCGAGCCGCTGGCGCAGGGCCGGCTCCGGCAGGGCGGCGTGCTCGGTCCCGGTGGGCGTGGTGGCCCGGCGCAGTGCGGGCAGGTCGCCGACGAGGGGACTGGGGCGCAGGGCGGTGAACACCTCCGCGTAGCGCGGCCAGTCGATGTCCGCGAGGGTCAGCGTCGGGGCGCCGTGCTCGATCGCCCGCCGCAGGGCGGTGAGGGCGAGCCGGGGCGGCAGGGGGTTGTAGCCGCCGCGGCGGATGCGTTCCTGGACGCTGGTGCCGTCGGCCGCCATCCCGGTCTCCGCCCAGGGGCCCCAGGCCAGCGAGGTCGCGGGCAGGCCGTGGGCGCGGCGCCGTTCGGCGAAGGCGTCGAGGAAGGCGTTGGCCGCCGCGTAGTTGCCCTGGCCGGGTGCGCCGAGGGTGCCGGCCACGGAGGAGAAGAGCACGAACGCGCTCAACTCCTTCTCGCGGGTGGCCTCGTGGAGGTTGACCGTGGCGGTGACCTTGGCGCGCAGGACGGCGCTGAACTGCTCGGGGGTGAGGGTGTCCAGGGTGCCGTCGTCGACGGTGCCCGCGGTGTGGAACACCGCGGTGAGCGGCTGTTCGTCGGGGACGGTGGCCAGGAGCGCGGTGAGCGCGTCGCGGTCTGCGGTGTCGCACGCCGCGAGGGTGACCCGGGCGCCCGACTCCTCGATCTCCGCGGCCAGGTCGGCGGCGCCGGGCGCGTCGGCGCCGCGACGGCTGACGAGCAGCAGGTGCGGGGCGCCCGCCGCGGCCAGCCACCGGGCGACGTGTCCGCCGAGGGCGCCGGTGCCACCGGTGACCAGCACGGTGCCGGTGGGGCGGAAGGTGCCGGTCTCGGGGGCCGGTTCGGCGCGGTGGTGGGACAGGCGGCGGGCGAAGGCCGCGGTGGCGCGCAGGGCGAGTTGGTCCTCGCCGCCGCTGTCGGTGAGGACGGCGGTCAGGCGACCGAGGGTGGTGCCGTCGAGCGCGTCGGGCAGGTCGACGAGACCGCCCCAGCGCTGCGGCTGCTCCAGTGCGGCCACGCGGCCCAGGCCCCAGACGGCGGCCTGTGCCGGCCGGGCCGGGTGCTCGGCCCGGTCCACGGCGACGGCGGTGCGGGTCACGCACCACAGGGGCGCCTCGATGCCCGCGTCGCCGAGGGACTGGACGGCGGTCGCCGTCAGCAGCAGGCCGGTGGTCGTGGTGTCGGCGGGGTCCTCGGCGCCGTCGCCGGCCGTGGCCAGCAGGGACAGGACACCGTCGAACGTGCCGTGTTCCGCGACGAGTTCGGTCAGCAGCCCGGTCAGCTCGCGGCGGTCCGGGGCGGTGACGGTGAGGCGTACCGCGGCGGCGCCCAGGGCACCGGCGACCGCCTCGCACCACGCCGGATCGCCGTCGGCCGGTACGAGCACCAGCCAGGTCCCGGCGGGGCGGGCGGTGACCGTCGGGGCGGTCAGGCGCTTCCAGGTGGTGCGGTAGCGCCAGCCGTCGATGGTGGAGCGCTCCCGGCTGCGCCGCCGCCAGGCGGAGAGGGCGGGCACGACGGTCGTGAGGGTGTCGTCGTCCAGGTCCAGTGCGGATCCCAGGGACGCGAGGTCCGCGCGCTCCACCGCCGACCAGAAGTCCGCGTCCGCGGCGTCGGCGGGGTGGGCCGGTGCGGCGGCTTCGGCGCTCGGCTCGGGCCAGAAGCGCTGGCGCTGGAACGGGTAGGTCGGCAGGTCGATGCGGCGGGCCGCCCGGCCCGCGAACACCGCGTCCCAGTCGACCCGGACCCCGTGGAGGTGCAGTTGGGCCAGTGCCGTGGTCAGGGCCGGGGCCTCGGGCCGGTCCCGGCGCAGGGCCGGGACGGCGGTGGCGCGGGTCTCCTCGTCGGTGCCCTCGCGGACCGCGCCGCTGAGCACCGCGTCCGGGCCGAGCTCGAAGAAGGTCGTCACGCCGTGCTCGGTGAGCTGCCGCACGGCGTCGGCGAAGCGGACGGTGCCGCGGACCTGCCCGGTCCAGTACTCCGGTGCGGCGAGTTCGTCGTGGGTGAGCAGGGTGCCGGTGACGGTGGACACCAGCGGCACGGTGGGTGCCTGGCAGGTGACGTCGCGGACGACGCGGGCGAAGTCCGCCAGCATCGGGTCCATGTGCGGCGAGTGGAAGGCGTGGCTGACGCGCAGTCGCTTGGTGCGGCGGCCGCGCTCCTCGAAGTGCGCCGCGACGGCGTGCACCGCGTCCTCGTCGCCCGAGACGACCAGGGAGGTCGGGGTGTTGACGGCGGCGATCGCGGCCCGGCCCTCGTACGGGGCGAGCGCGGCGGTCACCTCGTCCTCGGTGGCTTCGACGGAGGTCATGGCGCCGCCGGCGGGCAGTGCGGCCATCAGCCGGCCGCGGGCCGCCACCAGGGTGCAGGCGTCCTCCAGGGAGAGGACTCCCGCGGCGTGCGCGGCGGCGAACTCGCCGATGGAGTGGCCCGCGACGTAGTCGGGGCGCAGGCCCCAGGACTCGGCGAGGCGGAACAGGGCCACTTCGAGGGCGAAGAGGGCGGGCTGGGTGTAGTGGGTCTCGTCCAGCAGCGCGGCCTCGGGGGTGTGCGGGGCGGCGAAGAGGATCTCCCGCAGCGGACGGTCGAGTTCCAGGTCGAAGCGGGCCAGTACGGCGTCCAGTGCCTCGGCGTAGACCGGGTGCCGGTCGTAGAGCTCGCGGCCCATTCCGGGGCGCTGGCTGCCCTGGCCGGTGAAGAGGAAGGCCAATCGGCCGTGGTCCGGGCGGCCGGTGAGCAGCCCGGCGTCGGCGGTCGCGTCGCGCAGTGCGGTCAGGGCCCGGGTGAGGGCGTCGTGGTCGTCGATGACGACGGCCGCACGGTGCTCCAGGGCGGACCGGGAGGTGGCGAGGGAGTGTGCGAGGTCGGTCAGCGGCAGGTCGGGGTGGTCGGCGAGGTGGGACAGCAGCCGGCCTGCCTGGGCGCGCAGTGCCGCTTCGGTGTGCCCGGACAGCAGCACCGGCACGGGGGCGGCATCGACCGCGCCGGTGGGCGGGGTGGCGGTGGTGTCCTCGGACGGGTCCTCGGGGGCCTGTTCGAGGATGGTGTGGACGTTGGTGCCGCTGAGGCCGAAGGAGGAGACGCCCGCGCGGCGCGGGTGTCCGGTGCTCGGCCAGGGCAGCGGCTCGGTGAGCAGTCGGAGGGCGCCGGAGCTCCAGTCGACGTGCGAGGAGGGCCGGTCGACGTGCAGGGTGCGCGGCACGGTGCCGTGGCGCAGGGCCATCACCATCTTGATGACGCTGGCGACGCCGGACGCCATCTGGGTGTGGCCGATGTTGGACTTCACCGAGCCCAGCAGCAGCGGGTGTTCGGGGTCGCGGCCCTGGCCGTAGGTGGCGAGCAGGGCCTGCGCCTCGATGGGGTCGCCGAGGGCGGTGCCGGTGCCGTGTCCGTCGATGACGTCGATGCCGCCGGCGTCCACCTTGGCGTTGGCCAGTGCCTGCCCGATGACGCGCTGCTGGGACGGGCCGTTGGGCGCGGTCAGGCCGTTGGAGGCGCCGTCCTGGTTGACGGCGGAGCCGCGGACGACGGCGAGGACCCGGTGCCCGTTGCGGCGGGCGTCGGAGAGGCGTTCGACGAGGACCAGGCCGACGCCCTCGGCCAGGCTCATGCCGTCGGCCTGGTCGGAGTAGGCCTTGCAGCGGCCGTCGGCGGCCATCGCGCGCTGGCGGCTGAAGCCGACGAACGCGGCGGGCGTGGACATGATGCTGACGCCGCCCGCGAGGGCCAGGGAGCTCTCGCCGTTGCGCAGGGACTGGCAGGCCAGGTGCAGCGCGACCAGGGAGGAGGAGCAGGCGGTGTCGAGGGAGACGGCCGGGCCCTCGAAGCCGTAGGTGTAGGAGAGCCGGCCGGACAGGACGCTGGAGATGGTGCCGGTGATCAGGTGGCCCTCGGCGCTCTCCGGGCTCGCGCCGGAGGCTCCGTAGTCCTGGTAGCTGGCGCCGATGAAGGTGCCGGTGCTGCTGCCGCGCAGGGTGGCGGGGTCGAGACCGGCGTGCTCCATCGCCTCCCAGGACGTCTCCAGCAGCAGGCGCTGCTGGGGGTCCATGGCGAGGGCCTCACGGGGCGAGATGCCGAAGAAGGAGGCGTCGAACTCGGTGGCGTCGTGCAGGAAGCCGCCGCGGGTCGAGTAGGTGTGGCCGGCCCGGTCGGGGTCGGGGTCGTAGAGGCCCTCGGCGTCCCAACCGCGGTCGGTGGGGAACTCGCCGGTGGCGTCGCCACCCTCGACGACCAGGCGCCACAGGTCCTCCGGCGAGCCGACGCCGCCGGGGTAGCGGCAGCTCATGCCGATGATGGCGATGGGCTCGTCGTCGGCGGCCGCGGTGTACGTGGTGGGGGCGCCGGAGTCGGCCGCGGCCCCGGTGAGGGAGTCGCGCAGGAAGGTGACGAGGGCGCGCGGGTTGGGGTGGTCGAAGACCATGGTGCTGGGCAGCGCGAGCCCGGTGACGGTGGCGATCCGGTTGCGCAGGTCGACGGCGGTCAGCGAGTCGAACCCGACGTCGCGGAAGGCGCGTTGTTCGGAGAGCACGTCGGGCGAGGCGTGGCCCAGTGCGGTGGCGGCCTCGCCGCGGACCAGGTCCAGCAGGAGCCGTTCCTGCTCGACGGGGGCCAGCCCGCGCAGCCGGTCGGCGAACTCGCTGCCGGATTCCGCGGGCCCGCCGGTCTGTTCGGCGAGCCGCTGGATCTCGGGCAGGTCGTCGAAGAGCCGGGTGGGACGCGCGGAGGTGAAGACGGGGTAGTAGCGCTCCCAGTCCACGTCGGCGACGGCCAGGTGCGTCTCGTCGCCGTCGAGGGCCTGGCGCAGGCCGGTGAGGGCCAGTTCTGGGTCCATGAAGACCAGTCCGCTGCGGCGGATCTGACCGGGGTCGACCCGGCCGAGCTTGAGGTCGTCGGACCAGATGCCCCAGGAGACGGCGGTGGCCCGGGCGCCGCGGGCGCGGCGGTGCTCGGCCAGGGCGTTGAGGTGGGCGTTGCCGGCCACGTAGGCGGCGTGGGCGCCGCTGCCCCACATGCCGGCGGTGGACGAGTACAGGACGAAGGCGTCCAGGTCGTCGCCGACCAGCTCGTCCAGGTGTCGGGCGCCGTTGACCTTGGCGTCCATGACCTTCGCGAAGTCGTCGAGGGTCGTCTCCTCCAGCGTCGCCAGTTCGATGGTGACGGCGGTGTGCACGACGGTGCGCACGGTGCGGCCGTCGGCGACGAGCGCGTGAAGCATCCCGGCGACCGCGTCGCGGTCGGTCAGGTCGCAGGCGACGACGCTGGCCTCGCAGCCCAACTCGGCCAGCTCCCGGACGATGTCGTCGGAGCCGGGGGCCGCCGGGCCGCGGCGGCTGGTGAGCACGACGTGCTCGGCGCCCTGCCGGGCGAGCCAGCGGGCCAGGTGCGGGGCGAGGGTGCCGGTGCCGCCGGTGACCAGGGTGGTGCCCCGCGGCGTCCAGGGCCGGTCCGGCGCCGGGTCGGCGGGGGTGGCGCGCACGACGCGGCGGGCCAGGACGCCCGAGGCGCGGACGGCGAGTTGGTCCTCGCCCGTGCGACCGGAGAGGACGGCGGCCAGGCGCTCGGCGGCCCGCCGGTCCAGTGCGTCGGGCAGGTCGACCAGACCGCCCCAGCGCTGCGGGTGTTCCAGGGCGGCGGTCCAGCCGAGGCCGTGGATCTGGGCCTGGTCGGGCCGGGTGAGCCGATCCGCGCGGCCGGTGGAGACCGCGCCCCGGGTCAGGCACCACAGCGGTGCGTCGAGGCCGGCGTCGCCGAGCGCCTGGACGAGCGTGACGGACAGGGCCGTCGCGCGGCTGAGCGCCGGGTGCTGCGGGCTCGGGCCCTCGGCGGCGGCCAGCAGGGACACCACGCCCGTGAGGTCCGCGGCGCCGTCGAGGTCGGCCAGGCGCGTGGTCAGCGTCGCGCGGTCCAGGCAGACGTCGTCCAGGACGAGGGTGCGGGCCTCGGCGCCGTGCGCGGTGAGGACGGCGGTGACGTCGTCGCCGTCGGTGTCGTCGGTGGTGACGACGAGCCAGGTGCCGGTCAGGGCCGCCGTGGGGAGGGCGGTCAGCGGCTGCCACGTGGCGCGGTAGCGCCAGGAGTCGACGGCCGCCAGGTCACGCCGGCGCCGGCGCCAGTCGGACAGGGCCGGCAGGACGGGTTCCAGGGCGGCGCGGTCCAGATGCAGGCGGGAGGCGAGGGAGTCGACGTCCGCCTCCTCCACCGCGGTCCAGAACTCCGCGTCGGCGGGGTCCGCTTCGGCCTGGTTCTGGGTCCGGTCGGGGATGGCCCACATCTGCTCGCGCTGGAAGGCGTAGGTGGGCAGCGGTACCCGGCGGGCGCCGGTGTCGGCGAAGACCGCGGACCAGTCGGCGTCCGCGCCCCGGACGAAGGCTTCGGCCAGGGACGTCAGGAAGCGGTCGGTGCCGCCGGTGTCGCGCCGCAGGGTGCCGAGGACCGCGGTCGTGCCGCCGGTCTCCTCGGCGATCGCCTGGACGCCCATGACGAGCACGGGGTGCGAGCTGACCTCGATGAAGAAGCCGTGGCCCTGGCCGAGGAGTTCGCGGACGGCGGACTGGAAGCGGACGGTCTGGCGCAGGTTGGTGTACCAGTAGTCGGCGTCCATGGTGGTGGTGTCCAGCCAGTCACCGGTGACGGTGGAGAAGAACGGCACCTCGGCCGGGCGCGGGCGGACCGGCGCCAGGACGCTGTGCAGTTCCTCCCGCACCCGCTCGACCTGCGCGGAGTGCGAGGCGTAGTCCACGGCGATGCGCTTGGCGCGGACGTCCTCGGCGACCAGTGCGGCCTGGAGGGCGTCCAGCGGCGCGGTGGCCCCCGAGACGACGGTGGAGCGGGGGCCGTTGACCGCGGCGATCGACAGGTCCTCGTAGGCGGCCAGGCGCGCTTCGACGTCGGTGGCGGGCAGCGGGACGGACAGCATGCCGCCGGTGCCGGCCAGTCCGCGGGCGATGGCCTGGCTGCGCAGGGCGACGACGCGGGCCGCGTCCTCCAGGGAGAGCGCCCCGGCGACGGCCGCCGCGGCGATCTCGCCCTGCGAGTGGCCGACCACGGCGTCCGGCTCGATGCCGTAGGAGCGCCACAGTGCGGCCAGCGACACCATCACGGCGAAGGAGGCCGGCTGGACGACGTCGACGCGGTCCAGCGTCGGTGCGCCGTCGGCCTGGCGCAGCACGTCGAGCAGGGACCAGTCGACGAACTCCGAGAGGGCGGTGGCGCATTCGGTCAGGCGCTCGGCGAAGACCGGGGACTCGTCGAGCAGCCGCGCTCCCATGCCGACCCACTGGGAGCCCTGGCCGGGGAAGACGAAGACGGTCTTGCCTTCGGTGTCGGCCGTGCCCTGGACGACGCCGGGCGCGGAGCCGCCGGTGGCGAGGGCGTCGAGGGCCGCGCGCCGGGTCCGGTCGTCGGTGCCGACGACGACCGCGCGGTGGTCGAAGAGGGTGCGCGCGCTCACCAGGGAGTGGCCGACGTCGAGGGCGTCGGGCGTCGGTTCGGCGTCGAGGTGGGCGGCGAGGTGGGTTGCCTGGGCGCGCAGCGCGCCCGGGGTGCGGGCGGACAGCATCCAGGGGATGGCGTCGCCGGCCGGGGGCACCGACGGTGCCGGGGCTGCGTCCTGCGGGCGCGGGGCCTCTTCGAGGATGGTGTGGGCGTTGGTGCCGCTGATGCCGAAGGAGGAGACGGCGCAGCGGCGCGGGCGTTCGCCCTCGGGCCAGTCGTGGGGTTCGTGCAGCAGCGCGACGGTGCCCGGGGTCCAGTCGATGTGGCTGGAGGGGGTGTCGGCGTGCAGGGTGCGCGGCAGCGCGCCCCGGCGCAGGGCCAGGACCATCTTGATGACGCCGGCGACGCCGGCCGCCGACTGGGTGTGGCCGATGTTGGACTTCACCGAGCCCAGCAGCAGCGGGTGTTCGGCGTCGCGGCCCTGGCCGTAGGTGGCGAACAGGGCCTGCGCCTCGATGGGGTCGCCGAGGGCGGTGCCGGTGCCGTGTGCCTCGACGGCGTCGATGTCCTTCGCGGCCAGTCCCGCGTTGGCCAGGGCCTGGCGGATGACGCGCTGCTGGGAGGGGCCGTTGGGGGCGGAGAGGCCGTTGGAGGCGCCGTCCTGGTTGATGGCCGAGCCGCGGACGACGGCGAGGATCTCGTGGCCGTTGCGCTGGGCGTCGGAGAGGCGCTCCAGGACGAGGACGCCGACGCCTTCGGCGAGGGTCATGCCGTCGGCACCGTCGGAGAACGCCTTGCAGCGGCCGTCGCCGGCCAGGGCCCGCTGCCGGCTGAAGGCGACGAACGGGTTGGGGTTGGTCATGACGGTCGCGCCGCCGGCCAGGGCCAGGGAGCTCTCGCCGTTGCGCAGGGACTGGCAGGCCAGGTGCAGGGCGACCAGGGAGGAGGAGCAGGCGGTGTCGACGGTGACCGCCGGTCCTTCGAGGCCGAAGAGGTAGGCCAGGCGGCCGGAGAGCACGCTCGGGCTGGTGCCGGTCACCAGGTGGCCGGCGGAGCCGTCCTCGACGCCGAGTCCGTACTCCTGGTAGGTGGAGCCGATGAAGGTGCCGGTGGCGCTGCCGTGGACGGTGGTGGGGTCGATGCCGGCGTACTCGAACGCCTCCCAGGTGGTCTCCAGCAGCAGCCGCTGCTGGGGGTCCATCGACAGTGCTTCGCGCGGCGAGATGCCGAAGAAGGAGGCGTCGAACTCGCCCGCGTCGTGGAGGAAGCCGCCCTGGGCGGAGTAGGTCGTGCCCGGGTTGTCCGGGTCGGGGTGGTAGAGGCCGGTGTCCCAACCGCGGTTGATGGGGAAGTCGGTGATGGCGTCGACGCCGTCACTGACCAGGTCCCACAGGTGCCGCGGGGAACGGACGCCGCCCGGGAAGCGGCAGCTCATGCCGACGATGGCGATGGGCTCGTCGAAGCGGCCCGCGGACGTCGCGGCCACGGCCGTCGGAGCGGCCGGGTCGCCGGCGGTGCCCAGCAGTTCCTCGCGCAGGTGGCGGACGAGGGCGGCGGGGGTCGGGTAGTCGAAGACCAGGGTGGCGGGCAGGGCCAGGCCAGTGAGGGCGGCCAGTCGCTTGCGCAGTTCCACAGCGGTCAGCGAGTCGAAGCCGGCGTCGCGGAAGGCCCGCCGCTCCGCGATGGCGTCCGCGGAGTCGTGGCCGAGGGCCACGGCCGCCTCGGCGCGCACCAGGTCGATCAGCAGCCGCGTCTGCTCGTCCTCGTCGAGACCCCGCAGGCGTGCGGCGAATTCCGGCGCGGCGTTGCCGTCCTCGGTGCGGTCGAGTGCCTGGACCTCGGCGATTTCGTCGAAGAGGGCACTCGCGCGGGCGGCGGTGAAGACCGGGTGGTAGCGCTCCCAGTCGATGTCGGCGACGGTGACCGTGACGTCCTCGTGGAGGACGGCGCGGCGCAGTTCGGTGAGGGCGTTCGCGGGCGCGAGGAAGCGCAGTCCGCGCTTGTGCAGTTCGTCGGTGACGGCCTCGTGGGTGGCCATTCCGGCCTCGGCCCAGGGGCCCCAGGCAACGGAGGTGGCGGGCAGGCCGCGGGCCGTGCGGTGCTCGGCCAGGGCGTCGAGGTAGGCGTTGGCGGCGGCGTAGGAGCTCTGTCCGGCGCTGCCCCACACGCCCGCGATCGAGGAGACCAGGACGAAGAGGTCCAGGTCGTGGCCGTCCAGGAGGCTGTCGAGGTGGGCCGCGCCGAGCATCTTGGCGGCCATCGCGTCCGCGGCGTCGGCCAGCGGGGTGTCGGTGAGGGCGGCGTTCTGGCCGACGCCGGCGGCGTGCACGACGCCGGACAGCGGGTGCTCGGTGGGGACGGCGGCCAGCAGGGCGGCCAGTGCGTCGCGGTCGGCGGTGTCGCAGGCCGCGATCGTGACCCGAGCCCCCAAGTCCTCTATTTCCGCCGCGAGTTCGGCCGCGCCGGGGGCGTCGGGGCCGCGGCGGCTGGTGAGGAGGAGGTGGTCGGCGCCGCTGCGGGCGAGCCAGCGGGCCACCTCGGCGCCGAGCGCACCGGTGCCGCCGGTGACGAGCACCGTGCCGCGCGGCGCGGTGAAGGCGTCGGCGGGCGGCAGTTCGGCCTGCGGGTGGCGCACCAGGCGACGGCCGAGCGCACCGGTGGCCCGGATGGCGAGCTGGTCCTCGCCGCCACGGGTGGCCAACGCGCTGACCAGGTGCTGGGTGGCGGGGGCGTCGAGCGTGGCCGGCAGGTCGATCAGGCCGCGCCACAGCTGCGGGTGCTCCAGGGCGGCGACCCGCCCCAGTCCCCAGACGGCTGCCTGGAGGGGGTTGCCGAGCGGGTCGGCCGGGTCGGTGGCGACCGCGCCGCGGGTCAGGGTCCACAGGGGGGCGGCGAGGTCGACGTCGACCAGCGCCTGGGCCAGGACGAGGCTCAGCGCGAGCCCGGTGGGCAGGTCCGCGCTGACCTCGGTGCCGGGGCGGTCGGCGAGCGGGAGCAGGGACAGGATGCCGGCGAAGGCGCGGTCCTCCCGGGCCCGTACGGCGTCGAGCCGGGCGGCGAGTTCGGCCCGGTCGCGGCAGGCGTCGTCCAGGGTGAGGGTCTCGAACTGGGCGCCGTGGCCGCGCAGTGCGTCCAGAATCTCGTCGCCGTCGATGCCGTCGGCGGTGACGAACAGCCAGGTGCCGTCGAGTACGGGCGCGGCGGCGGCCGTCACGGGACGCCAGGCGACCTGGTAGCGGGTGGAGTCCAGCAGCGCCTTCTCCTGCCGCAGTTGGCGCCAGGAGGACAGTGCGGGCAGCAGCGCGTAGAGGGAGGCGTGCTGTTCGTCGCGCAGCCCGAGGAGGGTGGCCAGTTCGGTCGCGTCGCCGCGTTCGACGGCGCCCCACAGTGCGGCGTCCGCCGGGTCGACGGCGGCCTGGGCGGAGCGGGCCGGGGCCGGTTCGGGCCAGTAGCGCTCGTGTTGGAAGGCGTAGGTGGGCAGCTCGACGGTGCGGGCGCCGGTGCCGGCGAGGTAGCCGGGCCAGTCGACGGCCGTGCCGCGCACGTGCAGGCGGGCCAGTGCGGTGGCCGCGCAGCGCTCCTCGCCGCGTCCGGCGCGCAGTAGCGGGACGATGTGCGCGTCCGCCGCGTCGCCGAGGACTTCCTGGGCGGCGGCCGACAGCACGCTGTCGGGGCCGACTTCGAGGAAGGTGCCGGCGCCGGAGTCGTACGCGGCGCGCACGGTGTCGGCGAAGCGGACGGTGCCGCGGGCGTGCGCGACCCAGTAGTCGGCGGAGCGCAGCTCGTCCTCGGTGGCGGGCCGTCCGGTCAGGCCGGAGATGACGGTCACGTCCGGCGCGTGGTAGGTCAGCTCGGCGGCGACCTCGCGCAGCCCGTCGAGCGCGGGCTCCATGAGCGGCGAGTGGAAGGCGTGGCTGACCGTCAGGCGCTTGGTCTTGCGGCCCTGGGCGGCGAAGTGGGCGGCGATCTCCTCGGCGGCGGCCAGGTCTCCGGCGACCACGACGCTGTGGGGGCCGTTGACGGCGGCGAGGGAGACCTCGTGCTCGCGCCCGGCGAGCAGCGGCGCGACCTCGTCCTCGCCGGCTTGGAGGGAGATCATCGCGCCGCCGGCGGGCAGCGCCTGCATCAGCCGTCCCCGTGCGGCCACCAGGCGGGCCGCGTCGGGCAGCGAGAGGACGCCCGCGAGGTGCGCGGCGGTGATCTCGCCGATGGAGTGGCCCAGCAGCACGTCGGGGCGGATGCCCCAGGTGTCCAGCAGCCGGTGGAGCGCGACCCCGACGGCGAACAGCGCCGGCTGGGTCCACTCGGTGTGGTCCAGCAGCGCGGCCTCGGGACTGCCCTCCGGGGCGAACAGGATCTCCTTGAGGGGACGGTCCAGGTGCGGGTCGAGGGCGGCGGCGACCTCGTCGACGGCCTGGGCGAACGCGGGGAAGCGGGCGGCGAGTTCACGACCGGCGCCGGGGCGCTGGCTGCCCTGCCCGGAGAACATCACGGCCAGCTTGCCGGCGCCGCCGATCTCGCCCTCGGTCAGGGCGGAGGCGGGCCGGTCGGCGGCCAGGTCGGCCAGCGCGCGCAGCAGTTCGTCGCGGTCGCCGACGACGACGGCGCGCTGGTCGAAGGCCGTGCGGGTGGTGGCGAGGGAGAGCGCGACGTCGGCCGGGTCGAGGGCGGGGCGCTCGTCGAGGAAGGACCGCAGGCGGGCGGCCTGGTCGCGGAGCGCGGCCCGGCTCTGGCCCGACAGCGTCCAGGGCACGACGGCCGGGCTGAGCGCGGGCTGTTCGCGCTGGTCGGGGGCGGCCGACGGCTCCTCGACGATGAGGTGGGCGTTGGTCCCGCTGAAGCCGAAGGAGGAGACGGCGGCGCGGCGCGGCCGGCCGGCCTGCGGCCAGGGCGTCTCCTCGGTGAGCAGGCGCACCGCTCCGGAGTCCCACTCCACGTGCGAGGACGGCTCGTCGGCGTGGAGGGTGCGGGGCAGCACGCCGTGGCGCATGGCCATGACCATCTTGATGACACCGGCGACGCCGGCGGCGGCCTGGGTGTGGCCGATGTTGGACTTCACGGAGCCCAGCAGCAGCGGGTTCTGCGAGTCGCGGTCCTGGCCGTATGTGGCGAGCAGGGCCTGCGCCTCGATGGGGTCGCCGAGGGTGGTGCCGGTGCCGTGGCCCTCGACCGTGTCGATGTCCGTGGCGGACAGGCCGGCGGCGGACAGCGCCTGCCGGATCACCCGCTGCTGGGAGGGGCCGTTGGGGGCGGTCAGGCCGTTGGAGGCGCCGTCCTGGTTGACGGCGGAGCCGCGGACGACGGCCAGCACCTGGTGCCCGTTGCGGCGGGCGTCGGAGAGGCGTTCCAGGACGAGGACGCCCACGCCCTCGGACCAGCCGACGCCGTCGGCGCCGTCGCCGAACGCCTTGCAGCGCCCGTCCGGGGACAGGCCGCGCTGCCGGGAGAACTCGATGAGGGCGCCCGGCGTCGACATGACCGTGACGCCGCCGGCCAGGGCGAGCGAGCACTCCCCCGCGCGCAGGGCCTGCATCGCCCAGTGCATGGCGACCAGCGAGGACGAGCAGGCGGTGTCGACGGTGACGGCGGGGCCTTCGAGCCCGAGGGTGTAGGAGATGCGCCCGGAGGCGACGCTCGGGGCGGTGCCGCTGCCCTGGTGGCCTTCGAACTGCCCGCCGGAGAGGACCGTGGCGTAGTCGTTGTACATCACGCCGGCGAACACACCGGTCCGGCTGCCGCGCAGGGACGCCGGGTCGATGCCCGTGCGCTCGATGGCCTCCCAGGACGCTTCGAGCAGCAGCCGCTGCTGGGAGTCGGTGGCCAGGGCCTCGCGGGGGCTCATCCCGAAGAACGCGGGGTCGAAGTCGGCGGCGTTGTGCAGGAATCCGCCGAAGCGGGAGTAGGAGGTGCCGGTGCGGTCCGGGTCCGGGTCGTAGAGCCCGTCCAGGTCCCAACCGCGGTCGGTGGGCAGGCCCGAGATGGCGTCGGTGCCCTCGCTGACCAGCCGCCACAGGTCCTCGGGCGAGGCGACGCCGCCCGGGTAGCGGCAGCTCATGCCGACGATGACGATGGGGTCCTCGTCCGAGGCGGCGCGGGGCGCGCTGGTCGCGGTGGCGGCTTCGGAGCCCATGAGTTCGGCGAGGACGTGCGCGGCGAGGGCGTCGACGGTCGGGTAGTCGAAGATGACCGTCGCGGCGGTGCGCAGGCCGGTGGCGGCGCTGAGCCGGTTGCGCAGTTCGACTGCGGTCAACGAGTCGAAGCCCAGGTCCCGCAGGGGTCGCCGGGCGTCGATGTCGGCGGTGCCGGAATGGCCGAGTACGCCCGCCACCTGCCCGGCGACGAGGTCGAGCACGACCTCGCGGCGGTCGGTCTCCGCCAGCCGGGACAGCTTCTGGACGAGGGTGACGGCCGCTTCCGAGCCCGAGACGACCGAGCGGCGGGCCGGGGTGCGGATCAGGCCGCGCCACAGCGGCGGAACTGCGCCCTGGGCACCTTGGAGGCGCAGGACGGACAGGTCGAGCCTGGTCGGCACGAGGACGGCGGTGTCCATGGCGGTGGCGGCGTCGAAGAGGGCGGTGCCCTCTTCCGCGGTGAGCGCGGGGGTGCCCATCCGGGCCAGCCGGGCGAGGTCCTCGTCGGTGAGGCCGCCGGTCATGCCGGCGGTGGGCTCCCACGGGCCCCAGGCCAGGGAGAGGCCCGGCAGGCCCTGGGCGCGGCGCAGCTGGGCGAGCGCGTCGAGGAAGGCGTTCGCGGCGGCGTAGTTGCCCTGGCCCGCGGTGCCCACGGTGCCGGAGAGGGAGGAGAAGACGACGAAGGCGGCCAGGTCCAGGTCCCGGGTGGCCTCGTGGAGGTGCCAGACGGCGTCGGCCTTGGGGCGCAGGACCGCGCTGATCTGCTCGGGGGTGAGCGACTCCAGCACGCCGTCGTCGAGGGTGCCGGCGCTGTGCACGACGGCGGTGACGGGGTGCTCGGCGGGCACACCGGCCAGCAGGCGGTCCACGGCGGCGCGGTCGGCCAGGTCGCAGGCGGCGATGGCCACCTGGGCGCCGTGTCCGGCGAGTTCGGCCACGAGTTCGCCGGCGCCCTCGGCGTCGGCGCCGCGGCGGCTGACGAGCAGGAGGTGCCGTACGCCGCGCTCGGTGACGAGGTGCCGGGCCATGACGCGGCCCAGGCCGCCGGTGGCACCGGTGAGGACCACGGTGCCTTCAGGGGCCCACTCGGCGGCGGTCTGCGGCGCCTGGGCGCGGGCGAGCCGGGCGGTGAGCACGGCGGTGCCGCGGACGGCGGTCTGCGGCTCATCCAGGGCCAGCGCCCGCAGCAGCGGCTGCGCGGCGGGCTCGTCGAGGGCGGGGTCGAGGTCCAGCAGGCCGAAGCGGCCGGGGTGTTCGCTCTGGGCGACGCGCACCAGGCCCCAGACGGCGGCGGCCACCGGGTCGGGCGCCTGCCGGGCGTCGGTGGCGACGGCGCCACGCGTGACGAAGACCAGCCGGGACCCGGCGTACCGCTCGTCGTCCAGCCAGTTCCGCAGGGATTCCAGTACGTGCGCGGTGCGGGCGTGCACGGAGGCGACGACCTCGTCGCCGGTGTCACCGGCCGCCCCCGCGACGGGGGCGAGCACCACGTCCGGGACTCGGGTGTCGGTGTCCTCCGCGCCGGGCAGCGGCAGGACCGCGAGGTCCGCCGGTACGAGAGCCCGCTCCAGGCCGAAGAGGTCCGGGCCGAGCACGCCGGCCGAGGCGGGCGCCGCCTGCGGGGACCGGTGCGGTGCGGTCCAGCGGAGTTCGAACAGGGCGTCGCGGACGAGCGGGTCGGTGGCGCCGAGCCGCTCGTCGGGCACGGGTCGCAGGACGAGCGAGCCGATGGAGGCGACGGCGGCGCCGGTGGTGTCGGCGACGGCGATCGCCACCGCGTCGTCGGCGGCCGGGGTCAGCTTCACCCGGACCGTCGTCGCCCCGCTCGCGTGCAGGGACACGTCCTGCCACGAGAAGGGCAGGCCGCCGCGGACGTGCTCGCCCAGGTCGACGAAGGCCGCGGCGTGCAGCACGGCGTCCAGCAGGGCCGGGTGGATCGCGAACGACGCGACGGACTCGGCCTCGGAGCCGTTCGTCTCGGGCAGCGTCACCTCGGCGTAGACATCGTCGCCGCTGCGCCAGGCGGCGTGCAGGCCCTGGAACAGGGGGCCGTAGCCGAAACCGGTGTCGGCCATGCGGTCGTAGAAGCCGCCGAGGTCCAGCGGCTGCGCGTCGGCCGGGGGCCAGGCGGTGGCGTCGAAGTCGGCGTGGTGCTCACCGGCGACGAGGGTGCCCGAGGCGTGCTGGGTCCAGGGGAGCTCCTCCGCGCCGTCGGGGCGGGAGTGGACGCTGACGGCGCGGCGGCCCGACTCGTCGGGGCTGCCCACCCACACCTGCACCTGGACGCCGCCCTCCTCGGGCAGCAGCATCGGGGCGGCGAGCGTGAGTTCCTCCACGCGACCGCAGCCGGCCTCGTCCCCGGCGCGTACGGCCAGCTCCAGGAAGGCGGTGCCGGGCAGCAGCACCGTGCCGCGCACGGCGTGGTCGGCGAGCCAGGGGTGGGTGCGCCGCGACAGCCGGCCGGTCAGCAGCAGGCCGTCGGAGTTGGCGACCGACACGGCCGCCGTCAGCAGCGGGTGGTGCGCCGCGCCCAGGCCGGCGGCGCGCACGTCGCCGCCCGTGGCGGGCAGGCTCTTGGGCCAGTAGCGGCGGCGCTGGAAGGCGTAGGTGGGCAGCTCGGTGGAGCGGGCGCCGGTGCCCTGGAAGTAGGGCTCCCATTGGACGGCCACGCCGCGGGTGTGCAGGCCCGCCAGTGCGGCGGTGAGGGTGTCGGCCTCGGGACGGCCCGGCCGCAGCACGGCGAGCGTGGCGGGGACGCCGTCGGCGGTCTCGGCGGCGTCGGCGGACTCGGGGGCACCGTCGGCGGCGCCGGTCGCGGCCAGGCAGGTCTGGGCCATGGCGGACAGGACGCCGTCGGGGCCCAGCTCCAGGAAGGTGGCGGCGCCGTGGCCGTGCAGCCACTCGACGGCGTCGGCGAACCGTACGGCGTGCCGGGCGTGGTCCACCCAGTACTCGGGGGAGGTCAGCTGCTCGACCGTGGCGAGGGTCCCGGTCAGGCCGGAGACGACCGGGATGACGGGCGCCTGCGGGGTGAGCCCGGAGACGACGGTGCGGAAGTCCGCCAGCATGGGTTCCATGAGCGGCGAGTGGAACGCGTGCGAGACGCGCAGCCGCTTGGTCTTGCGGCCCAGCGCGCCGAAGTGCTCGGCGACGGCGGTGACGTCGTCGGCCCGGCCGGCGATCACGACGGCGGCGGGCCCGTTGACCGCGGCGATCGAGACGTGGTCCTGCCGCTCCGCGAGCAGGGGCAGGACCTCCTCCTCGGTGGCTTCGAGGGAGACCATGGCGCCGCCTTCGGGCAGCGCCTGCATGAGGCGGCCGCGGGCGAGCACGAGGGCGGCGGCGTCGGCCACGGTGAAGACCCCGGCGGCGTGCGCCGCGGCGATCTCTCCGATGGAGTGGCCGGTGAGGAAGTCCGGCTTGATGCCGAAGGATTCGGCGAGGCGGTACAGCGCCACCTCGATNGCGAAGAGCGCGGGCTGGGCGTAGCCGGTCTGGTCGAGCAGGGCGGCCTCGGGCGTGCCCTCGGCGGCGAACAGCACGTCCTTCAGCGGCCGTTCGAGACCCTGGTCCAGGTGGGAGACGACCTCGTCCAGGGCCGCGGCGAAGACGGGGAAGCGGGCCGCCAGTTCACGTCCCATGCCCGGCCGCTGAGATCCCTGGCCGGCGAAGAGGAAGGCGAGCTTGGCGCGGGTGCGGGCGGTGTCCTGCACCAGCCCGGGGGCCGGTATGCCGTCGGCCAGCGCGGTGAGGGCGGCGCGGGCCCGGTCCAGGTCGGCCGCGGTGAACGCGGCGCGGTGCTCCAGGCCGGAGCGGGCCGTGGCCAGGGAGTAGGCCACGTCCACGGGTGCGGGATCGGGGTGCGACGCGAGGTGTTCGAGCAGCCGCGCCGCCTGGGCGCGCAGGGCGTCACGGGTGCGGCCGGAGACGAGCCACGGGACGGCGCCGGGCGCCACGGGTTCGGCGGCCGGGAGTTCCGTGTCGTCCTGGCCGGCCTCGGGGGACGGGGCGGCCGGGGCCTCCTCCAGGATCGTGTGCGCGTTGGTGCCGCTGAGTCCGAACGAGGAGATGCCGGCCCGGCGGGGCTGTTCGCCCTGCGGCCACGGGACCTGCTCGGTGAGCAGGCGTACCGCGCCCTGGGTCCAGTCGACGTGCGAGGACGGCGCGTCCACGTGGAGGGTGCGCGGGAGCAGGCCGTGCCGCATGGCCAGCACCATCTTGATGACGCCGGCCATGCCGGCCGCCGCCTGGGTGTGGCCGAGGTTCGACTTGACGGAGCCCAGCAGCAGGGGGTTTTCGGCGTCCCGGCCCTGGCCGTAGGTCGCCAGGAGGGCCTGGGCCTCGACCGGGTCGCCCAGCGCGGTGCCGGTGCCGTGCGCCTCGACGACGTCGACCTCGTCGGCCGAGAGCCGCGCGCTGACCAGCGCCTGCTCGATGACCCGTCGCTGCGAGGGGCCGTTGGGCGCGGTGAGCCCGTTGGAGGCGCCGTCCTGGTTGACGGCGGAGCCCCGGATGACGGCCAGTACCTTGTGCCCGTTGCGGCGGGCCACCGAGAGGCGCTCCAGGACCAGGACGCCCACGCCCTCGCCCCAGCCGGTGCCGTCGGCGGAGTCGGCGAAGGAGCGGCAGCGCCCGTCGGCGGCGAGCCCGCCCTGGCGGCTGAACTCCACGAAGGTGGTGGGGCTGGACATCACGGTGACGCCCGCGGCCAGCGCCAGGGAGCACTCGCCCTGGCGCAGCGAGTGGGCGGCCAGGTGCAGGGCCACGAGGGAGGACGAGCAGGCGGTGTCGATGGTGACCGCCGGGCCCACGGTTCCGAAGAAGTACGCGAGCCGGCCCGAGAGGACGCTGGTGGTCGTGCCCGTCAGGGCGAAGCCCTGGACGTCGTCGTCCGGACCCACCCGGTACTCCTGGGGCATCGCCCCGACGAACATGCCGGTCCGGCCGCCCCGGACCGTCGCCGGGTCGATGCCGGCCCGCTCGAAGGCCTCCCAGGAGGACTCCAGCAGCAGTCGCTGCTGCGGGTCCATGGCGAGTGCCTCACGGGGGGAGATTCCGAAGAAGGAGGCGTCGAACTCGGCCGCGTCATGGAGGAATCCGCCGGAGTACTGCCCCGGGTTCTCGGCCAGCAGCTCCCATCCGCGGTCATCGGGGGAAGGCGTGATGCCGTCCCCGTCGTCGGCGAGCAGGGACCAGAGCTCTTCGGGGCTGCTCACGCCCCCCGGGAAGCGGCAGCTCATGCCCACGATCGCGATCGGCTCGCGGGACGCCGCCTCCAGCTCGCCCACCCGCTGCCGGGAGCGCCGCAGATCGGCACTGGCCCGCTTCAGGTAGTCGCGGAGTTTCTGTTCCTGATCCATGTTCGCCACGTTCCAACCCATCTCAAGACCGTCGGACAGCAGAGGATTTCGTCATGGCACAGCCGTCACCGGGGACGGCTGTGCCACAACGACTGAGTTATCTGCGTGCCCTGCACGAGGCAGCTCGACTTCCCGCACGCCACACGCCCAGTCTCTGTGGGGGTGGCCATGGAATTCCGTAGAGTTGGCACGGCCCGGGGCCGGCCCACGCACGGACGAGCCGGGCGCCGCAGTTGCTCGGCGGCACTCCCGGCTCCTTGTACCTTCTCGGCCCGCCTTCCGTGCGGTCCGGGTCGCCAAAGGGCAGACCTCGACCGGCGCCCGCGCGGCGGACCATCGGATTGCGGGGGTGTTACTTGATGAAATCGTCCACGACACGGGGCGGCCAGGTCCCCACCGTCAGCACGCCCATCGCATATGCGCGGGAGACCAGGGCGGCGCGGTTCGGGGCCTTCAGTTTCCGGAGCAGTCCGGTGACGTGATACTCCACTCCGTGCTGGCTGAGATACAGCCGGGACGCCAGTGGAATCGTCGACAGGCCCGCCGCGATTCCCTCCAGAATTCGCGCGTCGATCTCGCTGAGCAGTTTCCTGCGCGGTGCCACCACCGCATCGTCCTCGGAGCCGTCGCCCGACTGCATCACCACGAGTACCGCGGTGGGATCGGGTCCGTAGCTGCGCACGGCGGCGGCGGTGAGGCTGCCGTTGAACACGTCGCCGGTCGACCGCAGCGCCACCACATTCGTGGCGAACCGGTCCCGGCGGCCCTCCAGCAGCCGCTCGAACTGCCGCATGAGGGGCTGCCGCACGCTGGGGTGCACCAGATCGCGGAAATTGCGGCCGAAGACGTCAGGGGCCGTCGACGAGGAATCGGAGGGGGCCGGGGCGAGTACGTCGGCGGAGCCTTCGACGGGGGTCGCGAAAGCGCGGAAGAAGTCCTGATTGGCCTGACGGATCGTCAGCGCTGGATCCAGTACGGATATACAGACGCTGGACCGCTCCTCCCCCCGGACCGCGGTAGCGGTCCCGCCGCCCGTACCGGGACCTGCCGTCAACTGCAGAGAGTCCACCAGAGTAGAAAGCCTCAAGGGACCGACATCCTTTCCAACCCCCGCTTACACACCAGAATTCAAGAGAGATCGAGCCAGAAGGAGAAATCCAGAGAATGGACGAACCAGGGAATACGCCGGCCCGACATCCGTCGGGAACAAATTCCGAACTCCCCCTGCACAATCGACACTAAGGACCGATCCGGACAAGCGTCAACGCTTACCCGGCCCTTACGCCTAATCCTGCGGTAGACCACTCCGCACGGTACGGTCCGGACGCGATCTTTCGGCCCCCCGAACACCCCGAACCGTTACCGCCGGTATCACCCCGGCCGTGCGGGGCGTGCGCCACGGCGCGCTCAGTGCGGTACGAACGCCCCGGGCCTGCTCCGGCCGCCCAGCAGCCCACGCCGCCCCGCGACCCCCAACTTGCGGTAGCACGACGTCAGCCGCTTCTCCACCGCACGGGTGCTCACGCCCAGTTCATCGGCGATTTCCTGATTGGTCAGCCCCCGGCCCACCAGCGAGACGACCTTGCGCTCGCCGTCGGTGAGCGGTGCCTCCTGGCTGGGGGCGGCGGCTCCCAGGGCCGCGCGGGCGCGTTCGGTCAGCCAGGGGGCGCCGCAGGCGGTGGTGAGGTCCACGGCCTCGCGCAGCACCGCCTCCGACTCCTTGCCGCCCTCCAGGGCTCGGCCCAACTGGAGCAGCGTACGCGCCAGTTCGAGCCTGTTGGCGGACGTACGAAGGATCTCGACGGACTCGTGCAGGGCGGGGACGCCCCCTCCGCCGGGCAGGAGGGCATGCAGGCGCAGGGCGCGGCCGAGCGCGGCGGGGGCCGCCCACTGCCGCGCCCAGGCCAGTTCCTCTTCCGCCAGGGCCAGCGCCGGCCCGACTTCGCCCAGGCGGTGGTGGAGGGCGATGGCGCGGGGCCGCCACGGGAACAGCGCGGAGTTGCGCCAGCCGGCCGCTTCCAGCTGGCGGCCGCAGGCCAACAGGGATTTCAGGGCGTCGGTGGCGCGCCCGCGGCGGGCGTCGAGCGAGGCCCCGAGGAGCTGCCGCACGGCCGTCGTGGCGAGGTTGGCCGGCCAGCGCTGCCCGGAGTCCTTCAGGAGGCGTTCGATCAGCTGGACGTTGCCGGATTCCATGGCCACCGCGGCCCGGACGACCGCGGCCGGTTCGCGCCAGTCCGCGTCGGCCAGCCTCGTGGCCCGGTCGGCCTGTTCACGGGCCCGGGTCAGGCGCCCGCGGGCGAGCTGGATCAGGGCGTTCTCGGCGTGCGCCCCCGCCTCCGGCAGGTCGGTGTGCGGCTCGCAGGACCGGTGGGTGTTGATGACCTCCACCGCGTCGGCGGCGTACAGGGCCAGCGCGACCAGCGGTAGTGCGGTGCGGGCACGTGCGGAGGTCATCGGCTCGCGTTCGAGGATCTGTCCGGCCAGGGCGGCGATGTCCGGGGCCGGCAGGGCGCTCGCGAGGACCCCCGCGTTGATCAGGACGGCCGTCAGTTCGCGGGCGCCGTCGGTCTCCAAAGGGGGTGTGGTGCCGAGCGAGCGCAGGCGTTCCACCGCCCCGGCCAGCTCCGCCGGGTCCTCGTGCCCGGCGTGCCACAGGCGCGCTTCGAGGCGCAGGACGATCTCGCGGGGACTTCCGTGGTGCGGCGCGGCGGGCTCGAAGTCCTCGGAGACGTCGCGCAGCAGGTCCACCACCGAGGGGGTCGCCTCGCCGAGGAAGCTGGGCGGGATCAGCAGGGTGGCGGCGGCCCGGTCGGTGGCCGACGACAGGAGGCGGACGGCCTGGCTGATGTGGCGTTCGCAGGCGGCGGGGTCGATGCCGCGTTCGGCTGTGGCCAGGTCGATCAGCAGGCGTGCCCGTTCGCCGTCGCCACCGGTGCTCTCCAGCAGCGCGCGCCGCAGGTAGCGGGCGGCGGCGTCCGGTTCGCCGCGGCGCAGCGCGGTCTCCGCGGCCGTCCGCAGTACCCCTATGGCCCATGGGCGGCGGGTGGCGGTGACGGCCATCAGCAGGTCCGCGACGTGTGCGGCCGGGCGGCCGGCCTGGTGGAGGATTTCGGCCGCGGCGTCCCGGGAGCGCTCGCGTTCGGCGATGGTGAGGGCGGACTCGACCGCGTCGCGTACCACGCGGTGGAGGAAGCGCGGGGTGTCGTGCCGGGTGAGCAGGCCGAGGCGGCGCAGGGCGCGCAGGGACCGCTGATAGCTGATGGTGTCCAGTCCGGCGTGGCGTTGGATGAGGTCGGGCTCGCCGTGATCGCCGAAGGCGGCGATGGCCGCGGCCACGTCGCGTACCGGGCCGGGCTGGGCGTGCAGGCAGCCGGCCAGCCGATCGCGGAGCTGCGCGGGGCGCGCGGCGCGGACTCGGTCGGCCTGGTCGGCGGTGGGGCGGTGGCCGTCGAGGGCCAGGTCGCGCAGGACGGACTGGAGGAGGAGAGGGTTGCCGGCGCAGGTGTCGTGGCATGCGTGGGCGTAGTCGTCCTCGGCGGGTTCGCCCAGGTGGTGGTGGATCAGGGCCCGGGTGCTGTCGAGCGAGAGCGGGGCGGGGCACAGGATGTCGGCGGCGTCCGCGAGGTCGCCGACGAGCGGGTGCTGGGCCCGGGGGTCGCCCTCCCGCAGGGTGCACACAAGGGCGACGCGCATCCCGTGGGTGCGCCGGGCCAGGTAGGCGAGCCAGCGCAGGGAGGGCAGGTCGACCCATTGCAGGTCGTCGACGAGGAGGAGTACGGGGGTGGTGGCGCAGACGTCGGCCAGGAGGGACCGCAGGCCGTGCAGTACGGCTTCGGAGGCGGGGACTTCGTGGGTGCCGGGGGCGGGGAGGCCGCCGGACGGGGCCGGGCGGGCGGCGCTGTCCGCGCCGTGGTCGCCGGGGCCGGGGAGGTCATCGGCCAGGAGGGGGCTGAGGAGCTGATGGACGATGCCGAAGGCGAAGTCCTGTTCCATGGGGGCGGCGTTGGCGCGTAACACCCGTAAGTCGCCCGGCGGTGACATGCCGGCCTGCTGGAGGAGCGTGGACCGGCCGATGCCCAGGGGGCCGGTCAGGAGGAGTACGGAGGAGCGGCCCGCCTGTGCCTGACGCACTGCGGATTCGATACGGGCCAATTCGGATTCCCGCTCGTACAGCATCGTTCATGTCCTTTCCGTCGGCCGGGTTCCTGCGAGAAGTTCCTCGCGTGAGGCGATGCGCAGCTTCTTGTACGTACTGCTCAGCCGCAGCTCGACGGTGCGTCGGCTCACCGAGAGCTGTTCGGCGATCTCCCGGTTGCCCAGACCGCGGCGGGCCAGTTCGGCGGTCTCCCGCTCGACGGGTGACAGGGCGGCCCACTCCTTTGAAGGGGCGGACTCATCGGGGGCGACGGTCTGTTCCAGCCGGGCGGTGAGCGACCGTACGCGTTCGGCCAGGCGGATGGAAGTGCGGGCGACGTCGTAGCCGGACACTTCGGCCAGCAGACGGGCCGCGGTGGCGCGGTCGCCCTTGGCGGCTTCCACGCCGGCGAGATCGGCCAGGCCCCAGGCGTAGGCGAGTTGGTTGGGCCCGCGCGGGATGCGGCTGAGATCGGCGGAGCCGGCGTCCGGTCCATGGCGGTCGAGGATTCGGGCGGACAACTGGGCCACGCTCAGTGCGCTGGCGGCGCCCCAGCGGCGGGCGCGGGTGAGTTCCTCGTGGATCAGGCGCCGGGCCTGTGCCCGGTCGCCGAGTACCAGGAAGGCTCTGCCGGCCAGCGAACGCCACGGCAGCATGGCGGGGTTGGTCCACTGTCTGCGCAGCAGCCAGCGTCCGCTCTCCTTGAACAGTTCGGCGGCCTCGCCCCAGCGCCCTTCGTCGGAAGCCACCCGGGCCCGGGCGTACAGGAGGAGGGACCAGTGGACGCTGTACTCGGCACCGGGCGGGGTGGGGGCGTAGGCCAGGGCACGGGCCACGTCGCGTTGGCGGGTCTCCACGGCGAGGATGCTGCGTACGGCTGTGAGGTGCGGGGCGGCGAAGGGGTGCCAGGCAGCGGCGGGCAGCGCCTGTTCGGCTCCGTCCACGGCGCGCTCGGCGGCGTCCAGGCGGCCGCCGCGCAGGTGCAGTTCGGCGTCCATGACCAGGGCGCGGGCGAGTGTGGGGCGGCTGTGCCGGCGGCGCAGATCGGCGACGATGGCGGCGAGGTGGTCCTCGGCTTCGGCGGCGGCGTCGGTCAGCCACAGTGCCCTGGCGGCGGCAAGGCGGGGCATGACCGGTGCGGTGTGGCCCGCTTCCAGGGCACGGCGGGCCAGCTCCGCGGCGCGTTCGCGGTGCTGGCCGCATACCGCGAGCTGCCCGGCGCGGATGCCTGCCTGGGCGGGGGCGAGGGGGTTCTCGGGCAGCGCGGGGACGCCGGGGGCGGGGACGTCGGTGACCTCGGGCCGGGTCTGGACGGCGTACCAGTACAGCGCGAGCAGGTCGTCCCGCTCGCTGCCGCGGGCGGCGGCCATGGCCTGGATGGCGACGCGTCGGCCCCAGGAGTCGTCGCCGCGGGCCAGGCCCATGTCCAGGGCCCGTACGCGCAGTTGGGACCAGAGTGTGCCCCCGCCCGGACTGTTGACCACGGCGGCGAGCCTGCGGTCGCTCGCCACGGGGGCGGACACGGCCTCGGCGCCGGCCAGGTCGAGGCTGAGCTGTGCGCGCCGGACCGGGGGTTGGGGCTCCTCAAGGGCGCGGTTCAGATAGGCGGTGGCACGGGCGAACTCGCTGCGGCGCGCGACGGCACCGAAGTCGCCGCGCGGCACGTGCGCTCCCCCGGGCTCGCCGGCGGGGTGTGCGGAGCGGGTGATGTCCTCGCTGCGGCGCATGGCGGCGCCGAATCCGCCGTACAGCGCGTTGACCGACCAGGACTCGCCGATGGGGGGTGCGTGGAGGAGGAGGCGGGCGATGTCCTCGTCGCCTGCGCCGGACCGGTAGGCGAGGTGGGCGGCGCGGGCGTACAGGTCGGCGCGTTCGTCGGCGGGCATGTCCTCCAGGACGCGGGCCCTGACGACCGGGAGGCGGATGCGTTCGTAGGGGCCGTCGGGGACGGTGAAGCCGGCCGATTCCAGTGCCGAGCGCAGCCGGGATTCGGGGACGGTGCGCAGCCCGGCCAGGTTGCAGATCAGGGTGAAGTCCAGCAGGTCGCCGCCGACGGCCAGCGCCCGCAGAACGGCGGTGGACTCCTCGGTCAGGCCCCGCAGGGCGCGCCCGGCGCGCTCGCCGATGATGCCGGTGATCACGGTGCGCAGCTGCGGGACGAGGTCCGCGGTGGGGCGGTGGCCGGCGTCGGCGAGGTAGTGCAGTGCCACGTGCAGTACGGCGGGGTTGCCGTGGCACGCCTGGGCGGCCGCGGCGGCGAACGACTCGTCGCACGGGCTACCAAAGATCATTTCGGCGAGCGTGGCGATCGCGCGGGGACTCAGTCCGCGGACGGTGAGATGGCGGGTCAGCCGCGCGGAGGGGGCCGTGTCGGCCAGCCAGTCGGGGCCGTACGGGTCCACGCCGGTGCGGCCGACGAGCAGTGCGAGGGGGAGGCCCGCGGACAGGCGGCGCACCAGAGCCTGCAGCCAGTGCAGGGAGGCCGGATCCACCCACTGCGCGTCCTCGACGGTCACGAGGGTGGGTGTGCGGCGGATCGTGTGCAGCAGTTCGAGGAGGCCCGGCAGGCCGTCCGGCGCGTGCTGCTCGCGCAGCACCCCGAGCGGGCGTTCGGCCTCCTCGCCCAGCTGGGTGAGGAGTTGGATCACGGCTCCGTGGCGCAGGTCGCGTTCGGTCAGGGAGCCGCTGGCGCGCAGGACGCGTATCGAGCGCTCCTCGGCGAGCCGGGCGGTCCAGCGCAGCAGGGCGTTGTGGCCGAAGCCCGGGCGGCCGGTCACCGACATGACGGCGGGACGGCCTTCGCCGAGCCCGGTCACCATCTGCGCCAACTGCGCCTGCTCCGGCTCGCGTTCGAGCAGGGGTGGGTCGGTGCGTTGCCGCCCCGCCCATATAAACCCAGCGTATAGCTGTTCACCGTTCTGCCCCACCACAGACACCATCCCGGTCCGCTCGCCCTCAGTCCTGGCCCGACCGCGGTGCCCGTGCCTCGCGTATGCCGGAGGAGCGGAGGACCTCGGCGAGCTGGGCACGCTCGGCGATGCCCAACTTGCGGTACACGCTGGTCAGATGCATCTCGACCGTGCGGACGCTGACGTACAGCGACTGCGCGATCGAGCGGTTTCCGGCGCCGCCGGCGGCGAGACTGGCGACCGTGCGCTCCATGCTGGTGAGCAGGTCCAGCGGCGAGGTGGTCATCTTCCGCATACGACCGCCCGCGGCCACCAGCGCACCGCGGGCGTCCTGGCCCAGCGCGAGGGCGCCGCAGCGCTGGGCGAGACCGGCGGCGGTGCGCAGGTGCTCGCGTGCGGTGCGCCGGTCGCCGTTGACCAACAGGGCCTTTCCCAGGACGAGTTCGGCACGGGCGTGTTCGACGCGGGCCGGTGAGGCGGACAGTTCCCGCACCGCCTCGCCCAGCAGCTCCACACCTTCTTCGCCGGGGGTGGCCACGCCGCGTGCCAGGGCGGCCAGCCCGAGGACGCGCGGGGTGCCCCACTGCCGGGCGAGCCACGTACCGTGCGCGGCGGGCTCCTGGGCCTCCTCGACCCGGCCCAGTTCGGCGAGCACGCAGGCCGCCTCCACCCACCAGGGCAGGTATGCCGGATGGCGCACCTCGGCCTCCTCCAGCGCCCTGCCGCACTCACGGAACAGCTCCAGCGCGCCCTCGGCGTCCCCCAACGCGTGGCGGGCACGGCCGTAGGCCATCAGGTAGCGGTGGTAGGTCCACACGTACTGCTCGCACCACACGGGCTCGGTGCCGGCCAGCAGCCGCTCGGCGGAGGCGGCCTCGCCCCGGTCCACCAGTACGCCCGCCAGGGCCAGGCGGGGCAGGGCCATGGTGTCGCCCCAGCGTTCCGCGCCGCTGATCTGGACCGCCGTTCTGGCATCCGCGAGCGCGTCCGGGAGGGCGCCCAGGCTGTGCTGGAGCGTGGAGCGGGTGGAGAGGGCCAGGGCGTAGGTCCATACGGCGGAGTTCTCCCGGCCGTGCCGCAGCACGCGGTCCAGCGCGTGCAGCGCCTCCTCGGTGCGGTCGGCGAGGCCGAGGACGAACGCCGAGTTGATCAGGGTCCAGCTCTTCAGGCGCAGTTGCGGGCTGGAGGTCGCGCGCAAGGCCACCTGGACGGCCGGTTCGGGGGGCTGGCCGTCGAGTGCCGTCAGTACGGCCATGGCCGCCAGCTTCTCGCACTGGGCGGGGGTGTCGCCCTCGGGCACGGTCATCGCCGCGGCCCGCTTCCGGGTCGCGGCGAACGTGCTGCGCCCGTGCGAGCCGACGATCAGGAACACCGACTCGACGAGCGTGCGCAGTTCCCGGTCGGCCGGCACGGGGTCGGGGCCGAGTTCGGCGTCGAGCGCGTCCAGGACGTCTTCGAGGATGCCCAGGGCGACGGAGCACTCGCGTGCGGCCAGGCCGGTCAGGCCGAACTGCGCGGCGATCCGCGCCCGGGTGCGTACGTCGACGCTCGGCGCCAGCGCTTCGCGGAGCAGGGCGACGGCCTCGGGCGGGTCGGTCTCGGCCAGCGCCCTGGCCAGTCGGACGCGGACCTCCACGCTGTCGGGGTCCGCTTCCAGTACCCGGTACAGGTAGCGGGCCGCGATCCCCAGAGCGCCGCGCTCCTCGGCGTGGGCCGCGGCTTCCAGCAGGACCCCGGGCATCCACGGTTCGCAGATCGAGGGCAGCGGCAGGAGGTGCTCGGCGACCTCCTCGGCGGGCCGGCCCGCGTCGCTCAGGAGCAGGGCCGCCCGCGCCCGCAGGTCCGACAGCGCTCGGGTGTCCAGGGGCGCCAGCGCCGCCGCGCGCAACGCGCCGTCCGCCAGGGCCCCGCCGCCGGGCGCCAGTCCGGCCTCGCGCAGTACCGTCAGAACGTCCTCGACGAGGTCTGCGGGGACGGCGGCCAGGGGGCCCACGTGGTCGGCGCCGCGCTCACCGAGGACCGCCACCGCCCGCGCGACCTCGCCGACCCAGGACGGCTGGCGGTCCAGGAGTTCGCGTGCCCAGCGCGCCAGGACGCGACCGCCGGTCTCGGCGATCCGGTCGGCGCCGCCCACTCCCGGCCCGGCGCCCTCGGCCCGCAGTTCGCGCAGCAGCCGGCCCAGGAGGCGGGGGTTGCCGCCGGTCGCTGCCCGTGCGCGGGTGACGAAGACGGGGTCGGCGGGTACGGGGAAGAAGTCCTTGACGATCTCGGCGACATCGGGTTCGGTCAGCGGTCCCAGGCGCAGCGTCGTCGTGCGGTGGTAGGCGGCCAGGTCCGCCAGGGCGTGGTAGGCCGGGCCACGGCGGGTGAGGGCGGCCTCGGACTGCTGGGTGAGGACGATGAACAGCGGGAGGCCGTCGGACCGGCGGAGCAGGAATTCCAGCCAGCGCAGGGAGAGTTCGTCGCAGTGGTGGACGTCGTCCAGGGCCAGCACGAGCGGGCCGCGGCTCAGGGTGTCGGCCGTGCGGCGGTGCAGGTCGTGGAACGCGTGCTGGACAGCGGGAGCGTGCGGCGGCTCACCGGCCAGCGCGCCGGGGGCGAGTGCGGGGAGGGCGAGTGTGGGGAGGGCGTGGCGGGTGGCGCCTTCACGTGGGGCACCCTGTGCGGTCGGGCCGAATAAAGTCCGTAACCCGCTGAAGGCCGCGTCCGACGCGCCCTCTTCGCAGGTGCCCCGCAGAACCGTCGCGTGCCGGCGGGCGTCTTCGCCGAGGAAGGCACTCAGGAGAGCGGACTTGCCGATTCCGGTCGGGCCGGTCACGACCGCCGAGCACGCACGCCCGGAACGCGCGTGATGGGCGGAGCGGTTGAGCTCTCTCACGACATCGGCTCGGCCCGCCAAGGCGCTGCCTATATCAGGATCTAAGCTCCGACTCCGCACCATAGGACTCCTCGCACTTCGGAGACACAACGGATGTGACGGGGCGTCACCACATCGAACTGTAAATCACCCTAAAGAGTGATGTCTCGTGTGCGTTAGAGTACATGATCAACAGCAAACGGAGCCAGCAACACGCCCGGGCGCGCCGACTCCCTTTCTGCCGACCGGTGTTCACATGGAGGCGCCGCTACGGCGGGGCCGGATGGCCGAGGAAGAAGCGACCGCCCGCCTGGACCGGGTGCTCCGAGGCACCCGTGGCGTGCCCGTCAGTCTTAGGCGCCCTTCAGAGTCGGCCCCCCTGGTCGCCGGTGTGCCGCACCGACGGCACCCACCGAGGACGACGGCCCTGCCGGCACCTGGAGGAACCGCGAGGACCGACCGCCCGGGTGCGGGAAGCGGACGCACTCGCGCGGGCGGTCGCACCGGGCCGGAACCCGTCCGCTGCGATGGTCGACATGACTCCGGCCCCTCCTCCTGGCCATGGCACCGGACCGGTCCGCCGGGGTACGGCGGACGATCACCGGACCGGTGTTCCCCCATCCCACCGGGAGGATGACGGGAAATTCCGTAGTCTCCTCGATCGCGTTCGCAAAGTCCCGCCTGTTGGGCGGCGACTTCGCGGACACGCCCTGGGCTCCGTGCGACGGCCCGGTCGCCGTGTCGAAGCGGTACGGGCTACCCCGGGGGCTGACGACGCCGCAGGTCCGGGGTATCCCGTACGCTCCGGCCGGACTACCAGCTACCGGCCAGCAGCAGATCCCCGAACTCCCGCTCGCGGGACGCCTGGCGCAGGTCGGAGTCGACCATCATGCGCATCAGCTCGGGGAAGTCGACGCTGGGCTCCCAGCCCAGCTGGGTGCGGGCGCGCTCGGCGTCCGCGCACAGGATCTCCACCTCGGCCGGGCGCACCAGCGAGGGGTCGATGCTGACGTAGTCCTCCCAGTTCAGGCCCACGTGCTCGAAGGCGATGCGGACGGCGTCGCGGACCGAGTGCATCTGGCCGGTACCGATCACGTAGTCGCCGGGCTCGTCCTGCTGGAGCATCAGGTGCATGGCGCGGACGTAGTCGCCGGCGAAGCCCCAGTCGCGCACGGCGTCGAGGTTGCCCAGGGACATCTTGTCCTGGTAGCCGAGCTTGATACGGGCCACCGCGAGGGAGATCTTCCGGGTCACGAACTCCGCACCCCGGCGCGGCGACTCGTGGTTGAACAGCATGCCGGAGACCGCGTACATCCCGAAGGACTCGCGGTAGTTGCGGGTGATGAAGTGACCGTAGGTCTTCGCGACGCCGTACGGGCTGCGCGGCCGGAAGATGGTGGTCTCGCACTGCGGGGTCTCGACGACCTTGCCGAACATCTCCGACGAGGACGCCTGGTAGAAGCGAATCTGGGCGCCGTCGCTGCTCCGCGAGCCGTTCAGGCCGCTGACCATGCGGATCGCCTCCAGCATGCGCAGCACGCCCATGCCGTTGATCTCGGTGACGAGTTCCGCCTGCTGCCAGGACATCGGCACGAAGGAGATCGCGCCGAGGTTGTAGATCTCGTCGGGCTGCACCTTGTCGACGGCCGACACCAGGCTGGCCTGGTCCATCAGGTCACCGTCGACGAAGGACAGGTCGGAGACCAGTCGGCTCACCCGCGACTTCCGGGGATTCGCCTGGCCACGTATCAGGCCCCACACTTGGTAGCCCTGCGCGAGCAGGTGCTCGGCCAGATAGGAGCCGTCCTGACCGGTAATTCCGGTGATCAGCGCACGCTTGGACATCTCATTCCTTTCCTCCGCTTAGAACAGACCGCCCAAACGCAGAGCCGAGTCTGCCACTTGACCTCTCGGCGTCGAATGGCGTCGAAATAACGCCGCGGTCCGGACGCCGGATAAGCGCACGCTTCCAAGCGGCCGGTCGTGATGTCAAGAAATTCCGGTAACACTACGGAATTCCGGAGTCCCCGCCCTCGTGTGTTCACGGCGCGTTCGGGACCGGGTCGCCGGAACCGGCGCGGCCCCGTGGCACCCGGCAGCAGGACACTACGGATTTTCCGGTGTGCGGTGCGCTGCACTGTCCGGACGTGCCCCGCCCAGGCCCGGTGGGCGCCTCATCCGCGCCGCCGACCGGACCTGCCCGTCTCCTGGAGCGTCACCCGGTGCTGCTCAGAATCCTGCGAACCCGACTGCGTCCCCACCGGCGCGCCGTCACCCTGCTGGGGCTCCTGCAACTGGTCCAGATCATGGCCACTCTGGCCCTGCCGACGATGGGCGCCGCAGTCATCGACCACGGCGTGATCAGGGGTGACAGCGGCTACATCGTCCGGATCGGCCTGGGCATGCTGGCCGTTGCGCTGGTGCAGATCACGACGTCCGTGGGCGCGGTGTCACTGAGCGCGCGGACCGCCATGGCGATGGGCCGCGATCTGCGTTCGGCCGTCTTCCGCCGGGTGCTGGACTTCTCGGCCCGCGAGGTCGGGCAGTTCGGCACGCCGTCGCTCATGACGCGCACCGTCAACGACGTCCAGCAGGTGCAGATGCTGGCACTGTCCGCGTTCGGCGTCGCCGTGTCGGCGCCCCTGATGTGTCTGGGCAGCATCGGTCTCGCACTCCAGCAGGACATTCCGCTCTCAGTGCTCCTGGTGGCACTGATGGTGGCCCTCGGATTGTCCTTCGGTCTCATTCTCGGCCGCACCGATCCGTTCTACGAACGTATGCAGAAATACTTGGACCGCGTGAACGGCCTGCTACGCGAACGCATCACGGGAGTCCGCGTCGTACGGGCTTTTGTGCGTGACGGACACGAAGGCGAGCGATTCGGCCGAACCAATTCCGAATTGTGTGACATCTCGTTGCGCGTCGGCCGGCTGCTGGCCACCATCGCCCCCGTCGTGCTGCTGGTCCTGAACGGCTTCATGGCCGCGGTGGTGTGGATCGGCGCCCACCGCATCGACTCCGGGGCGATGCGGTTCGGTGCGCTCAGCGCGTTTCTGAGCTACCTGACGCTGATTTTGATGTCGGTGTTGATGGTGACCTTCGTGTGCCTGGCGATGCCGCGCGCACGGGTCTCGGCCGAGCGCATCCAGCAGGTGCTGACGACCGAGCCGAGCGTGACGGCGCCGCCCCGACCGGTTCACACCGCGCCCGCGACCGGCCGACTCGACCTGCGTGGCGCCGGGTTCCGGTACCCGGGGGCGAAGGAGCCGGTGCTGAGCGGGATCGACCTGAGTGCCGGCCCCGGCGAGACGGTGGCGATCCTCGGCAGCACCGGCAGCGGCAAGACCACCCTGCTCAACCTCGTACTGCGGCACTTCGACGCCACCGAGGGCTCCGTCCACGTGGGCGGCGTCGACGTCCGCGCCCTGGACCCGGAGACGTTGCGCCGCACCGTCGGCTTCGTCCCGCAGCGGGCGTACCTCTTCTCCGGCACCGTCGCCGACAACCTGCGGTTCGGCAACCCCGACGCCACCGACGACGACCTCTGGCACGCGCTGGAGATCGCGCAGGCCCGCGAGTTCGTCCAGCGCCTGCCCGAGGGACTCGACTCGCCGATCACACAGGGCGGCACCAACGTGTCCGGCGGCCAGCGGCAGCGACTGGCGATCGCCCGCACCCTGCTGCGCCGACCGGACATCTACCTCTTCGACGACTGCTTCTCCGCGCTGGACTACGCCACCGACGCCGCACTGCGGGCCGCCCTGGCACCGGAGATCTCCCGGGCGACGGTGCTCACCGTCGCCCAGCGCGTCAGCAGCGTCCAGCACGCGCAGCGCATCGTGGTCCTGGACGAGGGCCGGGTGGCCGCCACCGGGACACACCAGGAACTGCTGCGTACCAGTACGGCGTACCAGGAAATCGCCCGGTCCCAACTCACCGCGATCCCCCACCACTACGGCGGCTCCGACCCGGACGCCACGGCCGTCACGACCCCTCAGGAGGCTGTCCATGGTCTCGGCGGACAGCTCTAACCGCGGGCGGCGCGGCCCCGCCCGCCACACGCTGGGACTGCTGCGGCCGCACCGCGCCCTCGTCGCCGTGGCGGTCGCCCTCGGCATCGGCGGCGTCGTGCTCAACGCGGCGGGCCCGATACTCCTCGGCCGGGCCACCGACCTCGTCTTCGACGGCATCCGGCACGCCCACGGCTCCCGAGGAGTCGACTTCGACGCGATCGCCCGGGTGCTGCTGATCGCGCTCGGGCTGTTCGCCACCGCCTCCTTCCTCACCCTCCTCCAGGGCCGGCTGGTCGCGACGGTCGTGCAGCGTGTGGTCTTCACGCTGCGCCGGAACGTGGAGACCAAGCTCGCCCGCCTGCCGCTGCGGTACTTCGACCGCAACCCGGCGGGCGAGGTCCTCAGCCGGGTCACCAATGACGTGGACAACCTCCAGCAGACCCTCCAGCAGACCCTCAGCCAGCTGATCACCGCGGCGTTCTCGGTACTGAGCATGCTGGTGCTGATGCTCGTCGTCTCACCGCTGCTGGCACTGATCATGCTGGCCTGCCTGCCGGTGTCCGTCGTGCTCGCGGCCCTGATCAGCAAGCGCGCGCAGCCGCGGTTCGCCGACCAGTGGTCCGCCACCGGAGCGCTGAACGCCCACGTCGAGGAGGTCTACACCGGCCATGCGCTGGTCAAGGGCTTCGGGCGGCGCGAGCAGGCCGAGCGCGCCTTCGACGAGCACAACGAAGCCCTCTACCGCGCCGGCGCACGGGCCCAGTTCAGCTCCGGCGCCATCGAGCCGTCGATGATGTTCGTCTCCAACCTCGGCTATGTCGTCGTGGCGGTCGTCGGCGCGCTCCGCGTGGTCGCCGGGACCCTGTCCATCGGCGACGTCCAGGCGTTCATCCTCTACTCCCGGCAGTTCAGCCAGCCGATCGTGGAGGTCGCCGGCATCGCCGGCCGCCTGCAGTCCGCCCTCGCCTCCGCGGAGCGGATCCGCGACCTCCTGGAAGCGGACGAGCAGGAACCCGACCCCGACCGCCCCTCCCGGCTCCAGAACGTCCGCGGACACGTCCGGTTCGACAAGGTCCACTTCCGCTACTCCCCCGACACCCCGCTCATCGAGGACCTCTCCCTCACCGTCGAACCCGGCCGGACCGTGGCGGTCGTCGGCCCGACCGGCGCGGGCAAGACCACCCTGGGCAACCTCCTCATGCGCTTCTACGAAACCGACCAGGGGCGCATCCTCCTCGACGGCACCGACATCACCACCCTGACCCGCGAGGAACTGCGCTCCCACATCGGCCTGGTGCTCCAGGACGCCTGGCTCTTCTCCGGCACCATCGCCGAGAACATCGCCTACGGACGCCCCGACGCCACCCGCGAGGAGATCGTGGCCGCCGCCCGCGCCACCTGCGCCGACCGCTTCATCCGCACCCTGCCGGACGGCTACGACACCGTCCTGGACGAGGAGTCCACCAACGTCAGCGCCGGCGAGCGACAGCTCATCACCATCGCGCGGGCCTTCCTGGCACGGCCCTCGATCCTGCTCCTGGACGAGGCGACCAGCTCCGTCGACACCCGCACGGAGGTGCTCATCCAGCGCGCGATGCACTCGCTGCGCGCGGGCCGCACCAGCTTCGTCATCGCCCACCGCCTCTCCACCATCCGCGACGCGGACCTGATCCTCGTCATGGAGAGCGGCCGCATCGTCGAACAGGGCACCCACGACCAGCTCATGGCCGCCGCGGGGCCCTACGCCCGCCTGCACTCGGCGGTGGAGGACGGGGCGGGGCTGGAGGACGGTGCGGGACTGGAGGACGCCGCCGCACGTTGAACCGGCCCGTGCCGCAGCAGGCGGGACACGCCGCCCCGCCCCCGCCCCCTCGTCCCCACGCCGGAACACCGCACCGTACCGCCCCGCACCGCACGACCTGCCGAAACGCTCAACGGAGCCGATCCACCATGCCCGACAGCCATGCCCTGACCGAACTGCTCGCCGCGATCAGCGCACCCGACCGCACCTCCGAGGACATCGCCGCGCTTCCCCTGCCCGAGTCCTTCCGGGCCGTGACCGTCCACAAAGAGGACACCGGGATGTTCCACGGCATGACCAGCGCGGACAAGGACCCGCGCAAGTCACTGCGCGTCGACGAGGTACCGGTGCCCGAACTGGGGCCCGGCGAGGCCCTGATCGCGGTGATGGCCAGCTCGGTCAACTACAACACCGTGTGGTCGTCCATCTTCGAGCCGCTGCCGACCTTCGGCTTCCTGGAGCGCTACGGACGCACCTCGCCGCTGGCCGCCCGCCACGACCTGCCGTACCACATCCTCGGCTCCGACCTGGCCGGCGTGGTGCTGCGCACCGGCCCCGGGGTGAACGCCTGGAAGGCCGGCGACGAGGTCGTGGCGCACTGCCTGTCGGTGGAGCTGGAGAGCGCGGACGGACACGACGACACCATGCTCGACCCGGCCCAGCGGATCTGGGGCTTCGAGACCAACTTCGGCGGCCTGGCGGAGATAGCCCTGGTCAAGTCCAACCAGCTGATGCCCAAGGCCGCCCACCTCACCTGGGAGGAGGCCGCCGCGCCGGGCCTGGTGAACTCCACCGCCTACCGTCAGCTGGTCTCCCGCAACGGCGCCGGCATGAAGCAGGGCGACAACGTGCTGATCTGGGGCGCCAGCGGCGGTCTGGGCTCGTACGCCACCCAGCTCGCCCTGGCCGGCGGGGCCAACCCCGTCTGTGTGGTCTCCAGCGAGCGCAAGGCCGAGGTGTGCCGGACGATGGGCGCGGAGGCGATCATCGACCGCTCGGCCGAGGACTTCCGGTTCTGGAGCGACGAGCACACCCAGAATCCGCGGGAGTGGAAGCGGTTCGGCGCCCGCATCCGGGAGTTGACCGGCGGCGAGGACGTCGACATCGTCTTCGAGCACCCCGGCCGGGAGACCTTCGGGGCGTCCGTCTACGTCACCCGCAGGGGCGGCACCATCGTCACCTGCGCCTCAACCTCCGGCTACCGCCACGAGTTCGACAACCGCTATCTGTGGATGCACCTCAAGCGCATCGTCGGCACCCACTTCGCCAACTACCGCGAGGCATGGGAGGCGAACCGCCTGGTCTCCAAGGGGAAGATCCACCCCACCCTCTCCTGCACCTACCCGCTGGCGGACACCGCGCTCGCCGTCCACGACGTGCACAGCAACGTCCACCAGGGCAAGGTCGGCGTGCTGTGCCTGGCCCCGACGGAGGGCCTGGGCGTGCGCGACGAGGAGATGCGCGCGAAGCACGTCGACGCGATCAACCGGTTCCGCTGACCTCTCCCGCGGCCCGGGGCCCTTCCGCCGCACGCCGCGGACACACCGCAGGAGGGGCCCCACCGTCCACATCCGCGCAGGTCACCCACCGTGCCGCGACGTCGTCGCGAGGTCGGGCAGGTGCAGCGTGTCCGCGGGCGGGCTGAACACCGCACTCGCGACGTCCCCGAACCGGTTGGCCAGCGGGCTGGTGGCCGCCCGCAGTCCGGCCCAGACCAACGACCGCTGCCGTCGGGTGCGGGGATAGATGACACCCGGGATCCCCGGCCGGAGTTGCTGGGCCTTCTCGACGAACGGGCGCATGACCGCCTCGTAGCGAGCGAACGCGGTCTGTACGTCGGCGTGTTGACTGAGCTCGTGGGCCAGGACATAGGCGCCGGTGAGGGCCAGGGTCGTGCTCATACCACTCATCGGCGAGGCACAGTACGCGGCGTCCCCGAGCAGCACGACCCGGCCGCGGTTCCAGCGCGGGAGGCGTGCCTGGCCGAGCGCCTCGAAGTACAGCGGGGCGTCGTCGAGGGCGTCGAGGATCCGTGGCGTTTCCCAGCCGACGTCGGCGAACGTCGCGCGCAGGATCGAGACGACCTCGTCGCGGCCGAGGCGGTCGAGGCCGCGCACGGAGCCGCGCATGTTCAGCCCGGCCCGAATGGTTCCGACGTCGTCCGGCCGCAGGGTCACACCGCGGCCGCGGTCGCAGATCAGCCACCGCCACCGGTTGTTGTCGGCGTCGGTGCGCGGAATCGTGAGGTAGGCGCTGTAGACGCCGAGTTCGCGCACGTGGACGTCCGGGATCACCATCGAGCGGGTGCGCGAGCGGAGCCCCTCGGCGACGACCACGGCATCGAACCGGCGGGCCGGTCCGTGGAGGAACTCGACGTCCACGCCGTGCCCGTCGTCGTGCAGCGCGGTGATCTGGTCGCCGAAGACGTATGCGGCGCCGGTGGACGAGTGGTCGTAGAGGATCTGCCCGAGCCGCCCGCGCAGGATCTCCAGCTCGGCGGTACCACCCGAAGTGTCGTCGGTACCGGCGGCGAAACGCGCCAGCGGCCGGCCCCGCTCATCGACGAAGTCCAGGCCGGTCTCCTGGGTGTGGGCGGCGCGTACGGCGTCTTCGAGGCCCATCCGGCGCAGCACTTCGCGGCCGGTACCGCGGATGTCGATGTTCTGGCCCTCGTCGCGCAGCCGGTCGAAGCGTTCGACGACGGTGACGTCCCAGCCGGCCCGGGCGAGCCAGGAGGCGAGGGCCGGTCCCGCGATACTGGCGCCGGAGACGAGAACGCTCGGAGTGCTCATACTTGCTGGCTTTCCTCTCTCGGTGACACATACGAAGCCCCATGGCCTCGCGCGCACATACCTACCCCGCGGAATACCCAAAAGCGACGGGGACGGCCGACCTGCCCGCCCGACCGAAGAAGATCAGCCATCCCCGTCGCCGCACCACCTACCGCCCGCACTGACGGGACACCCCTCAGACGATCTCCATCTCACCGAAGATGATGCTGATCGACTCGCCCACCACTTTGTAGATCCACGCGTCAGTGAACTCCCAGCGATTTATTGGCTGGTTGTTGCCGTCAAACGTCGTGACGACGAAATTCCGCCCGGCATCCGGGCCATTGTTGATCGCAGCGTTGATCCAGTCGTCGAAGAGAGCACTGTGTTCCGCACCACGGGTCAGGGTGATGTGGTTCGGATACAGCGCGTCCACGTTGCTGATGTTCTCGGCGTCCTGGCCGTTGATCTGGAGGCTGAACATACGCCGCGCCGCTCAACTCTCGTCGTGCGCTCGCCCGCACGACGCGGCGACGGGACCGACACCGGCACCAGCACCGGCACAGCGGCGGAAGAAACAGAACACAGACACAGACACAGACACAGAAACAGACGCAGATATGGACATGTATACGGACATAGCCATGCTCGAACATCCCTTTCGTCTTCTCACGAGCGACTTTCGTGGTGGAAGCTGCGGTCGATGGATGCTGCCCCTTTGTGAGCGGCGGCAGGCAGCGGCCGTACCAGAGGCGTAACCGACCGAGGACGTGCCCCCTCGGCCGCTTCCAGTGGAGCAGCGGTGGGCCCTGAGGGAGCCGTCGACGCGAACGTCTTGACGGACAATTACGCATGAGCGGCCGAGGGAACGTTCTCGCCCGACGGCCGACGGGTCCTACAACGGCGAGGCCGGACTCGCCCGGAACGAGCGCGGCGGCGACCTGCGGGGGCGGCGGTTGCGGACGCTGGACACGTGGGTGAGCCCCTTCGATGGTGCGGCAGGCGTGCTGCCAGGATGCCCCGAGCGTGCGGGATGACCTGTCCCAGCCGCAACGAAACCCGGGCAGTTCGGGACGCTGGAACGCGAAAATGGTCCTTGACCAGGGGAAACGCAAGCAGCCTGGAACGCGAAAACGGGACGCGCCGAACCTCGGCGAAGGGAAGGAAGGGGGTCGGAGACGACGTCAGCCGCCTCGGACACCCCGGAGAGCAGGACGCCCGCCGACGACGAGCCCGCCGAGCCGGGCACGAACGTCGATTCGACCGATCCGGCCCGTTGCCGTAGAGTTCACCATACCGACGCGGGGTGGAGCAGCTCGGTAGCTCGCTGGGCTCATAACCCAGAGGTCGCAGGTTCAAATCCTGTCCCCGCTACTCAGAAGTGAAGGCCCGGTGGGTACCACCGGGCCTTCACTGCATTCTGGAGAATTCACTTCAGCGACAGGCTTTTGGGGCTCTTCCCCGGTCAGGGGCGAGTGACGGGTTCCGCGTACCGTAGGCGAATTTCCTGGCCCAGTTCGCCGGGGGCCCGGCCGAGGATCCCCCGGTTCTTCCCGGCCTTCTCTTTGGCTGACGACATACGGTGCGCGCAGACTGAAGGATTGCCCACTGAACGGCGTCACGTTCGTGAGCTGGCCGGTACGCGGCGAAGAGACGAGCTCCCGTCCGGTGGGGACAGTGGACGGGGCGGCGGAATTCCCTACCGACTCTGCTCCGTGTGTGCGGATTCCGCGAGTGGCGGAGACTGCGGGGCGGGCGCGGTCAGGGTGCGGTCGGGGAGCCGGGTGGCCATGACGGCAGGAAGGACGAAGGCCGCGAGGAGTGCGTAGAAGACGGCGGGCAGGCCGCTGGTGTCGGCGAGCCATCCGAACGCGGGCGAGCACAGACCGCCCGCCGCCATCGCCAGCCCCAGGGTCAGCCCACTGGCCGTACCCGGGCGATTGGGCAAGTAGTCCTGGCCGAGGGTGACTTGGGCGGCGAACGGCAGGAACATCGCCACGCCGAACACTGCCGCGCTCAGCACCAGGACCGGGAACGCGGGGGCCCAGGCGATGCCCAGCAGGGCTGGGAGTGCGACGAGGTAGCCGACCCGTACCGAGGTCATCCGGCCGCGCCGGTCGCCCAGCCAGCCACCCAGCAGCGTGCCGACCGCCCCGGCCGCGGTGTAGGTGCTGAGCACGGCGGCGCCCGCCGCCGCGGACTCTCCCAGGTCGCGTTGGGCGTGCAGCGACACCATCGACGTGACCGTGACGTACGGAATGGACCATCCGATGATGACGGCCACCAGGCGGGCGAAGGAGCGCCAGTCATCCGACCGCCCCGTGTTGCTTGCCGCCTTGGCCGATGCGCCGGTGACCAACGCAGTGGCCGCCGTGTGGCCCCGCGCTCGCGTCCACGGGCCCTTGAGGGCCCACAGGATGACCATGACCAGGGCGGGGACCGCCAGCAGAGGACTGCCACCGAACCCCGCTCCCCCGATGACGAGGGTGACCAGCGTCGGAGCGAGCGCACCGCCGATGGTTCCGCCGACGGAGAAGACGCTCATGGCCTTCTGCGACGATCCGCCGGCGGCACGGGCCTGGCTGGTCGCGGGCGGGTGATAGGCCGCGATGCCGATTCCGGCCAGCGCGACGCACAACCAGGTGACCAGGTAGTTCCCGGACAGGCCGGCCGCCGCCACACCCAGGGCCGCGGTGCCGAACCCCGTGGGGACCAGCCAGGGCAGCGGCCTGCGGTCGGAGAGCGCACCGAACACCGGCTGGAGCAGGCTGGAGAGGCCGCTCGCCGCGAACGCCAGGCCGGAGACCGCCGCGTAGCTGTAGTGGCGTTGGGACATCAGGAACGGCAGCATCGCGGGGATCGCGCCCTGATAGAGGTCGTTGACCAGGTGCGTGCCGGCCAGGAAGCCGAGTTGCCCTTTTCTCATGCTGAACGATCGCTCTCTTTCTTCTCGGGGGAATCCAGGACCTCAGCCGCTCGGGCCCTCGTGCCGTGCCCGGCCGGGGCGCCGCCTCGCCCCGGTGGGTGGCGGACGAAGTCGAAACCGGTCTGGCCGGCGGACGGGTGGCCGACCTCGATCTCCTTGAACTCCGTGGCGACCAAGGGGCGGGGCGCCGCGGTCGTGCACCGGCTGATAGCGGTGGTGCGGCATCGCGCCGGGTCGTTGCGGATTCCACCGCGGCGCATGCACCGGGAGGTCGCCGGGCGGAGTGCGCGGAGTGGGGAACTCCGTGGTGTCGCCGGAGCCCATGTCGCGGAACTTCTCTCGGTCGGCCGTCTGGCGACCGGCGCAGCCCGGAACCCCGCTACGGGGTGCCGGTCGTGTCAGGCCCCGTAGCGGCAGCCGAGGAGAAGGAGCTCGTGCAGCAGCATGGAGAGTACAGTAGCGGCCATCAACTCCTCAGACAACCTGAGGGGTTGATGGAAGTGGTACCGGGATGTCGAGGGACGGCGCCACGGCCAAGGGCGTTGACCTGTCGCATGGTTGACGTTCGAAGAGGCGGTGGGTAGAGCGGAGTTGCGGCCGTGGTCATCACGCCTCTCCCCCACCACACCCCACCCGGCCGGTCACCCGATTCCTGTGGCGGCGAGCCCGTACCGAGTACACTCACCCCCCGCATCATCAGACAACCTGAGAGGTGAGTGCGGGATGCCGCTCGGTGCCCTCCGCCCCAGTCCGCTGGTCGAACAGGCAACCCAGCACCTACGCGACCAGATCAACGGCGGACAGTGGCCGGTGGGGACCAAGCTCCCCGCGGAGACCGCCCTGGCCAAGACGCTCGGCGTGGGCCGCTCCACCGTGCGCGAGGCGTTGCGCGCGCTGGCCGGGGCCGGTCTGCTCCAGGCCCGGCAGGGCGCCGGCGTCTTCGTCATCGCCACCGAGCCCGAGGAGGACTGGCCCACCCGGCTGCGGCGCGCCGAGGTCACCGACGTCTACGAGGTCCGCATGCTCGTCGAGGTGCAGGCCGCGCGCCTGGCCGCGCAGCGCCGTACGAAGGCCGATCTCACCGCCATGCGGACCGCCTTGGAGGCCCGTCGTGCCGCGGCGGCCGGCGATGACGCGGCCTTCGTCGACGCCGATATCGCGCTGCACGCCGCGGTCGTCACCGGCGCCCGCAACCCCGTTCTGAGCGATCTGTTCGTCGAGTTCGTCCCCGCGCTCCGCACGGGGCTGATCGAGCTGCTGGACATCCTCGACCTGCGGGCCCACGCACCGAATCACGGGGACGAAGCCCATGAGGCCCTGGTGCGGGCCATCGAACGCGGAGACGCCGACGCCGCCGGCAGCACCCTGCAGACCGAGCTGGCGGAGACCCTCGCGCGCCTGCACCGCCTCTGACGCACGGCGGAAGGGGACCCAGGAACCCGAGTGGCGGCCGTGCGCATGTTTCGCCCCGAGCATATGACGGTCCGTCACATACTTTGCCTACAGCGGGCGTTCCCACGATGTGGCGACACGAATCCGCCCCCGTACGCTGCCCGGGAGCGGTGCCCATGGCCACCCAGGCAACCACTCCCCCGACGCCCGCCGACCTCGGACGCGTCGTCGCGGCCAGACACCTCGTCGCGGCCAGTCGCGTCGGGATCACCGTGGCGTCGGGACCACCGTCGAGTGGGGTTCATCGGCGGTAGGCGGTCGCGGCGACGGCGGGCAGGAGGGCGAGGGAGAGGATGCCGCCGGCGAGGGCGAGGGCGGGGTAGCTGGTGGCGGCGACCATGATGCCGGAGGCCATGCCGCCGGTGGCGCCGGCGATGGCGATGGAGACGTCGACCATGCCCTGGGTCCTGGCGCGGGTGGCGAGCGGAACGGTGTCGGTGATGATCGCGGTGCCCGCCACGAGGCCGAAGTTCCAGCCGAGGCCGAGCAGGGCGAGAGCGAGGGCGAGGAGGGCGACGGAGTCGCCGGGTGCCACGGCGGCGAGGATGCCGGCGGCCAGCAGGGTGATGCCGGAGGCGGCGGAGATCTTCATGCGGCCGAAGCGGTCGACGAGCCAGCCGGTGAGGGGGGAGGGCAGGTACATGGCGCCGATGTGGATCGCGATGACGAGGCCGGAGGCGGCGGTGCCGTGGCCGTGGTCGTGCATGTGCACCGGCGTCATGGTCATGATCGCGACCATGACGAGCTGGGTGAGGACCATGACCAGCGCGCCGAGGACGACGCCGCCACGGCCCTCGCTCGTGTCGGCGGCCTCGGCGGCGGCCGGGTCGGTCGCGGCGTCGGCTTCCTTGGCCTGGGCGACGGTGCGGGCCAGGAGCAGCGGGTCGGGGCGCAGCCAGAGGGCGAGGACGAGCGCGGCCAGCGCGTAGGCGGCGCCGGCGAGGATGAAGGGCCCGGTGAGGTCGGGGATGCCGAGGTGTGCGGCGAGGGTGCCGGTGGGGGCGGCGAGGTTGGGGCCGGCGACGCCGCCGAGGGTGGTGGCGACCAGGACGGTGGAGACGGCCCGTCCGCGGTGTCCGGGGTGGGCGAGGTCGGCTCCGGCGTAGCGGGCCTGGAGGTTGGTGGCGGTGCCCGCGCCGTAGACGAACAGGGCGATGAACAGCAGGACCGGGTTGTCCAGGGCGGCGGCGATGATGACGCCGGCCGATCCGATGGCGCCGGTGAGGTAGCCGGCGGCGAGGCCGGGGCGGCGGCCGCGGGCCTGGGAGATGCGGCCGACGGCGACGGCGGCGAGCGCGGAGCCGGCGGTCATCAGGGCACTGGGCAGCCCGGCGAGGCTTGTGTTGCCGAGCATGTCCTGGGCGAGGAGGGCTCCGACGCTGACGCCCGCGGCGAGCCCGGCGCCGCTGAGGACCTGGGAGGCGACCAGGGCGCGCAGTATGCGGCGCTGTGCCTGGTCGGGGTCGGATATGTGAGCCGTCGTGTCGGCGGATGCGGTGCTGGTCATGTCCTCTTCCGGGGCAGGGGTGCGGGCGTGCGGGCGTGGTGGCGCACCGGCCCGGGCCCGGCGCGGTCGGTTGTGGGCCGGTGTGCGGCAGCCGCCCGGATCAGGGCCGTTGCCGCCGTCTCGATGTCCCCCGGCGTGATCCAGCGGCCCAGTGACAGCCGCATCGCCCCGAGTGCCCGGACCGGGTCGACGCCCATGGCGGTCAGGACGGGCGAGGGACTGCGGGTGCCGCTGTGGCAGGCCGATCCGGTGGACGCCGCGATCTGGTCGGCGGCGGCGAGGACTTCGTGGCCGAGGACGCCGTCGACGCTGATGTTCAGGGTGTTCGGCAGCCGGTTCTTCTCGGGGCCGTTGAGGTGGACGCGGCCGGGCAGTCCGTCGGCGAGCCGCCGGTGGAGGTCGTCGCGCAGGGCCGCGATGTGCGCCGGGGCACCGTCGGCGAGCTCGACGGCGGCGATCCGGGCGGCGGTGCCGAGCGCGACGGCCAGTGCGACGTTCTCGGTGCCGGCCCGCAGGCCGCGTTCCTGGCCTCCGCCGTAGACGACCGGTTCCAGCTCCGTGCCGTGGCGTACGTACAGGGCGGCGGCCCCCTTCGGCGCGTACATCTTGTGCCCCACGATCGCGAGCAGGTCGACGCCCAGCGCCGTCACGTCGAGGGGGATCTTCCCCACCGCCTGGGCGGCGTCGCAGTGGAACAGCGCCCCGTGCTCGTGGGCGAGAGCGGCGAGTTCGGCGACCGGCTGGAGGGCGCCGGTCTCGTTGTTCGCCGCCATCACGGAAACCAGCACCGTGTCCTCGTGTAACGCGGCGGCCAGGGCATCGGGGGCGACGAGGCCGTCGCTGCCGACCGGCAGCACGGTCACCCGCGCACCGTGCAGCCGCTCCAGGGCACGGCAGGTCTCCAGGACCGCCGGATGCTCGGTTGCCTGGGTGACCACGTGCGGATGCGGTCGGCCGGAGGCCAGGACCGCGCCCCGCAGCGCGAGCAGGTCCGCCTCGGAACCGGAGCCGGTGAACACGATCTCGCCCGGCCCGGCGCCGACCAGGTCCGCGACCCGGGCGCGGGCCTCGGCGAGCGCCCGCCGGGGCTCGGCGCCGTGGGGATGGCTGCTGGCGGGGTTGCCGAAGAAGTCGGTCAGGTGCGGCAACATCGCGTCGGCCACGCGCGGATCGACCGGGGTGGTGGCGTTGTAGTCGAGATAGACCGGCCGGCCGGTCAGGCCGGGGTGCGGTGGGAGTCCGGGCCCCAGGCCCGTCACGTCAGGTCCGAGGCGTCGACGGGCAGCTCCGACAGGCGCCACTCCAGCATGCCGTCGTTGAGCCGGATCGCCCGCCGCCCGCGGTCGGTCAGCAGCCGTACCGCGTCGTAGGCCAGGACGCAGTACTCGCCGCGGCGGGCGGAATCCTCATCGACGTGCGGGGCAGCGGCCCCGACCGCACTGCCGTCCGGGAGCAGGCCACGGCGCGCGGCCTGCGGTTCGCCGAGTTCGGGTTCACCCCGTCCGGCGCCGACCTGGAGAGCATCACCAACCTGGTGGAACGCGGCAGCCTCCGCGTCGCGGTCGATCATGTCCTGCCACTGGAGGAAGCGGCCAAGGCACACGAACTCAGCGAGACGAACCGTGTGACAGGCAAGATCGTTCTCACTCCCTGACGCCGCGCACGGGGCGGCACCTCGGCGTCACGGCTCCGCCTGCCTGGTCACCACGCTCGCAACGGTCACAACATGGCCAAGTGTGCTTGTACATACGTTACCGCGACCGACTCCGTGGGGTGCACCGAGCCGAGCATCGGGTGAACATTGACTTCGAACACCACGCCGCCGTTCTCGGCGGCGAGGTCGACACCGGCGAAGGGCAGCCCCATCGCCTCGGTGGCCGAGACGGCCAACTTGCCCAAGTCTGGGGAAAGTTCATCGACCGGCAAGGGGGTGCAGCTCGCTCCCTGAGCCTCGTTGCACGGAGCATCGGCGTCCCTTTGGACGTGTTCGCACGCCTGGACCGGGCGCCCGTCCAACACGGTCACACGGAATTGATGACGCAGCCCCCGGGCGTCGAAGTTGCCGGCATCGCGGGAGATCAACCAGTCCTGCCCGGAACGGGCGTAGTAGTCGATCGCGGTGCGCAGCTGCTCCGACGTGGTGACATGGAAGACGTCGTCTCCGCAGGTCCCCAGGAACGGCCGGGCCCAGACGTTCCCGCCCAGCCGCTCGAACGCCGCGGCAGCGCTGTCAGCGCTGGGGCGGGACAGGCTGATGGTTTCCATATGCGGGATACCGTGCCGGACGAACCGCTTTACCGTCAGGTTCTTTTCGGTGGCCGCCCGCCAGGCATCGGCGTCCGTTCCGAGCGACAGCACCCCGTGGCGGCGCAGCAGTCGCTGGAACGGGGCGAAGCCGCCGCGCTGGGGAGGCTGGATCTCGTAGATCAGTACGACCGAAGGGGTCACCGACAGGCCCTCGCCCGGCACCTCGATCTGAACTCCGGCCTGCGCACTGCGTGTCCGGCCGGTGCCGCCCGCCATGAAGTGCCGCGCATCGATCAGCACGGGTCGCCGTCCGGTGAGCAACTCGACGGCGGCGGCCAGAGCGGATCGGCTGCCCTCCGTCGACCCGTGGTCGGTCATCAACACAACCTCGCGTGTACCCATACCGGCCTGGTCCCCTCGCCCGCTGGGTCGTGCCTCGCGAGCCCACGCCGCGAAGCACCGATCCTGGCAACCCGACTACGGAAGGCGATAGTGGAATTACGGACAGCCCCAGCCTGGCAGGCCCGGCGATGGACCCACCCGCGGCACCAGGAGCGAATCGCTTGACCCTCACGTGACGTCAGGCCGCATCGTCGGCGCATGGAAGAGCATCTGACCGTGGGACGCGTGGCCGAGCTGGCCGGCGTGAGCGTGCGCACGCTGCATCACTATGCCGGGATCGGCCTCGTGCAGCCGTCCGCGCGAACCGCGGCCGGGTACCGGGCCTACTCGGCGGGCGACGTGGAGCGACTGCGGGAGGTGCTCGCCTACCGGCGGCTGGGCTTCGGATTGCGCGAGATCGCGGATCTGGTCGACGACCCGACCACCGACGCGGTCGCGCACCTGCACCGGCTGCGCGGCCTGCTGCTGGAACAGCGCGACCGCGCTGCTGCCATGGCGACGGCCATAGACAGGGAACTGGAGGCAGGGGCAATGGGGATCAGAGCGACGCCGGAGGAGCAACTGAGGCCGTTCGGCGCGCAGTTGTACGAAACCATCGGGTCCGCCTACCCGGCGACGCGGCGCACCGAGCCGCGGATCGCCGCGCGGATCTGGGATGCGCTCGGGGACGCCCGGACAGTACTGAACGTCGGGGCCGGCACCGGCTCCTACGAGCCCCCGGACCGCGACGTCACGGCGGTGGAACCGTCGGCGGTCATGCGGGCGCAGCGTCCCGCGGGCGCGGCGCCGTGCGTGGCCGCCAGTGCGGAGCGCCTCCCGTTCGAGGACCAGTCCTTCGACGCCGCGATGGCGGTCAGCACCGTTCACCACTGGCCGGACCCGGTCGCCGGGCTGCGCGAGATGCGGCGCGTGGCCCGCCGGGTGGTGGTGTTCACGTACGACGCCGGTACCACCGGCTGGCGTGAGCGGTTCTGGCTCACCCGCGACTACCTGCCGGAGTTCGCCGGCCTTCTCGTCGACTGGCCTTCGCTCGCCGATCTCACCCGTGCGATCGACGGGCGTGCGGAGCCGGTGCTCGTCCCGTGGGACTGCGCCGACGGCTTCTTCGAGGCCCACTGGCGGCGGCCCGAGGCGTACCTGGACGAGCATGTGCGCCGCGCGGTATCGGTATGGACCAGAGTCGGGCCGGAGGCCGAGGAGCGGGCGGTGAACGGACTCCGCGACGACCTTTCCTCAGGCCGGTGGGCCGAGCGCAACCGCGACCTCGTCGCCCTCGACGCGGCAGAGCTCGGTCTGCGCCTGCTCGTAGCCTGAGCCCTGATGGACGCGGCTCCCTCAGCTGCCGCCAAGCCTCCCCTGGACCGCCTCACGGTTCGGCGGCGACACGGCAGGGACGGCGTCGAGCTCGTCCCACACCGTGCTCAGCGCCGCGGCGAACTCCGCGACGTCGGCCTCGGTGTGGACGGCGGAGGGGGCGATGCGCAGGACTTCCGCACCGGTGCGGACACTCGGCGCATTGATGGCCTGGACGTAGCTGCCGTGCCGGTGGAGGAGCCGGTCCGCGGCTTCCTTGCAGGTGGCGTCGTCGCCGACGACGACGGACACGATATGGGAGTCGGCCGAGGCGTAGGGGATACCGCGCTCGGTGAGCAACCTCTTCAGGATGCGGGCGTTGGCGTGCAGCCGGGTGCGTTCGCGGTCGGACCCCCGCAGGTGGCGGACGGCCGCGAGGGCGCCGGCTGCGACGGCCGGCGGAAGCGACGTCGTGAAGATGAAGGGGCGGGAGAAGTTCTTCACGGCGTCGACGAGGGGAGCCGGCCCCGCGATGTATCCGCCGGCGGTGCCGAATCCGTTGCCCAGAGTCCCCATGACGAGGGTGAAGTCGCCGCCGAGGCCGTCGCGGGCGGCGACGCCGGCTCCCTGCGGGCCGTAGATACCCACCGCGTGGACTTCGTCCAGGTATGTGGTGGCCCGGTGGCGCCGGGATATCGCCGCGATCTCGGCGAGCGGAGCCGTGTCGCCCGTCATGGAGTAGAGGGATTCCACGACGATCAGTTTGGGGCGGTCCGGGTCGGATGCGGCGAGCAGTTCTTCCAGGTGCGCGGTGTCGTTGTGCCGGAAGATGAGCTTCTCGGACCCGCTGTGCCGGATGCCGTCGATGATGGAGGCGTGATTGAGCTCGTCGGACAGGACCAGGCAGTCGTCCATGCGTCCGGCGAGCACCGTCAACGCGCCGTCGTTGGCGGCATATCCGGAACTGAACAGCAGCGCGGCCTCCTTGCCGTGCAGTGCGGCCAGCTCCTTTTCGAGCAGAACATGAAGGTGATGGGTCCCACCGATGTTCCGTGATCCCCCCGAACCGGCACCGAATTCGTCGATGGCGCGCTTCATCGCCTCCACCACGACGGGATGCTGTCCCATGCCGAGATAATCGTTGCTGCACCATACGTTGATCTCGGTCATCGTCCTGCCGGGGCGGACCGCGCGGGCGAATGCCCGGGGAAAGCGGCCGGCCCGCCGCCCGATTTCCATGAAGTCTCGTCTTCCGTTTCCCAGTTCGGCCAGTACACGCGCGAAGAATTCGGTGTGCTGCGACATGAGGCCACCTCGATTCGTTGCGGATTGTGGTCACCATGATGATGTCGAGGTTCCCGTCCATCGAGGTTGTTGACCCACCAGGACAGTTGGTGGACACGCAACTCCCCCTGAGGTAACAAGAGTTGTCGGTCCGGGTATTCCCTGCCTCATCGCAGGCAACGGACGCGGGTCGAGCGCGTTCGCACTGCTCTCACAGCGGTCGGCGGCAGGATACGAAGAGCGGCGTGATCAGCACGACAGGGCGACAGGACGACAGGGCGAAGCCCGATCGAGGACGATCCAAGGACGGAGACTGTCATGCCTCTCTCGGCTGCGGCCATACTCGCGGATTCCGCGGAGCGTCGGCCGGAAAGTCCGGCGGTTTTGTACGGAGCGGAAAGCGTGTCGTACCGCGAACTCTGGCGCAGCGCCCGGCAGTACGCAGCAGTGCTGCGCGAGCACGGAATCGAAGCGGGGCACAAGGTCGCACTCCTGCTGCCCAACGCTCCGGAATTCCCGGCGGCGTACTTCGGCGTACTGGCGCTCGGGGCAGTCGTGGTCCCGGTCAACACATGGAGAAGCAGCGGTGCACGGTGTTCATGGGCGTCCCCACCATGTACTCCGCACTTCTCACGGCAGTCGAACTGGTCGAACGACGCCCCCAATTGGATCGGGCCTACTCCGGCGGATCGGCACTGCCCGTGACGACCCTCGGGCAATTCCAGGCGACCTTCGGCTGCCGGATCTACGAGGGGTACGGACTCACCGAGACCTCCCCCGTGGTCGCCTACAACCAGAAGGCATGGCCCTGCCGCCCCGGCACCGTGGGTCGGCCGATCTGGGGAGTGGAGGTGGAAATCGCCAGGTCCGATGTGGAGGATGCCGTGGAACTCCTGCCGGCCGGCGAGTTCGGCGAAATCGTCGTACGCGGGCACAACGTGATGGCCGGATACCTCAACCAGCCCGAGGCGACGGCCGAGGCCGTGGTGGACGGCTGGTTCCGCTCGGGTGACCTCGGAGTCAAGGATGCGGAAGGCTATCTGACCATCCTCGACCGGAAGAAGGACCTGGTGCTGCACGGCGGATTCAACGTGTACCCCCGTGAGGTCGAGGAGGTACTGACCAGGCATCCGGCCATTGCCCAAGTGGCGGTCATCGGACTCCCCCACGAGATCTACGGCGAGGTGGTCTGCGCAGTGGTGATCCCCCGCCCCGGCGTCCCGACGGGACCCGAACTCGCCCGGGAAATCATCGCCTGGAGCAAGGAACGCCTCGCCGTCTTCAAATGCCCGCGGTCGGTCGAGTTCGTCACCTCCTTCCCGACCGGACCGAGCGGAAAGGTACTCAAGCGCGAACTGCTGAAGTCGGTCCGACGGGTCGGGTGACCGGTGAGTGTGCTGATCGATTCGGTCGGCGTGGGGAACCCGACCGGCAACAGGTGCCGGTCCCGGCGCCATTCACGTGACGTACGCGAGACGGCGCTTCTGGGAAGCCTGCCTGACCTACCCCTCGCATGGCCGCTGACAGTGGACGCGTACGCGTCTCTCGGCCCTGGCGAGCGCACAATCAGAACCAGTGCAGGCAGTGCGCGGGGCGGTCGGTGCGGAAGAGGGCGTCGGCGAGGGTGGCCGCGCTCGGGTGGTGGGCCCGGATGTGTCCGGCTCGTACGAGCGTGCTCGGGGCGGTGCCGCCGAGGTAGACCGACCCCAGGTCGCTGATGTCCAGGGACAGGTCGGGCTCCCGGTCGGTCGGGACGCAGTCGGCACTGTTGTCCCGGACGGTCAGCAGGTAGCGGCCGTGTTCGCCGAGGAACGGGTCGTCCACGTCGAGGACGAGCTCGCCGTCCGTGAACCAGCCGCGGGCGGTCAGAGCGCGCGGGATGTCCAGCAGGCGCACCCAGAGCCAGTCGGTGTCGTCGCTCACCTGGCCGGCGCGGAAGTCCGCGAACTGCCAGCGCAGCGGGTGCTCGGGCGGGACGTGCTTGAAGACGACCCTGGTGACCAGGTCGTGTCCGAGTACGAACCGGGCCGGGGCCGTGAAGACGGCGTCGTCGGTGGCGATGGTCTCGTCGACCGTCAAGGTCTGGGGATCGCCGATCGAGTAGCTGGCGTACCCGTCGGGGACGCCAGCCGTGCCGTGTAGGTCGCCGGTCCGTAGCCGAACCTGCCGTAGATCGGGGCCTCGGAGGCCAGCAGCACGGAGAGCAGCTCCCCGCGGGCCCGCAGCTCGGCGAGCTGATGCCGCATCATCGTGCTGAGCACGCCCCGGCGCCGGTGCGACGGCAGGACGCCGACGGCGGTCACCCCGGCGGCCGGGACGAGGGTCCCACCGGGCAGGGTGAGCTCGAAGGAGTGCGCGGCGGCGGTGCCGACGGGTCGCCCGTCCGCCGTCAGGGCGAGCAGGCACCGGTCCGTTTCGAGCGCCGACCACCAGAGCCCGCCGCCCTCGATCGGGGTTTCCGGGAAGAGTCCGAACGCGGCATGGAGGGTGTCGACGAAGACCTCGAAATCCTGGTCGGTCGTGGGACGGATCTCCATCGCTGCCGCTGCCTCCTCGGGATTCCGGCACCACGGCTCGTGGCGTCCGGCAGCCACAGTGCAGCGTCGACACGTGGCCAGGTCAAACGAATTGCGGTTCAGCCCGCGGCCGGTCACAGCACAGCCATGGTCCCGGCGCGGCCCCCGTCCCAGCCCGATGCCGGGGGCCCCGGGCTGATGCGCTGACAGGCAGGCAGGAAGGGAGACGGGGAGGCCGGGTCACCTGCGGGCTGCGGTGTCGGAGGGCAGTTCGGCGAAGCGGGCGCGGTACTCGCCGGCGAAGCGGCCGAGGTGCGAGACGCCCCACCGGTAGGCGATCGTGCCGACGGGGTCGGTGGAGGCGAGGATGTCCTCACGAATCCGGTCGAGTCGCAGGTTGCGGACGTAGGAGAGGGGCGAAAGGCCGAGCCGGCCGCGGAATGCGGAGCTGAGGGTCCGCGGGCTGCAGCCTGCGGCACCGGCGATGTCGCCGAGGCTGATGTGCTCGGCGAGGTTCGCTTCGATGAACGCGAGGGCTGCCCGCAAGGAGCGTGGGAAGCCGGGTTGCGGACCGTCGTGCAGCTCGCCGGTGTGCGAGTGCGGCTGGGCCAGCAGCAGGGCGGTGACGAGGCAACGCAGCTGGCTGCGCTGCAGCTCCGCGCGCCGGAACAGGGGGTCTGCCGAGTCCAGCTGTTCGAGCAGGGAGCGGACCAGCAGCCGCACCGCCCGGCCCTTGGAGTCGGCCAGGTCGAGGGCGAAGTCGAAGCGCACGGTGGACACCGGCGGACGCCCGGTCAGCGCGGCGAATTCCTGGTGAACCAGGGCGGCGTCGATCCGCAGGCCCAGGAACCGCGTCCTCCGGCCGGGCAGGGGCCGCAGTTCCTGGGTGTCCCCGGGGTTGGCGACTCCCGCCGTCGCCTCGTCGAGGGTCGCCCGCAGGCCGCCGCACGATGCCGAGATGGCGCCGGAGTCACCGATGTTGACGAAGTAGGAGCCGCGGTCGCGACCCGCGGCCGAGGTGACCCGCACATCGAGTGGCGAGACGAAGTAGCCCACCGCGAAGTCGTGTGCGGCGACGCCGCGCAGTTCGTGTTCGCCGCCGCACAGCTCGCCCAGGGGCGAGGTGGCGATCGAGCCGCCGAACAGGCAGGTGGCGGCGTTGAGCAGGTCGACGGGGTTCCGGGATCTGGTGATGAGGTGGTTGCGCAGGGGCGTCGGCACGATGGTGGGGTCACCTCCCTGGGGGCCCATTGTCAGCCATGGCGGTCGGCGGGTTCCGTGGCGGGGACACCGGTGTCACCGGCGGTCTCCGTCAGCCCCCACAACTCGGTGTAGAAGCACCGCTGTTCGGCGAAGTTCGGCATGGCGACATCGATGTGCCGCCGGTGGGTGATCAGACTGCTGTTGCTCATGGTGTACTCCCTTGATCGGGACGGGCTTCGCGCCGGATGGTCACGCGGGCTCGGCCATGAGCCGGTGGCAGGATTCGACCAGCGGATACGCCTCGCGGTGGCGCTGCGCCTGCTCCAGGCCGGCGATCGCCACCGAGGTCTCCACGAGCGTTCGGCACCGCTGCGCGCGCCGGCCGGCGAACGCCTGGAGCCCCGCGGCGACGGTCGCGTGCCGCCCGAGTTCGCGGGCCAGCACGAGCCCGTCCTCGACGGCCAGGGCAGCGCCACTGGCCATCTGCGGTGCGGGCGCATGCGCGGCATCACCGATCACCACCGCGTTGCCCCGGTTCCAGGCACCCTCCAGGAGCGCCGTGAGCACCGGGCGGCGCACCACCGATTCCGACCCGGACACCAGGGAGCGGATCTCCTCCACCCGGCCCGGGAAGGGCTCCAGCAGTTGCCGCAGGCGCGGTGCGAGTTCGGCGTCGGGCAGGGCGCTCCGTTCCACTCCGTTCTCCGTCAGGAACACGTAGGCCTGCCGGTCCGAGAGGGGGACGAGGCCGGCCGTGTCGGCCTTCCCGGCGAACTGATGGATCCCGGTGGCCCACCGCGGGCGGGGCACCAGGGCCCGCCAGACCATCTGCCCGTGGAATTCGAGCGAGGTCTCCAGCCCCAGCAGGCCCCGCGCCGACGAACGGATCCCGTCCGCGGCCACCAGCAGCGCGACCTGCCGGACTGTCCCGTCCGACAACCGCACGCGGACCAGGTCCCGCTCCTGGTCCACCGCGGCAACGGTCACTCCGTGGCGTACCACCACACCGCACCGCTCGGCTTCCGCGTGCAGGATGCGGTGCAGTACGGGGCGTGCGATACCGACCATCGCCGGCCGCCGCGCACCGATCAGACGCGGCAACCTGACCTCGCCCGCGGGCTCGCCGTGCACGTCCGCATGCGTGATCGTGCTCATGCCGTGGCCCGCGGCCAGACACGCGTCCGCAAGACCCAGTTCGTCCAGCCCGCGCAGCGCAGGTCCGGTCAGGCACAACCCCCATCCGGAAGTCGCCTCCGGCGGGCCGACCTCGGCGATCTCAACCTGCCATCCGCCGCGTGCCAGGGCCGTGGCGGCTGTCAGACCAGCCACGCCCGCTCCCACGATCACGGCCGTCCGCGCACCGCGACAGCTGTCCATGTACGCCTCCAGAGCGCCGATTTCCTCGAAACCGTAGGGCGCGTCGGCGCTCCGCCCTGTCCGAATCGGGCGGCGGTCATCCGCTGTCGGCAAGCGGCCGTCCGAGAGGCAGGGCAGTCGTCCCCGCACATGAGTAGCCGCACCGATGTGTGGACGGGTGTCAGGACGCTTGACTCTGTGCCATGAACACACTCTCGGTCCGGCCGCAGCGCGACCCATGGTGGTGGCTGCCACCGCTGTTGGGTGCCGCCGCGCTCGGCTCACTGTTTCTCGTCGACTTCTTCTTCTACAGCTTCAGCGTCATGTACACCGACTCGTGCGGCCCTGACCACTGCCCCGCGAGCGTGACCGTGCCGCTTTCCGCGGCACCGGTGCTCTACGGGGCCGGAATCCTCCTCGTGCTGCTCTCGGCGCTGCTGCCTTGGCGGCTCACCGTGCGGCCGACCCGCATCGCACTGGCGGCGACCGGAGTTGCGTCGGCCGCAGCCGTGGTCCCGGTACTGCTCGTGATCCACCGCTGAACCGGTTCACACCGCCGCCGCGTTGTCATCCTCGATGTCGCGCGGGCCGCGGCCGGTGCAGTCATGCCGGTGGACGGCGTCCAGGCACTCGGCGACGTCCGGTCCGCTCGTCAGGCCGACTGGCGCCGGCGTACCCCGGTGAGCCCGCGGTGAGCTCGCGGTGAGCCCTGGCCGTGACTGTGGGGGGCATCGCCGGATCCGCCGCGGACCGGCCACCCGACAGGGAGCGACGATGAACGTTCTGACCGGCAAGACGGCACTGGTGACCGGCGGCTCGCGGGGAATCGGCCGGGCGGTCGCGCTGCGACTGGCGGCCGAGGGCGCGCTGGTTGCCGTCCACTACGGCGGCAACGACCAGGCGGCCGAGGAGGTCGTGGGGCGGATCGAGGAGGCGGGCGGCCGGGCGTTCGTGATCCGGGCCCGGTTCGGCGAGGACGGCGCGGTGGACCGGCTGTTCGAGGAACTGACCGTGGGACTGGCGGGGGCCGGGCTGGACATCCTGGTCAACAATGCGGGCATCAGCTCGGGCAACCCGATCTCGCAGGTCACCGAGGAGGAGTTCGGCAGGTTGATGGGGATCAACGTCGCCGCCCCGTTCTTCGTGATCCAGCGCGCGATGGCGCTGCTGAACGACGGCGGACGCGTCATCAACATGGGTTCCGTGGCCAGCCGGTTCGCGGTCTCCACTCAGATCGGCTACACGATCAGCAAGGCGGCGCTGGAGTCGATGGCACCGTCGCTGGCCAACGAGCTCGGCCGTCGCGGCATCACGGTGAACACGGTCGCGCCAGGCGCCGTGCGGACCGACATGACCGCGGGCTACACCTCCATCCCCGAGGCGGTGGCGGGACTGGAGTCGATCACCGCGCTGGGGCGGTTGGGCGAGCCCGAGGACGTCGCGGACGTCGTCGCGTTCCTGGCCGGCCCGCAGGGCCGTTGGGTGACCGGCCAGACCGTCGACGTCTCGGGCGGGACCTTCCTCGGCCCGATTGCGCCATGATCCTGCGCGCCGATGAATAATCCCCGGCATGCGGTTCGGAATCCTCGGCGAGACCCGAGCATGGCACGGCGACGGCGGCGAGGCCCCGTTGGGCGGACCGGCCCGGCGGGCGCTGCTGGCCCTGCTGCTGGTGCGCCCCGGGGAGGTCGTCTCGACGGACCGGTTGGCCGACGAGATCGACCCCGCCGGGGTGCTTTCGGCACATGCGCTGCAGTCCCAGGTGTCCAGGCTCCGTACCGCACTGGGCGCCGGGGCCGCGATCGAACGGGCCGGCGCGGGGTACCGGATCGTGGTCGATCCGGACGACGTGGACACCTCCCGGTTCGAGCGCCTGGCCGGGGAGGGCCGTGCGGCGCTCGCCGACGGCGACGCCGGACGGGCGGTCGTGCTGCTGGGCGAGGCGCTGGAGTTGTGGCGGGGACCGGCGCTGGCCGACCTGCCCGAGAGCGAGACGGCCCGGGCCGCCGCCGTGCGGCTGGAAGAACGCCGGCTCGGGGCACGGGAAGACCGCATCGAAGCGGGGCTGCGGCTCGGCGAGCACCGGACGGTCGTACCCGAGCTGCGCGAGCTGGTCGGCCGCCATCCGCTCCGGGAACGGCTGGCGGGGCTGCTGATGCGGGCGCTGTTCGCCGAGGGCGGGCAGGCCGAGGCGCTGATGGTGTTCGAGGCGACCCGGCGGCACCTGGCCGACGAGCTGGGCGCCGACCCCTCGGCCGAACTGACTGCGCTGCACCGGGAGTTGCTGCGCGCCGATCCGACGCCGTCGCCCGCCGCTCCGCCCGCCCAGCTGACGAGCTTCGTGGGGCGCGCGGATGAGGTGGCCGAGGTCGCCGAGGTGCTGCGGGTGGCCCGGCTGGTCACCCTCCTCGGGCCCGGCGGCGTCGGCAAGACCCGGCTCTCGGTCGAGGTCGCGGGGGTCGGGGGCACCGAGGGCCAGGTGTGCTTTGTGGAGCTGGCCCCGCTGCGTGACGGCGCCGGCCTGCCGCATGCCCTGCTGCGCGCGCTCGGCCTGCGCGAGAACGGGCTCCAGATGGACGGCGGCGCGAAGGGGCCGGTCGATCGTCTGGTCGCGGCGCTGTCCGACCAAGTGCTGCTGCTCGTCCTGGACAACTGCGAGCACCTTGCCGACGAGGTCGCCGGGCTGGCGGCGCGGCTGCTGACGGCCTGCCCGCGGCTGCGTGTGCTGGCGACGAGCCGGGAGCCGCTCGGCATCATCGGCGAGTACCTCCACCCCGTGCGGCCGCTCGACGAGGACACGGCCGTACGGCTGTTCACCGAGAGGGCCGCTGCCGTGCGGCGCGGCTTCACCGCCGACCCCGAGGTCGTGCGGCGGATCTGCGCGGCGCTCGACGACCTGCCGCTGGCCATCGAGCTCGCGGCGGCGCGATCGCGCACCCTGGAGATCGACGACCTGGCGGGACGGCTGGACGACCTGCTCGCCATCGGCGCCCGCGGCAACCGCACGGCGGACGAGCGGCACCGCACGCTGCGCTCAGTGGTCGCGTGGAGCTGGGACCTGCTCTCCGAGCCCGAGCAGCGGGCCGCGCGGCGGTTCACGGTGTTCGCCGGGGGCGCGACGGCCCAGTCCGCGCTTCGGGTGTGCGGCACCGACGGTGAGACGCTGGAGGCGCTGGCCGACAAGTCGCTGCTGGAGGTCGCGGGCGGCCGCTACCGGATGCTGGAGACGATCCGCGCCTACGGTGCCGAACGGCTCGACGAGGCGGGCGAACGCGATTCCGTGCGGCGCGCCCACGCTCAGCGCCTGCTGGAGCTCGTGCGGACGGCCGACCCGCATCTGCGGCGGGCCGAGCAGCTGGAGTGGCTGCCCGCGGTCGCCGCCGAACACGGTGACCTGCTGGCGGCACTGCGCTGGGCAGTTGCGGAACCGGCAGTGGAGACGGCCTTCGAGCTGCTCGCCGCGGCGTTCAACTACCTGTGGATCCGGGGCGCGTCCGCGTCCGTCGCGCCACTGGCGATCGCACTGCTCGCATCGGTCGGCGAGGCGGTCCCCGACGGGCTCGGCGAGGAGTACGCGACGTGCGTGCTGCTCGCCGGCGCGGCGTCGGCGACGGGCGAAGCCGGGAGGCAGGCGTGGCAGCGGCACCGTGCGGCGGCCGGCAAGGCGCTGGCGGCCGCGTGGCCCGGCGACCGGTCGGGCCGGTACCCGGTCGTCCTGCTGCTGTGGATGATGCGGAACGCGGGCGGGCCGGACCCGCAGGGCGCATTCGCGCTCGTCTCGTCCCAACGCGACTGTCCCGAGCCGTGGGCGCGGGCCGCCGCCCACTACGTGTCGGGGTTCGGGCACCTCGGCCGGCGGGATCCCGATGCGGCCGAGGACGCCTTCGGCCAGGCCCTGGAGGGATTCCGCACGCTCGGCGACCGCTGGGGCATGGCGCTGGCCCTGGACACGCTGGCCGGCACGGCCGGCGCACGCGGTGACCGGACGCGGGAGGTCGCGCTGACCGACGAGGCCCTGGTGCTCACCGAACGGCTCGGCGCCCTGGAGGACAGTGCCGACCTGCTGGTCAACCGGGGCGATCACCTCGCCGGCGCCGACGCGGCGGGAGCCCGTACCGCCTATGCGAACGCCGCCGCGCTCGCCCGCCGCGCCGGCAGCTCCACCTACCTGGCGGCTGCGCTGCGCGGGCTCGGCGACATCGCCCTGGAGGAGGGCGACCTGGCAGCGGCGGAACGGCTCTACAGCGAGGCGCTGGAGCGGATCGATCCGCACTGGATCAAGAGTCTGGGGCCCCGGGTGCGCACGCTCATCGGCCTCGGCCGCGTCGCCGCGGCCCGGAGCCACCACACGGAGGCGCGCAAGCACTACCGGCAGGCCGCCGAGGTCGCCGACACGGTCGGGGCGCGCGCCCCGGAGGTGCTGCGCATGCTGGGGCTGTCCGAGAAGGCCGTGGAGTCCGTCCTGGAGGCCGTGGCCGCGGACCGGTGAGCGCGGTCGTTCCTCTACAAGGTCACGCCGTACCTGCCGGGCAAGAACACGGCCGCCAGGATCGCCCGCACGGCCGCGGAGAACATCGCGCTCCGCGACTACCGCGAACCGGCCCGGCGGTAAGCGCGCGGCAATGCCTCCCCCCTGCTTCGGGCGGTTGATGCGCCGCTCGACGGTATTGCGCTGTTTTTTACAGGTCTTCCGATCGAGTCCTCTTTCAATTGCGCATTCCGACTCTTTGCGGCGGGGCCCAGGTCGAGCGGAAACCCAGGAAACTCCCCTTCGCAAGCAATTTCAGCCGGCTCCGGGATTTGCCGTGCATGCGGGCCGACTTTCCGGATGGCGCCAGACGTCAGGGGTTCAAGACTGCGGCACACGACGCGTCCGGATACGCCAGTCCGCGCAGACCACGAGCGGAGCAGACGCTCTGGCAGCAGAGGCCAGCTGACCAGGCAGATCCGCGCTCACAAGCCACTGCCGCAGCCCCGGGCTCGATTGGCTTCAACTCCCCTATTTCCATTATGATTTGGGTGCACCAATCGAAAGGGACGCAGTTATGGCCGTGAAAGAAACCATCCAGGTTGACGAGTCTCAGAAAAGCGAGCCGGGAGTCCAAGAGGTCATCACTCCCGTCCCGGTCGGCAGTGAGATCGTCAAGAAGGCGACTTACTGGCGATCAGTTCTCCAGGATGACCTCAACCCCGAGGTGACGGACGGCGTCACGACCGTGAAGCTCGCCGTCCCGGCCTTGGTCGAGGAGGAGTACGAAACCGGGGAGACCAACGAGGACGGCTCGGCAAAGCTCGGTGTCCGTCAGGTCCGTGACATGCAGTGGTATGACATCGACCTCGGCGAAGAGAGCCTGACCGCTCTTGAGGCAGCGATCAGGCCCTTCACCGAAGTGGCCCGCAAGGCCGAGGCTCCCGGAGCGAAGCCGGTACGCAAGAAGCGCACAACGAAGTGATTGTCGACGCCCCCTCGCAGAGAGGGGGCGTTCTTTTTGCGCCGCAACTGTTCGCCCCGTGCGCCGCGTTGACGGTGACCGCCGGACCCCGTCGAGCCCGCCCGGCAAGCGAAGAGGCCCTTCGACGGCCGGCCGGCTGTGGGGAAGGCGCCGGCCGTCGAAGGGCCATGGCCGTGCGGTGCGGGTGTGCCACCGCCGGGCCGGGTGGAGCTATCGGTCAGTGGGAAGGTCGGACCGGCGTCGCGTGTGCCGACGGCGCGGTCTTCGCCCCGGGCTGGGCTGCGCAGGCGCCACCCGCGCAGGCGGTGAGCCAGGAGTCGAAGTCGGCGTCGTAGCGTGTGCCGATGTTGCTGTTGTAGACCGCGTAGCCGCCCTGGTAGTCGCCGGTCCGGAAGTGCCCGAGGATGTTGGCGACGTCATCGGGGTGCTTCTCGACCATGTAGCGGGCCGCGAGGTAGCCCCAGGCGTAGGTGCGGTTGCTGTCGGTGTTGCTGTAGGTGGTCTGGAACAGCGTGCTGAGCTTGTAGGTGTGCTTGCCGGCCTCGCTGACCGCCTGGTCGTCGGTCTTCTTGCGGTAGGTGTACGAGACGTACTCGGCGAGGCCCTCTATCCACCAGACATCCGGAACCGACGTCTGCTGGGCGAAGTCGCCCTTCATGTCGTCACGGGCGTCGAGGTAGTGCGTGTACTCGTGGTTGAGGTTCCAGATCCGGGCCGGGAAGCCGTTGTCGTCGCTCCGCTGGTACATGAGGGACATCGGCTTGTTGTCGGGTTTGGTCGGGTCCCCGATCAAGGTGATGCCGCCGTTGTTGGTGTCGACGCCGAAGATGGCCCCGGCGTAGGTCTGGTAGTCGTTGCGACTGCCGAAGACGACGAGCTGGATGGTCGATTCGTGCTGGTTGGGGATCGGGCCGTTGTTCTTCACGACGTTCTGGAAGAACGGGTCCTGGCTCAGCAGGCTGGTGCAGGCGGCATTGAGCTCGTCCGAAGTCAGCGCCTGCGCCTTGATGGTGTGCGTCGCGTCGCAGGAGTGGTCGACCGGCAGCGCGGCCTTGGTCAGCTGGTCGGGCAGGTTGCAGACGCCGTAGAACGAGCAGTTGTCCTTGTCGTAGGCGGCGGCGTTGGATGCGACGGTGACCCACAGGGACGCGGTCGGGCCGGTTATCTTCGAGGCGTCCAGCAGGCCCTTCATGAGCGGCTTGACCTTGTCCCGCAGCTCCTGGTGCTCGACGTACCGCGCGACGTTCATGCCGGCGTTGGAGTCGAGGTAGGAGTTCTCCTTGCCGAGCATGCCCATGTGGTCGAGCGCGAACTTGTTGAGGGTGTCGATGATGCTCGGGTCGGCCGCGACCGCCTTGACGTACTCGGGGTTCCAGTTTCCGCGCCAGACAGGCGTGTAGACGTTGTTGACGGCGGCCAGCATGCTGGGGATGGAGTCGTAGGAGCTGTTGTACCCGCTGAGGAACTGCTTGTAGACGTTCAGGTAGCGGGCCTGCTCGTTGGCGCTGTCCGTGAGGATCATGACCTCGCTCAGGACGTCACCGTTGCCCGAAGTGACGTCCTTGGAGTGCGAGTTGGCGAAGAAGGCGTCCAGGCTGCCTTCGATGGCCGTCGCCAGGGTCGGGCCGTACTTTCCGACATCGTCCGGGTGGCCGTACTGCACGTAGTAGCCGGCGCGCAGGAACAGCACCAGCTGCAATACGTCTGCCTTGTTGTCGCCGGGGTACGCCGCGGCCGCGTCCTTGAAGGCGTTGGCCACGGTCACCATCTGCTCTTCGCGAAAGACGTCGTGGGCGTCTTTGCCGGCGACGCTGAACAGGGTGTTGACGCAGGCCGTCTCCGAGGCCTTGACGAACGTGACGAGGTCGGCTCCGGTCCGGCTGCCGAAGTCGGACGGACTGCACGAGGCCGCGCGGTGCTTCGCACCTTTCTGCCGTGCCGCAGCAGTCGAAGAAGTGGGGGGATTCTTCGCGTTGAGCGGGCGGAGCTGGGTGACGCCGACCGATCGGCCCGGTTGCGCGGGCCTTTCGTTCGCGCCGACTGTCGGGCCGGTCGGTGGTACGGCATGGGGGGTGGTCCGGGCCGCGGTGACGGCCTGGGCGGCGGTGGCGGCCGTCGAGTGCGGCGTCGCCAGTGCCGGGGAGGCCAGTGCCGGCGCGGCCAGCAGGCCGGCTGTGGTGACGCAGACGGCCAGGCCGCCGGCCAGGCTTCTGGGCAGGGGGAAGCGGTAGCGCATCCGTGCTCCTTCGTGGGCAGATGCGCCTCGGGATCGAACTGAGGCGCGTGTGGCACCTTCTCAGCGCGACCGACCGCCGACAATAAGGTGTGACATAGCACATGGGCTGAACTCGCCATAACATCCAGCTGGATGGCCTCGCCGGCGGCCGGCACCGGGACCACCCGGCACCGCCGGAGTACCTACCAGCGCCCGGCCACACTCCAGGTTCGCGAGGCCCAGGCCCGGAAGTGCGGTGACTGCGCGATGAGCGTGCGGTACGCCTCGGCGGCGGAGGTGAAGAGCGTGTCCGCGACCTCGTCGGCAGGGCTCTTGCGTCGCCAGGCCAGCACGTAACGGCACCACAGGGGTGTGCCGACCAGCGGTTTGACGAGGACGTCGGGGATCGGCCGGAGTGTCGCCTGCACGACGGCGACCCCGATGCCTTCCGCGATCATGTTCTGTAACTGCCCCTGGTCGCCCAGGAATTCATGGACCGCCGCCGGGGTGAATCCGGCCGCGCGACACGCCTCGTAGAACACCCCGGGCCAACCCGCTCCGTCGTCCGGGGTCAGGAACCACGCGTCGTCGGCCAGGTCGGCGAGCGCCACCTCCCGGCAGTGCTGGAGCCGGTGCCCGGCCGGCAGGGCGACGAAGGACGGCTCGGTGACCACTCCGCGGTGCGCCACGGCGGCCGAGTGCCGCAGTTCACGTCCGGGATAGTCCGCGGCGATCGCGGCGTCCACCGCACCGTGCTCCAGGAGTTCGACGATCTCCGAGGACGAATACACACTGCTCACCGTGAGCGCGAGATCGGGCAGTCGGCTCCGGAGCCGGATGAGCATGCCGGCCAGGACCGGCGAGTTGGTCGCGGCCAGCCGGAGGGGTCGGCGCGTTCTCGCACCGTCTTCGGCCGGCCTGCGCCCTATCGCGGCAGCGCGGGTCAGGACATCACGGGCCTGGGCCAGGACCTCCGTGCCGAACCGCGTCAGCTCCACACCCGAGGTGTTCCGCTCGAACAGCGACTGACCGAAGTGCTGCTCGATCCGCTGGAGTTGGGTGCTCATGGCCGGTTGCGAGTACCCGAGGTCCGACGCGGCCCGGCCCACGCTCCCGGCATCGGCGATCGCACACAGCACTCTCAGGTGCCGAAGCTCCAATTCCACGCCCGCACTCCTCCCGCCCCGCTGAGCTGAGCGTCAAGCTACCTCTGCGCGACGGCGTACGCCTGCCCGGTTGACGTCTTTCTCGCCGCGGATGCGGCAGGGAGGCGTGGCGGAGCGGGCCGTGGCGGCCCGGGTGTCGGCCCGCTGCGGTGCCTTCCGCACGGAAGCGGGCGACTTCGCGTACGACCAGCAGCGCATCCCGGACCGAACCCGTCTGCCGGGCGTCGAAGACGATCCGGCCCAAGCGTCTCGGGCCCCCGCCGGGCACGGTCGGCTTCGCCTCATGGTGTGGGCGTCGAGGCGGCCGTCCGTCCGTCATCCGAACTCGGCCTGGCGGCGCCGTCCGAGGCCGACTCGGTTCTGGTGTACAGGACTTCGCGGCCCTGTTCCGCGGCGCGGATGAGTCCTTCGCTGACGAAGTCCAGGAAGCGGGCGGCGTTCTCCAGGCGGGTGGCGGCCGGGGTGCCGCGACCGAGGACGCCGACGCCCTGCCGTGCGACCTCGATGAACTGGTCGTTGGCCCGGGCACTGCGGATCATCGCCTGGTACCAGAGGTCGTCGTCGACGACGTAGCGCTCGCGGCGGCGTTCGTCCCGTTCCCGGCGGACGAGGTCCTGGCTCTCCAGGAACGTGATCGCTTTGGAGATCGACGCCGGGCTGACTTGGAGGCGCTGGGCAAGCTCGGAGGCGGTGAGGGCGCCGGTGTCGGTGGTGTAGAGGCAGCCCAGCACCCGGGCCATCATCTTGGGCAGGCCCGAGGCCATGTAGACGGCGGTAAGGGCCTCCTGGTAGTCACGCACGGCTTCGACATCGCGCCCATACGCCTGCGGTGACGCCTGCGTCCCCCGGGGCGCGGCCTGCCTGGGCCCGTGCGTGCGCTGCTGGGTGGCGCGGTGGGCCAGGTCGGCGCGGTAGCCGGCGGGGCCGCCGTTGCGCATCACCTCACGCGTGATCGTGGAGGTCGGCCGGTCGAGACGGCGGGCGATCTCGGCGTAGGCCAGCCCGTCGGCCAGTCCCGCGGCGATCTGCTGACGTTCGGTCTGGGTGAGCCTGCCTCCCGGCATCACGACCCCCTTCATGCCCCACGGATGCCCCATGGCGCTGCTCGATGTTCCCCTACGCCGCCACCATAGCGTTCACCTTCAACCCATTGCAACGACCGACCGCCTCATCGTTGCGTTAATCGAGAGGACGTTGCAATGATTACCGCGCTTTGACCTGTATGAATGGCCTTCCCGGGCGAAGAAATCGTTGCCGAGAATCGGAAAGCAACGTAGCGTTTCCATTGTTCGGAAACAGCGAGCCGCAAGTACAAGGGAGAGCACAATGCAGAAGTTCGACACCCCCGCCCCGATCTCCGCCGTCCTGCACATCCCCGCCGGACGCGTCCAGTTCATCGCCGCGGAGCGGGCCGACACGGTGATCGAGGTCCTGCCCGCCAACGCCTCGAAGGGCCGGGATGTGAAGGCGGCGGAGCAGACCTCGGTGGAATACGCCGACGGGATCCTGCGCATCGTGTCCTCGGCGAACGACCAGTACTTCGGCCCCTCGGGATCGGTCGAGGTGACGGTCAAGCTGCCTGCCGGTTCCCAGGTCGAGGCCAAGACCGCCAGCGCCGAACTGCGGACGCTCGGCCGGCTCGGCGACGTCGTCTTCGAAGGCGCCTACAGCCAGATCAAGCTGGACGAGACCGCCGGCCTGCGCCTCACCGCGGTCGACGGCGATGTCGAGGTCGGCCGACTGGGCGGGCCCGCGGAGATCAGCACCGCGCGGGGCGACATCCGGATCACCGAGGCCATGGGCGGCAAGGTCGTGCTCCGCACCCAGTCCGGCGACATTTCGATCGGCGCCGCCGACGGAGTCTCGGCCGCTCTGGATGCCGGCACCGCCTACGGCCGCATCAGCAACGCCCTCAAGAACGACGGCACCGCCGAACTCGACATCCGCGCCACCACCTCCCACGGCGACATCACCGCCCGCAGCCTCTGACCGCCCCCGGCAGCACCCTCAACACAACCCGGCCATCGGGCGCACGCCAACGCCATGGACACCACGCCGGAGACGCGTCCCGCACGGCGAACACAAGCACCACCACCGCCCTGGGACGCGCCTCCGGCGGCCACACCCCACCAGGTCAACCACCCACATCTCGGAAGGAACCACCACATGTCCCTCGACATCACTCCCGCCCAGCACCGCGGCCTCTCCGAAACCGGGCTGCGCAGGGTGCGCGATGTGTTGGCACGGCACGTGGAGTCCGGAAGGATTCCCGGACTGGTCGCCCTGGTCAGCCGGGACGGTCACGCGCACGTCGAAGCGGTCGGCACGATGCGCCACGACGGCGGGGCACCCATGCGCCGGGACACGATCTTCCGGATGGCCTCGACGACCAAGCCGGTCACGATGGCGGCGGCGATGGTCCTGCTGGACGAGTGCCGGCTGCGCCTGGACGACCTGGTCGAGCCGTGGCTGCCCGAACTCGCCGACCGCCGAGTGCTCAAGCAGGTCGACGGCCCGCTTGAGGACACCGTCCCGGCGCGGCGGCCGATCACCGTACGGGACCTGGTGACCTCCACCTTCGGCCTGGGCATGGATCTGACGGCAGTGGGCACCCCGATCATGGACGCGATCTTCGAGCGGGGCATCTTCAGCCAGAGCGCGACAGCGGTGGCCGCGCCGGACGAGTGGATGCGCCAACTGGCCACGCTGCCACTGATGCACCAGCCCGGAGAGCACTGGCAGTACCAGATCAGCAACGACCTGCTCGGCGTCCTCATCGCCCGGGTCACCGGCCAGTCGTTCGACACGTTCCTGCGCGAACGTGTCTTCGGCCCGCTGGGGATGAAGGACACCGGCTTCCACGTGCCCGCCGGCCAGATCGACCGGCTGCCACCCTGCTACACACCCAACCCGCAGACCGGGGAGTTCACCGTGTGGGACGAGGCGGTGGGCGGGCAGTACAGCACGCCTCCGGCGTTCCCGTCAGGCGGCGGCGGTCTGGTCTCCACCGTCGACGACTACCACGCCTACTTCCGCATGCTGCTCAACGGCGGGATACACGAGGGCCAACGCATCTTGTCCCGCCCCGCCGTGGAACTGATGACCACCAACTGCCTCACCCCCGAACAGAACGCCGCCCGCAACGACCTGGCCCGCAACAACGTCCACATCTCCTTCGGCCAAGGACAGCACGGCGGCTGGGGCTACGGCATGGCGGTACGCAGCTACCGCGGCGACTACGCACCCATCGGCCAGTTCGGCTGGGACGGCGGCACCGGCACCACCGCCTACGCCGACCCGCACAACGGACTCGTCGGCATCCTCCTCACCCAGGTCGGTCTCTCCCTCCCCGACCCCGCACAACTCATCCACGACTTCTGGACCACGCTCTACCAGGCCATCGACGACTGACATGACGCCGTACGTCTGCAACGCAGCCTGAGCACATGTCACAACGGGCGAGGGCGCCTTGGCCCCGCAGCACACACTGGAGACAGGGCCCGCAGCGGTAGCCGCGGGCCCTGTTCCGTTGCGTCGTGGGGAACATGGCACTTGAACCGCCGCACCAGCAACCCGACGGGAAGATCGCTGGGTATAGTTCAGGCGTTTCGGGGAGCCGGCGAGCCGGAGCCGGTCGACCGCACGTGCCGCCTCGCGTTCAGCGGCATCCGGGACCCTGGCGGAGCCCCGATGACCACATCGCCGAGGAGGCCGTCCCATGGAACCCGTCACGCTGATCACCGGTGGCTCGACCGGAATCGGCGCCGCCACCGCCCGCACCCTGCTCAAGCAGGGCCACCGCCTGGCCGTCACCGGACGTGACGCGGACAAGCTGGCCGCCTTCGCCGCTTCGGCCGGAGCGGGCGAGCGACTGCTGACGATCACCGGCGACACCAGTCACGCGGACGACGTCGCCTCCGCCGTGCGCCGCGTGGTGGACGCGTGGGGCCGACTGGACAACGTCATCGCCAACGCCGGTTTCTCACTGCCCGGCAACCTGGAGAGCCACGCCCCCGAGGACATGCGCGCCATGGTCCTCACCAACGTCCTGGGCCCGGCCCTGCTGGTGCGGGAGACCCTGCCGCATCTCAGGGAGTCCAAGGGCCGGATCGTGATCATCGGCTCGGTCGCGGGGGTGCGCAACACGCCTGGCAACCTGTACTCGGTCACCAAGTGGGCCGCGCACGCACTGGCCGAGAACACCCGGCTGCTGGTCGGCAAGGACGGAGTCGGCGTGACCCTCGTCGCCCCCGGAGTGGTGGACACCCCGTTCTGGGACGAGCGCGGCGGCACCCCCGAGGCGGCGCCGGCGATGACGGCCGAGCAGATCGCAGACACGATCCTCTTCGCCGTCAACCAGCCCTCGGGCGTGGACATCAACCACATCACCATGCGGCCGTCCGGGCAGCTCGGCTGACGCCGCGCTCCTCGCCGTCGTCCCACGCCGGAGCCCGCTTCGAGGGAGGCCGCCTCCCCCGAGGGGAGACTCAAGCCGCCCGCTCCCCGCGTACCCGCCGGCGGCGCGACAAAGTACCTGAACCCCGCACAACAACCAAGGCCCCAACGACACGTTGAGTCACTCGTCACTTCCCGGCGGCTTCGGGAGAACGAGCCTTCAGGCTGGTGCTCCCATCAGCGTGTGCGTGAGGTGGTCGCTGAGGTGAGGCAGCCAGTCCGGCCGCGCGTTTCCGAGGAGGTGGTCGCCGTGTGGGACGGACAGGTAGCTGCCGTGCGGTGCCAGGCGGGCCAGGGACTCGCCGTTCGCCACGCCGGGGATGACGTCCCGGCCGCCGTCCACGACCAGTAGCGGGGCCGCGATGCGGGGCGCCAGGGCGGCGAGGTCCACGTGCTGTGCGAACTCGTGTGCGGCGTCGGTTCCTCCGGCGCGCCGGGCCATGATCTCCCTTACCGGCTGCGGTAGTTCCTCCCAGTCGAGGCGGGAGGGACCGCTGACGGTGGCGACCGCCGCCACGCGCGGCTCGAACGCCGCGGCCCGGGCCGCGAAGTAGCCGCCCAGACTCAGGCCGACGAGCCCGATGCGTGCGGCGCCGAGGGCATCGATGGCCCGGCCCACGACCCACTCGTAGTCCGGCACGAACGTCGTGGTGGCCGCGAGCACGCCCTGACCGGGACCGTCCATCGCGAACACCGCCAGTCCTCGGGCCAGCAGCGCGGACACGAGATCGAGGAACTCCTCCTTGGCCGAGTCCAGGCCGGGGACGACGACCACGGTCCCCGGCGGGTTAGCGGGGCCACGCAGCCAGCCGGTGAATCCCTCTCCGCTCACCCGCCGCGCACCGGGCTCCAGGAGGGTGAGAGCTCTGCTCAAGGCGTGATCCGCCGCGGCGGCGGCACGCTGCGCTTCGGCGTACGGCGCCAGGGTGGCCAGGTGGAACCACCGGGCCGCCACCAGCAGGTACTCGCCCGCCGAGCGGACTGATCCCGCGTCCTCCGCGCGCTGGAGGTAGCTCTGTCCGGTGCGCAGGAAGGCCGGGCCCCAGTCGGCGACGGAGGTGAGGCCGTCGGTGATGCGCTGGTACTCGTGCGGGTCCACGCCTGCGCCAGTGGCACGGGTCCACTGGGCCGCGGCGAACTCGGTGGGGTTCATCGTGCTCCTCCAGTCAGCAGGACGGCCTTGCCGCGTATCCGGCGCTCTCGCAGGTCGACCAGGGTTTCGGCGGTCTGTGCCCAGTCGGCGATACGGCCGATCTCCGGGTGCAACCGGTCCTGCTCCACCAAGCCCACCAGCGCCGAGAGATCGCATCCGTACGGGGCGCCGGCGTAGTGGAAGTGCTGGATCGTCACGCGCTCGGGCCCGCCGAGGAGCTGGAAGAAGTCGAGGGACACGGGGGTGCGGCTCGCCTGGCCGAACCAGATGAGCAGGCCGCCCGGGTGCACCTTCGACAGGGCGAGTGGCAGCTCCGGCCCGCCTGTGGACTCCAGCACGACATCGAACGGGCCCTGGGCCGCCGCGACCTCGTGCACCACCCGCGCGCCCAGCGCCGCGAGCCGCTCACCGCGCACCGGCGTGGCCGTCACCGCGGTCACCGCCGCTCCGGCCCCCACGGCCAGCTCGGTGACATAGTGGCCGACGCCGCCCGAGGCACCGGTCAGCAACACCCGTCGGCCCACCAGGGATCCGGCCGTACGCAGCAGCCGCAGGGCAGTGATCCCGGCCAGGGGCAGAGCCGCCGCCCGCGCGCTGTCGACGCTGTCCGGGAGCACCGCGAGCGAGTGCGTGGGCACGGCGGCGTACTCGGCCCAGCCGCCCTGTGCCGGGTGCCCGACAACGCGGGTACCGATGCCGGGGCCGGAGCCGTCGGCCGCCGCCTGTACGACGAGCCCTGCGATGTCTTTGCCTGGCAGCAGATCCGGCCGGGGGCGTTCGAGAAGGAACGTCTCGCCCCGGTTCGGGGCGAACGCCTCGACCTTGATCAGTGCCTCACCAGGCTCCGGTATGGGCTGGGAGACCTCGGCGAAGGAGACCGGGCGCGCCGCATCTCCCGTGGGAATCAGTCTTTGCACGGAGAGAATGCAACCTCCGCGGCCGCCCCGCGATCCAACAACGAACAAGCAAACCCGACAACTTTTGGTTGTCACCTATGGTGGGAGCCATGGACCTCGACGTGGCGCAGGTACGTGCCTTTGTGCGCACCGCCGAAGAACTGCACTTCGGCCGGGCGGCCGGAACGCTCGCAATCTCCCAGCAGGCGCTGTCCAAGAGGATCGCGCGGCTGGAATCCCTGCTCGGCACCGAACTCTTCCGGCGCGGCGGCAACGGCGTACGCCTCACCGAGGCCGGACAGCGTTTCCTCCCACCTGCCCGGCAGACCGTGGCGGCCGCCGATGCCGCAGTCGCGGCCGTGTCCGCGAAGGAACATCCGCTACGCGTGGACGTCTGGGGGCACCTCTACGCGCCCATGCGGACGCTGGCCCAGGTTGCCGGACGGGCCGGGGAACTGGCCCTGGGGCACGGGCGCGACCTGTCGTCGGTGACGACGGCACTGCTGCACGGCGACATCGACGCGGCCTTCGGTCGAGTCCACCCTCCGCTGCCCGCGGGGCTGACGCACCGCCTCGTCCGACTCGAACCGGTGGACGCCGTACTGAGCACGGACCATCCGCTCGCGTCCGAACCGGCTCTGCGGCCGGACCAGTTGAGCGACAGCACGCTGTGGGCACCCGGTGCACTGGACCGGCTCGACTTCCTCCACCGGTTCGCCGACCGATTCGGCATCCGGAACACGGCCACGAGCGTCAACCTGGGGCTCGCCCACTTCCTGGCAGAGGTGGCGGGCGAACCACGAAGCTTCTCGCTGGTGCCCGCCGACGTGCCACTGCCGGAGGTCCCAGGACTGCGCTCCGTCCCCCTGGTCGATCCCACACCGCTGTACGCCTGGTCGCTGCTGTGGTCCACCGGAAACGGACACCCGGGACTGAACGACCTCGCCACCACCTGCACCGAGGAAGCAGGGCGAAGCCGATGGCTGGAGTACGACCCGACCCGCGACTGGCTGCCTGAACCACCCACGAGTGATCCCGGCTCCGGACAAGGATGACCTCGTCCAATTGCGCGGCTGGGGTGCCTAGTCGGTGATCGTTGCCGGTCCCAAGAGCTGAGATTCGTTCCTCTCCTCGATGACGATCTTCACGGACCCCGGGATGAGGACGCGGCGCAGGGGAGCCTGCGCCGCCCGTTCCTGTCCGAGGGGGGAGACATCCGCGCCCGGTGGAACCTGAGCTGCGGCCGTCCGGGACTCGTGTCCTCACGGAGCTGCTCGTCGGTGAGGACGGGAACGTCGGAGCGCATGCGCAGCAGTCGGGCCCGCGCCGCCTCACATCCGGGATCTCAGCACGTCGACCTCACAGCCCGGCGCGAACGGGTCGAAGCCGTGCTCGATCAGCCAGCGAACTGCCAGCAGGCTTCGCAACGACCACCACGCGTGGATCACGTCGAGGTCGACGTCGGTGCCATAGCCGGCGAGGACGTCGTCGAGGTGCTCCTCGTGTCCGAGCGTGAAGGTGGCGAGGTCGTACAGGGCATCACCCTGGCCCGCCTCGGACCAGTCGATGATGCCCGTGACCTCGTCGCCGTCGACGAAGACGTGCGCGATCTGCAGGTCGCCGTGGGTGAACGCCGGAGTCCACGGCCGGAGTGCGGCCGCGGCGACTTGGCGGTTGTGGGCGACCAGGTCAGCGGGCAGGAGGCCGTTCGTCACGAGCAACTCGCACTCGTCGTCGAGTTCCGCCGCCAGCGCGACGATGCTCCGGCCGGCCCGGCCGGGCCGGGGCGGCAGCGGCGCGTCGTGCAGCTTCCGGATGGCGGCGCCCGCCGCGGCCCACGCCGCCGACGACCCGGTCGACGGCCCGCCGAGGCGCCCAAGCGTCTTCCCCGGGAGTGCGGCGATCGCGAGCACGGGCGGCTTGCGCCACAGGACCTCCGGGGTCGGGACCGGCGCGAGGGACATTGCCTCGACCTCGACGTCGATGCGCGCCTGATCGGCGTCCACCTTCAGGAACACGTCGCCGACGCGCAGGGTCGCACGCTCGGAATGGGCGACAACGACTTTGACCTCATCCATGGGCGACCAGTATCCCGGGGATGATCGCCGATGTCGCCGGGTTTGTCGCGTGCGATTACGCGGCTGACTGCGTCCCCATACTCGGCAGCCTCGTGCGCGACACCAACCTCTGACCAGGTCAAGTCCATTACTTTTGGCAGGAGTTCTCAGTGCCGCGCCGACAGCGTGGACGCGTCAAGGTGCAAGAGCGGGCGGAACGTCTTCCGGCGAGGCCGGTCGCGCATCACCGTGGCCTCGGCCGCTCGGCCCGGTGGACTGTGGCGCCCGCGCCCGGGTGGTCAACTACATTCGCCGGAAGTGGATTTCCGAGAAGGGCGCGTGGTTCGGCATGCTGATTTCGCTCAGACGTGTTGCAGGGATCGTCGCTGGCATAGTGGTGGCGTGCGGCGGGCTCTCGGCCTGTGGGACGGCCCCAGGCGACGCGGGCGGCCGGAGCGGTGGCGGCACGGCATCCGCTTCGCCGACGGAGAAGGGGCCAGGGGGCCTGGGGGGGCCGCCTGTTCGGTGGAATCTGGACCTTGGACGAGCGCACACTCACGGTGGACGGACAAAAGGTGCAAGGGCCCGAGCAGGCCAGTCCGTGGCTGGAATTCCGTGCGGACGGTTCCGTTGCGGGGGACTACGGCTGCACGCCCTTCCACCGGACAGCCGAACTGACGGCGACCACACTGACGTTGGGCGAAGACCTTCCGGCCCTGCCATCGCCTTCGGAGACGCCCGCTCCACCCGACGCGACGGTCTCCTGCCCGAAGCCGGAGGCACAGCAGGGGGACCCCGCGAGTTCCACGGGTGGTGGCGCGCAGGAGGCGGATCCGGAGGGCAGCAACCCGGGCCTGGCGGATTTCGAGGCGAAGGTCAAGAAGTTCTTCCACCGAGGCGCGCTGACGATCGCCGAGCACAAGCTGGCGCGGCAACCGGGAGGGCCGCCGCCCGGCTCGTTGCCGCAACTGCGCAACGCACAGGGTGACGTGGCCACCCTCACCGTCGTCCGGACCCCGGGCTTCTTCGACACCGAGTTCCACCTGACCGAGTGGTCGGTCTTCGACAGTCGCGACAATTTCAAGTCCGCCGAGGACACTTCCTTCACGTTCCGGCGCGACGGCACCGTCACCGGCAAGCTCGGCTGCAACGACTTCACCGCCAAGGTCTTCTACGACGGCTCCCATCTCTTCTTCCGGGACACCCGACTCACCACCCACCGCACCTGCGCCGCGCAGAACATGAGAGACGAGGCGGCCATCGTCAGAGTGCTGGACCGTTCCTTGTACTACAGCTATCACGGCAATCGCAGCGGGCTCTCCCTGAACGACGAGCACACCAGCCCGGACCAGCTGTCGGGCTTGTACTTCGATGCCGCCACAGGCACGTAGCCCGCAACCGCCCGGCACGCCGGGGTTGCCCGCCCAGTTGGCAGTCAGGCATCTGGCTCATGCGGCCGGTGTCAACGGGAGCGAACAACATCCGCAACGACGGGGATCGGGGAAGGCCGATCAGGGAGCGGCTGCTATGCCAACCACGTTCCATCGCGCATGATGACCCTCCCGCGAAGCTCTGGCTCGCCGCGCCAAGCGCGCACAGTCTTCGGCGCCATGCGTATGTACAGAAAGGAAGCCGCCTCCCCTCGCGGGTCCCATCCGAACTTGGCGGCGAACGCTTCCGCTGCGTCTCCGGGCACTTCCTGGTCCGGGAAACACTCCACCTCACCCTGGAGAAGCACCACGTCGAAGGTATCTGGCAGCGCCAGGCGAACGCGCGGCTCCTTGCGGACGTTCCGCGCGGTCACGGAGGTAGCACTGGTGCACATCCACACCGCTCGTCCATCCCACAAGAACCACAGCGGCACCTGGTGCGGCCCGTGAGCAGGGTGAGACGTTGACACCCATACTTCCCGTTCGGTGACAAGCCGTTCACACGTGTCGCGCCTACGCTCCGCCGCTTGGCGACGAACGTCCTCTGTGTTGTGCATGAGCGCTGACGCTACCCAGCGTGCTCAACGCGCGCATGAGGCCAGGGACCTACTTCCCACGTACGATGAACTCCTGAGCCTACGGCTCGGCGGCGGCCGACCGGAGTACGCCCAGCGACGCCAACGGACGTCGGGGGAGGTTCGACCACCGTGTCGCAGCCGGTCTCCTCAGCGACCTCCCGGATCACCGCATCGAACGGATCCTCCGCGTGCTCGCCCCTGCCGCCCGGAAGGGTTCAGATGCTCTCGCCCTGCTGCGGTACGTGACGGCCGAGCAACACCCGTCCGTCCTTGATGCATTCGGCGAACGCCGCCAACCGGAAACTCGTCCCCGCGCCTCCCAAGTGCTCACTGACACCGCTCAGCAGGTGCCGGCCGTGACCTTGACGGATAGCTGGACGGGCTCGATGGACGAGGGCTCTCGCTTGGGAGTCGAAGTGATGCGCATGCAGAACAAGGTGCTGTGCGACCCCATGTCGGTCACGGCATAGTTGTCGGTGCCGCTGGGATCCGATTGCTCGACGCGGCCCACCGAGACGTTGGGGACTTTTGGGCTTTGGGGTGACCTGTCGAGGAGGTCACTGATGTGCACCTCAAGGCTGGTCGAGTTGGTCCACGGTTCTTTCAAGCTTGCTGCGCCTTCGGGCTCTACGACCATCTCGGTTCACGGGGCTTGGTGTGCTTGCTACCTGGCCGGTGCCGGCTTCGAGCCAGCGTGTGGGCGTCGTATTCCGTCTTGCTCATCGCCGTACGTTGCTCGGGCTCGATCACGGTCTTGGCTGATCGCCAAGGCACGGCCGACGTCCAGCCGATCACCGGCATGGTCTCGTCGAAATGCGGAGCGAACTCCGCACATCTGAGCCTGGGCATCTGGTAGTTCAGGCCGCGGACACGCTCGGTGAACGCGGCGGGTAGGAGGACGTGGTGCGTCTCCACGTAGTGAGGGAAGTCCTGTCGCCAGAGCCATGCTCCGTCGGTGACCAGCGAGGAACAGCCGAGCGAGTGACGGTGGGCTGCTCCGGTGATGACGTCATTGCCGCCTTCCATCACGTCGAGCAACACATGACCGGCATCGAGGTAGGAGACGAGTGCTGCCTCGTCTGGTTCTCCGACGGGTCGCACGGCATCACGCACAGGACCGCTCGGTTGCCCGGGATGTCTTTCGAACTCGTCATAGAAACCGAGCAACCCCAACATCGCTTCCCCTCCCCCGATTGCGTCACCAGTCTGCCAGCCGCGCTTGGACTTGTCTGGGCGATGATGCTTGGAGCCAGATGATCAGGACTGCCGCGGCGGTGGCGCCGAGGAAGGCGCGGCTGCGGGTTGCGCCATCCGTTCACGGCGGAACCTGAATATCCGGCGGCCGCCACGGCGGGCCGAGGCAGCGGCACCATGGGGCCGAGCCGAGCGCCGGACAATGACGACGCAGTCATGGTGCGGGGTTCACAACGACCGAGTTAGCTGGTGCCCCACACCACGCCGGTGTCGGCGTTGATGGTGACTTTCGCGTGCCAGGCCATCGTCAGCGACCTGTCGGAGGGGAACCGCAGCGGCAGCCAGACGTAGGTGGAGTCATTGTGCGTGCCACCTCTAGGCTGCGCCCATCGGTCGCCGAGGTAGAGGTACGAGGTCGTGCGGCTGCCTCGTACGGGGAGAACGGACGTGACCTGCGAGCCGTAGGCGGTACTGTCGCCGAGGTTGGCCATGCTGCTCCAGGGACCTGCGATGTTGGTCGCTGTCGCGTACTTCTGCTGGTTCGGGTTCCAGCCGGTGGTGCCCGAACTCACGAGAAAGTAGACGCCGTTGCGCTTGAAGACCGACTGCGCTTCCCGTCTGACGTTGTGCAAGGTGGTCACCCTGGCGGCGATCCCGAGGTAGTCGGAGGTCAGGCGGAAGATGGTCAGGTCCTTCTGCCCGTTGGTCGTCGAGAGCAGGTATGCCTGGCCGTCGGTGTCACGGAAGACGGTCATGTCGAAGGACCGGTACCCCATGGGGCGGAAGCTGCCCCGGTAGGTGTAGTTGCCGTCCACCGTGGGCGAGGTGGCGATTGCGACCTTGTTCTCGGTCATGGGGGACGGGTGGTTCTCCTTGCGCAGGAAGAGCACGTATTGCTGGGTGCGAGCGTTGTAGATGATCCTGGGTCGCCAGACTCCGGCGTTCTGCAACTCGGGCGCCGATGCCTGCCTCAGCGCGCTGTTACGAAACTCCCAAGTGCGGAGGTCAGTGGATCGGTAGACCGGGATCGATGCGAATTGGGAGTTGGGGTAGGTGTTTTCCCCGAACCAGTAGTAGTACCCACCCACTTTGATCATGCTGCCGCCATGCCCGTGTACCGCGTCTCCGGCGGTGTTGATGAACTGGGTTCCGTTACTGAACGGCACCGGGGCGGCCTGGGCTGTGCCGGCAGCCGATAGCGGCAGGAGAAAGCCGATCCACATGGCGACGACTAATCGCAGAACAGCATGCAATGCTCTACCCATAGGTGCACATCCCTTTACGCATTCCTACAGCGAATACACGCAAGGAGTTCCTGAAAGCCTCCAAGGCCAAAAGAAATACCCCTCGACGACCGCCGGAAACGTCAAGATGAAACCCGACCGAGAAGGCGAGCAGCCAGGCCGCATCCCGTGTCAGCGCTTGGCCGATGGGCTACGACGCCGGTCACACATTGTGGTGCGGGTGCGCGAGAAAGTGCTTCAGGGTGAAGGAGTTGAGATCGGCAGCCGCGGTGTGCAGCAGCAGGAGTTACTCAACTTCATTGAAGGTGCTGGCGCCGACCTGCCGGGCCACAGTGACGAGTAGCCGGGCCAGGCCTTCCTGACCGTGGGCAGGGGCGAGACGGAGGGCCGGTCGGTATTGTCGTCCGATCCCGCAGTCCTCTGCCGGGTCACGGCCTGGCCTCAGCCGTCGTGCGGTCGTTCGCCGAGCGCAGGCCCTGCGCCCCGTGGGGCAAGCCCGACCCCCATCACCGGGAGCTGCCGCCTGCGCTCGTCCATGGGACAAAGCCCGCGGGAGATCGTCGACTCAAATCCGGCCCGCGACATGCCGCTCCAACTATGCAGCCCCGGACCGCTTCGGCGACCGGGGGTGTCTGCGTTGCGAATCAACCGATCTGCGGCCGGGCCCATCCTGGAGGAATCGCTGCCTGCGGACCTTGCGCGTACGGAGACGGGGCGGCGGGGTAACCGTCGCCGGTACGAACGTGTGGCGACCCCTGACAAGGCAGGTGCGCCGGCGGACAGCCGAAGCGCACGTACCGGCCCCGCGGAAGCCCCTACTACCTTGCACTGCACTAGCTTGTAGTGCATGAGTCTTGCTGTGTAAGGTACTGGCTCATGGAGGAGACATCCACCCCACGTGCCCAGTGGCTGCGAGGGGTCCTGGACATGTGCCTGCTGGCCCTGATGGCGGAATCCCCGGTCTACGGGTACGAGTTGACGGTCCGGCTCGCCGAGGCCGGGCTCGACGTCGCGGACGGATCGATCTACCCGGCGCTGGCGCGCCTGCGTAAGCGCGAGCTGGTCGAGGTCGAACGCCGCAGTGGGGGCGGGGGCCCTGCCCGGACCTACTACAGGCCCAGCGAAGCAGGCATGCGGCTTCTCCGGTCTTGGAGTCGCGACTGGAGTGAATTCGCTACGAGCATCGACTCCATAGTCACCCAGCCTGCACGGGAGGAATCATGACGCCGACGGTCGAGGATGCGATACACCAGGCCATGGAGACATGGCACCGCCTCGGGATCGAACAGGACGAGGCCGATGAGATGGCCGAAGAACTGGCCGCCGACCTGACCGCCGCCGCCCTCGACGGCCGGTCGGCCACCGACTACATCGGCGGCGACATCGAGGCGCTGGCCACCTCCTGGGCATCCGAACGCGGTCTGCTGCCCACCCGCCGACGCCTGAAGGAGACTGCCCTCGCGGCGGCCACGGGCGCCGCGATACCCGCCCTTGCCGCGCTCCTCTTCTGGTGGGTGTCCTGGTCCCACTTCCTCGACCCCAGCAGCGAATCAGCGGTCACCACGCTCGACGGGCATGTGCTGCGGGAGGTGCGCAAGTTCCCCAATGCCGGCGTTCCGTTGATGTGGGTGGGCTGGGTCGCATGCCTGCTCACCGCGTTCTTCTTCATCCGGCGCGCCGTGGACGAGAGCTTGCGGCTTCCCCGCGACCCCGCACGCGAGGCGACCGTGCGGGCCCTCACCAAGGCCCTCCCGGTCATCCTCGTGGCGGCGGCCCTGCTGGGCGTCGGGATCGGGATCTTCGGGGCATACGTGGTGGGATACTTCCAGCTCCTCTTCACCATCCCGGTCGCGCTGGTCGGAATGATCGGCGCCGTCGCGGCCGGTGCCGCTTGGGTCCGGCACCGTACCTGCCCGCCCACAACCGCCACCTGCTGAACCGCGGACTGTCGGCTGTCTGCGCTGCGGAAGCATGCGGCCAGGGACTGCTCCAGGACGACCATCTCAGAAGCCGGCTGGTGGCGAGGCGGTGACGTTCGCCGAGGTCCGGCACCGCGCCTCGGTATCCAACTGGCTCGTCTACGCCGACGGCGTTCACGAGCACATCGACAGGCACGCACCCAGCAGGTTCTCAAACCTGCCCAGGACCCGGAGGCCGGCGTCTCCGCGAGCGCCGCCAGCCTGAAGACGAACCTCGAACTCACTCGGGAAGAGGCCCGCGCGCCGCGCCGGGAGCGCGGTGAGCTCAAGCGGCCCTGCGGCGGAGCCTCAGCCATCAGCTCGAACAGATGGCGGACACGGACCTGGTGGCGGGAATCGACGAACTCACGGAAGTCGCCCATCGACTGATCGGGGAACGGGATAGCACGCGACTCTGGATCATCTGGAGCGATCAAACGTACCCGAACCCGATCGGCCCCAACCCCGTCCATACGGAACCCCTGTCACGCACACGACTACGGCCAAGTCGGCTGTAACGCAAGCGACTTCGAGGCATGGACAGTACACAGCCCTTCTATGCCCTAGTGAAGTCGCAGGACGCCGGCCCCGGATCGCGGATGACCTTCAACACCGCAATGACCGGCGGTCCACCACCCGGTCTCCGCATGCTGGCGGGACAGGCCCAGCCCCTGGCGACGGCGGCTCCAGGGTCGTCGTGGCGGACCTTCTCCGTCGGCCATCGCACCAAGCGTGTCGAGAGCGTGGACGTGACCCTCGAAGAGCGATCGCGCAGGTGGAACCAAGGGGCTCTTGGGCTTCTCCCCGAAGCTTCGCACCCCGCCGTTACCAGCGACGCACGTCCGGGTGGGCACGGGGCATCGGACGCGGCCCCGGGGCTACCCTCATATCGGCGACACCGCTGCCCCTTTCCAAGAGCGCCCACTCCACGCACGCGACCTCGTGTCGCGCCTCTACGGTGTGGGAGGAGCAGTTGTCGAGCACGACGTGGATCTCCTTGTCAGGAGCGATCGCCCGATCGAGCTGGTCCTGGAAGGCGGTGAAGGTCGCCGCGTTGTTGCGGGCGATCACCTCAGTGCGGACCTCACCGGTACGCACGTCGAGAGCGGCGACGAGGGAGGCGGTGCCGTGACGCCGGTGCTCGAACTCCTGCCGGGCGGGTTCACCGGGGCGTGCGGGACGACCGGGATGGCGGTGTGAACGGGCGGCGATCGCGGTCTTCTCGTCGATCGAGAGAACCACCGCTCCCTCCGGCGGATCAAGGTAGAGGGCGCATACCCCGGACGTTCGCTGCCAGAAGTCGGGGGTGTTCCGGCGGGTGAGCCAGCCACGGACCTTGTGCGATTTCAGGCCCAGACCAGCCAGGATCCGGCCGACCTGGGAGGCGGAGACCGACACGAAGCAGGCTCCGGCCACGTGCTGGGCGACGGCCCGGTGCGACCAGGTCGCCTCCGGATGCGGCGGCATGCTGGTTGCTGTGGCCACGGTCGCTACGCGAACCTCGGGCCCGTAGGTCTTCGGCCGTCCCGACCGTTCGGCCTCCCGCAAGCCGTCCGGGCCCAGTGCGGCGAACCGCCCTCGCCACTTGCGCACCGTGTTCACGCTGAACTTGGGCTCTCTGGCGATCGCGCCATTGGCGACTCCGTCCGCCGCCGCGAGGACGATTCGGGCCCGTAGCGCCGCCCGCACCTCGGACTTCGCCGAGGCCACCATCCGCACCAGCCGCTCGCGGACCCGTGAATCGATCGCCACCGCCACCGCTGCCCCCGGCCGTCGCCCACCCTCCACGGCAAACGATCATGGCGGGCCGCCGCCGCACCCGGCAGGATGGGCCCGTGCCGAAGAACCCCCCGGAATCGATGCAGCACCACCTGCGCCGGCGTCTGAACCGCCACGCCCGCGCATGCTGGCCCCACGTGGACGCCATCACGGTCCGCTTCCGCACAGGATTCGCCTACGTGGCAGCCGAGTTGCCCGGCGAAAAGAGCCTGCCACTGTGCCGACTGCGCTTCACCGGCGTGCTGCACACCTGGGGCTACGCCCTCTACCTGGCCAGCAACGACAGCTACCGGGACAACATCCTGCCCAGCGGACTGCCCGCCGGCTCCCCGGAGGAAGCCCTCGACTGTGCAGGCGACCTCTACCTCAACGCTCTCGCGCCCGTCATCCGGGTGCCGGCAGGACTCGTCGTCCTCGTCGGCCCACCAGCCTCGGGCAAGACCAGCTTCGTTCGGGCACTGATCGCGCGCCGCCAGATCGACGCGGAAGCCGTGGTGTCCAGCGACGAGATCCGCGCGGAGCTTTTCGGCACCTCACCCGCGGAAGCGGAATCCGACGCGGCGGACGCACGGGTTTTCGAGGAACGTGATCGCAGGATCGCCGCCAGGCTAGCCGCCGGACACAGCGCAGTCGCCGAGTCAACGAACGTCACGCCGCAGGCACGCGCACGACTCATCGGCATCGCCAGGCGCTTCAACGCCCCGGTGACCATGCTGCGATTCAACCCGGACCTCACCGACCTCCTCCAGCAGTACACCGAGCGAGGCCGCGCGGACCTCACCGCCACGGACGTCCGTGCCTACGCCGCCATCATGACCCGGGACGCCGGTGCCGACCAGCTCCGCTCCGAGGGCGCAACCCTCGTCCACGATGTCCCTGGACGCCGCCAAGCGACCACTCCCGCCGCAGCCGCTGCGCACTTCTCCTTCGCCTGACACAACCGGTGTGTCCAGACCTGCCTTCCGACCCCCTCCACGAACTTCCGCGGAGCAGCACTAGGCCGTTTCTGATGGCTCTTGGACGGTGTCGCGGAGCCAGATGACGATCGCTGCGACGGTGAGGGTGCCGTTGAAGATGTAGTCGCGTTTGTCGTACCTGCTGGCCACTGCGCGGTGCTGCTTCCACTTGCTGACGCAGCGCTCGACGGCACTGCGGCGGCGGTACTGCGTCTTGTCGAAGGCCCCGCTCCACCTGGGCGCTGAAGGCAGCTCGCCTCACTGCGTCAGGAATTCGGGAGGGCACGCAGGCCCATCCCGCCGACGGATCCGACTTGCCGCCCCTATCGATATTCGATAGATTCCCATCGCGATTCGATCTAGGGAGTGGCATTGGGGAAGCTGACAGTGCTGGCGCTGCGCGCCGTGATGGTGGTGCTGCAGGCCGGGGCGGTGTTCGCCCAGACGGTGATGGTGGCGATGCTGACGGGCGCCATGGAGGAGAGCGTGCTTGCGGACCGCCGCACTCCGGTCCTCGTGATCGCGGTCCTGGGCGTTGTGACGGTCCAGGTCGTCCTGGTCTGCGTGTGGCGGCTGGTGACGATGGCACAACGCGGAACCGTGTTCTCCCACGCCGCATTCCGCTACGTCCATCTCGTGATCGGCGCGTTCGTGGCAGCCGCGCTCCTGGTGTTCGCGCTCGGAGCGGTGCTGGCGCCTGGCGAGGTCGTGCCCCCGGTGGGTGTGGCCCTGCTGGGCGGGGTTTGCCTGGCGCTCTTCGGGAACGCGCTCATCGTGTTCGTGCTGCGGTTGCTGCTCGCACAGGCCGTCGCACGCGACGTCGAAGCGTCGCAGTTGGGGGCCGAGTTGGCCGAGGTGATCTGATGCCGATCGTCGTCGACATCGACGTGATGCTGGCCAAGCGGAAGATGTCCGTGGGCGAACTGGCGGACCGGGTGGGGATCACACCCGCCAACCTGGCGGTGCTCAAGAACGGCCGCGCCAAGGCGGTGCGCTTCACCACGCTCGCCGCGCTGTGCGAGGTGCTCAAGTGCCAGCCTGGAGACCTGCTGCGCTGGGAGCCCGATGCCCCCGGGGATCGGGACAGGGCTGCGCACGAATCCGGAGCATCCGCCCCAGCTGGATCCTCGCCGTGATGAGCGCCGTCGCGGTAGCCGGCCGCCTGCGCACGATCACCAGGCACGACGCCCTCGACCATCACTGCCGCGCGACCCGCTCCGCCTGATCGTCAGCAAGCTCCCGGGCGACGACCTGACGACGACGTCCGCACACCTCATCGCGCCACGGGCCGCTCCGTGCTGCCCGCAGGCGGTCGGTGCCTGCCGTGCGCCGAACACCGATGACGGACTCCACAAGGAACAGAGCAGACCATGACGACAGCACGCCTTTCATACCGTTTCGGGGGCGCGGACAGTGCCGACGTACTGGTGGTCGGGGCCGGGCTGGCCGGACTGAACACCGCCACGCTCCTCGCCCGACAAGGCCACGACGTGCTCCTGGTCGAACGCCGAACCAGTCTTACCGGCGCGATCCGCACCACAGGAATCTTCGTACGCAAGACACTCGACGACTTCCCGCTGCCCCCGGACTGCCTGGGACCACCGATCCGACGCGTGGTCCTCTACCCCCCGAACCTGCGCCGCCCGGTCAGCCTCACCAGCCCCCGCGACGAATACCGGGTCGGCGACATGGCACCGCTCTACGAAGCGACGGCTGCCACCGCTGTCGACACCGGCGTACGCATCGCACTGGGCACGCGCTACGCCGGCCGACAGGGCAACATCTTCCACCTGGCCGGTCGCGACGGACCGACCACGGTCCGGGCCCGCTTCGTCGTCGGCGCCGACGGAGCCCGCTCAAGAGTCGCCCGCGACCTCGCTCTCGACCGCAACAACCACCTGATCGTCGGCGCCGAAGAAGTCTTCGCACTACCCGGCAGCGACCAGCCACCGACATTCCACTGCGTACTCGACCCCTCGCTCGCCCCCGGCTACCTGGCCTGGGTAGTCAACGACGGGCAGCACGCCCATGTCGGAGTCGCAGGCTATGCCGACCGCTATCCAGACGGTCTTCGCCGTGCGATGGAGCGGTTCAGCGCCTCAGCGCCCGGGCTGACCGGCATCGAACGTCCCGAAACGGTGGAGCGGCGCGCAGGCCCCATACCCGTCGGCGGCCTGCTGCGCCGCATCAGCTGCGCCAACGGGCTTCTCGTGGGGGATGCGGCAGGCGCGGTCTCCCCACTCACCGCCGGCGGCCTGGACCCGTGTCTACGACAATCGCAACTCGCAGCCGAGGTCCTCAACGACGCACTGCGCACCGGAAAACCGGAAACACTCACCAACTACGACGGAGCCGCACTCCGCCCCCACTTCCGCGGACGACTCATGCTGCGCCGGGCATTGGCCCACGTGCGGACGCCCACCACAGCAGCAGCGGCATTCACTCTGCTACGCACACCATTCGGTCGGGCCGCGGCAAGCCGAGTCCTCTTCGGCGACAGATCCTTCCCCGACCCCACACCCAAGTGAACCCACCGAGCGAGAGGCCAAGCCATGCCTGCATCCCCCGTACCAGCACCCATCAAGCTCATCACCACGATGGCGGGGCTGGCTGTTACCTGCGGACTCCTGACGGCTTGCAGTGCCGATAGTTCCGACGTGACGTACAAAGCCTGGACCGAAGGAGGCAACCTGCAATCCGTCAGGCACGACTACACCGACGGCCTCAACGGCGCGGTAAGCGTGCCGGCCAAGGTGAGCGGAGCAAGCTGGAGCGCACGGGAGGACGGCGGGCACGCTCCACGCCTCAAGGTCGCGCCTACTGACAAGGGCGTGGCGCACTGCCTCCTGATGGAAGGCGACGGCCGCGTCCTGGACCAACGGAAGGGAGCAGCAGGCCAGCCGGTGACATGCTCTGCCCAGCGGTAGTACGCGCACGCCAGCGCGCGCCGATCTGCCGCAACCCCATTCTACGAGGCGAACGTTGCTTGATGCGGCACTAGCTTGATCTTTAACCTTTGCGGCGGGGGCGTGGGGTTGTTGATTTCTTCGTTCGTCGTTTCGTTGTGTCTGTTTTGCGGACTGTGTGGACGTCGTGGCGGGGTGTGGGGTGGGTGTTCTTGCGGCCGGGAAGGTCGGCCTGGGCCGGGTCGGGAGGGTTTCGGTGCTTCGGCTGGGCAGAGCGTCTTCGGGCGGAGGTGCCTGAAGTCGCGGCGGACTCGGGCCGGGGTGAGACGGTCGGACGGATTCGGTTTCTCCCACGGCCGCCGCAGGTCGGCCGCCAGCGGCCGGGCCAGCCGTAGTTGGGCGTATGCGGCCAGGATGAGCCAGGTCCACCGGTCGGCGGCTTCGGGGGTGCGGATCTTCGGGCGGGTCCAGCCCAGGGTCTGCTTGAACAGCCGAAAGGTGTGCTCGATGTCGAAGCGTCGCAGGAAGACCTGCCAGAGCAGGTCGACCTGAATAGGGGTGGCGTCGGTGCCCGACCACCACAGCCACACCGGTTTCGGGATGGCGCCGCTGGGCAGGTGCTCGACCCGCAGATGGATCACGGTTCCCTCGATGAGTGGGAGGGTTCCCAGTTCGGCGACCCAGGCGGAGCGGTGTGTCAGCCGTGGGTGGAGGCGGTCCCATGCCTGGGCGGTGGCGGTCCCATACAGCCGGGTCTTCGTGACGGTCTGCGCGTCGGGGATGTCTCAGGTGGCCTGGTCGCTGAAGGCGAACTCGCCGCCGTGACGCGGCGGGCGGCCCATCGTATGGGGCTTTCGCGGTGGGGCGGCACGGCGCAGGACACGGGCCGAACGCATCCGGCCCAGCACCTGCACCGACGACCCTAACCCGGCGCGAGTGGGGCGTGGTTGGCTGGCCAACACAGCGGTCGGCGCCGACGACCGGTTCCCCGACTTCGCCCGATGGGCCGCCGACCCGGCCCGCGCTCGCGACGGGCTGCGCCTGGCCCAACTCCCAAGCGAAGTACGACCGAAGGTGCTGACTCTTGCCGACCGCCTGGACCGCGCACCCCGACCCACCACCACCCCGAACAAACCTCTCACCGGCAACCTTCTGCGCCAGGCCGTCCAACAGGCGCTGACCGGGGACGCCAACTTCCCTTGGCTGGCCCGCCTGATCAAGGCGGCCGAGGTCTCGCACACCACACCCGCCCTGCCCCCGGGGTACGGAACGCCGATGCCGGACCGGGACGCCGCAGTGTTCATGGCGACACAATGCAACGACGTGCGCTGGCCCCACGACGTTCGCGGCTACGCCCACGACGTGGCCGCCGACCGCGTGCGACACCCACTCACCGCCGGGCAGCCGGTGAACATCACCCCGTGCGCCTTCTGGCACAGCGAGCCGGCCGACAAGCCGGTCCACATCACCCCGGACGGGCCCTCCAACATCCTGATGATCCAGAACCTCCGGGACCCCACCACGCCCTGCTTCGGCGCCCGGCACATGCGAGCCGCCCTCGACCGGCGCGCCCGCCTGGTCACCGTCGACCACGGCGGCCACGGCGTCTACCTCGCCAACGGCAACGCCTGCGGCGACCGGGCGGTGACGGAATTCCTCACAACCGGGCACCGCCCGGCGACCGACCGGCGATGCAACGCTTAAGCGGACTTGCCACCGAATCATCCCAAACGACGCAACTTTGACACCATCGGATTCGGGCCCTTGAGTGGTCGCCATGCCCCCGTCCGCTGCGGTGATGGTGCCCCCGCACACCTCTCGGCCCGTAAGTATGGCGGTCCACCACATACCCCCCTGACCTGCGCGTTTCTACGGTGTGGCGACACGAATCCGTCCCCGTAAGCTGCCCGGAAGTGGTACCCATGGCCGCCCCTGCAACCGCTCCCCCGACGCCCGCCGGTCTCAGACGCGTCGTCGCTGCCAGTCTCGTCGGGACCACCATCGAGTGGTACGACTACTTCCTCTACGGCTCCGCCGCGGCGCTGGTGTTCGGTCGCGTCTTCTTCCCGGAGTCGGACCCGTTGACTGGCACCTTGCTCTCGTTCCTGACGTATGCCATCGGGTTCGTCGCCCGGCCGCTGGGCGCCCTGGTGTTCGGCCATTACGGCGACCGCATCGGCCGCAAGAAGCTGCTGGTGGTCAGCCTGTTGATGATGGGTGGGGCCAGTGCGTTGATCGGCTGTGTGCCGGGCTACGACACCATCGGGGTCACCGCGCCGGTGCTGCTGACCGTGCTGCGCCTGGTCCAGGGCTTCGCCCTCGGGGGTGAGTGGGGTGGGGCGGTGCTCCTGGTCTCCGAGCACGGCGATGCCGAGCGGCGTGGCTTCTGGGCCTCGTGGCCCCAGGGCGGCGCCCCGGCGGGCAATCTGCTCGCCGTCGGCGTGCTGTCGTTGATGACGACCCTGCAGAGCGATACGACGTTCGCCGCGTGGGGCTGGCGCGTTCCCTTCCTGTTGTCGGCGGTGCTGGTCGGCGTCGGTCTGTGGATCCGCCTCTCCGTCGACGAGTCGCCGGTGTTCCAGGCGGCGTTGGCCAAGGCGGAGCGGCGCAAGGCCGCGCAGGGCGCCGAACAGCCGCCGCTGCTGGCGGTGTTGCGCCACCACTGGCGTGATGTGCTGGTCGCCATGGGGGCGCGGATGGCCGAGAACATCTCGTACTACGTGATCACGACGTTCGTGCTCGCCTACTGCGTCGAGCATCTGAAGGTCGAGAAGCAGGACGCGTTGAACGCCGTGTTGATCGGCTCCGCGATCCAGTTCTGCCTCATTCCGCTGTTCGGGGCGCTGTCGGACCGGATCGGACGCAAGCCCGTCTACCTGGTGGGGGCGGTCGGCGTCGGCGGGTGGGCGTGGGCCTTCTTCGCGCTGCTGGACACCCGGTCGTTCCCGGCTCTCGTGCTGGCGGTGACGGTCGGATTGGTGTTCCACAGTGCGATGTACGCGCCGCAGGCCGCCTTCTTCTCCGAGATGTTCGCGACCCGCATGCGGTACTCGGGGGCGTCGATCGGTGCCCAGTTCGCTTCGGTGGCGGCGGGAGCGCCGGCGCCGCTGATCGCGACCGCGCTGCTGTCGTCGTACGGCAGCGCGACGCCGATCGCGCTGTATGTGACGCTGGCCGCGCTCCTGACCGTGGGCGCACTGTTCGCCGCGCGGGAGACCCGGGGGCGCGACCTGGCCGACGTCGGCCCGGGAACTGACGGCAAGTCAGCTCCGGCCCCGGGGGAGACAGCCGCTTCGTCCGCCTGAGATCCTGCGGCGGGAGGGGGACGGGCAGCCCGGCCCCCGCCCGCCGCCGTCCACTCGCCTTCCGACCCCGCCACCGTTCGCCCTCCTTCCCACCATGGCTCGCCACATGACCCCGGACACCACCACCTCCGCCGCTCCGTATCTGCGCCGCCTGCTCGATCTCCTCGGTGCGGACGCCCCCGCCGAGGAGATCGGCGCGGTCGCCGCCCAAGCGCGTGTCGAGGGGGTCGGCGAGCCGGACCTGGCGGAGGTGGAGAGCGCCACCCGCACCGCCCTGCGGATGGGGAGCGTGCTGCGCCAGCACCGCCGGCGCGAGGCGGAGCTCGCCGCGCTGTTCGACACGGCCGGCGACCTGGCCGGGTTGCGCGACCTCGGGGCCGTCCTCCAGTCGATCGTCCGCCGCGCCAGGACGCTGCTCGGCACCGACACCGCGTATCTCACGCTCCCCGACGCGGCGGCCGACGACACCTACATGCGGGTGACCGACGGTTCGGTGTCCGCGCTCTTCCAGGGGCTGCGACTGGGGCTGGGCGACGGCCTCGGCGGCCTCGTCGCGCAGAACGCCAAACCGTACGTCACACCCGACTACCGCACCGACAAGCGCTTCCGTCACACCCGCACCATCGATGCCGGGGTCCTGGACGAGGGCCTGGTGGCGATCCTCGGGGTACCGCTGCTCCTGGGGTCCGGCAGCGGCGGCGGTGGCGAGGTCATCGGGGTGCTCTTCGCCGCCGACCGCACCCCACGGACCTTCTCCCCGGACGAGGTCGCCCTGCTGTGCTCGCTGGCCGCGCACGCCGCCATCGCCATCGACACCGCCGAGGCGCTCACCCACACCCGGGCCGCCCTCGCCGAACTGGCGGCCGCCAACAAGGTCATCCAGGAGCACGCCGCCGCCGTGCAGCGCGCCGAGGAGGCGCACGACCGGCTGACCGATCTGGTGCTGCGCGGCGGCGACGTGCCGGAGGTGGCCGCCGCGGTCGCCGGGCTCCTGGACGGAGCCATCACGATCCACGACCCCGAGGGGCGCGCCCTCGCCGCCGTGGGCCCGGGCGGCGCCGCGTTCACCGGCGGCGGCACCGTGGCCGAGGTGGTGGCGGACGCCCGGGCCGCCGGCCGGACGGTGTTCCACGACGGTCGCTGGACGTGTGCCGTGCTGGCCGGGCAGGAGTTGTTGGGGAGCCTGGTCCTGTACGGCCGGCCCGACCTCGACGACGCCGACCGGCGGCTCTTCGAGCGGGCCGGTGTCGTCACCGCTCTGCTCCTCCTGCAACGGCGGTCCGTCGCCGAGGCGGAGAACCGGATCCGGGGCGAACTGATCACCGATCTCCTCAACGCGCCGGACCGCGATCCCATCGGCCTCGCGGAGCGCGGCCGCCGACTCGGCTTCGACCTCGACAGCCCCCATCTGCTGCTGGTCGCGGGGGCGGACGCCGCGTCCCGCCAGCGGCTGGCCGCGGCCGCGATGCGCTACCGCTCCGCCGGCGACAGCATCAGCGCCGAACACGCCGGAGCCGTGGTCGTCCTGCTCACGGACGACGGCACCGCGCCGGGCGAGGCCGCCAGGGCCGCCGCCGCGCACCTCACCCGACTCACCGGTGCGCCGGTGACGGTGGCCGCGGCCGGTCCCGCCGCCGGCCCCCAGGCACTGGCCGCCGCCCACGCCGAGGCGGCCCGCTGTCTGCGGGCGTTGCGCGTGCTGGGGCGGGTGGGCGGTGCCTGCGCCGCCGACCTGGGGTTCCTGGGGGTGCTGCTCGGTGACGAGAAGGACGCGGAAGGGTTCATCACCAGCGTCCTGGGGCCGCTCCTGCGGTACGACGACCGGCGCGGCACCGCACTCGTGCGCACCCTGGAGGCGTACTTCGGCTGCGGCGGGAGTCTGACCCGCGCCAAGGACGAACTCCACGTCCACGTCAACACCGTCGTGCAGCGGCTGGACCGCATCCAGACCCTGCTGGGCCGCGACTGGAACAGCCCCGAGCGTGCGCTGGAACTGCAGATCGCGCTCAGGCTCCACCGGCTGGCCGGGAGCTGACGGACCGTCGGTCCGGGGCGGCGAGCGGCACCTCGGTCGGCTTCGCCCCGGGGCGGGTGCCGGATCAGGGCCCGTGGGGCGGTTCGTTCGGCCGCGGCAGGCGGGCCGCCGCGGCCTCCAGCAGCATCTCCAGTGCGTACGGGTAGCCGCTGCGGCGCATATCGGCGGCCAACAGGGGGGCGGTGGCCGCGATGTTGGGGTGGGTGTCGGCCGTCAGGCGACCGTAGCTGGCCTGCCAGACGACGTGATCGGCGGTCCGTGCGGCGGCGGGCAGGGCCAGGGCGGCCGCGTCCAGGGCCGCGAACCCCAGGCTCTGGTCGACGAAGGCGTGGTAGATCCGGACCGCTTCCGGGTCCGGGAAACCGGCCCCGCGGAGCACGCCGAGAATCGCCTCGACGGCACGGGCCTCGTGGGTGCGCCCGGTGGTCCGGTGGGCGGCCAGCAGTGCCGCCTGGGGGTGTGCCTGGTATGCGCGGTGGATCCGCAGGCCGATCTCGCGCAGGTCGGCGCGCCAGTCACCGGTGGGTCGCCAGCCGTGCTGGGCGCGTCCGATGAGTTCGTCGGCGACGGCGAGGAGCAGGTCGTCGGTGTTGCGGAAGTACCGGTAGACCGCGCTGGGGTCGGCGCCGAGCGCGGCGCCCAGCCTCCGTACCGTCAGCGCCTCGGCGCCGTGCTGGCCGACCAGGCGCAGCGCGGTCTCGACGATCAACTGCCGGGAGAGCACGACGCCTTGTTTGGTCGGTCTTCTGCGCCGCCGCTGCGGCTCGGGAACCACTCGTTCGGCCATGGCCTCGCACCTTACGACAACGTCATTGACCTGAGAAGTCCGTGGGCGCTTTCATTTCCAGCCAACCGGCCATCCGGTCGGATTCCTTACGAGTACGGCGGTGATCCATTGGCAGCCAGGGTCAAGGACACGAGCACACGTCCAGGTACGGCCGACGGGCGCCACCCGACCGGCATGCCCAGGTCGGTCGGGGTCGGCGGCGCGGTGGTGATCGCCGCGTCGAGCACCGCGGCCACCTCCAGCATCGGCATCGGACTCGGGCTGACAGCCGGGGTCGTCGGCCTGCACCTTCCGGCGATCATGCTGGTGGCGTTCCTGCCGGTGCTCGCCATAGCCGGCGCCTACGGGCGCCTCAACCGCGTCGAACCCGACGCCGGCAGCAGCTACCGGTGGGTGGGTCGCATCCTCAACCCCTGGCTGGGCTTCCTGACCGGCTGGGTCAACGTCGTCGGCACCGTCGTCTTCATGGCCTACACCACCGCCGTGACCGGCTCGGCCGTCCTCCAGTTGCTCGGCGAGGCCACCGTCCACCGCGTCGGCCGACTGGCCCTCGATCCGGACTCCACCCTCCAGTCGACCCTCGTCGGCCTGGTCGTGCTGATCGCCGCCGCCCTGGTCGCGATCCGCGGGCTCGACCTGGCGGCCCGGCTCCAGAAGTACCTGCTGGTCTTCGAGTACGCCGTGCTGCTCGGCTTCTGCGGCTACGGCCTGTTCGCCGGCGACCAGCCGTGGTCGCTGGAGTGGTTCAACCCGTTCGGCATCCCCTCGATGTCGGCCCTCGCCCAGGGCATGGTGCTGGCGGTGTTCTGCTACTGGGGCTTCGAATCGGTCTTCAGCGTCGGCGAGGAGGTCCGCGACGCACGCGACGCCTCCCGTGGCGGCTTCATCTCCCTCACCCTGATGATGCTGCTGTTCGTCTTCGCCGGAACGGCCTTCCAGCGGGTGCTCCCGTTGGGCGAACTGGCCGACAACGGTGCGCACGGACTGACGTACTTCGGCAGCAAACTCGCCCACCAGCCGCTCGCCGCCCTGCCGTTGATCGCGCTGACCTTCTCGGCGGCGGCGTCCCTCCAGGCCTCGGTCATCCCCACCGCACGCGGGATGTACGCGATGGGCCGGGACGGCACGCTCGGGCGGGTGTGGACCCGGCTCCATCCCCGCCACCGGACCCCCGCCGCGGGCACCCTGCTCATCACGGGGGTCGCCATCCTGCTGGCCCTGCTGTCGCTGGTCATCCCCACCGTCGGCGCGCTGATCTCCGCCGCGGTCAACGCCATCGGCATCGTCGTCGCGCTGTACTACGCCCTCACCGCGATCGCGGCCGCGGTGCACTTCCGCCCGCTGCTGCGCACCTCTCCCGGCGAGGCGCTGCGGGTGGTCGTCGCGCCGCTGCTCGGCGCGCTCGTCCTGCTCGCCGTCGGCGGCTACCTGGCCTGGGACTTCTTCCGGTCGACGGACCACTTCGCGCTCGCCGCCGACAACGGCTGGTTCGAGCTGGCGGTGGTCGCGTTGATGCTCGTCTCCGGGCTGCTGGCCGCCGCGTGGGCCCGCTGGCGCCGACGGGCACCATACTTCCTGCCGCGCTCCGAGGAAGACGCGGCGACGCCGGGCGCCTGACCGACCGCCACGCCCTCTGCCCCGCGGATCGTCCGCGGACCCCCACCTGACGGGAGACCCCCATGGCCAAGGCCGACCTTGTCTTCACCAACGGTCCCATTCACACCTCGGACCCCGCCCGCACCCGGGCGAGCAGCCTCGCCGTGACGGGCGAGCGGATCACCGCCGTCGGCCACGACGACGTCCGGGAGCTGATCGGGCCCGGCACCGAAGTGGTCGACCTGACCGGCAAGTTGCTGCTGCCCGGCTTCCAGGACGCGCACATCCACGCCGTCTTCGGCGGTCTGGAGCTCGCCGAGTGCGACCTCACCGGAACCGTCGGCGTCGACGAGTACCTCTCGCGCGTCCGCGAGTTCGCCGACGCGCACCCCGAACGTGCCTGGATCACCGGTGGCGGCTGGTCTCTGGAGAGCTTCGCCGGCGGACTGCCCACCCGCCAGCTGCTCGACTCCGTGGTGCCGGACCGCCCGGTCTACCTCCCCAACCGCGACCATCACGGCGCCTGGGTCAACACCCGCGCCCTCGAACTGGCCGGTCTCACCAAGGACTCCCCCGACCCGGCCGACGGGCGGATCGAGCGCGAGCCCGACGGCACGCCGAGCGGCGTCCTCCAAGAGGGCGCCACCGGCCTGGTCACCCGGCTGGTGCCGCAGCGCACCGCCGCCGACCGCCTGGCCGCCCTGCTGCACGCCCAGGCACTGCTGCACTCCCTCGGCGTCACCGGCTGGCAGGACGCCCTGCTCGGCTCCTTCCACGGCCAGGCCGACCCCTCGGACGCCTATGTGACCGCCGCCCGCACCGGAAGCCTGACCGCCCGGGTCACCGGCGCGCTCTGGTGGGATCGGGAGCGCGACGCCCAGCAGATCCCCGAACTCGCCGCCCGTCGCGCCGAGTTGGGCCACGGCAGGTTCCGGGCCGGGTCGGTCAAGATCATGCAGGACGGCATCGCGGAGAACTTCACCGCCGCCATGACCAGCCCCTATCTGGACGCCTGCGGTTGCGCGACCGCCAACGCCGGTCTGAGCTTCGTCGATCCGGCGGCGCTGCGCGACTACGTCACCGCACTCGACGCGCTGGACTTCCAGGTGCACTTCCACGCCCTCGGCGACCGCGCGGTCCGCGAGGCCCTGGACGCCATCGAGGCGGCCCGCGCCGCCAACGGCCGCCGCACCGCCCGGCACCACCTCGCCCACCTCCAGGTCGTGCACCCCGACGACCTGCCGCGCTTCGCCCGGCTCGGCGCCATCGCCAACATCCAGCCGCTCTGGGCCGCCCACGAACCCCAGATGGACGAGCTGACCATCCCCTTCCTCGGCCCCGAACGAGCCGGCTGGCAGTACCCGTTCGGCTCCCTGCTGCGGGCCGGTGCCACCCTCGCGGCCGGCAGCGACTGGCCCGTCAGCAGCCCCGATCCGCTCGCCGGCCTGCACGTCGCCGTCAACCGGAGGGAACCGGACGCCACCGACGACCGGATCTTCCTCCCCGAACAGCGCCTCGACCTCACCACCGCCGTCGCCGCCTACACGGCCGGCTCGGCGCACGTCAACGGCCACGACGACGCCGGTACGCTCCAGGCCGGCCACCTCGCCGACCTGGTGGTCCTGGACCGTGACATCTTCACCGCCCCGGCGGAGGAGATCGCCTGCGCCAAGGTCCTCCAGACCTACGTCGGCGGCGAACGCGTCCACACGGCCGACTGACCGATCCCACGGCGCACGAACCGGGCCGGGGCGACGTCCCGCGCGACCCGCGGGGTCGGCGCGCGCCACCGCCCGAGCCCCCCGTCGGGCATTGCGCGGCGGCCGTGGCCGGTCTGCGCCACTGGCCGGGGGACACACACCACCGGTTTTCGACCACGGCGCTCCAACCTGCTCCCCGGAAGCCCCAACGCTCCCACCCGACCCCCGCTGAACAGGCCCTGAGCAGCACATTCGGTCGAGTGCGGGCAGGGCGTGCCGCCCGGTCCTCCGCGGGTAGCCATAGGGGCAGGGTGCCCGCGCGCCTCCCAGGACCCCGTCGTAGCGGACTCGGACTCCGCCCCGCCCGCCCCACCGCACCGACGCGGTGCCCGCATTCGGCACCCGCCGCCTCCTGCCACGCCGCGCCCCCTCCGCACCTCCCCTCGCCCGTACCCGCGTCCGCGGCACCCGTCCCGAAAGAGAGCCGGCCATGCCTCAGCAGTCACCCCACGTCCTCGACCCGTCCGGCCAGGACCGCCAGGCCGAGGACGTCTCCTTACGGGCCGGCGGCCCCCTGGTCCGGGTCGATGTGCTCGGCGAGGAGGCGTGGGCCGTCACCGACCCCGAGTTGCTGAAGCGGCTGCTCCTGGATCCGCGGGTGTCCAAGAACGCCCACCGGCACTGGGACCGCTTCCCCGACCGGACCACCGACTGGCCCCTGCACCTGTGGGTGGCGGTCGAGAACATGTTCACCGCGTACGGCTCCGAGCACCGGCGCCTGCGGCGGCTGATCGCCCCCGCGTTCGCGCCGCGGACCATCGCCGCGCTGGAACCCGACATCGCGCGCTTCACCGGCCGGCTGCTGGACGACCTCGACACCGCGGAGGTGGGGGACGTGATCGACCTGCGCGAGCGGTTCGCCGCTCCGCTGCCGGTCCGGGTCATCAGTCATCTGATGGGACTGCCCGGCCACCTGCTGCCCGACTTCCGGCGGGCCGTGCACGGCGTCTTCGCCACCAACGTCACCGCCGAGGCGGCCGCCGCCAACACACAGCGCCTCTACGCCGCGCTGGACGAGTTGCTCGCCGTCAAGCGCGACCGGCCCGGCGACGACCTCACGACCCGCCTCATCGAGGCCCGTGACCCCGAGGGCCAGGAGCCCGGCCTCACCCTCCAGGAGGTGCGGGACACCCTGCTGCTGGTGGTCAGCGCCGGGTACGAGACCACCGTCAACCTCATCGACCAGGCACTGGTCGCCCTGCTCAGCCATCCCGCACACCTCGCCGCGGCCCGGTCCGGCGCGCTGTCCTGGGGCGATGTCGTCGAGGAGACGCTGCGCTGGCAGGCGCCCGTACCCCTCCTCCCGATGCGGTTCGCCACCATCGACATCCCCCTGTCGGACGGGACAGTCATCCGCAAGGGGCAGGCGATCCTCGCCGCCTACTCCGCCGCCAACCGGCATCCCGCGCTGCACGGGCCGAGCGCGGACCGGTTCGACCCGACGCGCCCCGACAAGACCCATCTCTCCTTCGGCCACGGCGTCCACACCTGCCTCGGCGCCACGCTGGCCCGGCTCGAAGCCACCACCGCCCTGCGGATGCTCACCGCCCGCTTCCCCCGCCTGACCCTCGCGGTGCCCGTCGGCCGTCTCGTCCCCCTCCCGTCCTTCCTCACCAACGGCCACCAGACCCTCCCCGTCCTCGTCCGTCCCGGTCCGGCGGTGTGACCCCGGACCCCGGAACCGCCGGGTCGGACGGTGCCGTGCGCGCCTCCGCCGTGCTCGGCCGACGGGCGGTCCACGCCCCGGAACGCGCGGGTGCGTGGTCCAGCGCGGCGGGCGGGCGCTGGGCAGGACCATGGCGCATCCCGAGTCCTATTGGTCTAGTCCTATCTTGGTCCAGTCCATTGACATGCCCCTGACGCCAGGGTTATCCCAGAGGCAATACCGCTGCGTACAAGGGGAATTGGCGGTCGACCTCTCCACACCCGGGACAGTCATGAGACGCAGGCGCACCCTCCGAGCACTCCTCACCGCAACCGTCACCGCCGTGGCCACGGCCGGCCTGACCGCCCTGGGCGGTGGCGCCGCCCACGCGGCGACCCCGCTCCCGGCCCACGTGTTCGCTCCCTACTTCGAGTCGTGGACGGGCGAGAGCCCCGCCGCGCTCTCCGCCCAGTCCGGCGCCAGGCACCTGACGATGGCCTTCGTCCAGACAGCCGCCAAGGGCTCCTGCACCGCCTACTGGAACGGCAGCACCGACACCCCCATCTCCACGGCCTCGTTCGGCAGCGACATCAAGACCATCCAGGCGAAGGGGGGTGACGTCATCCCCTCCTTCGGCGGGTACACCGCGGACACCACCGGCACCGAAATCGCCGACAGCTGTACCGACGTCGACCAGATCGCCGCCACGTACGAGAAGGTGATCACGACATACGACGTCACCCGGCTCGACATGGACATCGAGGCCGATTCACTGGACGACTCCGCCGCCGTCGACCGCCGGAACAAGGCCATCAAGCTCGTCCAGGACTGGGCGGCGGCCAACGGCCGCACGGTCGAGATCTCCTACACCCTGCCGACGACGACCCACGGACTGACCGACAGCGGACTGGCCGTACTGCAGAGCGCGGTCCGCAACGGCGCACGCGTGGACGTCGCCAACATCATGAAGTTCGACTACTACGACAACGCCACCCACGACATGGCCAAGGACACCCAGACCGCGGCCCAGGGGCTGTACGACCAGCTCGCACCGCTCTACCCGAACAAGACCCCGGCCCAGCTGTGGTCCATGATCGGGATCATCGAGATGCCCGGCGTCGACGACTTCGGCCCGGCCGAGACCTTCACCCTGGCCAACGCCACCGCGGTCTACAACTGGGCAGTGGCCAAGGGCATCAACACCCTGTCGTTCTGGGCGCTGCAACGGGACAACGGCAGCTGCCCCGGCGCCCCGTCCGGCGACACATGCTCCAGCATCCCGCAGAACACCTGGGACTTCAGCCACATCTTCGAACAGTTCACCGGCGGCGGCACGGCACCGGCCGACGACTTCTCGGTGACCGCCAGCCCCGCCACCGGCTCGGTGGCCGCGGGCGGCCGGGCCACCGCCACGGTGCGAACCGCGGTCACGGCCGGCACGGCACAGTCACTGGACCTCACCGTCAGTGGGGCCCCCGCCGGCGTCACCGCTTCGCTCAGCCCCACCTCGGTGACCGCGGGCGGCACCTCGACGCTCACCCTGTCCACCACCACGGCGGCCGCCTCCGGCACCTACCACCTCACCGTCACCGGCACCGGCCCGTCCGGCAGCCACAGCACGTCGTACGCACTGACCGTCACCGGCGGGACCGGCAACCAGTGCACGGCCGCCCCGTGGGCCGGCGGCACGGTCTACACCGGCGGCCAGCAGGTCTCGTACCAGGGGCACAACTGGAAGGCCAAGTGGTGGACGACGGGCGAGGAGCCCGGGACCACCGGTGACTGGGGTGCCTGGCAGGACCTCGGCACCTGCTGAACCGCCTTACGGCCCGGCCGCGTTCGGGCCCGTGGACAGCCGCGGTCGCGCCCCGACGGGGTGCGACCGCGGCTGCGGTGGAGCGGATCAGGCGGGTTCGCCGGCGGACGCGGCGGCCGGTGTCGTCCGGGACGGCCAGCGGATCCGGGTACTGCACAGCGCCACGACGACCGCCGAGGCGGCGACCGCGCCCATCCCCCACGCCAGGCCGACGGCGTTGGCGACGAAGCCGATGAACGGCGGTCCGGCCAGCAGGCCGAGCGTGCCCATCGCGGCGACCAGCGTGAGCGCCCGGGCGCCCTGTCCGGCCGCGGCCACGTAGACGCACGGGGTGACGGCGGCGATGCCCAGACCGACGCAGGCGAAGCCGATCAGGGCCGGCACCGCGCCACCGCTCAGCAGGGCGAGCGCCAGACCCACCCCGGCCAGTGCGCTGCCGGCACGGACGAGGGGCCCGTCGCCCCAGCGGCCCCGCCAGCCGTCGGCGAACAGCCGGGCCAGGACCATCACGCCCGAGACGACGGCAATGCCCATGGGCGCCAGTTCCGCCGATGCCTTGGCGACGTCCTTCAGGTAGAGCGCCGACCAGTCGTTCATGGCGCCTTCGGTCACCGTGCCGAACGCCATGGCGCAGCACATCCACAGCGTCATGCGGGACGGCAACGCCCATCGGCCGCGGCTCTTCGGCTCCTTGCGCGCCGCGGGCCGCTCTTCGGTCAGCAGACCCGGCCCGGCGTATCCCACCAACAGCAGCAGGACGGCGGCGGCCACCGCGAAGTGCGCGGCCACGGCCGAGGTCACCGCGGTCATCCCCGAAGCGAGGACGGCCGCGGCCAACGACCCAGCGCTGAAGGTCGCATGCAGTCTGGCCATCGCGTGCCGCCGGTGCCTGGCTTCGAGTGCGGCGCCCTGCGCGTTCATGGCGACGTTCAGGCATCCCACCAGAACGCCGTCCACGCCCATGACCGCCAGGGCGGTCGGGTAGTCGGGCGCCGCCGCCAACGCGAACAGCAACAGGGTCAGGCCGAGCGCGGACAGCAGCGCCAGGCGCTTCGCCCCCAGTCGGCTCATCAACAGCGTGACCAGGGGGAACGACACCGCCGCACCCACCCCGGTGGCCATCAGCAGCACCCCCACTTCCGCGGCGGTCAGGCCGAGGTGTGCCTTGAGCGCGGGGATCCGTGCCGCCCAGGTGGCGTACTGGAATCCCAGCGAGCAGAACAGCGCGGCAATCGCCAACTGCGCCCGTAGGAAAGGATCGTGCACGCGGAACACCGGGATCACTCCCCTTCGTCATCGTGTGGTGCCGGACCGGGCGACGCCGCGCCGGCCGGCTCGGGCCCTTCGGCGCGGCCCGCCCGGACCGGCCTGGACATGTAGACGGCCTGCCCGCCGTAGGCGCCAGGGGGGACCACCCCGTGGTGCGGGGCGAATCCGTTGGCCCCCCAGAAGCTCTCGCTGCCGGCGACGGCGACCAGCGAGATCTGCTCGTACCCGCCCGCCCTGGCCGTCGCCGTCAGCCGGCGCAGCAGCCGTCGGGCGAGGCCCCGGCCGCGGAGTGGCGCGGCGACGACCAGGTCGTGCAGGTGGAGGTTGCGCCACGGGACGGCGATCCGTTCCGTGGCCCCTTCCGTGGACCCTTCCGCACGGCTCAGGTCCGGGTACTGGAACATCGGGTAGGGCAGCGCCAGCAGGTAGCCCGCGAGCCGCTGCGGGAAGGCGAGTGCGAAGCACGTCGCCGGTGAGGCGTGGGCGCGGGACCGCAGCACGGCCGGTTCCTCCGAGAGGCCGAGGGCGGCATAGGCCCGGGACTCCAGCGCGGCGATGCCGTCCCAGTCGCCCTCCGCTATGTGCCGTACGCGGGCGTCGGTGTGCCGTATGCGGGCGTCGTGGGTCATCTGCTCCGCACCTCCCGCGGCCGCCCCGGCTGCCGGGCCCGGTCGCGTCCGGTGCCCGCACCGTGGATCCAGGTGTACGGGAGCGGGCGGAAGCCGTTGAAGCCCTGGGTCAGGTAGCTGACGGCGTAGGCGCCGCTGGACAGCACCCAGACCGGGTCGCCGGAGGCGAGGTCCGCGGGGACCTGCACCAGGCCGTGCTTGTGCGCGAAGGCGTCGTCGCCGTCGCAGGTGGGGCCCGCGACGGCGGCCGGCAGCCGCGCGCTGCCGGCGTGCGCGGGGAAGACCAGCGGGTACTGCAACTGGTCCATCTCGTAGAGGCCGTTGAACTTTCCCACGCTCAGGTACAACCAGTGCGCCCGGGTGCCGTCCGGTTGCTCCCGCCCGGTCAGCCGGGTCACGTGCGCGCGGATGGCGCCGTGGTCCGCGACGAGGTAGCGGCCCGGTTCCACCAGGAAGTCCAGGTGGTGTCCGCAGACCTCGGTGAGGTGCGCCATGCCCTCCCGGATCACGGCGAAGATCTTGTCCATCGGCGGGTCGAGCGGTCTGCCGTACCGGTCGGCGTAGCCGAGGGCCGGCAGGCCGCCGCCGAGGTTGACGTGGTCCACAAAGACGGCTCGCCGGCGCAGGGCCGCCAGGGTCGCGGCCGTCCGATCGAAGGCCCGGCGCCAGGCATCGGCCGTCATCTGCTGCGAGCCGACGTGGAAGGACAGTCCGGACGGGGTCAGCCCGGCCTCCCGCACCGCGGCCAGTACCCGTACCGCATCGGCGGGCGAGCAGCCGAACTTGTTGCCGAGCCCCCACAGTGCCCCGTCCCCGTCGGTGGCCAGTCGGCAGAACACCCGGGCGCCGGCGGCATGGGCGGCGATCGCCGCCACGTCCTCCAGGCTGTCCGTCGCGTAGTCCCGGACGCCCAGCCGGTGGGCCTCGGCGAGGTCCCGGTCGGACTTGACGGTGTTGCCGTAGTGGATCCGCTCGACCGGTACGCCGGATCTGAGGGCCTGGGCGATCTCGCGGGGGCCGGCTGCGTCGACGCCCGCCCCCCGCTCGGCCAGGCAGGCGAGCACGGCGTCCACCGGGCAGGCTTTCATCGCGAAGCGGACCGCGACCCCGGGCAACTCCCGTTGCAGGATGGTGTAGTTGTCCGCGATGCCCGCCAGGTCGAAGACGATCTGGTCCTCGGTCGCGGCGGCCAGGGCGGCGCGCAGGGATGTGTTGTCGTCGGTCATCGGCGTTCCCGGTCCGGGGGCCGGAGGAAGCCCTGCGGGCCGGCGGCCCGGCTCGCCCCGGTCAGTGGCGCCCAGGCTTCGATGAGGAGGGCGAAGTCCGCCATGTCCTGTCGGGCTTCGTGCAGCAGGCAGTCGCGGCGGGAGGCCAGGACGTCGGCGAACGCCGCGTATTTTCCACCGAGTTTGCGGTAGGAGGCGTCGAGGATGTCCAGTCGCTCGATGTTCTCCGCCGGGTCCAGTCCGGTGCTCTCCCGGACGATGCCGGCGATCGCGGCGGCCCGGACCCGCTGGTGCTCGTCGAGCAGTGCCTGGCCGGCGCGGGCCATCCGGTCGTAGACGAAGGAGAAGTAGAGCATGGAGAGGAAGAACTTCGCGAAGCGTGTCTGGTACGCCAGGAACCCCGGACCGGTCCGGCGCTCGCCGGTGTGGAAGTTGACGATGTTGCGGTTGTGCAGGACGCCGGGCAGCGCGGCGTCGTGCACCAGGTGGATGAGGAAGTAGTCGCTGCCGATGGTGTTGGTGGCGGGCGGCAGCGGTACGCGTTCGTGCACCTGGTGGAAGCTGATGTTGCACATGTCCACGCGCATCGGGTCGACCAGGGTCAGGACGGAGTGGTCACGGGTGAACGCTTCCGTGCCGGCGCCCCGGAAGGACTCGTCGACGAGCTGCTGCTTGGCCTGGGCCGACCACTGGCCGGGCGCCCACAGGCCGACCACGTCGGTGTAGACGCCGGGGTCGGTCCGGTGGATCTCGGCGATGTCCACGGACAGCTCGCCCACGAACGAACTACCCACCATGGCAACGGACTTGTGCGCGTGTTGCGGATCGAGCGCGGTCGTGGAGACGTCCTGCGCGGCGTCGCTCGCGCGCTTGCCCAGCGAGCGGAGCTCATGGTGGATCGGAAAGACCGGCGCCCCGTTCAGGGTCTGGTAGCGGCTGTCCGAATCCCGGCGGTGGACCGACTCGCAGCCGAGGGCTGCGGCGATCAGGAACGCCCGGTTGGTGCAGGCGCCGTAGGAGGGCTCCGCCGGGAGCATCAGGTCCAGCATCAGTTCGGGCTTCGCGACACCGGAGTCGCGGATCACCCGCCGCAGGAAGTCCCGCTGTGCGGCCTCGCCGAGGTGGTGCACGACGACGTTCGGTACCGGGCGCGCCGCGCGTACGGCCCGCGCGTGCGCGGCGAACACCTCGTCGGCGCAGGAGTCCAGGATCAGCAGGTGGACCTCGACGTCGAAGTGCTCGGCCGCGTGGGCGGCCTCCGCGCCGATGGCAGTGATCATCTCGGTGCAGGCGCGGTTGGTGGGCAGGGTCAGACAGATTCTGCGCATGCGCCTGCTCCCATGGGCTCCGCCGGTTCCCGCCCGTGCCACGGCTCCAGGCCCAGGAGTCTGGCGCCCAGGCCGGTCAGGTCGGGCGTGCCGTATCTGAGGGACTCGGGCCGGGTGGCGTCGCCGAGCAGCGTCGCGTTCCAGTCAGGTGTCCGCAGGTGCCGCCAGGAGTCGACGCGGGATGCGGCGAGTTCCCGGTGGGATTCGAGCGCCGGCATCATGGCGAGGTACTGGACCGCGCGCACGCCGTCCCGTGACGTGTTGGCCGCGACGCCGTGCGCCAGCAGGCCGTTCCAGATCAGCAGGTCGCCGGCGGTCAACTCCGGTCGGATAACGGGGAGTTCGGCCGGGTCGACGGCGGGACGGATCGGGTCGCGGTCGGCCGGCTGGTGGGCCCGCCACCGCTCGAACCGGCGGAACAGCTCGGGCGCGCACTGGAATCCGCCGCACTCGGGCTCGGTGTCGTTCAGGGCGATGATCCCCTGGACCCGTTGCGGCGGTATCCCGAGGGAGGTGTCGACGTCCCAGTGGAGCGCGATGTCGAAGCCGCGCTCCGTCGGCGCGACGAGTGCCCGGTCGCGGTTCTTGATGTTGGGCGGGTTCAGGTTGAGCCGGTCCAGGGTCACCCACAGCTCTTCGCAGTCCCACACGTCGACGAACGCGTCGTAGACCCGCTGTGTCTGGCGGCTGTCCCAGAGGAACTGGTGGTGGTACGCCTCGACGAATCCGTAGACGTGCAGGTCCCGGTCGAGGTCCGAGCGGAACTCCCGGTCCTGGTACCAGGTGTCCGGCCGGTCCGGGTCGAGTCCCTGGAACTCCCAGGCGAAATCCAGCAGGCGCCGGGCCGCGGCCGCCGGGATCGCCTGTTTGACGATGACGTAGCCGTAGGTCTGCCAGAAGGCGAACTGCTCCTGGGACAGCACCCGGAGTTTCCGTGTCTTGCGCAGCTCGCGCAAGGGCGTCCGGGCCAGGTAGGTCTCGCCGTCCGCGCTGAAGTACGGCACGTCCGAGGCGGCTCGGTGCAGATATCCGTCAGTCGCTGGCATGCAGCGCTCCAAAGGTCGAATCGATGGGTGCCGGCGCGGAGCGCTCCTGGTCGGGTCCGATGCCGCGGGATGCCCGGGTGGCGTCCGGGCCGGCGCGAACGGCACCGCGAACGGCGTCCGCGCGCCGCGGTGCCCGTACCGCGCCGGGGGGGGCACGGTGCCGTCGCGGTGTGCTGGGGGGAGCGTTGATCCGCGCTGCGGTGGGTGTCGTTGCCGGAGGTGAACAAGGTTCGGGGCGACCGGAAGTGAGGGGAGCGCGACGGTGCGCCCACCAGTCACCCGCGGAGCAGGGGTGGTCTCGGCGAGTTCGGCTTCGGCCCGCGCATCCGCCGAGGACGGTCGCATCCGCCCCTCAGGCAACACAGGCCACTTGCCTAACTCACGCCCCAACAAAGTGGACTAGACCAACTGACCGTGTCAAGGCCGGAGTTGCCGTGAGCCGCGGATCCCGCGACCGGAGCCTCCCGACCGGCAACGGGTGGACCACCCCTTGACATCGCGGATTGGACTAGGTCAACATCCGCTGGTCTGTACCAACGCTCCGATCGATGTGTCGCCACGACCCGGAAGGCCCCGTCGATGTCCTCCAGCAAGCACAGCCAGGAGTTGCGCCGCCTCGCACGCTCCGTCCTCCAACCGGGATTCGTGGGCACCGAGGCACCGGACTGGGTACTGCGCGACATCGGCGACGGCCTGACCTCCGTCGTACTCTTCGCCCGCAACATCGTCTCGACCGAGCAGGTCGCCCGACTGACCGACCAACTCCGCGCGGAAAACCCGGAGTTGATCGTCGCCATCGACGAGGAAGCCGGCGACGTCACCCGCATCGAGTCCTCGACCGGCGCCACCCGGCCCGGCAACTTCGCCCTCGGCACCGTGGACGACGCCGACCTCACCGCATCCGTCGCCCACGACCTGGGGCGCCAACTGCGGGCCGCCGGCATCAGCCTGGACTACGCGCCGAGCGTGGACGTCAACTCCAACCCCGACAACCCCGTCATCGGGGTCCGCTCGTTCGGCACCGAGGCCGCGCTCGTCTCCCGCCACGCCGCCGCCTGGATCCGGGGACTCCAGTCGGCCGGCGTCGCCGCCTGCGCCAAACACTTCCCCGGCCACGGCGACGTCGCCGTCGACTCCCACCACGGCCTGCCCAGCTACGACGCCGACCTCGACGAGATCGCCGCACAGGCACTGCCCCCGTTCCGGGCCGCCGTGGCAGCCGGCGTGGGCGCGATCATGAGCGGCCACCTTCTGGTACCCGCGCACGACCCGCACCTGCCGGCCACCCTCAGCCCTCGCATCCTCCACGACCTGCTGCGCAAGGAGATCGGCTTCGACGGCCTCATCGTCACCGACGCCATCGAGATGGGCGCCGTCGCGGACCGCCACGGCCTCGGCGGCGCCGCGGTCAAGGCCGTCGCCGCCGGCGCCGACGCGGTCTGCGTCGGCGGGGAGAACGCCGAGGAGTCCACCGTCGCCCTCCTCGCCGACGCGCTCGCCGACGCCACGTCCCGCGGGGAGCTCACCGAAGAGCGCCTCACGGAGGCCGCCGATCGCGTCCGGTCGTTCGCCGCGTGGTCACACCGGTTGGGCCAGGACGTCCCGGTCGATCCGATCCTCGGCGACATCGGCTTCGTCGCCGCCCGCCGCGCCCTGCACACGCACGGCCCGGACGGCGCCCTCCCCCTGACCGCCGCGCCGCACGTGGTGGAGCTGGTGCCCTCGACCAACCTCGCGATCGGCAACGAGACGCCCTGGGGCGTCGCCGCACCGCTGCGCGAACGACTGCCCGGCACCACGTTCGTCCGCCTCCCGCACCGGCGACTCGCCGCCCGCCCCGAGATCCTGGCGCAGCACGCGCTGACGCCCGCCACCGGGCGCCCGCTGGTCGTCGTCGTCCGGGACGCCGCCCGGCACACCTGGATGGGCCGCGCCCTCGCCGACCTCACCACCGCCCGCCCGGATGCCGTCGTGGTCGAGATGGGCCTGCCGAGCGACTCCCTCCCCGGAGCCGTCCGGATCTTCACGCACGGCGCCACCGCCGCCTCGGGTGTCGCCGCCGCGGAAGTCCTGGCCCACGGCCGCCCGGCCCGTCCGGCGTAGGTCTCGACCCGCCACCGACACCGCCCCCCAAGGCCCGATATGCACGCCTATACGGCCGAAAGTACGCAGCGGAGGCTGTTCGTCCCCTCCTACGATGCTCGCGGCCGGCGAAGCCGGCCACCAGGGGAGGGAGACAACCATGCGCACGATCATCCGCCGCGCCACCGCGGTCGCCGTCGCCGGCGTGGCCTTGACCGCGCTGGCGGCCGGCACCGCCGACGCCCGGGCCGCATCCGGACCATGGGCCGGATGCCCGTACGGGGCGGTCTGCGTCTATCCGCAGAACCAGGACCCGGCCGCCAGTCCCACCGACGTCTTCTGGAGCTACGGGGCGCGCAACCTCAGCAACCAGTACGGGTGGCACTGGGTCCTCAACAACCAGTCGGGCGGCGCGCACGCCCGCCTGTGCACCGGCTCCGGCGGCGCGGGCTGCACCTACGACATGGCCGCGCAGAACGGCGTCTGGGCCGACCTGACACCGATCAACTCGATCACCCTCGACCGGCCCTGAGGCCGGGCGCGGCGACCGCGTTCCGTCGCGGCCGGGCCTGCGGCCACCCGCTGCCGACCCGGCCGCGACGGCGCCACCTCTCGATGCCGGGCCGGGCGTCGCAGGGTGGCGGCACGGCGCCGGTGGCGCGCGCACGCCCCGTCCGGACAGCACCGGGTGACCGCCGGTCGGCACACCGTCCTCCCCCGGACGGGCCCGTGGCCGCGTCGACAGCCATCCACCGGCCCCAGCGGTGCGGTCACGGTCGGTGGCGGGCCGCTACGCGGGCGACTGAGCCGCGCCGACGGCGAACACGACGGGCGGCGGGCGGCGGTCCCGCCCGGGGAGTGTTAGAAATAGCAGCATGGCCGCAGGGTCCGGCCGATACCGGCGCGCAACAGTACGGTCACTGACCGAACGACGCCCGCAGAGTCTCGCGGGGCAGGTCTTCCTGCTGCAACTCACCGTCGGCCTCCTCATCGTGCTGGGCGCGCTGGCGGCGCTGCTGCTGACGTCGCGGCACGACGCCGAGGAGGAGGCGCGCAGCCGCTCGGTGGCCGTCGCGGAGACGTTCGCCCACTCCCCCGGCGTCCAGACCGCGCTGAAGGCCCCCGATCCCTCGAAGATCCTGCAGCCGCTCACCGAGGTGGCCCGCAAACGGGCCGGTGTCGACTTCATCGTGGTGATGAACACCCACGGCATCCGCTACACCCACCCGCAGCCCCAGCAGATCGGCCACCGGTTCGTCGGCAACATCGGCCCGTCGCTGGCCGGCCGGGTCCGCGTCGAGAGCGTGCACGGGCCACTCGGCCACGAGGTGCAGGCCATCGTGCCGATCACCGATCCGCACGGCTCGGTCGTGGGCCTGGTCTCCGCGGGCATGAAGGTGGCGAGCGTGAGCCGGGCGATCGCCGGGCACCTACCGGTGATCTTCGGCATCAGCGGCGCGGCACTGGCGCTCGCCACGGCCGCCACGGCGGTGATCACCACCAGGCTGCGGCGCCAGACCCGCGGGCTGGGGACCGTCGAGATGAGCCGCATGTACGAACACCACGAGGCGGTGCTGCACGCCGTGCGGGAGGGCGTGGTCATCGTCAGTGCCGAGGGCCGCCTGCTGCTGGCCAACGACGAGGCCAGACGGCTGCTCACGCTGCCCGAGGACGCCGAGGGGCAGGAGGTGTCCGAGCTGCCCGGCCTCGCCCCGGGGCTGGCCGGCCTCCTGGCGTCGGGCCGGACCGCCACCGACGAGATCCACCAGGCGGGTGGCCGGCTCCTCGCGGTGAACCAGCGGCCCACCGACCGGCACGCCGCCGGCATGGGGACGGTCACCACCATCCGCGACTCCACGGAACTGCGACTGCTCTCCGGCCGCGCCGAGGTCGCCCACGAGCGCCTGCGGCTGCTCTACGAGGCCGGGGTGAGCGTCGGCACCACCCTCGACGTCGCCCGGACCGCCGAGGAGCTCGCGGAGGTCGCGGTCCCGCGGTTCGCGGACTTCGTCACCGTCGATCTGGCCGCCCCCGTTCTGCGCGGCGACGAGCCGGCCGGGAGCGGCACCCAGCAGATGCGCCGCACCGCCGCGCACGGCATCCGCTCCGACCACCCCTTCCACCCCGCCGGCACACCGATCACGTTCGTGGACGACACGCCCCAGGCCCGCGGGATGACCAACGGACACTCCCAGGTCGTCCCGGACCTGTCGGCGACCCCCGCGTGGCAGTTGCAGGACCCGGAACGGTCCCGGCGCGTCCTGGCGTGCGGCATCCACTCGCTGATCACCACACCGCTGAAGGCCCGCGGCAACATCCTGGGCGTGGCCAACTTCTGGCGGGCGCAGGAGTCCGAGCCCTTCGACGACGAGGACCGGTCGCTGGCCGAGGAGCTGGTGGCGCGCGCCGCGCTGAGCATCGACAACGCCCGGCGGTACACGCGGGAACACGCACTGGCGGTGACCCTGCAACGCAGTCTGCTGCCGCGCACGCTGCCCGAGCAGAGCGCCATGGAGGTGGCCCACCGCTACCTGCCCGCCCAGTCGGGGGTGAGCGGCGACTGGTTCGACGTCATCCCGCTGTCCGGCAGCCGGGTCGCGCTGGTCGTCGGGGACGTCGTCGGCCACGGACTGCACGCCGCGGCGACCATGGGGCGGCTGCGCACCGCGGTGCACACGTTCTCCACGCTCGACCTCACGCCCGACGAGCTGCTGGGCCACCTCAACGACCTCGTCGACCAGATCGACCAGGAGGAGGCGGAGGCCGGCAGCGGCACCGTCATCACCGGCGCCACCTGCCTGTACGCGATCTACGATCCGGTCTCCCGGCGCTGCGACATGGCCCGGGCCGGCCATCCGCCGCCGGCACTGGTCCACCCCGACGGCACCGTCGAGTTCCCGGACCTGCCGGCCTGCCCGCCCCTGGGGCTGGGCGGCGTGCCCTTCGAGACCACGGAGCTGCACCTGCCCGAGGGCACCCAGATCGTCCTGTACACCGACGGGCTGGTCGAGGAACGCACCCGGGACTTCGACGTGGGCATGGAGCTGCTGCGCGCGGCGCTGTCCCATCCGGGCCGGTCCCCGGAGGAGAACTGCCGGGCGGTGCTCGACCGGCTGCTCCCGGACCGCCCGCGGGACGACGTGGCGCTGCTGATCGCCCGCACCCGCGTACTCGGCCCGGACCGCGTCGCCGCATGGGACGTGCCGTTCGACCCCGCGGCCGTCGCCGGGATGCGCTCCAGCCTCTCCGACAAGCTCGCCGAGTGGGGCCTGGACGAACTCGCCTTCGCGACGGAGCTGGTGATCAGCGAGTTGATCACCAACGCGATCCGCTACGGCTCACCGCCGGTGAAGGCGCGGCTGCTGCGGGACCGCAGCCTCGTCTGCGAGGTGGCCGACGGCAGCAACACCTCGCCCCACCTCCGGTACGCGGCGACGACGGACGAGGGCGGGCGCGGACTGTTCCTGGTGGCCCAGCTCACCGAGCGCTGGGGCACCCGCTACACACCGCAGGGCAAGGTCATCTGGGCGGAGCAGCCCCTGCCCCCGAACGGCCCCGGCGGGTCCGCCGCCCCGTAGCCCCACCGGCCTCCCGCAGGACCGCGACGCCCCTCCCCGTCCGCCGCGCAGGCCCGCGGCTCACCCCGACGGCCGGGTGGGCGTGCGCCGCGCGGGCGGGCTCCCCATGCTGGACCGGGAGCGGCCCACGATCCGGTGGTGCGCCCGGACGCACGGCGACCGGGCGCCCGACCACGTCGCGGAGGAGCGGAGAGTTCATGAGGCTTGTCGTCGACCTCAACCGGTGTCAGGGATACGCCCAGTGCGCCTTCCTGGCACCGGACGTGTTCACCATGCACGGAGACGAGGCGCTGATGTACGACCCGCAGGCCGATGACGCGCAGCGGGAGAACGTCCGTAGGGCCGTGGACGCCTGCCCCGTGAAGGCCATCACCCTCGACTACGCGGACCTGGACGGGGCCGAGGAGAAGGCGGGTGCGTCCCGTGTCGATTAACGGGTATCTGGAGGCGTTCCGGCGCGAGGGGCGCATCGTCGTCGTCGGAGCGTCGCTGGCCGGTCTGCGGGCCGCCGAGACGCTGCGCGCGGAGGGTTTCGCGGGCACGCTCACCATGGTCGGCGACGAGCCCCACGAGCCGTACGACCGGCCGCCGCTGTCCAAGCAGGTCCTGCTGGGCAAGGTGCCGGCCGATCACACCCGGTTGCCGAGGCGTCGCCCCATCGACGCGCAGTGGCGGCTCGGGGCGGCGGCCACCGGGCTGGATCTGGCCGGCAAGCGGGTGCGGCTCGCCGACGGCGACACGCTCGACTACGACCGGCTGCTGATCACCACCGGGGTCCGGGCCCGTCCCTGGCCGCACGAGATGGAGGCCGACCTGGACGGGGTCTTCGTGCTGCGCACCCAGGACGACGCCGTGCGGCTGCACCGCCGGCTCCGGGCCGGTCCGCACCGGGTGCTGGTGATCGGGGCCGGCTTCACCGGCTCGGAGATCGCGTCGGCCTGCCGTGAGCGGGGCGTGCCGGTCACCGTGGCGGAACGCGGGGCGGCCCCGCTGGTCGGCGCGCTCGGCGGAGTGGTCGGCGAGGTCGCCGCCGAACTCCAGCGCGCGCACGGTGTCGACCTGCGATGCGGCGTCCAGGTCACCGGGCTGGAGGGGGACTCCGCCGGCCGGGTGCGGAAGGCGCACTTCTCGGACGGCAGCGCGGTCGAGGCGGAGATCGTGGTCGTCGCGCTGGGCGCCACCCGCAACACCGAGTGGCTCGCGGACTCCGGTCTGGGCGCCGGCCCGCGCGGTATCGCCTGCGACGCCGGGTGCCGCGCCTTCGACGTACGGGGCATCGTCACGGACGACGTCTTCGTCGCCGGTGACGTGGCCCGCTCTCCGCATCCGCTCTTCGGCTACCAGTTCCTGTCGCTGGAGCACTGGGGCAACGCGGTCGCCCAGGCGGAGGTCGCGGCCCACAACATGATCAGTGCCAGCGCCGAGCGGCGGCCCCACCTGTGGATGCCGTCCTTCTGGTCCGCGCAGTTCGGGGTGAACATCAAGTCCGTCGGTGTGCCGCCGATGGCCGACCAGATCATCGTCACCCAGGGGTCGCTCGCCGAGCAACGCTTCACCGCGGCCTACGGCCACCAGGGGCGGGTCATCGCCGCGGTCACCTTCGACCAGGCGAAGTGGCTGGACTTCTACGAGCGGCAGATCGAGCAGGCCGCGCCTTTCCCGCCGGAGTTCACCACGGTCGACCGGCGCCCGGAAGGGCTCCATCCGGTGTCGGCCGGCTTCCCGGACCCCTCGCAGCCCAGCCACGGCCCCACCGTCACCCTCAGCGGGTACTCCCCGACCGACCGGCGCGTCTCGTTCACCCCGCGACGCGCCTGACCCGGGTACGCCGACAGGTCACCTCCGACCGCAGCACCTTGGAAGGAACCCCCATGACGTCGGTCGCACTCCTGGGCCAGATCCTCGACTACGCCAACCGGCCCGACCCGTACCCGCTCTACGCCGAGCTCCGCAGGACACCGGTGGTGCGCGATGAGGCGGGTCCCTATCTGGTCAGCACCTACTGGGAGATCAAGGGGCTGCTGCACGACCCACGGATCAGTTCGGACGCCCGCAACCTGACGCCCGAGGCGGCCGAGGCCACCGGCCAGGTCGAGGATCCCAACCTGCCGCCGTCGTTCCTCCGGCTCGATCCGCCGGAGCACGACCGGCTGCGCCGGCAGGCCATGCGCCCGTTCGGCCCGCCGCACACCCCGCGCCGGGTGTTCGACATGCACGGCGAGCTGGCCGGGATCGTCACCGGCCTCGTCGACGGCCTGCGCGGCCGCGACACGATCGATCTCGTCGACGACGTGTCCTACCCGTTCCCGGTCACCGTGATCTGCCGGATCCTGGGCGTCCCGCGCGAGGACGAGTCGCACTTCCACGAGTGGGCCGACACCATCGCCGCCGGCCTCGACCCGGTCGGTACTGCCGAGGAGCGCGCGGCCAGGGCGCAGGCCGTCCGGCAGGCCCGGGGCGACCTCGCGGCGTATCTCGCCGGGCTGATCGAGGAGCGTCGGCGGGCGCCCCGGGACGACATGCTGTCCGCCATGGCCGCCGACCACGGCCCGGACGGGCAGATGTCACCGGTGGAGATGATCACCACGTCGGTGCTGCTGCTGATCGCCGGCCACGAGACCACGGTCAACCTCATCACCAACGGGATGCTCACCCTGATGCGGAACCCGGACGTGCTCCAGCGGTTGCGTGCCGAGCCCGGTCTGGTGGTGCCGCTGGTCGAGGAGTTGCTGCGGTTCGAGCCGCCCGTGCAGATGCTGCCGCAGCGCACGACGTTGGCCGACATCGAGATCGCCGGGACCGTCATCCCCAAGGGCGCGTCGCTCTACCTCATGGTGGCCTCCGGCAGCCGGGACCCGCAGCGCTTCACCGATCCCGACCGGTTCGTCCCCGACCGCCCCGACAACCAGCACCTGGGCTTCGGCCACGGTCTGCACAACTGCTTCGGCGCTCCCCTGGCCCGGCTGGAGGCACAGCTCGCCCTGACCGAGCTGGTCCGCCGACTCGACGCCCCGCAACTGGTCGAGGATCCGCCCCCGTACCGGCAGAACGCGGTGCTGCGCGGTCCCCGGCACCTGCCGCTCACCATCGCCGGGGTCAGGGACTGAGCCGCCCGTGCGGGCGGTCCCACCCGGACGCGTCGTCGCGCTGCCGGTCCAGGGCGTCGTCCAAGGTGGTGGCCGCCATGATGAGGGACAGGTGGGTGAACGCCTGCGGGAAGTTGCCCAACTGCTCGCCGCTGGGGCCGATTTCCTCCGCGAACAGGCCGACGTGGTTGGCGTAGGTCTGCATCTTCTCGAAGGCGTAGCGCGCCGGGCGGAGCCGGCCGGCGCGGGCGAGGGCGTCGACGTAGAGGAAGGTGCACAGGCTGAAGGTGCCTTCGGCGCCGCGCAGGCCGTCGGGGGAGGCGAGCGGGTCGTAGCGGTAGACGAGGCTGTCCGACACCAGGGTGCGCTCGATCGCGTCCAGCGTGGACAGCCAGCTCTCCGTCTGGGGTGCCAGGAAGCCCACGCGCGGGAGCAGCAGCAGTGAGGCGTCGAGCACCGTACCGCCGTAGTGCTGGACGAGTGCCTTCTGCTCGGCGTCCCAGCCGCGCTGCATGACCTGTTCGAGGATCGCGTCGCGGGCGGCGGTCCATTGGCGGGTGTTGGCGGGCCGGCTGTACTCGTCCGCCAGGCGCAGTCCCCGGTCGAAGGCCACCCACGACATCATCCGGCTGAACGTGAAGTCCTGGCGTCCGCCGCGGGTCTCCCAGATCCCTTCGTCGGGGCGGTCCCAGGAGTCGGCGAGCCAGTCCAGGGTCCGGGCGAGGTTCTTCCAGCCGTGGTAGCCGGCCCGCATGGCGATCTCGCGCCCCTCCGACAGGGCGTAGAGCGCCTCACCGTAGATGTCCAGCTGCAGCTGGCCGGTGGCGGCGTTGCCGACGCGCACCGGGGCCGAACCGCGGTAGCCCTCCAGGTGGGACAGGATCTCCTCGGGGAGGTCGGGCTCGCCGTCCACCCGGTACATGATCTGGAGCGGTTCGCTCCAGTCGTCCTCCGGGGGCTGCAGGCGGTCTCCCAGCCAGCGGGTGAACTGTGCCGCCTCCTCGGCGAACCCCAGGTCGAGGAGGGCCCGTACGGACAGTGACCCGTCGCGGACCCAGGTGTACCGGTAGTCCCAGTTGCGTTCGCCGCCCACCTGCTCGGGCAGCCCCATGGTGGCCGCGGCGACCGGCGCCCCGGTGGGGGCGTAGGTGAGCAGTTTGAGGGTGATCGCCGAGCGGTGCACGACGCCCGGCCACCGGCCCCGGTACCGGGAGATGCGCACCCAGCGCTGCCAGAACTCCACGGTCTCCCAGAAGCGGTCCGCCACGGCCTCCGGCGTCAGGGGTGGCGGGGCCGGCGCGCCCAGTGACGTGTCGACGGTGAAGACGGCCGCGGCCTTCTCTCCGGAGTGCAGGGTGACGGTGCCGCCCACGTCGGCGCCGTCGCGGTGCAGCGGGAAGGTGCTCTGAAGGTGTGCGGTGATGCCCGGCGCCCGGAAGGTGGCGGTGCCGTCCCGCAGGTCGCAGGTGTGGGCGGCCCGCGCGTAGTCGAAGCGCGGCCGGCACTCCAGGTCGAAGCGGACCGTGCCGCGGACCGCTCGGGCGCCGCGGATCAGCACGTGCCGGTCGGACGGCGTGCCCGGGCGGTCCGGCGGCATGCAGTCGAAGACCTCGCCGACACCGTCCGGGGACATGAACCGGGTCACGAGTACCGCGGTGTCCGGGTAGTAGAGCTGCTTGCAGGTGCCGCCCCGGTCCTCGGGGCCGAAGCGGAAGTGGCCTCCGCGGTCGTGGTCGAGCAGTGCCGCGAAGACGCTGGGCGAGTCGAACCGGGGCGCCGCGAGCCAGTCGACGACGCCTTCGGACGAGATCAGCGCGGCGGTCTGCAGGTCCCCGACGAGGCCGTGATCCGCGATGGCTGGGTACCGTTCCATGATCGTCCCGCTTCCGTGGGGGCATGTACCTCCACTTTCCGCCCCCGCCGGCGGGTGCGCGAAGGCGGCGGCCCGGGGACGGCCCGCTCCGTGCGGGACTCAGGCCCCCGCCGCCGAGGCCGGGCCCGGCCGGCCTCCGTTCCGGTCGCGACGCAGCGTGACCACGAAGACGTGGCAGCTGACGGCGAACATCCACAGTGGGAAGACGAGTTCGGGGTGGGTCGTGCCGCCGACGGCGAAGAGCAGCACCAGCGCGACCAGATAGCCCAGCCACACCAGCCAGCGGGGGAAGATGCCGACCCGGTACCCGATGGTCGTGGTCGACACCACGAACACCGCGGCCATCCGCGTGGCGTAGCTGCTCAGCAGCTCCAGGACGAGGTGGCGTCCGTACTGCCAGAGCGCCCGCTCCCCTGCCGAGGCCGAGCCGGACACGTCCGTCACGGCCAGCAGGCTGCCGGTCGTCGCCGCGAGGACGAACAGCATGGCCACGAAGAGCAGCCCGCTGCCGAGGAACAAGGTCGCGAAGAACCGGTCCTCGGCCTCGCCGACGAAGTCCCGGACCGCGCCCATGAACCACAGGAAGAAGATCCCGGCGAACGGCAACAGGGACAGCGCGGTGCGCAGGAGTTGCCGCTGGGAGGTGTCGCGGATCCAGTCGGCGGCGTCCTCGGGGTGCTCGGGCACCGCCAGGTGCACGAAGAGGATGGCCGCGCCCAGCAGGAGAGCGGAGACGATCCCGGCCACCGCCGCGCCCCGCGGGGTCCGCAACCCCCGGGCCGGGGCCGTTGCCCCGTCGGTCGTTCGCATCACGTTCTCCCGCTGCTCGTCACTGGCCGCGCCCGGCCCGGCCGCGCGGCGGGCGCGGACCGACCGGGCCGGCGGACCGACCGGCTCACCGGCGGTTTCCGAAAACGCCTGACTGCCAGTTGTACGACCCGGCGACGCACCGCACCGATTCGCCCGGGCCACTCGGGTGAGCGCCCCCACCGCGCTCCGGCACCGGCGTCGTCGCGCACGGTCCGGAACCTCCGCGTCGCACGCGGTGCGGGGCGGCTCGGCGCCGGACGGGAGGGCCGGGGCCTCGCGTGGCAGTGCCGGGCCGTCCTTGCCACGCTGGGAGGTGACGGCCGTCCCGGCGGACGCCTCTGCGGCGCGGGCCGGCACCGCGGGCCGTGCCGCGGCGCGGCGGGGTGGCTGTCCTGGTAGGGAGCGTGATGCCACCGGACGATGCCTTCCGGACCTCGACGGACCGTGGCGGACCGGCACGGTCCGGGTCACCGGCCGTCCGCGGGCCACTCCCCGCCGGCGCCCCCGAGCCCCCGGCGGGGTACGCCGGGAAGCCGCTCCTCGCCGCGAAGTTCGTGCCCCCGGAGCGTCCGCACGCCTACGTCCACCGGCAGCGGTTGACCGACCGGCTCGCGAGCGCCGCGACCGGTCCGCTGACCCTGATCACCGGTCCGGCGGGGGCGGGCAAGACCACCCTCGCCGCCTCCTGGGCCCGCACCGGCCCGCTGCCCGGCCCGCTCGTCTGGCTCACCCTCGACTCCTGCGAGAGCGCTCCCGGAGACTTCTGGGCGTACGTACTGGAGGGCTTCCGGCGGACGCTGGGGACGACGCCACGGGAGACCGCCGGGCCCCCGGGGGCCGACCGCGGCGGCCACTCCCGCCTCCTCCGCCTCGCCGCGCTGCTGGAACGGCTGCCCCGGCCACCGGTGCTGGTCCTCGACGGTTTCGACCGGGTGCGCGCCCGGGAGGTGGCGGAGGACCTGGAGTTCCTGTCGGAGCACGCCGGGCCGGGGCTGCGTCTGGTGCTGACCAGCCGGGTGGAGCCGCTGCTGCCGCTCCACCGCTACCGGGCCGAGGACCGGCTCGCCGAGATCCGCGCCGCCGACCTGGCCTTCACCCCGTACGAGACCGCGGTGCTGCTGGAGCGGCACCGGTTGAGCCCGGCGCCCGCCACGGTCGGCCTGCTCACCCGCCGTACCGAGGGCTGGGCCGCCGGACTGCGGCTGTGCGCCCTGGCCCTGCAACAGTCCGTCGATCCGGACGCGGTCGCCCGGTCGTTCGCCGCCTCGCCGGGCGCCGTCGCCGACTACCTCCTCAACGAAGTCCTCGACACCCAACCCGCCGCCCTCCGCGACCTGTTGCTGCAGCTGAGCGTCCTGGACCACGTCCACCCCGACCTCGCACGGGCCCTGACCGGTCGTCCGGACGCCGCCGAGCTGCTGGACCGGCTCGTCCGCGGCAACGTCTTCGTGACGCGGCTGCCGGGCACTCCGTGGTGCCGCCTCCACCCGCTGTTCGCCCAGGTCCTCCAGGCACAGCTGCACCACCGGCGACCAGGGCTGGCCGCGCGGCTCCACCACCGCGCGGCCCGCTGGTTCGCCGCCGCCGACGACGCCGACCGGGCCGTCGGTCATGCGGCCGCGGCCGGCGACTGGCGCTACGGGGCCGACCAGGCGGTACGGACCCTGCTGCCCGGACGGCTGCTCGCGGCCCCGGGGAGCGAGGCGTTGTACCGGCTCTTCTCCCGCATGCCCGCGGACCTGCCCGGCGCCGGCCCGGCCCTCGTCGCGGGCGCCTGCGCCCTGTACCGGCACGACGCCGCCGCCTGCCGCGAACGGCTCGCCGCGGCCGCCCACCAACTGGGCGGGGACGGCAGCGGCCCCACCCCGGAGGCCGCACTCGTCCACGCCCTGCTCACCCTGGTCTGCGCACCGCTCGCGCCCGGGCAGGACGACCGCGGGCTGCGCCGCCGCGCGGGCGAGGCGGCCCGGCAGTTCGACACGCTGCTGGAGCGGGTACCCCGGCCGCTGGTCGAGCGGCATCCGGAGCTGGCGGCGCTGCGCTGTGCGGGACTGGCCCACGTCCTGCTGCGCACCGGTGAACTCGACGCGGCGCGGCGCTACTTCACCAGGGCCGCGGGTCCCGACGACGGCCCGCCCGACGACCGCGGGACGGGCCGGTTGCGGCACGCCGCACTGGGCCTCCTCGCCGTCACCGAGAGTCTCCGCGGGGAGCTCACCGCGGCGACCGGCCACGCCACCGCGGCGATGGCGCTCGCGGACCGTACGGGCCTCCCACCGCACCGCCGCTCCGGCGCCGGTCACCTGGCGCTCGCCATCGCGGCGCACGGACACGGCGCCCACCAGGACGCCCAACGGCACCTGACCCGTGCCGAGCAGTGCCCCGACACCCGCCACGACCCGACGCTGCGTGTCGAGTGCGGCCTGCTGCGGGCCCGCCTGCACCTCGCCCGCGGCCGCCGGGAGGCCGCCCGGAGCGCGCTGGACGACTGCGGTCCGGCGCCCTCGGCATGGTCGGCGCGGCGACTGGCCGCGGCCCGCTCCGCCGCCGCGCTGGCACGCGGGGACACCGCGGCGGCCCTCGCCGCCGCGCCCGCCGCACCCGACGGCACCGCCCCCGCCGCGGCCCTCGCCCGGGCCCGCGCGCACCTGGCCGCCGGGCACCCGGACCGGGCCCTGCGGCACCTCGCCGCCCTCGACGGCGCGGCGCTGTCCCGGCCGGAACAGGTCGACTCCCTGCTGGTCAGAGCCCACGCCGCGGTCCTGACGGGGGTACCGGACACCGCCCGCGAACTGCTCGCCCGGGCGCTGGACACCGCACGGTCCGAGCAGCTCCGCGCCCCGTTCACGGAGGCCGGGCCCTGGCTGCGCACGCTCCTGGACGGCACCGGTTACCGGGCCGGGCCGGCCACCGGGCACCTCTGGTTCGGCGTCCGATGGGGCGACGGCCGGTCCGCCGCGGGCACGCCCTACCTCGTCGAACCGCTGAGCCACCGCGAGCGGCAGGTCCTCGCCGGTGCCGCGCGACTGCTCTCCGCGGACGAGATCGCCGCGGAGCTGTGCCTCTCCCCCAACACCGTCAAGACCCATCTGAAGGCCGTCTACCGCAAGCTCGGCGTCTCCCGCCGCCGCGAGGCGGTCGACCGCGGCCGGGAACTCCGGCTGCTGTGAGGCCCCGGACCCGCCCGCCGGACACCCGCGTCACCTCGCACGGGTGATGTCCGCCCGGCCCGCGGACCCCAGCATGAAAGGGCTACGGACCACGGAGGAGGGGGATCCGGCATGCGCTACGAGTTCCGGGTCACCGGCCGCTTCTCGCCCTCCCTGACCGGGGAGTTCCCCGAGCTGGACACGGTGCGCGTCCCGGAGCAGACGGTGCTCTTCGGCACGGTCACCGACGAGGCGCACCTGTACGGGCTGCTGCTCAGGTTCCAGGACCTCGGCCTGCACGTCGAGGAGGTGCGGCGGCTGCCGGAATCACCCGCATCAGGTGGTGCCCCCTGAGGCGGGCGGCGGTGTGCTGGAGGACGGAGGGCGGTGCTCCTCCGCGTATCGGTACCGAGAGGAGAGAGCAATGGTCGGTCACCTGAACCTGGCCTACGACTACCCGGTGCTCGGCGCCTTCTGGACCGCGATGTGGGTCTTCCTGTGGATCATGTGGGTCCTCCTGCTCTTCCGGGTCGTGATGGACATCTTCCGCGACGACACGCTGAACGGCTGGGCCAAGACCGGATGGCTGGTCTTCGTCCTGGTACTGCCCTTCCTCGGCGTCTTCGTCTACGTCATCGTCCGGGGCCGGGACATGGGCCGCCGCGAACAGCAGCACGCCCGGGCCCAGCAGGAGGAGGTCAAGCGGTACATCCGCGAGACGGCGGGCGGCGGGGCCGGCACCAGCGAAGTGGAACAGCTCGCCAAGCTCTCCGAGATCCGGGCCCGGGGCGACATCACCGACGAGGAGTTCGCCCGCGCCAAGGAGAAGATCCTGCACTGAGCGGCGAAGCCGCGCCGGCCGGCGTCCCGCGGCCCGCCCGCGGTGGCGTCGTGCACGGCCGCGTCGGCCGCTCAGCGCCGGAGCTGCCGGGCGAAGTACCCGGTGCGCTCCGGGCCGGCGTACCGCAGCAGCGCGCCCAGCCCGTCGTCCAACTCCAGTTGCCGGTGCGGGACCACGAGCAGCTCCGCGCCCGTCCGCACCGCCGCCCGGATCACCGCGGCCCGCGCGGGCCCGCCTCGGAAGCCGAGCGCACCGTAGGGCTCCGGATCCGTGTCCGACGGGTCGGCCTGCGCTGCCCCCACGGTCACGGGGAGTTGTACCGGGAAGCGCAGCGGGACGTTGAGCAGCACGGTGCCGACCTGGGAACGCCGCAGCGCGGCCACGACGTCGGACAGGCCCTCGACCGCACCGTGCCGGCTGGTCCGGCGGGCCCGGAACAGGTCGAGGCGGCCCTGGTCGGTGGTCCGCAGCCGGTCCCGGAACGCCGCGGAGAGGTCGTGTTCCATCAGCGCCCGGCCCTCCGGGGCCGGGTGTCCGTCGCCGCCGTCGGTCACCATGCGCTTGCGCCAGCGTACGGACAGGTGGTCGGCCAGCGTGTTGCGCGCCCAGGTGATCCCGCTGAGCACGATGGTCTCGGCGCCGGTGCTGCGGGCCAGTTCGGCGATGCGGTCGGCGACCTGCCCGGCCCCGTCGAGCCAGCCCACGGCGGGGCCGCTCGTCCGGTGGCAGACGCCCGGCGCGACGGCGCTGATCGGCCACGTCCCGGCCTGGTACGCCACCTCAAGGTCGTCCGAGGGCGCCTCCGGTGGGCCCGGACGACTGTGCACGGTGGCGGCGACGTAGCGGATGTCCGGCGCGTGCTGCACCGCCAGCGGCATCAGATCGGGCAGCGCGGTGAACACCGCCTCGTCGCGCACCGGCGGCTCGGGCAGTTCCTCGGTCAGGACCACCCGCCCGTGGCTCGCGACGATCGCCTGTCCGTGCCGGCCGGCGATGTCCCGGTCACACCCCGCGACGGCGGCCACGGCCTCCACCGTGGCGGCGTCGGCGCCCTGCTCCGCGAGCGTCTCGCGGACCCGCCGCCTGCGGCGCGCCATCGCCCGGTCCGGCTCCGCGGTGTCGCGTGACGTGTCGAGATAGGCGCAGACGTACGGTCCCCCGCTCGCGTACACCGCATTCAGGAAGGCCAGTTCCACGATGCCTCCACCCTCAGCGACGTTCCCGTTCGCTTCTGAGTCCTTCTGCCTCCACCCAGTACAGCCCGAAGGGATCCGCCCCGCGCGCCGAGGGCGGTCCTCGGCGCGCACGAACGGGCCGGAGCTGGTCTGCTGGAGGGCGGGGGCCGTCGCGCCCGTTTCCGAGCTCGCCGGGCCTGCGAGGCCAACGCCCCCGTCGACCCTCCCGATCGAGGCGAACCTGACCCATGACCACATCACGGGACCTGATGATCACCGCTCTGGACGTGGCGCCCGGCCGCCCCGTGGAACAAGGTGACCTCTCGCTCGCGCTCGCCGGGGCCGAGGTGATCGACCTCCTCGCGGCCGAGGCCGTCGCGCTGGACGACGATCGCATCGTGCCGGGCTACCGCCCCACCACCACCGACCCCCTGCTGGACCAGGCCGCGGCGTCGCTGGTCCGCGAGACGCCGTACGAGTCGGTCGGCGACTGGCTGTGGCGCCGGGGCCGCGGACTGTCCGCGGCCTATCTGGCGGCCCTGGAGGCGGACGGCCTGCTCAGCCGGCAGCCCCGCCGCGGGGTGCCTCTGCGGGCCGGTCACATCGTGCTGGCGGACTCCCCGGACCGACGCACCGCGGCGCACCGCTGGGCATCGGACGAGCCCGTCCTGGCCTTCCTGGGCACGGTCGTGGGGATCCGCGGGACGGACGCGGAGGGCTCTGTGAACTCCCCGAGCGTGGACGACGACGGCGTGGACACCGTGCTCGCCGCGGTCCACGACGCGCTGCTGCAGTTGGAGGCCCTACGGCAACGACGGGCCATCGAACAGGCCGCCTTCGACAACATCTGGCGCGGCGACTGACCCGGCGCCCGACACGCTCCGGACGCCCGGCCGCACCGACGACACCCACGACCCCGACGACACCGCCTCACCGATCCCCTTCGGTTTCCGCTTCGGTTTCCGCTTCGGCTTCGGCTTCGGTCTCGGCTTCGGTCTCGGCTTCGACCCAGCGCGCGAGGTTGGCCAACGCCCTGCGGGTGCCGACCTCGTTCGCCGCCGCGGGGACGGCATCCGGGACCCCCTCGTGGAGCAGCACGACGGTGGTGCCCCGACCGGTGGGGACGAGTGTGGTGGTGAGCGTCATCGTGCCGGCGAAGCGCGCGTCGTCCGTCTCGAACCGGAGCACCTCGACGACCTTCTCGAAGGGCACCAGTTCCGCGAAGCGCCCCTGGTACGTGTCGGTACGGTCCGCCGACTTCCCGGTGCCGGGCCGGCCGTCGTCGTAGGTGAGCGAGACCCGGAAGGCACCGCCGACGCGGACGTCGAACTCGTGCACCCGGCAGGTCATTCCGTCCGGGACCCGCCAGCCGGCGACGGCGCGGGCGTCGAGCAGTGCCCGGTAGACGGCGGCGGGCGGGGCGCTGATGTAGCGGGACACCTCTGTCGCGTACATGTGCCGAGCCTAGGGCGTTGCGGCCAGGGGCCCGGCGTGCCTCACCCCGGGCGCAGCGGAACCGGCGACGGCCCTGAGGCGCACAACCGCGGACCTCCCGTGATCCCGTGCGCCCTGCCAGGCGCCACGTCCGGTGCGGTACGTTCGCCGTTCGACCGACGCACTGCGTGTGCAGTGCCCCGGCCCGCACGCCGAGCGCCGCGTCGGAACCGAGTCTCGTCCGTGGGGAGATCACCCTTGGCCGACCGACCCTATCCCTACCGAACGGCGCTGATCACCGGCGCCTCCAGCGGCATCGGAACGGCCATGGCACGGCAGTTGGCGGCCCGGGGCGTCTCCCTGGTACTCGTCGCCCGCCGCGAGCGCCTCCTTCAGGATCTCGCCGAGGAGCTGCGCGACCACCACACCGTCGAGGTGGAGGCGCTGCCGGCCGACCTCACCGACACCGGCCAGACGGCGCGGGTGGAGGCGCGGCTCACCGATCCGGCCCGGCCGATCGAACTCCTCGTCAACAACGCCGGTTCCGGGGCGTCCGGCGTCTTCGCCAACCTCCCGGTGGAACGCGAGGAAGCCACGCTCCAGCTGAACAACCACGCCGTGGTGCGGCTCTCCCGGTCCGTGCTGTCGCGGATGCGCGCCGAAGGGCGCGGCGGGATCCTCAACGTGTCGTCGTTGACCGGCGAGTTGCCGTCGCCCTCGCTCGCCACGTATGCCGCGACCAAGGCGTTCCTCACCCATTTCTCGGAAGACCTGGCCATCGAGAACCGCGGGTCCGGCGTCCACGTCACCGTGCTGCTGCCGGGCCTGACCAAGACCGACTACTTCGCGTCGAACGGCCTCGCCCCCGCCACGATGCCGGGGTTCTTCTGGCTGGAGGCGGAGCAGGTCGCGGCCGCCGGACTCAAGGCCGTCGCGGCCGGCACCAGGCGCTGTGTGCCCGGGGTGCCCTACAAGGCCGTGACCGCGCTGCTCCCCCTCACGCCCCGACCGCTCAGGCGGGCCCTCGGGCGCTATCTGTGGCATCGGTGAGCTGACTCCCCGCGCCAACGCGCCGCTCGTCGTTGCCGGTGCCGCCATCACTGTTGGTGTTGGTGTTGGTGTTGGTATTGGAGGCGGGGTCGGCCAGGCGCTTGTCGACGGCCGCGGTGATCGCGGGGATCACCGTGGTCATGCGGGGCCGCCAGCCGGGCACCGCGTTGACTTCGCAGAGGGTGTGGCCGCCGTCGTCGGTGAAGAGCAGGTCGACCCCGGCGATGGTCAGACCGAGCGTCCCGGCGGCCCTGACCGCCAGGGCTTCGGCGTCCGGGAAGCGGCCCAGGCACAGTTCGGCGGAGGCTCCCCGGGCGAGGTTGGAAGCCAGCGACCCGTCCTGGGACGTGCGGATCTGGGCGGCCACCGGCTCGCCGTCCACGACGACCACCCGCAGGTCCCGGCCGTGGGAGGCGGCGACGTACTCCTGGAAGATCAGCGGCACCTCTTGGGCGAGGCTGCCCGACACCGCCTGGAGCAGCCCGGTGTCGGGGACGAGGAACACGGACGCGCCGTTGCGCCCGTTGACCGACTTCACCACGCACGGCGTCCGCACCTGGGGACTGCGCACCACACCGGCGAGGGGCGCGGTGGCGTACGACAGCGTGTCCGGCACCGGGAGTCCGGCCGCGGCCAACTCCTGCAGCTGCCAGACCTTGTTGCCGCACAGCTGGTGGGAGGCCGCCGAGTTGAGGAGGACCGCGCCCAGTCGTTCCAGGTGCCGGAGCAATGTCAGTTCGCGGTTCTGCACCATGGAGCCGGGTGTCTGCCGCACCAGGACGACCTTGGGTGGCGGCACGTCCTGGCCGCCGAGGGTCTGCAGCACCAACTGGCCGTCCCGGACGCCGAAGAGGAGTTCGTCGGAATGCCAGACGGCGAACCGCGGGCCGTAGGCCCGCTCCAGTGCCCGGCTCAGTGCGCGGGTCGCCTTCATCAACGGTGCCGGGTGTTCCCGCGCCAGCACCCAGACCTCGGCAGGATTGACGATCGCCGACGGCATCCACACTCCCCTTCCGTAACTGACCCGCCCCGAGGGTAGCGGTGCCGCGCCAGGCCGTGCGTGCCGCGGCCCGGCGCGCGGACGCCGTCGGGGCGGCGCACCGGACGACCGCCGCGACCCGTGGCGCCGCCCGCTGCCGGCGGGGCGTACCGGGTGATGCCTCAGGTGTCCGCGTCGAGGCTGAGCACGGTGTGCAGCAGGCCGGGGAAGCGGTCGTCGAATTCGGAGCGCAGCGAGACCCAGCAGCGGGTGCCCTCCGGTCGGCTGCGGGTGATGCCGCCCTGCCGGAGCTTCTTCATGTGGTGGCTGAGTGTGGACTGTGCGACGCCGAGGTCGAAGTCGCCGGCCAGATGCTCCCCGCTGTCGGTCAGCACGCGCACGATGGCGCGGCGGGTCGGGTCGGCCAGCGCGGCGAGGGCGTCGGAGAGCGACACCGAGGAGAGCTGCGGGTGGTCGAGTGCGCGCATGGCGCCAGTGTACGCACTCCATCGATTATCGACGAACATCGATGTATGGTGGGCGGAAGGGAGCCCGGAGGCTCCGCCGAAGGCCGAGCGCGACGACAGGGGAACGTCATGATCGTCGACCATCGCGTGTACACCATCCAGCCCACGCGCGTCGCGGACTGGGTGGCGCTCTACCGGGAGAAGGGGTACCCGCTCCAGGAGCGGCACCTCGGCCGGTGCGTGGGCTGGTACGTCCCGGTCGAGGGCCGGCTGGACCAGGTCGTCCACCTGTGGGCCTACGAGGACCAGGCCGACCGGGAACGGCGCAGAACCGCGCTCTACGCCGACCCGGAATGGCAGGCGTACCTCGCGGAGATGAAGCGGGCGGGCCTGCTGCTGAGCGCGGAGAACCGGATCCTCACGCCGACCGACTTCTCCCCTGTTCCGTGACGCCGGCGGCCGCCGGCCGGCGGCTGGCCGAGCATGCGGGAGAGGGGCGGGTGGCTCCGTACCCGAGAAGGAACAGCAGATGTCCACCACTTCGGGAGGTGGTCCCGGAGGCCGCGGCGTTCGCCTTGTTCACGAGCTGCGGCAGCACTGGTTGCCGGTGCTCAGCGACGGTACGCGGCTGTCGCGATCTCGATGAAGGATCGGATCAACGGGTTGGTGTCGCCCTCGTTCCACACTGCCACCACTCGGCTCGGCGGCATGTCGATCAGCGGCACCACGGCCAGCTCCGCGGGCAGGTCGTGTCCGAGCGGGGCCAGGCCGACCGTGCCGTTCCACAGCACGGCCTGCAGGCATTCCTGGACGGCGCGCACCACTGGGCCCTCGCGCGGCCTGCCGCCGTTCCAGTACGACTGCCAGACGGGGTCGGTGCCCTGCGGGAACTGGAACCAGCGGCGGTCGCTCAGCTCGGCCAGCCGCAGCCCGTCGCGGCGGGCCAGCGGATCGTCGGCGCGCAGGACCACGCCGACCGGATCGGTCCGCAGTGCACGCACCGTCAGGGCGGTCTCGTCGAACGGCGCCCGAGTCAGCGCGACGTCGACCAGTCCGGCGTGCAGCCCGCACGTCGGGTCGGTCAGATCGGTGTCGCGGATGCGGATGTCCGTGCCGGGATGGCTTCGGCGGTAGGCGGCGGCCAGCCTGGCCACTCCCGGGTCGGTGCCGTCGCCCAGGATGCCGATGGTGAGGGTCGCGACGCCGGCCGCCGCGCTCACCCGTACCCGGACGCGATCGGCATGGTCGAGTAGGGCCCGCGCCTCGTCGAGCAGCACCGAGCCCACCGGAGTGAGCGTGACCCCCGTAGGCGAGCGGGCGAACAGCAGGGCCCCGACTTCGGCCTCCAACTGCTTGATCGCCCGGCTCAGGGGCGGCTGGCTCATGTGCAGTCGGGTGGCGGCCCGGCCGAAGTGGAGTTCCTCGGCGACCGCCACGAAATAGCGCAAGGTCCGTAGCTCCACGCTGCAACGATACCCACGAGGTATCGGCGCCGCGGGACAGGTCTTGGACAGCCCTGGGGCCCCGGCGGTGAACTCGTGAACATGACCGAAGAAGCGAAGACCAGCGAGCCGCAGATCGAGCGCACTGTATCGGTGGTGGGTCCCGGCGACGGCGAGACGATCGTTCTGGGCACCACGCACATGCGCGTCCTGGAGGACGGCAGCCACACCGGGCACCGCCTCGCGATAGCCGAGTCCGTCCTCGCCCCGCACACCCAGGGACCGCCGCAGCACCGCCACGCCCAACACGACGAGGGCTTCTACATCCTCTCCGGCACCGTGCGGTTCACCGTCGGCGACAAGGACTACGACGCCACTACGGGCACGCTCGTGATGGTTCCGCCCGGTACCCCGCACACCTTCGCCAACCTGACCGACCAACCCGCCGTCATGCTCAGCACATTCACCCCCGACCTGTACGTGCAGTACTTCCGAGACCTCCAGGAGGTGCTCGCCGCCGGCCGGCCGTTGACGCCACAGGCCAACATCGACGCGATGAGCCGCTACGCGACCGAGCCTGCCACCGACCTCGCCTGAAGCCGACGGCACAGCCCGGCCAGGCCACCCTCCTTTCCACCGGCAGGGCGGTGGCGCTGCCGCCTTTCGGCGCCCGTCCCGGTCCCTCGGACGACGGACCGGGCCGTCACCAGAGCTCTCCTGGCAAGCGACGCAATCGACGGGTCCCCGTGAACCGGTGACCCAAGAACGGGAACCATGAACATCGCCTATTGGATCGTCGCGGGACTGCTCGCGCTCTTCTACTTCTACGCGGGCACGCTGAAGGTGATCCGCAGCCGCGATCAACTCCGACCGATGATGGCCTGGGTCGACCGCATACCCTTGCCGGCCCTCAGGGCGCTGGGAACGGTCGAAGTACTCGGCGCGACCGGCCTGATCCTCCCGCCGTCGACCGGCGTCGCTCCCTCGCTGGCACCGGCCGCGGCCATCGGCTTCGTACTCCTGCAGATCGGCGCGATCACCGTGCACCTCACCGGCGAGGACCGCCGGATCGCACTCAACGTCGGGCTCACCGTCACCGCGGCCGTGACCATCTGGCTGGCCATCAGGCTGTGATCGAGCACCGTCCTCGACCGGTGCATGCGACTACCGGGCCGGCCGCCCCACGGCCGCTGTCATGTCCCATGAACATCGAACACGCTCCCCTCCACGCGCTGCTCGGTGAGATGAACCTCTGCCGTCGCAACTCGTGAACAGAGCCAGGCGGGGGCTCAGGCGGCCGCTTCGACGCCAGGGCCGCATCCCCTGGTGGGCGAGGGGCGCGATCGCCCCGGCCAGGTGCCTGGACCGGGGCGATCCCGGAGGGCGGTCCCGCTCACCCGGCGGCGGCCACCGCACCACCTGGTGCCGGCGACGGCGCGGCATCCGGCTTCGCCACGACCGGGGCGGAGCGGTCCGCAGCGGAGCCTGAACCGTGTTGCACGGTCCAGCCGGTGGAGCCGGTCAGGCGGGTGCGGAGGGCGGGGTCGCGGACTGCGGAGGTGCCGTCCGTGACGTCGGCCGTCAGCCGGTGGGCGCCACGCCCCAGTGCCAGCCCGCGCATCGGCACTCGGTCGCGGTCGCGGAAGCGGCGCAGTTCGGCCCCGTCGAGGTACCAGCGGACGGTCACCCCGCCATGAGCGGCGTCGGGCGCCCTGGGCAGGGCGAGTCGGGCCGTGGTGTGCCATGCCTGGGCGCGGTCGGCCGGGGCGGCGGGGGTGGCGTGCCGGTAGAAGCCAGCGATCATGGCCTCCGCACCGGGCAGGTTGAAGGGCTTGCCCAGGGTCCGCATCAGGGAGTCGTCGGTGGGCCGGTACAGGCCCTTGACGAAGTAGTTGCCGCCCTCGTACGCCCCGACCGTCCCACCGTCCGGTGAGGCCGCGCCCAGCCAGCGGTACCACTTGGTGCGTGCGGACGCCATGGCGTCCGCGGTCAGCACCGACGAGTTGGCCTCGGGCTTCTCGGGCCCGGTGTACTGCTCGTACCCGGGAACGCCGGGGTAGGAGTACTCGTCGGCCAGCTTGCCCAGGGAGTGGCCGGTCTCGTGGACGGCGACCTGACTGGATGCCTGGTTGTGGGCGGCGGCGGTGGCGATGCCGTCGTAACCGAGCGTCGGGCTGGCCTCGTTGTAGCCGGCGCCGCCGTACTTGCTGCTGTTGGCGAGCACCAGCACCAGATCGGCCTGCGGTGCCTTGGCGACGTAGGCGTCCACCTTCTGCTGGTCGACGCAGAGCAGCCGTTCGGTGTCGTCGCACCAGAAGTGCGCGCCGAGGGCGGTGTTGCGGGTGACGTCCTTGCCGGGGTCGCCGCTGACCCCGCTCTCGGCGGAGACGGCGTCGACGGTCCAGACGTTGAAGAGCTTCTGGTACGTGCGGTAGGGCTCCACGCCGAGGAAGTCGTTCCACTTCTCCTTGGCGTCGGTGTGGAACTGGTCCAGCTGGTCCGCGGTGTAGCCGTCACCGATGACGACGATGTCGAGCCGGTCCTTGGTGTCGCCGTTGTCGATCACCTTGGTGACCTGGCCGTCGGCCGCGCCGGCGAGCGCCTTCGGAGCGGCTCCCGGGGTGCGGGGGAAGCTGCGGGGGACGTCCCGGTAGCCGGATCCCGCCATGCCGCCGACGGGGCCGGGGACTTCCACCCGGACCCGGGGGCCGGGCGCGGCCTCGGCGGGGGCGGCAAGGCCCGCGAGCGCGAGCGCACAGACCCCAATGACGGCACCCGCCCGTCTGGTACGGCGCCTGGTTATTCGCATGAAGTACTCCTCATTGTAGGCAAATTGACGGAACGTCACAGCTTTCGACGAGACGCGGTGGGCCATCCTCGATCCTGATGCGAGCCGGGTACGCGTCGGATCGCATCCGGGTGCGTGCCGACCGGGACGCCAGGCAACGATGGCACGGGAAACGCCCCTCGCGCCGTGGTTGTCGCCAGGCGGCGCGGAAGTGTGAATCCGGGGTCGGGGTGTGAATACGGAGCGGCGCGCGGGAGCGGTCCACGGGCGCCGAACGAGCGGACGGGCGCCGCACGGTGGAAATTTCACAACGGGATGCCCCGCTCCCTGGCAAGGTACCCAGCCGTGACAGACATCGACAGCATCCGGATCACCACACTCGCCGAGCGGCCGGCGTTGATCCCCCGGATCTACGAGATAGCCGAGAACTGGCCGCCCTTCATACCGCACGATCCGGTCGCGACCGCCTTCCTGGGCCGGGTCCCCGAGGACTTCCCCGAGTACTGCGTCGCGGCGACCGACGGCGACCGCGTCGTGGCCCGCGGGCTGAGCGTGCCGTTCGATACCGCGCCCGTCGGCCGCGAGGAGCTGCCGGACCGGGGATGGGACCAGGTCCTGACCTGGGCGTACCGCGACCGACGCGGCGAACGCGACGGCGGCCACCGGCAACGCCACCACCGGGGGCCCTCCCCCACACCCCGCACCGCCAGTGCGTTGGAGATCACGGTGGACACCGGATACCTCGGGCGCGGGCTCTCCTCCCGCCTGTTGGCCGCGCTGCGGCACGCCGTCGGCCGGCAGGGGCACGACGTGCTGCTGGCCCCCGTGCGCCCCACCGCCAAACACCGCGAACCGCGCGTCCCCATGGCCGACTACATCCGACGGCGGCGCGACGACGGGCTACCGACCGACCCGTGGCTCCGCGTTCACGTGAGGGCCGGCGGCACCGTCGAGAAGGTCGCCGCGGCGTCGATGACGGTCAGCGGTTCGCTGGCGCAGTGGCGGCAGTGGACCGGCCTGCCCTTCGACCGCGACGGGCACATCGAGGTGCCGGGCGCCCTGGTCCCGGTGCACTGCGACACCGCGCACGACCACGCCGTCTATGTCGAACCGAACGTATGGGTCCGGCACCGCGTGGCGCGGCCGGATGCCGTCAACTCCTAGGGCTCGTTCACTCCAAGGGCCCGTTCACTCCAAGAAGCCGTCGGCGGGCGCGGAATCGATGGGCCAGGAGCTCCGCACCGGCCCCGGACGCGAGGTCGGCCGCGGCTGGGCGCCGAGTGGGGTTACCCCTGTTCGGCCGTCCCACACATCCCGTTCGCGGTGACATCGATCATGGGCAACTCCGGCCCGGCCTCCGTAGCATGGCCCGCCGCTCCGGACGGAGCGGCGAGCAGCTCTCAAAGGAACAGAAACCATGGCAGTACGGGCAAAAGGCAGACTTGCGATCGTCGGCACCGTGGGCGCGCTGGCCGCCGCGGTCTTCGCGGGCAGCGCGCTCTGGCCGGGCGGCAGCCAGGCCGAGGCCGTCGGGTCGTCGTCGCGGGTCGCCTCGGTGGAGTTGCAGCACTGGCCCGCGCCGGTCGCCGAGAAGCTCGGCAAGGTCATCACGGACCACGACCACAAGGGCGCGTACGCGGTCTTCGACGCGGACAACACCACGTACCGCAATGACCTGGAAGAGGCCCTGCTCCCCTTCTTGGAGATGAAGGGCGTCCTGACCCGCCAGACCATGGCACCGTCCTTGAAGGTCATCCCCTTCAAGGACACCGCGACCCACAAGGAAAGCCTCTACAGCTACTACAACCGCCTCTGCGAGGTGGACGACCAGGTCTGCTACCCCTGGGCGGCGCAGATCTTCTCGGGCTTCACCCTGAAGCAGCTCAAGGGGTACGTGGACGAGCTCCTGGCGTACGGCAAGCCGATCCCCGCCGAGTACTACGTGAACGGGAAGCCGACCGCGACGCAGGTGCAGGCGCCGCACTTCTCCCGGGGCATGCAGGAGCTCTACGCGTCACTGCGCAGGCACGGGGTGGAGGTGTACGTGGTGAGCGCGGCCTCCGAGGACCTGGTGCGCATGGTGCTGAGCGATCCCAAGTACGGGTACGACGTGAAGCCGGAGAACGTCATCGGCGTCTCCATGCTCCTCAAGGACCGCAGGACGGGCGACGTCACCAGCTCCCGCAAGGAGATCGCATCCGGCCACTTCGACCCCGAGAAGCTCGCCGACCATGAGTTGACCCCGACCCTGTGGGCCCCGCTGACCTGGTACGACGGCAAGCCGGCGGCGATCAACACGTATATCGACGAGTGGAAGAAGCCGATCCTCGCGGCGGGCGACACCCCCAAGAGCGACGGCCCGATGCTCTTCCATTCCACCGACGTGGAGCACGGCGGCGTCCGGGTCTGGGTGAACCGCAAGGAGAGCTCCATGAAGGAGCTCGACGAGATGAAGCGCTCCAACGTCGCTCGCCAGAAGGAACTGGGACAGCCGGTCACGGCCGACAAGCGCTGGCTGACGGTGACGCCCGAGCAGCTCGACTGAGCGGTCTCGCCGGTTCGCCGCGGAGTCGGCCGCCGGGTGCAACTTCCCTTCCACGGTGCGGAGTTGGACGCATGTCGCGGGCGGGCGGCAGCCGCCGCCCCGCGCGGCCGAGCCCGCCGCCGACCGGTCATGACGACCGCTCAGATGTGCTGCCGCGGCGGAGGTCACCCAGGCCGACTCGGCGGCCGCCCCCTATGCTGGAGACCTCCCGGCTGAATCTCGCCGGGGCGAGGACGCGGGAGGGGTTTGTGGCAGCGCTGGATCCGGACGACCCACGTTCCATCGGCGGATACCAGTTGCTGGGGCGGTTGGGCTCGGGAGGCATGGGGCGGGTCTTCCTCGGGCGCTCGCCGGGCGGCCGGCAGGTCGCGGTCAAGGTGGTGCACGCCGCGCTGGTCGACCAGCCGGACTTCCGCTCCCGGTTCCGCAGGGAGGTGCAGGCCGCCCGCGCGGTCAGCGGAGCGTTCACCGCACCGGTGATCGACGCCGACCCGGACGCGGCCGAGCCCTGGCTGGTCACCAGTTACATCGCCGGACCTTCCCTGGAGAAGGCGATCGCCGACCGGGGGCCGATGCCCGCACCGCGCGTGTTCGCCCTGGCCGCCGGGCTCGCCGAGGCGCTGGTGTCGATCCACAGCGCCAACCTGGTCCACCGCGACCTCAAGCCCTCCAACGTGCTGCTCGCCGAAGACGGCCCGCGGGTCATCGACTTCGGGATCGCCCGGGTCGTCGAGGGCAGCTCCCTGACCGTGACCGGCTACGCGCTCGGCTCCCCGGGCTTCATGTCGCCGGAGCAGGTGAACGGCGAGGAGATCGGCCCGGCCAGCGACGTCTTCTCCCTGGGGACGGTGCTGGCCTACGCGGCCACCGGCTGCAACCCGTTCGGCAACGGCCACCTGGCCTCCCTCCTCTTCCGGGTCGTCCACGACACCCCCGACCTCGACACGGTCACCGACCCCGCGCTGCGCGCCCTGATCGCCGACTGCCTGGCCAAGGCCCCCGCCAGGCGCCCCACGCCGCGGGAGCTCCTGACCCGGTGCGCCGCGGGCTCCGCGGCAGCCGCGCCGGTCGAAGGCGCTGCCGCACCGCCCGCGGCCGACCGCAACAGCGGGACGCCGCACCGCCCCACGCCGTCCGGTCAGCCGTCCGTACGCACATCCGGCCAGGACTCCGCCATGGGCACCGGCAACGACCGTTTCGGGGTGGCGCCGGCCGACCCCCGGACCGCGGTACCGGGCAACGTCGGGACGGGGCCGACGGCCGTCGCCCGCCACGAGGCGCTCGCCACTCCCCCGCCGGGTCCCCCAACGCCCCCTCCGGGTAAGGCCGTCGCGGCAGGCAGGCGCAACCCGACCCGCCGTACGCTCCTGATCTCGGCAGCCGCCGCGGCGGCCGTCGCCGCGGTGGGCGTCCCCATGGCCCTCACCCTCAGCCACGATGCCGCACGAGGCACCGGACCGAACCGCCCCACCGTCCCGAAACCGGTCGGCGCATGGCGACTCGACGAGCCGTCCGGCACCTCCGCGGCGGACGAAACCGGCGCCCACAACGGCATCGCGTCCGATGTCCGCTGGGGCACGGGCAACAGCGGCGCCGCCCTCTTCAACGGCGTCAGCAGCCAGATCACCACGAGCGGCCCGGTGCTCGACATCGCCCCGGGGCAGAGCTTCACGGTCTCCGCCTGGGTCTACCTCACCAGCGCGGGCGGCTTCGCCACCGTCGTCAGTCAAGGCTCCGCCGGAAGTAGCAGCGCCTTCTACCTCCAGTACTCGGGCACCGACCGCCGGTGGGCGTTCTCCCGGCCGGGCTCCCGCGCGCTCGCGGCCAAACCGCCCGTCCTGAACACCTGGACCCACCTGGTCGGGGTCTGCGACGCCGCCGCCCAGCGGCTCCACCTCTACGTCAACGGCGCCCAGCAGGGCACCGCCAGCGACACCCGCCCCACCACCGCCCCCGGCTCCCTCATGATCGGCCGCGCCACCTTCGACGGCCGGCCCGTCGACTTCTTCACCGGCGGCATCAAGAACGTCCAGGTCTTCGACCGCGCCCTGTCCGCGGACCGGGTCGCGGCGCTGGACTAGGACCGGCCCGGCGGACCGGGTCACGGCGTCGGGATCACGGCGTCGGGTTCGCGTCGTCGGCATGGTCACGGGCGGGGGGGATCTACGGGATCCCCTCGCGGGCGAGGGCGGGCGGCACCCGCTCGCCGCCGCCCCCGCAGCCGACACCTACCGCGTCGAAGCCCTCCGCCGACAGCTCCCCGGCCCAGTGCATCGCCTTCGTGAGGCCCGCATTGAGCGTTCGTAAAGGGAACGTTCACCGCCACTCCCTAGCCTTTCCCGCGCATCGATCACCGATCAACGGACAGGTGGAGTGCGCATGTTGTTCCGCACGCGAGGCATGGGCGGCAGGATCTCTTCCTTATGCGCCAGGGCGAACACGCCGCGGCGGCGGGCCGCGGTCATGGCCGGGGTGCTCGCGACGGTGTCCGTGGCGGCGCTGGGGACGGCTTCCGCGGCGTCGCAGGATTCGGAGGAGTCGACGCGGGCCGCGGTGCAGGCGGCCCCGGCCACCGAATCGGCGCGTAGGCACTGGCAGCCGCCGACCGCCCGGAGCGGGGCCCCCGCGGTCCTCGGTACGGAACCAGGCAAGATCAACACCGGCTTCCTGATCAGCGCGGTGTTGCCGGGGCAGTACAAAGACCGGTGGTACCAGACCGACGTCAAGGGAATCAGCGTGACGTGGACAGCGCCCTCGGGGCGGGACCCGTACGACGGTTGGGACTGGATCGAGATCCAGGACGGCGACGGCAAACGCGTCACGTGGGACTGGGTCTGCGGCCAGGGCCACTGCGGCGCGTACGGCTCGACCCTGATCAGCGCGAACCTGAAGAAGGGCGAGCAGTACACGGCCGTCTACTGGAGCGACGGGGGCCGGGCCACCAAGGGCCGGGAGCAGGCCACGTTCGCCTTCCGGGCCTGAGATGGGAGGCCCGGACGCGCGGCCGACCCGGACGGCGGTCTCAGGGCCGGTTCGAGGTTCCGGGCATGCCGAACCAGCGGGCGAGCGCGGCGCGCAGACCGTCCGCGTCGTCATCCGGGCCGACCCAGCAGACATGCCCGTCCGGGCGGACCAGCAACGCCTCGCCGCCGTCGGTCACAGGTCCGTGACCGAGACCGTCGAGACGATCGCGATGGTCGAGAGGATCGAGATGGTCGACCCGATCCGCCCAGCCCGCCGTCGCGTTGGCGGCCGCTGACGCGGCGGTGGCCAGCAGGGTTCCGCGGCCGGACGGCAGCCGGACGCCGGGCGCCCGCACCCCCAGCAGCGGATGCTCCGGCGCTCCGGGCATCGGGTAGCGGATATCCGTGCCGGCGATCATGGCGGCGACGCGGCGGTTGGCCTCCGGCGTGGCGAGCAGGTCGGCGAGCAGGTCGCGCACCACCACGGCGTCCGGGTCGGGGAGTGTCAGCACCGTCTGGGCGCGGGTGTTGGCCAGCACTCGGGCGCCGACCGGGTGGCGCTCGGCGTGATAGGTGGCCAGCAGCCCGTCCGGGGCCCACCCGCGGACCACGGCGGCCAGCTTCCAGCCCAGGTTGAACGCGTCCTGCATGCCGAGGTTGAGGCCCTGTCCGCCGGCGGGCGCGTGGATGTGCGCGGCGTCACCGGCCAGCAGCACCCGGCCGTCGGCGTACCGCTCGGCCTGCCGGGAGGCGTCGGTGAAGCGGGACGCCCAGCGGACCGCGCGCAGTTCGCGCGGCGGACCGGGGCAGCGGGCCAGCGCCGCGCGCACCTCGTCCGCGGTGACCGGGGCGTCGCGGTCGACGCCCTGCTGCTCGGGACCGCCGAGGACGAGTCGGTGTACGCCGCCGCCGAGCGGGAGCAGGAAGGCCAACCCCTCGGGGTTCGGGGTGAGGTCCGGGAGGCGCCAGGACTCACCGGGGTCGTCGGATTCGGGTTCCGCGGCGGCGAGTTCGATGTCGGCGACGGCCATGCCGATCCGACCGTCCCGGCCGGGGAAGGGCATGCTCAGGATGCGGCGCACCGCGCTGCGTCCGCCGTCCGCGCCCACCAGGTATCCGGCCCGGACGGTGCGCTCGGTGCCATCGGTCCCGACGAGGGTGGCGGTCACGCCGTGCCCGTCCTGCCGGAACGACGTCAGCTCCCGGCCCCGGAGTACCGGGACGCCGTACTCGGCGAGGTGGTCCTCCAGGAACTCCTCGACCCGGGCCTGCGGGATGCCCACCTGGTGCGGGAACGCGGTGTCCAGCGCACCGTAGTCGAGCGGCAGCCCGGCGAAGTGGCCGGCGGGGAGCAGGGTCAGCGACCGGTCCCGTACCGGCTCCAGCCAGCCTCGGCAGTCGAGCAACTCGGCGGTGCGCGGTTGCAGGTTGAGCGCTTTGGACTGGCCGGTCCGGTGGGGCAGCCGCTCCACGACGGCCACCCGCACCCCGGCCAGGCCCAGCTCGTTGGCGAGCAGCAGGCCGGTCGGGCCCGCTCCCGCGATCACTACCTCGAATTCGGTGTCCACGGCTCCCCCTACAGCTTCATGCCGTGCCGGGTGATGTACCAGTTGTGCCACCCGAGCAGCCCGCCGAGCATCACCAGCCAGAGCACGGTGCTGGTGAGCGGGAAGGAGTCCACCGGGATCGTGTAGGCCAGCACCACCCGCAGCACCGCGTCGAGCAGGAAGACCGCGCCCCACACCGCCGTGACCAGCCGGAGGTGGTGACGGAACGTCGGCTCCGCGTCCCACCGCGCCTCCCATTCGACCAGTCCGGCCTCGCCGACCTTGGCGATGACGATGCCGCGCGAGGCCGTCATGATGAACGGACGCCGGGTGAGCAGGGTGCCGAGCACCCACAGTCCGATCGCGGCGGTCAGCCAGCTGTCCCGGATCATCAGCACCCGCGGGCTGCCGGTGACCAGGGACAGCAGCGTCCCGACCACCACCAGGCTCAGCGTGAACACCGCCATCGCCTCCACGCGCCGCTGCCGCACGATGCCGTACGCGATCCACGGCAGCAACAGCAGGCCGCCGACGGTCATCGAGAGCCACTGGCCGGCGCCGGCCGCGCGCAGTCCGTAGTAGGAGCCGAGCGGGAGGACGAGTTCGAAGAGCAGCTGCGCGACGAGCCGGCGGCGCAGCGCCGCCGTGCGGCGTCGGGCGGGCGCCGCGGCGGCCTCGTCGTCCGTGTCGGTCTGTGGTGCCTGGTGCGTTGCCATGGTGTGTTCCCCCGTGTCTGCTGTGGTCATGGCGTGCTTCTGGTGGCGCGGTCGAAGAGATCGGCCAGCTCGCGGCCGGCGGCCCGCACGTCGAGTTCGGGATCGTGGGTGGCGCGGCGCACCACGTCGTCGATGGCGGCGCGGATCGCCCGCATCATCACCCACGGGTCGAAGTCGCAGAACTCGCCCGCGCGCTGCGCCTTGCGGATCTGCTCCACCTGGACGGCGAGGTTGGTCTCCGTCGTGTGGAGGAAGGCGACCATGCCGGGGTCGCTGCCGCGGAGGTTGGAGAGGATCTCGGTGATCGCCGCGAGGTGGTTCGGGTACTCGGCGAACAGGTCGAGGTTGCCCTCGATGGAGGCGCGCAGGCGGCCCGCGTACTTCTCGTGGGCCTCGATGCGGGGGCGGATGTACCCCTCCGCGAGCCGCAGCACCTCGGTGACGACCTCGCTCATCAGGTCGTCCCGCCCGTCGAAGTGGTAGGAGATCATCCCCGTGCTGCTCAGCCCGGCGTGCTTCGCGATCTTCGCGAACGAGGCCCGGTGGTAGCCGACTTCGGCGATCACGTCGATCGCCGCGGCGACGATCTGGGCGCGACGGCCGGTCTCCGTGAAGGAGGGCTTGGTCCTGCGTACCGCCTTTTGCTTATCCGAACTATCTCTTGCTTGCATGAGCAAGACGGTAGCGTTTTTTGCTCACCCGAGCAAGAAGTGGGGGCGCGACCGAGGAGCGGCGTTGCGACCTCCGCCCACTACGGACCACGAAGGCGGGAGCGGAAGCGCAGCCGAGACGCGCGTGCGCCCCCGGCCGTCGGATACGGCCGGGGGCGCACGTCAGGAAGTTCAGCGGTGATGGTGGTGCCGGTGGCACCAGCGGGGAATCGGACCGATGTTGGCGATGTTCCGCGACCACGTGTAGCGGCCGTCACGGAGCTTGTACCAGCGCGAATTGCCCCGTACGCGCTGGCCGTCCACCTTGCAGGCAACGGCGACGACCCCGCCGCGGCGCAGCTCGCCCACTACCCTGAAGCGGGTCGACGGGCCAGTGCGCACCGGCGCCCCGACCCTGGCGACAACGCGGCCCTTGTAGAAGCCGTGACTGGCCTCGGTGGCCGAAGTCGGCCCTGCGGCGACGGCCGTCCCGCTGCCGAGGACGCCACAGAGGAGCCCCGCACTGGCCAGAACGGCGGCGCCCCGGCGGATCTGAGACAGGTACTTCATGACCTTCCTCCCGATCACAGATATGGCTGTTCGGTGCGAAATTCAGACTTCCCGAAACAGACCACGCAGACCAGAATCATCCGCCGAATTCATCACCACGACGGACACAGCGAACAAATGACCTTCGCCAGTCACGCCACACGGCACACCATGCGACCACCCCCGCCCCTGCGGAGGCCCGCGGTGACGCCCGGGGTCGGCGGCCGCTGGCCGCCGACCCCTCTTGCCTTGGGACTCTGCCGTCACATCCCGCCGTCAGAACACGAACGGTCCCGGGGACTGCGGCGACGTGGCGTTGCAGGTCGCGGTGATGCCCAGCACCACCACCTGGAGTGACGAGCCTGCCAGTTGGTCACCCGGGGCGACGGTGCCGGTGAGCGGCCCGGTGGTGACCGCGCCGCCGGCCGGGATCGCCGGGTTGGAGCTGCCGCTGAACACCGTGGTGTCCGAACCGTTCTTGGTCAGCGTGAGCTTCGACGTGACCGAGTTCGCCCCGAGGTCGATGGGCGAAGTGATCGCCGACGTGGACACGCTGATAGTCGCGTCCGTACCGCTCTGGGTGGCGGTGAGCGTGGCCGTACCGGAGCCGTAACTACCGCAGTCGAACGAGAGGGTTGCGGTGTCCGGTGTCACCGCGACCGACGCCGGCGCCATCGCGAGGGTGCCCGCGAGTGCTATGCCGACGCCGAGTAACGAGCCGATGCCGAGCTTGCTGCGTCTCATGGGAGTCCGCCTTTGTGAGGGGATGCCCATTGAGGCACGCACCCCTGAAGAGAACAAGGCAGACCTTCATGATTTTTGGCGTGTCCATACCAAGCTCGCGCGCTCATCAAGAGCCTCGACCGGCCTCGCCATCGGCAGGGCAAATGGCCGTCCGGCGCGGCCAGTTGCGGGAGGCAGGTCACAGCGTCCCGTCGTCAGGGACCGCCGTCGACCAGTGGCGGCTGTCGACTGGATCGGTTCGGATGGCCGGCACACAGGCACCCCGGCCGGATCCCGGCCGGGGCGCCCGCGCCTCATCGGCCCGCTTGCGCGGACGGTCCGCCAGTCCCGCTTCAGATGCCGTCCACCTCGGCCACCGTGAACGGCTGCGGCGTCCCCTTGCCCATCGGGCCGCCCTTGTCGAACTGGGAGCGGACGACGAACATGCGGCCGCCGCTGTGGACGAGCGTGGTGGGGATCTGCAGCGCCCGGTCGGTGAGGGCGCGCTCCCTACGGGCGGACCGGCCGTCGTCGCCGACCTTCCACCGGCTGATGGTGTCGGTCGCGTTGTGGGCGACCCAGAGGGTGTTGCCGCGCATGTCGAGACCGTCGCCGTGCAACGCGTCTCCGCCGTGCAGGGCGACCTGGCGTACCGCGCCGGACGCCAGGTCGACGCGGTAGAGGGTGCCCGCGGTCATGTCGACGGTGAGCAGGTAGCGCCCGGATGGGTCGGCCACGATGCCGTTGAGTGTGACGGTGCCGGCCGGGACCGGGTGGAGTACCCGGCTCAGGTCGTAGGCCGCGGTCAGTTCGGCACGTCCACCGTGCGCGGCAGCCCGTGCCAACTGCCCGGGGGTGACGCGGTAGAGGACGCCCCGGTAGCTGTCGGTCAGATAGGCGCTGCCGTCCGGGGTGATCGCCAGGTCGTTGACGAACGACCTGGCGCTTCCCGTCACGTCGAAGCGGGCGACGAGCCTGCGGTCGCGCAGGTCGTAGACGGCGACACCGGCGGTCGAGTCGATGACCCAGAGGCGGCCGGCCCGGTCGACCTTCAGACCGTTCGCGGTGGTGCGCCCGTCGGTGCCGGACGGCAGGAAGATCCGGGCGGCGTGGTGCCCGGGCGTCGCCTTGTACACGGCGCCGGTGGTGTACGAGCCGACGTAGAGATCACCGGTGCGCGGGTCGGCGGCGATGCCTTCCGGATAGACGCGGTCGCCGGGCAGGTCGTACGCGGCACGGACCCGGGCGCGGGGCTCGTGCCGGGCGGCGGTGCCCGCGGACGGCGCGGTGTCCGCGGGCCGGGCGCTCGCGGTGGCGGTCGGCGGCACGACGGCGGCCGTCAGGGCCAGCGCGGCCGCAGCGAGAGCGCGGCGGGTGCTCGCTTGGGACATGGGTGGTTGCCTCCCCGTTCACGGCGCCTGTGGGCGTACCCCCAGGCAATCGAATGAGCACGAAGTTAAGTTAGAACTCTAACGATCGTCAAGGCACTAACTTTGGATACTCATTGCCGGACGAGGCCGTACCTGCTATATGGCCGTTACGATGCGGGGATGACGTCCATGCCCGTGTCCGAGCGCCTCGGTTCCTCCATCAAGCGCGCCGAGCAGGCCCTGAACGGCGCCAAGAACGCGGCGCTGAAGCCGGCCGGCCTGACGGTCCCGCAGTACGCGGCCCTGCTGCACAGCTCCGAGCGCCCCGGCATCTCGGCCGCGGCTCTGGCGCGGGCGTGCGGAGTGACACCGCCCACGATGAACACGGTGCTGAAGAACCTCCAGGAGCGCGGCCTCATCGAGCGCACTCCGCACGAATGGCACAGGAACATCCTGGAGATCCGGCTCACCGACGAGGGCCGCGCCGTCATGGAGAACGCGGACGCGCGGGCGGTGCGGGTGGAGCGGGCACTGGCCGCCGAGTTCACCGACGAGGAAAGGGCGGCACTGGTCGGCCTGCTCGGCCGGTGCGCCGCCCTGCTCGATTCCGTACGGCCCGCCTGAGACGACGCCCGGGGACGGCCGACCGCGACCAGGCAGCCTCGGGCCTCGACTCTCCGCCGGAACAGGGTCGTGGACGAACGGGGCACCCCCGACCTACGCCCCCCGAACCGGCGACGTCCAGGCCGGTCGGCATCGACCGGCCTGGACGCGCCCCGGTGATCAGGCGAGGTCGAACCGGTCGAGGTTCATCACCTTGTCCCACGCCGCGACGAAGTCGTGCACGAACTTCTCCTTCGCGTCGTCGCTCGCGTAGACCTCCGCGACGGCACGCAGCTCGGAGTTCGAACCGAAGACCAGGTCGGCACGGGTACCGGTCCACTTGACCGCACCGCTCGCGTCACGGCCCTCGAACGCGTCCTGCGCCGAGGACGTCGACTTCCACGTCGTACCCAGGTCGAGCAGGTTGGCGAAGAAGTCGTTGGTCAGCGTGCCCGGGTTGTCGGTGAGGACACCGTGCTTGGACTGCCCGTGGTTGGCGCCCAGGACGCGCAGGCCGCCGACGAGGACGGTCATCTCGGGGGCGCTCAGCGTCAGCAGGTTCGCCTTGTCGAGCAGCAGGTACTCGGCCGGCAGGCGGTTGCCCTTGCCGACGTAGTTGCGGAAGCCGTCCGCGGCCGGCTCCAGCGCGTCGAACGACTCGACGTCCGTCTGGTCCTGGACGGCGTCCACGCGGCCCGGCGTGAACGGCACCTCGACGTCGAAACCGCCGTCCTTGGCCGCCTTCTCGACGGCCGCGCCGCCCGCGAGCACGATCAGGTCGGCCAGCGAGACCTGCTTGCCGCCCGCGGAGTTGAAGGAACCCTGGACGCCTTCCAGCGTGCGCAGCACCTGCGCCAGCTCGTCCGGGCCGTTGACCTCCCAGTTGCGCTGCGGCTCCAGGCGGACACGGGCGCCGTTGGCACCACCGCGCTTGTCGCTGCCGCGGAAGGAGGAGGCCGAGGCCCAGGCGGTCGAGACCAGCTGGGAGACCGTGAGGCCGGAGCCGAGGACCTGCTCCTTGAGGGAGGCGATGTCCGCGGCGTCGATCAGCTCACCGGTGCGCTTCGGCAGCGGGTCCTGCCACAGCAGCACCTCGGAGGGGACCTCCGGGCCGAGGTAGCGGACGACCGGGCCCATGTCGCGGTGCGTCAGCTTGTACCAGGCACGGGCGAAGGCGTCCGCGAACTCCTCCGGGTTCTCGTAGAAGCGCCGCGCGATCGGCTCGTAGATGGGGTCGAAGCGCAGCGACAGGTCGGTGGTGAGCATCGTCGGGAGGCGCTTCTTCGACGCGTCGTGCGCGTCGGGGATGATCGCCTCGGCGTCCTTCGCCACCCACTGGTTGGCGCCGGCCGGGCTCTGGGTCAGCTCGTATTCGTACTCGAAGAGGTTCGTGAAGAACCCGTTGCCCCACTGGGTCGGGGTGCTGGTCCAGGTGACCTCCAGACCGCTGGTGATCGCGTCGCCGCCCGCTCCGGTGCCGTACGAGCTCTGCCAGCCGAGGCCCATCTGCTCCATCGGCGCGTCCTCGGGGTCCGGGCCGACGTTGTCCGCCGGGCCGGCGCCGTGGGTCTTGCCGAAGGTGTGGCCGCCCGCGATCAGGGCGACGGTCTCCTCGTCGTTCATCGCCATGCGGCGGAACGTCTCCCGGATGTCGCGGGCCGCGGCGATCGGGTCCGGGTTGCCGTTGGGCCCCTCGGGGTTGACGTAGATGAGGCCCATCTGGACCGCGCCGAGCGGGTTCTCCAGCTCCCGGTCACCGGTGTAGCGCTCGTCGCCGAGCCAAGTCTGCTCGGGGCCCCAGTAGACGTCCTCCTCCGGCTCCCACGCGTCCGGGCGGCCGCCGGCGAAGCCGAAGGTCCGGAAGCCCATCGACTCCAGTGCGACGTTGCCGGTGAGGATCATCAGGTCGGCCCACGAGATGCTCTTGCCGTACTTCTTCTTGACCGGCCACAGCAGACGGCGGGCCTTGTCGAGGCTGGCGTTGTCCGGCCAGCTGTTGAGCGGCGCGAACCGCTGCTGACCGGCGCCGGCGCCACCGCGGCCGTCGCTGATGCGGTACGTACCGGCGCTGTGCCAGGCCATCCGGATCATGAGCGGGGCGTAGGTGCCGAAGTCGGCGGGCCACCAGTCCTGCGACGTCGTCAGCACCTCGGCGATGTCCCGCTTCACGGCCGGGAGGTCCAGACTCTTGAACGCCTGGGCGTAGTCGAACTCCTCGCCGAGGGGGTTGGCCACGGCCGGGTTCTTGGCGAGGATCTTCAGGTTGAGCCGCTCCGGCCACCACTGACGGTTTCCGCCGCCCTGCGTCGGGTGCGCGGCCCGCCCGTGGGCGACCGGACAGCCCTCCGTCGTGGCCTCTACGGCCTGTGCGTCTTGGATCTCAGACATGGGAACCCTTCCGGATGAGGCGGATCACCGTGCTCAGCAACCGCCGGCAGTGGACAGTCGGGAACAGTCGGGGCGTGGGCCCCATTGGACGACCTTGGTCTCGTCGACGGTCTCATCGACCGGGAGGCCGTTGTCGTCAGACGCGGCCGGACCGGGCCGTGTCGATCGCGCGATCGACGCCGTCGCGGCCGGTTCGCTGTCGGCAGGACCGATACGGCGGACGGGTCCGGCCGCGGTGAGCGTGCCGCGGACCCGTGCACGATTCAACGGTAGTTCTGGCCCACGTGACGGCATAGCCCGGAGGCGAGCGCCTCGACGCCGAGGTGACCACCGTCCAGGCGCCGGCACCCCACGCGTGGACGATGCGCTCGGGCCGCCGACGACCGCCTGTTCGCTGCGGTGACTGTCCGCGACCGGCGCAACAGGATTCGGTGGTGAGCGGACGCCTCTGGTGAACCGTCACGTGCTTTTCCCTGCGATTGTCTCGTCCCTTGGCTGTCGCCGGAACCGATCCTACGATGGACCGGATCCAAGTCAATATGGCGACCAGATCCGTACGAATTCTTTCGCCAGACGTTGCATTGTGAGGCTGGTGACCATGAGTGACCTGCTGGAACGGCTTCGCGGACGCGGCTGGCGGATGACCGCCCAACGCCGGGTCGTCGCCGAGGTTCTCGACGGCGAGCACGTCCACCTCACCGCGGACGAGGTCCTCGCCCGCGCCGCCGCCCGACTGCCGGAGATCGCCCGGGCGACCGTCTACAACACCCTCGGTGAGCTCGTGTCGCTCGGCGAGGTCATCGAGGTGACCACCGACGGCCGCGCCAAACGCTACGACCCGAACGCACACCGGCCGCACCACCACTTGGTGTGCTCGCGCTGCGGCGCGATTCGCGACGTCCGGCCCGGCGGGGACCCGCTGGCCGATCTGCCCGCCGCCGAGCGGTTCGGCTTCACCGTCTCCGGCGTTGAGGTGACCTACCGGGGCCTGTGCCCCGACTGCACCTGAGTCGGGGCCCGCCCGGCACGCGTGCGCCGCCCACCGGCGCGCCGGTGGTCCTTCACCGCCTGCGCGCCAGCGTCACCCCGTCCCGCACCGGCAGCATCACCGACTCCACTCGCTCGTCGCCGGCGATCAGGTCGTTCAGGCGGCGCATCGCGACATGGTGTTCCTGCTGGTACGCGGGGTCGAAGACGCGACCGCCGAGGAAGACGTTGTCCAGCACGACCAGGCCGCCCGGTCGCATCCGCTGGATGATCTCCTCGTAGTAGACGGGGTAGTTGACCTTGTCCGCGTCGATGAAGGCGATGTCGACGACCGGCTCCTCCGGCAGGGCCCGCAGGGTGTCGACGGCCGGGCCGAGCTTCAACTCGATCCGGTCGGCCAGGCCGGCCCGTTCCCAGGCCGGGCGGCCGAGCGCGGTCCACTCGTCGCTGACGTCGCAGGTGAGCAGACGGCCGTCGGCGGCCAGGCCCCGTGCGATACAGAGGGCCGAGTAGCCGGTGAAGGTGCCGACCTCCACGGCGAACCGGGCGTTCACCAGGCGGGTCAGCATCGTCAGCAGCGCCCCCTCGTCGTGGGAGACCTGCATCGTGGACGCGTTCCCGGTGGCCTCCCGCGTCGTGGCGGCCAGGTCCTGGAGCACCTCGTCGGGATCCATGGCGGCCTGCCGCCGGTCTCCCGGCTCGGGATGCCGCCTCCGGCCTCCGTAGTGCCGGGTGGGGTCAGTCGCCCAAAACCAGCCTCTCCAGTGCTGCCCGGGCCCGGGCGTCGGACCCGGCTCGGGCGGCGATGGCCTCCGCCAGCTCCCGCACCCACTCATCCAGGGGAACCGGGCGCCGGGAGAGGACCACGCCCCGCACCTCCTTGCAGACTTCGCCGCTCGGGCGGCCGCCGGAGAGGTCGAGCACCAGCCGCTGCTCGCCCAGCGAGACCTCCAGCCGGGCCACCCTGCCTTCCCGTCCGGCCAGCCGGTCGGCCATGCCGCGCTTGCGCTCCACCGCCACCGATCCCGGTGGCAGCGCGTCCGCCAGGGTCCCGGTGAGCACCTGGGCGTACAGCTCAAGAACGGCGGCGTCCCGGCGCAGTGCGGCGGCGAGGAGTTCGACGGAGGCGGGATCGCCGCCGGGCTCGGACGGCACGGGGTGGTGGGAGGACATCAGCGCGGCGGCCTTTCGTTTCGGTCCTGGGGCGTCGGGGGCGTGCTTCAGCCGTCCAGGCTCAGCACCATCGTCGGACGCTCGATGACGTGATCGTCGCGCAGCGGCCGCACGGCCGTGCCGATGGCGAAGAACTCCGTGGTGTGCCCGCCCCAGCGGTGGTTGTGCGAGTTGAGCTGGACGCCGACGATGCCCTCCGCGTGCAGTTCCTCGGCCTCCCGCTGCATCCGCTCCATGGCCAGCTCCCGCGCGTCGTACAGGGCCTGTGTGAACGGTTCGATCTCCACGTTCTTGCCGATGTTGGAGAACATCGAACCGAGCTTCTGGTGCGCGATGTGGTAGACGCAGGTGCCCATCACCATGCCCAGCGGGGCGTACCCGGCGCGGACCAGGGTCCAGAAGTCCTGGCCGCTCAGGTCCGAGGTGAACGGCGCACCCTTGACGTTGCGCCAGCTGCCGTTGCCACCGGGCGCGGGCTCGTCGGCCTTGACCGCGGTGCCGATGGCGATGAACTCGGCGATGTCGCTGCCGAACTCCCGCGCCTCGACCGAGAGCCGCACGCCCACGATGCCATCCGCACCGAGCTGCGCCGCCTCGGCCTCCATCCGCGTCATGGCCAACTCCCGGGCGTGGTACATGGCCTGGCTCAACGTGGTGAGCTCTTGGTTCTTCCCCCAGCGGCCCAGCTGGATGCCCACGTGGTAGATGGAGCTGCCCAGTACGAGGCCGAGCGGGCGGAACCCGGCCTCGCGCACGAGCAGGAACTCGTTGACCGACAGGTCACTGGTGAAGAGCGACCCCGGCCTGCCCGGTTGGAGTTCGGCCAACCGCCGCATCGCGTCGGCCGGTACACCCTGGGCTGTCGGGTCAGTGGCGGTCATGAGCGGTTCCCCTCGTGAAAGTGCCTGGTGATGACGGACGGGCGGTGCCGGGCTGCCTGCGGCGGTATGTCAGGTGGAGCGCGCACGGCGCCGGTCGGGATCCAGCGACATCATGGTCAGCGTGCGCGGCGGCTCCTGGCGCACGGTGAACCCGGCGACCGCGGTGCCGACCAAGGTGGCCTCGGCGACGTGGTCCTTCTGGTCGGAGTCGTTGTTGCGGCTGCGTGCGCGGACACAGCCCTCCTGCCATATCCGCAGGCGGCTGTCGCCCAGCACCACGCCGTCCGCTCCGGTGTGCCAGGCCTGCTCGCCGATCCGTTGGCGGGCGTCATGGCGGGTCGCCGCGACCAGCTCGCTCCAGCCGGTGACCTCCTGATTGCCGGCCCCGAACCAGTTCTGCCGCCGCGTGGTCCAGTCGTCGTGGCGGGTGCCGATGGCGAGCCCCACCAGGAGCTCGACCGGCACCCAGCCGGCGGCGATCAGCTTGGCGAAGCCCTGACCGTCCAGATGCGTGGTGAACGGACGCGTCGGCCGGACCTCCCCCTGTGCCCGTACGGCGGTGCCTATCACCTGGAATTCGAAGCAGTTGGGAGCGGACGGGAACGGCGCCATGGTCAGGTCGGCGGCGACCACGCCGTCGCCGCCCAGCGCGGTGCACTCCGCCGTCATCCGCGAGAGCGCCGCATGCCGGGCCGCCAGCAGCACATCGACCAGGGGTTTGGAGGCGGCGCCCTGTCCGGATACGGCGACCGGTGCGGGCGCCGAGCCGCGCCCGGACCATCCGGCGGACCGGTAGCCGCAGTCGTAGTAGCGCCGGGAGATCCCGCTGCCCGCCACGTGGTACACGGCCGTGCCCAGGACCTGCCCGACCGGTTCGAAGCCCACGGATCTGATCGCGGCGAACTCGCCCGTCGACAGTGCCGAGGACCAGGTGCCCCGCCGCCGCGCCTCGGCCGTGCGTGCCGCCGCCACCGGCGGCAGCCCTCCCGCAATCCACTCCCCGCTCATGGACACCCACCCCACTCCGTTCCCCCGCGGACGAGCCCTGGCAATTCGAGTCTAGGACTCGGGTCCGACAGCACGGGACGGGGGAGGGAAGAACTCCTCCGGGGCCGCCGCGCGCCAAGGGCGGGCCGGGCTCCGGGCGTCCGCCGCCCCCGTACGAAGTCCACGGCGGTCACCGTCCCCGGTTGCCCCGCGGCCGAAGAGTCGCCCGCGCCGCGCACCTTGTGCATGGCAAGGTATGGCCATGTGCGGTCGATTCGTTGCCACCCGCAACCCACAGGACCTGGCGGGCCTCTTCCACATCACCCAGTGGGATCCGGCGGACATCGTCGCTCCGAGCTGGAACGTGGCGCCGACCGACGCGGTGTGGACGGTGCTGGAGCGTCTGGATCGCGATACGGGGGCCGTGGAGCGGCAGTTGCGGGCGCTGCGGTGGGGGCTGGTGCCGTCCTGGGCGAAGAGCCTGAGCGTCGGCGCGAAGATGATCAATGCGCGGGTGGAGACGGTGCACGAGAAGCCCGCCTACCGCCGCGCGTTCGCCAAGCGCCGCTGCGTGCTGCCGGCGGACGGCTTCTACGAGTGGCAGGCCGTCCCGGCCCCCGAAGGGGCGAAGCCCCAGAAGCAGCCGTACTTCATCAGCCCCGAGGACGGGCAGGTGATGGCTCTGGCGGGCCTGTACGAGTTCTGGCGCGACCCCGGCGTGGCGTCCGACGACGACCCGGCGGCGTGGTGGACGACCTGCACCATCATCACAACCGAGGCCACCGACGCCGCCGGCCGCATCCACCCCCGCATGCCCCTGGCCATCGCCCCGCACCACTACGACGCGTGGCTGGACCCCGCACACCACGACAGCGACGAACTCCGGGCTCTGCTGGCCACTCCCGCCGACGGGAACCTCGACACCCGGGCCGTCGGCACCGCGGTCAACAACGTCCGCAACAACGGCCCTCATCTGCTCGACCCGGCCCTCCCCCCGGGCTGACCGACGGCCCCGCCGGCGCACCCTCAGTCCGTGCTGCCGGACACCGTGCGCATATCGACGTCCCATGCCAGCTGAGTGACGAGTGTGTCGTCACCGGGGCGCTGGGGGGCTGCTCCCCGGCCGGTGCGCGGCGGGGTGCGGGTGCCGCGGGAGATCTGTCCGCTGACGGTGGTGTTGTGTTCCACGCGGGGGCGGCGGTGCGCCTCGTAGAGGGCGAACGCGCTCTCCGGATCGGGCGTGTCCCGCAGGGACTTGGCGAGGACGACGGCATCCTCCAACGCCATCGAGGCGCCTTGGCCGGTCGCCGGTGAGGCCGCGTGTGCGGCGTCACCGACGATCAGCGTCCGTCCGGAGCGCCAGGGGGCACCGGGCGGTAGTTCGGTGGCGTTGGTGGCCAGGATGTCGTCGGTGGAGGCCGCGACGATGCTCGCGGCGGGGGTGGTGTCCTTGCTCAGCAGCTCGACGAGTTGCTCGCGCCAGCGGGCGGGCGTGGGGTGTGCGAGTTCGTCGGCGGAGATGACCCGGCCGGAGACGCGGGCGAACCAGTAGGTCTCCCGGTCCGGCGAGACGGCGTAGCCGAAGGCGGCGGTGCTGCCCCGCACCATGGTGATGTGGCCCGTGTCCTCCGGCACCGGGGCGGTGCGCGTGTAGCCGTAGAAGACGCACTGTCCCGCGTATCCGGGCTCGGTGCCGGGGGCGATCGATCGCCGGATGGTCGAGTTCAGGCCGTCCGCGCCGATGAGCAGGTCGCCGGTCTCGACGCTGCCGTCGGCGAAGCGCGCGGTCACCTGATCCGGGCCGTCGTCGACGGACACCAGCCGTGTGCCGTGCGTGAACGCGATGCCCCGGCGGACCGCCTCGGCCTGCAGCGCGGCGTTCAACTCGCCACGGCGCAGGCACCGGTACCGCAGCAGTACGTCGTCGGCCTCGCCCAGCGGCACGTGGGCCGCCTCGCCGCCCTGGGCGTCGAGGACCCGCATCGAGTGCAGCGGGAAGCCGATCGCGGTGACCGCGGCCGACGCGTCGAGCTGCGCCAAGGCGCGCATTCCGTTGCTCGCCAGGGTCAGGAACGCCCCGATGTCCTCGGCCGTGTCGGGGTGCGCCTCGTGCACGGTGACGTCGAACCCTGCCTTGTGCAGGGCCATCGCGGTCGCCGTACCGGCGATCCCGCCGCCAATGACCAGTATGCGTGTCACGTTCCACTCCGCTCTTCTGCGCAGATTCCCTCGGGCGTTCAGATCAATGATGGACCTCGGCCGGTCGACGACGGGCCGTGGTCGGGCGGTGAGGGGCCTCGGCCGGATGGCGCCGGCCTGCGGAACGGGATGTCCTCATGGATGCCGTGCCGGCTGGGCGGCTACGTGTCAGACGCTGCCCCGTGCGTCGGTGAGGACGCCGCGGAGCCGTTCGACTAGCGGGTTGGTGTCGTCGGCCCGCCAGACCAGGTGCAGGGTGGTCGAGGTGTCGGCCAGTGGCCGGGGGGTCACGCCGACGCGGCGCAGCGCACGGTGCGAGTCGGCGAGCACCGCGGCGCCGAACTTGGCCGCGACCAGGGCCAGGAGCGTCTGCACGCTGCGTCCCTCCGCGCTGATCCGCGGCACGATACCGGCGCCGTGGCAGAGCGCGATGATCTCGTCGTAGGACCGGGGTGACACCTCCCGCGGCCAGATGACCAGCGGGATCTGGCCCAGTGCCGCGAGCGGGGCGGGTTCGGAGGGGTAGGCCAGCGGATGGCCGGCGGGGAGGAAGAGGGTGAGCGGTTCACGCCACCAGACCTGGGTGGACAGCCGGGCATCGCGCATGGGGAGGCGCTGGACCGCGAGGTCGAAACGCCCCTCCAGTACACCGGTCGACATCTCGGCGTCGTTGAAACTCTCCTCCAGTTGGAGGTCCACCCGGGGAAGTTCACGCCGTACCCGGCTCAGCGCGCCACCGAGCGGTCCGTTGATGCCCGAACCGGCGAAGGTCACGGTCAGCCGCCCGGTCATGCCCTGCGCGGCCAGCCGCACATCGTTCAGCGCGGCTTCCGCCTCGGCGAGCACAGTGACCGCACGCCGCACCAGGACCTGTCCGGCCTGCGTCGGCGCCAGCCCGCGTCCCTCTCTGATGAACAGCCTGACGCCCAACTGCCGTTCCATCTCGCGCAGTTGGCGACTGAGTGTGGGCTGGGTCAGATGCAGCCGCCGGGCCGCGGCGCTGATGCTGCCCTCTTCCGCGATCGCGACCACATAGCCGAGCAGCCTTAGTTCCATCCATACCTCCCAGGCATGGGAAGTATAGCCAGTGATGCCCATGGGGCAGATCCGGGCGGCTTTCAGGCCAGGCTGGAGACATCGCACCGGCCGACCGGAGCGACCACCCGATCCCGAGGAGCAGCCATGAACCGCGAAGAGCGCTACGAGTACGGCATGAAGGTGCTGGAGCAGGTCGACGGCGAGGCGGGACAGCGCATCGTCGACTCCCTCGCGGACACTTCGCCGGAACTGGGCCACCAGGTGGTGGCGTGGGCCTTCGGGGACATGTACGCCCGACCCGAACTCGCCCCGCGCGAGCGGCAGTTGGTCACCCTGGGCGTGCTCACCGCCCTCGGGGGCTGCGAGATCGAGCTCGACGTGCACATCAACGCGGCACTCAACGTCGGCCTGACCACCACCGAGATCTCCGAGGCCCTGCTGCACTCCGCCGTCTACTGCGGCATGCCGCGGGCGATCAACGCCACGCTCGTCGCCAAGAAGGTCTTCGGCGAGCGCGGCCTGCTCCCCCTCACCAACCTCGGCTGACCGTCCCGGCGACGGCGTCGACCGCCTGGATGCGGAGCGACCTCCCGGATCCGGAGCGACCACCCGGACGCGGAGAGTGCCGTCGGGCGGGCGCCCACGGCACTCCGCTCCACGGCACTCCGCTCCGCGTCGATCGGGTCAGCTCTCCACGTACTTGCGCAACACGGCCTGGTAGTCGGCGAATTCCGGTTCGGTGTGGAGCCTGTCGGTGCCCTTCTTGAGGTAGACCATCCCCGGGCAGTTGGGCTTCCCGGAGCCGAGCAGCTGCTCGCTGCCGACCTTCTTGCCCGTCCTGGCCTCGTACACGGTGACGTCGTACACGCCGCGGTACAGCTTGATGCTGTCCGTGGTGAACTTGCAGTCGGTCAGGAACTCGCCCTCGTCGGGAGAGTCCAGGCAGGCGATGAGCTGGACCCGGGTCGGGGCGAGGGTGTTCCCGCTCCAGTAGTCCGCCGCGCCGGAGGTCGGGAAGACCTGCCGAGGGGAGCCGGACTCGCTGATGGTGAACATCACGATCGGGTGCGGCCCCGCACCGGTGCGGTCGGCCGCCTGCGGGAAGTACTTGCGGGCGATGCCGTCACCGCAGCCGGTCTCGAAGTCGGAGACGCGACTGAGCGCCTTGTCGCTGGCCTTCGGCTGGAACATCACCCAGTAGACGCCGTAGCCGACGGCCAGCACCATGACGGCCGCGGTCGCCCTCAGGAGCAGCGTCCGCTGCCTGCGCTGTTGCGGCCGCAGGTGCTGGTCGGGCGCGCCGCCGGCCCTGCCCCGACTCGCCACGAAGTAACCGAAGTAGACGACGGGGGCGGCCGCCACCAGGACGAACAGGACGCCCACGAACGGATTGCCGCCCTTGAAGGCGATCACCGAGAAGATCACGGCAATGCCGATGAGCAGGACCATCAGCTTGGCCATGAACACACCTTTCCTTGAGGACCCGTAGCAGGCCCAAACTAGCGACGGCGAGCGCGTCCGCCTCGACGTTTCGACATCAAGGTCGTGACAGGCATGCAACGACTCCGGTGGGAGCGTGGCGCGATGCGGTCAGCTCATCGCGACTCTCGTCCACGCGTCGGGTCCGGCGCCGCGGCGTTCGGCTGCGGGGGGACCGGCGCCTGCGCGGCGGCCTCTTCTCGGGCGGCGCGCCGCCTGCGCGCGGCCATGCTCAGAGCACCCACCAGGGCGATCAGCCCGGCGGTGAGAGCCCCGGAAACCAGCTTGTGCAACAGATCGTCCATCAGGGCCCCGTTCATTCGCTACGTGCGCGCACCTATGGATACGCGTCGAGGACGCGGGTGCGCGACTGGTTGTCGGCATGTGGTTTCCCGAGCCTCGTGGGGAGCGCTGAAATGCCGATGAAGTCTCGGTGAAGCGCGGCCGGGGAGACTCCGGGAGGACGGGCGCCCTCCCGGCGGCTTCGGCTCGCGGTGCTCGGGTCGGTCCGGGCCCGGCGGGGCGCGGCGGGGAACGGCGGGGAACGGCGAGGTGCGCAGAGGTACGGCGGAGGGCATGCGGCAATCGCTCCCGGATTGGGGGTACTCCCGACGCCCACGCCAAGCACTATCACCGGCGTGAATCGATCTTTAACTACCCGGATTTTTGTGTGAGTTGATTCCTATTCGAGTGGAGTGGGGCTTTGCACAACGCTGCCCTTCTGTTCACTCAACTGGGCTTCAGTGAGCTTCGGGGCTGTGTCTTACTGGGGTGCGCTACGCGCGTTGCGCATTTCCCCCACTACGTCAGGAGAGTCCCGGTGAGCCCCACCCGCCGTCTCGTACCCACCCTGACCGCAGGCGTTTTGGCCGCGGTAGGTGCCCTCGTTCCCACCACCGCCCACGCCAAAAGCGCCTTCTCCCTGGTGGTGCTTCCGGATCAGAAGGAAGGCGCGATCTACGACTTCGTCAATTCCGCGAAGAAGTCGGTCGACGTGACGATCTACGAACTGCGTGACACCACCCTCGTCAACGCCCTGGTGAAGAAGCAGAAGGCGGGCGTGAAGGTCCGCGTGGTCTTCGACTCCCAGCACTCCGCCATCGACGGCACCGCCTACAAGGCGTTGTCCGCGGCCGGTGCCGGGGTGACGTACTCCTCCTCGGCGTACGTGTACACGCACCAGAAGACCATCACCGTCGACGGCGCCACGTCGTACATCAGCACCGGCAACTTCGACACGAAATACTATGCGACCTCGCGTGACTACGGCGTCTTCGACTCCGACAAAGCCGATGTCACGGCAATCGAGAAGGTCTTCGCCGCCGATTACGCGAAGACCTCCGTCACACCGTCCGACGGCACCGACCTGGTCTGGTCGCCCACCGACTCGCAAAGCCATCTGCTGGCCCTGGTCAAGGGGGCGCAACACAGCCTCGATATCCAGCAGGAGGAGTTCGGCGACACCGCGCTGGTGAATGCGGTCGTCGCGGACGCCAAGCGCGGCGTCACCGTACGCGTCGTCGCGGAGAACCAGTCCTCGAAGTACAGCAAGCAGCTGAAGAAAGTCACCGCTGCGGGCGGAAAGGTGACCACCTACACAAGCTCCACGGGCTTCTACATCCACGCCAAGGCGATCGTCGCCGACTACGGCACGTCGGCCGCGAAGGTGTTCGCCGGCTCGGAGAACTTCTCCGACAACTCACTCAACCACAACCGCGAACTCGGCCTCATCGTCAGCGATTCCGCGGTCATCAACGGAATCGAAAAGGCATTCAATGCCGACTTCCACAAGAGCTCCCGCAACGCCTGACACGGCACCGTCCGACGCAGCACCGCCTGACGCCGGACGAGAGCCACGGTGAAGGGGCGCGGCAGTGAAGGGGGCGCAACGGTGATGGGGGCGCGGCGGCGGTGAAGGGGGCACGGCAGTGAAGGGGGGCGCGCCACCGTCCGCAGCGGTCAGGGCGACCGGGCCGCACGTGTTGATCGCGACGGGGTCGCCCGAGAGCCGACAACCGCAGGCCGCGCCCCGCCGATCCGAACGACCGGAGCCGCAAGGTGACCGCGGACCGGAGGGACCAGCCGCCTCCCCCTCACTCCCCCTCCCCCTCGCCCGCTACCGCACGTACCCACACGGTGATGTCGCACGTACCCACACGGTCGTTCCACGACTGGCAGCCACCATCCGGCCCGAGGATGCTTGAGGTGTGGCTGAGCGCGACAGAGCGGGAGCGGGGACGTGAGAACGTCGGGCGCGTGGCGCGCCACCGTCGGACGCTGGTGTCTGCGCCACCTCCAGCTGCTCCCCGTCGTCCTGCTCGTCGGTGGCGCCCTCGTCGACTACTTCACCCCTCCGCATGTCAGTGCGGAAGCCTTCTATACGGCCGCGCCGATGACGGCCGCCGCGCTGCTGTCACTGCGTGCGACCATCCTCGCGGGCATCGGAGCCTGCGTCACCGATATCGCGCTGCTCACGCACTTCGGCTTGCTGGAGGACTCCGGTGGGTGGAGCGAGCTGGCGGCGGTCGTGACCGTCTCGGCACTGGCCTGCGCAGCGCGGAACCGTCCGAGCCGGCCCTGCCCCTGGGACTGGCGGAGCTGAGCACCGACCAGGACCGGACCGACACGGTGCCGTTTCCTTCCGGGGCCACCCTTCTGCTGTACACCGACGGCTTGAACGAGGCGCGGAACCGCGCCGGGGACTTCTACGACCCCGCGGCCGGGCTGGCCGGGGTCGAGTTCGCCGAACCGGATGCGCTGCTCGACACCCTCCTCACCAAGGTGAACCGGCACACCGCCGACCGCATCACCGACGACCTGGCACTGCTCGCGGTCACCCGAACACCGGCCGCGCCGCGGGGCGGGACCCACGGGCTCGTGCCTGGTGAACGGTGAACGGTGAACGGTGAGGCGTCGTATCCCGACGAGGGCCGCTCCGAGCGGCGGTGACTGCGGCGGTCGAGCCGGGCGGGTGCCGTCAGCGGCCGCAACTTGCTTGGTGGGTGAGGTTCGGTCAGGACTGCCGGCATCGGTCGTTCAGGGGGCGGAGAGCGCCAGGAGTGCGGGTACGAGCACGCTCATTCCGTTGTTGACCGCGTGGACGCAGACGCCGGGCCACACCGATCCGGTCCGGCGCAGCAGGAGTGCGGAGGTGGCACCCACCACGAAAGCGACGGGCAGGATGACGTTCATGCCGTGCGCGAGGGCGAACACCGTGGAACTTCCGATGACGCCGACCCAGGGGCCGTAGCGCCCGAGAGCGTTGGCCAGTACGCCGCGGAAGGCGAGCTCTTCCCCGATCGGGGTGGCGATCGCGCCGGAGAGGAGCGTGAGGGCGAACGAGAGCGCTCCCCCGCCGGCGGCGGCACGGTAGTCACCTTGGGGGTTGCCGGTATCGCCGGTGAGGCGGGCATAGGCGATCGCCACCACGATGTTCAGGAGGAATGCGGCGGCGCCGAGTCCGGCCCCGAGCAGGAGCCACTTCCAGGCCACCGGTCGCAGCCCGAACGCCCTCAGGTCCCGGACGCGGACGAGGGCGGCGATCCCGAACGCACCGATACCGGCCAGCGCGGACACGGCGTAGCCCACGATCCCGCGGGCGGCGGCCTGCTCGTCCGGTATCGCGTCGAGCACCGCGATCCCCCCGGCGACGAGTACGACGTACGACACCGCCGCGACGGCGATCTCGGGCCAGCCCGGCCGAGGCGCAACGCGCGCCGGGGGTGCGACCGGAGACGCCGCCGCGGGGGCAGGACTTGGGCGATCGTTCGACATGCTGCTTCCCGTTCATGGTGAGGCGGTGACCAGTGGGAGGTACGGGCGCGGGTGGTGGGGTCAGTGCCCGCGACCCCTCTCCGCCGACTAGTACGCTGTACCGGCACACCGTACCAGTACACCATGCCGGTACGGCGTACCTAGTACGGCGTACTACCATGCGCACATGGCGAGACGGGATGAGATCATCGAAGCGGCCCTGCGGCTGGCGAAGACCGAGGGCATCGGCGCCCTGAGCGTGCGGGCGGTCGCGAACGCGGCAGGCATCGGGCCGACGACGTTGCGCCACTACTTCCCGTCCCAGACCGATCTGCACCAGGCCGTCGCGGCCGCGGTCGTCAGCGGGCCTCTCGACGACCTGGCCATCGCGGACGACACACGCGAACCGGCTCAGCGGTTGTACGACTGCCTCCTGCAGTTCCTCCCCCCGTCCGAGCACCAAGAGGCGGCGCTGGGCGGCTGGTTCGAGCTGTACCGGCTCGCCCTGGGCCCGGAGCCCCTCCCGGCGGTACGCGGGATGCTGGAGAGCGGGCACCGCTCGTCCGCGCAGGTGCTCCAGCGGTGGCTCAGGACGCTCGCCGACCAGGGGCATGTGGTGCCCGACGACGTCGACACGCACGCGTCCCGCGCTCTCGCACTGATCGACGGGCTCCATCTGAACCTCCTGATCGGCCCCGAGCGCTTCGACCTCACGGCGGCGAGGGAAGCCCTCCGCTGGTTCGCCGAGCGCGTCGTCACGTAGGTTCAAGTCCCGGCTCGGCGGCGGGCGGCGGTGCGCTCGAACTACTCCTCGGCCGACTCCCCTGCGTGGCAGGATCGCGTCATGAGTGGCGCGACTCAGTCTCAAGACCCGCCGAACTGGCCCTACTGCGGTGCGGAGGCGGATGCCGCCGACCCGTTGGGATGCCGTGGCATCCGCGTCGACGGCCACGACGTTTGCCTGGGCCACCTGGCCGAGGCCGAGCGCGCCGAGCATCTCGCCGACCTCGGACCGGAAGCGGATCTCGACCTGCGCGGGGTGGTCGTCACAGCCGACCTGCTGTCCGAGATCCTGGACGCGGTCCGCGAACCCACGGACGGGAGGCCCGCGTTCGGGACGTTGGAGTGCATGTGCGCGCACTTCCCGCAGGGTGCCGACTTCACCGGCGCCCGCTTCCTCCGCCAGGCCAATTTCTCGTACGGCACGTTCTCCGGCGCGGGTCGTCTCCCTGGCGGGCGTCGACGCCGCCCAACTCCTGCTCTCCGATGTCGACTTGAGCCGTTGCCGGTTCGCCGGAGCCCACCATCTCGACCAGATCCGCCGGGAGGGTGTCTGGCGGTTCGGCGCCCCGCCCACCGGAGTCCACTGGCGGTTGGGCATCCCCCACTGGTGGTCCCGTCGGATGGTGCTCGCGGAGGAGCGGTCCTGGCGCTCACTCCCGTCCCGCCCGTACGCCGCCCGCCGTGACTGGACCGAGCGGGGCGAAGCACCCGGCGAGGCTCCCGGGCTGGCCACCCTCACGTCCCTCTACCGCCAACTACGCAAATCCTTCGAGGACGCCAAGGACGAGCCGGGCGCGGCGGACTTCTATTACGGGGAGATGGAGATGCGCCGCCACAGCGCCGTTCTCTCCCGGGGAGAGCGGTTACTGCTGCATCTCTACTGGGCGTTCTCCGGCTACGGAATGCGGGCGTCCCGATCGCTCGCGTGGTTCGGCGCGACGGCCGCGGCCACCGTCGTCCTCATGATGGGGCTCGGACTTCCCAATGCCTCACCGCACCAGACAGCGACCGGATTCGTACCACCGGTCGGCAGCCGCATCTCGCTCGATGTGGACACCAAGGAGCCGGAGTTGACGCTGTCCTTCGGCGATCGGTTCACCGCGGACCGCCTGGACAAGTCGCTGCGCGTGGTCCTCAACTCGGTGGTCTTCCGCTCCAGCGGCCAGAATCTGACCGTCTGGGGAACGTACACGGAAATGGCCGCCCGGTTCAGCGAGCCGCTCCTCCTCGGCCTCGCCGCACTCGCTGTCAGGGGCCGTGTCAAACGGGGGTGAGTCCGGTGCCGACCGCGTGCGTTGCGGCACCCCCTCGGGCTGCCCCCGCAATGGCCCGTGTCCACTCCGGCTCGGAGCGACGGCCGGAGTGGGGCGTCTGGTACGGGTGCTGCGTCGGTTCGACAAGCAGCGCCGAAGGGGCCGCTGACTGCGGGCCTGCTCCTTCAGGTCGGCGACGTACCAATCCGTCGGTACATACTCCTCGTCGGGGTTCGGGCCGCGCACTCCTCGTACGGTGAGCCGCTCAGCGGGCATCTCCTTGGCAGCCAGGCGTCCGGGTCCGTTGTGGGGCACCACCGCCATCGGCCCGGCCCCGAGAACGACATGGGTCCCCATGAGGTGTGGTGACGGAAGGGGTGGCCGACCACGCACCGGCCCCGACCGGACGGCACCGAACTCCCGTACCGAACGGATGACTTCAGCATTGAGGATGTCCGGGAAGCCCCCTTCTCCGCAGGGCGCGATCAGGGCATCATGCCTCCGATTGGCCCAATGGCATCAGCCGAGGCGCCCGGAGTGCCGCATGGCGCGGCAGTGCGGGGGCCGCCGCGGGCGAGGCGTGCGCGAAGGCCGCGCCCCGTCCGCACGCCGATGCCCCCACCCCCCACGGAAGGCCATGCAATGCCCCGGAAAGCCCTCGTGACCACGGCTGCGGCCGCGATGGTCCTGGCGCTCACCGCGCTGTCCCCGATGTCCCCGTCAGCCCTCGCCCGCGCGCCGCAGAAAGCCGACGCATCCGGCCGGCACACCGTGGTCGTCTACCGTGTCCCCACCCACGACCAGCGGGACGCGCAGAAACTGATCTCCGCCGGATACGACCTGATCGAGCGGCGCCAGGGCGACGACCTGTTCGTCATGGGCGACCCGTCGACGGCGACCGGGCTGCGCCGGCTCGGCTTCTCCCCCACAGCGGTGGAGAGGATGCAGAAGCCGCTTCCCCACCAATCGCACGCGGCCCGTGCGACCGGCGGCATCGACGACACCTACGACGGCGGCTACCACACCGTTGACGCGCACTACGCCCACCTCGACCAAGTCGCAAGCCAGCACCCGGACATGGCCAAGGTCGTCACCTACGGGCAGTCCTGGCTCAAGCAGAAGGGGCGCGGCGGTCGCGACCTCAAGGCCATCTGCATCACCAAGATGAAGCAGGACGACTGCCGGCTCGACCCCAACTCCACCAAGCCGCGGTTCTTCCTGATGAGTCAGATCCACGCGCGGGAGCTGACCACGGGCGAGGTCTCCTGGCGTTGGATCGACACCCTGACCAGCGAGTACGGCAAGAACTCCGACATCACCGCGCTGATGGACTCCACCGAGATGTGGGTCGTCCCGATCACCAACCCGGACGGCGTCGACATCGTCGCCCAGGGCGGCGACAACCCCATCCTCCAGCGCAAGAACGCCGACGACTCCCAGGGCAGTTGCGGTGCGGACGGCCAGACCGGCGTGGACCTCAACCGCAACGCGGGCACCCACTTCGGCGGCGCGGGCACCTCCACCGAGCCGTGCAGCGAGATCTACCTCGGCCCCGCCGCGGACTCCGAACCGGAGAACACCGCGTTGGAGGGCCTGTTCCGCAAGCTGTATCCGGCGGTGCGCACGGGTACCGGCGACACCGACCCGGCGCCGGCCACCGCCAAGGGCCTGATGATCAGCCTGCACAGCGACGCGAGCATGGTCCTGCTCCCCTGGGAGGCCGACCACACCATCCACACCGGCAACGACGCCGCGCTGCGCGGCCTCGCCGGACAGCTCGGCAAGCTCACCGGCTACCAGTCCGGGCAGGCCGGCGAGATCCTCTACGACGCGTCCGGCGGCAGCGACGACTGGACGTACGACAAGTTGGGGCTGGCCAGCCTCACCATCGAGATAGGCGACAGCGACGGCCGCAACTGCTCCGGATTCACCCCGGCGTTCTCGTGCCAGGACAGCTACTTCTGGCCGAAGATGAAGCCCGCGCTCATCTACGCCGCCAAGCAGGCCGCGGCGCCGTACCGGACGTCCGCCCGGGATCACTGAAGTCTCGTACCGGTTCGGGGCGCGCACAGTCACCGGCGCTGATTGCCGTGCGTGCGCGCCCCTACCGGGCCACACCCCATCTCCCTTTCAGCAAGCGCTAGGCCGTTTCTGATGGCTCTTGGACGGTGTCGCGGAGCCAGATGACGATCGCTGCGACGGTGAGGGTGCCGTTGAAGATGTAGTCGCGTTTGTCGTACCTGCTGGCCACTGCGCGGTGCTGCTTCC